>NZ_MJGN01000012.1:39824-43196 GCF_001865065.1 Curtobacterium sp. MCBA15_008 | reverse complement strand
TCCGCGTCGGGCTTCGGCGGCGTCGGCGCCTTCCCGTCCGCGCCTGGTGCCGGTGCCGCGACGCATCCCGGTGCCGGGGGTGCGTCCTCGCCGCCGGCTGCTGCGCCGGCCGACGGACGGTCGGTCGGTGCGCCGCTCGGCACCACGGTCGGCGCTCCCGAGGGCGTGCCGGAGCCGGGGCCGTCCGCGGCGGACGCTGCCACCGCGGTGACCCCGACCCCGCCGAGCACCAGGACGGCCGCCACGCCGGCGCCGATCCCGGCACGTCGGAAGCGCGTCCGGCGTCGGGCTCCGGCGGTGTCCACGGTCTGGTTCTCTCGTTCGTCGTGCATGGTGACTCCCGTTCGTGTCCGGGCGGATCCGGGCGATCCACCGACGACCTCGACGCTCGGATCCGAATCTGAAGCATGCCTGAAGCACAGGGCTTCTCCAGCGTCCTCCATGCTGTCTGCTCGCAGTCGCCCCCTACCGTGACGGCCGTGCCCGTTCCCGCCCGAGTCCACGTCGTCGACGACGACGACGCCATCCGGACCTCCGTCGCCACGACCCTCCGCGCCGAGGGGTTCGTCGTCACCGAAGCCGCGGACGGGCTGGACCTCGTCACGGACCTGCGCCGCTGCGCACCGGATCTGGTCCTCCTCGACTGGATGCTGCCCGGACCGAGCGGGATCGTGCTCGCCGGACGCGTCCGGTCCGCCTCCGACGCCGCCGTCGTGATGATGACCGCGCGCGACGAGCTCGACGAGCGGTTGCGCGGCTTCGCCGAGGGCGCCGACGACTACGTCGTGAAGCCGTTCGCGATGGCCGAGCTCGTCGCCCGGGTGACCGCCGTCCTCCGTCGGCGCGGGCGGATCCCATCCGTGATCGAGGTGAGCGACCTCGTGCTCGACCCCGAGGCGGCGACCGTGCGCCGCGGCGGGGTCCTGCTCGACCTGACGGCGACGGAGTTCCGCCTGCTGCGGTTCCTCGCCGAGAGCCGCGGCCGCACCGTGTCCAAGGGGCAGATCACGACGCAGGTCTGGGGGTACGACGACGTCGCGGACAACGTCGTCGAGGTCCACCTGAGCGCGCTCCGCCGGAAGATGGAAGCGCACGGTCCACGGCTGGTGCACACCGTTCGGGGGCTCGGCTACCGGCTGAGCGACGACCGGGCGGCCGCGTGACGATCGACGGTCCCACGTTGCGGACGACGTCGCTGCGGCTCCGCACGGTCGTCGCGATCGTGGTGCTCCTCGCGGTACTCCTCGCCGGACTGGCCGTCGCCGTCGAGGTGCTGCTCGGCGTCCGGCTCCGCGCGCAGGTGGAGGACCGCCTCCGGGACCGTGCCGCCGCCGCGGCCGCGCTCGTCGGCACGGTCGACGTCGAGGACCTCGCCGACCGCCTGTCCGCGCAGGGGCTCTCCGTCCGCATCGTGCAGCCCGACGGGGCCGCGGTCGAGGCGGGACCGACCCCCGACCAGCTCCGGGCCGGGCCGCCCGACCCGGGCGCGCTCCCCGTCCCGGTGCCGCGGGGATCCGAGTCCGCGGGGACCGGATCGTCGTCGTCCGGTTCCGGACGGACGACGTCCACCGTCGTGTCCTCGGCCGTGCACGAGGACGACGGCGTCCTCACGCTGGTGAGCCGGCTCGACGACGGCACCCGCATCACGCTCACCGCCGGGACCCGCGACGTCCAGGACACCCTCGTCCAGCTCGGCTGGGTGATGGGCGGCGCGTCGACCGCGTTCCTCGGGGTCGCGGTCCTCGGCGTCGTCCTCGTGGTGCGTCGCTCGCTCCGGCCGCTCGACGTGGTGACGTCGACCGCCCGGTCCATCGCTGGCGGTGACCGGGGACGTCGACTCCGTCCGTCCCAGCCGGACACCGAGATCGGTCGGGTCGCGGTCGCGATGGACGAGATGCTCGACGCGGTCGAGGGCGCCGAAGGGGACGCCGTCGCCGCGGAGGCCAGGGTCCGAGCCTTCCTCTCGGACGCCGCACACGAACTCCGGACGCCGGTCGCAGGGGTCCGCGCAGCAGCGGACACGCTCGTGCGCGGCGGGGGTGACGACGCCACACGCGAGGCGCTCGCGGTCCTCGTCGTCCGACAGGCCGACCGGGCAGCACGCCTCGTCGACGACATGCTGACGATGGCGCGGCTCGACCGCGGGATCGAGCTCGACCGACACGTCGTCGACCTCGGCGCGGTGCTCGTCGCCGAGGCGGACCGACTCCGTTCCCGCCTGCCCGACGTCGACCTCACGGTCGTCGTGCCGGCTCGACCGGTGCCCGCCGACCTCGACACCGAGCGGCTCGCGCAGGTGCTCGGCAACCTGGTCGACAACGCGGCGAGGGCGACCGGGGGAGCCGGCCGCGTCGTCGTCACCCTCGAGCGCGGTGATCGCGGGTCCCTCGTCCGTGTGGAGGACGACGGGCCCGGGATCGCCACGGACGACCGCGAGCGGGTGTTCGACCGACTCGTGCGGCTCGAAGCCGCCCGCGACGCCCGCTCCGGGGGCGCAGGGCTCGGCCTGCCGATCGCTCGGGGGATCGCCGAGGCCCACGGCGGGGCGCTGCGGCACGGGACGGACGGCACGCTCGGCGGCGCGGTGTTCGAGTTGACCCTCCCGGCGTCCTGCTAGCCTGGAAGTCTCGCGAGTGTGGTGGAATCGGCAGACACGGGGCACTCAAAATGCTCTGCCTCACGGCGTGCGGGTTCAAGTCCCGCCACTCGTACGAACTCGACGTCCGTCGTCTAGTAGGCTGCATGCTGTGAGTGACACAGAAGCAACTGCAACAGCACCCCGTCGCGTCGTCGTCGCCGAGGACGAGTCGCTCATCCGCCTCGACATCGTGGAGATCCTCCGCGACAACGGGTTCGACGTCGTCGGCGAAGCGGGTGACGGCGAGACCGCCGTGCAGCTCGCCACGGACCTCCGTCCCGACCTCGTCGTCATGGACGTCAAGATGCCGCAGCTCGACGGGATCTCCGCCGCCGAGAAGCTCTCCAAGAACCACATCGCCCCGGTGGTCCTCCTCACGGCATTCAGCCAGAAGGACCTCGTCGAGCGTGCGACCGAGGCCGGCGCGCTCGCCTACGTCGTCAAGCCGTTCACGCCGAACGACCTGCTCCCCGCGATCGAGATCGCCCTCTCGCGGTACCAGCAGATCATCACGCTCGAAGCCGAGGTCGCCGACCTGGTCGAGCGCTTCGAGACCCGCAAGCTCGTCGACCGGGCCAAGGGCCTGCTCAACGAGAAGATGGGCCTCACCGAGCCCGAGGCGTTCCGCTGGATCCAGAAGGCCTCGATGGACCGCCGACTCACCATGCACGACGTCGCGAAGGCGATCATCGAGCAGCTCAGCGCCAAGAAGTAGTCGCTCACCGACGTTCCGC
>NZ_MJGN01000012.1:33016-39148 GCF_001865065.1 Curtobacterium sp. MCBA15_008 | reverse complement strand
CGTTCCGCGTTCCGGCAGACGGCCGTCCGATGCGTGTGCACCGTGCGACACCGCACGCGTCGATCGACAGGTGGGACGTCGCAGCATGCACACGAATCCGATGCATGCGCACCGTGCGGCACGGCACGCGTCGATCGACTCGTGGGACGTCGCACGCTGCGCTCGAACAGACGGCCGGTGCCGGCCACCTGGCAAGCTGGGGCGATGGACGACGTGGTGATCCGTGCCTCCAGGCCAGACGACATGCCCGCGGTGGCCGACCTGCGGTGGCGGTGGAGCGTGGACGAGGGCGGGGTGACCGCCGGACTGACGGCGGACGCGTACCGCGACGCGATGACCGCCTTCGCCGCCGAGCACCCCGACACCCACCGGTGCGTCGTCGCCGAACGCGATGGGCGGGTGCTCGGGATGGCGTGGCTCGGGCTGGTCGCACGGCCGCCCACGCCGGACCGGCCCGCGCGACGGCTGACGGCCGACGTGCAGACCGTCTACGTCCACCCCGAGCTGCGGGGCCGGGGCGTCGCGAAGCGGCTCGTCACCGCGCTGCTCGACGAGGCGGACGCGCTCGGGGTCGAGCGGACCTCGGTGCACTCGAGCGTCGACGGCGAGACCCTGTACCGGCGGCTCGGCTTCGGGGACGCACGGCTGCTGCTCCAGCGACCGCCCGAGGACTGAGCCGGCGCCTCAGCCGCGCTTCGGGAGCTCCTGCAGGGTCCACGCGTTCCGGTCGGGGTCGGTGAAGAAGACGAAGCGTCCCCAGGCGAGTTCGTCCACCCCGATGGCGTCCACGCCGAGTCCCTGCAGGTGTGCGAGGGCCTCGTCGGCGTCGGGTACGACGACCTGGATCGACTTCAGTGACCCGGGCACGACGTCGGGGGACATGATGCCCTCGCCGAACGCGATCGAGCAGGCGGACCCGGGCGGGGTCGCCTGGACGAAGCGGAGCTCGTCGGAGACGCGCTGGTCGTGGTCGATCGAGAAGCCGATCGAGGCGTAGAAGTCGCGGGCGCGGTCGACGTCGCTGACCGGGACCATGATCAGTTCGATCTTCCAGTCGGTGATGGGCATGGTCACTCCTTCGTGACGGCCCGGTGCGCGGTCGGCGCGGTGGTGCAGTGTCGGTCGTGCGGTCGCGTCAGCGGGCTTCGCGGATCATGTTGGTGATGCGCACGGTGGAGCAGCGCCGCCCCTGGTCGTCGGTGAGGACGATCTCGTGCGTGGTGAGCGTGTTGCCGAGGTGCAGTGCCGTGCAGGTGCCGGTCACCAGGCCGCTCGTGGCGCTCCGGGAATGGGAGGCGTTCAGCTCGATGCCGACGGCGTAGCGGCCGGGACCGGCGTGGACGGTGGCCGCCATCGAGCCGAGGCTCTCGGCGAGGACGACGAACGCGCCGCCGTGCAGGAGGCCGACCGGCTGACGGTTGCCCTCGACGGGGATGGTGCCCACCGCGCGCTCGGCGGAGAGCTCCGTGACGACCATGCCCATCTTCTCGGCGAGCTCGCCCATGCCCCGTTCGGCGAGCTTCGCGACGCCCTCGGGCGAACCCGTCGCGCCGGTGCCGGTGATGGTCGCTTCGTCGGTCACGCTGGCGGACTCCCGTGTCGGATGGCGTCGGTAGGCTGTCCGGGTGTCGGACTCCGCAAAGCCTACCCTCATGGTCATCGACGGCCACTCGCTCGCCTTCCGGGCCTTCTACGCGCTGCCGGTCGACAGCTTCGTGAACCGCGAGGGGCAGCACACGAACGCCATCCACGGCTTCATCTCGATGCTGCTCATGCTCCTGCAGCGCGAGAAGCCGACGCACCTGGCGGTCGCGTTCGACATCTCCCGCTTCTCGTTCCGCACGCGTGAGTACGAGGACTACAAGGGCACCCGCTCCGAGACCCCGGCCGAGTTCAAGGGCCAGATCCCGCTGCTCCAGCAGGCGCTCGAGGCGATGGGGATCACGACGGTCACGAAAGAGGACTACGAGGCCGACGACATCCTCGCCACCTTCGCCCGACAGGGTGCCGAGCAGGGGTTCCAGGTGTACGTGGTCTCGGGCGACCGCGACTCGATCCAGCTCGTCAACGACGACGTCACGCTGCTGTACCCGTCGGTCCGCGGCGTCTCCGAGCTCACCCGCTACGACCGCGACAAGGTCTACGAGCGCTACGGCATCGAGCCGCACCAGTACCCCGACATCGCGGCCCTCGTCGGCGAGACGAGCGACAACCTGATCGGCATCGACAAGGTCGGCGAGAAGACGGCGGTGAAGTGGATCACCCAGTTCGGCTCGCTCGACGCCGTGCTCGAGCACGCCGACGAGATCAAGGGCGTCGTCGGCAACAACCTGCGCGAGCAGAAGGACCGGGCGATCCGGAACCGCAGGCTGAACCGCCTCGTGAACGACGTCGAGCTGCCCGTCGGTCCGGCCGACGTCGCGCTCCGTCCCCTCGACGAGGACGCGGTGCGCGAGCTCTTCGCCAAGCTGCAGTTCCGCACGCTGCTCGACCGGGTGTTCAAGGTCGCCGGCTCCGGCGAGCCGTCCGAGGCGAGCACGTCCGAAGGTGCGATCGACAGCGGTGCGCCGACCCCGCCGCCGGTCAAGACCCTCATCGACGAGGAGCTCGGCTACTGGCTCGAGCGCCGCAACGCGTCCGAGGCCGCCAACGGCTACGGCGTCGCGGTCGAGGTCATCGACGGCCGCCTCAGCGCGATCGGCATCGCCACCCACGACGACGCCGTGATGGTGCCGGGTGGCAGCGGGGCGAAGGACTACGAACAGCTGGCGGCGTGGTTCGCCTCCGACGCCCCGAAGCACTTCCACGACGCCAAGGCCGCGATCAAGGCCCTCGCCACCGTCGGCTTCCAGGTCAACGGCATCGCCGGGGACGCCCGGATCATGGGATGGCTCGCCCAGCCCGGCAAGCAGGGACAGCCGCTCGGCGACCTCGTCTACCAGGAGCTCGGCGAAGAGCTGCCCACCGGCGACCCGAACCAGCTCGTCCCCGAGACCGACCCGGTGAACGTCGGGGTGAACGCGTGGTTCGTGCTCCGGGTGACGACGGCGCTGCGTGCACGCATCGACGAGTCCTCGCTCCGGGTCCTCGACGACATCGAGCTGCCGCTCGTGCCGGTCCTCGCCGGCATGGAGACGATCGGCGTCGGTATCGACAAGCCGGTGCTCACCGGGTTGTCGCACGATCTGGGGGAGCGTGCGGCGGAACTCGCCCAGCAGGCCTTCGCCGAGATCGGGCACGAGGTGAACCTCGGCTCGCCGAAGCAGCTGCAGGAAGTGCTCTTCACCGAGCTCGCGATGCCGAAGACCCGCAAGACGAAGACCGGCTTCTCCACCGACGCCGCGAGCCTCGCCGACCTGCAGGACCAGCACCCGCACCCGTTCCTCGGCCTGCTGCTGCAGCACCGCGACGCCACGAAGCTCCGCCAGATCGTCGACACCCTCGACGCCTCGGTCGTCGACGGACGCATCCACACCCGCTACGAGCAGACCGGCACGAGCACCGGCCGGATCTCGTCGACGGACCCGAACCTGCAGAACATCCCGGTGAAGACCGCCGAGGGGCGCCGGATCCGGTCGGCCTTCGCCGTGGCCGAGCCGTACACGACCCTGGTCACCGCCGACTACTCGCAGATCGAGATGCGGATCATGGCGCACCTGTCCGGCGACCCCGGGCTCATCCAGGCCTTCAACGAGGGCGAGGACCTGCACCGCTTCGTGGGCGCGCGGGTGTTCTCGGTCGAGCCGGCCGACGTCACGCCCGAGATGCGCACCAAGGTCAAGGCGATGTCGTACGGCCTGGCGTACGGCCTCAGCCCGTTCGGGCTCTCGAAGCAGCTCCGCATCGAGCAGTCCGAGGCCCGGACCCTCATGAACGAGTACTTCGCCCGCTTCGGCGCGGTCCGCGACTACCTCCGCGGGGTGGTCGAGCAGGCGCGCGAGGACGGCTACACCGAGACGATCTTCGGTCGGCGTCGTCCCTTCCCGGACCTCAAGAGCCCGAACCGCGTGCTGCGCGAGAACGCCGAGCGCGCCGCGCTGAACGCGCCGATCCAGGGCTCGGCGGCCGACATCATGAAGATCGCGATGCTCGGGGTCGCCGAGGACCTCCGCCAGGGCGACCTGGCGTCGCACCTGCTCCTGCAGGTCCACGACGAGCTCATCCTCGAGGTCGCACCCGGCGAGCAGGACCGGGTCGAGGACATCCTCCGCACCCGGATGGGTGCCGCCGCCGAGCTGACCGTGCCGCTGGACGTGTCCGTCGGCGTCGGGGCGAACTGGGAGGTCGCCGCGCACTGATGTGGACCAGGGGACGGACAGGAGGCGCGCCTCCCGTCCGCCCCGTCCGCCCCGTCCGCCGGTGGCGCGGTCTCCGGACCGTGGTCCCGACCACCGGTCGGGTCACGGCTCGGTAGGGTCGAGAGCATGACCGAAGACCGTCCCGTCCGCCAGCCGTCCGCCGTCGACCGCGTCGCCGAGGACTGGGTGTCCACCCTCGTCGACCTCGACCCGACCGTCGCCACGTACATCGGCGTCCTCGGGCGCACGGGCGAGTACGGCGACACCTCGCCCGCCGGGGCAGCCGCGATGGCCGACGCCGCGCGGGCCACGAAGCGCGCGCTCGACGCCGCCGAGCCGGTGGACGCCGTCGACCGCGTGACGAAGACCGACCTCGGCGCCGAGCTCGACCTCGTCCAGGAGTCCTTCGACCGCAAGCTCCACCTGCGCGACCTCAACGTCATCGCGAGCCCGGCGCAGGCCGTCCGCGAGGTCCTCGACCTCATGCCGACCGCGGGGGAGTCCGACTGGCAGGACATCGCGAGCCGGCTCCACGCCCTGCCCGACGCGCTCGAGGGCATCCGCGAGACGCTGCTCGAGGGCACCCGCGAGGACGTCACGCCGGCGAAGCGCCAGGTCGAGCTCATCGCCGAGCAGGCCGCCCGCAACGGCGCCGAGGACGGCGTCTTCCGCCAGCTCGCCGAGGGTGCCGCGTTCGACGACGGCGGCCAGGTGCCCGACGCGCTCCGTGCCGAACTCGCCCGCGGGGCCGAGGTCGCCGCGGCGGCGTACCGGTCGTTCGGCCAGTTCCTCCAGCACGAGCTGCTGCCCCTCGCGACACCGGTCGACGCGGTCGGCCGTGACGCCTACGAGCTGCACTCGCGCCGGTTCCTCGGCGCCGTCGTCGACCTCGACGAGACGTACGAGTGGGGCATCGAGGAGCTCGCGCGGATGCGTGACGAGCAGGAGCGCATCGCGGACCGCATCGAGTCCGGCGCGAGCGTCGCCCGTGCGATCGAGGTGCTCGACGCCGACCCGGCCCGGGTCCTGCACGGCACGGACGCGCTGCAGCGGTGGATGCAGGAGACCAGCGACGAGTCGATCCGCGAGATGGACGGCAGGTACTTCGACATCCCGGACCCGATCAAGCGCCTGGAGTGCCGGATCGCCCCCACGCAGGAGGGCGGCATCTACTACACCGGCCCGTCCGACGACTTCTCGCGCGCAGGTCGCATGTGGTGGTCCGTGCCGCAGGGCGTCACCGAGTTCGGCACCTGGCGCGAGAAGACGACGGTCTACCACGAGGGTGTCCCCGGGCACCACCTGCAGATCAGCCAGGGCGTCTACAACCGCGGTGAGCTGAACACCTGGCGCCGGCAGCTGTCCGGGTCCTCCGGCCACGTCGAGGGCTGGGCGCTGTACGCCGAGCGGCTGATGGAGCAGCTCGGGTTCCTCGACGACGACGGCGACCGGCTCGGGATGCTCGACGGACAGCGGATGCGTGCCGCCCGGGTCGTCCTCGACATCGGCGTGCACCTGCAGAAGACGAACCCGGACGGCGGCGGGTGGACGTGGGAGTACGCGCTCGACTTCATGCGCCAGAACGTGAACATGTCCGACGCCTTCGTCCGGTTCGAGGTCGCGCGGTACTTCGGGTGGCCCGGGCAGGCACCGTCGTACAAGGTCGGGCAGCGCGTCTGGGAGTCCATCCGCGACGAGGTCGCCGCGCGCGAGGGCTCGGCGTTCGACCTCAAGGCGTTCCACCACCGCGCCCTGGCCCTCGGCAGCATCGGCCTCGACACCCTGCGGACGGCGCTGCTCGACTAGCCGGACGTGGCGGGGCCACCGGGTCCCG
>NZ_MJGN01000012.1:0-32326 GCF_001865065.1 Curtobacterium sp. MCBA15_008 | reverse complement strand
GGGCCACCGGGTCCCGCCACGCCCGACACACCGGTTGTGGGCCCTCGCTCGCTCCGGTTAGACTTGTGCGGCGCAATCCGCGTCACACACTCAACCGCTGCGGCGGCGTCCACGGGGGCTCGAACCCTCTGCCGCCACGGCCCGACTCATGTCCGTTCGGAGCAATCTCTACATGACAACCACTACGACCAAGGCTCCTAAGCAGGTCGCCATCAACGACATCGGTTCGGCTGATGACTTCCTGGCCGAGGTCGAGAAGACCCTGAAGTTCTTCAACGACGGTGATCTCATCTCCGGCACCGTCGTGAAGATCGACCGCGACGAGGTCCTCCTCGACGTCGGTTACAAGACCGAGGGTGTCATCCCCTCGCGCGAGCTCTCGATCAAGCACGACGTCGACCCCAACGAGGTCGTCGAGGTCGGCGACGAGGTCGAGGCCCTGGTCCTCCAGAAGGAGGACAAGGAAGGCCGCCTGATCCTGTCGAAGAAGCGTGCGCAGTACGAGCGTGCGTGGGGCGACGTCGAGAAGATCAAGGAGTCCGACGGCGTCGTGACCGGCACGGTCATCGAGGTCGTCAAGGGCGGGCTCATCGTCGACATCGGCCTCCGTGGGTTCCTCCCGGCCTCGCTCATCGAGCTGCGCCGCGTCCGCGACCTCACGCCGTACCTCGGCCAGGAACTCGAGGCGAAGATCCTCGAGCTCGACAAGAACCGCAACAACGTGGTCCTGTCGCGCCGCGCCCTGCTCGAGCAGACGCAGTCCGAGTCGCGCACCACCTTCCTCAACAACCTCCACAAGGGCCAGGTCCGCAAGGGCATCGTGTCGTCGATCGTCAACTTCGGTGCGTTCGTCGACCTGGGTGGCGTCGACGGTCTCGTCCACGTCTCCGAGCTCAGCTGGAAGCACATCGAGCACGCCAGCGAGGTCGTCGAGGTCGGTCAGGAAGTCACCGTCGAGATCCTCGAGGTGGACCTGGACCGCGAGCGCGTGTCGCTCTCGCTCAAGGCCACGCAGGAAGACCCGTGGCAGGTCTTCGCCCGCACCCACGCGATCGGCCAGATCGCACCGGGCAAGGTCACGAAGCTCGTGCCGTTCGGTGCGTTCGTCCGTGTCGCCGACGGCATCGAGGGCCTCGTGCACATCTCGGAGCTTTCGAACAAGCACGTCGAGCTCGCCGAGCAGGTCGTCTCGGTCAACGACGAGGTCTTCGTCAAGATCATCGACATCGACCTCGACCGTCGTCGCATCTCGCTCAGCCTCAAGCAGGCGAACGAGGGCGTCGACCCGGAGAGCACCGAGTTCGACCCGGCGCTCTACGGCATGCCGACCGAGTACGACGACAAGGGTGACTACAAGTACCCCGAGGGCTTCGACCCGGAGACGAACGAGTGGCTCGAGGGCTACGACACCCAGCGCACCGAGTGGGAGGGCCAGTACGCGGCCGCCCAGGCGCGTTGGGAAGCCCACAAGGCGCAGGTCGCGAAGACCATCGCCGACGAGGCGCAGGGTGGCTTCGACCTCCCGGCCAGCGCGTCCACCTCGGCGTCGTTCACGAGCGAGGCGACCGGCCCGGGCACCCTGGCCGACGACGCGTCGCTCGCGGCACTCCGCGAGAAGCTCAGCTCGACCAACTGATCGAGCGGCTCGTCCGTTCCGGAAGCCCGGCATCCCTGAGAAGGGGTGCCGGGCTTCCGGCCGTTCCGGCGGAGGTGCTCGCTACGCTGGACACCGTGCGCATCATCGGTCTCACGGGCGGCATCGCCGCGGGCAAGTCGACGGTCTCCGCTCGGTGGGCGGAGCACGGGGCCGTCGTGGTGGACGCGGACCGGCTCGCCCGTGACGCCGTCGCTCCGGGCAGTCCGGGGCTCGAGCGGGTCGCGGAGCGCTTCGGCCCCGGCGTCATCGCGGCCGACGGGTCGCTCGACCGCCCGGCCCTCGGTGCGATCGTGTTCTCCGACCCGGCTGCGCGCAAGGACCTCGAGGCGATCACCCACCCGGAGGTCTGGCGGCTCGCGCAGCAGGCGTTCGACGCCGCCGAGGCCGCCGATCCCGAGGCCGTCGTCGTGTACGATGTCCCGCTCCTCGCCGAGGCACGGGGGAGTCGACCGCTGCAGTTCGACGCCGTCGTGGTCGTGGACGCTCCGGCAGCGCAGCGGATCGAACGGCTCGTGGCGCACCGCGGCATGCCCCGTGACGAGGCTGAGCGCCGCGTGGCCGCGCAGGCGAGCGACGCCGAGCGCCTCGCCCTGGCCGACCACGTCGTCGACGCCACCGGCACCCTCGACGACACGCTCCGTTCGGCCGATGCGGTGTGGGAACGCCTCGCCCGATGAAGCACCGGGTGCTCCTCGTCCTCGCGGCCGTCCTGCTGCTCGCGATCGGCGGCGCGAGCCTCGTCGCCGCGAACGTGCTCGGCGGTCAGCGTGTCGAGCAGCACGGCCGCGTGGCCGCTGCCGACCGTCCGCACGGCGACGAGCACGGGCCGGAGGGCGAGTTCCACCGGTTCCGGCTCGGCACGATCAACGGCCAGCGGCTCGAACCGAACCGCGACGACTTCGCCGCCCGCACGGATGCCCAGGGCCCGCTGCTGCTCTTCCTGCCCGCGACCCGGGCCAAGCCCGCCGACTACCAACTGTTCCTCAGTACCGCGCTGCAGGACGGGTACCACGTCCTCGGACTCGACTACTGGAACCTCGGCAAGACCCTCTCCGGCACGTGCGAGGCCGATCCGCACTGCTACGGGCAGGTGCAGCGCAACCGGTTCGACGGCAGCCGTCCGTCGTCGTTCAGCTCGGTGCGGCCCTCGGGGTCCATCGTGTCCCGGTTCCGTGACGCCGTCGCCTACCTCGAGGACCACGACCCCGACGGCGGCTGGGGCCGGTTCGTGGACGACGACCGCGACATCGCGTGGAGCGACATCGTCGTCGCCGGCCACTCGCAGGGCGGCGGGGAGGCGGCCTACATCTCCCACATCCGCTCGGTTCGCGGGGCGCTGATGTTCTCGTCACCGGTGGAGTCGCTCGGCGCCGAGCACGCCGCGTGGATGGACCGGCCGGGGCGGACACCGGTCGACCGGATGTACGCCATCGACGACGTGCGGGACGTCTTCGGGCCGCGGATCCGCGGGTCGTGGACCGTCCTCGGCCTCGACGGCCAGAACGGGCCCTTCCGCACCGACACCGCGCCGCCGGGTACCGACGGCGACCCGCACGCCATCCTGACCGACATCCGGGTGGGGACACCGTCGGAGTCGCACTCGCGGATCATCAAGGACTCGACACCGCTGGGCCCGGACGGCACCCCTCGGATGCTGCCGCTCTGGCAGTGGCTGCTCAGCCGGTTCCCCGCCGAGCCGAGCAGCGCGGCGACCCCGGCCGCCGCGACGCCCGCGCCGGCCACGACGACCGCGCCTGCCGCGCCTGCCGTGCCGGCCGCGCCGTGAGTCCTGCTCGGAACGGACATAGGAAGGAGCAATACCCTGAGTCCGTGCAGCGAGCAGGCGAAGAACGACCCGACCTGCGCTCGACCATCAGCGCCCGTGCGGCGCAGGACGGCGGGCGTACCTACCTCGAGGACGCGCGCAGTGACCGCGTCCTGACCTACCGCGCCCTCGACGACGCCGTCACCGCGTGGTCCGCCACCTTCGACGCGATCGGCGTCGCCTCGTCCGGCGCGGTCCTCGTCGACCTGGGCGACCCCCTCGCCTTCGCCGTCGTGCACCTCGCCGCAGTCGCCTCCGGCCGCCGTGCGGTCCCCGTCGACACCGGCCAGCCGACCACCGAGCCCGGCCGTCTCGCCGACCTGATCGGCGGGGCCTCGATCGTGGTGTCGGACCGTGCCGTGGACGCGACCGTGCCCGGGGCGCCCGCCAGCGGGATCGACGCGACCACGTTCCTCCCGGCCGGCGTCCGTGACGGCGACCTGCCGTCGGAGGGTCCGGACGCACCGGGCGAGGGGTCCGTCGTGCTCTTCACCTCCGGGTCGACCGGCACGCCGAAGGGCGTCGAGCTGCCGGAGTCGCAGCTGCTGTTCGTGGCGCGCGCCGTCGCGCGGCACAACGCGTTGACGCCGGCGGACCGCGGCTTCAACTCCCTGCCCCTCTTCCACGTCAACGCCGAGGTCGTCGGCCTGCTGGCGACCCTCGTCGCCGGCGCGACGCTCGTGCTCGACCGTCGGTTCAGCCGGACCGGGTTCTGGGAGCTGTTGGCCGAGCGGCGGATCACCTGGCTCAACGCGGTGCCGGCGATCCTCGCCGTCCTGGCGAAGACCGGACCGTTGGCGTTCCCGCCCGGCCTGCGCTTCGTGCGGAGCGCCTCCGCGCCGCTGCCGGACCCGGTCCGCGCCGCGCTCGGCGACGTGCCGCTCGTGGTGAGCTGGGGCATGACCGAGGGCGCGTCGCAGATCACCGCGACGCCGCTCGGCGCACCGGCACGGGTCGGCACCGTCGGTGTGCCCGTCGGCTCCGAGGTGCAGGTCCGCGGCGAGGACGGCACCGTCCTGCCCGCGGGCGAGGTCGGGGCCCTGTGGGTGCGCGGCGAGGGCATCGTGCACCGGTACCTGTTCGGGCGCGCCGCCGAGCGCTTCGACGCCGACGGGTGGCTGAGCACGGGCGACGTCGGGTCCGTCGCGGAGGACGGCTGGGTCGCGCTCGCCGGCCGCTCCGACGACGTCATCAACCGGGGCGGCGAGAAGGTCTACCCGTCCGAGGTCGAGGACGTGCTGCTCGGGGACGACCGGGTGCTCGAGGCGGTGGTCGTCGGCCGACCGCACGACGTCCTCGGTGCGGTGCCGGTCGCCTACGTCATCCCGCAGCCGACCGAGCCGGGCGAGTCGGTCGACGCGGACGCCCTCGTCGCCGACCTCACCGCGCGTGCCGAGTCCCGGCTGACGCGCTTCCGCCGTCCGGTCGAGATCGTCGTCGTGCCGGACCTGCCGCGCGCGCCGACCGGCAAGGTCCAGCGGGCGAAGGTGCGCACCATGGCGGAGCACGCGTGAGCGGCGCCACCGCCTCCGGCGAGCAGACCCCGACCCGTACCGCCGAGGGGAAGCCCCGGCACCTGTACGAGGTCGACGTCCTCCGCATCCTGACCTTCGCGTGCGTGATCGGCGTCCACACCACGAGCCACACCGTGGCCAGCGACGACGTGCCGCTGAACGCCCTGCTCGGCCTGCTGCACTTCACACGCCTGGTGTTCTTCTCGCTGACCGCGTTCGTCCTCGTCTACAGCTACACGCTCCGCCCGCGTCCGATGGCGCAGTTCTGGCCGAAGCGGTTCCTGCTCGTCGGCGTGCCGTACCTGGCGTGGTCGTTCGTCTACGTCGGGTCGTCGTGGCTGCTCGACGCCACCCGCCGCGGCGACGTCCCCGACCTCGTGCGGACCTTCGCCGAGGGGATCGTCACCGGAACCTCGTGGTACCACCTCTACTTCCTGCTCGTGACGATGCAGGTGTACCTGCTGCTGCCCGTGATCGCCTGGCTCGTCCGGAAGACCCGCGGGCACCACGTGACGGTCCTCGTCGTGTCGCTCGTGCTGCAGCTCGTCGTCTTCGCCGGGTACAAGTACTTCCCCGCCAGCGACGCGTGGATGCAGGGGTACCAGAAGCAGTTCTTCTTCTCGTACGTGTTCTTCATCGTGTCCGGTGCGGTCGCCGCCGACCACGCCGACGGGTTCCTCCGGTTCATCCGGGTGCACCGGGCCGCCGTCCTCTGGGGCTTCGCCGGCACCGGCGCGCTCACCCTCGGCGTCTGGGCGCTGCAGGTCGGCCTCGGGCAGTCGCTCTACGCCGCCGGCACCCCGCTCCAGCCGGTCCAGGTGGTCTGGAGCACCGCGGTCTTCGTCGGCTTCCTGGCGATCGGTGCGCGCTGGGCCGACCGTCGTCGTCCCGGCAGCCCCCTCGCGCGCGTCGTCGACTACGGCTCGGACCGGTCGTTCGGCATCTTCCTGAGCCACCCGTTCATGATCTGGATCCTGCTCTACGGCGACAGCTGGCTCGAGCGCGTCGTGCCGAAGCCGTGGCTCACCCTCGTGACGTACCTGCTCGTGCTCGTCCTGTCCGTCGCGGTCACGGAGCTGTTCCGGTGGACCCCGCTCAGCGTGCCGCTCACGGGGCGGCCGTCGCTGGCGTCGCGTGGGCAGCGCGAGGCGCGGGCCCGGAAGCGTGCCGCGGCCGCCGGACGTGCCGCGCCGGTCGTGCAACGGTCACCGGAGCCGGTCGAGCCGGACGACGCACTCGTCGGCGAGACGGACGACGTGGGGCGGCGCGCAGCGCGCTGAGCGCGGGCCCGGGCGCATCGCACGGTGCGAGGGGCGCGGTTCGTGCATCGCTCGGTGCGAGGGTGAGTGGTGACGGCCTGGAGGCGCGTGGCGGGCTGGCACCGCGCCTCCAGGCCGTCACCGGGGTGCGTTCCCGCCCATCGCACCCGACGTGGAAAGCGGAATCGCGCATGGGGAGACCGATCTTCGGTCTCCCCATGCGCGATGCTGCCTCCTGTGCGCGGAACGGCCACCGTCGCGCGCAACGGGCACCCGCTGCCTCAGGCGGACTGCTGCTCCGCCTTCGGGGTGCCGATCTCGAGGACGCCGTCGGTCATCGTGAGGCGCTGTGGCTTCATGAACCACGCGACCACCGCGGCGGCGCCGAGCAGGACGCAGGAGAGCGCGAAGGGGATCTGCCAGCCGGTCGTGTCGATGAGGAAGCCGAACACGATGGGCGACACGACGCCCGCGACGCCGAAGCCGGTGTTCATGAAGCCGGACGCGGTACCGGACCACTGCGGCGCGACGTCCATCGGGATCGCCCAGAGGTTCGCGTTGCAGAGCTCGAGGAAGAAGAACGACAGCGCGAGCGAGATCGTCGCGACGACGAGTCCCTGCCCGATGACGAGCGGGACGAGGCAGACGAGCGAGCCGCCCAGCCCGATGACGAGGACGAGACGGCGGGCGTTGCGGGTGTTCCCGCCGCGGTGGATGAGCCGGTCGCTGAGCATGCCGCCCACGGTGTCGCCGACGACCCCGGCGAGCAGCACGAGCGTCGTGAAGAGGGCGAACTGGCTGATCGGCAGGCCGAAGGTCGAACTGAGGAACGTCGGGATCCAGGTGAGGAACACCCAGAGCACCCAGCCGTAGCCGAAGTCGACGAAGGTGACCGGCAGGATCTGCCGGGCAAGGGAGCGCCACGGGACCGGCGGCCGCGTTGCGCGGGTCTCGACCGGCGGGAGCTCGTCGAGCTCGACCTGCCGGATGCCGGCGGTGTCCTCGGGCTTGTCGCGGAACCAGACGAACCAGACGATCGCCCACGCGATGGACAGCACCGCGGTCGCGAAGAACGCCCAGCGCCAGCTGCCGGTCGCGCCGATGACCCAGGCGACGAGGAGCGGTGCCAGGGCGTTGCCGAGTCGGGCCGCGGAGTGCACGACGCCCTGCGCGAAGCCGTTCCGGTCGCGGGGGATCCAGCGGCTCATCGCCTGCGTCGCGGCCGGGAACGCCGCCGCCTCGCTGAGACCGAGGAGCGCGCGTGCGGCGAACAGGGTCCAGAAGCCGACCGAGAAACCCGTCCAGAGGGTGGCGACGCCCCAGACGACCGTGATGACGAAGAGCGCCTTCCGCGGTCCGAACTTCTCGGCGATGGTGCCGCCGAAGACCTGCAGCAGGGCGTAGGGGAGTGCGAACGCGGAGACGATGAGTCCCGCGGTCGTCTCGTTGAAGCCGAAGTCCTCGGTGATGTGGGGGAGCGCGGTCGAGATGTTGGTGCGGTCGATGTACGAGATCGCGTACATGAAGCACAGCAGGACGAGCACGCGCCCGCGGATGCGTCCGCGGAACGGGGTGCCCTTCGTCGGTGCGGCGGGGGTCGCCGTCGTCATGGGGCCTCTTCGGGGAGTGAGAACGATTCGGGTTGCTGAACGGATCGGAGGCTATTCCGCGTCACTATCAGCCGACTCGGAAGCAGCTTGCCGTGGACGATACGCCCAGGGCGAGCACGCGGCTCCGGTGTCGGCGGTCCCGACTACCGTTGAGGCCATGGCAGTGTCAATCGAGCCCACCCGCGCGGTCCGTCCGTTCGAGGTCATCAGCGAGTACACGCCGAGCGGTGACCAGCCCGCGGCGATCGCCGAGCTCGCGGGCCGGATCAACGCGGGTGAGACCGACGTCGTGCTGCTCGGCGCCACCGGTACGGGCAAGTCCGCGACCACGGCGTGGCTCATCGAGCAGGTCCAGCGCCCGACGCTCGTGCTCGCGCACAACAAGACCCTGGCGGCCCAGCTCGCGAACGAGTTCCGCAGCCTGCTGCCGAACAACGCCGTCGAGTACTTCGTCTCGTACTACGACTACTACCAGCCCGAGGCGTACGTCCCGCAGACGGACACCTTCATCGAGAAGGACAGCTCGGTCAACGCCGAGGTCGAGCGGCTCCGGCACTCGACGACGAACTCGCTGCTCAGCCGGCGCGACGTCATCGTGGTCTCGACGGTGTCCTGCATCTACGGCCTCGGCACGCCGGAGCAGTACATGAACGCCTCGGTGGCACTGCACGTCGGCCAGACGATCACGCGCGACCAGCTCGTCCGCAAGTTCGTGGCCATGCAGTACCAGCGCAACGACGTCGACTTCGCGCGCGGCACCTTCCGGGTCCGTGGCGACACCCTCGAGATCATCCCCATGTACGAGGAGCACGCGATCCGCATCGAGATGTTCGGTGACGAGGTCGAGGCGCTGTCGTCCCTGCACCCGCTCACCGGCAACGTCATCGACGACCTGCCCGCGGTGTCGATCTTCCCGGCGTCGCACTACGTCGCCGACACCGACGTGATGCACCGGGCGATCGCGGACATCAAGGTCGAACTGGCCGAGCGGCTCGCCGAGCTCGAGGGGCAGGGCAAGCTGCTCGAGGCCCAGCGCCTCCGGATGCGCACCACGTTCGACATCGAGATGATGGAGCAGATCGGCTTCTGTTCGGGCATCGAGAACTACTCGCGGCACATGGACGGCCGTGCCGCGGGCGAGGCACCGCACTGCCTCATCGACTACTTCCCGGACGACTTCCTCATCGTCATCGACGAGTCGCACGTCACCGTGCCGCAGATCGGCGCGATGTACGAGGGCGACGCCTCCCGCAAGCGGACCCTCGTCGAGCACGGCTTCCGCCTGCCGAGCGCCCTCGACAACCGACCCCTGACGTGGGAGGAGTTCCTCGACCGCGTCGGGCAGAAGGTCTACCTGTCGGCCACGCCCGGCAAGTACGAGCTCGGCGTCACCGACAGCGTGGTCGAGCAGATCATCCGTCCGACCGGCCTGGTCGACCCGGAGATCGTCGTCAAGCCGAGCGACGGCCAGATCGACGACCTGCTCGAGGAGATCAAGCAGCGCGTCGAGAAGGACGAGCGCGTCCTCGTGACGACGCTGACGAAGCGCATGGCCGAGGAGCTCACCGACTTCCTCGGGAACGCCGGCGTCCGGGTGCGCTACCTGCACTCCGACGTCGACACCCTGAAGCGCGTCGAGCTGCTCACCGAACTCCGCCAGGGCGTCTACGACGTGCTGGTCGGCATCAACCTGCTGCGCGAGGGCCTCGACCTGCCGGAGGTCTCGCTCGTGGCCATCCTCGACGCCGACAAGGAGGGCTTCCTCCGGTCGTCGACGTCGCTCATCCAGACGATCGGTCGTGCCGCCCGAAACGTGTCGGGCCAGGTGCTCATGTACGCCGACAAGATGACCGACTCGATGAAGTTCGCGATCGAGGAGACCGACCGGCGTCGCGAGAAGCAGGTCGCGTACAACACCGAGCGCGGCATCGACCCGCAGCCCCTCCGCAAGAAGATCGCCGACATCACCGAGATCCTCGCGCGCGAGAACGACGACACCAAGGCACTGCTCGAAGGTCGTCCGGGTGCCGACGGCCGTCGCTCGCCGACGCCGAACCTGAAGCGCGGCGGCATCGCGGGCGAGGGGGCGACCCAGCTCGAGGCCACCATCGGCGACCTCAACGACCAGATGCTGCAGGCCGCGGCCGAACTGAAGTTCGAGCTGGCCGCGCGGCTCCGCGACGAGGTGCAGGACCTCAAGAAGGCGCTGCGGCAGATGGAGTCGGCCGGACATGTCCAGTAGGGCCGAGCGCCGGACCGTCGTCGTCACGGGTGCGAGCGCCGGTCTCGGGTACCACGCGGCCGAGCAGCTCGCGGCGGCCGGCCACCGTGTGGTGCTCGCGACCCGCGACGCCGGCCGCGCGGCTGCTGCCGAGCGGAGCATCCGTCGCCACGTGGACGGTGCCGACCTCGCGCACCTGCACGTCGACCTGGCGGACCTCGACAGCGTGCGTGCGGCGTCCGAGGAACTCGCGCGGACCGAGCCGGACGGTGTCGACGCGATCGTGAACAACGCCGGCGTCGTCGGTGCGGCCGACCTGCGGACCACTGCGCAGGGGACCGAACTGCAGATCGGCACGAACCACCTCGGGCACTTCGCGTGGACGGCCCGGACCCTGCCGCTGCTCGAGCGCCGCGGGGGTCGCGTCGTGCACCTCGGGTCGATCGCGCACCGGTGGGCCCGACTCGACCGGCGCGACCCGCTCGGCGCCGATCACTACTCGAGCCACCGCCAGTACGGCCGGAGCAAGCTCGCCGTGATGCTGTTCGGGTTCGAGCTGGCGGAACGCCTCGCCGACGCGGGATCGTCGGTGTCGAGCGTCGTCGCGCACCCGGGGCTCTCGCTCGACATGCTCGCCCCCGAGCGCCCGGAGATCGCGCCGTCACGGTCCGAGCCGGTGTGGATGCGCCCGGTGCAGTCCCTCCCCGCGCGGCGCTCGTTCGTGCAGGGCAAGGACGCCGGTGCCGAACCGCTCGTGCACGCGGCGGTCGCTCCCGACGTGCGGTCGGGGGAGTACTGGGGGCCCGGGGGCTGGATGCAGCTGCGCGGCCCCGCGACCGTGGTCCGCGCCGAACCGCGCGCGCACGACCGCACCGAGGCGGCCCGGCTCTGGACTGCCAGCGAGCGGGCCGCCCGCGTCGCGTTCGCTCTCGACGCACTCGTCTGACCGTCCATCACGGCCGAATGTCGGTCCCGCTTCGTAGAATCGACGACGATGACCATCACCTCTGACCGCGGTACCTCGACGTCGGGCCGGAACGCCTTCGGTGAGCCCGCAGACCTCCACATCCCCGGCGGCACGGCGCCCCACAGCACCTCGACGCTCAGCGTGCGCGGCGCCCGCGTGCACAACCTGCGGGACGTCGACCTCGAGATCCCGCGCGACTCCCTCGTCGTGTTCACCGGCCTGTCCGGTTCGGGCAAGTCCTCGCTCGCGTTCGACACGATCTTCGCCGAGGGGCAGCGCCGCTACGTCGAGTCGCTGTCCGCGTACGCGCGCCAGTTCCTCGGGCAGGTCGACCGTCCGGACGTCGACTTCATCGAGGGGCTGTCGCCCGCGGTGTCGATCGACCAGAAGTCGACGAACCGGAACCCGCGGTCGACGGTGGGCACCATCACCGAGGTCTACGACTACATGCGTCTGCTCTGGGCGCGCATCGGCGTCCCGCACTGCCCCGTCTGCGGCGAGGTGATCAGCAAGCAGAGCGTGCAGCAGATCGCCGACCAGCTCATGGAGTTCGAGTCGGGGACCCGCTTCCAGGTGCTCGCGCCGGTGATCTCGAAGAAGAAGGGCGAGTTCGTCGACCTCTTCCAGGAGCTCGCGGCGTCCGGCTACGCCCGCGCGATCGTCGACGGGGAGCGCATCCAGCTCAGCGACCCGCCCAAGCTCAAGAAGCAGGTCAAGCACGACATCTCGGTGATCGTCGACCGTCTGGTCGCGAACGAGGACATCCTCGGCCGCCTCACCGACTCCCTCGAGACGGCGCTGCGCCTGACCGACGGCACGGTGGCGATCGACCTCGTCGACGCCGAGGGGCCCGGCGCCGTCCGGACCTACTCCGAGAACCTGTCCTGCCCGAACAACCACCCGCTGGCACTGACCGAGATCGAGCCCCGCACGTTCTCGTTCAACGCGCCGTTCGGTGCCTGCCCGGAGTGCTCCGGCCTCGGCACGCGCATGTCGGTCGACCCGGACCTCGTGCTCGGCGACCCCGAAGCCTCCCTCCGCGACGGCGTCCTGCTGCCGTGGACCGGCACGAGCGGGCTGTACTCGTACTTCGAGAAGCTGCTCGCCGGGCTCGGCAAGGAGCTCGGGTTCGACCTCGACACCCCGTGGAGTCGGCTCGACCCGTCGGTGCAGGCCGCGATCCTCACCGGCAAGGACTTCCAGGTGTCGGTGTCCTGGCGCAACCGGTTCGGCCGCGAGATGCGGTACACGAGCGGGTTCGAGGGCGTCATGCCCTACATCGAGCGCAAGTTCGCCGAGGCCGAGTCGGACTCGCAGCGCCAGCGCTTCCAGGGGTACCTGCGCGAGGTGCCCTGCCCGGTGTGCGACGGCACGCGCCTGAAGCCCGAGGTGCTGGGGGTCACCGTCGCTGACCGCAGCATCGCCGACGTCACCAACCTCTCCCTCGACGACGCGTACGCCTTCATGGACGGCCTCTCGCTCACCGACCGCGAAGCGCACATCGCCGCGGCGGTCCTCCGCGAGATCCGTGCCCGGCTCGAGTTCCTGCTCGAGGTCGGCCTCAACTACCTGACGCTCGCGCGCGGTGCCGGCGGGCTCTCGGGTGGCGAGGCGCAGCGCATCCGTCTGGCGACCCAGATCGGTTCCGGCCTGACCGGCGTGCTCTACGTGCTCGACGAGCCGAGCATCGGCCTGCACCAGCGCGACAACCGGCGACTCATCGACACCCTGGTGAAGCTGAAGGACCTCGGCAACACCCTCATCGTCGTCGAGCACGACGAGGACACCATCCGCACGGCCGACTGGGTCGTCGACATCGGCCCGGGCGCCGGCGTCAACGGCGGCAACGTCGTGCACTCCGGGTCGTACGAGGGGATCATCGAGAACCGCGAGTCGATCACCGGGGACTACCTCGCCGGTCGTCGCGCGATCGAGGTGCCCGCCGAGCGGCGCAAGGTCAACCTCAAGCGCACGATCAGTGTGCAGGGCGCCCGCGCGAACAACCTCAAGACGATCGACGCCGATTTCCCGCTCGGTGTCTTCACCGCGGTCACCGGGGTGAGCGGCTCGGGCAAGTCGACGCTGGTCAACGACATCCTCTACAAGGTGCTCGCCAACCAGCTCAACGGCGCTCGGCACATCGCCGGCAAGCACACCCGCGTGAAGGGCCTCGACCAGCTCGACAAGGTCGTGCACGTCGACCAGGCACCGATCGGCCGTACCCCGCGGTCCAACCCGGCGACCTACACCGGCGTCTTCGACCGGATCCGTCAGCTGTTCGCCGAGACCACCGAGGCGAAGGCACGCGGCTACCAGCCCGGTCGCTTCAGCTTCAACGTCAAGGGCGGCCGGTGCGAGAACTGCTCCGGTGACGGCACGATCAAGATCGAGATGAACTTCCTGCCCGACGTCTACGTCGCGTGCGAGGTCTGCGGCGGCGCTCGGTACAACCGCGAGACGCTGCAGGTGCACTACAAGGGCAAGAACATCTCCGAGGTCCTCGACATGCCGATCAGCGAGGCGGCCGAGTTCTTCGAGCCGATCTCCGCGATCCACCGGTACATGGCGACCCTGGTCGACGTGGGCCTCGGCTACGTCCGGCTCGGGCAGAGCGCGACGACCCTCTCCGGTGGCGAGGCGCAGCGCGTGAAGCTCGCGACCGAGCTGCAGCGCCGGTCGAACGGTCGCACGGTCTACGTGCTCGACGAGCCGACGACGGGCCTGCACTTCGAGGACGTCCGCAAGCTGCTCCTCGTGCTGCAGAGCCTGGTCGACAAGGGCAACACCGTCATCACGATCGAGCACAACCTCGACGTCATCAAGTCGGCCGACTGGCTGATCGACATGGGTCCCGAGGGTGGCTCGGGCGGTGGCACGATCCTGGCGACCGGCACCCCGGAGCACGTCGCGAACGTGCCCGAGAGCCACACCGGCGTCTTCCTGAAGGAGATCTTCGACGCGCAGGACGCCCGGGTCGGCAAGGAGCAGGCCGTCGGCGCCCGGCAGGTCTCGTCGAAGCGACAGGACGGCAAGCAGCGGCAGGGCGGCAAGCAGAAGGCGGGTGCTCGGTAGGTGGCGGACACCGTCTCGTGGCGTCCGAAGGCGGGGGAGATCCCGACCGACCCGGGCGTCTACCGGTGGCGTGACGAAGCCGGCCGGGTGCTCTACGTCGGCAAGGCGAAGAACCTCCGCGCACGGCTGAGCAACTACTTCGCACCGCTGCCGACGCTGCACGAGCGCACCCGGCGCATGGTCCTGACGGCACGCAGTGTCGAGTGGACCACCGTCGGCTCCGAGATCGAGGCGCTGCAGCTCGAGTACACGTGGATCAAGGAGTTCGACCCGCCGTTCAACGTCAAGTTCCGCGACGACAAGTCGTACCCGTACATGGCGATCACGCTGGGCGAGGAGAGCCCTCGGGTGATGGTGACGCGGAACCGGAAGATCAAGGGCGCGAAGTACTTCGGGCCGTACCCGAAGATCTGGGCGGTGCACGACACCATCGACCTGATGATCAAGGTGTTCCCGATCCGCACCTGCTCGGACTCGTCGTACAAGAAGGCGATGCAGACGGGCAAGCCCTGCTTCCCGGGGCAGATCGGCAAGTGCGGCGGCCCGTGCTCGCAGAAGGTCACGATCGCCGAGCACCGGGTGCTGGTCGAGGAGTTCGTCCGCTTCATGGCGAGCTACGACCGCCGCGTGATCACGCAGCTGCGGCAGCGGATGGCCGCCTCGGCCGATGCGATGCAGTACGAGCAGGCCGCGAAGTTCCGCGACCAGGTCGGCGCGCTCGAGGCCGTGCTCGAGAAGTCGGCCGTCGTCCTCCGCGACTCCGTCGACCTCGACCTGTTCGGCATCGCCGAAGACGAGCTCGCCGCGGCCGTGCAACTGTTCTCGGTGCGCGGTGGCCGCATCCGCGGTGTCCGCGGGTGGGTCGTCGACAAGGAACTCGACATCTCGACGGGCGACCTCGTCGAACAGATCGTCCAGGGGCAGTACGCCACCACCGAGGAACCCCCGCGCGAGGTGGTGGTGCCGGAGCTCCCCGAGGACGCCGACGCGCTGCAGCAGTGGCTCAGCGAGCGTCGCGGCGGCCGCGGCACGAAGCTCAGCACCGCCCAGCGCGGCGACCGTGCGGGGCTCGCGCGCACCGCGGCGCAGAACGCGGCGCAGGCGCTCATGCTCTACAAGACCAAGCGCTCCGCCGACTACACGACGCGGTCCGCGGCCCTGGCCGACATCCAGGACGCCCTCGGCATGACCGAGGCGCCGCTCCGGATGGAGTGCTACGACATCTCGCACCTGCAGGGCACCAACGTCGTCGCGTCGATGGTGGTCTTCGAGGACGGACTGCCCCGCAAGGACCAGTACCGGCGGTACACGATCGCCGAGACCACCGACGACACGGACAGCATGTACCAGGTGCTGTCACGACGCCTGGCACGTCTCGACGAGGACGCCGCGGCGCCGGACGTCCCCGACGTCACGAGCGACGAGGTCGTCGAGGGGTCCAAGCCGACCAAGCGCTTCGCGTACCGCCCGCAGCTGCTCATCGTCGACGGTGGTCAGCCGCAGGTGCAGGCGGCGAAGCGGGCGATGGACGAGGCCGGCGTGCGCGACATCGCCCTCGTCGGCATCGCGAAGCGTCTCGAGGAGCTCTGGCTGCCGGACGACGACTTCCCGGTGATCCTGCCCCGCAACTCCGAGGCGCTGTTCCTCATCCAGCGCATCCGCGACGAGGCCCACCGGTTCGCGATCACCCACCAGCGCACCCGTCGGAAGCGCGACGTCCGCTCGCAGCTGTCCGAGATCCCCGGGCTCGGTCCGAGCCGGGTGAACGCGCTGCTGAAGCACTTCGGGTCGGTCACACGGCTGCGCGAGGCGACGGCGGACGAGATCGGCGAGGTCCCCGGCGTCGGTCCCGCGACCGCCGCGGCGGTCGTCACGAAGCTGCAGCAGACCCCGACGAGCGCGCCGGTCGGGCCCACCCCGGTCAGCCCGGCCGACGCGGCCGTTGCGCCTCCCAGCGCACCCGAGGCCGTCGCGAACCCGCAGGAAGCCGAGTCCCTTCCAGAAGGTGCAGTGCGGCTCCCACAGGTGACCCCGGACGGACCGCACCTCCCGTCATGACGCAAACCGTGCCTCCCGTCCGCCACCGGGCGATACCCTTGACCGCAGCCGCGACCTCCCGCATCCGAGACCTCCCCGGGCGACGCGCCCGGGCCGCCACGACGGAGCCCACTCCCAGATGACCGACACCGCCCGATGACCGACAGCGACCTATGACCGACAGCGACCAGGCATCGACCCGATCGCCGCAGCAGCACGACATCCTCATCGTCACCGGCATGTCCGGGGCCGGGCGTTCAACCGTCGGCAAGGCGCTCGAGGACCTCGGCTGGTACGTGGTCGACAACCTGCCGACCCAGATGCTCGCGCCGCTGACCGAGCTCGCCGACCGTGCGGGCGAGAAGATCCCGAAGATCGCCACGGTGGTCGACGTCCGCGGTGGCCGGTTCTTCACCAACCCCGAACAGGCGGTCGAGCAGGTCCGGTCGACGACCTCGGCCCGCGTCCGCGTGCTCTTCCTCGAAGCCACCGACGCAGTGCTCGTGCGACGGTTCGAGCAGGTCCGACGACCGCACCCGCTGCAGGGCGAGGACACGCTGCTCGACGGGATCGCCCGTGAGCGCGCCCGGCTCTCCGCGCTGCGCGAGGCGTCCGACCTCGTCATCGACACCTCGGACCTGAACATCCACCAGCTCGCGAACGCCGTGACCGACCGGTTCGCCGACGACCACTTCGTCGGCGTCCAGGTGACGCTGATGAGCTTCGGCTTCAAGTACGGACTGCCCGCCGACGCCGACATGGTCGCCGACGTGCGGTTCCTGCCGAACCCTTACTGGGTGCCGGAACTGCGCCCCCACACCGGCCTCGACAAGCCCGTCTCGGACTACGTGCTCGCCCAGCAGGGAGCCCGTCCGTTCGTCGACCGCTACGCCTCCGTGCTCGAGCCGGTCTTCGAGGGGTACCAGCGCGAGAACAAAAGACACGCTACGATCGCCATCGGCTGTACCGGCGGCAAGCACCGCTCGGTCGCCATCGTCGCCGAGTTGGCGAACATCCTCCGCGGGATGCCAGGCGTCGCCGTGCGTGTGAAGAACCGAGATCTCGGCCGGGAGTGACCGTCCCTCCGGCCGCTCCACACGACGTGCGCCGGGTACGCGGACCCCACCAGAAGAAACGTTAGGAATGATGCTGTGCCGTTGACTGCCGAGGTCAAGGACGAACTGGCCCGGGTCGTCGTGAACCGCAACACGGTCCGCGCCGCCGAACTGGCGACCATCCTGCGGTTCGCGGGCGGCCTGCACGTCATCTCGGGCAGGATCGCCGTCGAGGTCGAGCTCGACACCCGGATCATCGTCCACCGCGTGCGGAAGGACCTCGCCGAGCTGTACGGCGTGCGGAGCGAGGCGTCGGTGGGGTCGTCCGCGTCCGCCCGTCGTGGCACCCGGTACCTGGTTCGCGTGCTCGAAGCGGGGGAGACCCTCGCCCGGCAGACCGGCCTGATGGACGCCCGTCGCCGTCCGGTCCGCGGGCTGCCGAACCGGCTCACCACCGGCAACCGCGAGGACCTCGCCGCGATCTGGCGCGGGGCGTTCCTCGCCGCCGGCACCCTGACCGACCCCGGTCGTGCCGCTGCGCTCGAGGTGACCTGCCCCGGCAACGAGGCCGCCATGGCCCTCGTCGGGGCCGCCTCCCGTCTCGGCATCGCCGCGAAGGGCCGTGAGGTCCGCGGCGTGCACCGCGTGGTCATCCGCGACGGCGAGGCGATCGGCCAGATGCTCACCGTGATGGGCGCCGCCCGCACCACCGCCGAGTGGGAGGAGATGCGCCAGCGCCGCGAGGTCCGTGCCACCGCCAACCGCCTGGTCAACTTCGACGACGCGAACCTCCGCCGCTCCGCCCAGGCCGCCGTCGCCGCGTGCGCCCGGGTCGAGCGTGCGCTCGAGATCCTCGGCGACGAGGTCCCCGACCACCTGCAGTACGCCGGCTCGCTCCGTCTGCAGCACCGCGACGCGTCGCTCGACGAGCTCGGCCAGCACGCCGACCCGCCCATGACGAAGGACGCCATCGCCGGACGCATCCGCCGCCTGCTCGCGATGGCGGACAAGCGCGCGTCCGACCTCGGCATCCCCGGGACGGAAGCGAGCGTCCCCGAGGAGCTCGAGGGCGTCTGAGACGGGTCGTCCGACCTGCCTGACAGGAGGCGCGGTGCCAGCTGGCACCGCGCCTCCCGTCCGTCTGCGGTGGCGTCCACGAGCCGCACCGACGTCTGCTCGGACGTCGCGGACGACCGTCCGGACGTCGCGGACGACCGTCCGGACGGACCGTCACACCGCACTGGCTGGCAGGGTCCGACTGCTAGGGTCGTTACGGCGACGTTACGGGGCGTATCGTCCACCACACGTGGGTCCGCAGGGCCTGCGCCTCCGAAAGCAGCGCCCCCTGGGCGCTCCACACCCACCAGGAGATCCATTGACCGTCAAGATCGGTATCAACGGCTTCGGCCGCATCGGCCGTAACTTCTTCCGGGCCGCACTGGCCAAGGGCAGCGACCTCGAGATCGTGGCGGTGAACGACCTCACCGACAACGCGTCGCTCGCGAACCTGCTGAAGTTCGACTCCATCACCGGCAAGCTCCCGGCAACGGTCGAGCTCGACGGCGACAACATCGTCGTCGACGGCAAGGCGATCAAGGTCCTCGCGGAGCGCGACCCCGCCAACCTCCCCTGGGGCGAGCTGGGCGTCGACATCGTCATCGAGTCGACCGGGTTCTTCACGAAGGCCGCCGACGCGCAGAAGCACATCGACGCCGGCGCCAAGAAGGTCATCATCTCCGCCCCGGCCTCGGGTGACGACGTCACCATCGTGCTCGGTGTGAACGAGGGCCAGTACGACCCCGCGAACCACCACATCATCTCGAACGCGTCCTGCACCACGAACAGCCTCGCGCCGCTCGCCAAGGTGTTCCACGACAAGTTCGGCATCGAGCGTGGCCTCATGACGACGGTGCACGCCTACACCGCCGACCAGAACCTGCAGGACGGCCCGCACAAGGACCCGCGTCGTGCCCGCGCCGCCGCCCTGAACATCGTCCCGACCTCCACCGGTGCGGCGAAGGCCATCGGCCTCGTCCTCCCGGAGCTCGCCGGCAAGCTCGACGGCTTCGCGCTCCGCGTGCCGGTCCCGACCGGGTCGATCACCGACCTCACCCTCGAGACCAAGTCCGAGGTCACCGTCGACGAGATCAACGCCGCCTACAAGGAGGCAGCAGAGGGTCCGCTCAAGGGCATCCTGCTCTACAGCGAGGACCCGCTGGTGTCGACCGACATCACCACGGACCCGCACTCCTCGATCTACGACTCCGGCCTGACCAAGGTCATCGGCGGCCTCGTGAAGATCACCTCGTGGTACGACAACGAGTGGGGCTACTCGAACCGTCTCGTCGACCTCACCGAGTACGTGGGCGAGCGGCTCTAACACATGGCCCTCCGCACCCTCGAGGACCTCGGCGACCTCGCCGGCAAGCGCGTCGTCGTCCGTTGTGACCTGAACGTCCCGCTCAAGGACGGCACGATCACCGACGACGGCCGCGTCCGCGCATCGCTGACGACCCTCAACACCCTCATCACCGCCGGCGCACGCGTCATCGTGATCTCCCACCTGGGCCGCCCCGACGGCGAGCCCAAGCCGGAGTTCTCGCTCGCACCGGTGGGTCAGCGGCTCTCCGAGCTGCTCGGCAAAGAGGTCACGTTCGTCGGCGAGACCGTCGGCGACGAGGCGACCGCGGCCGCCGAGACCCTCGAGGACGGCGACGTCCTGCTGCTCGAGAACCTCCGGTTCAACCCGGAGGAGACCTCGAAGGACGCCGCCACGCGCGGTGCCTTCGCGGACCGCATCGCCGCCCTCGGGGATGCGTTCGTGTCCGACGGCTTCGGTGTCGTCCACCGCAAGCAGGCCTCGGTGTACGAGCTCGCGTCGGCCCTGCCGAGCGCGGCCGGCTCGCTCATCGAGACCGAGCTGCGGGTGCTCGAGCGACTGACGAAGGACCCGGAGCGCCCCTACACGGTGGTGCTCGGCGGGTCGAAGGTCAGCGACAAGCTCGGCGTGATCGACCACATCCTGCCCAAGGTGGACACCCTGTGCATCGGCGGCGGCATGCTCTTCACGTTCCTCGCGGCCCAGGGCCACGGGGTCGCGAAGTCGCTGCTCGAGGCGGACCAGCTCGATGTCGTCCGCGAGTACCTCTCGCGGGCGAAGGAGCTCGGCGTCACCATCGACCTGCCGACTGACGTCGTGGTGGCCTCGGCCTTCGCGGCGGATGCCGACCACGAGACGGTGGCGGCCGACGCCATCGAGTCCTCGTCGTTCGGCACGGACGGCATCGGCCTCGACATCGGCCCGGAGACCGCAGCGCGGTTCGCCTCGGCCGTCGCGGGATCGAAGACGGTGTTCTGGAACGGCCCGATGGGCGTGTTCGAGTTCCCGGCGTTCGCGGCCGGTACGAAGACCGTCGCGCAGGCGCTCACGGAGGTCGACGGCCTCGGCGTCGTCGGCGGTGGCGACTCCGCCGCTGCCGTGCGCTCGCTCGGCTTCTCGGACGACCAGTTCGGGCACATCTCGACCGGTGGCGGTGCGAGCCTCGAGTTCCTCGAGGGCAAGTCGCTGCCCGGTCTCGAAGCACTGGGGTGGACCGCATGACCCGGACGCCGCTCATCGCCGGCAACTGGAAGATGAACCTGGACCACCTCCAGGCCATCGCCACGGTGCAGAAGCTCGCGTGGACCCTGAAGGACGCCCGCCACGACTTCGACGACGTCGAGGTCGCGGTGTTCCCGCCCTTCACCGACCTGCGGAGCGTGCAGACGCTCATCTCGGCCGACAAGCTGCCGATCCACTTCGGTGCGCAGGACCTGTCGCAGTTCGACTCCGGTGCCTACACCGGTGACGTCTCCGGCGCGTTCCTCGCGGCACTCGACGCCCAGTACGTCATCGTCGGCCACTCCGAGCGGCGCACGCTGCACGGGGAGACCGACGAGGTCGTCGCAGCGAAGACCGCAGCGGCCGTCAAGCACGGCCTCGTGCCCGTCGTCTGCGTCGGCGAGACCGGTGCGCAGCGCGAGGAGCGCGGCGCCGGCGTCGTGCCCGTCGAGCAGCTGCAGGTCGTGCTCGACGCCGTGAAGCCGTCCGAGATCGTCGTCGCGTACGAGCCCGTCTGGGCCATCGGCTCCGGCCAGGCCGCAACCGCCGAGCAGGCCCAGGACGAATGCGCGGCCCTGCGTCGCGGCATCGCTGCGGCCTGGGGCGACGAGGCCGCTGCGGCGACCCGTGTGCTCTACGGCGGCTCGGTGAAGTCCGGCAACATCGCGGGCTTCCTCCGCGAACCCGACATCGACGGCGCGCTCGTCGGTGGCGCCTCCCTCGACGTGCAGGAGTTCGCGGCCATCGCGCGCTTCCGGCAGCACGTCGGACTCTGATCCACCGGTCACAGGCCGGTCGCCACGTGCGGCCGGCCTGTGCCACGCCCAGCCCGTGGAACCTCGGCCGACCACCTGGCCGGTATACTCGGATGGCTGACTGACACGAAAGGTACGTCGTGGCGATTCTCTCCGTCGTGCTGCAGGTCCTGCTCGCAATCACGAGCCTCCTGCTCACGCTCCTCATCCTGCTGCACAAGGGCCGCGGTGGCGGCCTCTCCGACATGTTCGGCGGCGGCGTGACGAGCAACCTCGGGGCGTCCGGCGTCGCCGAGCGAAACCTCAACCGCATCACGGTGATCCTCGGTCTGGTCTGGATCGTCTCCATCATCGTGCTCGGTCTCATCAACAAGTTCACGGCGGGGAGCTGATCCATGGCAAGCGGAGGCAGTGCAATCCGGGGCTCGCGCGTCGGCGCGGGCCCGATGGGGGAGCAGGACCGCGGGGTCCAGGCCGAGCGGGTGGCGATCTCCTACTGGGACGCCCTCGGCAACGAGGTCGTGCGGTACTTCGCCGCCGGCCTTCCTGACGAGGAGATCCCGGAGACGGTGGACTCGCCGTCGACCGGGCTCCCGGCTGGCCGCGACAAGGAGAACCCTCCCGTGGTCTCCAAGACGGAGCCCTACAAGACGCACCTCGCGTACGTGAAGGAGCGTCGCACCGAGGAAGAGGCAGCGCAGCTCCTCGAGGACGCGCTCCAGCAGCTCCGGCAGCGTCGCGGTACCGCGAAGTAGCGCTCGACGTCACGAAGGCCCCCGCACCGTCAGGTGCGGGGGCCTTCGTCGTGTGCGCGCCGTGCCTTCCGCCGAGATCGCACTTTGTGCGCCGACACGGCGGTTCGTGGCCGCCGAAGTGCGATCTCGACGGTAGGCGCGACCTCGCGAGCGGGGGGAGCGGGCGCCCGGACGACGAACGAACGGGAGGCGCGGTGCCAGCTGGCACCGCGCCTCCCGTCCGAGAGCAGTCGCGTCTAGTAGGTCGACGCGATGAGGTTCTCGGGGACGTCACGAGCGGCGTCCTGGTCGACGAAGAACACAGTGCGCTTGCGCCCCTGGACGCCTCCGACCGGGACCTCGTCGACGGCGGCACCCGCGAGGGCGAGCCCGAGGACGGACGCCTTCTCGGCACCGGAGAGGATGACCCACACCCGCTGCGACGCGTTGATCACGGGGAAGGTGACCGTCAGGCGCTGCGGCGGCGGCTTGGGGGAGTCGTCGACCGACAGGACGGCGCGGTCGGTGACGTCGAGCTGCGGGAACTCCGGGAACAGCGACGCGGTGTGGCCGTCCGGGCCGACGCCGAGCAGCGTGATGTCGAACCGCGGTGCGACGGCGCCCTCGGGGGCGGCGTCCTGCAGCTCGCGCTCGTACTGCGCGGCGGCATCGTCGATGCTGATGCCGGCGTCGGACGCGGCGATCGGGTGGATGTTCGACTCCGGGATGTCGACGTGGTCGAAGAAGTCCGTCTGCGTGCCGGTGATGTTGCGGTCGGCGTCACCCGCCGGGACCCAGCGCTCGTCGACCCACCACACGTGCACCTTCGACCAGTCCACGCTCTCGCGAGCCGGCGACTGGCCGATCGCGGCGAGGACGAGCGACGACACCGAGCCACCGCTGATCGCGATGTCCGCGCGCTCCTGCTCGTCGAGCACGTCGATGATCTTCGTGATGAAGCGTGCGGCGACCGAAGCGCCGAGGGCCTGCTTGTCCGGGTGCACCAGCACCCGCCGTTCGTTGGTCACGTGACTCCCGTGTTCGTGGCGGCCCATCGGTGCGAGGACCGCCTTCGGTCCGACCGGCCGGTCCTGGTGCTCGGGCGAGCGGGACCGGCCGGTCGTGTGGGGCTGGTTCAGCCGGCGATCGACTCGCGCAGCTGTGGTACCCCGTGCTTGACGACGTCTCCGAAGAGGACGTCCGGGTCGAGTCTACGGAGTTCCTCGGCCAGGCAGTCGCGCAGGTTGCGGCGCGGCAGCGACAGATCGTGCGTCGGCTGCCCGGGCATCGAGAGCGTCGCGACGTCCACCAGGGACCGCTCGAGCTCGATGGTGCCGGACTCGCGCACGAGCTTCACGCCGTGGATGCCGCTCGACCCGGTCGCGCGAGGCGACGTGACGACCGAGACCGGCACCTCGAGCTGCAGCTGCAGCCACGCGGCGAGGAGGATCGTCGACGGGCTGTCGTACGCACCCGAGACCTCGACCGCGGTGACCGGCTCGTACGGCGGCTGGTCGAGCGCCGCGGCGAGCTGGTTCCGCCACAGGGTGAGACGGGTCCACGCGAAGTCGGTGTCGCCCGGCACGTACGAGGCACCGAGGGCCTCGATCGCGCCGTTCGGGTCGCGCTGCGCGGCCGCGTCGGTGATGCGGCGCTGCGCGATGCGGCCCAGCGCCGAGGCGGACGGCTGCTCGGGCGCGGTCTGCGGCCACCAGGCGACGACGGGCGCGTCCGGCAGCAGGAGGCCCGTGACCAGGCTCTCCTCGTCGGTCGCGGTCTCGCCGTACGCGCGGAGGACGATGACCTCGCTCGCACCCGCGTCGCTGCCCACGCGGATCTGCGCGTCCAGGCGACCCGGCGACTTCGTGTCACCGTCGTTCTTCGACACGATGATCACGCGCATCGGGTGCTCGCGCGAGGCCTCGTTCGCGGCCTCGATCGCCTCTTCCTCGTGGCCGAGGGCCGTCGAGATGATGAGGGTCAGGACGCGACCGAGGGCGACGGCGCCGCCCTCCTCGCGGATGTGGACGAGCTTCTTCTGGATCTTCGAGACCGTGGTGTTCGGCATGTCGATCTTCATGGACGCCTCCAGGTCCGGCCGTCGCGGGCGAGCAGGGCGTCGGCGGACGCCGGACCCCACGTGCCGGGACGGTACTGCTCGGGCTGGCCCTGCGTGGCCCAGAACTCCTCGATCGGGTCGAGGATCTTCCAGGACAGCTCCACCTCTTGGTGCCGGGGGAACAGGGGCGGGTCGCCGAGGAGCACGTCGAGGATGAGTCGCTCGTACGCCTCGGGGGACGCCTCGGTGAATGCGTGGCCGTAGCCGAAGTCCATCGTCACGTCGCGCACCTGGGTGCCGACGCCGGGGACCTTCGAACCGAACCGGAGCGTGACGCCCTCGTCCGGCTGCACGCGGATGACGAGCGCGTTCTGACCGAGGGGCGACTGCGTGTTGCCGTAGACGTCCTCGGGGACGCGCTTGAACACGATCGCGATCTCGGTGACGCGACGGCCGAGACGCTTGCCCGCGCGCAGGTAGAACGGGACGCCCTGCCAGCGACGGGTCGCGATGTCGAGCTTGATCGCCGCGTAGGTCTCGGTACCGGACTCCGGGTTCATGCCGGCCTCGTCGAGGAAGCCGAGCACCTTCTCGCCGCCCTGCCAGCCGCCGGCGTACTGCCCGCGGGCGGTCGACGTCGCGAGGTCGGCCGGGAGCCGCACCGCCGACAGGACCTTCTCCTTCTCGGCGCGGAGGTCCGCGGCCTTGAACGAGACGGGCTCTTCCATCGCGGTGAGCGCGAGGAGCTGCAGCAGGTGGTTCTGGATGACGTCGCGCGCCGCGCCGATGCCGTCGTAGTACGCGGCGCGTCCGGCGACGCCGATGTCCTCGGCCATCGTGATCTGCACGTGGTCCACGTAGTTCGAGTTCCAGATGGGTTCGTACATCTGGTTCGCGAACCGGAGCGTCAGCAGGTTCTGGACGGTCTCCTTGCCGAGGTAGTGGTCGATGCGGAACACGTCGTCCGGAGCGAAGACGCTCTCGACGATCGCGTTGAGCTCGCGCGCGGTGCGGAGGTCGGAGCCGAAGGGCTTCTCGACGACCACGCGGCTCCAGGACCCGTCGCGCTTCTCGGTCAGGCCGGACAGCTTGAGCTGCTCGGTGACGACCGGGAACATCTTCGGCGGGATCGACAGGTAGAACGCGTGGTTGCCGAGCGTACCGCGCTCCGTGTCGAGGTCGTCGACGGTGCGCTTGAGCTCGCGGAACGCCTCGGGGTCGTCGAACGAACCCTGGACGAAGCGGATGCCCTGTTCGAGCTGACGCCAGACGTCCTCGTCGAACGGGGTGCGGGAGTGCTCCTTGACGGCGTCGTGGACGAGCTGGGAGAAGTCTTGGTCCTCCCAGTCACGCCGAGCGAACCCGACGAGGGCGAACCCCGGGGGCAGGAGCCCCCGGTTCGCCAGGTCGTAGACCGCGGGCATCAGCTTCTTGCGGGACAGGTCGCCCGTCACGCCGAAGATGATGAGGGTGCTGGGTCCCGCGATCCGGTTCAGTCGACGATCCGTCGGCAGCCGGAGCGGGTTGTGCTCCGGGGTGATTGCCACCGGTGACATGAGTCGGTGAACTCCTTCGAGAGTCAGAGGGTGACGGCGGACGCGAGTGCTGCTGTGGCAGCGGCGACGTCCGACGTCGTGAGGGTCAGGACCGGTCGGCCGTGCTGCGCGAGGACACTCGCGTCGCCGGACGCCTGGGCCTGGATGAGCTGCCCGAACGTGAACGGACGGCCCGGGATCGCCAGGTCGTCGGGTTCGTCGGCCACGATCTGCAGGAACACGCCGTTCGCGGGCCCGCCCTTGTGGTACTGGCCGGTCGAGTGCAGGAACCGCGGGCCGTAGCCGAAGGTGACCGGACGGCCGGTGCGCGCCGCCAGGGCGTCGCGCAGCGCTTCGAGCTCGCGGTTCGCGGTGCGGTCCACGTACGCCTGGACCGATACGTACCCCGTGGGGTCGAGTGCGGACAGGAGGCCCGACACGGCTTCCGAGAGCGTCGTCCCGACCGCCAGTCCGGGCGTCGCACGGACGGCGATGCCGTCCTCGGAGAACGCCGGCTCCGCCGACGCGGGGCGGTCGTCGAGCAGCGCACGCGTCGCGACCTTGGCGGCCTCGACGTCGGGCTGGTCGAACGGGTCGATGCCGAGCAGGCGCCCGGCGACGGCGACGGCGTACTCCCACACGAGGAGCTGCCCGCCGAGCGTGCCGGTGATCTCGACCTCGCCGTCGGCGACGTGACGTTCTTCCTCACGCGAGCCGACCAGGCGGATGATCTGCAGGTCGGGGAGACCGGCGGTGACCTCGGGGGAGTCCACGTCGAGGACCACCGGGAGCAGGCCGCGGCCGCTCTTGCCGGTGGACTCCGCGATCAGCTGCTCCACCCAGTCGCCGAAGCCGACGATGTGGGTGCCGTCGGGGACGATGCCGATCTTGTCGCGCAGCGGACTGGTGCCGCCCAGGACCGCACCGAGCACGAGGCCCGGGTTCTCGTCGATGTCCACGGAGAGGAGCGCTGAGATGGCGTCGGCCTCGTCGAGGAGCTCGGCGATGTCCGCGCCGGCGAGGCCGGACGGCACGAGGCCGAAGGCCGTCAGCGCCGAGTAGCGGCCGCCGACGGTCGGGTCGGCGGTGAAGACGCGGTAGCCCGCGGCCGTCGCATCGGCCTCGAGCGGGGAGCCCGGGTCGGTGACGACGACGATGCGGCCCGCCGGGTCGATGCCGGCGTCGCGGAAGGCCTGCTCGTACACCCGGCGCTGCGAGTCGGTCTCGAGGGTGGAACCCGACTTCGAGGACACGACGAGCACCGTGCGCGCCAGCTCGTGCTCGACGGCGGCGCGGACCTGTGCCGGGTTCGTCGAGTCGAGGACCGTGAGCGGCACGCCGGAGGTCCGGGTGATGACCTCGGGCGCGAGCGAGGAACCGCCCATGCCAGCGAGGACGACGTGGTCGATCCCCTCGGCACGCAGGCTCTCGCGCAGGGCGACCACCTGGTCGACGAGCGGGCGGGAGACCGAGACGGCCTCCACCCAGCCGAGGCGCTCGGACGCCTCGGCCTCGGCGTCGGGACCCCAGAGCTCGGGGTCCTGGGCGGTGATGCCCGAGGCCACCAGGTCGGTGACGAGGCGCGGGACCACCGAGTCGATGGCCCGCGCCGCGTCACCGCTGGCGGCGATGGAGACCGTCACTACTTGGCGCCCTCGAGTGCTGCCTTGACCGTGTCGACGAGCTCGCCCCACGAGACGTTGAACTTGTCCACGCCCTCCTTCTCGAGCAGCGCCACGACGTCGTCGTAGTCGATGCCCTGCGCGGCGAGCTGGTCGAGCACGCCCTGCGCGGCGTCGAACGTGCCGGCGATGGCGTCGCCGTGGATCTCACCGTGGTCGAACGTGGCGTCGAGCGTCTTGCCCGGCATGGTGTTGACGGTGTTCGGTGCGGCGAGCTCGGTCACGTAGAGCGTGTCGGGGAGCGACGGGTCCTTGACGCCGGTCGAGGCCCAGAGCGGACGCTGCGTGTTCGCACCGGACTCGAGCAGGCCGAGGGCGCGCTCGGAGGCGAACGCCTCGGTCCAGACCTGGTAGGCGAGCTGCGCGTTGGCGATGCCGGCCTTCGACTTGAGGGCCTTCGCCTCGTCGGTGCCGACGGCGTCCAGGCGCTTGTCGATTTCGGAGTCGACACGCGACACGAAGAACGAGGCGACCGAGTGGATCTTCGAGAGGTCGTGGCCGGCGGCCTTGGCCTTCTCGAGCCCACCGAGGTAGGCGTCGATGACGGCGCGGTAGCGCTCGAGCGAGAAGATCAGGGTGACGTTCACCGAGATGCCGGCGCCGATGACCTCGGTGATCGCCTCGAGGCCCTCGATCGTCGCGGGGATCTTGATGAGGACGTTCTCGCGGCCGACCTTGTCGAACAGGAACTTCGCCTGCTCGATGGTCTTCGCGGTGTCGTGGGCGAGGCCCGGCTCGACCTCGATCGAGACACGGCCGTCGAAGCCCTTGGTCTCGTCGTAGATCGGCTTGAAGACGTCGGACGCGTTCGCGACGTCCTGCGTGGTGATCTCGAAGATCGCGTTGGTCACGTCGGTGCCGGCCGCGGCCAGTTCCTTGACCTGCGCGTCGTAGCGCTCGCCCTTGGCGAGGGCCGAGGCGAAGATCGTCGGGTTGGTGGTGACGCCGACGACGTTCTTGTGCTCGATGAGCTCGGTGAGCTTGCCGGTCTCGAGGAGCTCGCGGGAGAGGTCGTCGAGCCAGATGCTCACGCCGACCGCGGAGAGGGCGGCGGTGGGGGTGTTCTCAGCCATGTGTTTCTCTTCTTCTTTCATCGACTGGTCCGGTGGGACCGTGAAGTCGGGGTCTGGGGGACCGGGAGGCGCGTGGCGGGGCCGAGCCGCGCCTCCCGGAAGAAGGGCCGGATCCGGCGAACCGGACCCGGCCCCTGCGGGTCAGGAAGCCGCGAGCGATTCCTTCGCGGCGGCCACGACGTGTTCCGTCGTGAAGCCGAACTCCTTGAACAGCGTCTGGTAGTCGGCCGAGGCACCGAAGTGCTCGATCGAGACGCTGCGGCCCTTGTCGCCGACGATGTCGCGCCAGCTCATGGCGATGCCGGCCTCGACCGACACGCGGGCGGTGACGGTCTTCGGGAGGACCTGGTCCTGGTAGTTCTCCGACTGCGCGCGGAACCACTCGAGGGACGGGGCGCTCACGACGCGGGCGTTGATGCCCTCGCCCTTGAGCTGCTCGCGGGCGTCGACCGCGATCTGGACCTCGGAGCCGGTCGCGATGAGGATCACGTCCGGGGTGCCGTTCGGGGCCTCGGCCAGGATGTACGCGCCCTTCGAGACGTTCTTCGCCGAGGCGAAGACCTCACCGGAGGCCTCGCCCTCGCCGCGCTCGAACACGGGGAGGTTCTGACGGCTCAGCGCGATGCCGGCCGGGCGGTCCTTGTGCTTGAGCATCTCGAGCCAGGCGTAAGCGACCTCGTTCGCGTCGGCCGGGCGGACGATGTCCAGACCCGGGATGGCGCGGAGGGCGCTGATCTGCTCGATCGGCTGGTGCGTCGGGCCGTCCTCGCCGAGGGCGATGGAGTCGTGCGTCCAGACGTAGATCGCCGGCGCCTTCATGAGCGCGGCGAGACGGACCGCCGGGCGCATGTAGTCGCTGAAGATGAGGAAGGTGCCGCCGAAGGGGCGGGTGTTCCCGTGCAGGACGATGCCGTTGAGGATCGAGCCCATCGCGTGCTCGCGGATGCCGAAGTGCAGCACGCGGCCGTACGGGTCGGTGCTCCACGTCTTCGTCGAGGCCTCGGCCGGACCGAACGACTTCGCGCCCTCGATCGTGGTCAGGTTCGACTCAGCGAGGTCGGCGGAACCGCCCCAGAACTCGGGCATGAGCGGCGCGATGGCGTTGATGACCTTGCCGGACGCGGCGCGGGTCGAGACGGCCTTCTCGGTCGGGAAGACCGGCAGCGCCTCCTCGAGGCCCTCGGGCAGCTCGCCGGAGTTGATGCGGTCGAGCATCGCCTTCTTCTCCGGGTTGGCCGAAGCCCACGCGTCGAAGGTCTTCTGCCACTCGGCGTGCTGCGCCTGGCCCTTGGCGACGGCGCCGCGGGTGTACTCGAGCACCGCGGGGTCGACGTGGAAGGTCTGCTCGGGGTCGAAGCCGAGGACCTCCTTGAGGCCCTTGAGCTCCTCGGCGCCGAGGGCGGAGCCGTGGATCTTGCCGGAGTTCTGCTTGGTCGGGGACGGCCAGCCGATGATCGTCTTGAGGACGATGAGCGACGGCTTGTTCGTCACGGCCTTGGCGGCCTCGACCGCGCGGTAGAGCTCCTCGACGTCCTCGGAGTACTCGCCGGTCTTCTTCCAGTCGACGTGCTGGACGTGCCAGCCGAGCGCCTCGTAGCGAGCCGCGACGTCCTCGGAGAAGGCGATGTCGGTGTCGTCCTCGATCGAGATCTGGTTCGAGTCGTAGAAGACGACCAGGCGACCGAGCTGCTGGCGGCCGGCGAGGCTGGCGGCCTCGTTCGTGACGCCTTCCTGCATGTCGCCGTCACCGGCAATCACGTAGGTGAAGTGGTCGAAGGGCGACTCGCCGTCGGCGGCCTCCGGGTCGAACAGGCCGCGCTCGAAGCGCTGCGCGTAGCCGAAGCCGACGGAGGACGCGAGGCCCTGGCCGAGCGGGCCGGTGGTGATCTCGACGCCGTCGGTGTGGCCGTACTCCGGGTGACCCGGGGTCTTCGAGCCCCACTTGCGGAGCTGCTGGAGGTCCTCGAGCTCGAGGCCGTAGCCGTGCAGGTAGAACTGCACGTACTGCAGGATCGAGGCGTGACCGGCCGACAGGATGAAGCGGTCGCGGCCGATCCAGGTGGAGTCGCTCGGGTCGCGACGCATCACCTTCTGGAAGAGCAGGTGTGCGAGCGGTGCGAGGCTCATCGCGGTGCCGGGGTGACCGTTGCCAGCGGCCTCGACCGAGTCGGCGGCGAGTACGCGGGCCGTGTCGACGGCCTTCCGGTCGATGGCGTCCCAGGTGAATTCAGCCACTTGGATGTTGACCCTTCTTGATGCGACATGTGCGAGGGCTCGTGCCATCGCACGGACATGATCGCCATCCCGGGGCCTACGTCGTGTCGCCGTCTCGCGGCCACCGACCGGCTCTTCGCGGCCGACGTCATCGGGGCACGCACTGCGGGAGGGCGTCTCCAGCATAGTGACCATGCACTCAGAAGGGGTTCAGGTGACGCGAGTTGTGCACTCGGCATCGTCCTCGCACCAGCTGGGCCGGGCGTGTCGATCAGGAGCGGGGCACCTTCGCGGCGCTTCGATCACGTAAACTGTTCGAGACCCGTGGACATTCCGGGTCAGCGCATGCCCGGACGCCGCCGCAGTCGTCCACCGAGTGTGCGAGCTGATGCGAACAGACTGAGGTTCCCTTGCCGACTGCCACCGTGACCCGGCCCGACACCGATCGACCCCGGTCGGCGCTGTCCCGCAAGGTCCGTGCGTACGTCTCCCTGACGAAGCCGCGGGTCATGGAGCTCCTCCTGGTCACCACGGCGCCGACGATGTTCCTGGCGGAACGCGGCGTGCCGGACCTCTGGCTCGTGTTCTGGACGATGCTCGGCGGCGCGATGTCGGCCGGGTCGGCCTCGGCCTTCAACTGCTACATCGACCGTGACATCGACCGGCTGATGAAGCGGACGAGCACCCGCCCGTTGGTGACCGGTGAGCTCTCCGACCGCGAGGCCCTGGTGTTCTCGTGGGTGCTCGGCGTCCTGTCGACCGCGGTGCTCGGCTTCCTGGTGAACTGGCTCGCCGCCGCGCTGAGCGTCATCGCGATCCTCATCTACGTGTTCGTCTACACGCTGTGGCTCAAGCGCCGCACCCCGCAGAACATCGTCTGGGGTGGCTCCGCCGGCTGCATGCCCGTGCTCATCGGCTGGGCGGGCGTCACCGGGTCGCTGACCTGGGCGCCGGTCATCCTCTTCATGGTGATCTTCCTCTGGACGCCGCCGCACTACTGGCCGCTGTCGATGAAGTACCGCGACGACTACGACCGCGCCGACGTCCCGATGCTCGCTGTGGTCCGTGGGCGCACCGTCGTCGGGCTGCAGGTCGTCCTGTACGCCTGGGCGACGCTGGTCTGCTCGCTGCTGCTCATCCCGGTCGCGCACATGGGGCCGCTCTACACGGTCGTCGCGCTGGCGGGGGGCATCTGGTTCGTCGTCGAGTCGCACCGCCTGTACTCGCGGGCGATCCAGCACGTGGAGCACGTGCAGCCGATGCGGGTCTTCCACAGCTCGATCACGTACCTGACGCTGCTGTTCATCGCCGTCGGCATCGACCCGCTGCTGCCGCAGGTCTTCACCTTCTAGAGGCGCCCGGGCGCGGGCGCGGACGCGGGGCGGGTGCGGGCCCGGTCCGTCGAGTCGGTGCGACTCCGACGTCGTCGTACGACATCTTGGGTTCAGTCGGTGGT
>NZ_MJGN01000011.1:146745-158687 GCF_001865065.1 Curtobacterium sp. MCBA15_008 | reverse complement strand
ATCCGTCCGCTAGACCATCGGCCATCGGGCATCGCGCTCACTCCTCGTCGGCGCGCTCCGCTCGAAGGGCTCGCCTCCCTGCGATCCGCTGGAGGAGTTTCCGCAAGAAGACGAGCTCGATCGCCACCATCACCGCCAGGCCGAACAGGGCGAAAGCGATGCGCGCTGGACTGAAGCCGCCGCTGAGCACGATCACCGGCAAGCCGACGAGCAACGCGGCCCCCGCAATGACGTTCCACCATGATGCGAGGAGCCCCGCGGGAGCGCGGTTCGTGAGTTCCGGGCGGTCTGTCGGATCGGTGCGATCCCACCAGGACGTCATGCGGGTACGGTACCCCGCCATCACAAGTACCCAGAACCCCGACTGCCGGAAGAAGACCAAGCGGATGCTCATGCAGGAGCTCCCCATACCTGCCCGATAGCCGGTCCTCCAGCGGACCACGGGTGCTTGCGGGCTGCCCCGGACTCCTACGGCCCTGCTCCGGGGCGAACGCGTCTCACATAGGTGGTCCGCGCACTATCTCACTTCACGCACGCCATACGGACGCCTCGCGTCGCACGAAGACTAAGCCGACCCCTAGTCAATTTGGCCCGTCCGTACTGCCAAACATCGTGTCCACGTCCGTATTTCAGACACGTTGAGTGGCAGTCGGACAAGGGGACAACCCTCCGCGGTCCACGAGAACATGCCCCAGATGCCACCGTGATGGTCTCAGCTAGTTCGGTAACGACCACCTGTCGCGAGATTCTCGCACTACCGACAACGCCCTTGCGGCGGCGAGGGATCAAGATCGCGGCTGTTGGCACCGGACATCGTCAGTGAGGACCGGGACGACCTGTTGCTCTAGGACGTGGTGCTGATCAGTGGACACAAAAGTCTGGAATCGGACACTTTCGCTTGGAACCCACAGCGGACACTGCCTCACTGTGGCATGTCGACGAACCGCGAGAACATCCCGTGGAACGCCACCGTGATGGTGTCCGTCGGCCCGTTGCGGTGCTTCGCCACGATGAGGTCCGCTTCGCCCTGTCGCGGGTTGTCCTTCTCGTACGCCGACTCACGGTGCAGCAGGATCACCATGTCGGCGTCCTGCTCGATCGAGCCCGATTCACGGAGGTCGGAGATCTGCGGCTTCTTGTCGGCACGCTGCTCCGGACCACGGTTCAGCTGCGACAGCGCCACGACGGGCACCTGGAGTTCCTTCGCCATGAGCTTGAGCGCACGCGAGAACTCGGAGACCTCCTGCTGGCGGCTCTCGACCTTCTTGCCCGAGGTCATCAGCTGCAGGTAGTCGATGACGACCATGCGGAGGTTGTGCTGCTGCTTGAGGCGACGGCACTTCGCGCGGATCTCGACGAGGGTCATGTTGGGGGAGTCGTCGATGAAGAACGGGGCGTCGTTGATGCGTCCGCGGGTCTGGGCGATGGTCGTCCAGTCGCGGGAGTCGACGGTGCCCTTGCGCATGTTCTGCAGCGGCACGCTCGACTCGGCGGAGAGCAGACGCATCGCGATCTCGGCGCGGCCCATCTCGAGCGAGAAGAACGCGGCGGTCTCGTTGTGCTTGATGGCTGCAGCGCGGCACAGGTCGAGCGCGAGCGTCGACTTCCCGAGTGCGGGACGGGCAGCGATGATGATGAGCTGCCCGGGGTGGAATCCGTTGGTGAGGCCGTCGAGCTGCGCGAAGCCGGTGGGCACGCCGGTCATCTGGCCGTCACGGCCCTTGGCGGCCTCGATCTCGTCGAGGGCGGCGGAGATGGCCTCGGTCAGCGGGACGTAGTCCTCGGTCTGCACGCCGCCGGCGACGTTGTAGACCTCGGCCTGGGCGCTGTTGACGAGGTCGGTGACCTCACCCTCGGACGCGTAGCCCATCTGCACGATGCGGGTCCCCGCGTCGACGAGGCGGCGGAGCACGGCCTTCTCGGCGACGATCGCGGCGTAGTAGCCGGCGTTCGCCGCGGTGGGCACCATGCTCGTGACGCTGTGCAGGTACTCGGCACCGCCGGCGCGGGAGAGCAGGCCTGTCTTGGTCAGCTCGTCGGTGACGGCGATGACGTCGGTGGGCTCACCGTGCGAGTAGAGCGACAGGATCGCGTCGAAGATGACCTCGTGCTTCGGGATGTAGAAGTCCACACCACGAGCGGTCTCGATCACGTCGGCCACGGCGTCCTTCGACAGGAGCATGCCGCCGATGGTCGACTGCTCCGCCAGGAGGTCGTGTGGCGGCGTGCGCTCCATGCCACCGCGCTCCGCGTAGTCCTGCGGTGCGGGGTCCAGATGCGCGATCGACACACGTACTCCTCTTGTTGAGCGACGGAACTTGCTGAACGAACGGATCGACCGGACAGCCCGACCGTGCCAGTTCTACCCCGGGCGACCGACATCGCCGAGTCGCTGGGCCAAGCTACGGGGACAGAGTTATCCCCAGCAAACGCCCCTGTGGATAACTCTGTGGAGAGTTTGCGGAACACGCCGGAATGCTGTGTGGACAACTGTGGACTGGGGTGTGGACAAGTAGGGTGGGGAACACACTTTCGACCACTTGACCTGGGGTTTCCTGTTTCACACCATGTGTGGAGAACCCGGGTTCAACTACCCCTTGAAGGTTCCGATTTGACACGGTTCCCCTGTGCAAAACGGTTGACAAACCGGAACCTGAGGACGACTTTCCCAACCCGTTCCCAGCAAACAGGAGCCTGTCTGAGTGGTAACCGGTCAGCCCAGCGCACCCCGCGCCTCCAGGCCGGAACGAGACGCGACCACCCCGCCAACGCGACGACGGGCGGGCCTCCCGGAGGAGACCCGCCCGTCGTGAGCGGTGGTGCTGCCGGACTACTTGGCAGCGACGACCTGGAGCGAGATCACAGCAGTGATGTCCTCGCGCAGACGCACGGTGGCCTCGTGGTCACCGACGGTCTTGATGGTCGCGGGGACCTCGACCTTGCGCTTGTCGAGCGAGCCGACACCCTGCGCCTGAACGGCGTCAGCGACGTCGCCCGGACGGACGGAGCCGAACAGACGGCCGTCCTTGCCGGCCTTGACGGTCAGCTTGATGGTCGCGTTCTCGAGCTTCATCTTGAGGTCCTGGGCCTCTTCGATGGTGGCGAGCTCGCGTGCGGCACGTGCCGCACGGATCGACTCGACCTGCTTCTCGCCGCCCTTGGACCACGAGACTGCGAAGCCCTGCGGGATCAGGTAGTTGCGGGCGTAGCCGTTCTTGACGTCGACGACGTCACCGGCGGAACCGAGGCCGGAGACCTCGTGCGTGAGGATGAGCTTGGACATGGTGATCCTCCTGATCAGCGGCCGGAGCCGGCGTAGGGGAGGAGCGCCATCTCACGGGCGTTCTTCACGGCACGGGCGATGAGGCGCTGCTCCTGGACGGAGACGCCGGTGATGCGACGGGCGCGGATCTTTCCACGCTCCGAGATGAACTTGCGAAGGGTCGCGACGTCCTTATAGTCGATGACGCCGACCTTGATCGACTTCGCGGGAGCGGCGTTCTTGCCGCCCTTACCGCGAGGCTTCCGGCGGTCGCCGGTGCTCTTTCCAGCCATTGTTTGTCCTTAAGAAGAAGAAGTTGTGTCCGTTGAACCGCGGAGGATCAGAACGGGGTCTCGTCGTCGTACGTGCCACCCGGGGTGCTCCACACGTCGTTCGACTGTGCGTTGCCGCCCTGCTGGCCACCCTGGGGGGACCAAGGTGCGTCCGACTGACCGCCGTTGCCACCGTTGCCGCCGTTGTTCCAGTTGCCGCCGCCGTTGCCGCCGGCGCCGCTGTTGCCAGCGCCACCACCGACCTGGCCACGACCGCCGCCGGCCCCACCCGCAGCGCGGGTGACCTGTGCGGTCGCGTAGCGGAGCGAAGGGCCGATCTCGTCGACCTCGAGCTCGATGCTCGTGCGCTGCTGGCCCTCACGGTCCTGGTAGGAGCGCTGACGGAGGCGACCCTGCGCGATGACGCGCGAGCCCTTCGTCAGTGAGCCCGCCACGTGCTCGGCGAACTCGCGCCACACGCTCGCGCGGAGGAACAGCGCGTCGCCGTCCTTCCACTCGTTCGCCTGACGGTCGAACGTGCGAGGAGTGGACGCGATGGTGAAGTTCGCCACGGCGAGCCCGTTCTGCGTGTAGCGCAGCTCCGGGTCCGCGGTGAGGTTGCCCACCACCGTGATGACGGTTTCGCCGGCCACGGGTTACTCGGCGCTCGCGGTCGCGGTTGCGGTCGCGTTGGCGGCCTTGCGGGCCGCGCGGGCCTCGTCGCGCTGCTTCTGGGCGGCGACCTGCGCGATGCCCTCTTCGGCGCGGAGGACCTTCGTGCGGAGCACGGCCTCGGAGAGGCCGAGCTGGCGGTCCAGCTCCTTGGCGGAGTCGGCGGACGACGTGAAGTTCACGACGGCGTAGATGCCCTCGGACTTCTTCGCGATCTCGTAGGCGAGCCGGCGACGGCCCCAGACGTCCACGTTGTCGACGGTGCCACCGTCGTTGCGGATGACCGCGAGGAACTTGTCCAGGCTGGGAGCGACGGTGCGCTCATCGATCTCGGGGTCGAGGATCGCCATCAGTTCGTACTGGTGCATGCGGAACCCACCTCCTCTGGTCTCAGCGGCCCCGGGCAGTTCCCGGGGCAGGAGGGTTGATGCATGTGTCCGGCCACACAGATGCGTGCGGACAACCCGGCAAGCTTAGCGGACGGCCTGGAGGCGCGCCACCGGCTGTGGAGAACCGCTCGCCCCCGTCAGACGGTCGGTGCCCGGTCTCGACGTGGCCGGTCGGCCGTCAGGCGGTCGCGTCGCGCGCGGCCCACCAATCGCGCAGACGCGCCTCGGCGTCGTCCTCGCCGAGGGGTCCCTCGTCCATGCGCACCTCGAGGAGGAAGCGGTACGCATCACCGACGGCACGCCCCGGCGGGATGTCGAGGATCCGCATGATGTCGTCCCCGGACAGGTCGGGCCGGATCGAGTCGAGCTTCTCCTGCTCGGAGAGGACCCTGATGCGGTCCTCGAGGTCGTCGTACGCGAACGCCAGCCGGTCGGCCTTCCGCCGGTTCCGGGTCGTGACGTCGGACCGGGTGAGCTCGTGCAGCCGTTCGAGCTGGTCGCCGGCGTCACGCACGTACCGGCGCACGGCGGAGTCGGTCCAGGCGCCCTCGGTGTAGCCGAAGAAGCGGAGGTGCAGCTCGATGAGCCGACTGACCGCGGCGATCGTGTCGTTGTCGAACCGCAGGGCCCGGAGGCGCTTCTTCGCGAGCTTCGCGCCGACGAGGTCGTGGTGGTGGAAGCTCACGGCACCGGCGGGCTCGAGCTTGCGCGTCGCCGGCTTGCCGATGTCGTGCAGCAGGGCGGCCAGGCGGAGCACGGTGTCCGGCGCCGCACCGGGGTGCCGCTCGGCCTCGTAGCCGATCGCCTGCGTCAGGACCGTCAGCGAGTGCTCGTAGACGTCCTTGTGGTGGTGGTGCTCGTCGATCTCGAGGCGCATGGCCGGGAGCTCCGGCAGGAACCGCTCGGCGAGACCGGTGTCGACGAGCAGGCGCACGCCGTCGACGGGCTCGGCGGTGTTCAGCAGCTTCACGAGTTCGTCCCGCACGCGCTCGGCCGACACGATCTCGATCGAGTCGACCAGGTCGGTCATCGCCTCGCGCACCTCGTCCGAGACGGTGAACCCGAGCTGCGCCGTGAACCGGGCCGCGCGCATCATCCGGAGCGGGTCGTCGCGGAAGGACACCCGGGCCGCCTGCGGCGTGTGCAGCCGCCGGGCGAGCAGGTCCTCGACGCCGCCGTGCACGTCGACGAGCTCGCGGGCCGGCAGACGCAGCGCCATCGCGTTCACCGTGAAGTCGCGGCGCAGCAGGTCGTCCTCGATGGTGTCGCCGAACGCGACCTCGGGCTTCCGGGTCTCACCGTCGTAGACGTCACTGCGGTACGTGGTGATCTCGACCTGCTCGCCGGCGACCCGTGCGGCGATGGTGCCGAACTGGCGGCCGACGTCCCACGTGGCGCTCGCGATCGGCTCGACGATCGCCAGGATGTCGTCGGGCCGGGCGTCGGTCGTGAAGTCGAGGTCGGTCACCGGGCGACCGAGGAAGGCGTCACGGACGGGCCCGCCGACGAGTGCGAGTTCGTGTCCGGCGTCGGCGAAGGCCCGAGCGAGGAGGGCGACGGGCTCGGTGACGGCGAGTGCGTCGAGTCGTTCGACGGCCTGGGCAACGGACTGCATGACGGTCCTCATCCTCCCAGATGGATGCCCCGAGTTCTCCACGACGTGCGCGCGCACGGGGAGCGTTCATGGTCGCGCCTCATACACTCGTCACGGCCCGAACCGACCCGGGGCCCTCCCGCATGCAGATCTTCCGCACCACGCTCGCCGCCGCGGCGACGGCACTCGTCGCCCTCGGTCTCGTCGTCGCGCCCGCGGCCACCGACGGAGCACTGGCCTCAACGGCCGGCAGCACGACGTCCCGGACGTCCCACCCTGCGGCCACCGCGCAGGGGAAGACGACGGTCTCGATCGCCCCGGCCGACCGCGGGATCGTCCGCCGCGACGAGGACCTCGAGCTGTCGGTCACCGTGACGAACGACACCGACTCGGACGTCCCCGCCGGCACCGTCGACCTCGACATCTTCCGTCAGGTGAGCACGCGCGACGTCCTCGCCGACTGGCTCGCCGACACCACCACGACCGGTTACCTCGGCGCCCCGATGGACTCGGTGGACGTCCCGGCCGTCCCCGCACACCGATCGGTCACGCTCGGCTCGGTGAAGATCGTGTCCGGCAACGTCGCCCTCGGCGGGTACTCCTCCTTCGGCGCCCGGCGCATCGCGGCCGAGTACACCGCGGGTGACACGTACGCCGTCGCACGCTCGGCGATCACCTGGTACCCCGACTTCGAGCAGACGCCGGTCAGTGTCTCCGTGGCGATGCCGATCACGATGCCGAAGACCGGGGACGGCATCCTCGGCCCCGGTGCCCTCGCCGCCGCGACCGCCGTGGACGGCACCCTGACGCAGCAGCTCCTCGCCGCCGAGGACCACAACGTCGCCGTCGCGATCGACCCCCGGATCATCGCCTCGATCCGGATCCTCGGCGAGGACGCCCCCTCGTCGGCGGTCACCTGGCTGAACCGGCTCGAGTCGCTCCGCAACGAGACCTTCGCCCTGCCCTACGCCGACGCGGACGTCACCGGGCTGCGCCAGGCCGGGGCGAACGGCATCCTCTCGCCCATCTCCCTCGACCAGGCCGTCGACGAGACCCACTTCCCCGGTGCCGCGACGCCCACGCCGACCCCCACGTCGGAGCCGTCGGCCCCCACCGCCGACCCGGGCGCGACCGACGCCCCGTCCGACGGTGCGACCGCCGGTGCCGACAGCTCCGCGGACGACCAGGGCACGGACGACCAGACGCCGTCCGTCCTCCCCACGACGCAGTCGCTGCTCGACTTCCCCTACTCGATGGACTCCATCGCCTGGCCGGCCGACGGCACCGTCGCCGCGGCGGACCTGCCCGCGCTCGCGAAGGCCGGCACGAAGACCACGATCGTGTCGAGCGGCAACACCTCCGCCGGAGCGGACACCACGATCGCCGCGTCGGAGCAGATCGCCGGCCAGCACGTCCTCGTCTCCGACCAGGCCACGTCGACGCTCCTGCGCACCGCCGCCGAGGCGACGAACCAGCAGGTCTGGGCGACGGCGATGTCCGAGCTCACCGCCACGCTCGCCACCTCGGCACGTGCGGACTCCGCCGGGGGACCGATCCTCCTCACGCTCGACCGCTCGTGGCCGACGGACTCCGAGCGCCTCGGCCAGGCGCTCGACGCGATCGAGAGCACGCCCTGGGTCGCCCCGGCCGACCTGTCCTCGGCATCGGCGGTGACCCCCGGTTCACTCACCCTCACGGCCGGGTCGGACGGCGACGCCCGCACGGACCAGCTCGAACAGCTCGTGCAGGGCGAAGAGGACCTGACCGCCTACTCCTCGGCGGTGGACGACCCGAACGCCCTGACCGCGCCGGCACGGCTCAACCTGCTCGCGCTCTCGTCGAACGCGTGGCGCGTCGACCCGGACGCGTTCGCCACCGCGGTGGACTCCCGCGTCGCGAACTGGGCGGACGTCGTCTCGCAGGTGAGCATCGTCGACTCGAGCTCCCTGACGCTGCTCGGTGACCGCTCGTCCCTGCCGATCTCGGTCCGGAACAGCTCGAAGTACCCGGTCACGGTGCGGCTCTCGGTGCAGCCGTCGAACTCCGCGCTCCGCATCGTGCGGAACGACATCGAGGTGAAGATCCAGCCCGAGTCCTCGACCCGCACGACGGTGCCCGTCCAGTCCGTGGCGAACGGCAAGGTCAACCTGACCATGTCCCTGTCGAGTCCCACCGGCGTCAAGATCGCGAGCCCGGCGACCGTCGAGCTCAACGTGCAGGCGCAGTGGGAGACCGTCATCACCGCGGCCGCCGCGGTCGCTCTCGTCGCGATCTTCGGCTTCGGCATCTTCCGGAGCATCCGCAAGCGGATCCGCCGCCGGAACGGCGAGCTCGACGACGAGGACGACGACGACCCGAACCGGCCCCTGGAGGTCCAGCCGGTGGTCGCCGGTGACCGCCTGCCGGCCGCGAGCGCGACCGACGGACGCGCGCCGTTCCTCCAGGCCGACACCGCACCCCGCGACGAACCGTCCGCGACCATCCAGGAGCCGACCATCAGCGCCACCCAGCCCCAGCCCTCCGTCGACGCGGAGCCGGTGGCCGAGCGCAACCTCGGCCGGGCGAGCGCGATGCTCGCCGCGGGGACGATGGTCTCGCGCGTCCTCGGGTTCGCGAAGACGTTCGTCCTGGCCTTCGCCATCGGCAACACCGGTTCCGACGCGGCGAACGCCTTCGCGGTCTCGAACCAGCTGCCGAACAACATCTACGCGCTCATCGCCGGCGGTCTGCTGTCCGCGGTGCTCATCCCGCAGATCGTGCGCTCCATGAAGCAGCACGCCGACGGCGGCACCGCGTACGTCAACAAGATCGTCACGCTCGGCGGCTCGGCGTTCCTGGTCATCACGGTCGCCGCGACCCTGCTCGCCCCGGTGCTGGTCCGGCTCTACAGCCAGAGCGCCGGCGACGGGGGCAAGGGCTTCAGTGCGTCGACGACGGACCTTGCCGTGGCGTTCGCGTTCTGGTGCCTGCCGCAGATCCTCTTCTACGCGATGTACTCGCTGCTCGGCGAGGTCCTCAACGCCAAGCAGGTGTTCGGACCGTTCACCTGGGCGCCGCTCATCAACAACGTCATCGCGATCGCCGGGCTCATCGTCTTCATCGCCCTGTTCGGGGGCCGGGGCGAGAACGCCTCCACCGAGGACTGGACGCCCCTGAAGATCGCCGTGCTCGCCGGGAGCGCCTCGATCGGGGTCTTCGCCCAGGCGGCCTTCCTGCCGCTGTTCTGGCGCCGGGCCGGTCTGCGGTTCCGGCCGGACTTCCGGTGGCGGGGCGTGGGTCTGAAGGCCACAGGCACGGCCGCCGGGTGGCTGTTCGCGATGATCCTGGTCACGCAGCTCGCCGGCGTCGTGCAGGCCCGTGTGGCGTCGCTCGCGACGGGTGCCGGGAACGCGACCCTGAGCACGACCTGGCTGCTGTTCATGCTGCCGCACTCGATCATCACCGTGTCGATCGCGACGGCGTACTTCACCCGGATGAGCCACGACGCCGAGCGGGGGGACCTGGCTGCCGTCCGCCGGAACCTGTCCCTGTCGCTCCGGATCGTCGGGCTGTTCACCGTGTTCGCGTCGGTGGCGCTGATCGTCACGGCGATGCCCTTCGCCCGCATCTGGGAGAACGAGTTCGGCAACACCCAGGCGATGGCCCTCGTGCTCGTCGCCTACATGCCCGGCCTCGTGCTGTTCAGCATGCTCTTCATCATCCAGCGCGTCTTCTGGGCCATGCACGACCACCGCACGCCGTTCCTCATGCAGCTCGTGCAGTCCGGTCTCTTCGTGATCGGCGCCCTGTCCGTCGCGATGCTGCCCGGGTCGGCCATCGGTGTCGGCATCGCCGTCTGCACGACCATCGCCGGGTCCGCGCAGACCATCGTCGCCCTCGTGCTCGTCCGCAAGCGCCTCGGTGGCATCGAGGGGCCGATCGTGACCCGCTCCCACGTGCAGTTCATCATCGCGGCCCTCATCGCCGGCGTGGCGGGCCTGGTCGTCGCGAACTTCTTCGGCGCGTTCTCGTCGGACGGGTTCGCGATGGCCGACGTCACCGGCGCCCTGATCACCCTCGTCCTCACCGGTGCGGTGATGGTCGTCGTGTACTTCGGCGCCCTCGTCGTCGCGAAGAACGGCGAGATCGCGAACGCCGTGTCACTGCTGCGCAGTCGGCTCGGTCGCTGACGGTTGCCCGACCGGCGCCCGGGCGCCGTGGAATGTCCCGCCGGTACGATGTGTTGACCCGGTCAGCGATCTCAACGGAAGGGCTCACAGGCATGCGCCAGCTCATCATCATCGGTTCCGGCCCGGCCGGGTTCACCGCCGGCATCTACGCCGCGCGCGCGGAACTCAAGCCCCTCATCGTCGCCTCGAGCGTCGAGACCGGCGGCGAGCTCACCAAGACGACCGAGGTCGAGAACTTCCCGGGCTTCCCCGAGGGGATCCAGGGCCCGGACCTCATGATCAAGATGCAGGAACAGGCCGAGAAGTTCGGCGCCGAGGTCCTGTACGACGACGCCGTCACGGTCGACCTGACCGGCAAGGTCAAGAAGGTCACCGTCGGCTCCGGTGAGACGTACGAGGCCCTCGCGGTCATCTACGCGACCGGTTCGGCCTACCGCCACCTCGGTCTCGCCGACGAGGAGCGTCTGTCCGGCCACGGCGTCAGCTGGTGCGCGACCTGCGACGGTTTCTTCTTCCGGCAGAAGAACATCGCCGTCGTCGGTGGTGGCGACTCCGCCATGGAAGAAGCGACGTTCCTCACCCGCTTCGCCGACAAGGTGACGGTCATCCACCGCAAGGACAGCCTGCGTGCGTCGAAGATCATGCAGGACCGTGCGATGAACGACCCGAAGATCGAGTTCGCGTGGAACAAGGAGGTCACCGGCATCACGGGTGCCTCCGCGGTGGAGGGCGTCACGCTGCAGGACACCGTCACGGGCGAGCAGTCCGAGCTCGCACTCGACGGCCTGTTCATCGCGATCGGCAACGACCCGCGCACGCACCTCATCCACGGCCAGATCGACATTGCGCCCGAGGGCACCATCGCCGTGCAGGGCCGCACCTCGAAGACCAACCTGCCCGGCGTCTTCGCCGCGGGTGACGTCATCGACCCGACGTACCGACAGGCCATCACCGCTGCCGGCTCCGGCACGGTCGCCGCGCTCGACGCCGAGAAGTACCTCGCCGACCTCGAGGACGAGCTGACCGACCAGGCTGACGGCGTCTCGCCGACCGAGCCCGCCATGGTCGACGTCACGGCCGCTCGCGCCTGACCGGCGGCTCTGCCGACCGGCGGCTCAGCCGCGTCCCCGCGGAATAACACGACGGCACGGCCGTTGTACCCACTGAACGACTTCCCGAAGGAGCACACATGTCCAACGCCAAGGCAGTCACCGACGCCACCTTCTCGGACGAGGTCCTGAAGTCCGACAAGACGATCCTCGTCGACTTCTGGGCAGAGTGGTGCGGCCCGTGTCGCGCCGTCTCGCCGATCCTCGACCAGATCGCAGCGGAGCACGCCGGCAAGATCGAGATCGTCAAGCTCAACGTCGACGACAACCCGCAGTCGGCCATGAACTACCAGATCACCTCGATCCCGGCGATGAAGGTCTTCAAGGGCGGCGAGGTCGTCAAGACCGTCATCGGCGCCAAGCCGAAGCCCGCGCTCGAGGCCGACCTCGCCGAGTTCCTCGCGTAGGTCCCCGCACACGACGGCCCCGTTCTCCCCGGAGAGCGGGGCCGTCGTCGTTCCGTTCACTCCGGAAC
>NZ_MJGN01000011.1:0-146036 GCF_001865065.1 Curtobacterium sp. MCBA15_008 | reverse complement strand
GGGCCGTCGACGTTCCGTTCGCTCTGGAACGCGGGGCCGCCATCGTTCCGGGCCACTGGTTCAGGATCGGCCCCGTCCCGCAGCCCTGGTTCCCGGGGCCGATGTCGTAGTGTGGCGGGAATGTCCCACTGAAACGGAGCACTGATGACGAACGGCAACAGCCTCGACCCCTGGTACGACTCCTACGCCCAGCGCACCGCCGGGCTGAGCGCCTCCGAGGTCCGAGCCCTGTTCGCCGTCGCGTCGCGTCCCGAGGTGGTCTCGCTCGCCGGCGGCATGCCGTACGTCTCCGCGCTGCCGCGTGAGCTCGTCACGGGCTCCCTCGACCGTGTGATGGCACAGGACGCCGCCATGGCGCTGCAGTACGGCGGTGGGCAGGGTCTGCGGTCCCTGCGCGAGCACATCGTGAACGTGATGAGCCTCGAGGGCATCCGTGCCAGCGCCGAGGACGTCGTGGTGACCACCGGCTCGCAGCACGCGCTCGACCTCGTCACGCGGCTGTTCATCGATCCGGGCGACGTCGTCCTGGCAGAATCCCCGTCCTACGTCGGTGCGATCGGTGTCTTCCGGTCGTACCAGGCCGAGACGGTGCACGTGACGACGGACGAGAACGGTCTCGTGCCCGAGGCCCTGCGTGAGGCGATCGCCAACCTGCGGACGCAGGGCAAGCGCATCAAGTTCCTCTACACGATCCCGAACTTCCACAACCCGGCCGGCGTCACGCTGAGCCGCGAGCGTCGCATAGAGATCCTCGACATCTGCCGCTCGAACAACATCCTCGTGCTCGAGGACAACCCGTACGGACTCCTCTGGTTCGACGAGCCCGCGCCGCAGGCGATCCGCTCCATCGACGAGGAGGGCGTGGTCTACCTCGGCTCGTTCTCGAAGACCCTCGCCCCGGGGTTCCGCGTCGGATGGGCACTCGCCCCGCACGCCATCCGCGAGAAGCTCGTGCTGGCGAACGAGTCCGCAGTCCTCGCCCCGAACTCCTTCGGGCAGTACGTCGTCAACGCCTACCTCGACGCGGCCGACTGGAAGGGGCAGGTCGACACGTTCCGTGGCATCTACGCCGAGCGACGTGACGCCATGCTCTCGGCGCTGGGGGAGTTCCTGCCGGACCTGTCGTGGACGAAGCCGAACGGTGGCTTCTTCGTCTGGCTGACCCTGCCGGAGACGCTGGACTCGAAGGGCATGCTGCCGCGCGCCGTGAAGGAGCTCGTCGCCTACACGCCGGGGACGGCCTTCTACGCCGACGGTCGCGGCGGCGGACACATCCGTCTATCGTTCTGCTACCCGACTCCTGAGCAGATCCGCGTCGGTGTGAAGCGCCTCGCCAACGTGGTGAACGACGAGCTCGAACTCGTCGAGACCTTCGGTGCGGCCACGCGTCCGAACGCAGTGGTGCGCCCGACCTCGTCGGTCAGCGCACCGCCCCCCAACATCTCCTGATCAGCGCTTTCATCGCGATCGTGCACGGATCAGCCCCTCGTCACACCGCAGCACCGGAGGTCCTCTCGCATGGCCGAGCTCACTCGTCGTCACGTCGTCGTCGTCGCCGGAGGGATCTCGCACGAGCGTGATGTCTCCCTGCGATCGGGCCGTCGGGTTGCCGACTCGCTGACGGGCTACGGCTGGCAGGTCGATCTCCGGGACGCTGACGCGTCCCTCCTTCCGACCCTGCGGGAGACCCGCCCAGACGTCGTGTGGCCGGCTCTGCACGGCGCCTCCGGTGAGGACGGGGCCCTGCGGGGCATCCTGGAGGCGCTCGACATCCCGTTCGTCGGCTCGCGTTCGACGTCGGCTCGGTTGGCGTGGGACAAGCCCACAGCCTCCGCACTCGTCGCCCGTGCCGGTGTCCGCACCCCGCGGTCGGTGACCCTGTCGCACGACGTGTTCCGTGAGCTCGGTGCCGTCGGGGTCCTCGAGAGCATCGCCGTCGAGCACCCGATGCCCCTCGCGGTCAAGCCGGCGCGTGGCGGCAGTGCGCAAGGCGTGACACTGGTCGACGACGTGAACGACCTGCCACGAGCGATGGTGACGGCCTACACGTACTGCGACGACGTCGTGGTCGAGCAGCTCATCACGGGGACCGAGGTCGCGGTCGGCATCATCGACACGGGCGACGGCCCCGTGGCGCTGTCGGCCGTCGAGATCGTCCCGCGAAACGGGATCTACGGCTTCGAGGCCCGCTACAACGCCGGCGAGACGACCTTCTACACGCCTGCTCGTCTGTCGGAGGAGAACGCGCAGGCGGCGTCCGCAGCCGCGGTCGCCGCGCACGAGGCGCTCGGCCTGCGTCACATCTCGCGTGTCGACATCATCATCGACGCTGCGGGGACGCCGTGGTTCCTCGAGGCGAACGTGCTCCCCGGCCTCACCGAGACCTCTCTGGTACCGCAGGCCCTGTCCGCTTCTGGCTTCGATCTCGGGTGGACCTACGCCGAGCTCGCCGAACAGGCCATCCGCGACCACCGGGTTTGATCAATGAAGCCGCGTGTTCCACGTGGAACACTGCGCTCCAGCCTCGCCGCTGCAACCGCCGCTGCCGCGCTCGTCGTCGGCTGGGGCGAGTTGGTGCACGCGTCGGCGTCGGTGCGGGCCCGGCGTCTCCCAGCGCTGCGTCCCGGCGAGTCCGTAGCGGTCATCGTCCTCGGATTCCGGAACAGCGGGCATCACGCCAATACGATCAACCGCTGGCGTGCACGGATTGCGGTGCGGACGGCACGTGCAGCAGCGCTGCGATCACGGCCGGTGACGCTCGTCGCAAGCGGGGGAGCGGTGCACGGAGCCGTGCCCGAAGCCGACCTGCTCCGTGGGTTCATCCGTGATCGTCGGAACTGGCCCGGCCCCGTCCTGGTTGATCGCGACAGCCGCTCTACTTGGGAGAACGTCTCGAACATCGTCCCCCTCGTGGAGCGGTTCGACCGGATCATCTTCGCGTCGAACGGGCTGCACGCAGAGAAGGCCCGGGCCTACCTCCTTCGGCAGCGTCCCGACCTCGCGGCCCGCTTGGCTGCGGCCGACGACTACCGGTTCGGAGAGATGGCGCTCTTCAAGCCACTGTTCGCTGCCGTCGGGCTTCGGAAGCTCCGGACGCTTCGTCGAGGTTGAGCGCATGCGGGTGTTCCACGTGGAACGTCTACCTCACGGACACGTGCGCAGCACGGTCGACTGCCGGACGGGTTCCACGTGGAACATCCCCTCTCGACGCCCGGATGGCCGCCTGAGGGCCTGGCCCGGTCGTCCCCGGGCTGGCTGACGATCACACCGCCCCGACGTCTCACAGGGGCGCACAGCGGCCGAGAGGGCTACTCGGCGACGTCCCCGACGCCGAGCTCGCTCAAGATCCGGTTGAGGTCGTCACCATTGGCGAAGTCGATCGTCACTGAACTCTTCCGAGCCCCCACCGCGATCTTCACGCGGGTGTTGAGCCGATCCCCGAGCCGCTCGGCAAGGTCGTTGAAGTGCACCTGTCGCTTCGAGGGCTCCGGCTTCGACTTTACCGGGGTCTTCGCCGCAAGCTGCTGGGCGAGCGCCTCGGCGGTACGGACGGACAGGTCTTCGTTCACGATCTTCTCGGCGAGGTACTCCATCGCCTCGGCATCCGGCGCGGCCAGGATCGCGCGAGCGTGCCCGGCGGACAGGACGCCGGCGGCTACGCGCCGCTGTACGGGGGAGGGCAGGCGGAGCAACCGGATGGTGTTCGTGATCTGCGGTCGCGAACGCCCGATGCGCTGAGCCAGCTGCTCCTGGGTGATCCCGAAGTCGGCGAGGAGCTGCTGGTACGCCGAGGCCTCTTCCAGCGGGTTGAGGTTCGCACGGTGCAGGTTCTCCAGGAGCGCGTCCCGGAGCATCGCGTCATCGGGGGTGTCCTTCACGATCGCAGGGATCGTGCTGAGCCCGAGTTCCTTCGTCGCGCGGAGACGACGCTCACCCATGATGAGCTCGTATTGGGGAGCAGTGCCGGTCGCGCCGGCAATCGGGCGCACGACGATGGGCTGGAGGACCCCGATCTCACGGATCGAGTGCACGAGCTCCTGCAGCTCCTCCTCGCGGAACTCCTTACGGGGCTGCTGTGCGTTCGGGACCACGTCGAGCGGGTTCAGGTTCGCCAGACGGGCGCCGGGCACAGCGACGAGGTCTTCTGCGGTCGGCGCCGAGGACGGCGTACCGCCAGTGGGCGTACCACCGGTGGGGAAGAAGACGTCGACGGGGCGTTCCTGCTGCTCCGTGGCGGTGGGGATCAGGGCGCCGATGCCTCGGCCGAGTCCGGTTCGCTTCGGTGCCATCAGGCTTGTGCTCCTCGTTCTGCGATCTCGGCCGCTGCCTCCAGGTAGGAGAGCGACCCGGTGGAGTTGACGTCGTACGCGACCACGCTCTGGCCGTAGCTCGGTGCCTCACTGACGCGGACCGACCGGGGGATCACCGCGTTCAACACCTGGCCACCGAAGTGCTCCCGAACATCTGCCGCGACCTGGTTCGACAGGTTCGTACGGCTGTCGTACATCGTCAGCAGGATCGTCGAGACCCGGAGGTTCGGATTGAGGTGCCGCTCGATCAGCTCGATGTTCCGCAGGAGCTGGCTCAGACCCTCGAGCGCGTAGTACTCGCACTGGATCGGGATGAGGACCTCTTGCGCGGCCACGAAGGCGTTGATCGTCAGGAGGCCGAGCGACGGTGGGCAGTCGATGAAGACGTAGTGGTACGGCTCCTCGAGTGACGCGAGGTACTCGTCGAGCGCAGTCCGCAGGCGCTGTTCACGAGCGACCAGCGACACCAGCTCGATCTCGGCGCCGGCAAGGTGGATCGTCGCAGGCACACACCAGAGCGTGTCGGACTCGGGGGACCGCTGCACGGTGTCGGCGATCGGTGCCTCGTCGACGATCACGTCGTAGATGCTCGCGACTTCCGCCTGGTGGTCCACACCGAGGGCTGTGGAGGCGTTCCCCTGCGGGTCGAGGTCGATGACAAGCACCCGAGCCCCGCCGTGCGCCAGCGCTGCCGCAAGGTTCACGGTGGTGGTCGTCTTCCCGACGCCGCCCTTCTGGTTGGACACCGTGAAGACCCGAGTCTTCGCGGGCAGCGGGAACTGCTGCGTCGCGATCGCGCGCCGACGGCGGTTCAGATCAGCGATCTCGCGAGCGAGCGGTGTCGACGCGTCGTAATCGGTCGATGAACTCAACGAGTGCCTCTTCCCCGGTTCGGTGTTTCACGTGGAACGCGGAGCCACTGGCGGCCGGTGGTACCGGCCCGAGCCGCAGCGTCAGTCAACTGTAGCCCGGAAGACTCGAGTGGTCTCCTCGACCACACCGACTCCGAGCTCGAGCACCTCGACGTCGGTCAAGCGCTTGCGGAGGATGACCTTGCGGGCCTTCTCCATCTCGTCCTCGACCCGGGCGCCCTTCATCAGGATGAGCTGCCCGCCAGAGCGGACGAGCGGCACCGTGAGCGGGATGAGCTTTGACAGCGCGCTGACAGCCCGGGCGGTCACCTGGTCGACGACGATCTCGTCCGCAACGTCTTCGGCACGTGCACGAACCACATCGACGTTGGTCAGTCCCAGTCGCGCCGCCTCCGACGTGAGCCAGTCCACCCGACGCTCCATCGGCTCGATCAGCGTGAGGTGCACGTCGGGGCGCGCTATGGCCAGCACCAGGCCGGGCAGACCGGCTCCGGACCCGACGTCGGCAACGCGACCCTGCGCCTCCAGGAGGGGCGCGAGAACCGCTGAATTGAGGATATGTCGCGTCCAGAGCCGAGGCAGCTCGAGGGGACCGATCAGACCGAGCTCTTCGCCCCTGCGAGCGAGCTCGTTCGTGAAGGACCGAGCGACGTCGATCCGGTCACCGAAGAGCGTCGCTGCAGCCGTAGGTTCGTCTTCGAGCACCGGCGGAGCGGTCTCCGTCATCGGGTGACGACCGTGTGGCGGTCCCGACCCTCACCCTCGGACTCCGAGTGGAAGCCCTTCTCGGCGACCAGATCGTGGACGAGCTTGCGCTCGTACGAGGACATCGCCGGGAGCGCCGCGGAGGACGAGCCGCCCTCGATGCGCTCGATCGCCGTGTCGACCAGTCGCTGGAGTTCGGTGGCCCGGGCGTCGCGGGAACCACCGACGTCGAGGATCAGCCGGCTGAACTCGCCCGTCTCCGCCTGCACGGCGATGCGCGTGAGTTCCTGGAGCGCCGACACCGTGTCCGGCTTCGAGAGCACCCGGAGGGCATCGCCCTCGTCGGTCACCGAGAGGTAGACGCGACCCGCGCGCTCCTCGATCTCGATGTCGCCGTCGAGGTCGCAGATGTCGAGGAGTTCCTCGATGTAGTCGGCTGCGATGTCCGCTTCGTCGCGGGCATCCTCAGCGTCGTCTTCGACGGTCTCGACGGGGGTCTCGACGGAGTCCGCGATGTCCTGCTCGGTCACTTACTTCTTCCCGTTCTTCTTGGAGCGGTTCTTGCCAACCGGCTGCTGACGCTGCGTGGTGACACGCACGGCCTCGATCTCGGCCGCACCGGCACCGGCACCGGCCTCGGCGAGGACCGGGGTGGCCGATCCGCGACGCTGCGCCTTCTTCGCCAGGCGGGCCTCTCGGGCGAGGGCTGCTTCGGACCCGGGGGTCGGCATGCTGCGGATGACGAAGTACTGCTGGGCCATCGTCCAGATGTTCGAGGCGAGCCAGTAGAACATGACGCCGAGGGGGAAGGACAGACCCGAGATGACGAACACCAGCGGGAGGATGTACAGCATCATCTTCTGCTGGCGGTACATCGGCGACGCCTTGGTCTCCGGGGACATGTTCTTCGCGACGAGCTGCAGCTGCGTGATGAACTGCGACGCCGTCATCACGACGATCATGAAGCCGGCGATCGCGCGGACTTCCCAGCCCGAGGCGTTCGTGAACGTCTCGTGCAGCGGAGCGCCGAACAGCGACGCGTTGCCGAACGAGCCGGCGAGGTCGTTCGTGAGCAGGCCGATGCCGGTCTTGTTGATCTGCGCCTCGTGCAGCACCGAGTACAGCGAGAAGAAGATCGGCATCTGGATGAGCAGCGGCAGGCAGGAGCTCAGCGGGTTCGTCCCGGTCTCCTTGTAGAGCGCCATGGTCTCGCGGCTCATGGCCTCACGCGAGAACTGGTCCTTCTTGCCCTTGTACTTGTCCTGGATCTTCTTCAGCTGCGGCGCGACCTCGAGCATGCGACGCTGCGACTTGATCTGGCGCACGAAGATCGGGATCAGCGCGGCGCGGACCACGAAGGTCAGGAAGATGATCGAGAGCACCCAGGTGATCCCCGCGCCGGGGTCCATGCCGATGTTCTCGAAGATCCAGTGGAAGCCGACGAGGATGGCCGAGACCACCCATTTGAGCGGCCAGAGGATCGTACCGATGAGGTCCATGGGGACGGTCACGCCTTTCGAGTGCGCTGGGGGAGCAGGACCGGGAGGGGAGTCCCGACCGCGGTCTGCGGCTGCTGCGGGTTCGGTGCGAGCACGAACCCGAACCGGTTGACGTCGTAGGGGCGACGCCGCGTACGGACGTCGTCGATGCCCCCGGCTGCCCAGGGGTTGCACCGGGCGATGCGCCATGCGCCCATCGCCGATCCGCGGACCACGCCGTACTGCTGGATGGCTTCGAGCGCGTACCGCGAACACGAGGGGTGGTAGCGGCAGACGTTCCCGTACAGCGGGGAGATGACAGCCCGGTACGCACGCAGCACGACTACGCACGCGTTGCGCGGGAGCAACGCGATGCCCCAGGCGAGGCGGGTCAACGGGTTCATGCTGCCTTCTCCACACCACGCGCGCAGGAGCGCGAGACGTCTTCGAGCAGGGTAGGCCATCCGGCCTGCGCAGCGGCTGGCAGTGCGCGGACCACCACGTCGTACCCGACGGGGACGTCCGGCAGCAGCCCGTGCGCGATCGCCTTGAGGCGACGCCTGACCAGGTTCCGCGTCACCGCGTTCCCGACCGTCTTGGCGACGATGAAGCCGAACCGGGTCGGCCCTGGGTCGACCGTGCCGTCGTCGGTGGTGCGACGGACCACCGATACGACGGCGTGCGCCGTGGCGCTCCTGCGACCACGACGCACGACGGACCGGTAGTCGTCACCACGGACGATGCGGTTGGCACGAGCCAGCACGATCGCTACCAGATTCCCAGCCGGGACCGGACCGGACGGAGTCCGGTCAGGTGAGGCTCGTTCAGGCGCTGAGCTCGGTGCGGCCCTTGGAACGACGCGCGGCGAGGATGGCGCGGCCGGCGCGGGTGCGCATGCGGGCACGGAAGCCGTGCTTCTTGGCACGACGACGGTTGTTCGGCTGGAAGGTGCGCTTGCTCATGATGATCTCCACATGGCTGCCCCGGGTTCCGTCCTCAGCGGGAGGAACGCAGCGCAGCCGTCACGTATGTGTCGCCGCTCGGTGCCGAACGACGCAGATGGGCGCGACCAAACGGCCGCAGTCAACTGGTTAACGGTACGTGACAGCAGCGGACAGGTCAAACGCAGGACGCAGACCCCTGCGCGGAAGGGCTGCGCACGATCATTATCCACACTGGGGAAAACGTGCGTTCGGTACGACGCGCCCCGGTCCTTTACAGTGGTGTGATCGATCCGCCTGTTGCCCGGCAGGACGGGGGAGTCTCCCCGACGTGCACCACCCGGCGGACGTGGACAAGACTGTGGACAACCCTGTGGACCACTCGCGGGGCGACACGCGGTCCGGGCCGTCGAAGAAGCCGCCCGGACACGGACGCCCCGCCGGAAGACACGCCGGTCGAGCGCGGCCCGGAACGGCCCCCGTACGACACAAGACCAGGAGACGAGCGCGACATGACGATGCCGGCCGACCCCGTCGAGGACCTCTGGTCATCGGTCCTCGGACTCCTCTCCGAGGACGACCGCGTCACCCCGCAGCTGCAGGGCTTCCTCCACCTGGTCGAACCGAAGGGCGTCCTCGCCGGCACCCTCTACCTCGAAGTCCCGAACGACCTCACCCGCGGCATGCTCGAACAGCGCATCCGGATCCCGATCACCGAGGCCGTCTCCCGCATCGGTGACGACACGGTCGCGAACTTCGCCATCACCGTGAACCCGGACATGGCGTCCGAGCCCCGGGTCGACCCGACCGTCGCGTCGCACGTCCCCGAGTACGCGGAGCCCGTGCAGCAGCCCGTCGAGCAGAGCGCCGCACCCCGGCAGTACATCGAGGCGCCCTTCGTCCCGAGCCAGATCGACTCCCCGGGCACCGGCGGCCGACCCGAGTCCCGCCTCAACCCGAAGTACAACTTCGACAACTTCGTCATCGGCTCGTCGAACCGCTTCGCGCACGCCGCGGCGGTCGCGGTCGCCGAGGCCCCGGCCAAGGCCTACAACCCCCTCTTCATCTACGGGGACTCCGGTCTCGGCAAGACCCACCTCCTGCACGCGATCGGCCACTACGCCGAGAGCCTCTACCCGGGGATCCGGGTCCGGTACGTGTCCAGCGAGGAGTTCACGAACGACTTCATCAACTCGATCGCGAACAACCGCTCGAACCAGTTCCAGCAGCGGTACCGCGACATCGACATCCTGCTGATCGACGACATCCAGTTCCTCCAGGGCAAGGACTCGACGCAGGAAGCGTTCTTCCACACCTTCAACACGCTGCACGACCACAACAAGCAGGTGGTCATCACGTCCGACGTCGCACCGAAGCACCTGACCGGGTTCGAGGACCGGATGCGCTCGCGCTTCGAGTGGGGTCTCATCACCGACGTGCAGGCGCCCGAGCTCGAGACGCGCATCGCGATCCTCCGCAAGAAGGCGCAGTCCGACCACCTGCAGGTGCCGGACGACATCCTCGAGTTCATGGCGTCGAAGGTGTCGAGCAACATCCGCGAGCTCGAGGGGACGCTCATCCGCGTCACCGCGTTCGCGAGCCTCAATCGCACGGCCGTCGACATGGCGCTCGTGCAGACCGTCCTGAAGGACCTGATCACCCTCGACGACGACAACGTGGTCGCGCCGACGGACATCATCAACCACACCGCGGAGTACTTCAAGCTCTCCGTGGACGACCTCTACGGCTCGTCCCGCTCGCAGGCGATCGCCACCGCACGACAGATCGCGATGTACCTGTGCCGCGAGCTCACGAGCCTGTCCCTGCCGAAGATCGGGCAGCTGTTCGGCAACCGCGACCACACCACGGTCATGTACGCGAACAAGAAGATCACCGAGCTGATGAAGGAGCGTCGGTCGATCTACAACCAGGTCACCGAACTCACGAGCCGCATCAAGCAGGACCGCCGCTACCGCTGATCGCGGTCCCGGGATCCGTCTCCCGACGCGCTGGTCACGTCGGTCCGAGATCGGGTCGACCAGGCCTGGAGGCACGACCGGCGACCATCGGATCGGCCCACCTTGGCGCGCATCCACCATCTGAGACGGTTCCATGCACCGGACTTCTCACAGTGTGGAAAGCCTGTGGATAACTGTGGAGGACACGCCGCCCGGTTGTTCACAGGTGGAGGGGCAACTGTGGAAACTGGGGATGGAAGTGGATACCTGAGATTCACTCATCCAGAGGCCGCCCACACGCCGCTCACAAGTCACACGGTTGTAGTTCCCTGTCGCCGAGCGGCATCAACAGGGTTATCCACAGTGTGCACAGGCGTTAACACCATTACTCCTGGTTAACGATTGATCTCAATGGGCCAACCTTGTGGACGGCGGGATGACAAGAAATCCTGGCTCCGCCGGGCTGTGCCACAATGGGGCGGCCGGACAGTCCAACCGATCGACAGGGGTTCCAGCTGTGAAGTTCGAGGTCAACCGGGACGTCTTCTCCGAAGCCGTCTCCTTCGCGGTGAAACTCCTCCCACAGCGCACGACCCTCCCGATCCTCTCGGGCGTCCTCATCCACGCCGAGGGCGACCGGCTCACGCTCTCCTCGTTCGACTACGAGGTCTCGGCACAGACGTCCATCACCGCGCAGATCGACGATCCCGGCACCGTGCTCGTCTCGGGCCGGCTGCTGAACGACATCGCGAGCCGCCTGCCGAACGCCCCGGTGACCTTCACCACCGAGGACGCCAAGATCTCGGTCAGCTGCGGCTCGGCGCACTTCACGCTGCTGTCGATGCCGGTCGAGGAGTACCCCACCCTCCCGGAGATCGGTGCGCAGACCGGTGTCATCCCCGGCGACGCGTTCTCCGAAGCGGTGTCCCAGGTGGCCGTCGCCGCCAGCCGCGACGACGTCACACCGGTGATCACCGGCGTGCAGCTCGAGGTCGGGGACCACGACGTCTCCCTCATCGCGACCGACCGCTACCGCGTCGCCGTGCGCACGATCCAGTGGGACTCCGGCCGCACCGGCGAGACCGAGAGCGCACCGCTGCACGCACTCGTGCCGGCCCGCACCCTGCAGGAGGTCGGCCGCACCTTCGGTTCGGCGTCCACGGTCTCGGTGTCCATCAGCGGGTCCTCCGAACGCGAGCTCATCGCGTTCCACGCCGACGACAAGACGGTGACGTCGCTGCTCATCAAGGGCAACTACCCGCCGGTGCGCCGACTCTTCCCCGAGACCGTGCAGGACCACGCGGTGATCAACACCGCGGAACTGGTCGAGGCGGTCCGACGGGTTTCCCTCGTCCTGGAGCGCGAAGCCGCGCTCCGGTTCTCCTTCACGGTCGACGGGCTCACGCTCGAGGCGATCGGTTCCGAACAAGCGCAGGCGTCAGAGTCGATCAGTGCGTTGCTGACCGGTGAGGAAACGGTGGTCTCCCTGAAGCCCGCGTTCCTCCTGGACGGGTTGAATGCGGTGCACTCCGAGTTCGTCCGTATCTCCTTCACCAAGACGGAGAACCCCAACAAGCCGGGTCCGGTGCTCATCACCGGTCAGACCTCGCAAGAGGCCCCGGCAGCGGACGGATACCGGTACCTGCTGCAGCCCAATCTCCTGCTGCGGTAAGCGCAACAGCCGAACACTGCGCTGACGCGCCATCCCTGCATCAGCGCGACGACGAACAGAAGAGGAAATCATGCACATCGGTCTTGTCGGCCTCGGTCGCATGGGCAACAACATGCGTGCCCGTCTCCGCAACGCAGGCATCGAGGTCACCGGGTACGACGCGAACCCCGCCGTCTCCGATGTGGCCAGCCTCGCCGACCTCGCGGCAGCGCTCCCCGAGGGCCAGAAGCTCGTGTGGGTCATGGTCCCGCACGGCAAGATCACCGACGACGTGATCACCGAGCTCGCCGGCGTCCTCGCCGAGGGCGACCTGGTCATCGACGGCGGCAACTCGAAGTGGCTGGACGACACCGTCCACGCCGCGCAGCTCGGCGCCAAGGGCATCCGCTACATGGACGCCGGCGTCTCCGGTGGCGTCTGGGGCAAGGACAACGGCTACGGCCTCATGGTCGGCGGTGACGTCAAGGACGTCGAGTTCGCCATGCCGGTCTTCGACGCGCTCCGCCCCGAGGGCCCGCGCGAAGAGGGCTTCTCGCACGCCGGCCCGATCGGCGCCGGTCACTACGCGAAGATGGTCCACAACGGCATCGAGTACGCGATCATGCAGGCGTACGGCGAGGGCTACGAGCTCCTCGAGGCGAAGGACATCATCCACGACGTCCCCGCCGTCTTCGCCGGATGGCAGCGCGGCACCGTCGTGCGCTCCTGGCTGCTCGACCTCATGGTGCTCGCCCTCAACGAGGACCCGAAGCTCGACGAGCTCGAGGGCTACGTCGAGGACTCGGGCGAGGGCCGCTGGACGCTGGAAGAGGGCATCGAGCTCGCGGTGCCGATGCCCGCGCTCTCGGCGTCGATCTTCGCCCGCTTCGTCTCACGTCAGGGCAGTGCGTCCCCGACGATGAAGGCCGTCGCGGCGCTCCGCAACCAGTTCGGCGGTCACGCCGTCAAGAAGGCGTAGTCCTGCCGAGGTAACCACCTCGACCCGTATCGGCCCGCGTGCACGTCGACCATCTCCAGCTCACCGACTTCCGGAACTACCGGGAGGCGGACGTCGACCTCGCACGCGGGCCGAACCTGTTCGTCGGACGGAACGGCCAGGGCAAGACCAACCTGGTCGAGGCGATCGGGTACCTCTCCACCCTCGGCTCGCACCGCGTCCCCACCGACGCGGCACTCGTGCGGCAGGGCTGCGACGCGGCGGTCGTCCGCGCGCGGCTCGCGCACGAGGACCGGAGCATCCTCGCCGAGGTGCAGATCAACCGCACCGGGGCGAACCGGGCGCAGGTCAACCGCTCGGCGATCAAGCCCCGGGAGCTCCCGCGGTACTGCACGAGCGTGCTCTTCGCACCCGAGGACCTCGCACTCGTCCGCGGTGAGCCGGCCGGGCGGCGCCGGATGCTCGACGAGCTCCTCGGTCAGATCGCGCCGCGCATGCAGGGCGTCCTCGCCGACTACGACCGGACGCTCCGCCAACGGAACACCCTGCTGAAGTCGGCACGGGCGACCGGGGCGAAGTCCGGCTCCCTCGCGACGCTCGATGTCTGGGACGACCGGCTCGTGGCCTTCGGGGCGGAGATCATCGCTGCGCGCGACCACCTGACCCGTCGACTGGCGCCCTTCGTCGCCGAGGCGTACGCGACCGTCGCCGGCGAACGGCACGAAGCGTCGATCGCGGGCGTGCTGAGCGTCCGGGGCGGCGACCCCGAGGACGCGAACGCGACGGACCCGGTGCTCGGGACGCCGGACGAACCGGTCTCGGTGACCGCGGCCGCCGACGCCTTCCGCGCGGCGCTGGAACGGCGCCGACGGGACGAGCTCGACCGCGGGTTGACGCTCGTCGGACCGCACCGGGACGACGTTCTCTTCCAGCTGAACGGGTTACCTGCACGCGGGTACGCGAGTCACGGCGAATCGTGGTCCTTCGCGCTCGCGATCCAGCTCGCCAGCGCCTCGATCCTCCGGGCCGAGTCCAGCCTCGGCGACCCGATCATCATCCTCGACGATGTCTTCGCCGAACTCGACGAATCCCGTCGGGAGCGCCTGGCCGGTGCGGTCGCCGACTACGAACAGGTGCTCATCACCGCGGCGGTGTTCGGCGACGTTCCCGGACAGCTGGCCGCGCACACCGTCCGGATCGAGGCCGGCACCATCGTGACCGACGAGGCGGCGGCGAGCCGCTCCTCCAGTCCGATGGCCACCGCGGACGACGCGACGGCAGCACCCGACGCGACGGCAGCGGCCGACGCGGCCACCGCGGACGACGCGACGGCACCCGATCCGACGGGGGTGGGCGCCTGATGCCGAAGCCATGGAAGCCCACCGAGCCCTCCCGCGCGTACCGCCACCTCCGTGCCGTCTTCGGCGACCCGTCGAAGCGCGGTGTCGACGCGCGGCGACGGCGGATGAGCGCACTCGACCCGGACTCCGTGCCGTACGGCCGCGGTCGTGAGCCGAAGGGCCTCGGCGACGTCGTCGGTTCCCTCGCCCAGGAACTCGGATGGACGGAGCCGCTCGCCCGGTCCGAGCTCTTCGTCGACTGGCCCGCGGTGGTCGGCGACGAACTCGCGAAGCACTCCCGTCCGATGACGATCGACGACGGCGCACTGGTCATCCGGTGCGACTCGACGGCGTGGGCGACGCAGCTCCGACTGATGCGGAGCACCGTCACGACGACCATCGCCGAGCGGCACCCGGAAGCCGGGGTCGAGTCGATCCGGGTTTCCGGCCCCGACGCCCCCACCTGGAAACGCGGCCCCAGGACGGTCCAGGGGCGTGGTCCTCGCGATACCTACGGTTGAGCCGACGAAATCATCCTCTGGTACCGATTTCGGCCGCTGAACGGCCGATTTCAGCCCTCGGACGAGGGGGTCCTGAGGTAGACTGAGAGGTGCAGTGCGCGGGTGTTCCGCGCGCAGGCAGGAGCACCCTCGAATGACATCCGGATCTGACGACGACCGACAGAACTCGACCGCCGAGCCGACCCCGCAGAGCGACCAAGCGTACGGCGCAGACCAGATCCAGGTGCTCGAAGGGCTCGAAGCCGTCCGGAAGCGTCCGGGCATGTACATCGGGTCGACCGGGCCGCGCGGTCTGCACCACCTCGTGCAGGAGATCGTCGACAACTCCGTCGACGAAGCGCTCGCGGGCTACTGCGACACCATCAACGTCACGATCCGCGAAGACGGCGGCGTCCGCGTGGTCGACAACGGCCGTGGCATCCCGGTCGGGATCCACGCGGCCGAGGGCGTCTCCACCGTCCAGGTCGTCCTGACGGTCCTGCACGCCGGCGGCAAGTTCGGCGGCGGCGCGTACGCGGTGTCCGGCGGTCTGCACGGTGTCGGTTCGTCGGTGGTCAACGCGCTGAGCTCCGAACTCGACGTCGAGGTCCGCCAGCAGGGCCACGTCTGGCGCCAGAGCTACACCGACGGGGTCCCGGTCGCACCGCTCTCGAAGGACGAGGAGTCCGACGAGCACGGCACCACGATCACGTTCTGGCCGAACGCGGAGATCTTCGAGACGGTCGTCTTCGACTACGAGACCCTGCGCACCCGCTTCCAGCAGATGGCGTTCCTCAACAAGGGGCTCCGCATCACGCTGCAGGACGAGCGCACCCCGGACGAAGGGGAAGAGGCCCGCCAGGACTCCTTCCTCTACGAGCGGGGACTCGCCGACTACGTCGAGTACCTCAACGCCCAGAAGAAGGCCGACCTCGTGCACCCGGACGTCATCGGGTTCGAGGCCGAGGACCCGGAGCGCAAGATCGCGCTCGAGGTCGCGATGCAGTGGAACACCTCCTACCAGGAGAGCGTCCACACCTTCGCGAACACGATCAACACGCACGAGGGCGGTACCCACGAAGAGGGCTTCCGCGCTGCGCTGACGTACCTGGTGAACAAGTACGCGCGCGAGGCGAAGATCATCAAGGAGAAGGACGACAACCTCACGGGTGACGACATCCGCGAAGGGCTGACGGCCGTCATCTCCGTGAAGCTCGGCGAGCCGCAGTTCGAGGGCCAGACGAAGACCAAGCTCGGCAACACCGAGGCCAAGGGCTTCGTGCAGCGCGTCGTCGGCACCGAGCTCACCCACTGGTTCGAGAGCAACCCGACGCAGGCCCGCGACGTCGTGCGCAAGGCGATCCAGGCGTCGCAGGCTCGCCTCGCCGCCCGCAAGGCGCGTGAGACCACCCGCCGCAAGGGCCTCCTCGAGTCGGGCGGCATGCCCGGCAAGCTCAAGGACTGCCAGTCGAAGGACCCGACGGTCTCCGAGATCTTCATGGTCGAGGGTGACTCCGCCGGCGGCTCCGCCGTGCAGGGTCGCAACCCGATGACGCAGGCGATCCTGCCGCTCCGCGGCAAGATCCTCAACGTCGAGAAGGCACGCCTCGACCGCGCCCTGGCCAACCAGGAGATCCAGTCGATGATCACGGCGTTCGGCGCCGGCATCGGCGAGGACTTCGACCCGGACAAGGCCCGGTACCACAAGATCGTGCTGATGGCCGATGCCGACGTCGACGGTCAGCACATCACGACGCTCCTGCTCACGCTCCTGTTCCGCTACATGCGACCGCTCATCGAGCGCGGCTACGTGTACCTCGCGCAGCCGCCGCTGTACCGCCTGAAGTGGTCGAACTCGGCGCACGAGTACGTGTTCAGCGACCGTGAGCGCGACGCCCTCATGCAGGCCGGCCTCGCGGCGGGCAAGCGCATCCCGAAGGACAACGGGATCCAGCGCTACAAGGGCCTCGGCGAGATGGACTACAAGGAGCTGTGGGACACCACGATGAACCCGGACACCCGGACGCTCCTGCAGGTCACGCTCGAGGACGCGGCAGCGGTGGACAGCGTCTTCGCGACGCTGATGGGCGAGGACGTCGAGTCCCGGCGCCAGTTCATCCAGCAGAACGCCAAGGACGTGCGCTTCCTCGACATCTAGGACAGGAGGCGCGGTGCCAGCCGCGTCGACCAGTCCCGACCGCCTGTCGTCGCGCCCGGCGCGACGAACGGAACCAGTGCCTCCAGGCTCTCGCCCGGAGGGCCACCAGAAAGGTGACCAAGCCACATGGCTGACGACAACGAGAACGGCGCCGACGAGCAGCCCGAGATCGTCCACGGCGACAGCGGGGACATCGTCGTCTCCGGCGACCGCATCTCGCAGGTGGACCTGCAGCTCGAGATGCAGCGGTCGTACCTCGACTACGCGATGTCCGTCATCGTCGGACGCGCCCTGCCCGAGGTCCGCGACGGACTGAAGCCGGTGCACCGTCGCGTGATCTACGCGATGTTCGACGGCGGCTACCGTCCGGACCGCGCGTTCTCGAAGTGCTCCCGTGTCGTCGGCGACGTGATGGGGCAGTTCCACCCGCACGGTGACAGCGCGATCTACGACGCCCTCGTCCGCCTCGTGCAGCCGTGGTCGCTCCGCTACCCGCTCGCGCTCGGCCAGGGCAACTTCGGCTCGCCGGGCAACGACGGCGCCGCGGCCCCGCGGTACACCGAGACCAAGATGGCGCCGCTCGCCATGGAGATGGTCCGGGACATCGACGAGGACACCGTCGACTTCCAGGACAACTACGACGGGCGCACGCAGGAGCCCGCGATCCTGCCGGCTCGGTTCCCGAACCTGCTCGTGAACGGCTCGGTCGGCATCGCGGTCGGCATGGCGACGAACATCCCGCCGCACAACCTGCGCGAGGTCGCCGCCGGCGCGAAGTGGGCGCTCGAGCACCCGGACGCGACGCGCGAGGAGCTCCTCGGAGCGCTCATGCAGCGGATCAAGGGCCCGGACTTCCCGACCGGTGCGCAGATCCTCGGCACCAAGGGCATCCAGGACGCCTACCGCACCGGTCGTGGCTCGATCACGATGCGCGCGGTCGTCAACGTCGAGGAGATCCAGGGCCGCACGTGCCTCGTGGTCACCGAGCTGCCGTACCAGGTGAACCCGGACAACCTGGCGATCCGCATCGCCGAGGGTGTCAAGGACGGCAAGCTCTCGGGCATCGCCGACATCCGCGACGAGACCTCTGGTCGCACCGGCCAGCGCCTCGTGATCGTGCTGAAGCGCGACGCCGTCGCCAAGGTCGTCCTCAACAACCTGTACAAGCACACGCAGCTGCAGGAGAACTTCGGCGCGAACATGCTCGCGATCGTCGACGGGGTGCCGCGCACGCTCGCCCTCGACGGCTTCATCTCGGCGTGGGTCGACCACCAGATCGACGTCATCGTCCGCCGGACCCAGTACCGGCTCCGAGAGGCCGAGAAGCGCGCGCACATCCTGCGCGGCTACCTGGCGGCGCTCGACGCCCTCGACGAGGTCATCGCGCTCATCCGTCGCTCGCCCGACGTCGAAGAGGCCCGCACCGGCCTGATGGACCTGCTGTCCGTCGACGAGATCCAGGCGCGCGCCATCCTCGAGCTGCAGCTCCGTCGCCTGGCCGCCCTCGAGCGCCAGAAGATCCACGACGAGGCCGAGGAGCTCGAGCGGAAGATCGCCGACTTCCAGGACATCCTCGGCTCGGAGACCCGCCAGCGCTCGATCATCGGTGACGAGCTCGACGAGATCGTGGACCGCTTCGGCGACGACCGTCGGAGCGAGATCCTGCTCGGCTTCGACGGCGACATGTCGATGGAGGACCTCATCCCCGAAGAGGAGATGGTGGTCACGATCACCCGCGGCGGGTACGTCAAGCGGACCCGCAGCGACAACTACCGCTCGCAGCACCGCGGTGGTCGTGGTGTGAAGGGTGCGCAGCTCCGCGCGGACGACATCGTCGAGCACTTCTTCGTGACGACGACGCACCACTGGCTGTTGTTCCTCACCGACCAGGGTCGCGTGTACCGGGCCAAGGCGTACGAACTGCAAGAGGCCAGCCGCGACGCGAAGGGCCAGCACGTCGCGAACCTGCTCGCGATGCAGCCGGACGAGCAGATCCAGCAGGTCCTCGACATCCGTGACTACGAGGCGGCGCAGTACCTGGTGCTCGCGACCGCCCACGGGCTCGTCAAGAAGACCGCGCTGACCGAGTACGACACGAACCGCACCGGCGGCATCATCGCGATCAACCTGCGCGACGGCGACACCCTCGTGCAGGCGCTGCTCGTCGACGAGCACGACGACCTGCTGCTCGTGTCGAAGCACGGCATGTCGCTGCGCTTCACCGCGACGAACGACACCCTGCGCCCGATGGGTCGTTCGACCTCGGGCGTGAAGGGCATGTCGTTCCGCGACGACGACGCCCTCCTCGCAGCCCGGGTCGTCTCGGACGACGGCTACGTGTGGGTCATGACCGAGGGCGGCTACGCCAAGCGCACCTCGGTGGACCAGTACCGCGTGCAGGGCCGCGGTGGTCTCGGCATCAAGGTGGCCAAGCTGGCCGCCGACCGAGGTGACCTTGTGGGTGCTCTCATCGTGGGCGAGGACGACGAGGTGCTCGTCGTGCTGCAATCGGGCAAGGTGGTAAGGTCTGCCGTGGCCGAGGTGCCCGCCAAGGGTCGCGACACGATGGGTGTGGTCTTCGCGAGGTTCGCGGAGAACGACCGGATCATCGCAGTGGCCCGGAACACCGAGCGGAACCTGGACGACCAGGACGACGCCGAGATCGAGCCCGCGGGCCCGGTGGAGACGGTGAGCCCTGCTGAGGCAGCGCCCGATTCCACTGATCCCATTGACACCGCGCCTGGCGACGACCAGGCCGGAGAGGACCAGCCGAGCAATGAGTAGTGTCGCCGAGAAGCTCCAGAAGAAGGCGAAGCGGCCCGTCGGCACCCGTCAGGTGCGACTGCGGCTCGTGTACGTCGACTTCTGGTCGATGGTGAAGCTCAGCTTCCTCATCGCCCTGGCCGGCTCCATCGTGATCGTCGTCGCCACGGCGCTCGTGTGGGTCATCCTCAACCAGACCGGTGTCTTCGGCGAGATCGACTCGCTCCTGAAGGACGTCACCGGGCAGAACAACTACTCGATCATGGACCAGTTCTCGCTGGGCCAGGTGCTCGGGTTCTCCATCGTCGTGGGCATCCTCAACGTGGTCGTCGGCACTGTGCTCGGCGCGATCGTGAGCGTCCTCTACAACCTCAGTGTGCGGATCACGGGCGGCCTGCTCGTGGGCTTCACGAACAACTGACACACCCGGCCGGATGAGGCCGACCACTCGATTTCGTTCTCCGGGATCGGTACGGTAGGCTTTCATCCGGTCTGAGGGGCTATAGCTCAGGCGGTTAGAGCGCTTCGCTGATAACGAAGAGGTCCAAGGTTCAAGTCCTTGTAGCCCCACCACTTCCCTCCGACATCCGTACCATGGGTGTCTCGGGGCCTTAGCTCAGTTGGTAGAGCGCCTGCTTTGCAAGCAGGATGTCAGGAGTTCGATTCTCCTAGGCTCCACTCCGTCGGCGTGAGCAGTGCTCCGCTCGTTCCTCGCTTCGCCCCGCTCGGTCGTCGTGTTTGTCGGCGCCTTCGGCGCGCCGCTCCGCGATGGGTCCCGTCCGGCGTTCGGCCTGCGCTCGGTATGCGCCCGGCTCGGGTGCGGGTGCGGGTGAGATCGCGATTGCGCGCGTGTGTGGGCTGGGTCGGGGCGCGGGAGTGCGATCTCGCGGCTCTGGACGCTGCATCTGCGGGCCTGGAGGCGCGGGGCGGGGCCGGTGCGCGCCTCCCGTCCGTCACGTGGGTGCGTGAGCGGGCGTGACCTGTGGTCGGCACTCCGCCGAGCGGGTGCGGAACGGCGCTCGGTTGCAAGCGAGACGTTGTCCACCCGCTCGCCGGAGAGACGACGAAGGGCCCCGGCGGAAGCCGGGGCCCTTCGTACGAACCGGGAGGTCAGGCGGAGGGCTTCTCCGCCGTGTCGGCGTCGTCGGCGACCCAGAGGTCGTCGTCAGCGCGGAGCGTCTGGTACGCGGCGTACGCGGCACCGGCGACGGCGACCACGCCGACCACGATGAGCGCGACGCCACCGAAGCCGAGGCCCTTCTTCTGCTGCGCGGCCGGCACGTACTTGGCGGCAGCCTTGCGGGCCTTCTTGCTCTTCTTCTGCGCGTTCTTCACGAGCTTCTTGACCCGCGGGTCCTTCGCGAGGTCGCCCACGCTGAGGACGGAGCCAGCCGTCGAGACCAGCCCGGGGATGACCTCGGTCTGGAAGCGGTGCGAAGCGGTCTGCGCAGCCGAGGTGGCAGCGTGCACACCGGTGGCGACGGCCGGGCGGATCCCGTTGTCGATCGCGTTCTGCACCCGGGGGGCGATGTCCTTGCGTGCTGCATCGGCGGCGTGCGCGCGGGCCTCGGCCAGGATCTCGTTCGCGTGTTCGAGCACCTTGCGCTGCTCGCCGAGGAGCGAGGCGGTCTTGCCCTTGAGCTTCTTGATCTGCTTCCGGCGCTTGCGCGGCAGTTCGATCGTCGTCATCTGGTACCTCCATCGGAACGGCGTGTGCCCATCCTGCCACCAGGGCGCCTGACAGGTCACGGAGCCGTCCCTGTGCGTCTCGTCTGTACGCAGGTCACACATGCGAGAATCGGAACATGTCTCTGCACACTGCTGTCGCAACGATCCACACGAACAAGGGCGACATCCGCGTCAACCTGTTCGGCAACCACGCTCCGAAGACCGTCAAGAACTTCGTCGACCTCGCGACGGGCAAGCAGGAATGGACCCACCCGGGGACCGGCAAGGTGTCGACGGACAAGCTCTACGACGGTGTGGTCTTCCACCGCATCATCAAGGACTTCATGATCCAGGGCGGCGACCCGCTCGGCCAGGGCATCGGTGGCCCCGGCTACCGCTTCGACGACGAGATCTCCCCGGAGCTCACCTTCCAGAACCCGTACATCTTCGCGATGGCGAACGCCGGCATCCAGGGCGGTCGCGGCACCAACGGCTCGCAGTTCTTCATCACCACGGTGGCGACGCCGTGGCTGCAGGGCAAGCACACCATCTTCGGCGAGGTCGCGGACGACGAGTCCCGCGCCGTCGTCGACGCGATCGAGGGTGTCGCCACGGACGGCCGTGACAAGCCGCTCGAGGACGTCGTCATCCAGAGCATCGACGTCGAGGACGTCTGAGCCACCACGTGAGCGATCCGGCGTACAACTCGAACAACACCTGCTACCGGCACCCCGACCGGCAGAGCTTCGTCCTCTGCCAGCGGTGCGGGCGGACGATCTGCCCGGAGTGCCAGACGCCGGCAGCGGTCGGGGTGCACTGCCCGGAGTGCGTGCGTGAACAGCGCGCACAGTTCACGGCGAACCGCCGGGCGAACGGTCCCAGTGGGATGACGGTCGCCCGGCGGCGCTTCGCCATGCTCGACCAGAAGGCGACGGTCGTGATCGTCGTCGTCTCGGTCGTGCTGTGGCTCCTCAACCAGGTCAGCGGCGGGTACGTCAACGCCTGGTTGAGCTTCTACACGCCCCTCGTGGGCTCGCAGCCGTGGCGATTGATCACCGGTCTGTTCGTGCACTCGTCGTTCTTCCACATCCTGTTCAACATGTGGGCGGTGTGGATCTTCGGGCGCATGCTCGAGAACATCCTCGGCACGTGGCGGTTCCTGGCGCTGTACTTCCTCGCCGGGCTCGGCGGTGACCTCGCGGTCGCCTGGCTGAGTCCGGGTACCCAGGTCGTCGGCGCCTCCGGGGCGATCTTCGGTCTCTTCGCGGCGTTCTTCGTGATCCAGCGGAGCCTCGGGTACAACGCCGTCCAGCTCCTCGTGATCATGGGTCTGAACCTCGTGGTCGGCTTCCTGCCCGGCACGAACATCTCGTGGCAGGCGCACGTCGGTGGCATCGTCCTCGGGTTCATCACCGGGTTCGTGTTCTCGAAGACGCGCAACGTCCGGCAGCGTGGACTGCAGATCGGCCTGCTCGTGGCCGAGGCCGTCGTCGTCATCGCGGCGATCTTCGCCGCCTACACCGCCTTGCAGGTCGGGATCGGTATCTGACCCGCTCCGATCGGCTCACCTCGAACGCCCCGTCGCCCTCCGCGACGGGGCGTTCGTCGTCCCGCCCCGGAGTCGTCCGGAGACGCTTTCCACACGTGCACGAGCGAGTTGTCCACAGGTGTGGACAAACCGGTGAGTTACACGGGTGTGATTATCCCCACTGTGGACTGAGTTGTGGATAACTTCGGGGCTGGTGTGTGGACAGCAGTGTGGAAAGTGTGGAGAACTGTGGAGAACCGGTCCGAGCATGGGGAGAGCGGGTCCACGCGCTGCTCGGGCTTGTGGAGAACAGATTCGGACCGCGCCCTCGGGAACGACGACCTTTGGCGCGACCAGGAACGACGGCTCTGGCCACGCTCACGGAACGACGACGCCCGCCGCACCTTGCGGTGCGACGGGCGTCGGGAAGCGATGGGGCCGGTGGGCTAGCGCCAGCGGGTGGTCATGAGGAAGCCCACGAACATGATGCCGAACCCGATGAGGATGTTCCAGGAGCCGAGTGACGGCACCGGGAGGGTCGTGTTCGAGATGTAGAAGACGATCACCCAGGCGAGCCCGATGAGCATGAAGCCGAACATGACCGGCTTGAACCAGACGGGGTTCGGCTGGTCCCCCGCGGTCTCGACCGAGTCGGCTCGGGTCCTCCGGGCGGGCTTGGTGCGGTCCTTGTCCTTGGCCATGGCCGGTATCCTACCGTGACCACGTGTGTGGGAAGACTCTCAGCCCGCTGCACACATCCCCCACGAGTACGGTGGAGCGCCATGACCAGGATCCTCGTCGTCGACAACTACGACAGCTTCGTCTACACGCTGAACGGGTACGTCCAGCAGCTCGGCGCCGACACCGACGTGGTCCGGAACGACGCGTTCCCCGAGTCCGAGATCGCCGACCGGATCGCCGAGTACGACGGCGTGCTGCTGTCGCCCGGGCCGGGAACACCCGCCGACGCCGGCATCTCCATCGCGACCGTCCACGCAGCCATCACCGCGGACACACCGCTGCTCGGGGTCTGCCTCGGTCACCAGGCCATCGCCGAGGCCCTCGGGGCGACCGTCACGCACGCCGAAGAGCTCATGCACGGCAAGACGTCGGAGGTCGACCACGACGACAGTGCGCTCTTCACCGGCGTCCCGCACCCCTTCACCGCGACGCGGTACCACTCGCTCGCCATCGTCGACGACACCGTCCCCGACGAGCTCACCGTCACCGCCCGGACGGGTGGCGGCGTGATCATGGGCGTGCAGCACCGCGAGCACCCCGTCTACGGCGTGCAGTTCCACCCGGAGTCCGTGCTGACCGAGGGCGGCTACCGCATGGTCGGCAACTGGCTCGAGACCACCGGCCTCGACGGCGCCGCAGACCGCGCAGCGGGACTCAACCCGCTCATCGCCGCGCACCGCGCCTGAGAGCCCGACTGCTCACCGCGCGTCCTGACGCGGACCGGTGGGCGGCCGTGGACCGGCGCCCACCCCGGCGGGGCTGTCCGTGGGAGGCGATCCGTGCCTCCAGGCAGCCAGCTCGGCAGGTCGCGTTCCGTTGGATCCGTGACACGGGCCTGGAGGCACGTCACGCGTCCGGTACGGGCCTCACGTCGGTCCGGCGTCGGTCAGCGACCGTCGTCCCCGCCGTTGTCGCCGCCGTTGTCGTCTCCGCCCGGCGCCGCCGGCTGGCTCGGCTGAGCGGCTGCGGCGCAGTACGTCAGGACGACGGTGCTGCCCTGAGCGATGTCACCGGCGGGGGCGTTCTGCTGCGTGACTGTGCCGCCCGTGCAGGAGTTCGTCGGCGCGGGCGTGACCGTGAGCCCGAGGGCAGCGAGCGTGGCGTTGGCCGTCGAGAACGGCTGCTGCGTGACGTCCGGCAGCTCGACCTTGCCGTTCGACACCGTGAGGTTCACCACGGTGCCCTTCGTGTGCTGGGTGCCGTTCGCCGGGTCGGTGCTCATGACCGTGCCTTCGGGAACGTCCGGCGAGTAGTCCGAGTTGATGGCGCCGACCGCGAAGCCGGCGTCCTTCAGGGTCTTCTCGGCCGCGGCCTGCGCCTGACTCGCGAGGTCGGGGATGGCGATCTGCTGCGGTCCGAGCGACACGACGACGCGGACGTCCTGACTGCGGGCGACGTTGGTGCCGGAGCCGGGCTCGGTGCGGATGACCGTGCCCTTCTCGACGTCGTCGGAGTTCTCCTCGACCTTGACGGCACCGAGGTCGCGCTTCTCGAGCGCGGTCGATGCGGAGTCCCAGGTGGCACCGACGACGTTCGGCACGCTGACCGACGACGACACCGGCGGCTTGCCCGGTTGCAGGTTGGCGACGAAGAACACCACGGCCACGATGACCGCGGCGGTCAGCAGGATGCCGACCCAGATCCACGCCACGGGGGGACGGTTCTGGGTGCGCTGCGGGCGGTGCTCGGCGGTGTCGTCGTCGAGCTCGCGGAAGGCGACCGCCGGGTTCGACGTCGTGCGCGGGTTGACCCCGAACAACATCGTCGAGGCGTCGTTGGCCGAAGCCTGGTGCAGCTTGCGGGTCGAGGCGGGGACGTGCCCCGCGGCGGCCTGCTGCAGCTCCGTGCGGAACTCGGCGGCGTTCTGGTAGCGGCGGGTGCGGTCCTTCACGAGCGCGTGCAGCGTGACGGCGTCGAGCGCGGGTGAGACCGCGGGGACGAGCGTGGACGGCGCGACCGGCTGCTCGCTGACGTGCTGGTAGGCGACGGCGACCGGGGAGTCGCCGATGAAGGGTGCACGGCCGGTCAGGAGCTCGAACAGCACGACACCGGTCGAGTACACGTCGGTGCGGGCGTCGACGGTCTCGCCGCGCGCCTGCTCCGGTGAGAAGTACGACGCCGTGCCGAGGATCGAGGTGGTCTGCGCGACCGTGGCCGAGGTGTCGGTGATGGCCCGGGCGATGCCGAAGTCCATGACCTTGACCTGGCCGGAGTGCGTGACCATGACGTTGGCGGGCTTGATGTCGCGGTGCACGACCCCGGCACGGTGGGAGTACTCCAGCGCGGTGAGGATGCCCTCGGTGATGCGCACGGCTTCGTCCGGCGCGACCGGGCCGTCGCCGATGATGTCGGAGAGCGGCCGCCCCTCGACGTGCTCCATGACGATGAACGGCACCTGCACCTCGGCACCCGAGGTCTCGGTGACGGTCTCTTCGCCCGCGTCGTAGACCCGGACGATCGTCGGGTGCGCCATGCGCGCGGCGGCCTGGGCTTCCTGCCGGAACCGGGTACGGAAGGCCGGGTCGTTGGCGAGGCTCGGCTTGAGCAACTTCACCGCGACCTTGCGTCCGAGGCGGGTGTCGTTGCCCAGATGCACAGTGGCCATGCCGCCCCGACCGATGACTTCACCGATCTCGTAGCGGTTGGCGAGGAGGGTGATCCCCGCGGTCACACCTTCTGGCACGTACTCCTCCGAATGTCCGTCCGGGCCAGTGTACGGCAGCCGTTCCTGGTGAGACGCTGGCGACGGGGGCCCCGACCGAACCGTTACGCAACGGTGTCGCGAGCCCCCGTCCGAGGGTCAGTCCTGCGGTGCCTGGCTGGGGTTGTTGCCGTCCGTCGGGTCGACCGTCGGCTCGCCCGTGGCCTGCCAGGTGTCGCTCGCGGCGCTCTCCGACGCGGCCGACGCGGTCAGGTTGCCGCACGTCACGGTGTAGCTCAGCGACGCGGACTTGCCGACGGCGTCGATCTGCACGGTGACCGAGCGGTGGTCGGCGTCGAGCGTGCCCGAGGTCTGGCTTGAGGTGTCCTTGCCGCCCGTGATCGTGTACGCGTACGACGCCACGGTGTAGCCCGTCGGGCACGTGGCGGCTGCCCAGCTGAAGGTGACCTGGCCGTCGGCCGACACCGTGCCCGGTGACGCCGAGTTCGGCTGGTTGACCGTCGGCTGCGCCGTGTACTGCTGGATGACGACCAGCGATCCGAGGGCGAGGCTGCCGGTCGGGCTGATCGACTGGACCGTGTTCGCCTTGTCGGCGCTCGGGGCCGGGTCGCCGTCCTCGACGCGCGAGGTCAGGCCGACCGACTGCAGCTTGGCCTGGGCGTCGGTGACGGAGAGCCCCTCGTAGTCCGCCGAGTTGACGAGCACGCGCGTCTGGGTGGGTGTGGCGCTCGGCGACGGGGGCTGGGAGCGTGTCGGCGTGGACTGGGACGAGCTCGTGGACGAGCGCGTCGGTTCGGGCTGCTGGTTGCCGTTCAACGCGAACGCGGCGACGACCCCGCCGATGACCAGCACGGCGATGACCCCGACGAGCCACCAGATCCACGCGCGGCGCTTCTTCGGTTCCTCGTCCTCGCCGTCGATCGGGGAGCCCGGCGTTCCGGGACCACCCGTGACCGCACCGGCCTGGGTCGTGCCGATGAGTGCGGTCGCGGCGTCGTTCCCCTGGCCCTGCGGCGGGTTGAACGCCACCGTGCCGCCGGCCGCGATGGCCGGCACGGCGACGGTGGCCGCAGCGACGTCGCCACGACGGAGTGCCTGCGCGGCGCGCGCAAGGTTGGCCGCGGTGGCCGGACGGTCGGCGGGCTTCTTCGCGATGCAGGACATCACCAGGGCCGAGACCGGCTCCGGGATGTCCCCGGGGAGCGCCGGCGGCTGCTCGTTGATGTGCGCCATGGCGATCGCGACCTGCGACTCGCCCGTGAAGGGACGGCGCCCGGCCAGGCACTCGTACGCGACGATGCCGAGCGAGTAGATGTCCGTCGACGGCGACGCGGGGTGTCCGCTCGCCTGCTCCGGCGAGAGGTACTGCACGGTGCCCATGACCTGGCCGGTCGCGGTGAGCGGGACCTGGTCGGCGATCCGGGCGATGCCGAAGTCGGTGATCTTGACGCGGCCGTCCGGCGTGATGAGCAGGTTGCCGGGCTTGATGTCGCGGTGCACGAGGCCCACGGCGTGCGCGGCCTGCAGGGCGTTCGCCGTCTGCGCCACGATGTCGAGGACCTTGTCGACGGGCAGCGTGTGCTCCCGCTCGATCATGGTCGAGAGCGCCTCGCCGGGGACGAGCTCCATCACGAGGTAGGCGCTGCCGTCCTCCTCGCCGTAGTCGAACACGTTGGCGATGCCCTCGTGGTTGACGAGCGCTGCGTGACGGGCCTCCGCGCGGAAGCGCTCGAGGAAGCCCGGGTCGCCGAGGTACTCGTCCTTGAGGATCTTGAGTGCCACGGTGCGACCGATGACGAGGTCGGTGGCCTGCCACACCTCTCCCATGCCGCCGATGGCGACCCGGGACGAGAGTTGGTACCGCCCACCGAAGGTGAGTCCGCTGGTGGGTCTCATTTGTTCAGCACCGCCTCCATGACTTTCTTCGCGACCGGGGCCGCGACCGTGTTGCCGACGCCGGACTGCCCGAGCCCGCCGCCGTTCCCGACGACGACCGCGACGGCCACCTCGGGGTCCTTCGCCGGGGCGAAGCCCGTGAACCAGAGCGTGTACGGGTCGCCCGTGCCGCCCTCGGCCGTGCCCGTCTTCCCTGCGACGTCGACACCGTTGATCTTGGCATTGGTGCCGGTCCCGGAGCTGACGACGCTCTGCATGGCCTCGGTCAGGTCGGCGGATTCCGAAGCGGACAACGGATCGCTGTACTGCTTCGGCGAGAAGGACTCGACCGTCTTCAGGTCACTCGTCGTGATCGAGTCGACGACGGACGGCTGCATGACCTTGCCGCCGTTCGCGATGCCAGCCGAGACCATCGCCATCTGCAGCGGGGACACCCGGACGCTGGCCTGTCCGAACGAACTGAGCATGAGCTGCGCCGTCGAGTCGACCGCGGGGTACTGGCTGGCGGTGGCGCGCATGGGGATCTCGATCGCGTCGCCGAAGCCGTACTTGTCGGCCATGCTCTTGATCGCGTCGTAGCCGAGCTTCTGCCCGAGCTCCGCGAAGGGGATGTTGCACGAGTACTGGATCGCCGTGCGCAGCTTCACCTTGTCGCCGCCGCCGCACGAGCCACCCTCGGCGTTGTTGATGTAGGTGCTGGTGCCGGGGAGCTGCAGCCGCGACGGGTTCGGGAACTCGGAGTCGAGCGTGTACTTGCCGCCCTCGAGCGCCGCCGACGCGACGATGAGCTTGAACACCGATCCCGGCGTGTAGAGGTCGCCGCCGTACGCGCGGTTCTTCAGCGGGTGGCTGTCAGCCTGGTCGAGGGCGTTGAACTTCGCGACGACGTCCGCCGTGTCGTGTGACGTGAGCGTGTTCGGGTCGTAGGACGGCTTGGAGACCATCGCGAGGATCTTGCCCGTCTTCGGCTGGATCGCCACGACCGCACCGGAGTTCGTGCCGAGCGCGTCGTACGCCGCCTGCTGCACCTTCGGGTCGATCGTCAGGTTGACGTTGTCGCCCTGGACGTCCTGGCCGGTGAGGATCGCGTTGAGGTTCTGGAAGAACGAGGCGTCCGAGTTGCCGGACAGCACGGAGTTCTCGGCGGCCTCGACGCCGGCGCTGCCCTGCCCGATGGTGAAGTACCCGGTGACGGCCGAGTAGAGGTCGCCGTTCGTGTACTTCCGCTGGTACTGGTACTGGTCGTCCACGGCGGTCGACTCGGCGATCGGGCTGCCCTGCACGAGGATCGCCCCGCGCTTCGTGGAGTAGCTGTTGAGGATCGTGCGCGAGTTCCGGGGGTCGGCGCGGAGCGAGTCCGCGGCGAAGAACTGGATCGACGTCGTCGACACGAACAGTGCCACGAACATGAGCACGATGACGGTCGAGACACGGCGGAGCTGTCGGTTCATCGGGTGCGCTCCTTCTTGGTCGTGCCACGTCCGCGAGCGGCTGGGATCGCGCCTTGCTGCACGCGCTGCTCGGCGGGGATGGCGTCGGTCAGGCGCAGCAACATCGCGGCGATGATCCAGTTGGCGATGAGCGAGGAACCACCGGCTGCCATGAACGGAGTGGTGAGGCCGGTGACCGGGATCACCCGGGTGATGCCGCCGACGACGACGAAGACCTGCAGGGCGATCGTGAAGCCGAAGCCGACGCCGAGCAGCTTGCCGAAGTCGTCCTGCGCCATGAAGCCGACCCGCATGCCGCGCGAGGCCAGGATGATGAACAGCGCGAGGATCGCGAAGACGCCGATGAGCCCGAGTTCCTCACCGAGCGAGGCGACGATGTAGTCGGCATTCGCGACGGGGGTCAGGTACGGGCGTCCCTGGCCGAGCCCGGTACCGGTGATGCCGCCGCTCGCGAAGCCGAACAGCCCGGTCACCAACTGCCCGCTGCCCTGCGACAGGCGGTTGTAGATGACGGGGTTGAACGGGTCGAGCCACTGTTCGAACCGGCCGTGCACGTACACGAGGGCGGACTGCGCGACGAGGGCGCCGCCGACGAAGAGCGCGAGGCCGATGACCACCCAGCTGATCCGGCCGGTGGCGACGTAGATCATCACCAGGAAGAGGCCGAAGTACAGCAGCGCGGTGCCGAGGTCGCGCTGGAACACGAGGACACCCATGGCGGCGCCCCACATGACCAGGATCGGGCCGAGGTCGCGGGCCCGGGGGAAGGTCATGCCGAGGAACTTCCGGCCGACGATCGACAGCGAGTCGCGTGCCGTGACGAGGTACCCCGCGAAGAACAGCGCCATCGTGATCTTCGCCAGCTCGCCGGGCTGGAACGTGAACGAGCCGATCTTGATCCAGACCCTCGCGCCGCCGACGTTCAGCCCGAGCCCGGGCACGATCGGCAGGAGGAGCAGCGCGATCGTCGCGAACATGAAGATGTACCGGTACCGCTGGAGGAACCGGTGGTTCCGGACGAGCAGCAGCACGACGATGGCGGCGACCATGGCGAGCATCGTCCAGACCATCTGCTTGACCCCGAACGCGGCCCACCCGAAGTGGTCGGCGTGGACGTCGATGCGGTAGATCTCCGCGATGCCGATGCCGTTCAGGGCGAGGGCGACGGGCAGGATGAACGGGTCGGCGTTCTTCGCGACGACGCGGAGCACCACGTGCATGACGAGTGCGAGCCCGAGGATCCCCGCGCCCACCCACAGCGCCGAGGTGTCGAACAGCCGCCCCTTCGTGCCGAGCTGCACGAGCACCATCGCGCCGGCGCAGATGCCGCACGCGATGACGAGCAGCACGAGCTCGAGGTTCCGGGCGCGCGCGGGTTCACGCAGCTTGATCGTGATCGCCTGCGTGAAGGACTGCGCCGTGGCGTTGCTCATCGCTTCGCACCGGGCGAGGCCGAGGGCGACGACGACGGGGAGCCCGACGGGGTGGGGGTCGGCGACGACGAGCCGCCGTCACCACCGGTGCCGGCCTGGTCCTGCCCGGTCGCGGCCGCCTTCCGCAGGCGGTCGACGATGTCGCGCGCGTCGTCGAGGGACTGCGCGTTGATCGTCGAGCGGACGTTCTCCCGCGTGTAGTCGGGCAGGGAGGACACGGTGACGTCGGTGTCCTCGTAGACGTCGGACAGCGCGATCGGGCCGATCGACTGCTGGACACCCTTGTAGATCGCGACCGTGCCGCGGTCGGTGCCGACGTAGTAGTGGTCCTGGATGATGCGCCAGCCGAGGAAGACGGCACCGACGAGCACGGCGACGGCGACCACGAGGGCGATCGTCCACGACACCCGGCGGCGGATCCGGCGACGGCGGTCCTCGGCGATGAGCTCGGCGAAGAACTGGTCGGACTCCGGCTCGAAGTGCGAGTCCTCGGGCGCGGTCGTGACCTTGAGCGGGTGCAGCAGGATCGTGGGGAGGCGGATCGGCTTCCGGCCGGTCGATGCCTCGAAGGTCAGGGGTGCTGCGGCGGACCCGACGGTGGTGGCCGCGTCGTCGTCGTCGTCGGGCTCGGTGTCGGTGACGTCCATCACCACGACGGTCACGTTGTCGGGCGCGCCGTGGTCGAGCGTCTCCTTCACGAGGCGCTGCGTCACCTGGTTCGCGTCCATGTTCGACGCGAGAGCGTGCCGGATGCGCTCTTCCGCCAGGTACGACGACAGGCCGTCCGAGCAGAGCAGCCAGCGGTCGCCCGGCTGGATGTCCATGATCGCGGTGTCGACCTCGGGTGCGGCGTCGACGTCGCCGAGCACGCGCATGAGCACCGAGCGGCGCGGGTGGACCGCGGCTTCCTCGGGGGTGATGCGGCCGCTGTCGACGAGGCGCTGCACGAAGGTGTGGTCCGACGTGATCTGCTGCAGCTCGCCGTCGCGGTGCCGGTAGATGCGCGAGTCGCCGATGTGGGCGATCGCGATCTGGTCGCCGACCCGGATCATCGCGGACACCGTGGTGCCCATGCCGGTCAGTTCCTGGTGCTCGAACACCGTCTCGGTGATGAGCTGGTTGGCCGCGATGAGGGCCGACTGCAGGGCGAACTCGGCGTCGTGCGCGGAGGGGAACTCGCGGTCGACTTCCCTGATGCGACGGATCGCGATCGCCGACGCGACGTCGCCGCCGGCGTGTCCGCCCATGCCGTCCGCGACCGCGAACAGGTGCTGTCCGGCGTAGCCGGAGTCCTGGTTGTTGGCACGGATGCGCCCCACGTGGGACACAGCGGCGCTCAGCGTGCGAGCCGTCATCCGGGGTTACCGCCGCAGCTCGAACGTCGTGGTCCCGATCGTGATCGGCGTCCGCTCGGCGATCATCACGGGTGCGGTCACCTTCTGACCGTTGACGAAGGTGCCGTTCGTGGACTCGAGGTCGGTGAGGAGCCAGCCGTCGGCGCGCAGGTCGAGGCGGGCGTGGTTGGTCGAGGTGTAGTCGTCGCGGATGACCACGTTGGACTCGCTGGACCGGCCGATCGTGATCGGTCCGCCGCCGAGCGGCATCTCCATGCCCTCGCGCGATCCCTCGGTGATGACCAGTCGGGTGGCGACCGGCGTGGCGGACTGCTGCGCGCCTCCAGGCTGTCCGATGAGATCCGTGAACGCACCGTTGGATGCCGGAGCCGGCGCCGCTGCTGCCGGCACCGCGGGGGTCGTCGGACCGGACGCACCGGCCTTCGGATCGGTGGGGATGGTGCGCACGCGCTGACCGAACAGGTCACTGCGCAGCGCGAAGACGATCACGAACACGAACAGCCACAGCACCGCGAGGAACGCGAAGCGCAGGACGAGCAGGGTCAGCCCTGTGGTCACCTGGTACCTCCGTCGTTCTCGGGGATCACCCGGAACACCATACGGGTACGACCGATCTCGATCGTGGAATCCGGCTCAACGATGGCCTGCTGGAAGCGCTCGCCGTTCAGTTTCGAGCCGTTCGTCGACCCCAGGTCGTTGGCCTGGGCGTGCTTGCCGTCCCAGATCACCTCGACGTGCTTCCGGCTCGTGCCGGTGTCCGCGACGGTGATGTCGGCGTCGGTTCCGCGGCCGATGACGGTGCGCCCGCGCTGGAGCTTGTGGCGCTGCGAACCGATGTCGAGCACGGCGACCCAGGCGACGTCCCGCTGCACGGTGGTCGAGTCGACCTCGAGGATCCCGGTGGACAGCGTGCCGTCCTGCTTGAGGGCGATCGTCACGGGTCCGGAGAACGAGTAGTTCTGCGCGACGGCGTGCTGCTGCACCATCTGCGAGAGCTCGTCGATGAGCGGACGACCGATGTCGTTCATCCGCGTGAAGTCCGGCGGCGCGAGGCGCACGGCGAACTCGTTCGGCACGAGGATGCGCTCGCGCGACACCACGGCAGCCTTCGTGTCGAGCTCGCGGCGGAGTGCGCTCGAGATCTCGACGGGCTGCACGCCGGAGCGGAAGGTCTTCGCGAACGCGCCGTTCACGGCGCGCTCCAGCCCTCGCTCGAAGCTGTCCAACAGGCCCATGGGTCTCCAGTGTTCTCGGTCGCTGACCTTACGCATGGTAGTGGTTGGCATCTGGCAGCGTCTGTGCATGGTAGTGTTCTCGGGCTGGCGCGAGTGGCGGAATTGGTAGACGCGCACGGTTCAGGTCCGTGTGCTGGAAACGGCGTGGGGGTTCAAGTCCCCCCTCGCGCACCAGGCAGAACAGAAGGCCCCCGGAGAGATCCGGGGGCCTTCTGCATTCTCCGCGCCTTCTGTGTTCTCTGTGCCTCGTGTGTTCTCTGAGCCTTCGGCCTTCGCTGGGCCTGGAGGCACGGCGCGGCCCCGCCACGCTGCCCGCCCGGTCCTCTGGATGCGTCTGCACCGGGGGTGCGCCGCGGTCCTTCCCGTGTCGGGTCCCCTTGTTGTGTTCCCTGACGGGTCCCCACAAAGGGGGACTGCTCGGAGCGGCCCCAGTCCGGGGGTTTTCGCCCCCGCGCCCGGTCGGGGTCCGCCACGATGAGCGGACAGCACGCCGGGCATGAGCACTGCTCGCCCGCGGCTGACCCGAACCCGAACTCTCCGTCAGGACCCCTCCCTTGCGCATGCCCGATGCCGCACGTCCGTCGTGCCCGCCCGCCCTCCGTCTCGGAGGCGCCGCCCTGGTCGCCGCCCTCGTCACTGCGGGTGCGGTCGTCGCCCTCCCGCAGTCCGCGTCCGCTGCTCCCGCGTTCTCGAAGACGCTGCTCTACGCGACCACCTCGGACGGTTCCGGGGTCGTCTCGATCGACCGGGCCACCGGTGCGACGTCGAGTGTCGTCCCCGTGCCGAGCGGCGCTGGTGCGATCAACCAGCTCGGGCTCTCGGCGGACGGTGGCACACTCGTCCTCACCGACCCGACCAACGTCTACGAGTGGAACGCGGGGACCGAGAAGTTCCGGACCACCCCGCGGACGTCGGGCGTCACGAACAACATGGGCGGCATCGACCCGAAGTCCGGCAAGTACTACTACGGCGGCGTGGTCACGGGCTCGGCGACCGAGTTCAAGTTCACGAGCTACGACCCGGCGACCCACACGAACTCCGGCACGATCGTGACGGTCACCGCCGAGGGATCCGACGGCACCAACGGCGACCTGGCGTTCGACGGCCAGGGCAACATGTACTTCATCAAGAGCAGCGGCTCGTCGGCGCAGATCTACCGCGTCGACGCGGCGGATCTCGTCGGCGTCGGGACGGCGAGGGCGAGCAAGGTCGGACCCGCGATCGCCACCGGGATCGCGTTGAACTCGATGGCGTTCGGCGACGACAGTTACCTCTACATCGCGGGCAGCGGTGCGAACGCCTTCCTCAAGGTGAACCCGATCACGGGTCGCGTCATCGGCACACAGAACCTCAGCGCCAAGGTCACCGACATGGCGAGCAACGCCCTGCCGACCACGGGTTCCGTCACGGCGACCCGTCCCGCGACGACCTTCGACCCGGGCGACGACTTCACCGTCACGATCGGCGGCAACGGCGTCACGACGAACAACTCGGCGACCACCACGGCGAAGGAGCCCACCGCCACGGCCGGACCGGTCCTGCTCCTCCCCGGGCAGACCGACCCGTACACGATCGCGCAGACGCCCGCGGGCACGACGAACCCGGTGAACTACACGACGACGTGGCTCTGCAAGGACCCGGCCACCGGCAAGGCGGTCATCGATGGGACCGGGACGACGGGCACCTTCACGATCCCGGCAGGGGTCGCCTCGGTCGACTGCTCGTTCACGAACGCGGTGAAGCCGAAGCCGGTCGCCACGACGGACGAAGCCGCGGTGAGCGAGCCCGGGAAGGCCGTCACCGTGGACGTGGTCAAGAACGACGCGGGTGACCTCGACCCCGCCACCCTCAGCATCACGGGCGCCGACGGCAAGCCGACCACCGCACTCCACGTCGAGGGTCAGGGCGACTGGACCGTCGACACCACGAAGGGCACGGTGACGTTCACGCCGGCCGCGGGGTTCACCGGCGACCCGGCCCCCGTCGACTACACCGTGCGGGACGGCCGCGGGCTGGAAACCGGCGCGCAGGTCGTCGTGACGTACCAGCCGACCGCCGCCGCCGACACGGTCTCGGCCGTCCGGCAGGGCAGCCCGGCCGTGGTCGACGTGACGGCGAACGACTCCGACAACGTCGACCCGACGAGCGTCCAGCTGCTCGACGCCGACGGCACGCCGAGGTCGTCGCTGACGGTCGGCGGTCAGGGAACCTGGACCGTCGACCCCAAGACGGGCCGGGTGACCTTCACCACGGCGCGCGACTTCACGGGCAACCCGACTCCCGTCACCTACCGCGTCGCCACGGGCAGCGGTGCGACGACGCCCGCGACGGCGACGATCACCGTCCGGTACGCCGTCGCGGCCACGGCCGACGACGCACGCGACAACACCGTCGGCAGCACGGTGACCGTGGACGTGACGGCGAACGACTCGGCGAACGTCGACCGGACGACCGTGCAGCTGCTCGATGCCGACGGCACGCCGGTCTCGACCCTGCCGATCGCCGACCAGGGCACGTGGACGGTCGACGCCACCACCGGCGCGGTCACCTTCACACCCCTGCCCGGCTTCACCGGGAACCCCGCACCGGTCACTTACACGGTGAGCGACGGGAGCGGGCACACCTCGTCGGCCCCGGTCCAGGTGGCCTACCGTCCGGTCGCCGCGGCGGACGCCGTGGTCGCGCCGACCCCGGGTGAGCCCGTGTCGGTCCCCGTCCTCGCGAACGACTCGGCGGGCCTCGAGCGCACCTCCGTCCACCTGGTCGACGGCGCCGGCGACGCGACGCGGGAGCTCGTCGTCGACGGCGAGGGCACCTGGACGGTCGACGCGGCCACGGGCGTGGTGACCTTCACGCCCCAGCGCGGGTTCACCGGCAACCCGGCGCCCGTGACGTACACCGCGGGCGACGCGTTCGAGCGCGGCGTCCGCCAGACCGTCACCGTCTCGTACCTGCCGGTGGCCGCTGCCGACGGCTCGACCGGCAACACCGTCGGTTCCCCGGCGTCCGTCACGGTGACCACGAACGACTCGTCGAACGTCGTCGCGTCCAGCGTGCGCCTCGTGCAGGGCGCCGCCCTCGTCACCGAGCTGCCCGTGGCGGGCCAGGGAACGTGGACGGTCGACACGGCCACGGGCACCGTCACCTTCACGCCCGCTGCCGGGTACACGGGCGACCCGACCCCGGTCCGGTACTCGGTGCAGGACGCTGCCGGTCACGCGACCACCGCGGTCGTCACCGTGGCGTACGCCCCGGTCGCGACGAAGGACGTCTCCCGTCGCAACGCCCTCGGCTCGGCCGTCACGGTCGACGTCGTGGGCAACGACAGTGCGAACGTGGACCGCTCGACCCTCCGCCTGCTCGACGCCGACGGACAGCCGGTCACGACCCGCACCGTGCGCGGCGAGGGGACGTGGACGGCCGACACGAGCGCCGGCACGGTGACCTTCACGCCGGAGACCGGGTTCACCGGCGACCCGACCACCGCTCGGTACACCGTGCAGGACGGCCGCGGTGAGACCACCACGGCCGACGTGGACGTCACCTACCAGCCCGCAGCCGTCGACGACGTCTCCGGCGGCAACGCGCTCGGCGAGCCGGTGACGGTCGACGTCGCGGCGAACGACTCCGCGAACGTCGACCCGGCCTCCGTCCGGCTGCTCGACCGCGACCGGAACCCGCAGACGACCTTCGTGGTCGACGGCGAGGGTACCTGGACCGTCGACACGGCCAGCGGGGAGCTGACCTTCACGCCGCTCGACGGGTTCACGGGGAACCCGACCCCCGTCCGCTACAGCGCGACCGGCGCCGACGGTGCGACCACCACGGCACTCGTCTCCGTCCGCTACCTGCCCCTCGCGGCCGACGACTCGTCGCTCGACCATGCGACCGGTGAGACGGTGTCGGTGGACGTCACCGCGAACGACTCCCGCAACGTGGACCCGACGACCGTGCGCCTGCTCGCCGCCGACGGGACCCCGGTCACGTCGCTCGCTGTCGAGGGTGAGGGCACCTGGACGGTCGACACGACGACCGGTCGTGACACCTTCGTCCCCGAGGCGGACTTCACCGGCAACCCGTCGACCGTCGAGTACACCGTGTCGGACGCGTCGGGCGAAGCGACGTCGGCGACGGTGAGCATCGCGTACGCGGAGGCCGACCCGACCGCGTCGACCCCGGTTGCTCCGGCGCCGACCGCGACCGGGGCCCCTGCCCCGACCGCGCCCACGACCACTCCGGAAGCGGCGCCCCGCGGCGGGCTCGCCTTCACCGGCGCCGACCTGCTCTGGCCGGGCCTCGGCGGACTCGCCATGCTCCTGGCGGGTGGCGTGCTGCTGCTGACGCGACGCCGCCGCGGTGGTCGCCACGTCTGATCCGAGGGCCTGACCCGTCGACGGACTGGAGGCGCGGTGCCAGCCGGCACCGCGCCTCCAGTCCGTCAGGTGGTCTGTCCCAGAGCCGTCAGCTCGCCGGCTCGTCGGGGACGACGCGCTCGCCGCGTCGGAACCAGGGTCGGGCGCTGGGCAGGAACAGCAGGACCGCCGCCACGACCGACAGCAGCACCATCGCGAGCGAGATGCCGCCCGTCGTGATGCTCAGGGCGGCCCGGAACGCCGCGATCACGACGAGGACGAGGCGTGCCGCTCCCGATCCGCGGAGGAGCTGCAGCAGCGCAGCCGCGACGAGGGCCCAGAGGACGAACGACACCACGAGTGCCGCGACCCCGCCGAAGCCGGGAAGTCCCCAGCCGAGCGTGGCGATGACCACGGTCGAGACCACGCCGACGACGAGCCACACCGCCCAGAGCACGATCGAGACCGTCACCGCCCGCGGGCGGGTCCGTCGCGATCGTCGGAGTTCGTCCGTCGTGGTCATGTACGCCTCGTTCCCCGTCGCTCCCTGTGCGACGACACGAGCGTACCGACCGTCCTGACTCTCTCTTCTGTATGTGAAGTATTGACGTCTCACGGCGGCTTCGTTAGCGTCGCGGAAGCGAGGCAGAGAAGCTCCCCGATCCGCACAAGGAGGTCATCGTGACGAAACTCTTCGGCAACCCCGTGTTCGCCATCGCCGTCACGGTCGGCCTGATCATCGCTGGTGCCGCTGTCTCCGCGGCGACGATCGGTACGCCGAACCAGATCGTCGGTTCGTTCGCGGTCGGCATCGCTGCCGGAGTCGGCGGGTGTTACGTCGGTACCACCATCCGGCACCGTCGTCGGAATGGCGGGAACCACTAGGCGGAGCACCGGGCGCCCCGAGGCTCAGCCGGCGAGGGTCACAGGGTCGAGGTCGACCGCGCGGGCGATGGTCGTGCGGACCAGTCCCTCGCGGGTCGGGCGGTCCAGGTGGTCGACGAGGGCGTACCCGTTCGTCGCGTCGACGAGGGCGAACAGGAGCCGGCCGACCTCGTCGGGGTCTTCGGCGCGCATGACCCCGTCGCGGACCCCGGCGCCGACCACGGCGGTCGCCAGGAGCTGCCAGTCGTCCATGACGTCACGCGCCGCGGTCGCCAGCGACGGGTTCGTCCGACCGATGCTCCAGGCGTCCGCCCAGAGGGCCGCGACGTCGTCGCGCTCGGGGTCGGCGATGCACGCCAGCAGGGCACGGAGCTGCCCGACGGGGTCGTCGACGGCGGTGACGATCGACCGGACCTCGGCGACCTCGGCGCTCGCGACGGTCCGGAAGGTCTCGCCGACCAGCTCCTCCATCGCCGGCCGGTAGTGGGCGACGAGGGACGGGGCGACCCCGATGGCAGCAGCGACCCCGCGGAGGGTCACGCCGGCGAGCCCCTCGGCGCGGGCGACCTCGATCGCGGCCGCGGTGATCTGGGCCTCGCGTTCGGCCGGGCTGAGGCGCCGGCGGGCCGGGGTCGTCGGCACGGTGTCAGCCTATTCGGCGCCCGCCGGGCCGCCCTCGACCACGAACGCGGCCCACAGGTCGGCCCGGGTCGCGAAGGCCGACAGGTCCCGGTCGAGCAGTCGCCCGGCGTGCTCGACCCGGGCACGTGCGGTGTGCCGGTGGACGCCGAGTGCCTGCGCCGTGCGGTCGTACTCGCAGTTCTGCTCGAGCCAGGTGCGGACGGTCCGGGTGAGGTCGGTGCCCGCCTCTCGGTCGTGTCCTCGCAGCGGGGCGAGGAACGCCCGGGCGACCGCACCCGCGTCGACGTCGACGTGTGCCAGGTGGGCGAGCACGCCCTCCCGTGCGAGGTCGCCGAACTCAGTGGTGCCGGGGCGGCCCTCGCGGCGGCGGTCGAGGGCCTGCACGGCCTCGGTGCGCGCGCGTCCGAAGGACCGGTACGAGGCGCCGTCGGAGAGCCCGGCGCGGAGGTCGAACCGGGAGACGAGCTCGTCGACGATCGCCGTGTCGTCGGCGCTGACGCAGAGGAAGAGGGCGTCGTCGACGGCGAAGAACAGGTGCCCGGGTCGGTCCTGTACCCAGAGCTCGAGCAGGTCGACCACGGTGTCGAGGTCCTGGTCGGGGACCTCGACGGCGGCGATCCGGACGGGTTCGGCGGGGAGCGGTCCCCAGACCTCGCGGGAGGTGGTGTCGACGACGTCGGGGTCGCCGACGGAGAGCATCGTGAGCAGTCCGGTCCGCAGGAGCCCCCGGGCGCGGGCGAGCTCGCGGTTCTGCTGCAGAGCGAGTCCGGCGAGGGCGATGACGGCGGTGACGACCTCACGCCCGGCCCGGTCGAGCGCACCGCCGTTCGCGATCGCCAGCACCCCGCTCAGGTGGCCGCCGCTGCCGAGGGTCTGGAGCGTGAAGCCGGTGCGGTGCCGGGTCGTCACGGGCAGGCTCGCGCGCTGGCCGGCGCGGAGCAACCGGAGGGACTCGGTCCGGAGGAGGTCGAGGTCCGACCCCGTGACCCCGTCGGCCGGGTGCCCCCGGTCCAGTCGTCCGGAGACGTCGAAGAGCCCGACCCACCCGTCGAGCTGTCGGGAGAGCTCGGCGATGGTGGCGCCGAGACCGTCCGGTCGCATCGCGGCGAGGGAGATCGCGCGCTGGGCGGCGAGGGCCCAGGCGTTCCGTGCGTTGGCCTCGCGGGCGACGGCGTCCGCGTTGGCCTGGGCGACGGCGATGAACGACGTCTCGTAGGGCACCTCGAACAGCGGGAGTCCCTGCGCCTCGCACGCGTCGACGAGCTCGGCCGGGGTGCCCGCACGGACCACCTCGGTGCCGAAGCCGAGCGCGACGACACCCCGTTCCCGCAGCCGCCGGACGTACGAGTCGGCGAACCCCTCGGTGACGTCGGCGTCGACCCCGAACTGCGTGCCCGTCGTCAGGAGGCCCTGACCGTCCGCCAGGAACGGCGTCGGGTCGGCCAGGTCGGAGCTGTGCAGCCAGGACAGCGGAGCGTCGAGGGCGTCCGTGTCGGCGCTGGTGAGCAGCCGGAGGTGCAGGTCGACTCGGTGCAGCAGGGAGCGCAGCGTCGCGGGCATGGGGGAACCCTATCCGCTGCGGCGATCGTGACCACCGCCGCTGTACACGGCGGACAGTGGGTGTGGCGGGGTCGTCCTCCTACCATCGCGGCATGTCCTCCACCGCTGCACCCACGACCAGCGCCGCTGCGGGCGGCCCCTCGCTGCCCCAGGAACGGCGGCTCGTCACGGAGGTGCCGGGCCCCCGATCCCGCGAGCTCTTCGCCCGGAAGTCCGCCGCGGTGGCCGCAGGCGTCGGTGTGGCCGTCCCGATCGCCGTCGTCGCGGCCGGTGGCGGCGTGGTCGTCGACGCGGACGGCAACTCCTTCGTCGACCTCGGTTCCGGCATCGCCGTGACGAGCGTCGGGAACGCCCACCCCGGGGTGGTGGCCGCCGTGACCGAGCAGGTCGCCGCCTTCACCCACACGTGCTTCACCATCGCGGCCTACGACGGGTACGTCGCCGTCGCCGAGGCCCTGAACCGGCTGACCCCCGGCGACCACGAGAAGCGGACGGCCCTGTTCAACTCCGGCGCGGAAGCCGTCGAGAACGCCGTGAAGATCGCGCGCAAGCACACCGGTCGGCAGGCCGTCGTGGTGTTCGACCACGCGTACCACGGGCGGACGAACCTGACGATGGCGCTGACCGCGAAGAACCAGCCGTACAAGGACGGCTTCGGTCCCTTCGCCCCCGAGGTCTACCGCGTGCCGATGTCCTACCCGTTCCACGACGGCCTCTCCGGGCCCGAGGCGGCGAAGCGTGCGATCAGCCAGATCGAGAAACAGGTCGGCGCGGCGAACACCGCGGCCGTCCTCATCGAGCCGATCCAGGGCGAGGGCGGGTTCGTCGTGCCGGCCCCCGGGTTCCTCCCCGCCCTGTCCGAGTGGACCACGGCGAACGGCGTCGTCTTCATCGCCGACGAGGTGCAGACCGGGTTCGCCCGGACCGGTGCGATGTTCGCCAGCGAGCACGAGGGGATCGTCCCCGACGTCGTGACGACGGCGAAGGGCATGGCCGGTGGGCTGCCCCTGTCCGCCGTGACCGGGCGTGCCGAGATCATGGACTCCGCGCACGTCGGGGGTCTGGGCGGAACGTACGGCGGCAACCCCGTCGCGTGCGCCGCAGCGCTCGCCGCCATCGGCGCCTTCGAGCACGACGGCCTGGTCGAGCGGGCGCGGGAGATCGGCGACGTCGTCCTGCAGGCCCTCCGCACCGCGCAGTCGGGCGACCCGCGCATCGGCGACGTGCGTGGTCGCGGCGCGATGGTCGCGATGGAACTGGTGGACCCGGCGACCGGCGACCCGGACCCCGGGCTGACCGGACGGGTCGTCCGGCACGCCTACGAGCACGGGGTCATCGCGTTGACCGCCGGCACCTACGGCAACGTCGTGCGCTTCCTGCCGCCGCTCGCGATCGACGACGACCTGCTGCGCGAGGGCCTCGACGTCGTCCTGGAAGGACTGGCGACCGCATGACCGCGACGCACCCCGCGACCAGCGCGACGCACACGGCGACCGGGTGGCCGAGCGTCCCCGACGCCACCGGACCAGCCGCTGAACAGGCCGTCCTCGACCGGGTCCCCACGGGCCTCCTGGTCGGTGGCGCCTGGCGACCGGCGGCCGACGGCGGCACGTTCCCCGTCGTCGACCCGGCCACCGGCGCGACGCTCCTGCGCATCGCCGATGCAACCCCCGAAGACGGTGTCAAGGCACTCGACGCCGCGGAAGCAGCTGCAAAGGGGTGGGCTGCCACGCCTCCGCGGCAGCGCGCCGAGGTCCTGCGTCGGGCCTTCGACCTGCTGCAGGACCGCCGTGAGGAGTTCGCGCTCCTCATGACGCTCGAGATGGGCAAGCCCCTCGCCGAGGCCCGGGGCGAGGTGACGTACGGCGGCGAGTTCCTCCGCTGGTTCTCCGAGGAGGCGGTCCGGATCGGCGGGTCCTACGGCACGAACCCCGAGGGCACCGGCCGGGCGATCGTGACCCACAAGCCCGTCGGGCCGGCGTTCCTCATCACCCCCTGGAACTTCCCCCTCGCGATGGCCACCCGCAAGGTCGCCCCGGCGCTCGCCGCAGGGTGCACCGTCGTCGTGAAGCCCGCCGAACTGACCCCGCTCACGACGCTGCTGTTCGCGGACCTGCTGCTCGAGGCCGGGGTGCCGGCCGGCGTCGTCAACGTGGTCCCGACGACGCGGGCCGCCGACGTGTCCGGCCCGGTGATCGCCGACCCGCGGCTCCGCAAGCTCTCCTTCACGGGATCGACCCCGGTCGGCCGGACGCTGCTCCGGCAGGCGGCGGACACGGTCCTCCGGACGAGCATGGAGCTCGGCGGCAACGCGCCGTTCCTGGTGTTCGCGGACGCCGACCTGGACGCGGCGGTCGATGGTGCTCTGCTCGCCAAGTTCCGGAACACCGGGCAGGCCTGCACGGCGGCGAACCGCTTCCTGGTGCACGAGGACGTCGCGGAGGAGTTCGCCCGCCGGGTCACCGAGCGCGTCGCGGCCATGCCCGTCGGTCGCGGCACCGAGGACGGCGTCGCCATCGGTCCGCTCATCGACGCCCGTGCCGTCGACAAGGTGCACCGCCTGGTCGCCGACGCGGTGGAGCGCGGTGCGGTGGTCCGGACCGGCGGCCACCCCGTCGAGGGACCGGGCACGTTCTACGCGCCGACCGTCCTGACCGACGTGCAGCCGGGGAGCGCCCTGCTCCGCGACGAGCTGTTCGGGCCGGTCCTGGCGATCAGCACCTTCCGCACCGAGGACGACGCGGTGACGGCCGCCAACGACACCGAGTACGGTCTCGTCGATTACGCGTACACGTCGGACCCGGCGCGTGGGCAGCGACTCATCGAGCGGCTCGAGACGGGCATGCTGGGTCTCAACGCCGGGGTCGTCTCGAACGCCTCGGCACCGTTCGGCGGGGTCAAGCAGTCTGGCCTCGGCCGCGAGGGCGGCGGCGAGGGCATCGCCGAGTACCTCGAGACCATGTACACGCTGACGCCGGACCCGTTCGGGCCCCCGGCCAGCACCAGCACAGGACAGAGAGCAGCACGATGACCGAGAGAGACGTCGTCATCATCGGCGCCGGCGTGACCGGCCTCACCGCCGCGGCGCGCCTGGTCGCCGAGGGGAAGACCGTCGCCGTGCTCGAGGCACGCGACCGGGTCGGCGGCCGCACCTGGACCGAGGACATCGAGGGCGTCACGCTCGAGATCGGCGGCCAGTGGGTCTCGCCGGACCAGACCGCGCTGCTCGAGACCCTCGACGAGCTGGGACTCGAGACGTACGACCGCTACCGGGAGGGCTCCAGCGTCTACGTCGACGAGCACGGCACCCGCACCGAGTACACCGGCGACATCTTCCCGCTTCCCGAGGCCACCGCGACCGAGATCGAGCGGCTCGTCAGCGTGGTCGACGAGTACGTCGCGACCGTCGACCCGGCACGCCCGTGGGAGGCTCCGGAGGCCGCGCGTCTCGACGAGACGTCGTTCCGTGCGTGGCTCCATGAGCTGAGCGACGACCGGGTCGCGACGGACAACGTCGAGCTGTTCATCGCCGGTGCGATGCTGACGAAGCCCGCCCACGCCTTCTCGGCCCTGCAGGCGCTCCTGATGGCGGCGTCGGCCGGCAGTTTCTCGAACCTCGTCGACGCCGACTTCATCCTCGACAAGCGCGTGGTCGGCGGGATGCAGCAGGTCTCCGAGCGCCTCGCGGCACGACTCGGTGACGACGTGCACCTGCACGCGCCGGTCCGGACGCTGCGGTGGGACGACGAGGGCGTCACCGCGATCGCCGACGGCGGCATCGAGGTCCACGCACGCCAGGCGCTCGTCGCCGTGCCGCCGCCCCTGTACTCGCGGATCTCCTACGAGCCCCCGCTGCCCCGTCGGCAGCACCAGCTCCACCAGCACCTGTCGATGGGCTTCGTGATCAAGGTGCACGCCGTCTACGACCGGCCGTTCTGGCGGGGTGCCGGGCTGTCCGGCACGGCCTTCAGCCCGTACGAGCTCGTGCACGAGGCGTACGACAACACCTCGCACGGGCAGGAGCAGGGCACGCTCGTCGGCTTCGTCTCGGACGTGCACGCCGACGACGTCTTCGCGCTGTCCGTCGAGGAGCGCAAGGCTCGCGTCCTCGCCTCGCTCGCGCACTACTACGGCGACGAGGCGCTCCGGCCCGTCGTCTACTACGAGAGCGACTGGGGCACCGAGGAGTGGACCCGTGGCGCCTACGCGGCGAGCTTCGACCTGGGCGGACTGGTCCGGTACGGCGCCGACCAGCGTGCGGCCATCGGTCCGCTCCGGTTCGCGTCGAGCGACCTCGCCGGGCACGGGTACCAGCACGTCGACGGAGCGGTCCGGATGGGCCGCGAAGCGGCCGCGGAGATCCTCGCCGCACTGCCGCAGCCGGCGGTGCGGTAGACGCTCACCGAGCCGGACTGGAGGCGCGGTGCCAGCTGGCACCGCGCCTCCCGTCCGTCGTGTGGCCGCGTCCGCACCCGTCCGCCACACGCCCGCCTGAGCGGCCGCCTCGATCCGTCCGCGTAGCGTCCGGGCCATGAGCGACACCGCAGCGAACGGCTCGAGCGAGCCCATCGACGAGCAGCGCGAGCACACGGAGGACCTGCCCGACGGCTCGTCCACCGGCAACGCGACCGAGGACCCGGAACAGGACAGCGACGTCGACTCGGGCGGCGAGCCCGCCGACCCGCAGGAGTAGCCGGACGGCGACCGACGGTCAGTCCGTGGCGGCCGTGAGCCGGGCCGCCGCCGATCGCGCGGCCGCAGCCCACCGCCGCGACGGATCGGCCTGCGCGCTCGCCATCGCACCGTCGTAGAGCACGCACAACGGGAGCGCCGACGTGCTCGGGTCCGGGTCGCCCGCCTCGGTGAGGAGCGACTCGAAGAGCTCGCGGACCCACGCGCGGTGGTCCAACGTCACCTGGTGGGTCGGGTGTCCGTCGCCGTACTCGGCCTCGACGTTGATGAACGGGCAGCCGCGGTACCCGGGTTCGTCGAACCACTCGCCGAGCAGGTCGAAGACCGCGAGGATCCGCTCGCGAGGCGTTCCCGCGCGGCCGGGGAGCTCCGCCGCGACGTGCTCCTGCCACGACCGGCTCCGCCCCTGCAGGTACCCGACCACCAGGTCGTCCTTCGTGCGGAAGTGCGTGTAGAGACTCGCCTTCGAGATCTCCGCCTCGGCCGCGACCTGGTCGACCCCGACCGCGTGGATGCCCTGTTCGTAGAACAGCCGGTCCGCGGTGGCGACCGCGCGTTCGTACGCGGGGCGGCGGCGGGTCCGTGGTGCTGCCGAGGGAGTGGTCTGGTCGGGCATGGTTTGACAATACCAAACAGGTCGGTACAGTTACCAGCACCAAACCGAACCGATCTGTTCAGACAGGATGTCCACCATGACCAAGACCGCCCTCATCACCGGTGCCACGAGCGGCATCGGCCGCGCCACCGCCGAACTCCTCGCGGCCCGAGGGCTGCACGTCGTCGTGTCCGGCCGCAGTGCCGAGCGGGGCGACGCGGTCGTCCGTGCGATCCGTGCCGCCGGTGGCAGCGCCGACTTCGTCTCCGCGGACCTGCGCGACGAGGCGAGCGCGAAGGAGCTCGCCGCCCGAGCGACCGAACTCGGCGGCGGCCACGTCGACGTCCTCGTGAACAGCGCGGGGGTCTTCCCGTTCGGCCCGACGGCCGGCACCAGCGAGCAGGGCTTCGACGAGGTCTTCGACATCAACGTCAAGGCGCCGTACTTCCTCGTCGCAGCACTCGCACCCGCGATGGCCGAGCGGGGTGACGGCGCCGTCGTGAACGTCACCACGATGGTCGCCGAGTTCGGTGCGGCGGGCATGGCCCTCTACGGCTCGAGCAAGGCGGCGCTCGTGCTGCTCACGAAGTCGTGGGCGGCCGAGTTCGGTCCGGCAGGCGTCCGGGTCAACGCCGTCAGCCCCGGTCCGACCCGCACCGAGGGCACCGCGGCGATGGGTGAGAGCCTCGACGCACTGGCCGCGGCTGGTCCCGCCGGGCGCCCGGGGACGGCGTCCGAGATCGCCGAGGCGATCGTGTTCCTCGCGACCGACGCGGCGTCGTTCGTGCACGGTGCGGTCCTGCCGGTGGACGGTGGGCGGATCGCGGTCTGAACCGGACCGGCTCACGGACGGGAGGCGCGGTGCCGGCTGGCACCGCGCCTCCCGTCCGCCGTGGAGCCGGGCACAGAGCGGCGGTCAGCCGATGCGGATCAGCTTCTTGTTGACGAACTCGTCGGCCCCCAGGGGGCCGAGCTCGCGGCCGAAGCCGCTCGCCTTGACGCCGCCGAACGGCAGTTCCGGGCTGTCCGCGCCGACGATGTTCACGTAGACCATGCCGGCCTCGATGCGGTCCGCGACGCGGAGTGCCTGGTCGGCGTCGGTCGTGAACAGGTACGAGCCGAGGCCGTACGGGGTGTCGTTCGCGATCGTGACCGCGGCGTCCTCGTCCTCGACCCGGTAGACGGCGGCGACCGGGCCGAAGAACTCCTCGCGGTAGGCGTCGTTGTCCGGCGTGACGCCCGTGAGGACGGTCGGCGTGAACGCGTTGCCCTGCCGTTCGCCACCCGTCACGACGGTCGCACCCTGACTGCGGGCGCTCGCGAGCTGCTCCTCGAGGCGGTCGGCGGCGGCCGGCGAGGACAGCGGGCCGAGCTCCGCACCGGGGGTCGTCGGGTCCGTCGGTTCGACGGCGGACATCGCTGCGGTGAACCTCGTGAGGAAGTCGTCGTACAGGTGGTCGGCGACCAGGAAGCGCTTCGCGGCGTTGCAGACCTGCCCGTTGCCCTCGAGGCGGGTGGCGACGGCGGACTCGACCACGGCGTCGAGGTCGTCGGTCGACAGCAGGATGAAGGGGTCCGACCCACCGAGCTCCAGCACGACCTTCGTCAGGTTCCGGCCGGCGATCTCCGCGACCGCGGCACCCGCACGGGCCGAGCCCGTCAGCGAGACGCCCTGCACCCGGGGGTCGGCGATGACGTCGGCGATCTGGTCGTTGGACGCGAACACGTTCGTGTACGCACCCTCGGGGAAGCCGGCGTCGTGGAAGACCTGCTCGATCGCGAGCGCCGACTCCGGGCACTGCGGAGCGTGCTTCAGCAGGACGGAGTTGCCGATGAGCAGGTTCGGACCGGCGAACCGGGCGATCTGGTACGCGGGGAAGTTCCACGGCATGATGCCGAGCACGACGCCGATCGAGGACTTCCGGATGAACGCCGAGCCCTCGCTGCCGGCGGCCAGGGTGATCGGCTGGTCCGCCAGGAACTCCGACGCGTGGTCGGCGTAGTAGTCGTAGATGTCGGCGCAGAAGTCGACCTCGCCGACGGCCTGGTCGATCGGCTTCGCCATCTCGCGCACGATCGTGGCGGCCAGGTCGTCGCGGCGCTCCCGGTAGAGCTCGGCGACGCGACGGAGCAGGGCCGCGCGGTCGGCGGCGGTGCTGCGGTCGGCGGTGTGCGCTCGGTCGGCGGTGTCGATCGCCGCGCGGAGTTCGTCGTCGGTGATCGTCGGGAACGTGCGGAGCACCTCGCCGGAGGCCGGGTCCGTGACGGCGTAGCGGGTGCCGGCGGCGGTGCTCGCGGTGCTGGTGGTGTCCGTCGCGGTGCTGGTGGTGTCGGTCATGGTGCTCCTCAGCCTTGCTCGTCGGTCAGTTGCTTGTTGACGCCGGTCACCGGCTGGTTCTCGTCGAAGCCCTTCGGCTGCACCCGGAACCCCTTCGTGATGACCAGCAGGTACACGAACCCGATGGCCGCCCACACGCCGCCGGCGATCAGCGCGTCGGCGTGCAGCTGCGACCAGAGAACACCGGTGAGGAGCATCGCGACGCCCGGCATCACCACGAAGGTGAAGCGGTCGCGGGCCGTGTGGCGGCGACCCTCGCGCCAGGCGAAGTGCACGATCACCGTCAGGTTGACGAACGTGAACGCGATCAGCGCGCCGAAGTTGATGTACGACGAGATCGTGTCGAGCGAGAACGACATCGCGAGCAGGGTGACCAGACCGACGAAGACGACGTTCGGGATCGGGGTGCGCGTGCGGGGGCTGACGTACCCGAACACCCGCTTCGGCAGCACGTTGTTCCGGCCCATCACGAGCAGCATGCGGGCGACGCTGGCGTGCGAGGCGAGCCCCGACGCCAGTGCGGCGATGAACCCGGCGGCGACGAGGATCGCCTGGAACACGCGGCCGCCGACGAGCAGACCGATCTGGGGGAGCGGGTCGTCGGTGAACTCGCCGAAGGGGGCGTTGGTCGGGAACCGGAGCTGGGCGAAGTACGACGACACCAGGAAGATCAGGCCGCCGATGAGGACCGTCATGAGGATGGCCTTCGGCATGATCCGGACCGACTTCGCCTCTTCCGTGTACATCGTCACCGCGTCGAACCCGATGAACGAGAAGCAGACCACGGTCGCGCCGGTGAGGAGCGCGGACATCGTGACCCCGTCGTGCACGAACGGCCGCGTGCTCACGAGCGTCCCCGCTCCGGCGCCCTGGACGAGTTCGATGACGGCGAAGACCACGAACGCGATCATCGCGAGGATCGCACCGATGAGCAGGACCATGTTGAGGTTCGAGGTGCCGCGCATCGACAGGCAGATCACCGTGGTGACGAACGCCGTGTAGACCACGACCGTCACCCACGGCGGCAGAGCCGGGAAGACCTGCTCGAGGTAGAGCCGGATGATGAGCGCGTTGACCATCGGCAGGAGCAGGTAGTCGAGGAGCGATGCCCAACCGACCATGAAGCCGGCGTTCGGGTGGATCGACTCCCGCACGTACGTGTACGCGGACCCGGCGGCGGGGTAGACGCGGACCATCTTCCCGTAGCTCACCGCGGTCAGGAGCATGATCACGAGGGCGATGAGGTATGCGCTCGGCACGGCCCCCTTCGTCTCGTCGGACACGATGCCGAACGTGTCGAACACGACGGTCGGGGTCATGTACCCGAGCCCGAGGCCGACGATCGCCCACAGGCCGAGGCTCCGCTGCAGCGATCCACGCCGCGCCGGAGCGGTCGGGGCGGTGACCACGGTGGGTGATGCCATGCGTTGACTTCCCTGCTGGATCGGGGCCGGGCGTCGGTGCCCGGGCCGTTCGGTTCGGAGCACCATACCGACGCGCTCGTGCCCGGCGGACCCGACGCGGTGTACAGGGCAGTCGGAGACGATGTACACCGCGTCGGGTGCGGATCAGGCGGTCGGGGGCTCTGTCGGCCGTGCCGGTTGCTGCTGGGTGATGCAGTGCAGGCCGCCGCCGCGCGCGAAGACCTCGCGAGCGTCGACCGTGCGGACCTCGCGCCCGGGGTACACGTCCGCCAGGATGCCCCTGGCCCGGTCGTCCGCCGCCGGTTCGCCGAACCCGCACGCGATCACCGCACCGTTCACGACGACGTGGTTGACGTAGTTCCAGTCCACCGGACCACCGTCGTCGGCCAGGGTCGCCGGGGCCGGGAGCTCGACGATCGTCACGTCGGCCGCCTGCTCGAGCGCGCGACGGATCTGCGGCATCACGAGGTGGTCGGGGTGCGCCGGGTCGGGCTGGGCGTGCAGCAGGACGACACCGGGCTCGGGGAACGTCGCCACCATGTCCACGTGCCCGCGGGTGCCCAGGCCGTCGTAGTCCCGTGTCAGTCCGCGGGGGAGCCAGATCACGTCCGTCGCCCCGATCGTCCGGGCCAGCTCCTCCTCGACACGGCCGCGGTCGGCGTACGGGTTCCGCCGCGGGTCGAGCTGCACCGTCTCCGTCACGAGCACCCGCCCCGTGCCGTCGACGTGGATCGCACCGCCCTCGTTGACCAGGAGCGAGGGGATCCGCGTTGCACCCGCGGCGTGCGCCACGGTCGCGGCGACCTCGGCGTCACGCGTCCAGGTCGCCCACGCGTTCGCGCCCCAGCCGTTGAACACCCAGTCCACGGCGCCGAGGTCGCCCTCGTCGTCGAGGACGAAGGTCGGCCCGATGTCACGCATCCAGAAGTCGTCGAGGGGCGCTTCGAGCACCTCGACGTCGCCGGAGAGCAACCGGTCCGCATCGGCCCGTGCCACCGGGTCGACCACGACCGTGACGGGCTGGTACTCGCTGATCGTGTTCGCGGTCGTGGCCCACGCGATCCGCGCGGCCTCGGCGCTCGCCGGGTCGTCGCCGAGGGTGACGCCGGGCCGTGGGAACGCCATCCACGTGCGGTCCTGCGGAGCCGTCTCCGCCGGCATCCGCCAGCTCACGACAGGACCGCCGGTCGGGTGGCGCCGGCCGGTTCCGGCGAGCGGCCGTCGGTCGGCGGGACCGGCCTGGAGGCGCGGATCGCCTCGTGCGCGCCGTACCCGCCGCGGACGGGGTCGACCTCCTGCACCAGGCCGCCGTACAGGTCGGGTCGCCGTGTCACGTAGAAGGGGAAGAGGCGGAGCCACTCGACGCGGGCGTCGAGGTCGAGGTCCGCGACCAGCACCGCATCGGCATCGCGCGGCGCCTCGACGAGGACCCGGCCGAACGGGTCCGAGATGAACGACGACCCGTAGAAGGTGATGCCACCCTCGTCGCCCCACCGGTTCGGCACGACCATGAACTGCCCGGCGGTGATGCCGTTCGCCACGATGACCTGCCGCCAGATCGGCGCGGTGTCGAAGTCCGGGAAGGTCGGTTCGGAGCCGATCGCCGTCGGGTACACCAGGACCTCGGACCCGGCGAGCCCGTACGACCGCGCGACCTCGGGGAACCACTCGTCCCAGCAGGTCGGCAGCCCGACCCGTGCGCCGAGCCCCGGCGGCTCGTACACGGGGAAGGCGTCGGCGTCGCTGCCCGGGCGGAAGTAGGTGTCCTCGTGGTAGCCGGCGCTGATCGGGATGTGCGTCTTGCGGGTCCGGCCGACCACCGTGCCGTCGGGGCCGACGAGGATCGCCGTGTTGTAGCCGCGCGGGTCGTCGGGCCGGTCGTCGTCGGCGGGGCGCTCGTACAGCGACGCGTGCACGAACACCCCGTGCTCGATCGCCTGCGCGCGGGCGAACGTGATCGTGGGGCCGTCCTCGAGCGACTCGGCGAGGTCCTTCGGGACGCCGGACGCCGGGGTGTCGCCCGGGTAGCGCAGCAGGGTGAGCTCCTGCAGGAACACCGCGGTCGCGCCGTTCGCGGCTGCCGTGGCGATGCCGTCCGCGAGCTGTCGCCGGTGTTCCTCCGGGTCCGCCAGCCATCGTGTCTGCACGAGGGCGACGCGGAGGGTGCGGCGAGGGGCACCGGTGTCCTGGTGGAGGGGAGACCGCGGCGTCGAGCCGGTGATGACGTCCATGGCGCCATTGTTGATCAGCCGATCAACGAGCACAAGCCCCCGGTGTGCAACCGGAATATCGGTATGCTGGCTGTGGGCCGGAGTCACGCCGGGACGACGGCCCGGACAAGGATGAAGCCCACCACTGCGACAACAGTGGTGGGCTTCGATTTGTCCTCCGAGTGGAGAACGAGGGACGCAACGGGTCCCGAGCCTGAAACTCGGATCCAGTGTAACCCGCTCCTCGAGCGAGTTGCATCCCTCGGCCTGCACTTCTCGTGTCCGCCGGCGCTGACACGAAGGTGGTCGGATGTCGCACGACGACGAACCGCGTCGCGGCCGTCCGGTGCCGTGGTTGGGGATCGCGAGCTTGCTCGTGACCGTGGCCCGGCTCCTGCACGAGCTGTTCCGCAAGGGCTGAGACCCAGGGCACCCCGCGCTGAACGGCGCGGGGTGCCCGCCATCCGGCCCGAGGGCCCGTCGGGCGGACTAGCCGGGGAGGACGCTCGTCCCGATCACGGACAGCAGGCGCAGCCGGTCGGCGCTCTCGCTCCCCGGTTCCGCCGTGTAGACGAGCAGGGCGTGCGAGCGCTCGGGATCGAGCAGGACCTGGCAGGTGAGCGTGAGCAGCCCGACCTCGGGGTGACGGAAGTGCTTGACCTCTCGGGGGCGGATCCCGACCTCGTGCCTGGCCCAGACCTCCCGGAACTCCGCGTTCTCCGCGAGCAGGACCTCGGCCAGGTGGGCGGCCCGTGACGTCGGACCACGCTGCGCGATGATGCCACGGAGGCCCGAGGCGTACATGCGGGACAGGAACTCGTGGTCCTCCTCCGGGTGCAGCGCCCGCGCGGCCGGGTCGGTGAACCAGCGGAAGCCGATGCTCCGCATGTCCCCGGACCGTTCTGCGGCGTCGCCCGTGATGGCGGCAGCGAGCGGCGTCTGCTGCAGCGTCTCGCCGAGCTCCGTGACGATCTCCGCCGGGGTGTCCACCAGGCGGTCGAAGATGCGCATCATGCCGGGGCTCACGTGGTCGCCACCGGGGCCGGGCTGCGGGGGCTGGTGTCCGGCGAGGCGGAACAGGTGGTCCCGCTCGTCGATCGACAGTCGCAGCCCCTGCGCGATCGCCGCGAGCATCTGCTCGGACGGCTGCGGGCCGCGCTCCCGCTCGAGGCGCGCGTAGTAGTCGGCCGACATGTTGGCGAGCAGTGCCACCTCCTCGCGACGGAGGCCGGTGGTCCGCCGACGCTGCCCGCGGTTGAGGCCGACGTCCTCCGGCTGCAGGGCTTCGCGTCGGCCGCGGAGGAAGTCGGCCAGGGACGATCGATCGATCACCGTGCCATCATCGCGCCCCCGCGTCGCCGGAGCCACGGATCGTCAGGCCGTGGATGTCGATCGTGCACGGCCGCAGTCTGGTGTCGACGGATCGCACCGGCGGCCCGATGACCCAGGAGGACCTGATGCCCCGACACGTCGACGAACTGCCCCTGCCCGACCTGACCGGCCGCCTGGCCCTCGTGACGGGTGCGAGCGACGGCATCGGACTGGGGATCGCCGCGCGTCTGGCCGGTGCCGGTGCCGAAGTGGTCCTGCCGGTGCGGAACCGGCGGAAGGGCGAGGCCGCGGTCGACCGCATCCGCGATCGCCACCCGGCGGCACGACTCCGGCTCGAGGACCTGGACCTGTCGTCGCTCGCGTCGGTGCACGCCCTCGGCGACCGGCTCGCCGCGGACGGCGCCCCGGTCGACCTGCTCGTCGGCAACGCCGGGGTGATGACCCCGCCGGAACGCCAGACGACCACCGACGGCTTCGAGCTGCAGTTCGGCACCAACCACCTCGGGCACTTCGCGCTCGTGGGAGCCGTGATGCCGCTCCTCCGGGACGGCGGCGGCCGGGTCGTGATGCAGACGAGCATCGCCGCACGCCGCGCGTCGATCCCCTGGGACGACCTGCAGTCCGAGCACGCGTACGACGGGATGCGCGCGTACGGGGCGTCGAAGCTGGCGTGCGCCCTCTTCGGGCTCGAGCTGAGCCGCCGGAGTCGCTCGGCCGGCTGGGGTGTCACGGCCGCGGTCAGCCACCCCGGGGTCGCACCGACGAGCCTCCTCGCGGCTCGTCCCGAGGTCGGCCGTGGTCGTGACACCACGCAGGTCCGGGTCATCCGGTGGCTCTCGGCACGCGGGCTGCTCGTCGGCACGGCCGAGACCGCGGGGCAACCGGCGCTGCTCGCCGCGACCTCGCCCGAGCTGGACGGCGGGTTCACCGGTCCGGCCTGGCGCGGGAACGTCGGCGGGCCGGCAGCGCCGCAGGAGCCGTGGGCGCCCATGCGCGATCACGAGGCGGCTGCCCGGCTCTGGACCGTCTCCGAGGAGCTGACGGGGGTGTCGATCAGCTGATGATGTTGACCGCTCGCGAGATCACGAGGGCGAGCAGGATGAACCCGCCGAGCGCCTGGTACGCCATGATCATCTTCGCGCGGACCGTCATCGGCATGGTGTCGGTCGGGCTGAAGGCCACCATGTTCGTCATCGCGACGTAGAGGTAGTCGAGGTACACCGGACGCCAGGCCGCGGTCTTCGCGTCGGTCTCCTGCGGGAACTGGAAGTCGGCCTCGTCGCTCGACCAGAGTTCGGGGCGACGACGGGCCACCGGACCACCGCGGTCGAGCTCCCAGTAGACGAGCCCGAAAGCGATGATCGTGCTCACCCACACCTGCAGCGCGGTGAGCAGGACGGCGCCCCCGTCGGCGTGGCCGCCGAGGAGCACCTCGATCGTCCGCACCACGGTGAGCTGGTTCGCGACGGTGAGCAGGATCGCGAGGGCGAAGGACAGCCACCGCGACCAGGTCGTCTCCCGCGTCAACCGCCGCGGGTTGAAGACGATGAGCGGGCTGAGGAGCAGGACACCGAGCACCGGGACGACCCATGACGGGAAGAACAGCACCTCGCTCGGCAGGAACAGGCTGAGCGCCAGGTTCACCAGGACCGCCACGGCGACGGGAGCCCGGTGCTCGTGCTGGGGCCGAGGCCGCGGAGTGGTCACGACCCCGAGTGTCGTCCACCGCCCACGTCCCCCGTGGACCCGGGCGGCGCGTCGTGGTCGATGGCGGCGGGGAGCGGTTCCGCGAGGGTCGACGCGGCCACCTCGGTGCCGAGCAGCCGCGACGCCGCCCGCAGACCGGACAGCAGCGCCCCGTGCACCGTCGCGGGGTCGTCGCCCCACGTGGCCTCGCCCGCGAGCTGGACCCGGCCGGACGGCGTGCCGAGCAGGTCGTGGTCGTCGGCCGACGCCCCGACGTGCAGGTACGAGTACGAGCCGCGCGCGAAGGGGTCCGCCGCCCAGCGTGTGATCCGGTACGCCTCCGGCTCCGGGACCGAGTCGCCGTACATCCTCCGGAGCGCCGCGAGTCCCTCGTCGACGATCATGGCGTCGGGCAGCGTCTCGAGCCGCCGCGCCCCGGAACCGCCGACGAGTGCCGCCAGCACGGGCTCGCCGGTCACCCGGGACATGTCGTACCAGGAGTGCCAGTCGACCCCGGCCGGCCCCTGCTGCCGCACGACCCACGAGTCCCAGAACCGGGTGGGGAAGCGCAGGAAGACCTTGTCGTACGCGCCCATGCCGAGGCGTCCCATCGCACCGACCACCGGATCGGACAGCGGCGGGTCGAACGTCACGTCGCCGGCCTGCAGCACCCCGAGCGGGACGGTCACGACGGCGTGTTGCGCGGTGATCGTCGACCCGTCGGCGAGTCCGACGACCACGTCGGTGTCGGACTGCGACACGGACCGCACCACCGACGACAGCCGGACGTCCAGCCCCGCCGACAGGGCCTCCGCGTACTGCCCGTACCCGCCGGGGAACACCACCTCGTCGCCGGGGACGTGTTCCTCTTCCAACCCGTGCGCGTCGAGGACGGTCACGGGTGCGCCGCAGAGGTCCTCGGAGCGGTGCGCCATGTACTCCCGGACCCGCGCGGCCCGGTCGCCCTTCCACTGCAGGGACCGCAGCACGGTGTCGACGGCGGCCGCGTAGGTCGAGGGTGGCGGTGCGGACGCGACCAGGGCGTCGAGGGCCGCGTCGACGGTGTGCAGGTCGGCCAAGAACGACGCCGCGTCGGCCGCTGACAGGCGCGCGCCGGACGGGCCGTGCCACGCGATCGGTCGGCCGTCGAACTGGAAGCTGCCGACGGTGAACTCGACGGTGCCGATGCCGAACCGGGGCGCCAGGCCCCACAGCGGGTTGCCCTCGATGCCGTGGATCCACGACGCCCCGAGGTCCACGGGCACCCCGAGCGTGGAGTCGGTCCAGGTGCGCCCACCGATCCGGTCGCGGGCCTCGAGCACCACGACCCGCTGCCCGCCGAGCGCCAGGGCCCGAGCGGCGGCGAGCCCGGCGACCCCGGCACCGACCACCACGACGTCGACGTCCATCAGTGTCCTCCCGTCAGCGGCGCCATCAGCCGCGCTGCCAGGCTCGGACGCCCGGTCAGTGCTTCCTCGCGGTCGGCGAGGTCCGTCGCCACGAGCCCGGCGTTCGCCCCCAGGAAGCGGAGCGGTTCCGGTTCCCAGTCCGGCGACCTGTGGTTCACCCACGGCAACGCGGTCAGCGGCGACGCGACCCCGCGCACGAGGTCGGCGAGCGTCCGCCCGGCGAGGTTCGTCGTCGACAGCCCGTCGCCGACGTAGCCGCCGGCGGTGCCGACGTGCCCGTCCCACGTCACCGACGCGCACCAGTCGCGCGGGACCCCGAGCGGGCCGCCCCACGTGTGCGTGATCGGTGCGTCGGCGACGGCCGGGAACAGCTCCACCAGGGACCGCCGCAGGTGGTCGAACACCCGCGGCACCCGGTCGTAGCCCGGCGTGATCGCGGACCCCCAGTGGTACCGCGCGCCGCGTCCGCCGAAGGCCAGACGGTCGTCGGCGGTCCGCTGTCCATAGACGAGCAGGTGCCGGTAGTCGGAGAACGTCTGCCCGTGCTCGAGTCCGATCCGGTCCCACACGGCGGCGGGCAGCGGAGCGGTGGCGATCATGAGCGAGTACAGCGGCAGGACCCGGCGTCGGGTCTGCGGCAGCTGCGCGCCGTAGCCCTCGACCGCGATGACCACGGCGCCGGCCGAGACGGTCCCGCGCGAGGTGACCACGCGTTCTGGAGCCCACGACACGGCGGGGGTGTGCTCCGCGATCCGGACGCCCCGTGCCTCCAGGGCGGCCGCCAGGCCACGCACCAGTGCTGCGGGCTGGACGCGCGCGCAGTCCGGGGTCCACGCGACGCCGGCCGATCCGGCGGCGTCACCCGGACGCGCCGGGCGCCAGGTCATCTCGTCGCCCCACTCGGCCGAGGCCGCGACCTCGTCGCGCGCGGCGCGCTCCTGCACGGCGGATCGCGCGTAGAGGACGGTGCCGCCCTTGACGTAGTCGCAGTCGATGCCGGCCGATTCCGCGGCGCGACCGACCTCGTCGACGGTGTCACGCATGGCTGCGCGGAGGGCGAGGGCGGCCTGGCGGCCGTGTTCCTCGGCGACGGACGCGGCGGACCGCGGGAACAGGGCCGAGCACCATCCGCCGTTCCGTCCGGACGCACCGAACCCCGCGATCTCGCGTTCGACGACGACGATCTGGAGGCGCGGGTCGGCCTGGTGCAGGTACCAGGCGGTCCAGAGACCCGTCAGTCCACCCCCGACGATGCACACGTCGGCGGTCGTGTCGCCGTCCAGGGGCGGCCGGGGCGTCAGGTCGTCGCGGCCGGTGGCCGCGAGCTGGTCGAGCCAGAACGAGACGCCCCGGTAGCCGGTCACGGTCAGATCTTCGACGCGGCCTCGGACAGGACGCTCCGCAGGATCGAGGTGATCTCGCGGAACTCCGGCTGCCCGATGGTGAGCGGCGGGGCGAGCTGCACGACCGGGTCGCCGCGGTCGTCGGCACGGCAGTACAGGCCGGCGTCGAACAGCGCCTTCGACAGGAACCCGCGGAGCAGCCGCTCGGACTCGTCGTCGTCGAAGGTCGTCTTCGTGGCCTTGTCCTTCACGAGCTCGATGCCGTAGAAGTACCCGGCGCCGCGGACGTCGCCGACGATCGGCAGGTCCTTCAGAGTGTCGAGCTCCGCCTTGAGGAGCGGGGCGTTCTGCTGCACGTTCTGCAGCAGGCCCTCTTCCTCGAAGATGTCGAGGTTCTCCATCGCGACGGCGGCGGAGACCGGGTGCCCGCCGAACGTGTACCCGTGGTAGAAGGTCGTGTCGCCCTTCGAGAACGGCTCGAAGAGCTTGTCGCTGATGATCGTCGCGCCGATCGGCGAGTAGCCCGAGGTCATCGCCTTCGCACACGTGATCATGTCCGGCACGAAGTCGTACGTGTCGCAGGCGAACATGGTGCCGATGCGGCCGAAGGCGCAGATGACCTCGTCCGAGACGAGCAGCACGTCGTACTCGTCGCAGATCTCGCGGACCCGCTGGAAGTACCCGGGCGGCGGGGTGAAGCAGCCGCCGGAGTTCTGCACCGGCTCGAGGAAGACGGCGGCGACGGTGTCGGGGCCCTCGAACTCGATCATCTCGCGGATGCGCTCGGCCGCCCAGAAGCCGAACTCCTCTTCGCTCTGCCCGGCGAAGCCCATCTCGTCGGCGCGGTAGTAGTTCGTGTTCGGGACACGGAGTCCGCCGGGGGTGAGCGGTTCGAACATCTGCTTCATCGCCGGGATGCCGGTGATCGCGAGGGCGCCCTGCGGGGTGCCGTGGTAGGCCACCGCGCGGGAGATCACCTTGTGCTTCATCGGCTTGCCGCGGAGCTTCCAGTAGTACTTCGCGAGCTTGAACGCGGTCTCGACGGCCTCGCCGCCGCCGGTCGAGAAGAACACCTTGTTGAGGTCACCCGGGGCGTGGTCGGCCAGGCGGTCCGCGAGCTCGATCGCCGCGGGGTGCGCGTACGACCAGATCGGGAAGAACGACAGTGTCTCCGCCTGCTTCGCGGCCATCTCGGCCAGGCGCTTCCGGCCGTGGCCCGCGGCGACGACGAACAGGCCGGAGAGGCCGTCGATGTAGCCCTTGCCGTGGCTGTCGAAGACGTGGTGGCCCTCGCCGCGGACCATGATCGGCACGTCGGCGCCGGCCTGGTTCGCGCCGTGCCGGGCGAAGTGCATCCACAGGTGGTCGCGGGACTTCTGCTGCAGGTCGGCGTCGTCCACCGGGGCGAACGGGTCGTACGAGCCGAGGCGGGTGGGCTGTTCGGTCTTCTGGTCGGACATGGTCATCGCGTTCCCCAGTCGTAGAGCTGTTTGCGGAGTTGCAGGTAGACGAAGGTCTCGGTCGCGGTCACGCCCGGGATCGCCCGGATCGTGCCGTTGAGCAGTTCGATGAGGTCGTCGTCGTCCTCGCAGACGACCTCGACCATCAGGTCGAAGCTGCCGGCGGTCATCACGAGGTAGTCGACCGAGGGCAGCTGCTCGAGGGCGTCGGCCACGCTCCGGGTGTCCCCGTTCACGCGGATGCCGATCATCGCCTGCCGGTGGAACCCGAGCTGCATCGGGTCGGTCACGGCGACGATCTGCATGACCCCGGTCTCGGTGAGCTTCTGCACCCGTTGCCGGACGGCGGCCTCGCTGAGCCCGACGGCCTTGCCGATCTCCCCGTACGGACGGCGGCCGTCCGCCTGGAGCTGTTCGATGATGCGCTTGGAGATGTCGTCGATGGGACCGGGACGTCGTGGTGCTGCCGCCATGCCGGACAGCATGGCAGCGCCCTCCGCGGAAAAGCAAGGGATTCCGTTGTGAACACCGTGTTTCGCGACGATTTCCGTTGTTACAAGTCTTCCGAACCGCCGGTATCCGTGCCAGTATCGCCGCCATGCCGCACACCGTGCAGAACTTCGTCGGAGGTGCCTCCGTCGCGTCCCGCGCCGACACCGCCTTCGATCTGGTGGACCCGACGGACGAGCGTGTGTACGGCACGTCGCCGGTGTCCACGGCCGCCGACGTCGACGCCGCGTTCACCGCCGCGAGCACCGCGTTCGAGACCTGGCGGCGCACGACCCCCGGGGAACGGCAGCTGGCACTGTTCCGGATCGCCGACGCAATGGAGCAGCGGGCATCGGAGTTCGCCGACCTCGAGTCCCTCGACACGGGGAAGCCCCGGGCCACCCTGGTCGAGGACGAGATCCTGCTCTCCGTCGACCAGATCCGCTTCTTCGCGGGCGCCGCCCGCAACCTCGAGGGCCGGAGCGCCGGCGAGTACCTGGCCGACCACACGTCGTTCGTTCGACGCGAGCCCATCGGCGTCGTCGCCCAGGTCACCCCGTGGAACTACCCGCTCAACATGGCGGTGTGGAAGTTCGCGCCGGCGCTCGCCGCGGGCAACACGACCGTGCTCAAGCCGAGCGACACCACCCCGCTGTCGACCCTGCTGCTCGCCGAGGTGGCCGCGGAGTTCCTGCCGCCGGGCGTCCTCAACGTCGTCGTGGGGGACCGCACCACCGGCGCCGCGATGGTCGACCACCCCACCCCGCAGCTCGTGTCCATCACCGGGTCCGTCCGCGCCGGCATGGAGGTCGCCCGCGCCGCCGCCGGCGACCTCAAGCGCACGCACCTCGAACTCGGCGGCAAGGCCCCCGTGATCGTGTTCGACGACGCCGACGTCCCGTCCGCGGTGGCCGGCATCGTGGCCGCCGGGTTCTTCAACGCCGGGCAGGACTGCACCGCGGCGACCCGGCTGCTCGTGCAGGACGGCATCCACGACGAGTTCGTGGCCGAGCTCGCCGCCGCGACCCGGACGAACGCGCAGACCGGCCCCGACGCGGCCGACCCGTACTTCGGCCCCGTGAACAACGCGGCCCAGCTCGCCCAGGTGCGCTCCTTCCTCGACACGCTGCCCGACCACGCCATCGTCGAGGCCGGGGGCCACCGACTCGGCGACCGGGGCTTCCACCACGAGGCCACGGTCGTGTCCGGCCTCCGTCAGGACGACCGCATCGTCCAGCAGGAGGTCTTCGGCCCCGTGCAGACCGTCCAGCGGTTCGCCACCGAAGCGGACGCCCTGCGCGCGGCGAACGGCGTCGCGTACGGGCTGGCGAGCTCGGTGTGGACGACCGACCACGCGCGGGCGATGCGCTTCGCCCGCGACCTCGACTTCGGGTGCGTGTGGATCAACACGCACATCCCGATCGTCGCCGAGATGCCGCACGGCGGTTTCAAGCACTCCGGCTACGGCAAGGACCTGTCCCAGTACGGGTTCGACGACTACACCCGCATCAAGCACGTCATGTCCTACATCGGCTGAACCCGACACCTCCTGGAGGCACCATGGCAATGACCGGCACGTTCGCCGAATCCGGCGCGGACCTCCGGCTCGACCGGATCACCAAGTCCTTCCCGGGCCACACCGCGGTCGACGCCCTCGACCTCACCGTGCCGGCTGGATCGTTCTTCGCCCTGCTCGGTCCGTCCGGCTGCGGCAAGACCACGACGCTGCGGCTCGTCGCCGGACTCGAGGAGCCCACGAGCGGCACGATCACGATCGGCGGCCAGGACGTCACCGAGACGAAGCCGTACCAGCGGCCGGTCAACACGGTGTTCCAGAACTACGCGCTGTTCCCGCACATGAGCGTGCTCGACAACGTCGCGTTCGGGCTGAAGCGCCGCCGCATCCCGGACGCGATGACGAAGGCGAAGGAGGCGCTGCGGCTCGTCGAGCTCGAGGCGTCGGCGTCCAAGCGGCCCGCGCAGCTCTCCGGCGGCATGCAGCAGCGGGTCGCCCTGGCCCGGGCCATCGTGAACCGGCCGGCCCTGCTGCTGCTCGACGAACCACTCGGTGCGCTCGACCTCAAGCTCCGCCACCAGATGCAGCTCGAGCTGAAGACGATCCAGGCCGAGGTCGGGCTCACCTTCCTGCACGTCACGCACGACCAGGAGGAAGCGATGACGATGGCCGACACGGTCGCCGTCATGAACGGCGGCCGGATCGAGCAGATGGGCAGCCCGCAGGACCTGTACGAACTGCCCCGCACCGCGTTCGTCGCGAACTTCCTCGGGCAGTCGAACCTGCTCGAGGGCGAGGTGCGCGGGACCGAGGGCGAGCTCCTGGTCGTCGCGACCGCGGCCGGCACCATCGCCGTCCCGGCTGCACGGGCCGTCGCCACCTCCGGTCGCGTGGTCGTCGGCGTCCGCCCCGAGAAGCTCAAGATCCGGGCGGCGGAGCCCACCCCCGAGGCCGGCCGCAACATCCTCGGCCCCGGCCGCGTGGTCGACGTCTCGTTCTCCGGGGTGAGCACCCAGTACCTGGTCGACGTGCCCGGCGCCGGTCGCGTCTCGGTGTTCGCGCAGAACTCGAAGGGCGGCCCGCGGATCGCGACCGGCACCGAGGTCTGGCTCACGTGGGGCGTCGACCACGGTTTCGGCCTGGAGGCGCACCCCGCGTCCGACGCGACCGTCACCGCCGGGGCCGACCCGCGCCTCCAGTCCGCACCGGCCACCGCGGGAGCGGTCGCGTGAGTCGCGCGACCGGTCCCGACGTCCTCCGCGGGCTGACGTCGGCACGCGTCAGCCGACGCGGCCTGCTCGCCGGCGGCGGGGCCGCCGCGATGGCGGCGCTGCTGGCCGGCTGCAGCATCAAGGGGTCGGCGGCGTCGGCCGACGACACGGTGGACTGGAAGCGCTTCTGGAAGGACGCGAAGGCGACGAAGGAGCTCAAGTTCGCGAACTGGCCGCTCTACATCGACTCCGACCACGGCAAGTCCGAGTCGCTCGCCCTGTTCCGGAAGGAGACGGGCATCGACGTCGACTACCAGGCCGTCGTCCAGGACAACGCGACGTTCTACGCCACCGTCTCCCCGATCCTGCGGGCCCACGGTGCCACCGGCTACGACCTCGTCGTCATGACGAACGGGTACGAGCTCACCGAGATGATCAAGAACGGGTTCGTCTGCAAGCTCGACCACTCGCGGCTGTCGAACTTCGCGGCGAACGCCTCCGAGTCGGTCAAGGACCCGATCTACGACCCCGGCAACGAGCACTCCGTGGTGTGGCAGACCGGGTTCACCGGACTCGCGTACAACCCGAAGTACACCGGGCGGAAGATCACGTCCTTCCACGACCTGCTCGACCCCGAGTTCGCCGGCCGCATCGGACTGATGAGCGACAACACCGAGCTCGGCTCGCTCGGCCTCCTCGCGCTCGGCATCGCCCCCGAGACGTCGACCCCCGCGGACTGGCGGAAGGCGCAGGACTGGCTGCGGAAGCTCCGGCCGAGCGTCACCGGGTTCTACGACCAGAGCTACATCAACCGGCTCGAGAACGGCGACACCTGGATCACCCAGGCCTGGTCGGGTGACGTGTTCCAGGCGCAGCAGTCCGGCTTCCCGCACCTGGAGTTCGTGACGCCGGAGGAGGGCCAGATGACCTGGCACGACAACATGCTCATCCCGCGGCAGGCGGCGAACCCGGTGTCGGCGCTCGAGTGGATGAACTTCTACTACACGCCGAAGGCCGCCGGCATCGTCGAGGACTACGTCAACTACGTCTGCCCGGTGCCCGACGCCGAGGACTACGTCCGTGACGTCCTCGACGACCCGACCGTCGCCGACAGCCCCCTGGTGTTCCCGTCGGACGCGGTCCTCGAGAAGTCGCACGAGTTCCGGGTGTTCGAGAACTACGACGAGTACTCCGAGTGGAACCAGGTCTTCAACGCGGTGGTGCAGTCGTGACGGCGCTCGCACCGGGGCTGGGCGCTGCGCCGGCACCCGTCCGCCGGGGGCGGCGTCGGAGCACGCCGTTCTTCCTCGCGCTCGTCGGCACCGCGTACCTCTGCGTCTTCTTCGTCATCCCGCTGGTGTCCGGGCTCATCGTGTCGCTCATGTCGGGCAACCCGGACGACGGCTACACGTTCACGTGGAACTGGGGGGTCTACTCGGCCCTGTTCGTCGACCCGCAGGTGCCCTACCTGACGTTCCTGCTCCGCTCGCTCTGGTACGGCGCGGCCGCCACCGTCGTCACGATCATCGTCGGGTACCCGGTGGCGTACTTCATCGCCTTCCGGGTGTCGCCCCGGTGGAAGAACCCGCTGCTCATGCTCGTGTTCGTCAGCTTCCTGGTGTCGTTCATCATCCGGACCGACATGTGGGCGTTCGTCCTGGCGTCGCAGGGCCCCGTCGTCTCGACGCTGCAGGCGATCGGCCTGGCCGGCAAGGACTTCCACATCCTCGGCACGGGTGGCGCCGTGATCTTCGGCGACGCGTACAACGACCTCGCCTTCATGGTGCTGCCGATCTACGCCGCGCTCGAGCGCATCGACCCACGGCTCGGCGAAGCGGCGAACGACCTGTACGCGGGAAAGTTCCGGGCGTTCTGGCACACCACGCTGCCGCTGTCCCGCTCGGGCATCTTCGCCGGGGTCCTGCTGGTGTTCATCGACTCCGTGGGGGACCCGGTGAACTCGGCGCTGCTCGGCGGGACGAACACGTACACGATCGGCCAGGCGATCCAGGACGCCTACTCCGGCAACCAGCAGTACAACGTCGCCGCCGCCCTGTCGACCGTGCTCATGGTCGTGCTCGGCATCATCCTGTTCATCTACGCCCGTGTGTCCGGCACCGACGACCTCGAGGACCTCGTATGACCGCCGTCGCACCATCCCGCACCGCCGCCGGTCCGGCCTCGCCCGTGACCGGTTCCGTCGCCGGCCGTCCGCGTCGCCACGGGGTGAACCGCCGCGGGCCGTGGCTCGCCATCGTGTACTGGGTGGTCATCGCGATCACCCTCGTGCCGATCGTCTACATGATCGTGTACTCGTTCAACGACGCCCCGACGAACCGGCTGTCCTTCGCCTGGAACGGCTTCACGACCTACTGGTACGCCAACCTCGTGAACGTCTCCGGGCTCGGGGCGGCGTTCGTCACCTCGGTCGTCATCGCGTTCCTGGCCGCGATCGTGTCCGTCGCGATCGGGTTGCCGCTCGCCCTGGCGCTCGAGCGGTACAAGTTCCCCGGGCGGGGTGCCGTCAACGCCGTCGTGTTCGCCGACATCGCCGCGCCGTCGATCGTCGTCGGGTCCGCGTCGCTGTCGTTCTTCCTGTCGATCGGGCTCGGCACCGGGTTCCTCACCGTGCTCATCACGCACGTGGCGTTCGACGTCGCGTACGTGGTCGTGGTGCTCCGGGCGCGGATCGCGGGGACCTCGCGGGCGCTCGAGGAGGCCGCTGGGGACCTCGGCGCGACGCCGTTCCAGGCGTTCCGGCTCGTCACCCTGCCGCTGCTCGCGCCGGGCATGCTCGCCGCCGGGCTGTTGGCGCTCGCGATGTCTATCGACGACTACGTGATCACGTCGTTCGTCGCCGGACCCTCGGTGACGTTCCCGCTGTTCGTCTACGGCGCCGCGAAGGCCGGGATGCCGCCGCAGGTGCTCTGCTTCGGCACGCTGGTGTTCGCGGTGGGGCTGCTCGTCGCGCTGCTGAACGGGGCGCTCAACCGGCGGCTGGCACGGACCCGCGGCTGATCCGCCGCCCCGGAACGTGCCGCACCGACCGAGATCGGTGCGGCACGTCCTTGTCTCAGTCCTTCCGGACCAGATCGACCAGGAGCCTGGTGAGGTTCACGAGCAAGCCCGCGACCCCCAACCACAGCACCTGACGCCTGGGCTTGGGATCGATGTCGTTCGACATCGAGACCACCTCCGGTGTCAGCGCCGGCGGACACGAAGGGCGGACGGCCGGGACGGGCGTGCGATCGGGATGGAGCTCGATTACACTGGGCCCGAGCGTTACGACTCGGGGACGATTTGCCCGTCCTCGGCTTTCCACTCGGAGAGCAACCGAAGCCCATCACCGTTGTCGCGGTGGTGGGCTTCACGCTTGCCCCGGGAGGCGTCACCCGGCGGTGTGTTCCTCCTGCACTCAGCCTAGGTGATACATCAGCGGTCAGGCGGTGGCGAGGGCGGCCTCGCGGTCGGCGCGGGCGTCGTCGCGCATTAGGCGGTCGGCGGTGCGGAGCGACAGCGCCATGATCGTCAGCGCCGGGTTCGCGATGAGGGAGCTCGGGAACACCGAGTTGTCCACGACCCAGAGGTTCGGCACGTCCCACGACCGACCGGCGGCGTCGACGACCGAGTTCGCCGCATCGGTGCCCATCCGGGCGGTGCCGACGGTGTGCGCCGTCCGGTCGAGCACCCGGACGTCGCGCCCGCCCGCGGCCTCGACGATCGCGGTCATCGTGCGGACGGCGTGCCGGGTGATGGCCGCTTCGTTCGAGCCGGGGGAGAACGTGATCCGGGCCTTCGGGACCCCGTTCCCGTCGACCTCGTCGGCGAGCACCAGGCGGTTGTCGTCGTACGGCAGGCACTCGGCGTTGATGCCGACCCCGGCCATCTTCGGGTAGTCCCGCATGGCCCGGACGAGCGCCGCGCCCCGCAGCCCTCCGCCTCGGACGAGCGACGTGGCGAGGGTCAGCGGCTGCACGCCGAGGCTCTGGATGAGGTACCCGCCGGCGAAGTCGGCGTCGGACGGTCGGACGAAGTCCTCGGTGATGATCGACGACGGGTAGCCGCGGTAGGAGCGCATCGACTCGTCGAACGTCGCCCACACCTGTGTCGCGCCGTGCGCCGTGAAGTTCCGGCCGACCTGCCCGCTGCTGTTCGCCAGACCGGTGTGCAGCAGGAGCCGCGGGGTCTCGATCCCCCCGGCGGCGAGCACCAGCGCACGGGTGCGCTGACGGTGGTCGCGTCCGCCCTGGCGGTAGACGACGGCCTCGACCTCGCCCCGGGCGTCGAGTTCGATGCCGTGCACGAACGCCTCGGCGCGGATCTCGGCGCCGAACGCGACGGCGGCGGGCAGGTAGGTGGTGTCCATCGACACCTTCGCGCCGTTGCGGCACCCCTGGTGGCAGGACCCGCAGGACACGCACGCCTGCCGGAGGCCGTGGTGCTCCTGGTGCCGGTCCTCGGTGGTGAGTCCGACGGGTGCGTCGGTCGCGGTGATCCCGACCGCGGCGGCTCCGCGGATCATCATGTCCGAGGAGGCGTTCCGCGGCGGTGGACCCATCCGGTAGCGGCGGGCCGGGTCCCACGGGTAGTGCGCGGGTCCGGCGACGCCGACGTCGTGCTCGACCTGCTCGATCCAGCCGGTGAGCTCGTCGTGGTCGATCGGCCAGTCCTCGCCCTCGCCCGAGTCCGTGCGCAGGTGGATGTCGTGCCGGTTCGGCCGCGGCGTGAACGCGCCCCAGTGCAGCGTCGAGCCGCCGACCCCGGTCCCGCTGTTGTTCGGGCCGAACGCGGTCGGGGCGCTGCCACCGCTGATGCGCTCGTCCATCCAGTTGATGTCGCCCGGTGCCGCGACCTCGTCGGGGGTGTGCTCGCCCGGCTCGGTGTTCGGCCCGGCCTCGAGCGCGACGACCCGCAGGCCGCGGCGGGCGAGGGTCGCGAGCAGCGGTGCGCCGCCCGCACCGGTGCCGACGACGACCACGTCGACGACGTCGTCCTCGTCGTGCTGGCGCTGTCCGGAGAGGTTCATCGTTCGGCTCCTGCCGGTTCCCATGCTTCGCGCTGTCCGGCTCCGAGGAGCAGGAAGCCCTGTTTCCGCAGGCCGTCGCCACCGTTGGCGAAGCCGTCGTAGTCGATCTCGGCCATCGTCGCCGGGTGGGCGACCCACTGCTTCGCGAGGTCCACGCCAGCGTCCTCGGCCCACGCCTGCAGCTGTGCGGCATCCAGGCCGCCCGACGCCGGCGTGTACTCGCCCGCGTCGATCGACGCGAGGACATCGGCGAGGTGGTCGTCGCCCTTCGCTGCCGAAGCCCGGAGTGCGTCGAGTGCCGCCCGGTAGGCGTCGACGTCGGCGGGCAGTCCGTCCGGCCGCCATCCGTCGCCGAGGCCGTCGGCGAGCTGGTCGTCGACGCGGAGCGCCAGGTCGATGGTCCGGTCGCCGGGCTGCGGCACGACGACCCGGGCGACGGCGCGCAGGGTGTCGAGCTGCTCGCGGCTCAGGGCTCGGGGTGCACGGTCCGGATCGTCCGGCAGTGCCCGCACGGCGAGGATCCCGCGGGTGCGGGCACTCACCCGGGGCGACGCGATCAGTCGCGCGGTGTCCTCCGGCACGACCGGGCCGTGGTCGACGCGACGGTCCCAGAAGTCGCGGATGCGCTCGGCGACCGAGTCCGGCTGTTCCCACGGCAGCAGGTGCGCTGCTCCGGGGACCACGGCGAACTCGCCGGCGGGCCAGTGCGGCAGGTTCAGCTCGCGCTGGGCGTCCGGTCCGAGGTCGCCGTCCTCGGCACCGGCGAGCACGAGCGCCGGCACCGGGTTCGGCGGGTACGCGGAGGACCAGTCCTCGCGGCTGCCCCGGACGAGCCAGTCCGTCCAGGCCTGCGGGACGGCCCGCTGCACGTCGTGCACGGCCTGGGTGTGCGGCTCGAGGGGCAGGCGTGCCGCGGTGTTGGCGTCGACGAACGCCTCGGCCTCGTCCGGTCCGATCTCGCCGTCCGCCGCCCAGCCGAGCATCGTCGCGCGTCGTTCCTCGTCCATCGGCTCGGGCGAGAGCGGTGAGGCGGCGAGCAGGACGACGGCGCGGAGCCCGAACAGCCCGTTCGAGCCGTCGACGGTCCGGGCGGCGACGATCGAGGCGACCTTGCCGCCCATCGAGTGTCCGATCAGCGCCCACTCCGTCGCGCCGCTCCGGCCGATCGCGCGCTCGACGAGCTCGGTCATCTCCTCGACGGTCGTGCCGGTCGCGGACGACGACCGACCGAACCCGGGCAGGTCGATGCCGACCAGGTCGAGGGTGCCGGCGAGCCGGGTGCGCAGGCCCACGAACTCCTCGGAGCTCGACCCGAGGGCGTGGAGGCAGAACACGGTGGTCGGCATCCCTCGTTCCTACGGTGCCGGCCGCGCCCGTTCACAGCCCCGTGTACCCCGCTGCCGATTGTTTCGGGCGTGCGACGATCTCGCGCGGGGCAGGCGGACCCGCGGCTCGCGGCAGTAGGTTCCGTACATGAGTGCAGAGTTGACGCTGGGCGCCGAGGAAGAGCTGCACCTCATCGACCTCGAGTCCGGCCGACTGTCCGCGAAGGCCCCGCGCCTCCTCCCCAGGTTGCCCGCCCACCGGTTCGGTGCCGAGCTCCAGCGCACGACCATCGAGACGAACACCCCCGTCGTGCGGACGCTCGACGACCTGCGCCGGGTGATCGTGGACCTCCGCAGCGAGCTGAGCGCGGCGATCGCCCCGGCCGGCGTCACGATCGCGGCGGTCGGCACGGCACCCCGGTCCGAGTACGCCGACTTCGAGCTGACCTCCGGCGGCCGCTACGGGCGGATGCAGGAGCAGTACCGGATGCTCGTCGACGAACAGCTCATCTGCGGCCTGCAGGTGCACGTCGGCGTGAGCGACCGCGACCTGGCGGTGCAGATCGCGCAGCGGGTCGCCCCGGTGCTTCCGGTCCTGCTCGCCCTCAGTGCCTCGAGTCCATTCTGGAACGGGCAGGACACCGGGTACGCCTCGTTCCGGAGCATCATCTGGCAGCGCTGGCCGTCCGCCGGCAGCTTCGGTCGGGTCGAGAGCGCCGCCGAGTACGACAAGGTGCTCGACGACCTCATCGCCTCGGGCGTGATCGCCGACAAGAAGATGGCGTACTTCGACGTGCGGCCGTCCTCGCACGCGCCCACCCTCGAACTCCGGGTCTGCGACGCCACCCCCGTGGTGGACGACGCGGTCCTCATCGCCGGACTGTTCCGCGCGGCCGTCCGCAAGGCCGAGCTCGCGGTCGAGGCCGGCACCGCGTGGCACCCGCGCAGCGAGCCCCTGCACCGCGCGGCGATGTGGCAGGCGGCCCGCAGCGGCCTGAGCGGCGAACTGCTCGGGCTCGGGCAGCACCCGGAACGGTTCCCGGCCGAGATCGCCGTCCGGCAGCTGGTGTCACGGCTGCGCCCGGAACTCGAGGAGCTCGGCGACTGGGGCACGGTGAGCGAGCTGCTCGAGGACACCCTCGCGCGCGGCAACTCCACCGACCGGCAGCGCACCGCCTACGCCGAGCGCGGCGACCTCGACGACGTCGTGACCCAGGTCGTCGAGGACACCGCCGGCACCCCGTCCGGCCGTGACCAGCACCCGGTCGTCGCGATCCCCGCCTACCGGGTGCGCGCGGGCGACGAGGCCGTCGGACCCGGTGCCCGTCCCCGTCCGGCCTTCCGCGAGCTCGCGACCTTCTTCCGTGGCTGGGACGCCGAGACGACGATCGACCGTTGTGCGGTGCGCGACGTCTGGACCCGCGAGCACGAGGTCGGCTTCGTGGTCGACGGCGGCGTGCAGGTCTTCGGCTGCGACCTCGTCCCGCGCACCGTGAGCGCGTACGAGTGGGCGCAGCTCGAGGCCGGGCTCGCCCAGCGCGCCCGGGCGATCGAGCTGTTCCTCCGCGACGCGTACGGGCCGCGGCGGATCGTCGCCGACGGCGCCATGGACGCGGACGACTTCGTCGGTGCGAACGGCTGGGACCCGGACGCCGCACGACTGCCGGAGACCGCGGTCCGCGCGCCGGTGATGGGGTTCGACCTGGTCCGCAACGAGTTCGGCGGGTGGCGCGTGCTCGAGGACAACGTCCGGTCGCCCTCCGGCGTCGCGTACGGCCTCGCCCTCCGCGAGCTGATGGACGAGGTGGTGCCGGACGCCCCGCGTCCCGCTCGGCTCCGCGATCCGCACACCGTCCTCGACCGCCTGCGTGAGACCCTCCGCACCGTCGCGACCGCGGTCACCGGCAACCCGGACCCGGTCCTGGCGCTGGTGTCGGACGGGCCCGCCGCCGGCGCGTGGTACGAGCACCGGCGGCTGTCCGACGGGGCCGGGATGCGCCTCCTGTCCGAGTCCGACCTGGACGTCCGCGACGGACGCGTGGTCGAGGCCGCGACCGGCGACGTGCTCGACGCCCTCTACCTGCGCGTCGACCGCGACGCCAGTGCCCTGGCGAACGAGCACGCGCCGGACCTCGGCGCCCGCATCCTCGACGCGGCCGAGGCCGGCACCGTGTACCTGGCGAACGCTCCAGGCAACGCGCTCGTCGACGACAAGGCCATGTACGTCAACGTGCCCGACCTCATCTGGTACTACCTCGACGAGAAGCCCCTGCTCGAGTCGGTGCCGACGTACCGCACGAGCATCGAGGGTGAACGGCTCTCCGTGCTCGACCGCGTCGGCGAACTCGTCACGAAGCCGGTGGACGGCGAGGGCGGGCGGGACGTCCTGATCGGCCCGAGTGCCAGCGCCCCCGAGGTCGCCGAGCGACGTCGGCAGATCGCCGCGGACCCCGCCGGCTGGGTGGGGCAGGAGGTCGTGCAGCTCTCGTCGCACCCGACGATCGGACCCGCGGGGCTCGACCCGCGGCACGTCGACCTCCGGGCGTTCGTGTACGTCACCGGCACCGGTCCGGGCGACACGCACCTCGCCGACGTCGCGCTCACCCGCGTCGCGCCGGAGGGCAGCATGGTCGTCAACTCCTCACGGGGTGGCGGCGCGAAGGACACCTGGATCGTCGGACCCGAGCCCGGCACGGCCGCAGGCGCCGGTACGGGCACAGGCACCGGCACCGGCACCACCGAGGGAGACAGCTGATGTGTGGACTCGCGGGCGAGATCCGCTTCGACGGGACGGCACCGGACGTCGGAGCCGTCGCCCGGATGACCGGGTGCATGGTGCACCGCGGCCCGGACGGCGACGGACTCTGGGCGCGCGGACCGGTCGCGTTCGGACACCGCCGGCTGTCGATCGTCGACCTGTCGACCGCCGGCGCACAGCCGATGGTGGTGCCGCGTGCGGGCCTCACGATCGCCTACAACGGCATGGTCTACAACTACCGTCAGCTCCGCGACGAGCTGCACGGCAAGGGGCACACGTTCGACTCGACGTCGGACACCGAGGTCATCGTCGCCGCGTACGCCGAGTGGGGCACCGACTTCGTGCAGCACCTCATCGGGATGTTCGCGATCGCGATCTGGGAGCACACCACCGGCCGGCTCGTGCTGGCGCGCGACCGGCTCGGCATCAAGCCGTTGTACGTCGCGCCGGTCCGCGGCGGGCTCCGCTTCGCGTCGTCCCTGCCGGCGATCCTGGCCGGGAACGGGACCGGCGGCAGCGTCGACACGTCCATCGACCCGGTCGCCTTCGCCTCGTACATGTCCTTCCACTCCATCGTCCCCGCGCCCCGGACGATCCTGTCCGGCGTCGGCAAGCTCCCGCCCGCGACGGTCCGGGTGATCGAACCCGACGGCAGCTCGCACGACGAGACGTACTGGGAGCCCCGCTTCGAGCGCGACCCCGACAAGGCGGACTGGTCCGACCAGGACTGGCAGGAGGCGTTCACCGAGAAGCTCCGCACCGCGGTCCAGCGCCGCATGGTCGCCGACGTCCCGGTCGGGGTGTTGCTCTCCGGCGGGATCGACTCCTCCCTCGTCGTCGCGCTGCTCGCCGAGGCCGGCCAGCAGGACCTCGCCACGTTCAGCATCGGCTTCGAGTCCGCCGGCGGCGAGTCCGGCGACGAGTTCGAGTACTCCGACGAGGTCGCCCGGCACTTCGGCACCGACCACCACCGCATCCGGATCCCGTCGTCGCGCCTGCTGGACGGGATCGACGGGTCGATCCAGGCGATGAGCGAACCGATGGTCAGTCACGACTGCGTCGCGTTCTACCTGCTCTCGCAGGAGGTCTCGCAGCACGTCAAGGTGGTGCAGTCCGGACAGGGTGCGGACGAGGTGCTCGGTGGGTACAGCTGGTACCCGCCGCTCGCCGCCACACCGCGCGACCAGGCCGCCGAGGTCTACCGCTCCGTGTTCATGGACCGCCGCTGGCCCGCCCTGCAGGCGCTGCTCGGGGAGCGCTGGCGCAGCGACGACGACACCCCGTCGGCCTTCGTCGACGCGGAGTTCGCCCGGCCCGGCGCGGAGACGAGCGTGGACGCCGCACTCCGCAGCGACACCACGATCATGCTCGTGGACGACCCGGTGAAGCGCGTCGACAACATGACGATGGCGTGGGGCCTCGAGGCGCGGGTGCCGTTCCTCGACCACGAGTTCGTCGAGTTCGCCGGCGCGATCCCGCCGTCGCTCAAGCTCGCGGACGGTGGCAAGGGGGTCATGAAGCGCGCGGCCCGGGGCATCGTCCCGGACGCCGTCATCGACCGGACGAAGGGCTACTTCCCGGTGCCGGCGATCCGGCAGCTCGAGGGCCCGTACCTCGAGCGCGTCCGCCAGGCGCTGCACGCACCGGAGGCCCGGGAGCGCGGCCTCTTCGACCCGGGTACGGTCGAGCGGATGCTCCAGGACCCGAACAGCACGCGGACCGAGATCGGCGCCAACGCGCTCTGGCAGCTCGGCCTCATCGAGATGTGGCTGCAGCACCAGGGGGTGCGGTGAGCGGGCCTGGAGGCACGACCCGCGCCCGGCCGTCGGCCCGCGTCGAGCAGGCGGCCGGCCTGGGCGAGCGCCTCGCGGCGGCCTGGGGATCGTGGGGCCCCACCATGACCCGGAACGCCCGGCGGGTGGCGTTCGTCAGCGACCGGCACGGCACCCCCGAGGTGTTCGTGCAGGACGTCGTGGTCGACGGTGAACTACCGGAGCCGACCAGGATCCGGTTGTCCGACGACCCGGTGATCCGCGTCACGTGGTCGTCCGACGGCGAGTGGCTGGCGGTGGCGATCGCGACCGACGGGGGTGTGAAGCAGCAGGTCTGGGTGGTCCGCCCCGACGGCTCCGACGCCGCGCAGGTCGCCGGTTCGCGCTCCCAGCACGCCGAGCTCGGTCCCTGGAGCCGCAGCGGGCACCGCGTCGTCATCACCCTGCCGTCCACCGAGGCCGACCAGCCCGCGCGCTCGTACCTCGTCGACCCGGTGTCCGGCGACCGCGACGACCTCGCCGTGGGGGAGCTCATCCACATCCTCGACCTCTCCGTCGAGGAGCGGCTCGTGGTGCTCCGGGACGGGCAGCGCGGCCAGGAGTTCGTCGTGGTCGTCGACCGCCTGACCGACGAGAGCCGCGCGCTGTTGTCCGACCAGCCCGACGGGTCGGCCGAGATCGCGTTCCTCCGCCCGGCGCCCGCGAGCGAGACCAGTCCGCTCGTCGCGTACGTCGCGACCGAGTCGGGCATGCCCCGCCGCGGCCTCATCGCGCAGCCGGTCGGCCCGCACGGCTGGCGGGGGAGGACGCGTCCGCTCACCGAGCGCGCCGACGCCGAGCTCGAGTCCCTCGACGCCGACGACGCCGGCCGGACGCTGCTGCTCGGCTGGAACGTCGACGGTCGCAGCGAGCTCGAACTCGTCAACACGCACGACGCCTCGCGCACCCCCGTGCCGGACCTGCCCGGGTACGTCGTCACCGACCCGGTCCTCAGCCGTGACGGGCGGAGCGTCATCCTCGCCATCGAGGGCCCCGCACGACCCCGAGAGCTCTGGCGGCTCGACACGAACGCGCTCACCTGGAGCCGGGTCACCGGCGTGCCGGAGCTGCCCGACGTGCCACTCGTCGAACCGACCCTCGAGCGCTTCGCGGCGCGCGACGGACTGGAGATCACCGGCTGGCTGTACCGGGCCGCGGAGCCGACGGTCCCGCCGGCGGGGGCGGACGACGCGACCGGCACCGTGCCTCCCGGCCCGCGCGCAGCGCTCGTCCACCTGCACGGCGGACCCGAGTCCCAGGAGCGGCCGACCTTCTCGCCGCAGCACCAGGCGCTCGCCGCCGCGGGCGTGACCGTGTTCGCCCCGAACATCCGCGGGTCCTCCGGCTACGGGCGCGACTTCGTGCACGCCGACGACCTCGGGCTGCGGTGGAACGCGCTCGCGGACGTCGTCGACTGCGCGCGGTTCCTGGTGTCGAACGGGTACGCAGACCGCTCCCGCGTCGCCGTCGAGGGCCGGTCCTACGGCGGCTACGCGACCCTCGCGTCCCTGGCGTTCACGCCCGACGTCTTCGCGGCCGGCGTGGCCGTGTGCGGGATGAGCGACTTCGCGACGTTCTACCGCGACACCGAGCCGTGGATCGCCGCCGCCGCCGCGACCAAGTACGGGCACCCCGTGGACGACGCCGAACTGCTCGAGGCCCTGTCGCCGATGCGAGCGATCGGGGACGTCACCGCGCCGCTCCTCGTCGTGCACGGCGAACTCGACACGAACGTGCCCGTCGGTGAGGCGCACCAGGTCGTGGCGGCGCTGCGGGCCCGGTCGCACGACGTGTCGTACCTGGAGCTCGAGGGCGAGGGGCACGAGTACCGGCGGGCGTCGTCGCGGGCTCGGCTCGTGCGGCAGATGGTGGAGTTCGTGGCGGACCGGCTCGGGCAGGGTCATCCCTCCGACTGACGTTTCGGTATGTCACATGCGATAGGTTGGGGTCATGGACATTCTCGGCTGGATCACGCAGACCGCGGGGGACATCCCGGAGGCACTCCGTGCCGGGATCGCCGCGGTCTTCGCATGTCTCGAGGTCATGGGCCTCGGACCCTTCTTCCCCGGCGAGCTCGCCGTCCTCTTCCTCGGCGCGTCGTTCGACAACGTCCCCGGGCTGCTCCTGCTCCTGCTGGGTGTCACCATCGGCGCCTCCGCCGGTGACCACGTCCTCTACCTGCTCGGTCGGAAGGTCGGACCCCGACTCCGGAAGGGCCGGCTGGTCCGGGCGATCGGCGTCGAGAAGTGGGACGTCGCGATCGGCGTCGTCGAGCGGCGGGGCGCGTATGCGGTCGTCTCCACACGACTGGTGCCGATCGTCCGGTCGCTGACCCCGATCGCCGCCGGGGTCAGCGGGATGCCGCAGCCCCGGTTCACCATCGCGTCGCTCATCGGCAGCCTGACGTGGGCCATCGTGTGGGGCGGCACCGGGTTCCTGCTCCGGTCGTCCCTCGGGCTCGCCCAGCAGATCCTCGGGCAGAGCACGTGGGTGATCATCGCGGTCGTCGGCACCGCGGTCCTCGTGGTCCTGCTGGTCCGCGGCGTCCGGAGCCGTCGTCGGGCCGGGCTCCCGCTCGTCCCGCCTTCCGCACCGCGGTTCGTCAGCACGGCGGTCCAGGTCGCCGCGACCGTCGCGTTCGCGGTGGCCGTGGTCCTGACCGCGACGGAGTCGGACTCGTGGACGACGGCCGCGGTCGCGGCGGTCGCGCTCGTCGGGTGGGTCGGTGTCCTCGTCGTCCCGCACGTCCCGGCGCTCGCCACGGCGACCACGGTCGGCGGCACTGCTGCACGGCTCGGAGTCGCGACGGCGGCTGCTTCGGCGCTCGTGGCCGTCCACGCCCTGCCGTTCAGCATCGCGTTCGTCGTCGTCGGCATGCTCTTCGCGGTCGAGCTCACACGTCCGGTCGGAGCTGCACTGCGTCCGCTCGAACGGATCGTGCTCGCGATGGCGTTCGGGGCACTCGCGATCGATGCGGCGCCGTACGCGTGGGGGCCGCTCTCCGCACTCGTCGGTGTCGCGTCCGTCCTGTTGTTCGCCGTGGTCGTCGTGGGGTCGGTCGCGGCCGGCACCAACCTGCGAGGACGCTCCGGCACGGGCGCTGTGACCGCCTGACGTCGGCCTGTCCGGGTACGACGATTCGTCGCAGCCGTGCCGGCGGACGGAAGATGGACGCATGACCACCAGCGCCCGTCCGACCACCCCGACGCGACCCGGTGAGGTCGTCCTGGCGACGGTGGCCGACGTGGGCGAGGTCGTCGCCCGTGCACGCAACCGGTACGCCGCCGGTGTGCTCGCCGACACGACCGGGTGGACCGACGGGGACCGACGACGGCTCGAGGACCTCGGGTTCCGCGGCGGCGACCCCCGCGGGGCGGCGCTCCGGACACTGGACCTGACGATCGCCGACGACGGCACCCCGACCCGGCTGCTCGACAACCCGGCGCTCGCCTCGCTCAACGGGGAGCACGCCCGGTTCGCCGAACGCCGCGGGGAGGTCGCCCGCTACCTGCCCGACGTGTCGGTCTGGACCGGCATCCCGGAACACCCGACGGCCGAGGACTGGGAGGACGTCCGCGGCCTCATCGGGTCCGGGGCCGTGTTCGGCGTCGGGGCCTCCGTCGTCGTCCCGGAGGGGTGGCACACGGTCGAGGGCTCCGGCGGCGTGCAGCTCACGGGCGAGTCGATCGAGGGCACCCCGGACGCCGAGGCCGTCGAGCTCACGCCGGACGACGTCCCCGAGATGACCGAGCTCGTCACCCGCACGAAGCCCGGGCCGTTCCTGCCGCGCACGATCGAACTCGGGCGGTACGTCGGCGTCCGGCGCGAGGGGCGGCTCATCGCGATGGCGGGGGAGCGGCTGCACCCGCCGGGGTGGACCGAGATCAGCGCGGTGTGCACCGACGAGGCGTTCCGCGGGCAGGGGCTCGGGCGTCGACTCGTGCTCGACGTCGCGTACGGCATCCGGCAGCGTGGGGAGGTCCCGCTCATGCACGCCGCCGCGGGGAACACCGGGGCGATCGGCCTGTACCAGCACCTCGGGTTCCGGCTGCGGGACCGGGGAGCGCCGCGCTTCGTGCAGGTGCCCTAGCCGCGTCCGCGCTCCGGCTGCAGGGCGTCGAGTTCGGGTGCGGGCTCGCCGAGGACCAGCCGGGCGAGGGCGTCCCCGAGGAGCGGCCCCATCGTGAGGCCGGCCGCGCCGTACCCGTTGGCGACGAAGAGCCCCTCATGGCCGGGGACCGCTCCGACGATCGGCATCGCGTCGTCGGCGAGCGGACGGAGTCCCACCCGGGTCTCCAGGACGGTCGCGTCGGCGAGGCCCGGGGCGATCGAGAGCGCGTCGCGCAGCACCTGCAGCTGCCCGGCCGCCGTGACCCGGGCGTCGAAGCCGCTGCCGGTCTCGCGCGTCGCCCCGACCGCGATCCGGGAGCCGTCGAACGCCACGAGGTAGTGGTGGGACAACGGGTGCACGGACGGCCAGTGCGTGGTGTCGACCCCGGGCAGCGCGAGGTGCGTGATCTGCCCCCGCTGCGGCGCGACCGGCACCCGCAGACCGAGGGCGTCGAGCAGGTCGTTCGTCCAGGCGCCGGCCGCCACGACGACGGCGTCCGCCTCGAGCAGTTCGCCGCCGACCCGGACCCGACCGGCTCCGTCGAGGACCGCCCGCCCACGTCGACGCGCACCGCCGAGCCGTTCCCCGGCGTCGAGCAGCGCGTCCCGCACCGTGCGGCCGTCCACGCGGCCGCCGCCCTCGATCCAGAGCGCGTCGAGCCCCGCAGCGAGCGGCGGGAACAGCGCGCGGGCGCGATCGCCGCCGATGCGCTCGACCCGTCCCACCGCCTCCGGCTCGGCTGCCCGGCGCCGCTCGACCCGTGCCTCGGCAGCGTCGACCTCGGCCGGGTCCGCGTTCACCACCAGTGCTCCGCTCCGGCGGTGGTCGGTGTGCGTGACGCCGACCTCCGCCAGGCGCGCGAGGACCTCCGGCCAGAACGCCGCACCGCGCACGTACAGGTCGGCGAACGGGCCCTCGACCGCCGACGACCACGGCTGCAGGATGCCGGCGCTCGCCGCGGTCGCCTGGCCCGTGGCACCGTCGTCGACGAGTGTGACCTGGGCCCCGCGTCGTGTCAGCGCGAAGAACGTGGCGGCGCCGGCGATGCCCGACCCGATGACGACGACGGAGCGTGATCCCATGCGTCGATCCTGCCGGACGGCACACTCCCCGGGTTCGTGCTCAGGCCGGTTCGTGCTCAGGCCGGTGCGTGCTCAGGCCACTTCGGGGGGTTGACCCCCGCGCCGGACGCTCCGCACACTGTCTTCCGTTGTGCCGAGGGGGCTCGGCGCCCGGATCAGGAGGCATCATCGTGCGGACGTCGTCCGTGACCGCAGGGGCGGTCGCACTCGGTATCGCGCTGGGCGCGGTCGTCACGTCGACCGGAGCGGCGCCGGCGTCCGCGGCACCGACCTGCCGCGGGGAGCGCATCACCCTCGCGGACCTCGCGACCGGGTGCGCCGTGTCCTCGGGCACGGTCGTCCTGCCCGACGGTCGGCACTTCGCCCTCCCCGCGCCCGGCACGACCGTGGCCGCGCTGCCGGTGGCGGCGACCGGGGCGTCGGACGACGGGGACGTCTCGATCACGAACACCGGGCGCGCCGGGGTCGCCGTGCACGTCGACGAGGTGTGGAAGGGCTCGGCCGCAGCCGTCCGGCAGGAGCGGGCCGCCCTGCGCGCACGCCTGACCGCGACCCCGCAGGCCGCCACGACCACCACGGCCGCGAAGCCCTCGAGCTGCACGAACAAGACCTACTCGAAGCTCGGGTTCAAGTGGTCCGCGCCGGTGAACTGGAGCTACAACCCCGCGGGGCAGAAGGTCTCCGGGGCGGCGGCGATCCGTGCGGGGGCCGACGCGTGGACGGGCGGGATCGCCTCCTGCGGCAAGAAGGTCACCACATCGGCCGCGGAGCGCCTGGCGGGCAACACCACCAGGACCAGCGGGGTCACGGCGACCGGCGGCTGCGGCGCGTCGAGCGGTGCGAGCGTCGTCGGGTGGGGCTCCCTGCCGTCCGGCACCCTCGCCGTCACGTGCGTGTGGTCGCGGTCGGGCGTCGCCGTCGAGGTCGACCAGCGCTACACGACGGGGCAGCAGTGGTCCGTCGCGACGACGTGCTCGGGCGCCCGGTTCGACCTGCGCGGGGTCGCGACGCACGAGTGGGGGCACGCGTTCGGCCTCGGGCACACGGCGCAGAACAGCGGCCTCGTCATGAAGCCGGCGTCGACCACGTGCGAGACCGGGCAGCGGACCCTGGGGCTCGGCGACGTGCTCGGGATCGACGCCGTCTACTGAGCCCGCCCGGGCCGGCGCGGTCTGCCCGACCCGGAACGACACCCTTGACGTCGTACGACGTCGACGGTGTCGCACCGAGTCGGCCTCGCACGAGCCGGCCCACCCGCAACGATGTCGGATCGTCGATTCTCTAGGATCGACACATGTCGACGACCATGCCGGGCTTCGGAACGGAGCGCATCACGCAGCTCGGGCTGCGGGACCGTGTCTACGATCGGGTGCTCGAGGTCCTGATGGGCCACGACGTCGAGCCGGGCATGCGCCTGTCGATCGACGGCCTCGCCCGGACCCTCGGCGTCTCACCGACCCCGGTGCGCGAAGCCCTCGTGCAGCTCGAACGCACCGGGCTCGTCACCCGCGAGGCGAACAAGGGGTACCGGGTGTCCCCGCCGCTCGCCGGCGACCAGCTCGAGGCGTTGTTCGACGCCCGGCTCATCGTCGAGAGCGGCGCCGTCGAACTCGCTGCCCGCGGTGACGTCGACCTGTTGCGCGAACGACTCACCGCCGCGCTGGCCGAGCAGTCCGCGGTGGCCGAGGAGATCGCGGCCGTCGGGGTCGGGTCGGCGTCCGAGGAGCTGATGGCCCGGTTCTTCCGCAGCGACTGGCAGTTCCACCAGCTCATCTTCGACGCGACGCGGAACCCCTTCCTCGAGGAGATGTCCGAGATCATCACCACTCGGGTCCACCGGATGCGCCAGATCATCGAGGGTGGCGGGGACGACACCGACCGGGCCGTGCACGAGCACCGCGCCGTGCTCGACGCGCTCGGCACGGGGCCGGCGGAAGCGGTCGCGGCGATGCGGCACCACATCGACGCGGTTCGGTTGCGCTCGCGTGCGGACGCGACGCACACCGGGTAGACACCAGATCACGCGACCTGGCTTGCGCCGGATCGTCATACGAGTATCTTTCCTATAGGAAAGAGGTTCATCGCCGAACCGACACATGCAAGGGAGCATTCCGTGAGCACACCACAGGACTGGGTCGACCAGGACTGGAACCCCACCAGCTGGACGTCGGCCACCTGGCCGATCGCCACCTGCCTGCACGGGTTCCCCCCGGTCACCCGCGACGGCGTCGCCTTCCACGACGCCGACCCCGAGGTCTGGGACGACGTCTTCGCCCAGATCGAGGCCGTCGGCTTCTCACTCGCCGAGCTCGCCGACAGCCACATCCGGCCCGCCGACCTCGAGCGCTCCCGCCGCGACGAGCTCTTCGCCATCGCGAAGGCCCACGGCGTCGGGATCCCGTCGGTGCACCTGCAGCGCAAGAGCGTGGTGCAGCCCGGGCACGAGGAGGACAACCTCGCGTACGCCCACCGCACCATCGACGCGGCCGCCGAGTGGGGCATGCAGGTCTTCTCGACGGGACTGCACCAGCCGTTCAACGAGGACCAGCAGCGGGCGCTGTGGTTCTGGACCGCGCAGGGCCCGAAGGACCCGGACGACCCCGAGGTCCGGAAGGCGGCGGTCTCCCGGCTCCGCGAGCTCGGCGAGCACGCGGCGTCGGTCGGTCTGCCGATGGCGCTCGAGCTCTACGAGGACACCTACCTCGGCACCGCGGACAGCGCGGTCCGGCTGATCGAGGAGATCGGGCTCGACAACGTCGGCCTCAACGCCGACGTCGCGAACCTCATCCGCCTGCACCGCCCGGTGGAGGACTGGAAGGAGCTGTTCGCCAAGACGCTCCCGGTCACGAACTACCTGCACGTGAAGAACTACACGCGCGACGAGGCCGCCGACGGGAGCTGGGCGACGAGCGTGCCGAGCACCATGGAGACGGGCCTCATCAACTACCGCCAGGTCCTCCGCGACGCCGTCGCCGACGGGTTCCGCGGGATCCTCATGACGGAGCAGTACGGCGGGGACAGCCTCGGCGTCTGCGCCACCAACCAGCACTACATCCGATCGGTCCTCGCCACCACGAGCGTGGGCACGAAGCACGAAGGAGCAACTCGATGAGCACCCTCGACATCGCCGTCGTCGGGTCCGGCTACATGGGCGGCGGGATCGCCCAGGTCCTCGCCCTCGCCGGCCACACCGTCCGCATCGCCGACGTCTCGGCGGAGATCGCGCAGCAGAACCTCGCGCGGCTGATCGGGGAGACCGAGCAGTTCGTCGCCGACGGGCTCTTCCCCGAGGACGCCGTCGAGCGCGTGCGTGCGCACCTCAGCGCCGCCGAGTCCATCGAGGAAGCGGTCGCGCAGGCCGACTTCATCGAGGAGGCAGTGCCGGAGAAGCTCGAGATCAAGCACGCCACCCTCCGGCGGATCAGCGAGGCAGCCCGTCCGGACGCGGTGATCGGCTCGAACACGTCGACGATCCTCATCGAGTCCCTCGCCGAGGCCGTCACCGGCCCGGAACGCTTCCTCGGGGTGCACTTCTCGAACCCCGCGCCGTTCATCCCCGGCGTCGAGCTCATCCCGCACCCCACCACCGGCGAGCACGCGATCCAGGTCGGCGAAGCCGTCGTCGCGGCGACCGGCAAGCAGTCCGCCCGCGTGAAGGACTCGACCGGCTTCGTCCTGAACCGCCTGCAGTACGCGCTGTTCGAGGAGGCGACCAAGATCGTCGACGAGGGCATCGCCAGCCCCGACGACATCGACACGATCGTCCGCACGACCTTCGGCTTCCGCCTGCCGTTCTTCGGCCCGTTCGCGATCGCCGACATGGCCGGCCTCGACGTCTACGCGTTCTGCTTCGAGTCGCTGCAGACCCGGTGGCCCGAGCGCTTCGCGACCCCGGCCTCGCTGCAGCAGCACGTCGACGCCGGCGAGCTCGGCACGAAGTCCGGCGCGGGCTACCTCGAGGTGCCGGCCGACCGCACGCCGGAACTCGTCGCCTACCGCAACAAGGCCTACGTCGCGATGCAGAAGCTCCTCGACGACCTCGGCCCGGCGCCGATCCACTGAGGGGGACGAGCATGAGCAACCAGGACCGCACCGTCGTCCTCACCGGCGCCGCCTCACCGCGGGGGATCGGCCGCGCGACCGCCCACCACCTCGCCGAGGCCGGGTGGAACGTGGGCGTCATCGACCTCGACCAAGCGGCGAGCGAGGCCGTCGCCGCCGAGCTCCGCGACCAGTACGGCGTGCAGGCCGTCGGCGCGGGCGCGAACGTCGCCGACGAGTCCGCCGTCCGTGCGGCGTTCGACACGATCGAGTCGCAGCTGCCACCGGTGACCGCGCTCGTGAACCTGGCCGGGGTGTCCTCGGCGCACGCCTACCTCGACCTGCCCGAGGGGGAGTGGCACCGCGTGCTGTCGATCAACCTCGACGGCGTGCACTTCGCGAGCCTGCGCGCGGCGGAGTCGATGGTGCGGAACGGGTACGGGCGCATCGTCAACCTGTCGTCCGTCTCCGCGCAGCGCGGCGGCGGCACGTTCAGCAAGACGCCGTACACGGTGGCGAAGGCCGGCGTGATCGGCCTCACCCGCGGCCTCGCCCGTGAGCTCGGACCGAAGGGCGTGACCGTGAACGCGATCGCTCCGGGACCGATCGACACCGACATCATGGGCGGAACCCTCTCCGAGGAGCGGAAGGCCGAGATGGCCGCCGACGGGGTCCTGCCCCGCATCGGCACCCCGCGCGACATCGCCGCCGCGATCGCCTACCTGATCAGCGAGGACGCCGGGTTCGTCACCGGTCAGACCCTCAACGTCGACGGCGGCCTGTACATGCACTAGGCCCGGCCGCCTGCGGACCGTGCGCCGAACGCGCGACGCGATCCGTGCCTCCCGTCCGGCCGGCCGACCAGCCGACGGACGCCCCTGCAACCGCACCGTGCTCGCAAAGGAGCGAACCCCGTGTCACTTCCCCCTGCACCAGCGCTCGGGTCGACGAACGACCCCGGCCTGAAGTCCGCCATCGGCAAGGCGACCAAGCACCTGATGCCGATGCTCGTCATCCTGTACTTCGTCGCCTTCCTCGACCGCACCAACGTCGGCTTCGCGGAGGAGGCGCTCAGCGTCGACCGCGGCATCTCCGACGCGGCCTTCGCGCTCGGCGCCGGCATCTTCTTCATCGGCTACGCGATCTTCGAGATCCCGTCGAACCTGCTGCTCAAGCGGTTCGGGGCGCGCTTCTGGCTCGCCCGCATCGCCGTCACGTGGGGCATCGTCGCCGCCCTGTTCGCCTTCACGACGAACGACACGATGTTCATTATCCTGCGGTTCATCCTCGGTGTGACCGAGGCGGGGCTGTTCCCGGGCGTGATCATGTACCTGTCCGAGTGGTTCCCGAACAAGGTCCGCGTGCGGATGTTCGCGATCTTCTACCTGGCGCAGCCGTTCTCGCAGATGATCGGCGCACCGCTGTCCGGCGGCCTCATCAGCTTCGGCGACCAGGCCACCCCGTTCCACGGCTGGCAGGTCATGTTCGCGGGGGAGGGCATCCTCGCCGTGCTGGCGGGCATCGCCGCGCTCGTGTTCCTGACGAACAGTCCACAGCAGGCGAAGTGGCTGGAGCCGGGGGAGAAGCAGTCCCTCACCGCGGCCATGGAGCGTGAGGACACGGCGCGCAGCGAGGACGGCCCGACGGGCATCTGGAAGGCGATGGCCAGCGGCCGCGTCTGGTACTTCACGATCATCTACTTCTGCCTGCAGGTCGCCGTGTACGGCACGACGTTCTACCTGCCGCAGCAGGTCTCCGCGCTGCTCGGGCAGGACGTCGGCTGGCAGGTCGGCCTCGTCGCGGCCATCCCGTGGCTCGTCGGTCTGGTGGCGTGCTACCTGGTCGGCTCGCGGGCGGACACCGTCGGTCGCCGTCGTCGCTGGGGCTCCATGTTCTACATCACCACCGGCCTGTCGATCCTCGGGTCGGCGTGGGCCGGCGCGAACGGGCAGCCGATCCTCGGCATCGTGTTCATCACCCTGGCCGTCGCGAGCTTCCTGGCCGTCGGCCCGATCACCTGGGCGTACCCGACGGCATTCCTCACGGGTGCCGCGGCGGCCGCGGGCATCGGCCTGATCAACTCGCTGGGCAACCTCGGCGGGTTCGTCGCACCGATCATGCGCACCGCCATCAACGAGGTCGTCCCCACGGAGAGCGGAGCGTTCGGCATCGTGTCGCTCGGGGTGCTGGCGTTCGTGGCCGCGGTGATGATCTTCTGCACGAAGTTCTTCCGCGGGGCGAAGGCGGACGAGCTGCTCGACACCTCGCACGTCGCCACTGCCGACCGGAAGGAGACGAGCCGATGACCCGACTGTTCAACGAACCCGCGGACTTCGCGGACGAGGCCACCGACGGCTTCGTCGCCGCCAACGAGCGGTGGGTGCGGAAGGTGCACGGTGGCGTCGCGCGGGCCACGACCAGCCCCGAGGGGACCGTCGCCGTGGTCATCGGCGGTGGCTCCGGCCACTACCCCGCGTTCGGCGGGCTCGTCGGGCCGGGCCTCGCCGCCGGCGCCGCGATGGGCAACCTGTTCGCCAGCCCGAGTGCCCAGCAGGTGGCCGGGGTGGCGCGGGCGGCCGAGCACGGCGGGGGCGTGCTGCTCAGCTACGGCAACTACGCGGGCGACGTGCTCAACTTCGACGCGGCAGCCCGGACGCTCGAGGCGGACGGCATCCCCGTCCGGACCGTGCGCGTGACGGACGACGTCGTCTCCGCGCCGGCCGACCGTGCGGACGAACGGCGCGGGATCGCGGGTGACCTCTGCGTCTTCAAGGTCGCCGGGGCCGCCGCCGAGCGTGGCGACGACCTCGAGGCGGTCACCGCGATCGCCGAGCGCGCGAACGACCGCACCCGGTCGTTCGGCGTCGCGTTCTCGGGCTGCTCGCTGCCGGGGGCCGACGAACCGCTGTTCGAGGTGCCGGAGGGCCGCATGGCCATCGGCATGGGCATCCACGGCGAACGCGGGATCGACGAGACCGACGTGCCGACGGCCGAGGGACTGGCCGAGCTGCTCGTCGGGAAGCTCCTCGACGAGCTCCCCGACGGCGTCTCGCTCGCCGACCAGAAGGTGGTCCCCATCCTCAACGGCCTCGGCAGCGTCAAGTACGAGGAGCTCTTCGTCGTCTACCGGTCGGTGCAGCGACTGCTCGCCGACGCGGGCGTGGTCATCGTCGAGCCCGAGGTCGGGGAACTCGTCACGAGCTTCGACATGGCCGGCGTCTCGCTGACGCTCTTCTGGCTCGACGACGAACTCGAGGAGCTGTGGGCAGCGCCCGCGGACACCCCGGCGTTCCGGAAGGGCGGTGCGATCGAGCAGGAGCGGGTCGACCCGTCCGTCGCCTCGGCCGACGAAGCTGCCGAGGCGATCGGCCCGGCCAGCGACGAGTCGCGAGCGGTCGCCGGACGCGTGGCGTCCGGCCTGGCAGCCGTCCGCGCCGTCATCGACGAGCACGCCGACGAACTCGGCCGGATCGACGCGATCGCCGGTGACGGCGACCACGGGATCGGCATGCAGCGCGGCGCGCACGCGGCCGACACCGCCGCTGCCGACGCCCTCGAGCACGGAGCCGGAGCAGGATCCGTCCTCCGGATCGCCGGTGACGCTTGGTCGGACAAGGCCGGTGGCACGTCCGGCGCGATCTGGGGAGCCGCCCTGGAGGCACTGGGTCGCGTCCTCGGCGACGAGTCGCGTCCGTCGTCGGCGCAGGTCGCGGACGCGGTGCACGCCGCCACCGACGCGGTCCTCGCCTTCGGTGCCGTCCCCGGCGACAAGACGATGGTCGACGCGCTCGTCCCGTTCGACGACGTGCTGCGCGAGCGGGTCGACGCCGGCTCCGCGCTCCCCGAGGCCTGGGCAGCGGCGGTCACCGCCGCCCGCGAGGCCGCCGACGGCACGGCCGCACTCATGCCGAAGAAGGGCCGCGCCCGCACGCACGCCGAGCAGGCCGTCGGCACGGCCGACCCGGGTGCGGTGTCGTTCGCGCTCATCGTGGAGGCGGTCGCGCGGTGATCACCGTCGGGGTGTCGCTCAAGATGTACTTCTCGCACGCCCGCACCCTGTCGTGGGCGGCGGCCGTCGGGGACATCGCCCGGCGACACCCCGCGGTGCGCTCCGGTGCGGCCGAGCTCTTCGTCATCCCGACGTTCCCCGCGCTCGTGCCCGTCCGGCAGGTCCTCGGCGACGCCCCGGTGCTGCTCGGCGCGCAGGACCTGGCGTGGGCCGACGAGGGGGCGTACACGGGCGAGGTGTCCGGCGCCGAGCTCCGCGAGATCGGGGTCGACCTGGTCGAGATCGGCCACGCCGAGCGGCGTTCCCTGTTCCACGAGACGGACGAGGACGTCGCGCGCAAGGTGCACGCGGCGTACCGCAACCACCTGCGTCCGCTGGTCTGCGTCGGCGAGGCGACCCGCGCCTCCAGGTCGGAGGCGATCGCGGACGTGACGGCGCAGCTCGACCGTGCCGTCTCGGTGGCGGTCGCCGCCGGGCAGGCCGGACCGCTCACCGTCGCGTACGAGCCGGTGTGGGCGATCGGCGCCCCGGCCCCGGCCCCCGACGACCACGTCGTCGAGGTGCTGGCCGGGCTGTCGGCGCACCTCGCGACGCGACCCGAGCTGGCCGGTTCGCGTGTCGTCTACGGGGGCAGTGCCGGTCCGGGACTGCTGACGCGTGGCCAGGGGCGGATCGGCGGGCTGTTCCTCGGCCGGTTCGCGCACGACCCGGCTGCCGTCGAGACGATCCTCGACGAGGTCGTGGACCTCAGCTGATCTGGTCCTGCACCGGGCGCGGTTCGCGACCGAGGATCTCCCCGAGCAGCGGGTCGGTCCCCGCGAACAGGCCCTGCGCCGCTGCCCGGTACATCCCGAGCAGGAACCCGGCCATGTGCGGGTCCTGACCGTGGGCGACGGCGCGGTCCAGCCATTCGTCCTCGCCGAGGACCTCGAACCCGACCGGTCGACCGCTGGCCGCGGAGGCGTACCCGGCCAGGTCGGCGAAGGTGGGTGCTGCGGACGCGGTGAGCGTGATCGGTCCGTCGAACGTGCGGTCGGCGAGCAGGATCCGCGCCGCTGCCTCGGCGACGTCCTCTCGAGCGGTCCACGACACGGGTCCGTCGGAGGGCACGGACACGAGACCGGTCTGCTGCCACGGACCCATCAGCCACGCGCTGCTGTGCGCGTAGAAGCCGTTCCGCAGGCTCGTCCACGGCAGCCCGGAGTCGTGGAGCAGGTCCTCGGTCGCGGCGTGGTCGGCGCCCGGACCGAACGGGGAGCCGTGGGCCGCGCCCTGGTGGCTCGTGTACAGGACGCGTCCGACGCCGGCGCTCACGGCGGCGTCGACGGCCGCGCGGTGCAGGGCGACCGCGTCGGCGCTCGGGTCGCTCGACGACACGAGGAGGAGCTGGTCGGCGCCGGCGAACGCCGCAGGGAGCGTGGCCGGTTCGGCGTAGTCGCCGTGGCGGACCTCCACCCCGCGGGCGGCGAACCGCTCGGCCTTCGCGGGGTCGCGGGCGACGACGGCGAGCTCGTGCGGGGCGAGGTGCTCGAGGAGGTGGTCGGTGGTGAGGCCGCCGAGTGCTCCCGTGGCTCCGGTGATGACGATCATGCTGACTCCGTATCGTTGGTAACGTTGTTGTGTTTACGACGGTAACACAGCGATAGCGCGGAGTTGTTATCGTTGTTCCGTGATCGAGCAGGGCACGCAGCGCGACGAGACCCGAGCGCGGATCGTCGAGGTCGCGGGCACGATGCTCCGCGAGCAGGGCGCCGCTGCCGTCACCACACGTGCGGTCGCTGACGGTGCCGGGGTCCAGGCGCCCACCATCTACCGGCTCTTCGGCGACAAGGACGGGCTGCTCGAGGCCGTCGCCGAGCACGCGATGACGACCTTCTCCGCCCAGAAAGCCGAGGCCGTCCGGGCGGCACGCATCGAGCACACCGACCCCGTCGAGGACTTCCGCACCGGGTGGGAGACGACGATCGCATTCGGTCTGGCGAACCCGGACCTGTTCGTCCTGCTCGCCGATCCCGAACGCGGACGTCGCTCGGCCGCCGCGCGAGCCGGCACGGCACTGCTGGCCGAACGGGTGCGGCGGGTCGCCGAGGCCGGTCGGCTCGCGGTGCCGGAGCGCCGCGCGGTCGACCTCGTGCACGCCGCCGGGACCGGCGCGGTGCTGGCGATCCTGGCGACTGCGCCGGAGGACCGCGATCCCGGACTGGCGGACGAGGCGTTCCAGGCGGTGCTCGGACGGATCCTGGTACCCGGGTCCGCCCCGGCCGGAGCGGGGGACGCGATCACGAGTGCGGCCATCACCCTCCGTGCTGCGGTGTCGGACCTCGATGCGTTGACCGTCGCCGAGCGGGCGATGCTCGCCGAGTGGCTCGACCGGGTGGCCGCAGGTTCGTCGGCAGCCGCGGGCTGAGGTCCGGCGGGTCAGGCCTCGCCGCGCGCCCCGGCCAGCCCGTGGTCGTGCGCGTACACGACGAGCTGCACCCGGTCCCGCAGGGCGAGCTTGCCGAGGATGCTCGAGATCTGCGTCTTCACCGTGGACTCGGTGACGAACTCCTTCGCCGCGATCTCGGCGTTCGACAGCCCGCGCGACGCCCAGCCGAACACGATGCGCTCCCGGTCGGTCAGCGCCTGGAACTCCGACGGCTGCGGCGAGGGAGCCCGCTCGACGTCCGCGCCGAACAGCTGTGACAGGTCGTTCGGCGCGATCACCGAGCTGCCCTCGTGCACGGCCCGGACGGCCGCGAACAGGAACGGCGGCGTCGTGTCCTTCAGCAGGAACCCGCTCGCGCCGAGGCGGATCGCCGTGGCCGCGGCCGGGTCGAGCCCGAAGGTGGTGAGGACGACCACGCGGGGGAGCGGACCGTCCACGGCGCCGGAGAAGAGCTGGCGGACGGTCTCGACACCGTCCATGCCGGCCATGCGCATGTCGAGCAGCATCACGTCCGGCCGGAGCTCGGGGATGAGCCCGAGCGCCTCGGCCCCGTCGGACGCCTCGCCCACGACGACCATGTCGTCCTGCGCGTCGAGCACGACGCGCAAGCCGGCGCGGAAGAGCGCCTGGTCGTCGGTCAGCAGGATGCGGATCGGATCGGTCATCGGATGGTCCCCCCATGGACGTCGAACGGGATGCGGGCGCGTGCGGCGAACACGGCGTCCAGGACGGCGGCGTCGAACGACCCGCCGAGCGTGGTGAGCCGGGACTGCATCCCGGTGAGTCCCCGGCCGGAGCCGCGCGTGCTCGGCACCGCGGCGGCCGAATCGACGACCTGGTTCTCGACCTCGAGCACGAGGTCGGCGCTCCGCCAGGTCTCGCGGACGACCACCGGGTGTCCCGGGGCGCCGTGCCGGAGCGCGTTCGTGAGCATCTCCTGCAGCACACGGCGTGCGGCGGTCCCGCTGTCCGGGCCGAGCGTCACGAGGGCACCGCGACGGCTGTGGTCGACGTCGACCCCGGCCTCGCGGATGCCCTGCACGATCTCGTCGAGCGACCCCGGGTCGGTGTCCGTGCCGGAGCCGTCGATGTGCCCGAGGACCTGTCGGACCTCGACGAGGGAGCTCCGGGCGGTGCTGGCGATCGTCGCGCTGACCTCGCGGATGCGGGCCTCGTCGTCGAGGAACGGCACCGAGTCGGCCTGCGCGATGATCACGGCGAGGGAGTGCCCGACGACGTCGTGGACGTCCCGCGCGATGTCCGCCCGGATGCGCTCCGACTCGGCCTCGTCGATCGCGCGGGTGGCGGTGGCGGCGGCCTCGGTCGCGACGGCCTCGGCGCGGAACGCTGCGGCTTCGGCATCGGCACGCCGTTCGGACTCACGGTCGCGGGACCGGAAGGCCCGCAGGGCGATCCCGCCGGCCCAGACGCCGAGGAGCGCCGTGACGGGTGCGGCCATCGCGAGGAACGCCTGGTCGCGCGGCCCGTTGATGAGGAGCAGGAAGCGGAAGCCGGTCGACGCGAGGTACACCGTCGCGCTCACGCCGGCGACGAACGCCAGGACGCCGGACGCCACGACCTCGCCGCGGCTCCCGACGACGGCCGTCGTGCCGATCACCACGAACATCGCCAGGTCCACGAGCGACGGGCGTTCCCCGCCACCGACCTGCACGACCCCGAGCACGACGATCATCGCCATCGCCGCGGTCGGCGAGACCCGCCGTAGCGCGATCGCGACGGCCGCCGCGAGGACCGCGAGGAGGCTCGCGTGCTGCAGCTCGAGGTCGATCGGCAGCAGGAAGACGAGCGCAGCGAGCGCCGCCCAGGCCACGTCGACGACGATCGATCGGGTGGCGAGCGGCCGGATGAACGTGCGCCGGTCCGTCACGGCTCGATCATCGCACGAGGGCGCGGAACGGCGGTCACGGCATCGGCGACATCGCGACGAGGGCGACGGCGGTGACGACGACGATCGCCGCGCAGAGCAGCAGGGTGGCGATCGTGTGCTTGGTCGAGGTCTCCATGACACCAGCATCGACAACCGCGGGCGCCGCCACATCGGACCAGCGGGCGAAGGGCTTCATCCCACCGGGTGAAAGACCGTCGTGACCCGGTGGCGGCCTGGAGGCGCGGGGCGGGCCCGCCACGCGCCTCCAGTCCGTCAGATCGTCAGTTGGCCGAGCACCCGGTGCGCGATCGAGATCGACTCGCCCGACACCGCGGACAGCGGCGAGGCGAGGAACGCGACCAGGTCCGCGATCTGCTGCGGGCTGGACTCGCCGCCCGAACCGCGCTGCACCTCGGCGGCGGGGGTGTCCGTGACCGTCCCCGGGTTGACGACGTTCACCGTGACGCCGGAGCCAGCGAGCTCGTCGGCGAGGTTCTTCGCGATGACGCTCACCGCGGTGTTCCGCAGCGAGGCGGTGATGTTGCCGGAGAGGTAGGCGTTCTGCCCGCTCACGACGACGACGCGGCCGTGGCTGGCCTCGCGCTGTGCCGGTAGGACGGCGTTCGCGACGCGGAGGAACCCGAGCGCCTTGCCGTCGATCGCCGACAGCACCTGCTCCGGGTCGGACTTCCGCGCGGGGTCGAGCGTGCCGGCGCTCGGCGCGGCGGTCACGACGAGCACGTCGATGCGACCGTGCTGCTCGAGCACCCGGGCGACACCGGCTTCGACCGATGCCTGGTCCGCGGTGTCCATGGTGACGCCGTCGGCGGCGTCCGCGCTGCGGGAGGCGACGACGACGGTCGCCCCCTCGGCGCGGAGTCGATCGGCGACGGCTGCGCCGATGTACCCCTTCCCTCCGACGACGAGCGCGACACGGTTCTTGAGTTCGAGGTCCACGCGTCCACGCTATGCCGGTCGTGGTTCGTGCGTCCGGGGCGGTGGCAGGACCCGCCGCGGACGCACGACCGCCCCGGACGCGTGATGCGGCCGGGGCGGTGCAGTGCGGTGCGGGGGCGGTGTCAGCCGACCTTGGTCCAGGTACCGCAGTAGCTGGTCTCGAACGCGTAGACGGAGCTCGAGATCGTCACCGTGGTCGAGCCACGCCCGTCGATGTAGTCGTTGGCGATGACGTCCTCGAAACCGCCGTAGCCGGAGGCGCGGGTCTCCCAGTAGCAACCGTCGGTGAACGAGGTCCGCCAGGTGCCCGGGGCGATCTGCTGGCCGACCTTGTAGACGCCGCTGGCCGGGATCTTCGACAGTCGCGGTCCAGCCCCGGAGATCGGGTACCAGGAGCCGCAGTCGCTGAACTCCACGTACTTGTCGCCCGGGGAGATCGAGATGATGCGCTGTCCGCTGCCGAGATCGTTCGCGCGGATCTCGTCGAAGCTGCCGCTCGCGCCGCTGAGGCGCGCCCAGTAGCACCCGTTCGTCGAGCCGGAGTAGTAGGTACCGGGCTTGATCTTCGATCCGACGGCGAACGTCCCGTTGCCGGAGAACGCGGCGGCCACGCCGGCGATCTTGCCGGTGACCGCGGTCCGTGCGCTGCCGTCCGCGTAGCCCGCCTTCGACACGATGACCCGCGCCGCGATCGTCGTGCCGCGATCCGAGCTGGTCAGGACGTACGTGTTCTTGGTCTTGCCGGACACGATCGAGCCGTTCCGGAGCCACTGGTACCGGACCGAGAGCCCGGTCACGTTCCAGGTGCCGTTCGTGGTCGACAGCGTGCCCCCGACCCGGGCGGAGCCGTGCAGCGCCGGCGCGACGGTGGCCTTGGGGGCGTCGGCGGGTGCGACGACTCCGAGGTCCTTCGTCCGGGTGGCCTGGGTGTACCCGTTCTTCGCCCCGATGATCATCAGGGAGAGCCGGTGGCCACGGTCCGCGGCGGCCGGGGTGTAGACCGACTTCGTCGCACCGCTGATGCTCTTGCCGTCCCGGAGCCACCGGTAGCCCTTGGCCGTGGGAGTGGGCTTCCAGGTGGGGAAGACCGCCGTGACCTTGCTGCCGACCTTGATCGCACCCGTGGCGCGGGGGGCCTGGGTCGTGAAGGTCGCGGCGGCGTTGGCCGGTGCGCTGGTCGCGAGGACCGAGGCGGCGGCGACCGCGAGGGCTGCCAGGGGGAGGAGGAACCGCCTGCGCTGGGCGCGGGCTCGTTCGGGTCGGGCCATGGATCGTCCGTTCTCGCTGCTGTCGTCTGTGACGCCTCGGGGCGCCGGGAGCACTGTACGAGAGGAGGACTCACCTTATGAAGCCCCTGAACGGGAGGTGTCCGCAGCCTGCGGTTTCCCGCAGACCATTGCGGTGCGTGCCGACTGTCCGGCACCTGGTCCGCACCGCGTGATCCGGCCACGGTGACCGCGTCATTCGTCCAGTCCGGACGGGCACTCAGAGCCGCGCGCCGACCATCGCCCCTGCACGTCGAGAACCGCCACGAAGGGAGCGACATGACGGACCAGCAGCAGCCACCGGGGAGCGACCAGGAACTGACGCCGAAGGCCGACCACGGTGAGGAGTCGTACCGGGGTTCCGGCAAGCTGACCGGCAAGCGGGCCGTCATCACCGGCGGCGACAGCGGGATCGGCAAGGCCGTCGCGATCGCCTTCGCCCGCGAGGGTGCCGACGTCCTCATCAGCTACCTGCCCGACGAGGAAGCGGACGCGCAGGACACGAAGCGGTGGGTCGAGGAAGCCGGTCGGAAGGCGGTCCTGTTCCCCGGGGACCTCAGCGACCCCGCGTACTGCCGGTCCGTGATCGACCGGGCGGTCTCCGAACTCGGCGGCATCGACGTCCTGGTCAACAACGCGGCGTTCCAGATGACGCACGAGACGCTCGAGGAGATCAGCGACGAGGAGTGGGACCACACCCTCGCGACGAACCTCAGCGCGTACTTCCACCTCGTCAAGGCAGCGCTGCCGCACCTCGGCCCGGGCTCGTCGATCATCGGCTCCAGTTCGGTGAACTCCGACAACCCGAAGCCGACCCTGGCGCCGTACGACGTCACGAAGGCCGGCGTCGCGAACCTGTCGGCAGCGCTCGCACAGATGCTCGGCGAGCGCGGCATCCGCGTCAACAGCGTGGCACCGGGGCCGATCTGGACGCCGCTCATCCCGTCGACGATGCCGGCGGAACAGGTCGAGGAGTTCGGCAAGCAGTCGCCCCTCGGTCGACCCGGCCAGCCCGCCGAGCTCGCGCCGGTCTACGTCCTGCTCGCCAGCGACGACGGCAGCTACGTCTCGGGTGCTCGTGTCGCCGTGACCGGCGGCACCCCGATCCTCTGACCCGAAGACCGAACGAACGAAGGAGCACGATTTGTACTTCCACAAGCAGGAACTCCAGTTCAAGGCGACGCCCGAGAAGCCGGACGCCGTCTACGCCCGCAAGCTGCAGGAGGTGCTCGGCGGCCAGTACGGCGAGATCTCGGTCGCCATGCAGTACCAGTTCCAGGCGTGGAACATGCACATGCCCGGCAAGTACCGCGACCTGGTCTTCGGCATCGGTGCCGAGGAGATGGGGCACGTCGAGATGCTCGCGACGATGATCGCGCAGCTGCTCGAGAAGAGCCCCCTCGGGATCACCGAGGACGCCCTGCAGGACGACCCCACGGTCGCGGCGATCGTCGGCGGGACCGACGTCCAGCACGCCATCGTCGCCGGCGCCGGTGCGCGTCCCGTCGACAGCAACGGCAACCCGTGGCAGGGCTCGTACATCACCGCGAGCGGCAACCTGCTCGCCGACTTCACGGCCAACGAGAACGCCGAGATGCAGGGCCGCGTGCAGGCTGCACGGCTTTACCACATGACCGACGACAAGGGCGTCCGGGACCTGCTCGGCTTCCTCATCGCCCGGGACACCATGCACCAGAACATGTGGGCGTCCGCCGCTGCGGAGCTGCGCGAGAAGGGCGTCGAGGACTTCCCGGTGCCGAACAAGTTCCCGCAGTCGAAGGAGCACACGGAGTTCAGCTACCAGTACCTGAACTTCTCCGACGGCGCCGAGGCCGGAAACGGGCCCTGGGCGAGCGGCCCCTCGTTCGACGGCAAGGGCGAGTACTCGTACCACGACGGCCCCACCTCGTCGGTGCCGATGCCGCCGCCCACCCACCCGGACTCGCGCTTCTACGGCACGACCGAGCTGCCGAACATCGTCGAGAAGACGGCCGGCGAGGTGCAGGACAAGCTCAACAAGGAGTGACGACGAACGACGGCGGGCGGTCGGACCTCGATCCGCCCGCCCGCCGTCGCGGTGTCCGGGTCAGTGACTCCTGGCCGCGTCGTCCGCGGAGCCGTCCGGAGCGGTGAACAACCCCGAGTAGGCGCGCACCGCGGCCCAACCGGCCACGACGGCCACCGTGCCGACGACGCTCGCGGCCCACGGAAGGACGACGGAGTGGTCCCACGCCGCGGGCGCCGACACCCACACAAGGAAGCTGCCGGTCAGGCTGCCCGTCAGGCCGAGCAGCATCGCGACCGGTCGGTCCAGGCTCGTCAGGGTGAGGGCCACCGTCACGGCGAGGACCGCGGCGAGTGCGTTGAGGAACTCGAGCACCGACATCCCTCCTACTCTCCGGCGCTGCCCGCCCCGACGGCGAGCTGCTCGCGACCAGCGCCCACGGTGACCGCGATCTTGCGCGGCTTCGCGGACTCCTTGACCGGGATGGTGACGCTGAGCACCCCGTTGTCGTAGCCCGCCGTGATCCGCTCGGCGTCGAGTCCGTCGCCCAGCGTGAGCTGGCGGACGTACGTGCCCGGCTGCCGCTCCCTGGTGAGCCACTGCGAGCCCTCCGGAGCACCGAGGGTGCGCTCGGCACGGATGGTCAGGAGCGAGCCGTCCACGTCGATGTCGACCGAGCCCGGGTCGATGCCCGGCAGGTCGACGTCGAGGACGTAGTGGTCTCCGGTGCGGTACAGGTCCATCGGCATCGAGCGCGGCCCGGTGGCCCCGAGGAGGGAACCAGCGAGACGGTCGAGCTCGCGGAACGGGTCGAAGTTCATCGTCATCGGAATCAACTCCTTCGTATCTGCTGTTGAGTCCCCTCGACTCAACTTGCACATGTTCTAGCACTCGACCCTTGGGAGTGCCAAGTAGTTGCTCGGAAGACGCTCGGAACCGACGGGGCGGGGGTTCTCCACAGGCGATCCGGTCTCCGTCGCGACCACTGGTGGTACCGGCTGACTGACGCTGACATCCGTGGCGCGCAACTCCCCGAACAGATCGAGCACATCCGGCGCCCACCGCACTGGTAGTCTTCGTGGATACCGCTCGGCCCCTCTGGGGCCGAGTTTTCCTTTTCCGGAGCCGCCTGGCGACACCTGCGAACCTCCGTCGTGGCTGGGAAACGGTGACGGGCTCCGGGGAGCAGGAGGGACCCTCGACGGGTAGCACTCACCACGCTCGCCCACGGACCAGGAACCGAGGCCGCCATGTCGCACCTCCGCACCCGCCGCCCCGCCCTCGCACTGCCGATCGCCGTGCTGCTGGCCACCGTCGCCGTGACCGCCGTGGGGCCGGTGCCGTCCGCCAGCGCCCGCGGCTCCGACGTGTTCGTCGGCGGGCTGTACCGCCCCGCCGACACGACCGCGTCCCGGCAGGCGACGGCGCTCGCCGCGGCCGGCCGGACATCGGACGCAGCCGTCGCCCGGACGATCGCCGCCCGACCGTCGAGCGTCTGGCTCGGTGACCGACTGTCGCCCGCCGCCCTGCGGACCACCGTGCAGCGCCACCTCACCGCCGCGTCGGCTCAGGGCCGCACCCCGGTGTTCGTCACCTACGCCATCCCCGGGCGCGACTGCGGGAGCTTCTCCGCCGGGGGACTCACGCCGGGCGCGTACGGCACGTGGAACCGCGTGTTGGCCGAGACGCTCCGCGGACACCGTGCCGCCGTCATCGTGGAGCCGGACGCCCTCGCCCAGCTGTCGTCCTGCCCGGGTGCCGACGCGAACCAGCGGACCCAGCTCATCCGCACCGCGGTCCACGACCTCGCGTCGGCTGGCGCTGCGGTCTACGTCGACGCCGGCCACGAGAGCTGGATCGCGCCCGCGACGATGGCCCGGCTGTTGCGAGACGCCGGGGTCGCCGAGGCGCGGGGCTTCTCGCTCAACGTCTCCAACTCGTACGCGACGGCCGGGGAACGGGCATACGGCGAGCAGCTGCGGCGCCTGACCGGTGGGCACTTCGTGATCGACGTTTCACGGAACGGCCGGGGAGCGACGGGCGTCTGGTGCAACTCCCGGACCGCTGGGCTCGGGCAGGACCCCACGGTGGTGGACGACTCGACCGGCCTCGACGCGCTGCTCTGGGTGAAGCTGCCCGGCGAGAGCGACGGCACGTGCAACGGCGGACCGGCGGCCGGGCAGTGGTTCCCCGCCGCGGCCGCCTCGCTCCTCCGGAACCGCTGACGCCGATGACGACGAGCCCGGTAGTTCATGCACACGAACTGTTCGATGCGCGAACCGTACAGAACCGAAAAGGTTCGTTGCACTGATCGTTCACGTCGTGAAATAGTTCTGACCGTCCGCAGGGGACAGCACGACGCAGGAAGGCGGGATCGCAATGCACAGCACGTACACCGGGATGCCGCGCCAGGCACGGCTCGGCGGGACCCACACCCGCGTCGGCCTGACCGACCCCGCCGTCATCGACGCCTACATCGAACGACGCATCCAGGACCCGTCGCTCCTGTCGGGTCGTTCCGAGCCGTCCTACGCGGACTTCTTCAACGTGCCGGCTGCGTAAGACCGCGCCGCGCAGCACCTCCACCAGGCAGAGAGAACACCCGACACATGCCGTTGACCGTCGTCCGCCGTGAGCACATGCACCTCTACGCCCGGGAGCCCCGGTCGCGTGCCGCGAAGGTCGCCGTCGACGCCCTCCTCCGGCTGCAGCACGCCGAGGAGCAGCAGCTCGAACAGGCCCGATCCGAGAGCGGCCTGACGAAGAACGAGTTCCTCGCCGTCCGGTACATGCTCCAGGCCCACCGAGACGGCCGGGCGATGGGCCCGAAGGACCTCGCGGTCATGCTCAACGTGTCGAATGCCTCCGTGACGAAGATCGTCGACGGGCTGGCCGACAAGGGGTACCTGCGCCGTGTCCCGCACCCCACCGACCGCCGAGCGCAGGTCCTCGAGCCCACCGTCCAGGCAGCGCACAAGATCGACGCCTCGTACGCGCCCTTCCACGAAGCCGTCGTCGAGGTCATGGACCACCTGTCCACCGAGGAGAACGACGTCCTCGCCCGCTGCCTGGCGCAGATCACCGAGGCCCTCGTCGGCGGCGCCCCTGCCCCGGTCGACGAGTACGTGGTCGACCCGGACGGCGACGCGGAGCCCAACGACTCCTGAACCGGACGGTCGCCGAGCCTGGCGTCCCGTGGGCCGGACCGGTCCGCACCGGTCCCCACGTGCCTCCCGGAAAAAACCTTCCAGCGGTAACTTCCAGCGGTAGGTTGGGGGGATGACCCACCCGGCCGACGACGAAGCGGCCCCGCCGCGACGCGGCGGGTACCGCAAGGGTGCCGAGCGCCGGACGCAGATCCTCGACGAGATGATCCGGATGGTGGCCGACCACGGTGTGGACGCGTCGTCGTTGCGATCCGTCGCCGATGCGCTGGGCATCACCCACGCGGCGCTGCGCCACTACTTCCCGAACCGCGACGAACTCCTGCTCGCCGTGTACCGCGAGCACGAGGTACGCGAGCAGGGGGCACCCGACCGGATGAAGTCCGCGATCGGGGACATGCGTGAGAGTGCCTCGCGGAACCGCGAGGTCCCGGGGCTCGTGCAGCTCTACACGACCCTCGCGGCCGACGCCGTGCAGGAGGGCCACCCGGCGACCCGTGAGTTCATGCGGGAGCGGTTCACCCGGCTCCGGGCCGACCTGGCGGTGCTGATCGAGGCGGACCAGGCGGCGGGACGCATCCGGGCCGACCTGGACCCGGTCGACCTGGCGTCGCTGAGCATCGCCGCGTCGGACGGGTTGCAGGTGCAGTGGCTGCTCGACCCGGAGGCCGTCGACGGCGAGAAGGTCCTACGGCTGCTCGAGCAGATCGTGCCGCCGGCCTGATCCGCGTGCACGGGAACGGCCGGGTCCCGATCGGGACCCGGCCGTTCCGGTACGCGGCGCGTGACCCCTACGCGGTGAGCACCGCGGCGGCCGGGTCGAAGTCCTCCGGCAGCGGTGGGACCCGGTCCACGGTCGACGTGATGTCGACGGCGGAACCGGACTCGGCGGCGTCCCGGATGCCGAGCAGCACGTCGAGCACGTGCAGCGCGACCGCACCGGACGCGCGCTCCGGACGGCCTTCGGCGATCGCCCGAGCGAGCTCGACGACGCCGGTGCCCCGACCCCAGGTGGAGCCCACGGCCTCGAGCGTCTCGGGCTCGTCCTGCCCGTACCGCCAGAGCTGCGACGAGCCCTCGAAGGTGTTCGGGTCCGGCAGCGAGATCGTGCCGAGCGTGCCGTTGATCTCGACGAAGCCCATCCGCGGCAGCGCGTGCTGGAACGAGAACGTCGACTGGGCGGACTGCCCGCCGGCGAACTCGATCAGGGCGGCGTGGTGCGTGGGGACCTCCACCGGGAACGTCTCACCCGCGCGAGGACCGGACGCGATGGTCCGGCGCTCGAGCGACTTCGAGGACACGGCCTGCACGCGCGAGGCGGTGCCGAACGCGTGCACCAGTGTCGTCACGTAGTACGGCCCCATGTCGAACAGCGGCCCGGCGCCCTTCGCGAACAGGAAGTCCGGGTTCGGGTGCCACGCCTCGGGTCCGGGGACGTGGAACAGCGTCGTCGCGGAGAGCGGCTCGCCGATGTCACCGCGGGCGATGGCCCGGAGCGCCGTCTGGATGCCCGCACCGAGCACGGTGTCCGGGGCGGTCGCGACGCGCAGCCCCTTCTCCGTCGCCGATGCCAGCACGGCAGCGGCCGACTCGTGGTCGGTCGCGATCGGCTTCTCGCTCCAGACGTGCTTGCCCGCGTCGATGATCTGCTGGTCGACCTCGGCGTGTGCGGCCGGGATCGTCAGGTTGATCACGATCTGGACGTCGTCACGGGCGAGGAGCTCCTCGACGCTGCCCGACGCACCGACGCCGTAGGCGGACGCCTGGGCGGCCGCACGGTCGAGCAGCACGTCGGCGACGAAGCGGACTTCGACGTCGGCGAACTTCGTCAGGTTCTCCAGGTACTGCGTGGAGATGTTGCCGGCACCGATGATGCCGATCCCGACGCGGCTCACTTGTCGTTGGCCTTCAGCCACTCGAGCGACTCGGTGATGCCCTCGAAGACGTCGCCCTTGTACGCGTCGAACTCGACGACGCGGATGGCCTGCGGCGCCGCTGCGAGGATCGCGGCCACGTCGACGTCGCCCTGGCCGGCCGGGGTCTGGTTCTCGAAGGCGCGCTGCAGCGCCTCGGGGACGATGAGGGCGCTCTCGGACGAGGGCAGGGCGGTGCGGATGTCACCGTCGACCTTGCCGTCCTTGACGTGGATCGCGACGACGCGGTCGCCGAGGCCCTTCAGGACCGCGGGAGCGTCGGCGCCGCCGACGGTCGCCCAGAAGGTGTCGACCTCGAGGACGGTCTCGGGCGAGAGCTGCGACACGAAGAGGTCGTAGACGGTGCGGCCGTCGACCTTGTTCGTGAACTCCCACTGGTGGTTGTGGTACCCGAACTTCAGGCCGCGCGACGCGGCCTCGGCGGTGAGCTCGTTGACGCGCTCGGCGATCTTCGCGACGTCGTCGGCGGTCTGCCAGCGGTCGGTCGGGATGAACGGGTCGATGACGGTCTGGATGCCGAGGCGCTCGGCGGCGTCCCAGATCGGGGCGGTGTCGTCGGCGTCGATCACGGCGACGTGGCCGGACGGGGCCTTCAGGCCGGTGGCGGCGAAGGCGTGCTCGAGGTCGGCGGCACGCTCGACGAACGCGTAGGGCTCGACGTTCTCGTAGCCGATCTCACGGACGCGGGCGATGGCCTTGTCGAGGTCTTCGGCGACGGCGTCGCGCAGCGAGTACAGCTGCACAGAGGTGGTGGGCATTGCAGAGGCTCCTTCGGTCCTGACTGGGTGTCGCGGCCCGTCGAGGAGCGATGCTCCGCGGCGAGATCGGGTACGACGCTACCCCAGAAACCACCCGGTGTGTAGTTTTAGTCACATGACGACTCCGTCGGTCGACGTGGACCGCAGCCAGCTCGCCGGATGGCGGAACGCCGTCATCACCGCCTTCGCGATCGGCGGGGTGAGCCTGGCTGCCTGGGGCCCACGTCTCCCCGAGCTCCGCGTCGAACTCGGCGTGGACGTCGGCACGATCGGCCTCATGCTCGGCCTGGTCACCATCGGGTCGATCGGCGGGCTGCTCAGCGCGGCACCGCTCCTCCGCCGGCTCGGCAGCCGACGCGCGCTCACCGCGGTCGTCGTGCTGGTGCCCGCAGCGATCAGCGTCATCGGCACCGCGGCCGCCCTGCACTCCGCGCCGCTGGCGTCGGTCGGGTTCGTGATCGCCGGGGCCGGCATCGGTGCGCTGGACGTGATGGCGAACGTCGAGGGCACGGCCATCGAGGTGCTCGCGGGACGCACGCTGCTCCCGCTCATGCACGCCGCCTGGTCGGGAGGCGCGGCCCTCGGCGCCGGGATCGCCGCCCTCTGCGCGTGGCTGGGCATCACCCCGTCGGCCCAACTCCTCGGGGAGGCCGTCGTCATCCTGGTGGTCGGTACCGTCGCGATGCGCGGGATCCCGGACGGCAGCCGCGCCGAGGCGCCCGACACCACCCTCAGCCGCCGGCAGCGCCTCCGACAGTGGGCACGCGGGTGGGCCGACGTGCGGCTCCTGCTCATCGGTGTCGTGATGCTCGGCGTCGAGCTCGGTGAGGGGTCCGCGAACAACTGGCTCGCCCTCGCGGCCACCGACGGCCACGGGCAGACCGCGGCGGTGGGCGCGCTGTTCTTCACCGCCTTCGCGGTCTCCGAAGCGGCCACGCGCGTGTTCGCCGGACCGGTCGTCGATCGACTCGGCCGGGTCGCCACCATCCGCTGGACGACCGCCCTCGGCATCGTCGGTGCGGTCCTCTTCATCGTCGGGGACAGCTGGTGGCTGACGCTGATCGGTGTGGTGCTCTGGGCGGTCGGCGTCTCGATGGGCTTCCCCCTCGGCATGTCCGCCGCGGCCCAGAGCGGCCCGAACCCGGCCGCGCGCGTGAGCGTGGTCGCGTCGATCGGCTACTTCGCGAACTTCGCGGGTCCTCCCGTCGTGGGCGCGATCGCCGAGCACGTCGGCGCGCTGAGTGCGCTCTGGCTGGTCGCCGTCCTGTTCGTCGCGGCCTTCGCGGCGTCGGGTTCGCTGCGTCCGGTCACCCGACAGGACTGACGACCGCCGGGAGGCGCGGGGCGGCGACGACCCGCGCCTCCAGTCCGTCCCCTGGTCACCTCGGTACCGTGAGCGGATGCTCGACGCCGCCTCGCTGACCTTCGAACCACCCGCCGGACCCGTCACCGGCGTCGTCGACGGGAGCGTCGTCCGCGCCCTCGGGATCCCGTACGCGCGCGCCGAGCGGTTCGCGCCACCGGAGCCGATGCCGACGTTCACCGAGCCGTACCCGGCGACCTCGCCGGCGCCCGTCGCCCCGCAGCCGACGGCGCTGTTCGTCGACCAGCTGCTCCGGCCGGTCGAGGGCCTCGTCGTCGACGAGCACTGCCAGCGGTTGTCGATCACCGCGCCGGCCGACGTGCAGCCCGGCGAACGACTGCCCGTCATGGTGTGGATCCACGGCGGCTCGTACGTCATCGGCGGCGGCGACCTGCCCATCTACGACGCGCGCGACCTCGTGGCCGAACAGCGCGTCGTGTTCGTGTCGGTGACCTTCCGGCTCGGCATCCTCGGGTTCCTCGGCGACGGGGAGTCCGTCCCCGCGAACCTCGGACTGCTCGACCTGGCGGAGTCCCTCCGCTGGGTGCAGCGGAACATCGCGGCGTTCGGCGGCGACCCGGACCTCGTCACGGTGTTCGGACAGTCCGCCGGCGGGGACGCGGCCGCGCACCTCATGATCAGCTCGGGGACGGCCGGGCTCTTCCGGCGCGCGATCATCCAGAGCGCACCGCTCGGACTCTCGCGGGGTCGGGCGCGGATGAACCGGGCGATGACGAAGGCGATCGGCGCCGTGCACCCGGACACCCCGCTCGACGAGATGCTCGAACGACAGGCCGTCGCCACGAAGGCGGCCGCACCGTACGGCCTGGCCGGCGGGATGCCGTTCGGCACGCAGTACGGCCACGCGCCGCTGCCCCCGGAACGCGACCTCGACCGTGCGTGGAGCGCGGTCGCGCCGGACGTCGACGTCCTGATCGGCTCCGGCTCCGACGAGACGGGGATGTACGTCCCGCTCGTCCCGGTCCTCCATTCGGTCGCCAAGCTCCGCGCGGTGCGCCCGCTCCTGCGCTGGCTGGTCGTCCGCCCGTTGTCCGAGGTGATCTACGGACGCGATGCGCGACGGTTCGCGGAGCGACACCGGGCGGCGGGCGGTCGGGCGACCGCGTACCGACTGCACCGGGGCGTCACGACGAAGCCGACCGGAGCCGTGCACATGAGCGACCTGCCACTGCTGCTCGGCGGCCGCGAGGCCTGGGCCGGCACCCGGTTCGTGCCGGAGCGGGACTGGCCCGAGGTCGAACGGCGCGGCCGGGCCTTCCGGGCGATCTGGGCCGAGTTCGCGCGGACCGGCAAGGTCACCGCCGAGGACGACGAGACGCTGACGTTCGACCGCGGCTGACGGTCCGGCCGGACGCCCCCAGAACAGGCGGCTCGCGGGGCGGGCGTGCGGGCCGGAGAATCGACGGCATGTCCGAGTCCGATGCCGATCTGCGCGCCCGCGTCGTCACGGGCGCCATCGAGGCGTACCGCGCATCCGACTTCCACACCGTCGGTCCGGCCGAGGTCGCCGCGCACGCGGAGGTCACCGAGGCCGACGTCCACCGGGCGTACCCGTCGTGGGAGCTCCTCGTCGTGGCCGTGATGGACCGGTGGAACAACGGCAGCCGACGAGCCCTGTGGGTCGTGGCCGAACGCTCCGGCACCGTCGCATACCTGCGCGCCCGGCTCGAGGCGGGCCTCGACGAACCGGCGCTCGTCCGGCTCCGGACCGCGCTGCTCAGCGCCGCGTCGAACCCCGAGCACCCCGCCGCCGGCTGGTTCCGCGGCCAGTACACGAGCTCGTTCGACGACATCACCCTCGCGCTCGTGCGGGACGTGGTCGCCGGACGGGAGCCCCGGGGCACCTCGCCCCGGCACGCGGCCGAGCAGCTCGTCGCCCTGTACGAGGGACTCCAGCTGCAGTCGATGGTCCGCGACGACACCGACCCGCTGGCCGGCTTCGACCGCGCCGTCACGCGGATGCGCGTCGGCTGGGCGGCTGCCGCTGCCGCAACGCCCACGACGGGATCCGTCACGACGCTGTCCTGACCACGGCCGCCGCGACCGGGCGTGACCGGCGCGGCTAAGTCGTTCGGGATGGCCTTGCTGGCATGGTCGGCGGATGGAGTACACGGACTACGACACCCGGCTCGCCGCCTACGGCGTGATCACCGAGGGTGACCGCGTGCTCCTCGCGAAGCTCCGGTTTCCCGAGGCAGGCACCTGGACGCTGCCGGGCGGCGGTGTCGAGTTCGACGAGTCCGTCGAGCAGGCCGTGGTGCGCGAGATCCGGGAGGAGACCGGCTTCGAGGCCTCGGTCGGTGCGCTCCTCGGCGTCCGCCACCACATCGTGCCCGCCGAGCGTCGCATCCACGCCAACGGGCGGCCGATGAAGGCGGTGCAGGTCGTCTTCCGGGCTGCCATCACCGGCGGGTCGCTGCGGTCGGAGCTCGACGGGTCGACGGACGAGGCCGCGTGGATGCCCATCGCGGACCTGCCCCACCACCGGCACGGCCTGATCGTCCCGATCGCCCTCGGCTGGGCTGGCGCGCTCACCCGCTGACGCTCACCCGCTGACGCTCACCGTCCGTCGCTCACCCGGCGAGCAGACCCACGAACGGCGCCGGGAGGAGTGCGTGCGCGCGGTCGGACTCGCCGGCAGCGGCCGTCGCGTCGTGCTCGGCATCGTCGGAGCTGCAGTGCTCCGGTTTTCCGCGATGTCGGATCCGGACGGCAGAAGCCGGGGATCGCGGTCCGGATCCGACATCGCCACGAAGTGGTGTCGTCGCCCGTGACGCCCGGTGCCGGGAGCCCCGTCGGTCGGCTCTGCCAGGATGAAGGCGTGACCGCGCCCGAGATGTCCGTCGACGAAGCGGTCGCTCGCGCGGTCGAACTCGCCGGCAGCGGCCGTCGCGTCGTGCTCGGCATCGTCGGAGCACCGGGCGCCGGCAAGTCCACCCTCGCCCGACGGATCGTGGTCGCGGTGGACGACGCCCTCGGCGCCGGGACGGCGGTGCAGGTGCCGATGGACGGCTTCCACCTGTCGAACGCCGCCCTCGACGCGCTCGGCCGCCACGACCGCAAGGGCGCGATCGACACCTTCGACGCCGACGGCTACGTCGCCCTGGTCCGCCGGCTCGTCGACGGAGCACCCGACGGGCCGGTCGACGGAGCACCCGACGGGCCGGTCGTCTGGGCGCCCGACTTCGACCGTCGCGTCGACGAGCCCGTCGCCGGCAGCATCCCCGTCCCCCCGACGGCCCGGTTGGTGGTGTCGGAGGGCAACTACCTGCTCGACGACACGGCCCCGTGGTCGGCGCTCCCGGATCTCTTCACCGAGACGTGGTTCTGCGCCGTCGACGACACGATCCGGGTCGACCGGCTCGTCGGCCGGCACATGCGGCACGGACGCGACCACGAGGCGGCCCGCCGCTGGGCGGTGGAGGTCGACGGCGTGAACGCGGCGAGGGTCGCGCGTACGGTGATCCGTGCCTCCAGGACGGTCCGGACGTGACCACACGTCCGGTGGACCCGACAGATCAGGAGCGACCATGACCATCGCACTCACCGGCGCGACCGGCAACATCGGCGGGGCCGTCGCACGCGCGCTCGCCGCGGACGGCGTGCCCTTCCGCATGATCGTGCGGGACGCGTCGCGCGCTCCGGAGCTCCCCGGGACGGAGGTCGCGGTGGCGACCTTCGCCGACGCCGAGGCGAGCCGGGCGGCACTCGAGGGCGTCGACGTGCTGCTGATGGTCTCCGGCGCCGAGGCCGAGGACCGTCTCGCGCAGCACCGCACCTTCGTGGGCGCGGCGGCGACGGCCGGCGTGCAGCACGTCGTCTACACGTCCTTCACGGGCGCCGCGGCCGACGCGACCTTCACGCTCGGCCGCGACCACTGGGCGACGGAGGAGGCGATCCGCGCCACCTCGATGGCGCACACGTTCCTGCGGGACGCCTTCTACCTGGACTTCGTCGAGGACCTGGTCGGCGAGGACGGGGTCATCCGCGGACCGGCGGGCGACGGGGCGATGGCGGCGGTCGCGCGTGCCGACGTCGCGCGCGTCGCGACCGAGGTGCTCCGGAACCCGGCAGCCCACCTCGACCGGACGTACGAGCTGACCGGCCCCGCGGCGATCACCCTCGAGCAGGCGGCGGCGATCGTCTCCGAGGTGCGCGGCCGGACGGTCACCTACCACCCGGAGACCCTCGACGAGGCGTACGCGTCGCGCGCGCAGTGGAACCCCGAACCGTGGCAGGCGGACGCCTGGGTGAGCACCTACACGGCGATCGCCGAAGGTGCGCTCGCGCGGGTCTCCGGCGACGTCGAGCGGGTGACCGGGCGTCGGCCGCTGTCCCTGCGCGAGGTGCTCGAGCAGGGCTGACGAGCGACCTTCGCTACGACACGCGTCGCGCGGCGAACGTGCCGACGACGCCGAGGACCAGCACCGCGCCGAGGACGACGAGCAGCGGCGCCGTCCAGTCGCCGGTCGCCCCGTGCAGCGACCCGGCGACGAGCGGCCCCGCCGAGCCGAGCAGGTAGCCGCCGCCCTGCACGAACGCCGACATCCGCCGTGCGTCCGCGTCGCTCGAGACGATCCGGACGATCACGATGAAGATCACCGTGATGCCGCCGCCCTGGGCTGCTCCGCCGAGCACCGACCACAGGAGCCAGAGCTGCGGGGCGAAGAGCAGGCCGAGCGGCATCGCGAGCCAGAGGAACGCAACGAGGGCGATGATCGCGCGCGGTCGCCACTTCGCGGCCAGGATCGGCACGCCGAGCGCCCCGACGACGGCGAGGATCTGGAACACCGACGAGCTCGCGCCGGACGACGCCTTCGAGAAGCCGATCTCGTCGTGCAGGAGCGTCGGGATCCACGCGGTGAGCGCGTAGTACGAGAAGGCCTGCCCGCCGAACGCCAGCGTGAGGCCCCAGGTGATGAGGCGGCGTGCGGGACGAACGGGCTCCGAAGCGACCTGCGCGGCACGGACGGTCCGGATCGCTCCGGTGTCGAGCACCTGGTCGATCGGCCCGGTCACGGGGAGCGGTTCCTCGGCGGCGGCGCGGCTCGGGCGCATCCAGGCGGCCCGTGCTCCGACCGCGGACGTCCACGCGACGCCGGCGATGACGGCGAACACCGCCCAGACCGCGATCGCGACCGGCCAGCCCCACGCTGCGGCGATCGGTGCGGTGCCGAGCGAGGTGATCATCGATCCGACGTTGAGCGCCGACGTGTAGACGCCGGTGACCAGGCCGACGCGCTCGGGCGAGGTATCCCGGCGGATCACCACCGGGATCACCACGTTGCCGATCGTGATGCCGATGCCGATGACCGCGGTGCCGATCAGCAGCGCGGCGGCCGAGGGCATCGACCGGACGACCGTACCGACGAGCACGATGACGAGCGACAGGGAGACGGCGCGTTCGGGGTCGGCCTTCGCGATCACCCAGCTGGCGAACGGCGTCGCGAGGGCGAAGCACAGCACGGGGATGGTCGTCAGCAGGCCGGCGATCGTGGCGGTCAGACCGAGGTCGGCCCGGACGTCGCCGATCACCGGAGCCGTCGCGACGATCGGCCCGCGGAAGTTCAGCGCGATGAGGACGATGGCCGCGGGCAGGAACCACGCGGCACCGCGCAGGCCCGTCGAGACGGTGCGGGTCACGGCAGCAGGATCGGCAGCAGGTCGAGCGGTGTCGCCGCGGTGGCGATCGTGCCCGCTGCCTCGGCCGGGGAGCCGTAGCCCCACTCGGCGAAGACGACCGGCACGCCGTGCACCGTGGCGCCCTCGACGTCGTGCAGCCGGTCCCCGACGAGGACCGGACGCGAGATGTCGAAGCCGCGGGCGTCGAGGCGCTTCAGGGCCTCCTCGACGACGTCGGCCTTCGAGCTCCGGACCTCGTCGTCGCTCGCCCCGGTGATGATGTCGATGTCGCCGGTGAGCCCGTAGTGCTCGAGGATGTAGGTCGCCGGGGTCTCGGGCTTGCTCGTCGCGGTGGAGATCGGCAGACCGGCCTGGTGCAGCGTCCGCAGCACGACGTCGATCCCCGGGAACATCTCGGAGTCGAGCGCGCCGTGCGAGAAGTAGTGCTCGCGGTAGACGGCGAGAGTGTGCTCGGCCTGCTGCTCGTCCATGCCCATGGCGGTCTTGAACGTGTCCATGATCGGCGGACCGACGAACGACATCAGGGTGTCGTGGTCGGGCACCGGCACGCCGACCTTGCGGAACGTGTACGTGAGGCTCTCGAGGATGCCCGGAGCGGAATCGCTGATGGTGCCGTCGAGGTCGAAGAGGATGGCGCTGAACGGGCTGGTCATGTCCTCCCCACCCTATCTGCGCGGTGCCGAGCCGACGTGGCGGAGTCGACCCGCGCCTCCAGGCCCACCCTCAGAACAGGCGGGTGTGTCCGCCCTCGATGCCGCGCATCGCGTCGTAGTCGAGCACCAGGACGCGGATGCCGCGGTCCTCGGCGAGGGTGCGCGCCTGCGGCGCGACCGTCTGCGCGGCCAGCACGCCCTGCACCGGACGGAGCAGGGGGTCGCGGTTCATCAGCTCGAGGTACCGGGTGAGCTGCTCGACCGCGTCGATGTTGGCGTTGCGCTTCATCTCGACCGCGACGCTCGCCCCGGCGTCGTCGCGCGCCAGGATGTCGACCGGACCGATGGCCGTCATGTACTCGCGGCGGACCAGGGTGTGGCCGTCGCCGAGCAGCTCGATCTGCTCGGCCAGGAGCTGCTGCAGGTGCGCCTCGACCCCGTCCTTCACCAGGCCCGGGTCGACGCCGAGATCGTGGGTCTCGTCGGACACCACCTCGTACAGGGACACGATGAGCTTGTCCTGCGTCTTCTTCTGCGTGACCGTCCACACCTGCGTGATGCCGGCGCTCGACTGCTCGTCATCCGGCTCGGTGATCTCGATCGAGCACGGCGGGCTCATCCAGTTGAGCGGCTTGTAGCTGCCGCCGTCGGAGTGCACGAGCAGCGAACCGTCGGCCTTCAGCATGAGGAGACGGGTGGCGAGCGGCAGATGGGCCGACAGCCGACCGGCGTAGTCGACGGAGCAGCGGGCGATGACGAGACGCACGCCGGGAAGCCTACCTTCGGTCGGCGGTGCGGTCGGCCTGGAGGCGCGGCTCGCCCCCGTCGTCGGCGTCGCGTCCCCGTCGGGTCGGCCTGGCGGCGGCGCCGGTCTCACGTGCGGCTCCGGACGCCAGTCCGGCCGCGATGATGAAGACGAACACGACGAGCAGCGCACCGAGGAGCCCGATCTGCTCCCCGAGGAACCCGATGATGGGCGGGCCGGCGAGGAACGCCACGTAGCCGATCGTCGCGACCGCGCTGACCTTGAGCGCGGCGGTGCGCGGGTCGTCGGCCGCGGCAGACATCCCCATCGGGAACCCGAGGCTGGCGCCGAGGCCCCAGAGCACGACGCCCACGATCGCGAGCGGCACGTTGTCGATGAAGATGAGCATGCCGAGGCCGACCACCGCGACGGCGGCGCTGATCCGCAGGATCGGGACCCGGCCGAACTTGTCGATGAGCGGGCTGCCGGCGACGCGACCGACGGTCATCGCCGCCAGGAAGACGGTGAGCACGGCGGCGCCCGCGGCGTTGTCGAGCCCGTGGCCGTCGATCATCGCGAGCGGCAGCCAGTCGTTCGCAGAGCCCTCGGCCAGCGCCATGCCGAGCACGATCACGCCGATGAGGATCGTGGACGGCTGCGCCCACACCTGCCAGCGGGTGACCTGCGTCGGCACCGGACTGGTGTCCGTGGCGGTGTGCTCGGCGTCGGCGAAGCGGTGCTCGTCCTGGAACGCTCGGACCGCGACGAGCATGACGGCGCTGGTGACGACCACGAGGACGATGAAGTGCCACGCCACGGGGATCTCGAGGGCCTCCGCCAGGGCTCCGAGGCCGGCCCCGGCGAGCGTGCCGAGGCTGAACGCGGCGTGGAACAAGGGCATGATCGTGCGCCCGCCGGCCTTCTCCGCCGCAGCGCCGGAGACGTTCATCGACACGTCGCACAGGCCGTTGCCGAACCCGAACGCGATGAGGGCGATCCAGATCGCGGCGAAGCCCCAGCCGAGCGTCACCGCGATGCCGGCGAACACCATGCCGACCGCCAGGCACGCCGCGGCGACCTGCACACCCCGACGGGCTCCGAGCTTCGCGACGATGTGCCCGGCGAAGGTCAGACCGCCGATGGAGCCGACCGCCATGCCGAGCACGAGCAGGCCCATCTCGAAGGTGCTCGCGCCGAGGGCGTCGCGGACGCTCGGGATCCGGCCGAGCCACGTCGCGATGTCGAGCCCGGACAGCGTGAACACGACGAACACCGCGATGATCCAGGCCCGTGTCGTCGGGGTGGTGCGGGCGGACGTCGTCGTCATGCTGATCCCATCGTGCTGTGCGTGTCGTTCGGTGGTCGAATCGATTCGACCGTTCGTTCCGGTTACGCTAACGGGCGATGGACGAACCGGCAACAGCACCCGGCGCGTCGCCTTCCCGCGGCGGCGTCGCACGTCCGCCGCGCCCGACCCTGGCCGCGGTCGCCCGTGCTGCCGGTGTCGCGCCGTCGACGGCCTCGCTCGCCTTCAGCGGTCTCGGCCCGGTGTCCGAGGACGCCAAGGCCCGTGTCCTCGCCGCCGCCGCCGAGCTCGGGTACGGCGGCCCCGATCCCCGTGCTCGTTCCCTGCGCCGCGGTCGCTCCGGCGTCATCGGTGTGGTGATGGACGAGCGTCTCAGCGACGCGTTCCGCGACCCGGTCAACGTCCTCACCCTCGACGGCATCGCCGAGGTCGCCGGAGCCGCCGGTGTCTCGCTGCTGCTCGTCCGCAGTCCGCTCGACGACGAGCACGGCGCCGGTCCCATCGTCGACGCCCCGATGGACGCCGTCGTGCTCGTCGGGTGCAACGTCCGGATCGACCCCGCCGTCGCTGTCCTCCGACGTCGGCAGATCCCGGTCGTCGCGATCGAGGCGGACGAGATCGAGGGCGCCGTGCCGATCCACCTCGACAACCGCGAGGCCTCGCGCCGAGCCGCCGCCTACCTGCGCGACCTCGGGCACACCGCGGTGACCATCGTCGCGCTCCCGTTCGATGCCGCGCGGCGTCGGGGCCCGGTCGACGCCGAACGCGAAGCCGCCGGTGTCGCCCACACCACGCTCGAACGCCTTCGTGGCGTGCGCGGCGTCTACCCGGAAGCCGTCGCGATCGAGACCGCAGGGAGTTCGGTGGAAGAGGGTCGTCTCGCCGGCACGGAGCTCTTCGCACCGGACGGCCCGCGCCCCACCGCCGTCATCGCCCAGAGCGACCTGATCGCCGTCGGGGTGATCTCGGCCGCGCTCGTCGCCGGGCTGCGGGTACCCGAGGACGTGAGCGTCGTCGGGTTCGACGGCATCACGGTGGACGACAGCCTGCTCCACCGGACGCCGATCCGGCAGCTCACGACGCTGGTGCAGCCGTTCGAGCAGAAGGGCCGCGCTGCCGCTCGTGCCGCGCTCGCAATGCTCGAGGGGGACGAGCCGGTGCCTGCGGCGTTCCGGTCCGAGCTGCGGATCGGGGACACGACGGGGCCGGTGCGGGAAACCGAGCTCCGCTGACGCCCGGGCCTGCCGGTCATCGATCCGAGCGCGCAGGGTTGCAGGCGTACAGTCATCGGTATTGTGTATTGCAGCGGTCAACGTCAGGATGTTGGTCATCCGGCGAGTGGTGCCGGGGACCGAAGGAGATCACAATGGCGCCGTTCACCGCTCGTCCGCCGGCGAGGACTGCGATCGCAGTCGGCGTGGAGACGCTCGGTAGCACCGCAGTCCAGCAGAAGTGCTTCTCGTGAAGCCGTACCGCCCCGCGATCGTGACGATCTGCGGGCTGGCGGCAGCCATCATCGCCTTCGGCCTGTTCGGGCCGGTCTTCGCCGGCATCATCGCCCTGGCGACGCTCTGCTCCGCCGCGTTCGGCACCAGGATCATCGGGAACGCGTCGACCGGAGGGGTCGGCGATGTGGACCCCGCGGAGGTTCGGCGCTACCGCGAAGAGCACCCCGGAGCGACCATCACCGAAGGGATCGCCAGTGTCGCGCGTCGGTAGCACGTCCTGGGCTGATGAACAGCCCAGGACCCCGGAACCGCTCGTACGGATCGAGAAGCGGTTCCGGGGTCCCGCTCCGAGGTGTGGCTCTCGGCGGACGCGGCGCGACGATTCGCCCGAACTCGTCACGGTCGACCGCGCCGGCGCCTGTACGGTGCCGAGCAGGGTGTTGTGCCGAACTGGTCGACGTCGAGGCCGGGCGCCGAGAGAGTGCCCTCGGTTCCGGTCCGGTGGCACGCGGCGTCGAAGGTGGTGATTGCGCCGCCCGGGGCGACGGACCACGCGGGACCGCCGGCCGTCCCGGAGGCGACGATCGCGAGCACGCGACTCCTGATCCCGACGCTGTCCGGCAGGTTCGGCGACGAGACTCGCGGCGGTCGGCGCTTCGACGCGATGCCCGGGCTCCACCTCGCACTCGCCGAGCCGATCATGGTCGACGCGCACCTGACCCTGCAGGACGAGACCGAACTGGTCTGCGAGGTGCCGGTCCCGGCGGTCGAGGCGGCCGTGGTGCTGAAGGCGTACGCCTGGTCGGATCGGTGGGCGCAGACCACGAGGGACACGATCGACCTCTCGAACCTCTTCCACATTCTCGACGCGCACGGCGCGGAGGCGGTCGGCGGATGGAGTCTGCACCATGAGGGAACGACGGGTGCGCGAGGTGACGCGTCTCGGATCCTGCTCTCGCTGGCGATGAAGCTCCGCGCACGACGAGCGGCGGCGCCAGCGATCGACACCCGGAAGCTCGAGGTGTTGATCCGTCGCTGGGTGAGGGCCTGACCGGTCAGGCGTTCACCGGCCGTCGAGCCCCGTGTTTCCTGACCAGGCCTGACCGGGTACCCCCGCGGACGCCCACCATGTGCAGAGGAATCAGCCCCGCCGCACCCCGAGCCCCACCACCGCAACCAGGTTCACCGCACTCCCCACCAAGAAGCCCGTGGTCCCGCCCACGACACCCGCGACGGGTCCGAGTACCGCCATGAGCCCAGCGCCGACGACGAACCCGGCGACCGAGGCAAGGGCGACCTGGCGTGAGCGTCCAGCGGCTAGCAGCAACGCTGCCGGCACGAGCCCGACGGTGAACACCCACACCGCGACCATCAGGTACCGCAGGTCCGCGACGGCAGCGGCACCCTCGGCGGGGTAGACGATCGGCAGGAACCACCCGGCGAGCAGGGCGACCAGGCCGAACACGACGGCGGATGCCGCAGCGAACCCGACGACGAGCAGCAGCGCTCCGCGGGAGCGCAGCGATCCGCCATCGGTCCGGTGCGCGAACGCCGGTACGAGCACCTGCCCCAACGCCTGCCCGAGCATCGATGCCGGCGTCGCCAGGGTGAAGGCGGCGGCGTAGACACCGGCGTCGTGCGCCGACGACGTCACCTGCGCCGAGATCATCGTCAGCTGCAGCAACCCGTTCGAGGTCACCACGGCCAGCACGTTCCACGCTGCGAACCCGAGCACCCCGGCAGCGGGTTCGTGCGAAGCCGGAGAGAAGCCGTTGCCCCGCGGCCAGCACGCGATCGCGAACACCGTGTACCCGATGGCCAGGGGCAGCAGAACGAAGGGCTCGAGGCGGGCGACGCACGCCACCACGAGCAACCCGAGCGCCAGCACGCTCGTCACGGAGTCCCAGAGCGCGACCCGCGGGGCCCGGTCGTAGCCGAGCTGCGCGCCGCGGGCGTAGCAGTAGAGGCCGTAGCCGACGATGACCGCGGCACCACCGAGCACCATCCCGGGGCCGTTGCCCCAGGCCAGCGCGATCGGCACGGTGACCGCCGCGAGCACCACGCTCGAGACCAGCATGGACACCCCGAGCAGCCGGTTCACGGAGGCATCGGACCGCCGACCCCGCAGTGCGATCGCCAGGAACCGTGACGCGGTGTTGCCCGCGGCGTTCGGCCAGAGCAGGGCGACGAACACCGAGAGCGACAGCAGCGCGGTGGTCTGCCCGAGGGTCTCGGTCCCGAACACCCGCCCGACGACGACGGTCACGAGCAGCTTCGCGACGCCCTGCACGCCGATGCCGACCGTGGCGAGCACGGCCGACGAAGCCACCGAGGATGACGGCGCCGCAGAAGCAGCAGACCCGCTCACCGCGCCAGGGCCTGTTCCACCCAGCCGCGCCGGTGCGCCCGCACCCCGAGCGTCGCCGCCCGGACCCCGATGTACCCGAGGGCGAACGCCGCCCACAGCCCCGCGAGCGTCCCACCGGCCCACCAGAGCAGCGGCAGGTAGACGACGAGGTTCAGGCCTCCGGCGATGGCCAGGTACCGCGCGTCCCCGGCGCCGATCAGCACCCCGTCGAGCACGAAGACGTACCCGGCGACGGGCATCCCGACGGCGATGAGCACCAGCACGACGGGCAGGGCGTCCCGCACCGCCCGCGAGTCCGAGAACACCGGACCGAGCACCCCGCTCACCGCCAGGGTCAGCACCCCGAGCACGACTCCGCCGGCGATCCCGAGCAGCACGAGCCGTCGCGTCACCAGTCGCACCCGCTCCGGGTCACGTCCGCCGAGTCCGTGCCCGACGAGCGCCTGCCCGGCGATCGCCAGGGCGTCGAGCGCGAACGCCAGCGTCGAGAACACCGTCAGCCCGACCTGCGTCGTCGCCAGCCCGGTGGTCCCCAGCCCGGCAGCGGCCCCGACGGTCGCGAGCATCGCGATCCGCAGCGACGCGGTCCGCAGGAACAGCCATGCCCCCGACCGCAGGGCCCGTGCGACGCCCGAGGCGCCGGGTCGCAGCGGCGCCCCCGACGACCGAGCTGCGCGCACCGCGATGCGCACGTAGACGACGGCCATCGCCCACTGCACGATGACGGTGCCGGCGGCGGATCCCTCGACGCCCCAGCCGGCACCGTAGATCAGGACGGCGTTGAGCAGCCCGTTCGCGACGAACCCGATGGTCGCGACGACGAGCGGGGTCTTCGTGTCCTGCAGCCCACGCAGCAGCCCGGTCGAGGCGGTCACGACCAGGATCCCGGGCAGCCCGATCAGCGAGACGGTCAGGTACACCGTCGCGGCGGCCGACACCTCGGCCGAGGCGCCGAACAGGTCGACAAGCGGTCCGGCGAGCGGCCACCCGACCAGTGCCAGCACCACCCCCAGCACGAGCGCGAGCCACATCCCGTCGATGCCCGCGTGCACGGCTCCGCGACGGTCGCCACCACCGAGCGCCCGCGCCACGGCCGGGGTCGTCGAGTACGCCAGGAACACCAGCAGCCCGGTCACCGTCGACAGCACGGCACTCGCGAGCCCGACGGCCGCCAGCGGCGTCGCCCCGAGGTGCCCGACGAGCGCGGTGTCGGTCAGCAGGAACAGCGGCTCGACCACGAGCGCTCCGAGCGCGGGCACCGCCAACCGCACGATGTCGCGGTCGACCGCGCGCCGCTCAGCGTTCACAGCGGGTCGCGTCGGTCGGTGCACCGACCCATTCTGTCGGCGATGCCGACCCGTCGTCGCCGGGCGGGGTGGGCGCGACCCCGTGACGGACTGGAGGCCCGTGGCCGTGTCCGCCACGGGCCTCCAGTCCGGTGGTCCCACGTCGTCAGGCCGGACGCGCGTTCCGCCCGACCGGTCGCGTCAGTCGGCGCGCGGTTCCGCGGGGACGGCGCCGGTGGCGGCGTGTGCGGGGTCGGCGATCTCGGTCGAGGGCTCCTCGGTGCCGCGGGCACGGCCGATGACGTCCATCACGTGGAAGACGACGATCGCTGCGATGGTGCCGACGATGATGCCGCTGAAGCTCGCCTGGCCGAAGCGGAACGTGAAGTCGGCGATGCCGATGATCAGGGCGATTCCGGCCGTCAGCTGGTTCTTCGGCTTCGAGAAGTCGACGCGGTTCTCGACCCAGATCCGGATGCCGATGACACCGATCAAGCCGTAGAGCGCGGTGGTGGCGCCGCCGAGCACGCCGGCCGGCACCGAGGAGATGACCGCACCGATCTTCGGCGACAGGCCGAGCAGGACTGCTGCGATGGCGGCGACCCAGTAGGCGGCGGTGGAGAAGACGCGGGTGGCGGCCATGACGCCGATGTTCTCGCCGTAGGTGGTGGTGGCGGAGCCGCCGCCGACGCCGGCCAGCACGGTCGAGACGCCGTCGGCGAAGAGGGCCCGGCCGGTGAGCGGCGTGAGGTCACGACCGGTGAGCTGCCCGACGCCCTTGACGTGGCCGACGTTCTCGGCGACGAGCGCCAGCACGACCGGCACGAAGGCCAGGTAGATCGCGATCTGACCCGGATCGAAGGCAGGGGCGGTGAACTCGGGCAGACCGATCCACTTCGCCTCGCCGACCTTCGAGAAGTCCACCTGCCCGCCGATGAGTGCCGCGACGTACCCGATCAGCACGCCGATGACGATCGACAGCCGACCGATCAGCCCCTTGAACAGGACGGTGACGAGGATGATCGCCGCGAGGGTGATCACCGCGACGACGGGGGCCTTCGTGAAGTTGTCCCGCGCGGCCGGCGCGAGGTTGAAGCCGATCAGGGCCACGATCGCGCCGGAGACCACCGGGGGCATCAGCCGGTCGATCCACCCGGCGCCGGCCAGGTGCACGACGAGTCCGACGATCGCGAGCAGTGCGCCGACGACGATGATGCCGGACAGGGCGAGCGGGATGCCGCCGATCTTCGTGGCCGCGCCGATCGGAGCGATGAACGCGAACGACGACCCGAGGTAGCTCGGCAGCCGGTTGCCCGTGATGAGCAGGAACAGGATCGTGCCGATGCCGCTGAACAGCAGGGTCGTCGACGGCGGGAACCCGGTGAGCAGCGGCACCAGGAACGTGGCGCCGAACATCGCGACCACGTGCTGCACGCCGAGCCCGATCGTCCGGGGCCAGGTGAGCCGTTCGTCCGGTGCCACGATCGTCGTCGCCGAGACGGTCTTGCCGTCCCCGTGCAGCTTCCACGGAAGTCCCATGCGACGACCGTACCGGCACACCAGCGCGGGTGACGGCACGTGGTGACGCGGCTCCCGCCACTGGTATACGGTGTGTGGAGTTCTACCGGAGGAGTCCCATGCGCGAGCCGTCCAACCCCGTCCGATCGGGCCGTCGCGCCCTGGCGACCGTCGCGGTCGCCGCCGTCGCACTGTCGCCGCTCGCCGCGGCCTCTGTCGCCGTGGCGGCACCCCCGTCCTCGTCGCCGACGTCCGGGTCGGGGAAGACGATCCCGGCCGCGGACTTCACCGCCGGTGTCCGCTCGATCGACCATGGTCTGGGCATCGTCACCGTGGGCGGCACCGGCCCGGTCGGCGGGAGCATCGGCATCGCCGGTGACGGTGTGGAGACGAAGTGGACCGAGGTCGGTCCGGGCGGCTCGTGGACGGCCGCGATCCGCGTGGGGCGGGGTGAACGGGTCGTCCGCGTGACGTCGCAGGTTTCCGGATCCGTCATCGACCTGCCGGTGGAGCTCCTGACGCTGACGCCGCCGAGCATGCGGGCCACCGTCGACGGCATCGGACGCACGATCCGCATCGACGGTGACGGGCACCCGAAGGCGCACATCGTCGTCAAGGACAACGGCACCACCGTCGGCGAGACCGACGCGGACGCCGACGGACGGTGGTCCGCCTCGCTCCGCGCGCTCGCGTTCGGGCAGCACCACGTCGAGGCCTTCCAGTACTTCGACGGCACGCAGAACGGCGGCGTCGACGAGGTCTACACGATCTCCGGTGCCCCGGTCGTCACAGAAGCGGCGGCATCGCGCGAGACCGAACGCGTGGCGCTCGCCGGCCGTGCCCCCGCCGGCACGAGCCTGCGCTTCTCCGACCAGGACGGCCCGGTGCTGGACACCGACGGACACCCGCTGACGGTCACCGCCGGTCCGGACACCCGTTGGCACGCGCAGGTGCCGTTCCCGCTCACCGCGCGGTTCCACGAGATCACCGTCACGACGTACGACGGGTCCGTCGCGCTCGGCACGACCCAGGCACGGGTGACGGTGCCGATCGCGCTCACCGGGCACGCCGAGACCCTCCCGGACGGCTCCGTGAAGCTCTCCGGCACCGGCGAGGCCGGCGGTGTGGTCGCACTCGAGGACGACCACGGTGATCCGGTCACGAGCGCGGACGGCCACCCGATCGCCACCACGACCACGCACGGTTGGGAGCTCGTCGTCCCGCGCGCGGTCCTGCCCGCCGACGTCGTGGTCGCACGGCAGCGGATCGACGGCGTCGAGCAGGGAGCCGTCCGCCTGGTGCTGCCGAAGCTGCCGGTCCGTCCCGCGCCCGACCCCGTCGACGTCCCGGACGCGGGGGTGTCCGTCGGCACGCACCCGGCCGCGCAGCACCTCGCCGCCGGACGGATCAGCGTGGGGGCGACGAAGCAGCTCGCGTACACCGGCGACGACCCCAGCCTGCCGCTCGGCGTCGGCGCCACGCTCCTCGCGCTCGGGCTCACCGGGCTCGGCGTGGCCCGGTTCCTCCGACGCCGCGGAGCGCACCGCCGCTGACACCCTCGATCAGGGTGGCGGTGGCTATCGTGGACCGCATGACCGACGTCGCACGCACCTCCGGCATCCACACCGACGAGCTGGACGCCGAGGTCCGCCCGCAGGACGACCTGTACCGCCACGTGAACGGCTCCTGGATCGACGCCACACCGATCCCCGACGACAAGGCGCGGTACGGCTCGTTCACGGTGCTGGCCGAGGCCGCCGAGCTCGCCGTGCGGGACATCATCGAGCGCTCGCAGCTGGCGGCACCGGGGACCGAGGAACGGAAGGTCGGCGACCTCTTCACCTCGTTCACCGACGAGGAACGGCTCGAGGCCCTCGGCACCGCGCCGATCGAGCCCCTGCTCGCCGACATCACCGCGATCGAGTCCGTCGACGAGGTCGTCCGGATGGTCGGACGCTTCGAGCGCATCGGCCTGCCTAGCTTCCTGCAGCTCTTCGTCGACAACGACCCGGGCGACCCGGAGTCCTACGTCGTCTTCCTCGAGCAGTCCGGCCTCGGCCTGCCCGACGAGTCGTACTACCGCGAGGAGCGCTTCGCCGACATCCGGACGAAGTACCGCGAGTTCGTCGCCGCGATGTTCCCGCTCGCCGGGTTCGCCGACGGAGGGGAGCGCACCGACAACGTGATCGCCCTCGAGACCGCGCTCGCCGCCCGGCACTGGGACAACGTCACGACCCGCGACAGCCAGAAGACCTACAACAAGCTGTCCTGGGCCGAGGTGGCGGCGCTCGCCGCGGACGTCCACCTGCAGCACTGGTGGGAGTCGATCGACGCCCCCGCCGGCGCCTTCCAGACGGTCGTCGTGCGCGAGCCGTCGTTCATCACCGGGCTGTCCGAGCTGCTCCACGGCGAACCGCTCGAGATGTGGAAGGACTGGCTCCGCTGGCAGGTCATCCGCGGCTCCGCGGCCTACCTGACGAGCACGTTCTCGGCCACCAACTTCTCGTTCTACGGCACCGCACTGACCGGTGCGCCCAAGCAGCGCGAGCGCTGGAAGCGCGGCGTCTCCCTCGTCGAGGGTGCGATGGGCGAGGCCGTCGGGCGCATCTACGTGCAGGAGCACTTCGACGAGACCTCGAAGGCGACGATGGACGACCTCGTCGCCAACCTCGTCGAGGCGTACCGGCAGAGCATCACCGCCCTCGACTGGATGACCGACGAGACCCGTGCGCGTGCGCTCGACAAGCTCGACAAGTTCACGCCGAAGATCGGCTACCCGGTGAAGTGGCGCGACTACTCGGCGCTGCCGGTGTCCGCCGACGACCTCATCGGCAACGTCCGGGCCGTCGCGAGCTTCCAGGTCGACCGCGAGCTCGGCAAGATCGGCAAGCCGATCGACCGCGACGAGTGGTTCATGACCCCGCAGACGATCAACGCGTACTACAACCCCGGGTTCAACGAGATCGTGTTCCCCGCGGCCATCCTGCAGTTCCCGTTCTTCGACGCCGGCCGTGACGCCGCCGCGAACTACGGGGCGATCGGCGCCGTCATCGGGCACGAGATCGGGCACGGCTTCGACGACCAGGGTTCGCAGTACGACGGCGACGGCCGGCTGCAGAACTGGTGGACCGAGGCGGACCGTGCCGCGTTCGAGGAGCGCACCAAGGCCCTCATCGCCCAGTACGACGCGCTCGTGCCGACGGAGGTGCCGGACGGCCACGTGAACGGTGCCCTCACCATCGGTGAGAACATCGGCGACCTCGGCGGCCTCTCGATCGCCTGGAAGGCGTACCTGCTCTCGCTCGAGGGCCAGGAGCCGCCGGTGGTCGACGGCCTGACCGGTGCCGAGCGGTTCTTCCTGAGCTGGGCACAGGCATGGCGGATGGCGATCCGTCCGGAGGAAGCCGCGCGCCTGCTCAGCATCGACCCGCACTCGCCGAACGAGTTCCGCTGCAACCAGGTGGTCCGCAACATCGACGGCTTCTACGACACCTTCGGCGTGACCGAGGGGGACGCGATGTACCTCGACCCGGCCGAGCGCGTCGCGATCTGGTGATGACCGAGCCCGACGCGGCTCCGTCGTCGGAGCCGGGAGCGGCTCGACGGTCGCGTCGACGACAGCACGCCGGCGGCGCCGACGGTCGTCCGCACGGTCGCCACCGCGGGGGTGCGGACGACCACTTCGCCGCCACCCTGGAGGCGCTGGGCACGCTGGCCAGGGACGGTGCGTCCGTCAGTGCCTCCGTCATCGACACCTCGACCGGCAAGGCCCTGCTCGCCGTCGACGACACCCTCGTCCAGCCCGTGGCGAGCCTCGGACGGGTGCTGCTGCTCGTCGAGGTCGCCGCGCGCCTCGAGGACGGTGGCCTGCACGGCGATCGGCTGCAGCGGATGGCCCGGGACACCGCGACCGGTGCCGGGCTGTGGCAGTTCCTGCAGGAGCCGACCATGCAGGTGCCCGACCTCGCGACGCTGGTCGGGGCGAACGCCGACGCCTGGGCGACCAACGCGCTGCTGTCGACGGTCGGGATCGACGCCGTCCGCGAGCGTGCCGAGTCGCTGGGGATCGAGCGCACCGCCCTCATCGACCGGGTGCGCGACCGCCGTGGGCCGGACGACGCCCCGGACACGTCGGTCGCGCCGACGGGCGAGCTCAGCTGGCTGATGCGCGGGCTCGCGCTCGGCGAGGTCGTCGACGAGGCGGTGTCGAACCGGGTGCTCGGATGGCTGTCGCTCGCGAGTGACCTGAGCCTCGTCTCCGGTGCCTTCGGGCTCGACCCGCTGGCGCACCGGGCGCTCGACCACGGGCTGCAGGTCGTCTCGGTGACGGGGTCGAGCACGGGCGTGCGAGCCGAGGCGGGCATCCTCCGGGGGCCCGGCTCGTCCGTGAGCTACGCGGTGACGGTGACCTTCGACGACGCCTCGCTGCAGCGTCGGCTCGCGGTCATCGAGGCGCTGCGGACGATGGGCACCGAGGTGCTCGAGGCCGTGCACGCTCCCGCGCGACGCTGAGTCGGGCAGCGCTGCGTCACCGGGCGATCCGGCCACCGATCAAGGTGTCGACCCACGCGTCGAAGCGCTCGCGGAGCAGCCGCGCGTCGATCTCCGGGCGTCCGATCCCGGCGTAGTTCGGCGCCCACGTCTCCACGTACGTGTCGGCACGGGCCGCGGCGACGACGTCCCAGGCGTGCACGTCACGGACCCGGCGGCCGGATGCTCCCTCGTAGGCCGCGAGGAACCGCTCGGCGGCCTCGGGAGCCCCGAGGAGCACGAGGTCCTGCCGGCACCACGCGAGGTCGACACCACGCGGTGCCGAGCGGGCGCCCGACCAGTCCACGACGCCGGTGAGCCGGTCGCCGTCCCAGACGGTGTTCCCGCTCCAGAAGTCACCGTGGGTGAGCACGCGGTCGAGGTCGGCCTCGCGCCACGCCTCCTGCGCGACGGCAGCCAGGCGACCGGCGCGGTTCGTCGGCTCGCGGTCCTCGTCCGGCAGCCCGGTCGGGTCCAGCCGGTGGATCGCCGCGAGGGCGACACCGAGCTGTTCGCCGATGACGACCGGGTCCAGGGTCGGTGCTGGTGCCGCGCCCGGGACGGCCTCGGTCACGATGACCCCGAGTCCGTCGAGGTCGCCGTGGGCCAGCTCGGCCGGTGCCAGGCGACCGAGGGGACCCAGTCGGGCGAGCACCGCCAGCTCGCGGGCGACCGAGTCATCGCCGCATGGGAACATCCGCACCACGACGCGCTCGGCGTCGTCGGTGGCGAGCAGCGTCCGGGCGTGCTGCCCACCGGTGAGTTCGCGGACCAGGGTCAGCGGCCGTCCGAGCAGGCGTGCGGCGGCGTCGACGAGGTCCGGTGTGGTGGGCTGGGACACGGCGACGAGCGTACTGTCACCGGCGACCCCGAGTCCTGACCGGACACCGCCGGCGCCGCTTCAGCGCAGCAGGACGAACGACCGCAGCGGCGCAGGAGCCACGTCGTGCACCTCGGTGAACCCGCGCGACTCGTAGAACGCACGCTGCCCCGGCTCGGCGTCGGTCAGCAGCACGGTCTGCCGGACGCCCGCGTACCGCGCGAGCACGGCGTCCAGGAGCGCGCCGCCCACCCCGCCGCGCTGGTGTGCCGGGCGGACGAGCAGGTCCTGCACGTACGCGATCGTGACCCCGTCGGACACGGTCCGCACCAGCCCGACGAGCGACCCGGCATCGGTCCGCGCGGTGAGGACGAGGTGCGAGCCGGCGACGGCGTCGACGAGGGCGTCCGGTTCACGCGTGTACGCGCTCCACCCGACGGCGTCGTAGAGGTCGACCAGCTCGTCCCGACCTGGCCGCTCGTCCGCGATGGTCGTCGTCAATCGGCAGCCTGGCCCTCGGGCACGAGCCCCTGCACGGTCAGCACGGTCACGTCCGTCGAGCGGCAGGCCGTGTACTCGGTGGCGGCCACGAACAGCGACTGCTTCGACCCGGGCGGGTAGACGCGGAACCCGTCGGGGGAGACCGGGTCGCACTGCCCGGCCGGGTAGTTCTGCGCGTTCGTGATCTGGAGCGGCGCGACCGCCTGCTGCCCGGCGGCGAGCGTCACGGTGGGGTGGGCCGAGGCCCGGTCCTGCTTCGCCGCGTTGCCGAGCTGGGTGCCGTTGGTGTCCCCGACGAAGGAGACCCCCGGCCAGCCCTGCAGCGTGCAGGTCGTCGAGCCGGTGTTCCGCAGGACGAGGTGGACGTACGTGCTCCCGGCGGCACCGCCACTGCCGGCCTCGATGCTGCCCGCGAGCGACGTCGCGGCGCACGCGCTGCCTCCACCGCCGGAGGCCGAGGGCGCGCTGGCGGCTGACGACGCCGAAGCAGCGGGGCTCGACGCCGAGGAGGACGGCTCGGACGAGGGCGATGCCGTGACCGTCTCGGTGGCCGTCGCGGTCGGGGTCCCGTCCCCACCCGACGAACAGCCGGCGAGCAGGGCCGCGGCGACGATGCCGGTGCCGAGGAGGACGGAGATCCGCGTGCGTTGTTGCATGATCCAACGCAATCACCGCCCCGGGGTACACGACTCGGCCGACGTCCAGCCGTCACGAGCACACTCCGGTGCACGCGCGCGAGCGCTCGAGCAACGGAGGTCGACATGGCAGGCAAGCACGAACAGGCACGCGGCGACGAGGGCCGGTCGGACGGCGTCGAGCCCCGCGCCGGAGCCTTCACGGACAGCGAGATCCCCGGCGAGACCCCTGCGGGCACGAACGAGCCCGCGGGTGAGTTCGTCTCGAGCGACATCCCCGGAGAGGTCCGTCCGGACGGCGGCGACGGCGAGGGCGAGTACGTCGAGTCGGACATCCCGGGCGAGGTGGAACCCACCCCCGACGGCGAGGTCGGCCACTACACGGACCGCGACCAGGCCTGATCGCTAGTCGATGAGCTCCGCCGCCACCAGGCGGCGGAGCGTCTCCACGCCCGCCGGCGGGCACCGGTCCGCGTCCGCGGAGGTGACCCACTCGACCTCGTCCACCTCGGCCGAGGCGACGGGCGTGGCGGAGTCCAGCGTGCCTCCAGGCCGCACCAGGAACAGCGCCATCGCGACCATCGTTCCAGGTGCCTGCCCGTGGGCGGGCTCGGTGACCGTGCCGAACGCGTCGACGTCGTCGGCCGTCAGCCGCAAACCGGTCTCCTCGCGCGCCTCGCGGATCGCAGCCTCGACGTCGGTCTCGTGCGGTTCCGCCTTGCCGCCGGGCAAGTAGAGGACGTCACGCGCTCGCGCGCGGACCATCAGGACACGTCGGTCGCGCACCAGCAGCAGCGCACTGACGCGCAGGGTGGGTGGGACGGCCGGGAGGCTCAGCTCGCGTCCGCCTCGTCGGCCCGGTCCGTGACGGACCGTTCGGGCGCGGTGCGCTCCGCGAGCGGCACGACGGGCGCAGGCAGCTCCGCCTCCGGCTCGGGACGCACCCCGAAGACCGCGTCGAGCGCGCCGACGAACTCCTCGCCGCGACCCGCGCGGCCGAGCTCACGAGCGCGGACGGACGGTCGGTGCAGCAGGACGCCGACCAGGTGCCGGAGCGCACGCTCGGTCTGCTCGACGGACTCGCCGTCGGCGTCACCTCGGCGCTTCGCGCGGTCGATCTCGTCGTCGAGGATGTCGAAGACGTGCTTGCGGAAGGCCACGAGTGCCGGCGTGGTGGACTGCTCGAGCGCCTGGGCGCGGAACCGGGAGACCGCGTCGTCGACCATCGCGCGGGCCTCGGACTCGGCGTTCAGCTCGGCGACCGGCGCGTGGATGCTGATGGTCTCGAGGTCGAGCAGTTCGACGCCGTCGACGTCGGCGGCGTCCGGCGCGACGTTCCGGGGGAGGCCGAGGTCGATGACGATGCGACGGATGCCGTCGTCGAGGTCGGCGGGTCCGACGACGGGGACCTCGCTCGACGTGCAGGTGATGACGACGTCGCTCGTCGCGATCGCCTGGCGGAGGTCACGGGCGGCGACGAGGTCGTGCTTGGCGGCGAACCAGGGCGCGCGGCCCGAGGGGGAGAAGACCTGGATGTGCGCGGCGCCGCGGTCGCGGAGGGCGGCGATCGTCGTGGCGGCGTAGCTGCCGGTACCGACGAGGAGCACGTGGGCCTGACCCCAGTCGGTGATGCGGGACGACGCGAGCTCGAGGCCGAGGCGCACGAGCGAGCGGCCGGCGGCGCCGATGCGGGTGCGGGTCTTCACGCCGCGGGAGGTGTGCGCCGCCTCTTGGAAGAGGCGCTCGAGGTCGGAGGTGGTGGTGCCGTTGGAGCGGGCGTCCTCGAGGGACCGGCGGACCTGCCCGGAGATCTCGGTCTCGCCGACGACGACGGACTCGAGGCCACTCGACACGGCGAAGAGGTGCTGCACGAGGTCCTCGCCGCCGAGCACCTGCACGGAGTCGATGACCTCGGCGGGGTCGAGGTCGCTGGCGGCGGCGACGGCATCGACGGTGGCCGAGACGGCGGAGTCGCGGTCGTCGCCCGCGATGTCGAGGTAGGCCTCGAAGCGGTTGCACGTGGCGAGGACGACGGCTCCGTCCAACACGTCGGAGTCCGTCACGAGACGGCTCGCGGCGGTCGGTGCGCCGATGCTCAGTCGCTCCAGGAGGTCGAAGCTGGCGTTGCGGTGCGACGCCGTGAGACAGATGAGCACGTCTTCCATGGTAACTCGCCTCGGCTCCGACTCACGTTCGCATCGTGCGTGCTCGGGATACGTCCTGTTCGCCGATGGGAGAATCGTCCCGTGACCGACGCACCGACCACCGCCCTGCCCGCCTCGCACCCGCTCGTCTCGGGGCGCACGTCGGGGTCGCCGCTCGTCCGGGCGCTGCGCGGCGACCGACCGGAGACACTGCCGGTCTGGTTCATGCGGCAGGCCGGACGGTCCCTGCCGGAGTACCGCGAACTCCGGGTGGGCACGGCCATGCTCGACGCCTGCCTCGACCCGGCGATGGCGTCGGAGATCACGCTGCAGCCGGTCCGTCGGCACGGGGTCGACGCCGGCATCTTCTTCAGCGACATCGTCGTGCCGATCAAGCTCGCGGGCGTCGACGTCGAGATCGTCCCCGGTCGCGGCCCGGTGCTCGGCTCCCCGATCCGCTCGGCGGCCGACGTGGACGCCCTCGCGACGCTCGACCCGTCCGCGCTCGCCCCGATCAGCGAGGCCGTCGCGCGGACCGTCGAGCAGCTCGGGGACACCCCGCTCATCGGGTTCGCCGGGGCGCCGTTCACCCTCGCCGCGTACCTGGTCGAGGGCGGCCCCTCGAAGGACCACATCCGCGCCCGCACGCTGATGCACGCCGACCCGGAGACCTGGTCGCGCCTGCTCCGCTGGGCTGCCGAGGTGTCCGGGGCGTTCCTCCGGGCCCAGGTGCTGGCCGGTGCCTCGGCCGTGCAGCTCTTCGACTCGTGGGTGGGGTCGCTCTCCCGCGCCGACTACGTGCAGTCCGTCGCCCCGCACTCCGCCGCGGCCCTCGCACACGTCGCCGACCTCGACGTCCCGCGCATCCACTTCGGCGTCGGCAGCGGCGAGGTGCTGCACGACATGACCACCTTCGGCACCGACACGGTCGGCGTCGACGCGGTGGGCGTGGACTGGCGCCTGCCGCTGGACGAGGCCGTCCGCCGCGTCGGCACCGGCGTCACCGTGCAGGGCAACATCGACCCGGCGATGCTCGCCGCCCCGTGGGACGTGCTCGAGTCCCACGTGCGCGACGTCGTCCGTCGCGGCGGAGCCGCCCGTGCCCACGTCGTGAACCTCGGCCACGGGGTGCCGCCGGAGACCGACCCCGCGGTCCTCACCCGCATCGTCGAGCTGCTGCACGGGCTCGGCGACGGGACGGACGGTGCGCCCGAGGTCGCAGCGTGACCGACGTCGTCGTGGTCGGCGGCGGGGTCGCCGGACTCGTCGCCGCGCGGGACCTGGCGAAGGGTGGCGCCCACGTCGTGCTCGTCGAGGGCTCCGGCGTCCTCGGCGGGATGGTCCGCCGGCACACCGTCGCGGGGCTCGACCTCGACATGGCGGCCGACTCGTTCGCGACCCGCAACGACGCCGTGGGGCGCCTGGCGATCGAGCTCGGGCTGGGCAACGACATCACCACCCCGGACCCGCGGGGCGCCTGGCTGATGACCCGGAACGGCGGGGTCCACCCGATCCCGCAGACCGGCCTGCTCGGCATCCCCGGCAGCCCGATGGCGGCGGACGTGATCGCCGTCGTGGGGCAGCAGGCCGCGCTCCGGGCGCAGATGGACTCGCTGCTGCCCTCGCTCGTCGGCGCGAAGGCGACCTCGCTCGGTGCACTCGTCCGGAAGCGGATGGGGGACCGGGTCCTCGACGACCTGGTCGTGCCGATCGTCGCGGGCGTGCACTCGACGCACCCCGACCACCTCGACCCGGACCGGGTGGCGCCGGGGCTCCGCGCAGCCCTGCTCCGCGACGGTTCGCTGGCGCGGGCCGTGCTCGCCCTCCGTGCCCGGGCCACTGCCGGGTCCGCCGTGCAGGGCATCCGCGGCGGCACCGTGCGGCTCGTGGACGAACTCGTGGCCGACATGGAGACCTACCGTGTCGACGTCCGGCTGCACACCTGGGCGACCGCGATCGAGGAGCACGCGGTCGAGGTCGTCGGCGTCGACGGCGAGCCCGAGCGCCTGCACGCCGACCACGTCCTCGCCTCGACGCCCGACCCGACCCGCAGCACCGCTGCCGCCCGCACGGGGATCGAGCTCGTCACGCTCGTGGTCGACCAGCCCGAGCTGGACGCCGCACCGCGGGGCACCGGGATGCTCGTGCACCCCGACGCCGAGGGCGTCGCCGCGAAGGCGATCACGCACGCGACCGTGAAGTGGCCGTGGCTGGCCGAGGCGGTCGCGGGCCGGCACGTCCTGCGACTCAGCTACACGACGGTGGCGAGCGACGGGGCGGAGCTCGCCACGAGCCTCCCGGTCGACCCCGCGGACGCCACCGGGACCCGCGCCACCCGCGACGCGTCCACCCTGCTCGGCGTCCCCGTCGCACCGAGCGTCGTCGTGGGCGCGGCCAGCGTCCGCTGGAACGGTCCGGACGCGACCGCCGCCGGCCTGGCCGAGGGGGTCGTCGGCATCGGCGAGGCCACGTCGGGGCGGGGTCTGGCGGGCATCGTGGCGGCATCGCGCACGGCCGCTGGACGCATCCTGGATTCCTGAGCGGACCGCACCGTGGTGGAGGGCTACTGTTGCAGGAACGCCGGACGTATTCCGTTCGGCGCATGACCACGCACACTGACCCAACGGAGGATTCGCACATGCGAGGCAAGCTCCTGTTCGTCGCCGGCGCAGCACTCGGGTACGTCCTGGGATCGCGAGCCGGACGGGCGCGGTACGAGCAGATCAAGACCGTCAGCGGCAAGATCTGGAACAGCAACGGCGTCCAGAAGGGCGTCCACGTCGCCGAGGAATTCGTCGCCGACAAGACCCCGGACGTCGCCGAGTTCGTCGGTGAGCAGACCAAGAAGGTCGTCCGCAAGGTCGGGCAGAAGAAGGACAACGCAACCTCATGACGGACACCCGCGACCGCAAGCCGCGTTCGCTGTTCGGCCTGGTCGGTGACGTCCCCAAGCTCGTCAAGGAGCTGGTCACGGGGGAACTGAACCTGCTCAAGGCCGAGATGCTGACGAAGGCGAAGATCTTCGGCCTCGCCGCGGGTCTGCTCGTGGGCGCGCTCGTCATCGTCCTGTACGCCATCGGCGTCCTGCTCACCGCCGCCGTGATGGGCCTCGCGACCGTGATGCCCGCGTGGCTCGCCGCGATCCTCATCGCCGTGCTGATGCTCATCGTCGCCGGCATCCTCGGGTTGCTCGGCTGGAAGCGCCTGAAGAAGGGGCTCCCGCTCACGCCGAAGCGCACGATCGACAGCGTCAAGAGCGACGTCAACGCGGTGAAGGGCCTCGGCAAGAAGCCGACCCCACCGACGCAGTACGGTTCGCGCAAGCCGGACGTCGGCGGCCGTTTCTAGCCGTCGGCCGCTCCCCGCGGCGCCCGAACCCCACCACCTCCGGAGGAACCACGTGACCGATCAGCACGACGACCTGGCCGACCGCGTCGCGGCGACCCGAGCCCAGCTGTTCGACACCCTCGACGCGATCGAGGATAAGCTCAACGTGCCGAAGCAGATCGGCATCGCGGCGTCGAAGGTCAAGCGTGGGATCGACGAGAAGCCGGTGCCGTACCTGGCCGGGCTCGCAGCGGGTGTGGCGGTGGTCGGGGGTATCGTCGTGACGGTGCTCCGACGGCGGTAGACCGCCCGATCGGTGGTCGCCGGTGAGGAGTGCGCGCTCCCTCGGCTGAGGGGGTCGAAGCCTTTCCCCTGGCAACCGATAGGACAATGGATTCCATGAGCTCCACCGCGTCGTCCACACCCGCGTCGTCGTCGCCCGTCCACGAGACGGACCCGTCCTCGGGCATCGACCCGAACCTGCTGACCGCGTACGCCCTCTGGGCGGTGTTCCGCCGGCCGCTCGGGCCGATCCACCGCGTCGGTGACGACGCCGTGGCCGAGCTGGACGCGGTCCTCGCTGCCGCCGCCGAGCGCGGTGTCACGATCCGCGGCTTCTACGACGTCTCCGGCTTCCGGGCCGACGCCGACGTCATGGTCTGGCTGCACGGGGACGACGCGCAGGCGATCCAGGCAGTGCTCCGCGAGATCCGCCGGACCGGCCTCTTCCAGGACGCCGAACCCGTGTGGCACGCGATGGCGATGCACCGCGAGGCCGAGTTCAACAAGCGGCACACCCCCGCCTTCCTGCGCGGCAAGGACCCCGAGGCCTGGATCACGGTCTACCCGTTCGTCCGGTCCTACGAGTGGTACCTGCTGCCCGAGGAAGAGCGCTCGGCGATGCTCCGCGACCACGGCATCGCCGGCGCGAAGTACCGCCGCGTCCTGACCAACACGATCGCCACCTTCGCCCTGAGCGACTACGAGTGGATCCTGCCGCTCGAGAGCCCGGACCTGGTGGACCTCGTCGACCTGATGCGCGACCTGCGCTACACCGAGGCGCGCATGCACGTGCGCGAAGAAGTGCCGTTCTTCACCGGTCGTCGGGTGACGACCGCCGAACTCCCGGAGGTGCTGTCATGACCGACACCAGCATGATCACGAACGGCCAGGTCCTCGCGGCCACGCCCGCTGCCGCGTCCGGTCCGGAGCACGTCGAGGTCCCGACCGCGTACGACGCGATCCTGCTCGCCGGCTTCGGCGGACCCGAGGGCCAGGACGACGTCATCCCCTTCCTCCGGAACGTCACCCGCGGCCGTGGCATCCCGGACGAGCGCCTCGAAGAGGTCGCGCACCACTACCGCCACTTCGGCGGCGTCAGCCCGATCAACGCGCAGAACCGTGCGCTCAAGGCGGCGCTCGAGGGCGAACTCGCATCGCGCGGCATCGACCTGCCGGTGCTCTGGGGAAACCGGAACTGGGCGCCCTACCTCGAAGAGGCCTTCACCGAGGCGGCCGACAAGGGCTACAACAAGCTCATCGCGATCGCCACGAGCGCGTACTCCTCGTTCTCCAGCTGCCGGCAGTACCGCGAGGACTACGCCCGCGTGCTGACCGAGACCGGCCTGGTCGACACCATCCAGATCGACAAGGTCCGGCAGTTCTTCGACCACCCCGGGTTCGTCCGCCCGTTCGTCGACGGCGTCCGCGACGGCATCGCCCGCGCGATCGCCGAGAACGACGGCCTCGACGTCTCGACCGAGCTGCACATCCTCTTCTCGACGCACTCGATCCCGTCAACGGACGCCGCCAAGTCCGGGCCGGACTACCGCGGCTTCGACGAGCACGGCGCGTACGAGGCGCAGCACCTCGCCGTCGCCCAGGTCGTCCTCGACCAGGCGTGGGCCGAGCTGCTCGAGCAGCCGGAGCACGAGTCCCTCCGTGGCACGTCGACGCCCCCGTGGAAGCTCGTCTACCAGTCGCGGTCGGGGCCGCCCTCGCAGCCGTGGCTCGAGCCCGACATCAACGACTACATGAACGAGGAGCTCGCGGGCGGCCCGACCCGCGCGGTGCTCATCGTCCCGCTCGGCTTCGTCAGCGACCACATGGAGGTCATGTGGGACCTCGACGAAGAAGCGACGGAGACCGCCGGTGAGCTCGGCTTCTGGTCGCTCCGCACGCAGACGCCGGGCGTCGACCCCGCGTACGTGTCCGGCCTGGTGGACCTCGTGCTCGAGCGCGTCAACGGCACGCCGACCGCGGAGCGCCCGGCGCTGACCGACATCGGCCCCTGGTACGACGTCTGCCGTCCGGGGTGCTGCGAGAACGTGCGCGCGGGGTTCAAGCCGGCCGCGGCCGGACTGGCACCGTGACCGACACCGGAGCGACGCCCGCTCCGATCCGGCTCGGCACCCGTGCCAGTCGGCTCGCAGTGGCGCAGTCGCAGGACGTCGCGGACCGCCTGGCGAAGGCGGCCGGTCGACCGGTCGAACTCGTCACCGTGACGAGCGAGGGCGACACGAACCGCGCGTCGCTGGCGAGCCTCGGCGGCACGGGGGTGTTCGCCAGCGCGCTGCGCGAAGCCCTGGTCGCCGGCGAGGTCGACGTCCTCGTGCACTCGCTGAAGGACCTGCCGACCGCGCCGTACCCGGGGCTCACGATCGCCGCGGTGCCGAAACGCGCCGACGCCCGCGACGTCCTGGTCGCCCGCAACGCCGCCACGATCGAGACCCTCCCCGAGGGGGCGAAGGTCGGCACCGGATCGCCTCGCCGCGTCGCCCAGCTCAAGGCGAAGCGCCCCGACCTCGAGGTCGTGGACATCCGGGGCAACATCGACACCCGCCTCGGTCGGGTGGACGACGACCTCGATGCCGTCGTGCTCGCCGCCGCCGGTCTCGGGCGGATCGAGCGACTCGACGCCGCGACCGAGCTGCTCGACCTCGGCTTCTGGCCGAGTGCCCCCGGTCAGGGCGCGCTGGCGGTCGAGACCCGAGCGGACGAGACGGACCGGAACCTGCTCGCGGCCCTGAAGAAGATCGAGCACGCGCCGACCCGGCTGACCGTGACCGCCGAGCGCGAGGTGCTCGCCAAGCTCGAGGCCGGCTGCTCGGCACCGATCGGCGCGACCGCCATCGTCGACGCCGAGATGCTGCTCGTCTCCGCCACGGTCTACCGGCCCGACGGCTCGGAGTACCGCACGGCGTCGCACGCCGCCGTGCTCGACGGATCGGCGCAGGACCGGCTCGACGAAGCCCTCGAGGTCGGCGGCCGTGTCGCCGCGGAGCTCCTCGAGAACGGCGCCGCGGACCTCGCCGACCTCGCGACGTCCGTCGCCGAGGACACCACGGACGGACCCCACACCGCCGGTCCGGGCCTCGCGACGCCCGCGGGGGAGTAGGTCGCCACGGACGCCGTCGCCACCAGCGCGGACGAACGACCGGCTCCGGTCGTCCTCGTCCCGCGTGGTGGCGCGTGGGGCGAACGGGTCGCGTCGGCCGCGCGAGACCGTGGCCTCGCCCCCGTCGTCGTCCCGCTCATCGCGGACGCGGCACCGACGGACGCGTCGGCCCTCGACGCTGCGGTCCGTCGGCTGGTCGCCCAGGGCGGTGCCGGGAGGCACGACTCGCCACCCGACACCGGTGACGGTACCGGGGTGGCCGGGTACGGGTGGTTGGTGGTGACCAGTGCGACGGCCGTACGGGTCCTGGCGGAACGCGTGGCGCGCCTCCCGGCCGACCTGCGGGTGGCGGCGGTCGGTGAGCCGACCGCCCGGGCCGCGCGTGCTGCGGGCTGGGTCGTCGAACTCGTGCCCGACGACGCGTCCGCGGCGGCGCTCGCCTCGGCGCTGCCGGACACCACCCGGACCGTCCTGTTCCCGCGTTCCGACATCGCCGCACCGACGCTCGCGCGGGGCCTCGTCGCCCGGGGGATCGACGTCGACGACGTCGTCGCGTACCGTACCGTGGGGACCGGCGACGAGCCGATCACCCTCGACCCCCCGCCCGACGCCGTGCTCGTGACGAGCGGCAGCGTCGCTCGTCAGGTGGCGCGCCGCATGGCCCCGCTCGACCCCCGGACCGTCGTGGCCTGCATCGGCCCCGGGACCGCCGACGACGCCCGTGCCGCCGGACTGCCCGTCCACGTGGTCGCCCGCGCGCGATCCGCCGAAGCCCTGCTCGACGCCGTCGTCGAGACCCTCGCACCATCCGCCCCCGAACAGGAAGGCCACCCGTGACCGGCCGCTTCCCCCAGGTCCGCCCCCGTCGACTCCGTGCCACCCCCGCGATGCGACGACTCGTCGCCGAGACCCGGCTGCACCCGGCCGAGCTCGTGCTGCCGATGTTCATCCGCGAGGGCGCGACCGACGCCGTGGACATCTCGAGCATGCCGGGTGTGCAGCAGCACTCGCTCGACTCGTTCCGCCGCGCGCTGGTGTCGGCTGCGGAGGTCGGGGTCGGCGGGGTGAACCTGTTCGGCGTCCCGACCACGAAGGACGCCGAGGGCTCCGGTGCCACCGACCCGGAAGGCATCCTCAACGTGGCGATCCGCGTCGCTCGGCAGGAGGTGGGGGATGCCCTCGTCGTGCAGTCCGACCTGTGCCTCGACGAGTTCACCGACCACGGGCACTGCGGTGTCCTCGCCGCCGACGGCTCCGTCGACAACGACGCCACCCTGCTGCGCTACCGCGACATGGCGGTCGCGCAGGCCGAGGCCGGCGCCGAGCTCGTCTGCATGAGCGGGATGATGGACGGCCAGATCGCGGCCGCACGTGACGCGCTCGACGGCGCCGGGCACAGCGGGACCGCGCTGCTCGCCTACGCCGCGAAGTACGCCTCGGCGTTCTACGGTCCCTTCCGCGAGGCCGTGTCGTCGTCGCTCGTCGGCGACCGCCGGACGTACCAGATCGACGCCGCGAACGGTCGACAGGGGCTCCGCGAGGTCGCGCTCGACGTCGACGAGGGCGCCGACATCGTGATGGTGAAGCCCGCGATGAGCTACCTCGACGTGCTCGCCGAGACCGCGGCGACCTCGCCCGTGCCGGTCTGGGCGTACCAGATCTCCGGCGAGTACGCGATGATCACCGCAGCAGCGCAGAACGGGTGGATCGACCGCGACGCCGCCGCGATGGAGTCGCTCGTCGGCATCAAGCGCGCCGGCGCGGACGCCATCCTGACCTACTTCGCCGTCGACATCGCCCGGAAGCTCAACGAGGAAGCGGGACTCCGCACCTCCGGCAGTACGGCGGGCGTCGCCGGCATCGCCTCGACCGGGAAGGCCCCCGAATGACGACCGCGACCACCAACGACCAGCTGTTCGGCCGGGCGAAGAAGAGCATCCCCGGCGGCGTCAACTCGCCGGTCCGGGCCTACGGGTCCGTCGGTGGCACGCCGCGCTTCCTGACCGCGGCGAAGGGCGCCTACGTCACCGACGCCGAGGGCCGCGGCTACGTCGACCTGGTCGCGTCCTGGGGCCCTGCGATCCTCGGGCACGCGCACCCCGCCACGGTCGAGGCCGTGCAGCAGGCCGCCGCGCGCGGACTCTCGTTCGGGGCGTCGACGCCGGGCGAGACCGAGCTGGCCGAACTCGTGAAGCAGCGGGTGTCGGTGGACGGCGATGGGCCGATCGAGAAGATCCGCATGGTGTCCACCGGCACCGAGGCCACCATGACCGCGATCCGGCTCGCCCGCGGCTACACCGGGCGCGACCTGCTCGTGAAGTTCGCCGGGCACTACCACGGCCACTCCGACTCCCTGCTCGCCGAGGCCGGCTCGGGCGTCGCCACGCTGGCACTCCCCGGCAGCGCCGGCATCACGGCCGAGACCGCCGCGCAGACCCTCGTGCTGCCGTACAACGACCTCGACGCCGTCCGCCGCGCGTTCGACGAGCACTCCGAGCGCATCGCCGCCGTCATCGTCGAGGCCGCCGCGGCGAACATGGGCGTCCTCGCCCCGGAGCGCGGGTTCAACCGGACCCTCGCGCAGATCACGCAGTCGCACGGCGCACTGCTCATCGTCGACGAGGTCCTGACCGGGTTCCGTGTCGGACCGGCCGGCTGGTGGGGGCTCGAGGCGTCCAAGGTCGTCCCCGACGGCGCCGGCTGGAAGCCCGACCTCGTCACGTTCGGCAAGGTCATCGGCGGCGGCATGCCCCTCGCCGCGCTCGGCGGCCGGCGCGAGGTGATGGACTTCCTCGCCCCGCTCGGCCCCGTGTACCAGGCCGGCACGCTGTCCGGGAACCCGCTCGCGGTCGCCGCGGGCATCGCGACGCTCCGGGCCGCGACCGCCGACGTGTACGCCCACCTCGACCGGACCGCGGCGACGATCGCCGCCGCGACGAGCGAGGCGCTGTCGGCCGAGGGCGTCGCCCACACCGTGCAGCACGCCGGCAACCTGTTCTCCTTCGCGTTCACGGACACCGCGCCGCGGAACTACGACGACGTCCGGGCGCAGCAGGCGTTCCGGTACGCGCCGTTCTTCCACGCGATGCTCGACGCCGGGGTGACCCTGCCGCCGAGTGTCTTCGAGGCGTGGTTCGTCACGGCAGCGCACGACGAGCGTGCTGTCGGGCGGGTGCTCGACGCGCTGCCGGCCGCGGCGAAGGCTGCTGCCGCCGCGACGGAGTAGCCCGCGTCGGACCCGGTCGGTCGGCCCGGCCAGCCCCGGTCCGCCGCGCCGGCCCCGGTCCGGATGCGTCGGACCGGGGCGGTTCCGCTCAGGAGCAGTCGGACTTCGTGAACGTGACGTCGAGCGTCTTCGACGAGTCGTTGAACGCGTAGGTGTACCGCATGTCCACGCCGTCGTCGAGCAGCCGCTTGGTCTCCTTCGTCGAGCACAGCGTGGGGCCGACGGCATCGCGGACCGCAGCCGTGGTGATCGACGCCGGGTCGACGTTCGACGACACCGTGTAGTCGTAGTGGATCGCGGTGCCCTCGGCCTCGATGCCCGTCCACGTGGTCACGGAGTCGACCTGCTTCGGCAGGTCGCTCTCGTCGCGGATCTGCTCGACGGCCTTCGAGACCTTGTCCTCCGTCGAGCCGCCGAACGCCGCGGTGATCGCCTGGCGGACGAAGAACGCGACGACCAGGGCGACGACGATGCTGAGGATGCTGATGAGGACGCGCTTGCCGCGCGACTGCTTCGGCGGCGGGGCGTACGGCATGCCGGCGGGGGCCGACTGGGCGTACGGCTGCTGACCGGGCGCGGGCTGGGCGTACGGCTGCTGGCCGGGCGCGGCCTGGTCGTACGGTTGTCCCGGCGTCGGCCCGGTCGGCTGCTGCCCGCCCGGCTGCTGGTCGGGCCCCTGGCCCGGGTACGGCGGCGGTGTGTTCGTCATCGGTGGTTCCCCCTCGTTGCGGTCCGCGGCGAGGCACCGGTGTGCGGTGCCGGAGCCCTCCCCCGACACACGCCGCGGACACCTGGCGCGCCATTCAACCAGGTTCGCGGGGTCACGGCGCCTCAGACGGCGGCTGGCTCCGACGGGACCGCCGTGCCGTACTCCCGCGACAACGTGCGGTACGAGCGGGTCGCGAACGCCAGCGCCGCCGCGACGATCATGACGATCCCGGCGAAGAAGAAGACCACCGCGATGCCCCGCGCCTCGCCGGTGCCGAGCAGGGGCTCCCACGCCGCAGCCCCGGAGTCGGACCGGAGCGTCGGGATGATCCAGAACTCGGCGAGCGGGGCGATGAGGAACGCGGTGATCGGTGCGGCCGCCGACTCGAACGCCTGCGCGAAGCCGAACGCGCGGCCCTGGCGTTCGAACGGCACGACCTTCTGGATGACGGTCTGCTCCGCCGCCTCGACCGCGGGGATGAGCACGAGGTACAGGAAGATGCCGACGGCGTAGAGCCACCACCACTCGCGGACAGTGAACAGACTGCCGAGGGCACCCATCACCATGACGAGGAACAGCATCGTCCGGATCGGGTTCCGCCCGAGTCCGAACCTCGCGATGAGCAGGCCTCCGACGATGAACCCCGTCGAGGCGACGCCGAACACGATGCCCCACACCTCGACCGAGAACAGCGTCAGGCCGTACGGGTCCATCAGCGCCATGTAGACGCCGCCGATGAGGTTGTTGAACGACGAGAACACGATCAACGCGAACAGGGCGGGGACGGCCCGGACGGTGCGCAGACTGCCGACGAGGTCGAACACCCGCAACCGACCGGGCTCGCGGGCGGGCTCGGCCTCGGGGATGCGGATCGTCAGCAGGTGCACGAAGGCGGCCGCGGTCAGCACGAGGGCGATGAGCAGCGTGCCGCCCATGCCGAGCAGACCGATCGCGAGCCCGGAGAACACGCTCGTGACGATGAACGCGACGCCCTGCACGGTGCCGACCAGGCCGTTCGCGTTCGCGTGCCGTTCGACCGGCACCAGGAGCGTCACCGTGGTCGACAGGGCGACGTTGCGCAGGTTCTCGACCACGGAGCCGGCGAGCACCACGGCTGCGAACACCCAGAACCAGGGGCGACCGAGGTCGGCGACGTCGTCCTGCCCGGCAGCCAGGTAGACGACCGCGGCGACGGAGAACGCGACGAGGGTGATCACGCCGGAGAGCACCATCGCACGGTGCTTGCGGTGCCGGTCCACGATCGAGCCGAACAGGATGCCGAAGAACGCGACGAACAGCATGTACGTGCCGCCGATGATGCCGGTCGCCAGCACGGACCGCGTCTCGAGGTAGGCCCAGAACGTCAGACCGAACCAGAGGAAGCTCGTCGTGACGTTCGCCACTGCCGTGTTCGCGAGGACCTGGTGGAAGGCGCGGAGCCGACGCGCGTCGGTCGGTCCGGCCTCGGTGGTCTCCGCTTCGGTCACGCGGCGAGGATAGCCCGACTGAGGGCCCGTACAGAAGTCGCCTTCTGCAACCTGTGGAGAACGGCCGAGACCGGGATGTGCGGGCCTGGAGGCGCGGGTCGGCTAGGACGCGCGGCGTGCGGCCCAGCGGCCCTCGGCACGCAGGATGGCGAGTGGGAAGTCGAACGCGTGGGAGACGGCCGACGACGTGATGACCTCGTCCGCGGTCCCCTGCGCGACGGCCGCACCCTCGCGCAGCAGCATCGCGTGCGACGTGGAAGCGGGGAGGTCCTCGAGGTGGTGCGTGACCATCACACTGCCGAGCTCCGGGTGCCGGTGCCGGAGTGCGTCGACCGTCTCGAGCAGGTGCTCCCGTGCGGCGACGTCGAGCCCGGTCGCCGGCTCGTCGAGCAACAGCAGCTGCGGCTTCGACATGAGCGCCCGGGCGATGAGCGCGCGGCCCCGCTCGCCCTGCGACAGGACCGGCCAGCGGGCGTCGCGCCGGAGGCTCAGCCCGACGTCGGCGATGTGCCGTTCCGCGCTCGCGACCTGCGCGGCCGTGGGCTCCCACCGCATCATGAGGTCGGTGGTGCCCGTCAGCCCGGTGAGGACCGTCTCGAGCACGGTGAGGGGGGACAGCATCCGGTGCCGGGGATCGACGTGTCCGATGTGCATGCGGAGCTCCCGCACGTCGACGCGCCCGAGTCGTCGGCCGAGGACCTCGACCTCGCCGGCGGTGGGGTGCCCGTTCGCGCCGAGGACCGCGAGCAGCGTCGACTTGCCGGCGCCGTTCGGGCCCAGCAGCGCCCAGTGCTCCCCGCGTCGGACGGTCAGGTCGACGTCGTGCAGGAGGTCTCGGCCGGACCGGGTCACGCGGACCCCGGTGGCGCTGATCAGGACGTCGTTCACGGTCCCATGCTCTCGTACCGGGCGGTGACGTCGGCGATGTGCGCGTCGAAGTGGGCTGCGAGGGCGTGGCACGCCTCCGAGGCGATGTCGGGCTCGCCGGTGCGCACGGCCTCCTCGATCAGCTGCAGGAAGTCCTCGATCTCCCACTGCCGGAACGGGGGCGGCTCGGGGAGGATGTAGGCCAGCCGGGAGATGACGACGGTGGTGGTGTGGCGCATCGCCCGGTTCGGGCTGTGTGCTGCGAAGAAGCGGTTGAGCTCGAGCAGCGTGCTCGTGTAGGCGTAGTCCTTCGTGCGGGCCTGACGGCGGATGCGGAGGGTGATCGCCGCGAGCTGCTCCCGATCGTCGTCCGTCAGGCGGGCGACGCTCGTCCGCGCGCACATCTCCTGCAGCCCGAGCAGGAGCGCGAGCGTCTCGGACCAGTCGGTCAGCGTGGGCGTCGTCACGGAGACGCTGCCGTCGAGACCGTCCCCGGGCCGGACGAGCCCCATGACCTCGAGTCGGTCGAGCATCGGGAGCAGGCGCGGCACCGGGATCCGGAACCGGGCGGACAGCCCCCGGGCGGTGTACTCGTGTCCGGGTTCGAGTGAGCCGTCCCGGAGGGAGCCGAGCAGTTCGATCCACTGGTCGTCCGGTTGCCAGTCGGACCAGTACATGTCCGACGAACTGGCCCCGGTCGGGCTCAGCAGCGCCTGCGGCTCCAGCCCCCACGTCGTCGCACAGTGCTCGAGGTGGTGTGCCCACAGCCGGGCGAAGACGTGGGCTGCGCGTTCGGCACTGCTCCGGTCGCGCAACCGGAGGGCCTGGAGCGACGAGGCGACCCACGACTCGATGTCGGTCACCCGCCACGGCGCCGCGATCGCCACCCCGTACCGCACCTGGGCCAGCGCCTGGCGGAGGAGGTGCGCGACCAGCAGGTCCGGCGTGCATTCCGCCCAGAACTCGATCGTCGCGAACACCGCGGGGTCGAGCTCGTCCCCGCGCTCGGCCGCAGCGCGGCGGGCGCGCGCGACGACGTCTTCGTAGTGCTGCAGGTCGTCGTCGGACGCCACCGGGGCGGCACTCCGCATGGCGACCTCGACCAGGCCGACGAGCATCCAGCTCCCCTCGGCCCAGGTGACGGGGTCGAGGTGGGTGAAACGGACCGTCGCCCCCGTCGGAGCGAGGCGGGCGAGCCCCATCTCGCGGAGCCGACGGAGCACGCCGTTGAGGGCAGTCGGGCCCACGTGGTACCGCTCGCAGAGGGCGAGCACGTCGTGGTCCGTGTCCTCGGCGAGGGTGCCGTCCCGCACGCTGCCGAGGACGTCGGCGAAGGTCTCGTCGAGCAGAGGGCGTGTGCCGCCGTTCGACTGCTCGTCCGCCACGGTCAGCTCCGGGCGGTGCGGACGGCCTCGATGTGCTGCTCGAAGTTCCGGGTGAGTGCCCGGCCTGCCTCGGCCGCGGTCTCGCCGTCGCGTTCCTCGAGTGCCTCGCGGAGGATCGAGAAGAACGCCTCCGACTCGTACTGCTCGAACGCGGGCGTCGGGTTGAGCGTGAACCGCACGCGCTCGAGCGCGCCCTCGGCGGCGACCTGCACGAGCGGGTTGCCGGAGTGGGCGATGGCGAACTCGAAGATCTCGGTCACGGCTCCGCTGAACCCGTGGTCGCGCACCCGGCGCAGCCCGTCGGCTCGGTCGAGGAGCTTCTCGAGCGCGGTGACGTCGGCGTCGCTGTACTCGGGGACGCCCCAGCGCAGGCTGAGCTCGAAGAACCCGGTCATGGCACGGGTGGCGATGACCCAGTCGTCGAGGGTCGGGGTGGCGACGCGGGTGTACCGGTTCGCCTCCATCTCGACGAGGCCGATGTCGACGAGCTTCGCGATCGCCTCACGGATGGGGGTGCGACTGACGCCGAGCCACTGGACGAGCTCGTCGTCGTTGAGCCGTTCGCCGTGCTGCAGCGTGCCGTCGCGGAGCGCGGCGAGCATCTTGTCGTAGACGACGTCGCGCAGCAGCTTGCGGGGGGAGTTCTCGACGGTGGACTTCGGGACCGGCATGCAGTGCTCCTCACAAGTCGGACGTGCGGAATGCCAAGCCTAACGTGTCAATATGCAAGCGTTTGTGGAATAACAGTACATCAGTGTTTCACGCGGAGGTGTCGACGATGGTCCGGCCGTGCACGCGTCCGGCGACGATCTCCGGACCGAGCGTGATCGCTTCCTCGAGTCCGACCGTGCGCGTCACCCCGGCGAGCAGGGACGGGTCGAGTTCGTCGGCGAGCAGCTCCCACGCTCGACGACGCACATCGAGCGGCGCGTCCACCGAGTTGATCCCGAGCAGGGAGACTCCGCGCAGGATGAACGGCAGCACCGTCGTGGGGAGCTGCACGTCCTGCGCCAGCCCGCACGCCGTCACGGCACCACCCCACCGCGTCGCAGCGAGGACGTTCGCCAGGGTCGCACCGCCGACGCTGTCCACCGCTCCCGCCCACGTCGCCTTCTGCATCGGCTTCCCGCGCTCGGCGAAGGCTGCGCGGTCCACGACGTCGGTCGCTCCCAGGGCCCGGAGCGACTCGGCGTTGGCGGTCCGCCCGGTCGACGCGGTCACCCGGTGGCCGCGGCCGGCGAGCAGCGGGATCGCGACCGAGCCGACCCCGCCGGAGGACCCGGTCACCAGGACGGGTCCGTCGCCCGGCTCGACGAAGCGCGAGAGCGCAAGCACGCTCAACGCCGCGGTGAAGCCCGCGGTGCCGATCGCGGCCGCGAAGTCCTCGGGCACCGATTCGGGCAGCACCACGAGCAGGGCGGACGGCACCACCGCGTGGGCGGCCCACCCACCGTGCCGGGTCTCACCCAGTCCGGCGCCGTTGAGCGTCACCCGGTCGCCGATGCGGACGTCGTGCACACCGGGGCCGAGCGCGGCCACGGTCCCGACGACGTCGATGCCGGGCACCAGCGGGTCGACACGGGCGACGCCGGGGTCGCCCGCCAGGGCGAGACCGTCCTTGTAGTTGAGGCTCGAGAAGGCGACGTCGACGAGCGCCTCGCCCTCCCCGGGATCGGGGACGTCGATCTCGGTGACGGCGGGGGCGGTGGAACTGGAGACGAGGACTGCGCGGGTCACGCGTCGGACGCTACCCGCGCCTCCAGGCCGCCGTCGGTTCTTTCCCAGAACGGTCGCGATGGTCCGTGGAACCGGGCGTACTCGGCAGGAACTTCCGACCAGCTACGCCCGTTTCGACCGAGTACGCCCGATTCGACCACGGCCGACCAGCTCACCCGAACATGATGGCGGCCTCGTCGTACCGCGCCTGCGGCACCGTCTTCAGCTCGCCGAGCGCGTCCGCGAACGACACGTGCACGATGTCCGTCCCCTTGAGCGCGACCATCCGTCCCCACCGCTCCTCGACCACGGCGTCGATGGCCGCCAGGCCGAGCCGCGTCGAGAGCACGCGGTCGTACGCGGTCGGCGTGCCACCGCGCTGGATGTGTCCGAGGGTGGTGGCACGCGTCTCGATGCCCGTCATCTCCTCGATGAGCGGCGCGAGGCGCTCGCCGATGCCGCCGAGCCGCGGCCGGCCGAAGGCGTCGAGCCCGCGCTCGGTGTGCGCGTTGTCCTCGTGGTCGGGGACGAAGCCCTCGGCCACGACGACCAGCGGTGCGCGTCCGCGGTCGTAGGCGGCCCGCACCCACGCGGCGATCTGCTCCATGCTCGTCTTCTGCTCGGGGATGAGGATCGCGTGGGCACCGGCGGCCATGCCGGAGTGCAGGGCGATCCAGCCGACGTGCCGGCCCATCACCTCGGCGACCATGCAGCGCGAGTGCGACTCACCGGTGGTGCGGAGGCGGTCCATCGCCTCGGTCGCGATCGCGACGGCGGTGTCGAAGCCGAACGTGTAGTCGGTCGCGCCGAGGTCGTTGTCGACGGTCTTCGGGACGCCGACGATCTGCAGGCCCGCGTCGGTCAGGCGCTTCGCGGCGGCCAGGGTGCCCTCGCCGCCGATCGCGACGATGGCGTCGATGCCGTGCCGCTCCAGCGTCTTGGAGATGTTCTCGACGCCGCCGTTCGGTCCCTCGAACGGGTTCGTGCGACTCGTCCCGAGGATCGTGCCGCCCTGCTTCGCGATGCCCTGGATGTCCTTCCGGCCGAGGGGGACGATGTCGCCGTCGACGACGCCGCGCCAGCCGTCGCGGAACCCGACGAAGTCGTGGCCGTAGATCGCGATGCCCTTCAGCACGATCGCGCGGATGACCGCGTTCAGGCCGGGGCAGTCGCCCCCGGAGGTGAGGATGCCGATGCGCATGGGAACTCCGTCGTCGGGTGGTGGTGTGACAGCCCCATCATGACTGACGGTGGTTGCGCATTACCATCCCGGTGTGTCCTTGCTCGCTTCCGCCTCGTCCCCGACGCCGCCCGCCGGCGACGCGGGTGCGACCGGCGAGGCGACCCGCGTCGACACGGTCTACCGGCCTGGAGGCGCGGTGGACGTCACGTCGACCCTGCGGCCCCTGCAGCGCGGCTCCGGCGACCCGGCCTTTGCGGTGGTCGGCTCCGTCGTCTGGCTCGCGCTCCGGACGCCCGCCGGCCCCGCTTCCGTGGCGATCCGGCCGAGCGGCGACACGATCGAGGTGTCGGCGTGGGGAGCCGGGGCGTCCTGGGCCGTCGAGCACGCGCCCGACCTCCTCGGCCGTGGCGACGACTGGTCCGACCTCGACGTGTCCGGCCACGCGTTCCTGGCGGCGGCCCGGCACCGGCAACCCGGCCTGCGGCTGCTGCGGACGAACACCGTGTTCGCGATGCTCGTGCCGGCGATCATGGAGCAGAAGGTCACGTCGCGACAGGCCTGGCGTGCGTGGCGGCACCTGCTGCGCCGCCACGGCACACCGGCACCCGGCCCGGCACCCGCGGGGATGATGGTGCCGCCCACGCCCGAGGAGTGGGGGCGGATCCCGAGCTGGGAGTGGCACCGGGCCGGCATCGAACCGGGCCGGTCGGCGACGGTGATGCGAGCGGTCCGCGTCGCCCCGGCTCTCGAGCGCACCCTGTCGCTCGGCCGCGGTGGTGCGGTCGTGTCAACGCGCCTGCAGTCGGTGCCGGGCATCGGGCAGTGGACGGCTGCCGAGACCGCGCAGCGCTCCCACGGCGACCCGGACTCCCCGAGCGTCGGCGACTACCACGTGCCGGACCTCGTCGGGTGGGCGCTCACGGGCGGCCCGGTCGACGACGACGGGATGCTCGAGCTGCTCGAACCGTGGCGGGGACACCGGGAGCGCATCGTGCGGCTCATCGGCGGCTCGGGGTTCCGGAAGCCGTCGTTCGGGCCGCGGATGACGATCCAGGACCACCGCCACCACTAGGCGAGGCGGCGGCAGGTCAGTGGCGGCGGGTCAGGGGTGGCGCGTCCCGCTGCCGGTGAGGACGGCGCGGTAGCCCTCGCGGAACGTCGGGTACGCCGGCACCCAGCCGGTGGACCGCAGCAGCGCGTTCGACAGCCGCTTGTCGCCACCGGCCTGGCGCCCGCCGCCCTCGCCCCGCGCCGGTTCGGGCATCCCGAGCTCGTCGGCCAGGAATCGGAGCACGTCGTCGAGCCGGGCGGGTTCGTCGTCGGTGCCGAGGTACGTGGGGGCGGGGTCCCCGACGCCCGCGAGGTGCACGAGGGCCGCGGCCGCGTCGTCGCGGTGGATCCGGTTCGTGTGCGGTGAGGGGCCCGGCGCGAGTCGGGCGGCGCCGGACCGCACCTGGTCGACGAGCCGTTCGCGACCGGGGCCGTAGATGCCGGACAGCCGGACGAGCACCGCGTCGGGTGCACGTCCGCGCAGCAGCGCCTCGGCCTCGACCAGCACCTGGGCGGTCGGGGTCCCACCGCGGACCGGCGTCTCCTCGGTCACCGTGCTGCCGTCGTCGACGTCGTACACCGCCGTGGAGGACACGACGAGCAGGCGCGGGGAGGCGGCCGAGGCGTCGATGCCGTCCAGCACGTTGCGCAGCCCGTCGACGTAGGTGGCGCGGTACTCGTCGACGTCGCGGCTACCGGCGGCGAACGCCACGACCACCACGGCGGTGTCCGGAGCGACCTCGGGGACCTCGCGCCGCAGGTCGACGCTCCGCCCGACGATGGGTGCCGGGATGCGGTCGGCGTTCCGACGGAGCCCGGTGACGGCGTACCCCTCCGCGGCGAAGCGGAGGCCGGTCTCGGTGCCGAGGTCGCCGCACCCGGCGATGAGGACGGACTGCTGGTGCTGCATCCCACGAGCCTGGCACGTGGTCTCGTCCCCCGCTTCGATAACAGAACGGTAACGACGCAGAACTGCTCCAAACCCTTTGCCGGGGGGTGCCGAATCACCTGCATCAACCGGGAAACACCCGGAGCGCTCACCAGCCGCACGTTGCTGGTTCTCCACCCTCGCACGGGGTGTGTTCGGCGTGTCCACAGGGAAATCGCGCCGAGCGCGACACAGCAAAGGAATGAACCTCATGCGCAAGTCACTCAAGACCTCGATCACCCTCGCCACGACCGGCGCGCTCGTCCTCGGCGGCGCAGCGTTCGGTGTCTCGGCCGCGCAGGCCGACGGCTCCGTGCACACCGTGTCCTCCAGCTCCTCGAAGATCCCCGGCCCGGTGGCCTCGGTCCCCGAGGTCCTCGGCGGCAACACCGCCGTCGCCCTCGACAAGGGCTTCACCGACGCCCTCACCGCGCTGAAGCTGACCCCGGGAGTCTCGGGCAACGCCAAGCT
>NZ_MJGN01000010.1:187022-187164 GCF_001865065.1 Curtobacterium sp. MCBA15_008 | reverse complement strand
GGAACTGTCGCTTTCGCGGGTGGGCAGGCGGATCGTGAGGCGCGGCAGGCGGGCTCGGGTCGCTCGTTACGCGTGCAACTATTGCGTGTGCATGGTGCGACAACGCGCTCGTCGTTCGACATGCGCTTTGTCGCTCGTTGCG
>NZ_MJGN01000010.1:159786-186258 GCF_001865065.1 Curtobacterium sp. MCBA15_008 | reverse complement strand
CTGCAACGGTTGCGTGTGCAAGGTGCGACAACGTGCTCGTCGTTCGACAAGCGCTTTGTCGCTCGCCACGCCCTCGCACCCGACCGCACGCGCACGGCGACCCGGCAGCCCGCTGGTGCGCCCTACGCGCCCGACCGCTCCCACGGCGCCGGGAACGGGAAGTACTTCTCGAGGAAGCCCGTCACGCGCTCGGTCCGCTCCTCGTCGCTCACCTCGGGGAAGCTCCCGTCGTTGAGGCAGAAGAAGTCGGCGTTCCGCTTCTTGAGCAGGTCGTCGAGCGCTCGGAGGCCGGACTGCATCGTCGTGTCGATGTACCGCACGTCCGCGTTCTCCTGCACGATCGCGCGACCGGTGAGCAGCGAGTAGTAGTGGTAGAGCGAGTTGGTGACGGAGATGTTCTCGGCCGCGCGGAACCGCGAGGCAGCGGTCGCCGCGAACTCGTCGGCGAACTCGTGCTCCATCTCGGTCATGATCGACTTCCGGAGCGGCGTCGGCGCGTGCTCGAGGTGCCGGGTCGTGACCGCACCGAAGCGCTGCTGCAGCAGCCGCCGGTTGACGCGGGCGGAGTTCTCGAAGCCGCTGCGCGCCGGGTTGTTCGAGCCGAGGCCGATCCGGGTCGTGGCGAGGATGAACTTCGTCACCGAGCCCGGGCTGAAGAACACCGACGGGTCGACCAGGCGCCCGAAGAACATGTCGTCGTTCGAGTAGATGAAGTGCTCGCTGATGCCCGGGATGTGGTGCAGCTGCGACTCGACGGCCTGCGAGTTGTGCGTCGGCAGGACGGACGGGTCGGCGAAGAACTCCTCGCTCCGCACGATGCGCACCTTCGGGTGGTCGGCGAGCCACGCCGGCGCCGGCGAGTCGGTGGCGATGTAGATCTGGCGGATCCACGGCGCGAACGTGTGCACGGACCGGAGCGCGTACTTCAGCTCGTCGATCTGGCGGAAGCGGGCCGGAGCGTCGTCGCCCTCGCCCAGCACGGCACCGGACTGCGCGGCCTGTCGGGCGCGCTGGTACTCGATGGCGTTGCCGTCGACCCACGAGAACACGATGTCGATCGGGAAGCGGATGTCCGAGACGTGGTCGTCGAACATGTGCTCGACGGTGCGCCAGGTGCGGCCGTACCGCTCGATGTCGACGAGCACGAACTCGTCGGTCGGCAGGCTGCGGCGCATCAGCGCGTTCTCGACGGGTGCGAGCACCTCGGTGTCGGTGACCCGCCAGAACTCGACCTGCACGCTCGTCTCGGCGCCGTAGCGGAGCCGTCCGAGGGGCTCGACGCGGGGGCGGAACACGCGGAGGACGGGTTCGTCGACGGAGGCCAGGCCGTCGTCGATGACGAGCACCGCGGGCTTGCCCGGCGGCTTCGCGTAGAACGGCTCGTTCGCGGCGGCGGCCATCACGGCGCTCTCCGCACGCTGCCGGTCGCGCTCGTCGAGGGCGATCACCGGACGCTGGTCGTTCCCGCGGATGAGCAGGTGGTCGACGTCGCCGGCGGTGAGTGCGTCGTCGAGGAACAGGAGGTCCTCGATCATCGACTGCTGCGGGGTGAGGTGGCCGTTGACGAGCGTGAGACGACCCTTGCGGACGACGACGTCCGGCCGGTCGAGACCGCCGGAGGACGGTCGAGGGTTCAGCAGAGGACTCTCGGTCACCGGCTCGGTCTCGTTGCTCATCCATGCCCTTCGGGTCGATCGGCCGGGTCCTGCACCCGGCCTCTGCGATCCTACCGTCCGCGCGGACGCTCGGCCCGCTGGTGGCGGTTCAGGGCCTGGAGGCGCTGCTCGCCGCCGCCTCGCGCGGCACCTTGACGAGGATGCCCACGACGATGAAGAGCGCCGCTGCGACGAGCTGGAGGCCCGCCCAGACCTGGCCCGGGATCTCCACGACGGCGAGCGGGTTCCAGCAGACCGCGACGGCGGCCATCAGGACGGCTGCCCACCAGGCACGGCCGCGGACGGTGAACACGAGCACGATGAGGGCCAGCACGGTCACACCCCAGCGGGCGAAGACGAACGCCGACGAGTCGACGATCGCGACGCACGCGAGCAGGACGATCGCGGCGATGAGCGACGGTGCGAGCGCGGGCCGGGTGAACGGCGGCAGCTCCGCCGTGCCGCTGCCCGCGGTCCCTCGTGCCGGCGTCGTGGGCAGCCCGCTCTGGGACGACCCCACCGGGGGCCGCCCCTTCCGAGCTGCCATCAGGCCGAGGCGCCGTCGAGGTCGATCGCCTGGATCGAGCGGGACATCGGCGGGAGCTCGCGGACCCGCTCGAGGGCCGGCACGAGTTCGGCGAGGTACGCGCGGTAGCCCTCGTCGGTGAGGTGCAGCCCGTCGTCGGTGAAGCGGTCGTCGAGGTGGTCGCCGTCGGCGAGGGCCGGCCACGCGTCGAGGTACTGCGCATGGCAGGTCGCGACGAACTGGCGGAGGTGCCGGTTGGCGGCCTCGATCTTCGGGGTGAAGTCGGCCTGGCGGGGCAGGATCGACACGAGCAGGAGCCGCACGCCCGGGAGCTCGCGCCGGAGCGTGACGAGCACCGACTCGACCCCGCGGACCACGTGTTCGACGCTCGCGCGGTGGTTGCCGAAGTCGTTGGTGCCGACGAGCAGGACGATCACCTCGGGCTGCTGCGCGATCACGTCGTCGAGGCGCGCGAGCACCCCGTCGGTGGTGTCGCCGCTGACGCCCTGGTTGACGGTGCGCTCCCCCGGCAGCCAGTCGCCCCACGACCCCTGGGCCGTGATGCTGTCACCGAGGAACAGGACGGCGCCGTGGTCCTCGGTGGTCGCTGCCCCGTCGGGCTGGACTGCGTCGTCGGGCTGGACTGCGTCCGCGGTCATGCTGCCTCCTCGTGTGCCGGTTCCTGGTTCCCATTCTGCTGGGTCCAGTTCCGCCCCGTCGACTCGGTGTGCTCGGACTCGCGTTCGGCGGCGGCCGTGATGCGCTCCACCATGCCGGGGAAGATCACCCCGTGGAACGGCAGGATCGAGTACCAGTACAGCCGGCCGGACAGCCCCTGGGGGAAGTAGATCGCCCGCTGCCGGTAGTCGCTGCCGCCGTCCTCGGCCGGGGTCACGGTCATCTCGAGCCACGCGCGGCCCGGTGACTTGAACTCGGCGCGGAGGCGCAGGTAGCGCCCGCGCTCCAGCCGCTCGACACGCCACCAGTCGAGGGCGTCGCCCTGCTCTAGGCGCTTCGGGTCACGACGGCCACGGCTGAGGCCGACCCCGCCGGCGATCTTGTCCATCCACCCGCGGGCGACCCAGGCGAGCGGGAACGAGTACCAGCCGTTCTCGCCGCCGATGGACTCGACGACGCGCCAGACGTCCTCGGCCGAGGCGGACGAGTGCCGCTTCCGGTCGTCGACGTACACGGTGTGGCCGGCCCAGTCGGGGTCGCTCGGCAGCGGGTCCGCCGGCGTCGCCGCGAGGGTGGCGTTCCGCCAGCTCGTCTCGACCTCGCCCGTCCGCATGCGGCTGAGCGCGAGCCGCACCGCGCGGCGGTAGGTAGTCAGCCCGCCCTCAGGACGCGAGACCACGTCGTCGATGTCGTGCTCCCGCTGGACGCACTCGAACTGCAGCGACTCGATGATCGGCGTCGCGAGCTTCCGCGGGATCGGCGTGACGACGTTGAACCAGTGCGCTGCGAGGCGCGGCGTGAGCACCGGCAGGACCGAGATCGGGCGCTGCGGCAGCTTCGCCTCGACCGCGTACCCGTTGAGCATCTGGCCGTAGCGCAGCACGTCGGGCCCGCCGATGTCGAATGTCCGGTTGACGTCGGACGGGATCTCGAGCGCCTGCACGAGGTAGTAGAGGACGTCGCGCACGGCGATCGGCTGGATGCGGTTCCGCACCCACCGCGGTGCCGGCATCCAGGGCAGGACGTCGGTGACGTGGCGGATCATCTCGAACGAGGTGCTCCCCGACCCGATGACGACGCCGGCCTGGTAGGCGATCGTCGGCACTCCGGACTGGAGCAGGACGTCGCCGACCTCCTTCCGGCTGCGGAGGTGCTTCGACAGCTCGCCGTCCGGGTGCAGCCCGCCCAGGTAGACGAAGCGACGGACGCCGGCGGCCTTCGCCTCGTGCGCCATGGTCTCGGCGGCCTGGCGCTCGGCGCGCTCGAAGTCGCCCTCCGCCCCCATCGCGTGCGCGAGGTAGTAGACGGCCTCGACCCCCTCGACGGCGGCGCGCACCGCCGTGGCGTCCTGCAGGTCGCCCTCGGCGATCTCGACGTCGTCGTGCCAGGGGACGTCCTGGAGTTTCCGAGGGGTGCGGACGAAGACCCGGACGCTGTGGCCGGCTTCGAGGAGACGTGGGACGAGGCGACCGCCGATGTACCCGGTGGCCCCGGTGACGAGGACGTGCATGCGGGGAACGGTACGCGGGTCGCCTCCGGGTAGGCTTGCGGGGTGGACAATGCAGCGTTCCCCGCCGAACCCCAGCAGATCAGTGCCGATGTCGTCCGGGGTCTCATCGACCACGCGATCCTGAAGCCCGAACTCACCCGTGCGGACGTCGACGCCCAGCTCGACGAGGCCGCCCGGTACCGCGTCTTCAGCGTGTGCGTCCGTCCGAGCGACGTCGCCCACGCGGTCGAGCGCCTGCAGGGCACCGGGGTCGGCGTCGGCACCGTCATCGGCTTCCCGCACGGCACCACGTCCACCGGCGCCAAGGTCGCCGAGTCGCTCCAGGCGCTCGCCGACGGCGCCTTCGAGCTCGACATGGTCCAGAACATCGGCGCCGCCAAGTCCGGCGACTGGGAGCGCGTCGAGGCCGACGTCCGCGCCGTGGTCGACGCCGCGGGCAGCACCGTCGTGAAGGTCATCCTCGAGACCGCGTTCCTCACCGACGACGAGATCGTCGCCGCCTCCCGCGCGGCCCGGTCGGCCGGCGCGGCCTTCGTGAAGACCTCCACCGGGTTCGCCGGCGGCGGTGCGACGGCCGAGCACATCCGCCTCATGCGCGAGACCGTCGGACCCGACACCGGTGTGAAGGCCTCGGGCGGCGTCCGCGGGCTCGACACCCTGCTCGAGATGGTCGAGGCCGGAGCGAACCGCATCGGCACGAGCGCCTCCGCACGCATCCTCGACGACGTGGCCCACCGCACCGAGACCGGCACCGCGTCGGCCCTCGGCGACGACACCACGTCCTACTGACCGGAGCGGCCGGCGTCGACGACGTCGGCCGGCCCACCCGACCCGACCCACCACGCGGGCCGGTGCCCACCGGACGCGAGGCTGCGTCCCGGAGCCGCACCGTGCCTCCAGTCCGCCGCATCGGAGCGAGCATGACCACCACCGCAACGCAGACCACCCCGCTGGCCCTCGCCGTCGACCTCGGCGGCACCAAGGTCGAGGCCGCGCTCGTCACCGACGCCGGCGTCGTGCTGCCGGCCACGCGCTTCCGCAGCCCGACCGGACCGCAGCGCACCTCCGACGAACTGCAGGCGGCGGTCGACGAGGTCGTCACCGCGGCCCTCGCGGCCCTGCCCGTCGACGCGACGCTCGTCGGCGTCGGGATCGGCTCGGCCGGCCCCGTCGACGAGGAGCACGGGCTCGTGTCGCCGCTCAACATGCCGGTCTGGCGCGGCTACCCGCTGCGCGACCGCGTCGCGGCGCACGTGCCGGCCGGCGTCCCGGTGACCCTCCGGATGGACGGGCTGGCGATCACGCTCGCCGAGCACTGGGTCGGGGCGGCGCAGGGGTACGACCACGTGATGGGCATGATCGTGTCGACCGGCGTCGGCGGCGGGCTCATCCTGCACGGCCGCACCGTGAGCGGTCCGACCGGCAACGCCGGGCACATCGGCCACGTCGAGTGCGGCGGCTTCGACGACCACTGCGCCTGTGGTGGCACCGGGTGCCTCGAGGCGATCGCCAGCGGCCCGAAGACCGTCGCCTGGGCACAGCGCCAGGGCTTCACGGGCACCACCGGCGAGGAGCTGTCGGCGGCGTACGCGGCCGGCGACGAGATCGCCGTCGCTGCCGTCCAGCGGAGCGGCCGGGCGCTCGGGCAGGCGATCGCCGCCGCCACGAGCCTGGTCGACCTCGAGATCGTCGCGGTCGGTGGCGGGTTCTCGCACGTCACACCCGACCTGTTCGAGTACGCGCGGCAGGCCGTCGCGGAGCGCGTCGAGTTCGGCTTCGTCACTAAGGTGCGGATCGTCCCGACCGGCCTGTCGCAGGACGGTCCGCTCATCGGAGCGGCAGCGCTCGTGCACCGCGCGGACGTCCTGCGCTGAGTCCGCGCCGTTGAGCGCCGCGCCGGTCCCTGGGAGCGGCCGTCGGCTGTGGAGGTGACCGGTGACGGCCTGGAGGCGCGGTGCGGGCCCGCCACGCGCCTCCAGTCCGTCTGCACGCCGTCCGCTGTCCACAGGGGTGCCGGACGGACAGGGTGGTCCGGCAGGATGTGCGGGTGCCCCGCTCGCGACTCCTGACCAGCGACGACTGGCCGGAGGCCGAACTGCGCGCCGCGGTGCTCGCCGGTGAGCTGGTGCCCGTCGGACCGTGCTGGGCCTCCCCCGCCGAGCCGCAGACGCCGGCGCTGCGGGCGGCCGCTGCCGCCTGGGTCCTCCGTGACGGGCGGCTCATCGCGAGCACGCTGACCGCCGCGTGGATCTGGGGTGCGGTGTCGCGGCCGCCAGCCCCGCTCGAGGTGTGCGTCCCGCCGCAGGTCCGGGTGCACGTTGACGCCGACGTCCGCCTCCGCGAGGTCCGCATCGACCTGCGCGACACCGTCCGGCTCGGTGCCCTCCGCGTGACGGTGCCGGCGCGGACCGCCGTCGACCTGCTGCGCACCCCGGGTACGGCGGGCGGGCGGTTCGGTTGTGCCGAGGCCTCCGCCGTGGCCGGGCTCCTGGCGACCGGTGCCACGTCGGCGGCAGTGGTGCTCGAGCGGCTCTCCGCCCTCGGGACCGTGCCGATGGTCCGGCAGGCCGAGCGACGGCTGCGCGACGTGCAGGAGGCCGCTCAGCCCCCGACCGACGACGGCCCGGTCAGCCCGCGCTGACGCGGTAGACGTCGTAGACGGCGTCGATCCTTCGGACGGCGTTCAGCACGCGGTCGAGGTGCGTCGTGTCGCCCATCTCGAACACGAACCGGCTCAGGGCCAGACGGTCCGACGAGGTCGACACGGTCGCCGACAGGATGTTGACGTGGTGGTCCGTGAGGACGCGGGTGACGTCGCTGAGCAGGCCCGACCGATCGAGCGCCTCGATCTGGATCTGCACGAGGAACACCGACTTCGACGACGGGGCCCACTCGACCTCGATCATCCGGTCCGGCTCGTTCATGAGCGACTTCACGTTCGTGCAGGACGCCTGGTGCACCGAGACGCCCTGGCCCCGGGTGATGAACCCGACGATCTGGTCGCCCGGCACCGGGGTGCAGCACTTCGCGAGCTTCACGAGGATGTCCGGCGCACCACGGACCAGCACGCCGCTGTCGCTGTTGCGCAGCTGCCGGCTCGTCACCTGGCGCGGGAACGCGAGCTCCGGTTCGTCCGTCTCGGTCTCGGCCTGGACGTTGCCGAGGACCTTCTCGATGACCGACTGGGTCGAGACGTGCCCCTCGCCGATGGCGGCGTACAACGCGGACACGTCGTCGTACCGCATCGAGGACGCCACCTCGGAGATGGAGTCCTGGCTCATGATCCGCTGGAGCGGCAGGTTCTGCTTGCGCATCGCGCGGGCGATCGCGTCGCGGCCCTGCTCGATCGCCTCTTCGCGGCGTTCCTTCGTGAACCACTGCTTGATCTTGTTCCGGGCACGCGGGCTCCGGACGAAGGTCAGCCAGTCCTGGCTGGGACCGGAGTCGGGGTTCTTCGAGGTGAAGATCTCGACGACGTCACCACTCGACAGCGCGCTCTCGAGCGGCACGAGTCGACCGTTGACCTTGGCACCCATCGTGCGGTGCCCGATCTCGGTGTGCACGGCGTACGCGAAGTCGACCGGGGTCGCGCCCGAGGGCAGGCCGATGACCTTGCCCTGCGGCGTGAAGACGTACGTCTCCTTCGCACCGATCTCGTACCGGAGCGAGTCGAGGAACTCCCCCGGGTCGCTCGTCTCGGCCTGCCAGTCCGTGATGTGCGCGAGCCAGGCCATGTCCTGGTCGGTCGCCGACGAGGTGTCGACGTCGCGACCGGCCGCGCGCTGCTTGTACTTCCAGTGCGCCGCGACACCGAACTCGGCACGCTGGTGCATCTCGTGCGTGCGGATCTGGATCTCGACGGCCCGACCCTGCGGCCCGAGGACCGTGGTGTGGAGCGACTGGTACAGGTTGAACTTCGGCGTCGCGATGTAGTCCTTGAAGCGCCCCGGCAGCGGCGTCCACCGCGCGTGGACGGACCCGAGCATGGCGTAGCAGTCGCGCACCGTCGGCACGAGGACGCGGATGCCGACCAGGTCGTAGATCTCGTCGAACTCGCGCCCGCGGACGATCATCTTCTGGTAGATCGAGTAGTACTGCTTCGGCCGCCCCATGACGTCGCCACGGACCTTCGCCGCCTTGAGGTCCTTCTTGAGCGTGCCGATGACGTTCTGCACGAACTGCTCGCGCTTCGGCTGGCGTTCCTTGACCAGGCTGTCGATCTCGACGTAGAGCTTCGGGTGCAGGACCGCGAACGAGAGGTCCTCGAGCTCGAGCTTGATCATCTGGATGCCGAGCCGGTGCGCGAGCGGCGCGTAGATCTCGAGCGTCTCCTTCGCCTTCCGGGTTGCGGAGGCGGACTCCACGAAGCCCCAGGTGCGGGCGTTGTGCAGGCGGTCGGCGAGCTTGATGACGAGCACCCGGATGTCCTTCGACATCGCGATGACCATCTTGCGGACGGTCTCGGCCTGGGCGCTGTCGCCGTACTTGACCTTGTCGAGCTTCGTGACGCCGTCGACGAGCATGGCGATCTCGTCGCCGAAGTCCTGGCGCAGCTGGTCGAGCTGGTAGTCGGTGTCCTCGACGGTGTCGTGGAGCAGCGCGGCGGCGATCGTGATCGTGCCGATGCCGAGGTCGGCCAGGATCTGCGCCACTGCGACCGGGTGCGTGATGTACGGCTCGCCCGACTTCCGCTTCTGCCCGTCGTGCGCGCGCTCCGCGACCGAGTAGGCGCGCTCGATGAGCGTGACGTCGGCCTTCGGGTGGTGCGAGCGCACCGTGCGGATCAGGGTGTCGACGGCGCCGGCGGGCTGCGCACGCGAGAACAGCCGGGGCAGCAGCGACCGGAGGGAACCGAGGTTGCCGGTGGTGTTCGGGCCGAGCGGGCTGGACGGACGCGGAGCAGAACCGGGGCGGCTGGCGCCCTCGCGTGCTGCGCCCTCGCCGCGCGCTGCGTCCTGGGGGGTGGACTCACGGGTGTCCGTCATGGTGCGCCTCCCAGGGACTCGGCCAGAGCTCGGTCAGAGCTCGATCCGAGCTCGATCCGACAAGACTACGCGTGCCCGGTCAGTGCTCGTGACGCGGTTCGCCCTGGGCGTCCGGCCGGACGACCGGGGCGCCGGACTGCTCCCACGCGACCATCCCGCCGGTGAGGTTGACCGCCGGCACGCCGGACTGCTCGAGCGCTGCCACCACACGGGCCGAACGGCCGCCGGAGTGGCAGATGATGATCGCCGGCTCGTCGCCGCCGTCGATCTCCTTCCAGCGGGCGACCAGCTCGGACATCGGCACGAGCGTGGCCTCGGGCGCGTGGACGTCGTCCCACTCCCCCTGCTCGCGGACGTCGAAGAGCCGCGCGCCGGACTCGAGGCGACGACGTGCCTCGGCGACGTCGATCTCGGTGATCTCGGTGGGCATCAGACCTCCGCCGTCGCGTCGACCTCGCGCCGACGCTTCTCGGCGGCGGCCTGCTTCTTCGCGTCGGCCTGCTTGACCTTCGGCTCGTTCTCGCGCAGGTGTGCGTACATCGGCGACGCGATGAAGATCGTCGAGTAGGTGCCGACGATGATGCCGATGAAGAGCGCCAGCGAGATGTCGCGGAGCGTGCCCGCGCCGAGGACGTACGACCCGATGAAGAGGATCGCCGCGACGGGCAGGAGCGCCACGACCGAGGTGTTGATCGAGCGGACGAGCGTCTGGTTGACCGCCAGGTTGACCGACTGCACGAAGGTGCGGTGCGATTCCTGACTCGTGTTCTCGCGCACCTTGTCGAACACCACGACGGTGTCGTACAGGGAGTACCCGAGGATCGTCAGGAAGCCGATGACCGCGGCGGGCGTGACCTCGAGCCCGACGATGCCGTACACACCGGCCGTGATGAGGAGGTCGTGCAGCAGCGCGACCATCGCGGAGACCGACATCTTCCACGTGCGGAAGTACACCGCCATGAAGACCGCGGCCAGCGCCAGGAAGATCACGAGCCCGCGGATCGCCTGGGCCAGCACGTCGGCGCCCCAGGTCGCACCGATGAACGTCGCCGCGACCTTGTCCTCGGGCACGTCGTACGCCTTCGCCAGGGCGTCCTGCACCTCGGTGGTCTCACGGTCCGTCAGCTGCCCGGTCTGCACGCGGATGCCGTGCTGGCCGAGCTGCGAGACGCGCGGGACGCCCTCGGGGACGATCGACTCGACCGTCTCCGTCGCGAGGTTCTGGTCGAGGGTCTTCACGTCGGAGAGCGTGAACTCGGAACCGCCGGTGAACTCGATGCCGAGCTGGTACCCGCCGCGGAGCCACGGCACCGCGAGCGAGATCACGATCGCGATGACCGCGATGAGGTACCAGGTCTTGCGCCGGCCGACGATGTCGTACGAGCGCTTGCCCGTGTAGAGGTCGCTGCCGAACTGGCTGAAGCTGGCCATCAGTCGTCCTTCCCGTCCGGCGTGGTGCCGTTCTCGACGGAGCCCTGCTGGGCCTTCCGCTCCGCGATCGTCTGTCGGCGCTGGGCCTCGCCCGCACTGCGCTGGCGCTTGCCGTCGACCACGGGGGCGCGGAACTGTGCCCGTCCCCGGTAGACGGCGCCGAGGGCCGCTGGATCGAGCCCGCTGAACTTGTGGCCCTCGCCGAAGAACCGGCTGCGGGCGATGATCTGCATCATCGGGTGCGTGAACATCACGACCACGACGACGTCGATGAGGGTCGTGAGGAGCAGCGTGAACGCGAAGCCCTTCACGTCGCTCACCGCGAGGATGTAGAGCACGATCGCGGCGAGGAAGTTGATCGAGTCGGACGCCAGGATCGTGCGCAGCGCGCGCTTCCAGCCGGACTCCACGGCGCTCTCGAGCCCCCGACCGTCGCGCAGTTCGTCGCGGATGCGCTCGAAGTAGACGATGAAGGAGTCGGCCGTGATGCCGATGGCCACGATCAACCCCGCGACGCCGGCGAGCGACAGGCGGTAGTCGACGCGCCAGGACATGATCGCGATGACCAGGTAGGTCAGGGCCGCGGCCACACCGAGCGAGAGCACCGTGACGAAGGCCAGTGCCCGGTACTGGATGACCGAGTAGATGATCACCAGGATGAGCCCGATCAGGCCGGCGACGAGGCCGCCGACGAGCTGCGCGGTACCGAGGGTCGCCGAGATGTTCTCGTTCGACTGCACCTGGAAGTTGATCGGCAGGGCGCCGTACTTGAGCTGGTCGGCCAGGGTCTTCGCGGACTCGGCGGTGAAGTTGCCGGTGATCTGCGCCTTGCCGTTGGTGATCGCCGCGTTCGTGCTCGGGGCGGTGATCACGGAGCCGTCGAGGACAATCGCGAACTGGTTCTGCGGGGCCTGCAGCGACACCAGGCGGTTCGTGACCGTCCGGAAGTCCTTCGTGCCCTCACCGTTGAACGTCAGGTTGACGGCCCACTGACCTGTCGAGGTGCCCTGCGAGTCGGTCGCGAGACCGGACGTCGCGTTGCTGATGTTCGAACCCGAGACCTCGACCGGTCCGAGGATGTACTTCGCCGCACCGTCCGCGTCGCACGTCACGAGGGGCTCGTCGTCGGGCGCCGTGGTGACGTCGTCCGGCGCCTTGCAGTCGTAGTTCGTGTAGAGGTCCTGCAGCTTCGGCGTGACCCAGTTGAGGTCGCTCGCGTTCGACGGCTTCGCGCTCGGCGTCGCGGCGAGTGACGCCGGCGGCGAGTACGGCGTCGGGGACGCGGACGAGTCGGCGTCGCCACCGACCGAGGAGCTCGTCGCCGCCTCGGTGTAGAGGACCGGGCGGAACGTCAGCTTCGCTGCGGCCTCGATGCGGTCGATCGTCGCCTTGTCCGGCTTGCCCGGGATGGAGACGACGATGTTGTTCGTCCCCTGGGTGTTGATCTGCGACTCGGAGACACCCGTGGCGTTGATGCGCTGCCGGATGATGTTCACGGCCTGGTCGAGCTGCTGGTTCGTCACCGAGCCGCCCTCGGTGTTCTGGGCCGCGAGGGTCAGTTGCGTGCCGCCCTGCAGGTCGAGGGCGAGTTCCGGGACCCAGCTGGCCCCTTCGAACCACTTGCCGCTGTCGTCCTTCGTGGATCCGGCGAGGATCGACGCGGCGGTGTTCAGACCCGCGAGGACCGCCATCAGGATCACCAACCAGGTGAGCGAGCGGATCGCCTTCTTGACGGGTGTCGATCGTGCCACCGGTCGTCTCGTCTTTCTGTCAGGACCGACGGTCGTGACCGGCGGCAGGTGTCGCCGCCGGATCGGTGGACCCGGCGGCCGAGGTGTCAGTCTTCGGTCTTGCGCTTCGCCGCGTCGGCGTCGGCGTCGGTCGGGTCGACGCGCTCACCGTAGACCGGCTCGCCGTTGAGCTCGGCGACGGGCTTCGGCGCTGCCGGCTCGTCTTCCGGCGTGGCGGTGGTCTCGATGTCCGACGCGCTGTCGTCGACGACGCGCGACAGGGTCTGACGGTGCACGGTGACGACGGTGCCGGGGGCGATCTCGACGTCGGCGGTGACCTTCTCGTCGTCGACCGACAGGAGCGTGCCGTACAGGCCGAAGGACAGCATCACGCGAGCACCCGGCACCATCTTGGTGGCGAGCTCGCCCTGCTGCTTCTTGCGCTTGCGGCTGTTGTAGAACATGAAGGCCGCGAACGCCACGACGATGACGATGAGGATGACTTCTTGACCCATGATGCGATGCCTTCTCTGGTTGCTCGGTTTCGGGCCGTAGCAGTCTAGGGCACACGACTGTGCGTGGCATGTCACCCCGGACCGCCCGGACGGTCAGACGGTGTCGGGATCGGTGTCGTCGTCGAACAGACCGGGTTGCGCGCCGGCCGCCTGCCCCGGGGTCATGCCGAAGTGGCGCCACGCCTGGGGGGTGGCGATCCGGCCGCGCGGGCTCCGGGTGACCAGGCCGACGCGCACGAGGAAGGGCTCGACGACCGACTCGATCGTCTCGGACTCTTCACCGACGGACACCGCCAGCGTGTTGAGGCCCACCGGTCCCCCGTCGAACCTGGTGAGCATGATCTCGACGACGGCGCGGTCGAGGCGGTCGAGACCGAGCTCGTCGACGTCGTAGAGGTCGAGGGCGCCCTGCACGGCCGCCATGCCGTCGGTCGTCCGGTGCACGAGCGCGTAGTCCCGCACGCGGCGCAGCAGACGGTTCGCGATGCGGGGTGTGCCGCGCGACCGTCCGGCGATCTCGCGCAGTGCCGTGCGGTCGATGTCGAGTTCGAGCAGGTGAGCGGCCCGGATGAGGACCTGCTCGAGCTCGTCCTTCTCGTAGAACTCGAGGTGCGCGGTGAACCCGAAGCGGTCGCGGAGCGGGTTCGGCAGCAGGCCGGCGCGCGTCGTGGCCCCGACGAGGGTGAACGGCGCGAGGTCGAGCGGGATGCTCGTCGCGCCGGCGCCCTTGCCGACCATGACGTCGATCCGGAAGTCCTCCATCGCCAGGTAGAGCATCTCCTCCGCCGAGCGTGCCATGCGGTGGATCTCGTCGATGAACAGGACCTCGCCGGGGACGAGGGACGACAGCACGGCCGCGAGGTCGCCGGCGTGCTGGATCGCCGGCCCGCTCGACATCCGCAGCGGACGGCCGGACTCGTGCGCGACGATCATCGCGAGCGTGGTCTTGCCGAGCCCGGGCGGGCCCGCCATCAGGATGTGGTCGGGGGTGCGGTCCTGCATCGCGGCGGCCTTGAGGAGCAGGTCGAGCTGCCCGCGGACCTTGCGCTGGCCGACGAACTCGTCGAGGGACTTCGGGCGGAGCGCGCCCTCGAACGCGAGCTCTTCCTGCGACTCGGCGCTGGCGGCGGTGATGCCGCTCACCGGCCAGCCCCGGCGGGACGGAGCGCACCGAGCGCCGCGCGGAGCAGCGCCTGCGTCCCCATGGTCGCCGCACCCGGCTCGGTCGCGATGGTGTCGTCGACCGCACGCTGAGCCGCGTCCTCGCGCCAGCCGAGCCCGACCAGCGCCTCGACGACGTCGACGGCGGCCGGGTGGGCCGCTCCCCCGCGGGCGGCTGCGACGACGGGCGCCTGCTCGAACGCGGCGAGCTTGCCGGACAGGGCGACGATGATGAGCTTGGCGGTCTTCGGGCCGATGCCGGAGACCTTCCGGAACGCGCCGTCGTCGTCGTTCGCGACGGCGTTCGCGACCTGCGCGGGTTCCATGTGGGCGAGGACGCCCATCGCCGACTTGGGGCCGACGCCCGAGACGCTGCGGAGCAGGTCGAACACCTGGAGTGCGTCGGTGGACTCGAAGCCGAAGAGCAGGTGCTCGTCCTCGCGAACGATCATCGCGGTGCGGAGGAAGACCTCGGCACCGTGCCGCATCGACAGCGCGTGGGCCGGCGTGACCGTGACGGCGTACCCGACGCCCCCGACCTCGACCACGACGGCCGATCCGGCGACGTCGATGCAGGTGCCCCGGAGACTCGCGATCATGCCCCGAGCCTACGGCCGCCCACCGACGATGCCGACCTGCCACGCTGCGGTCGTGCCGCGGCGGCCGCCGCACGGGCGAGCGGGGAGTCCACGGTGCCGCCCTGGGCGTCCCGCCACGCACGCTGTGCCGGGGTGAGGTTCGTCGGACGCGAGCCGACGGTGTCGGGCGAGCCGAGCCTCCAGGCATGGCACACGGCCAACGCGAGCGCGTCGGCGGCGTCGGCCGGCTTCGGGGCCTCGTCGAGCCCGAGTACGCGCGCGATCATCGTCTGCACCTGCCGCTTGTCGGCGTTGCCGTAGCCCGTGACCGCGGCCTTGACCTCGGACGGGGTGTGCAGTCCGACCGGCAGCCCGCGGGCGGCCGCGGCGTGGAGCGCCAGACCGGCCGCCTGCGCGGTGCCCATCACGGTGCGGACGTTCGCCTGCGCGAACACGCGCTCCACGGCGACGGCGTCCGGTCGGTGCTCGTCGATCTCGGCCGCGATGCCGTCGGCGATGAGCAGGAGGCGCTGCTCGAGCGCCATGTCCGCCGGCGTGCGCACGACCGTCACGTGGACGAGCCGGGCGCGCCGGTTCGGTGCGACCTCGACCACGCCGACGCCGCACCGCGTGAGCCCGGGGTCGACCCCGAGCACGCGCAGCATCGGGCTAGTCCTCGTCCTCGTCGAGCTCGGCCTGCACGTCGGCGGGGACCTCGAAGTTCGAGTAGACGTTCTGCACGTCGTCCGAGTCCTCGAGCGCGTCGATGAGCCGGAATACCTTGCGGGCGGTCTCGGCGTCCACCGGCACCTTGAGGCCGGGCACGAACTCGGCGTCGGCGGAGTCGTAGTCGATGCCGGCGTCCTGCAGCGCGGTGCGGGCCGCGACGAGGTCGCTCGCCTCGGTGATGACCTCGAAGCCGCCACCCTGGTCGATGACGTCCTCGACGCCCGCGTCGAGCACGGCCGTCATGACGGTGTCCTCGTCGAGGCCGTCCGTCTTCGTGACCGAGATGACGCCCTTGCGCGAGAAGTTGTACGCGACGCTGCCCGGGTCGGCCATGGTGCCGCCGTTCCGCGTCATCGCCGTGCGGACCTCGGCCGCGGCACGGTTCTTGTTGTCGGTCAGGCACTCGATGAGCATCGCGACGCCGTTGGGGCCGTAGCCCTCGTACATGATCGTCGTGTACTCGATGGTCTCGCCCGTGAGACCGGCACCGCGCTTGATGGCGCGGTCGATGTTGTCGTTGGGGACCGAGGTCTTCTTGGCCTTCTGCACGGCGTCGACGAGGGTCGGGTTGCCGGACATGTCGGCACCGCCCATTTTCGCGGCGACCTCGATGTTCTTGATCAGCTTGGCGAACGACTTGGCACGGCGCTGGTCGATGACCGCCTTCTTGTGCTTGGTCGTTGCCCACTTGGAATGCCCGGACACGGTGCTCCTTGCGTCTAGCGGAAAATCTGGCTCAGTTTACCGGTCTGGAGGCGCGGGGTCTCCCCCGCCGCGCTGGTCGCGCCGGTCGCGCCGGTCGCGCCGGTCGTGCCGGTCGTCCCGACCCGCAAGACGCAACGGTAGCGGTTGCTCGCAGGGGTATTGCGCTGCGAACTGCCGCCACCGTTGCGTTTTGCGAGATGAGAGGGCGGTGAGGCGCTGCGTGCTAGGCGCTTCGGACGAGGTCGAGGAAGCGGCGGTGGAACCGGTCCTCGCCCGCGACCTCGGGGTGGAAGGCGCTGGCGATGACGTTGCCCTGCTGCACCGCCACCGCCTGACCGTCCGGCAGGGCACCAAGGACCTCGACACCCGCGCCGTGCTGCTCCACCACGGGGGCCCGGATGAACACCGCGTGCACCGGGGCATCGCCGAGCGCCGGCATCGGGATGTCGATCTCGAACGAGTCGTTCTGGTTGCCGAAGGCGTTCCGGCGGACCGTGGTGTCGAGTACGTCGAGCGTCTGCTGCCCGGTGATGCCGTCGGTGATGCGGGAGGACAGCATGATCATCCCGGCGCACGTGCCGTACGTCGGCAGACCGCCGCGGATCGCATCGGCCAACGGCTCGGCCACGCCGAACGCACGGGACAGCTTGTCCATCACGCTCGACTCGCCGCCGGGGATCACGACGCCGTCGAGGGCCTCGATCTCCTCCGGGCGACGGAGTGGCACCACGTCGGCACCGAGCGCCGTCAACGAGGCGATGTGCTCGCGGAAGTCGCCCTGCAGCGCGAGTACCCCGATGCGGGGCCGCGCACCGCTCGTCGTGCTACCAGCCACGCTCGGCGAGGCGGTGCGGTGCGGGGACGTCGGCGACGTTGATGCCGACCATCGCCTCGCCCAGACCGCGGGAGACCTCGGCGATGACCTTTGGGTCGTCGTGGAAGGTGGTGGCCTTGACGATCGCGGCGGCACGCTTTGCCGGGTCGCCCGACTTGAAGATGCCGGAGCCGACGAAGACCCCGTCGGCGCCGAGCTGCATCATCATCGCGGCGTCGGCCGGGGTCGCGACGCCACCGGCGGTGAACAGCACGACAGGCAGCGTGCCGGTCTGCGCCACTTCCTTCACGATGTCGAACGGCGCCTGCAGTTCCTTCGCGGCGACGTAGAGCTCGTCTTCCTTGAGGTGGCGCAGTGCCGCGATCTCCTTGTTGATCGTGCGGATGTGCTTGGTCGCCTCGGAGACGTCGCCGGTGCCGGCCTCGCCCTTGGAGCGGATCATGGCGGCGCCCTCGGTGATGCGACGGAGCGCCTCGCCCAGGTTGGTGGCACCGCAGACGAAGGGGGTCGTGAACTTCCACTTGTCGATGTGGTTCACGTAGTCGGCGGGCGACAGGACCTCGGACTCGTCGATGTAGTCGACACCGAGCTCCTGCAGGACCTGAGCCTCGACGAAGTGGCCGATGCGGGCCTTCGCCATGACCGGGATCGACACCGCGGCGATGATCTCCTCGATCATCGACGGATCGGACATGCGGGCGACGCCACCCTGCGCGCGGATGTCCGCGGGGACGCGCTCGAGGGCCATGACGGCGGTCGCGCCGGCTTCTTCCGCGATGCGGGCCTGCTCGGCGTCGACGACGTCCATGATCACGCCGCCCTTGAGCATCTCGGCGAGGCCGCGCTTGACGCGGTCGGAGCCGGTGATCGAGGTGCCAGGGGTGCCGGAGGTGCTGGTGCTGTCGCTCATGATGCCGACCATCCTAGTCCGCCGCGGGCCACCCTTCGGCGACGAGACGGCGGGTCTCGCCGAGCAACTGGGACATCGACTTCGTCCGGGCGATGATCGGGAAGAAGTTCGCGTCGGACTGCCACCGCGGCACGATGTGCTGGTGCAGGTGCCCGGCGACCCCGGCCCCCGCGACCTCGCCCTGGTTCATCCCGATGTTGAAGCCGTCGCAGTGCGACACGGACCGCAGCACACGCATCGCGGTCTGGGTCAGCTCGCCGATCTCGCGGAGCTCGTCAGGAGTGGCCTCGTCGTAGAGCGGGACGTGCCGGTACGGGCAGACGAGCAGGTGCCCGTTGTTGTACGGGAACAGGTTGAGCAGCACGTACGCGTGCTCGCCCCGCGCGACGATCAGGGCGTCCTCGTCGGACTTCCGGGGTGCCTCGCAGAACGGGCAGTCGTCGTCGTGGCCGCGGCCCTTGCCGTCCCGCCCGGCGTCGATGTACGCCATGCGGTGCGGGTTCCAGAGCCGCTGAAAGGCGTCCGGGACGGCCGCGCCGGTCGCGGCGTCCCGGATCACCAACGGGTCCTGCTCGTCGTGCATCAGACCTGCGCGCGGTCGCGGATCGCGGTGAGGATGCGGTCCACGGCCTCGTCCACCGGCACGCCGTTGTCCTGGCGGCCGTCGCGGAAGCGGAAGCTGACCGCACCCGCGTCGCGGTCGTCGCCGCCCGCGATGAGCTGGAACGGCACCTTCTGCTTCGTGTGGTTGCGGATCTTCTTCTGCATCCGGTCGTCGGAGTGGTCCACCTCGGCGCGGACGCCGTGGCTGCGGAGCTTCGCCACGACCTCGTCGAGGTAGTCGCCGTACTCTGCTGCGACCGGGATCCCGACGACCTGCACCGGGGCGAGCCAGGCCGGGAACGCGCCGGCGTAGTGCTCGGTCAGGACGCCGAAGAAGCGCTCGATCGAGCCGAACAGGGCGCGGTGGATCATCACCGGACGCTGCCGGGTGCCGTCGGCCGCCGCGTACTCGAGCTCGAAGCGCTCGGGCAGGTTGAAGTCGAGCTGGACGGTCGACATCTGCCAGGTGCGGCCGATCGCGTCGCGCGCCTGCACCGAGATCTTCGGGCCGTAGAACGCCGCACCGGCGGGGTCCGGGACGAGCTCGAGGCCGGATTCCTCGGCGACCTCGCGCAGGGTGTTCGTCGCCTCGTCCCAGGTGTCGTCGTCGCCGACGTACTTCTCCGGGTCCTTCGTCGACAGCTCGAGGTAGAAGTCGTCGAGGCCGTAGTCACGGAGGAGCGAGAGCACGAACTGGAGCGTGGTGGTGAGCTCCTCCTTCATGCGGTCCTTCGTGGTGAAGATGTGCGCGTCGTCCTGGGTCATGCCCCGGACACGGGTGAGCCCGTGGATGACGCCGGACTTCTCGTTGCGGTAGACCGTGCCGAACTCGAACATCCGCAGCGGCAGGTCGCGGTAGGACCGGGCCTGCGAGCGGTACGCGAGGATGTGCATCGGGCAGTTCATCGGCTTGAGGTAGTAGTCCGCCCCCTGCCGCGTGACGTTGCCGTCCTCGTCGCGGGCCTCGTCCATGTGCATGGCCGGGAACATGCCGTCCTTGTACCAGCCGAGGTGCCCGGACTGCTCGAACAGGTCGCCCTTGGTGATGTGCGGCGTGTAGACGAAGGAGTAGCCCTCCTGCTCGTGCCGGCGGCGCGAGTAGTCCTCCATCTCGCGGCGGATGATGCCGCCCTTCGGGTGAAAGATCGCCAGGCCGGAGCCGATCTCGTCCGGGAACGAGAACAGGTCGAGTTCCGCGCCGAGCTTGCGGTGGTCGCGCTTCGCTGCCTCTTCCAGCCGGACGAGGTAGGCCTTCAGCTGGTCCTTGTCGGGCCACGCGGTGCCGTAGATGCGCTGCAGCTGCGGGTTCTTCTCGGAGCCGCGCCAGTACGCCGCCGCGACGCGCATGAGCTTCGACGCGTTGCCGATCCAGCGGGTGTGCGGGACATGCGGGCCGCGGCAGAGGTCCTGCCAGACGACCTCGCCGGTCTTCGGGTCGACGTTCTCGTAGACCGTCAGCTCGCCGGCACCGACCTCGACGCTCTCACCCGAGTCGCCGGACTCGGCAGCGCCCTTGAGGCCGATGAGCTCCTGCTTGTAGGGCTCCCCCGCCATGCGCTCGCGGGCTTCCTCGTCGGTGACGACGACGCGACGGAAGCGCTGGGCCTGCTTGACGATGCGGTCCATGCCCTTCTCGATCGCCTTGAGGTCCTCGGGGGTGAAGGGCTCGGCGACGTCGAAGTCGTAGTAGTAGCCGTCGGTGACCGGCGGGCCGATGCCGAGCTTGGCCTCGGGGTTGATCTGCTGGACGGCCTGCGCGAGGACGTGGGCAGCGGAGTGGCGGAGGATGTCGAGTCCGTCCTGCTCCTGCAGGGTCACGGCCTCGGCGGTCTCGCCGGCGGCGACGTCGGCCGCCAGGTCCTTCAGGACGCCGTCGACCCGGATCGCCACGACGCCGCGCGCACCGTCGAACAGCTCCGTGCCGGTCGTGGTCGTCGTCGCGGTGCGGGGCTCGGGTGCCTGGGGAAGCTCTTCGGGCGCGGGTGCGGCGACTGACTCGGTCACGATGATGGGACTCCTCGATCGAAATGGTGCGTCAAGACTAGTGCGAGCGTGCGGCTCAGGCGGGCACGGCACCGAGCGTGGTGACGGGCAGCCGCGGCTCGAGGCGTGCACGACCCGCCAGGCCGTCGAGTTCGAGCAGCGCGGCGAAGCCGATGGCCTGGTACCCGGCACGCTCGAGCAGGGTGATGGTGGCGGCCCCGGTGCCGCCGGTGGCGAGGACGTCGTCGACGACGAGCACCCGCGTGCCGGCGGGGAGCTGCCCCGGGCGCAGTTCGAGCTCGGCCTCGCCGTACTCGAGCGCGTACTGCTCGCTGAGGACCTCGCCGGGGAGCTTGCCGGCCTTCCGCACGGTCAGGACGCCGACCTGGTGCTGGGCGGCGATCCCACCCGCCAGGGCGAAGCCGCGGGCCTCGATGCCGGCGACCGCGGCGAACCCCTCGCCGATCGCGAACGGGGCGGCGAGGGCTTCGCAGACGCGACCGAAGGCCACCGGGTCGGAGAACACCGGCGTGACGTCGCGGAACAGGACCCCCGGCTTCGGGAAGTCCGGGACGACGGCGGTCAGGCGTTCGACGAGTGCAGCTGCGGTTTCGGTCACCCGACAACGGTACGGGAGGCGCGGGGCACGTCCGTCCCGCCCCGCACCGCGCGCGGACGGCCGGCACGGTGCGGGACGGGACGGACGGAGGTGGGCGCCTGCGGACGCTCAGTGCCAGAGGTGCAACGCCGCGCTGCGCAGGAGCCACTCGGCCTCGCGCTGCTGACGCTCCCGCTCGAGGCGGTTGCGCGTGGCGATGTCGACCGACGGTCGCACGTGGTGCGTGCGCCGGCTCCAGATGATGAGCGACATCCCGATGCGGAGCGCGATGCGGTCGGACAGCGAGACCCGGCGGCGGACCGCACGGACGTCGGGAGGGCGGGTGGTGGTGGTCTTCGTTGACAAGGTGTTCCCCTTCGAGGCGTGCCGGTTCTGGGCACGACGGAACTGCCCGGGACCCGGGCTCGAGAATGAATGCACAAGAATGCAATCCGCGGCTCGTGAGCGATTGCGCGAGCGCGGTCAGGAATTGCTGCCGATGTGTCGAGCGTCCCACCCACCACCGACATTCACGAACCACCGACCGGCGCATTCCGGCAGGCACCGCGCGGGCCACCGAAGTGGCGTCCGGGACGGTGCCGACCGAGCGTCAGCGGGGGTCGTGCCCGGGGCTGTCCGGCGAGCAGTGATCAGCTCGGACGGGCCTGGGCGCAGGTGTCGACAGGTGTCGGGCGCTCTGTGTCAGCGGACCCGGAACGGGGTGCCGCCGAACGTACGGATGCCGCGGAACGGAGTCGTTGCGGTGATCATCATGGTCAGGCCCCCTCTCGGTGTCGTGCTGACGCGGTGCTGGTGCTCGTGAACACTATCCACACCGACATTCCCCGCGCAAGCCTTTTCCGGAATTCGTCGAGAATTGCATTCCCGAACACGCAGAACACCCCCGGTGCCGATCGGCACCGGGGGTGTTCCGGGACAGGTGACTACACCGCTGCGGGGATCGCGACGGTCGCCGTGAGGGAGTCGTCGACCACGTCGATCCGGACGGTGTCGCCGCCGGTGACGGCCTCGTCCACGACGAGGGCTGCGATCCGGTCGTCGACCTCGCGCTGGATGAGCCGGCGGAGTGGACGGGCGCCGTACTCGGGCTCGTACCCGTGCTCGGCGAGCCAGTCGACCGCGGCGTCGGACACGGAGAGCTCCATGCCCTGGGCCATCAGGCGCAGCGTGGTGTCCTGCAGCAGCAGGGACACGATCGCGTGCAGCTGCGACGGGTCGAGCTTGCGGAACAGCACGATGTCGTCGATGCGGTTGATGAACTCCGGCCGCATGGACTCGCGGAGCTTGCCCATCACCCGGGCGCGCAGGTCCTCGTCCGAGTACCCGCCGTCCGTCGACGCGGAGAACCCGAGCGCACCGGAGCGCGACGCGAGGAACTCGGACCCGATGTTCGACGTCATGATGACGACCGTGTTCCGGAAGTCCACCGTTCGCCCCTGGCCGTCGGTCAGGCGACCGTCGTCCAGCACCTGCAGCAGCAGGTTGAACACGTCCGGGTGCGCCTTCTCGACCTCGTCGAGCAGGATCACCGAGTACGGGTTGCGACGGACGCGCTCGGTGAGCTGGCCGGCCTCGTCGTAGCCGACGTACCCGGGAGGGGCACCGACCAGACGGGACACGGTGTGCCGCTCTCCGAACTCGCTCATGTCGAAGCGGAGCATCGCCGACTCGTCACCGAACAGCGATCCGGCCAGGGCCTTCGCGAGCTCGGTCTTGCCGACGCCCGTCGGGCCGAGGAACAGGAAGCTGCCGACGGGGCGACGCGGGTCGCCCATGCCGGTCCGGCTGCGCCGCACCGCGGTCGCGATGGCGCGCACGGCGTCGTCCTGGCCGACGACGCGCTCGTGGAGTTCGTCCTCGAGCGCGGCGAGCCGGGTGCGGTCGCCCTGCGTGAGACGGGCCGCCGGGATGCCGGTGGCGCGTGCCACCACCTCCGCGATGTCGGCCTCCGTGATCGAGGTGCCCACGGCGGTCGGACTGGAGGCCCGTCCAGCGTCCGCCGTCGAGAGGGCGGTGATCCGCGCCTCCAGGCCTTCGATCTCGTCGCGCAGGCGCGACGCCTCCTCGTAGTGCTCCTCGGCGACGGCCGCGTCCTTCGACGCGGTCAGCGTCGCGACCTGGGCGCGGAGCGCGGAGACGTCGACGTCGCCGGAGCGGGCGAGGCGACGGCGTGCGCCGGCCTGGTCGATGAGGTCGATGGCCTTGTCGGGCAGGTGCCGGTCGGTGACGTAGCGGTGCGAGAGCTCCACCGCGGCGCGCAGGGCGTCGTCGGTGTAGGTCACGTCGTGGTGCTCGGCGTACCGAGGGGCGAGGCCGGTGAGGATCGCGACGGCGTCCTCGACGCTCGGCTCCCCCACCGTGACCGGCTGGAAGCGACGCTCGAGTGCGGCGTCCTTCTCGATCCGGCGGTACTCGTTGAGCGTGGTCGCGCCGACCATGTGCAGGTCGCCGCGGGCCAGACGGGGCTTGAGGATGTTGCCGGCGTCCATCGAGCCGCCCTCGCCGCCGCCACCGGCGCCGACGACGGTGTGGAGCTCGTCGACGAAGACGATGAGCTCGTCGGCGTGCGCCGCGATCTCGTCCATCGCCTTGGTCAGGCGCTCCTCGAAGTCGCCGCGGTACCGGGTGCCGGACAGCATGCTGGGCAGGTCGAGCGAGACCACGCGCTTGCCCTGGAGCAGCACGGGGACGTCGCCGTCCGCGATGCGCTGGGCGAGGCCCTCGACGATCGCGGTCTTGCCGACACCGGGCTCGCCGATGAGGACGGGGTTGTTCTTGGTGCGTCGGAGCAGGATCTCGACGGTCTGCTCGATCTCGTCGGCGCGGCCGATCACGGGGTCGATGCGTCCGTCACGGGCGCGCTCGGTGAGGTCGGTGCCGAACTGGTCGAGCGTCGGGGTCTCGGAGTCGCCGCGGGTCGCGGTGTCCTCGGTCGTACCGGGCATGGGGCGCCCCTCTCGTGCTGCTGCCGCGGCCTGCTGGGCGTAGTCCTGCATGACCTGCGGGGTGACACCGGCGCTCGCGAGCAGCTGCCCGGTGACGGTGTCCTGGTCCATGACGAGCGCGAAGAAGACGTGCTCGGGATCGGTGTAGGTGCTGCCGAATCCGCGCGCGGCCTGCGTGGCCTCGAGCAGGATCCGCTGGGCGGTGCCGGTCAGCGCGGGACGGCCGGACTGGTCGTCGCCGGCCTCGCGGGCCATCGGCAGGCGCTGCTCGACTTCGTCCGCCAGCTGCTCGGGGTCGACCCCGGCCTGGCGGATGACCGCGGTGAAGGGGTCGGTGCGGACGAGGACGTGCAGGATGTGCAGGGCGTCCACTTCGTGCTGGCCCTGCTCGACGGCGTACTCAGCGGTGCGCTGGAGCAGCTCGTGGGTGCGACGGCTGAGCAGTCGCGTGATGTCGACCGGGCGTCCCAGCGGTACGGATCGCTGGGCCCCGGTGTTCTGTGCCGCGAGCAGCCGTGCGAGGAACTCGTCGAACGAGTCGCTGCCGCTGGTCGGACCGAACTTTGCTGGCAAAGGGACCTCCTGGGAACTTGAGTGCCTTCGACTCAATGCAACGCAGGAGGAACCGGGTCATTCCCGGCGGTGGGAAAAAGTTGCGGCGACCCGACTCAGGTCCGGGCGATCGGTGCGGCGGTCGCCTCGGTGACGCGGACGAGGTCGGCCGGGGCCACCTCGATGTCGAAGCCGCGACGGCCGCCGGACACGAAGATGCTCGGGTACGACAGGGCGGACTCGTCCACCACGGTCCGCAGCCGGGTCTTCTGGCCGACGGGGCTGATGCCGCCGACGACGTAGCCAGTGCGCTTCTCGGCGAGGGCGGGGTCGGCGAGCGTCGCCTTCTTCCCACCGACGGCCGCGGCGATGGCCTTGAGGTCGAGGCGGTTCGCCACCGGGACGATCGCCACGGCCAGGGCGCCGTCGACCGACACGACGAGGGTCTTGAAGACCTGCTCCTCACGGAGTCCGAGGGCGGCCGCCGCCTCTTCCCCGAAGTTCGTCGCGGTCTCGTGGTGCTCGTACACGTGCGGCGTGTACGGGATCCCGGCCCGCTCGAGGGCCACGGTCGCTGGGGTGCTCGGCGAACCTGCGGTCATGGCTCGATCCTCCCCTGACCAGCCACTTCCCCCCGGACGGCGCGCGGGCGATAGCCTGAACGGACCATGACCGTCGTCGAGCTGATCCTGCGCCTAACCACCGCGCTGGTGCTCGGCGATCCCGCGGCCGGAGCGTTCCCGCTGCTGGCGGTCGCGGCGCTCGGGTTGACCGCGGTCGCCGTCGCCGTGGTGGTCGCGCAGCTGCTGGCCCTCGTGCTCGGCCTCGACGCCGACCGCTCGGGCACGCCGACCCGCGCTCCGGCCGACCTCGTCACGCGGATCGCGTGGAGCCACCCCGACGCCGACGGGCACGCCCGACCGCGTGCTCCGGGAGCCGCCACCCCGGCCTGACCACCGACCGGTGGCCGGGCCGCACACGCGACCCCTCCCGCCGAACCGATCGGAACGTCATGGACCTCACCACCCTGCCCGTCGTCGGGCCGCTGCTGCACAGCGGCGCCGACCTCCTCGCCGCGACCACCGCGGCCCTCTCCCCCGTCGCGGGCGACCTCGCCGCGGCGACCGCCGTCGTGCTGCTCACCCTGGCCGTCCGCGCCGTGCTCGTCCCGCTCGCCGTGCTGCAGGTGCGGGCCGAGCGGGATCGCCGACGCCTGGCACCGCGGATCGCGGCCCTCCGGAAGCGCTACGGGAAGGACGCCGAGCGGCTGCAGCGCGCCGTCCAGGAGCTCTACACGAGCGAGAAGGTCTCACCGCTCGCGGGCTGCCTGCCGGTGCTCGCCCAGGCGCCGGTGCTCTCGCTCGTCTACACGCTGTTCACCCACGGCACGATCGACGGCGTCACGAACACGCTCCTCGCGGCGACGCTGGCCGGGGTCCCGCTCGGGCACTCCCTCGTCGTGACGCTGACCTCGCCGCTCTGGCTGCACGCGTGGGTCGTCCTGGTGCTGCTCTCCGTGCTCGTGGTCGTCGTCGAGGCCGCACGGCGCGCGAACCTGCGGTGGAACCCGGTCGCCGTGCCGGAACCGGGAACGCCCGTCCCCGGGGCCGCCGCGACCCAGGCGATCGGGCGGTGGGCACCGTTCATCACGGTCGTCTTCGCCGCGATCGCTCCGCTCGCCGCCGCGCTCTACGTCGTCACGAGCGCGACGTGGACGCTCGGGGAGCGCGCAGTCCTGCGACGCGTGCTGGCCTAGCCCGCCCGGCGCCGGCGCACGCGCACGCGCCAGCGCCGGCGCGGATCGAACCACGGTTCCGACGTC
>NZ_MJGN01000010.1:144674-159243 GCF_001865065.1 Curtobacterium sp. MCBA15_008 | reverse complement strand
GACGTCGGAACCGTGGTTCGGCGCTGCGTTCGGGGCACGCGACCCCGCCGCGTCAGCCGCCCTGACCCTCCTGCTGCGGGCCCTGGTCGACGGGGTCGTACTCGGTGCCGCGACCCTGCTCCTCCTCGGGCAGCGGGACGTGCCGTTCCGTACCGGAGCCACCCGGGCTCGTCGCCACGTAGTCCGCCTCGCCGGACTGCGTGTCGTGGCTCAGCGGCTCGAGGGTCTCGGGGTCGGGATCGTGCTTGTCGCTCATCGCACCCGTCTACGCCCCCGAACTGGGCGAGCACGCACGGGAGCCCGGTGGGACGATGAGCGCATGGCCGACGACGACGTGGCAGCGGAACGAGCACGGCTCGAGGCGCTCGCATGGGGCGGGTCCGCCCCGGAGGCCGACGCTGCGGCGGCACGCCTCGCGCTGGAGCAGCTGGACCGCGGTCGACGGCGGTCGGCTGCCGGCCCGACACGCGCGACCGGTCCGAGCGGGCCTGGAGGCGCGCCCTCCCCCGCCACACGGCGCACCACGACGACAGGGTCGGCCTCCACCACCCCGCTCGCCGGATCCGGCGCTGCCGCGCCGGACGCTCCCGGACTGCTCGGTGCCGGATCGCTCGGTGCCGGATCGCTCGGCACGGGATCGCACGCCACCGGGTCGCGCGCTGCCGGGCCGCGCGCTGCCGGGTCGTTCGATTCCGGCACGGCCGAACCGCGGGTGGCGGGCCGGGACACCGCGGGGGCGGACCCCGCCCGGGGTGACCACGTCGAGGACAGGACCGGGGACGACGGGGACGAGCCGCGCCTCCAGGCCGGTGCCGTGTCGTGGCGGACGCGAGCCGCCCGTGTCCTCTGGACCACCCGTCCGCGCGTCTGGATCGCCCTCGGCGTGGCGGCTGCGGTCGGGGTCGCCTTCGGTGCGGGGACGGTCGTCGGGACCGCTCGTGAGGACCAGGCGTCCGCACCGAGCGTGACGCCGACGGCGGGCGCCGTGACGCTCGAGGAGCTGCTCGACAAGCCGCAGACCTACGCGGACCAGCTGCCGGGGCCGGTGGAGGCGTCGGTGAGCCTCCGCACGACCCGGCTCATCTTCACGAACCGCGCGCTCGACGGCGGCTCGTTCCGGACGCCCTGGAGCGTCTGGGCCGCGATCGGGACGGACCGGTCGACGATCTGCCTGGTGGCGACGGCGAACCGCATCGAGTCGACCTCCGCCTGCTACCCCCGCGAGGACGCGCTGCACGGGTCGGTGTCGCTGTCGGCCCAGTCGATGAGCGGGACGTTGACGCTGACGCTCCGCGGGGGCGGGGTCCAGGGCACGGTGACGAACGAGGGCTGATCGGGAATGCCCCGGAGCCGCGGGCGTTGGAGCGCTCCGAGGGTTTTCACGGCCGGGGTGCTTCCATCACGTCCGGGGCCCGTGCAACACTGGTTGTGCGTGCTCGCCGTGGAGTCGTACCCACATCATCCACAGGGTCATCCACCCACCACAGCAGCGAGCACGCTTCGCCGGCCGGATCCGTCCGGTCCCCGTCGTCGTGACGTCGACACCGACGCGTGCTCCACCGTGCCCCGGAGGAGGTCAGCAGCGTGTCCACCAACACCACAACCACCTCGGCCGTGTCGACGAACACGCGGCCGATCACCGTCACCACCCAGTCCGTCGTCGGCATCGCCGTGCTCGGACTCGCCACGTTCTTCGCCATCACGACCGAGCTGATGCCGGTCGGGCTGCTCGGCGTCATGAGCAGCGACCTCGGCGTCTCCGAGTCGAGCATGGGCATCGTCGTCACCGTCTACGCGGCGGCCGTCGCGATCCTGGCGCTCCCACTGACGTCGTTCACCGCGCGGCTCCCCCGGAAGACCGTGCTCGTCGCGACCCTCGTCGGCTACACGGTGTCGAACGTGATGATCGCGCTGGCCCCGTCCTTCGCCGTGGTCTGTGCCGGCCGCGTCGTCGGCGGTGTCGCCCACGCCCTGTTCTTCTCGGTCGCGTCGGCGTACGCGACCCGCATCGTGCCGCCGCGCTTGGCCGGCCGGGCGATCGCGTTCGTCTACTCCGGCAGCTCCCTCGGGTTCGTCCTCGGTGTGCCCGTCGCCACCTGGGTCGGACAGACCATCGGCTGGCGCCCGGCCGTCGGCGCGGTCGCCGTCGCCGCTGCCGGCCTGGCGATCGTCGCGCTGCTGTTCCTGCCGAGCGTCCACGGCGCCTCGTCACCCCACATCGGGTCGCCGAAGGCCTGGGCCCGCACCGGCCTGCTGTCCGTCGTCGTGGCCGACCTGCTGCTCTTCGCCGGGCACTACGTCGTCTACACGTACATCGGGCCGTACGCCATCGACGCCGGGCTCGACGCCCACATGGTCAGCGGGGCGCTGCTCGTCCTCGGTGGCACCGGCGTGGTCGGACTCTGGCTCGCCGGCATGTTCGTCGACCGGGCTCCGCGGCAGACCCTCGTGGTGTCCGTCGCCGTGATGGCCGCCGCGTTCGCCGCGCTGCCGTTCGTGCACGGGTCGCTGCTCGGCACGATCGTCGTCGCCGGCGTCTGGATGGCCGCCAACGGCACCACCGGCACGCTCTTCATGGCCGCCGCGATCCGGACCGGGGGCGTCTCCCCCGACATCGCGGGCGCGCTGATCAACGGCGCGTCGAACATCGGCATCGCGGGCGGTGCGGCGATCGGCGGGCAGGCGCTCGGTGTCGTCGGGCTGCAGTTCATGCCCTTCGCCGGTGCGGTGATCCTGGTCGGATCGCTCGGCGTGGTGCTCGCTGCGCGCAAGGGCTTCCCGGTGCACTCGCACACGCAGGAGCACCTGTCGACGTCGTCGATCGAGGCGATCACCTCGTCGCTGGCGGTCGTCACGACCTCGATCCCGGTGGTCAGCCGTGCGATCCAGACCCTGACCGGGTCGGTGGCCGTGGCCACGGGCTCGGTGCCCACGCGCCGCCGGCGCTGACGCGGGCGGGCTGCGCGCGCGGACGCCCCGTGCGCTCGGTGCGCTCGTGCGCCCGTGCGCTCGGTGCGCCCGTGCGCTCGGTGCGCCCGTGCGCCCGTGCGCTCGGTGCGCCCGTGCGCTCGGGTGCTCGGGTGCTCGAGATCGCACAATGTGTCGCTCTCGAGCGCCAGAAGCGACCGAACGTGTCCCCTCGGTGAACCATACGCGGCGTGTCTCGACATCTCGAGGAGGCGCTCCTCGCTCGTCGCTCGGGTGACCGGCGTCGGACGCGCGTTTGCATAATGCGCATCAGTCGCGGTCGAACTACCTCGGGGCGTCGCCGAGGTGGCAGGACCTGCCGTCGGCCGAACGCCGAGGTCGCACGAAGTACCGTCCTAATCGTGCTGCGGCGGCGTGTCGTGCGACCTCGGCGGTGTGGCGGCCCGGACGTGCGAGCGGGGCGGGACCGGCAGCGCCGGACCCGCCCCGCTCGTGTGGGGTCAGTCCTGCAGGTGCGTCGTGCGGCGACGGTTGCGCACCGCACGGAACGTCAGCAGCCCGCCGCCGAGGAGCACGAGCACGCCCGCGGCGATGAGGCCCGGCGTCAGGTCGGCACCCGTGTAGGCGAGGTCGCCGCCGGTCGACGCTCCGCCGTCCGAGGACACCGGGGTCGTGCCGCCACCGGTCGACGGCGGTGCCGAGGCCGACGGGGACGGCGACGGCGACTGGGTCGGCGGCGTGACCACGGCCGCGGGGACGGTGAACGCGAGCGGCGTCGCGGCACCGGTGTCCGGCGTGGTGATCGTCTGCGGGTCGGCGCCGTCGACGGCGATCGTGTACTCGGTGGACGGAGCGAGACCGTCGAGGATGAAGCGGCCGTCGGTACCCGTCGTCGTGGTCACCGGATCGCCGGCGGTGGGGTCGGTCGGGGTCGCGACGACCTGACGATCCGCGACGGGCTTGCCGTCCGTGTCGGTCACGGTTCCCGGCTGCGTGGTGGTGGCCACGGTCGGCTCGGTGGCGGTCTCGAACGGCAGATCGGACTCGGCTGTCGCGCCGGCGACCGCTTGGATGCCCGAGTTCGACGTCGCTCCGGTCGCTCCCGCGGCCGGTACGACCGTGCGCACCGCGTACTCGCCGGCCACGGTTGCGAAGGAGTACCGACCGGAGGCGTCGGTCTCGGTGGAGCCCACGACGGCGCCGGATGCATCGAGCAGGTCCACCACGACGCCTGCCGGGACCGGCACGTCGTCGAGCGTCACGAGTCCGGTGATCGTCGCGATGACCGCCGGCGGCGCCGTGATCGGGTCCTGAGGGGCCGCGGCACCGGCGTCACCGGTCCGGATGGTCACCGGGTCCTGGTTGGCGATCGAGATCGCGAGGTCGGTGTCGGCGGGCAGGCCGGACGCCGTGTACACGCCGTCGCTGTTCGTCGTGGTGTCCACCAGTGTCGTGCCGTCGTCCGGGTCGATGATGACCACCGGGACGTTGGCGGCCGGGTGATCGTCGGCGTCGACGACCGTGCCGATGACCGAGGCCGTGTCGTCGGGTGAGGTGAAGGGGAAGTCGACGACCTGGTCGACGCCGCCCGGGGTGGTCGCGGATGCCAGTGAAACGCCGGGCTGCGACGCATCGCCCTCGGCGTTCGGCGGCGGTGTGATCTCCACCCGGTAGTTCGCGATCACCGGCAGGTTCGGGAAGACGTACGTCCCGTCCTCGGCTGTCGTGGTGGTGTACACGGTTCCGCGGGGCGCCGTCACCGTGACGGTCGCTCCGGGGATCCGCGTTCCGTCGAGCGTCGCCGTGCCGCTGATCGACGCGGTCCGGTTGGCGAACCAGGTCTGGTAGACGGGGAAGCCGCTGCGCTGTTGGTAGGTGATCGTCAAGCTGGTGAGCGACGCTGTCGGCGTGAACCAGGCGGTGGCGCCCGCGGTGTCGACCGCGCGGTCGTTGCCGGTGAGCGTGCGTGTGGACGCATCCCACGTCGGCTGGTCGGTGCCGGTGGTGCCGTCCGGGTCGGCGGAGCAGGACCAGCCGCCGGCGACCGCGACGGAACACGAGTTGTACGAGCCCTGATAGCCGAGCTGCTCGCCGGTGGCGGCGCCGCCACCCTGGACCGTCGCCGAGATGGTCGCCTGGTCGGCGTCGATGTCACCGAGCACGAAGGACCAGCTCGATGCGCCCGGCGTCGCTCCGTCGAACGTGTAAACGGTGGTCGAGGCACCCGCGGCGGTCGGCGAGTCCACGTTCGGCCGTTGGTTGAGGTACGTCTGCGCCCGGCTGGTGCCGTACTTGGCTCCCGGGCCGGTCGCCGCGGACTGCCACGTGGACGCACCGCTGATGACGGTCGACTGCCGCGACGTCGAGGTGAAGGTCGTGTCCGGGAACCCCGGGAGGGTCATCGTCCCGGTGTAGGCCTTGCTCGACCCACTGACCGTGAACGTGCCCCAGTGACCGGCTGGCGCGGCAGACGCGCTCGTGGCGCCCCCGATCGCCAATCCCGCCCCGAGGACCACCCCGGTCAGTCCTGCCGTGATCGCGCGCCAACGCCGCATGTACCACTCCCCTGTTCGGCATCGCCCCAGCGCGACACGCGATCAGGCTATCCACGCGCCGCGGCGTCCGTCCACATCGACATGTGTTCGTTACCCGCCACCGGAAGCCCCAGGACGGGTCACACCCCCTGCAGCGCCACGAGCGCGTCGAGCGCGGCGACCTGCCCGGCGACGAGCAGGTCGCGCGCCTCGGCGACGGGTACCCAGCGGGCGTCGTCGACCTCGGGGACGTCGACGAACCGGCCGGAACCGCGCGGGAGCTCGACCCGCACGGTGTTCGAGCGGACGGCGTCGACCGTGAAGTCCGGCGCTTCGACCGCGAAGACCCGGACGCGCTTGCCGGACGCCTGCCGGAACTCGCCGAGGTCGACCGCGGAGCCGTCCGGAGCGGGGACGCCGATCTCCTCGGCGAACTCGCGGCGCGCGGTCGTCAGCAGGTCCTCGGTGCCCTCGACGAGGCCCTTCGGGATCGACCACGCGCGTGGTCGACGCTTCCAGAACGGGCCACCCATGTGCGCGATCCACACCTGCACGTCACCGTCGACGACCCGGTAGAGCAGGAGTCCAGCGCTCAGCACCACAGCCCGAGGCTACGCCCTGCCGACGGACCGCGGGGCGGAGTAGTTTGCGGGGCACGGAGCGCCATGGCGACGCCCCCGGAGGACCTGGAGCGAGGAGGTCGATCGGGATGGACGAACGGTGGACGACGGTCACGCTGGCCGCGGACGCGGCGAGGCCGCACGAGGAAGCGCTGCGCTGGGTGGTCGCCCGCGCCGGGACCGGCATCGAGCGGGTCCGGGTCATCGGGGTCGACCCGGCGATCGAGGCGCGGGTCGGGCCGGACGGCAAGCGTGTCGCCGACGCGGTCGCCGACGCGGCACGAGCGGCGCTGCCGGACGCCGAAGTCGTCATCCGCCGGCACGCCGGTCCGTTCGCCGCGGCGTTGGTCGACGAGTCCGACGACGGGGACCTGCTGGTGATCGGCACCTTCCGAAGCCGTCGGGGCTCGACCGCCGGCGGCGATCCGGCGCGGGTCGCCACCCGTGCCGCGGTGCCGACCGTCGTGGTGCCGGACGGGCCGCACCCGATCGACGGGGACGTCGTGCTGGCGGTCGAGGACCCGATCGACGAACGGGCGGTGGCCATCGCCTGCGACGAGGCACGCCGACTGCACCGCCGAGTGACGCTCCTGCGGGCGTGGGAGATGCCGGTGCTTACCCGGACCGGGCTGACGGACTTCGCCGAGGACCCGATGCGGTGGCGGACGCGGAACGCCGAGCTGCTGGCGCGCGTGACGGCCGAGCTGACGGCGGCACACCCCGACGTGCGGTTCCGCCCGCTGCTGGTCGAGGGACACCCCGGGCACGCGATCGCCTCGCACACCCGGCACGCCTCACTCGTGGTGCTCGGGCTCGGTCACGTGCGGGCGCTGTCCGGGTCGGTGTTGCACGACGTCCTGCGCGAGAGTGCCTCGCCGGTGTGCGTCGTCCCGGCGGCCGCACACAGCGAGGCGGTGGAGCGGCAGCGGCGGGTGCGGACGGTCTGAAGCAGTCCCCACGAGCGTCGCCGCGGCCGGATCAGCCGGCGAGGGTCCGCGTGGCCGCGGCCACGCGCTTCGTGAGGTACGCGACCCCGCGGTCGTTCGGGTGCAGTGCGCCCGGCTCGAGGTCGATCCGGCGGAGGTCGCCCGTGCCGTCGAGCGAGACACCGGCGACGTACGGCTTCTTCGTCGCACAGGCCGAGTGCGCCTGCGTCGTCGAGAACACGTCGACGAACCGGACCCCGGCGGCACGGGCGGCAGTCGCCGAGACGTCGTTGAGGCGCTGCTGGACGCTGTGCAGGTAGCGGACGTCGGTGTTCGTGAACGGGTACGTGTTCGACGGGAACGACCCGGTCAGCGTGCCGAGGTCGAGGGCGGACCGGAAGCAGCCGCCCTTCGGCGTGTGGTCGGCGTCCGGGAAGATCGCCGGGTACCCGAGGAACACGACGACCGCATTCGGGGCAGCGGCCCGGACGGCAGCGAGCGTGTCCGCGATGCCGAGCGCCACCCGGGACTCGATCTTCGCGCCGAGCTGGTCGTCGCCGTCCTGCACGAGCGTGCTCCGGCACGACGGGGCGTCGCGGCCGGAGAACACCGGGCCCTTCGGCGAGAGCGCGAGGCACGAGCCGGCGGTGCCGAACAGGTCGGCGTCGTTGCCGCCGATGGTCAGTGTGACGAGCCGGGTACGGTCCGACAGCGACCGGATCTGCGGGGGCACGCCCTTGAACTGGAACCCGCTCGTGACGTCCTTGCTCGTCGCACCCGCGCAGGTGACGTCGGTCAGTGCGAGGCCGAACCGTGCCGCGATCCGGTGCGGGTAGTCCCGCGCGGACTGCCCGCACGCGCCCGTCGGCAGCCGGGTGGGGTCGGCGAGGCCGTACCCCGCCGAGTACGAGTCCCCGAGGGCCACGTACTCGCTGCCGACCGGGATGTCGGCGAGCGTCTCGACCGGCTCGCTGCTGGACGGGTAGGGCGCGGGGACGGGCCACATCGGCGCCGCGAAGGCCGGTCCGCTGCCGGTGAGGGTTCCGGCGAGCACGGCGGACACCGCCACTGCGGCGAGCAGCGTCGAACGGACGGAGCGGAGCAGTGCGGCCTCCAGGGAACGGGTCGGACGGACCAGGCTAACGCGTCGACCCAGGCGCACGCGACCGCGCACGCCACCGCGCGCAGCGACCCCGCTCAGCGGCGACCGAGTCGGCGCTCTCCCCCGCTGCCGGTGCGGTACTCGAGCCCGTAGTGCTGGAACAGCTCCGGCTCGAGCGTCGCGTCGAGCTCCCCGTCGGTGGCGATCGTCGGTGCGTCCTTCACGAGCTTCTTCGGGAACGCGACGAGGAGGTGCTTCGGTGCGACGAGGGCACCGGCCAGCGGCACGAACAGGAGCTTCTGGAACCCCGGGAGCCCCGTCGTGACCGTTCCGAACGCCGGCTCGGAGGTGGCGGTGTCGTAGTAGATGCTCTCGAGCGTGCCGATCTTGTCCTCGGCCTCGTCGACGACCGGCAGGCCGATCCAGTCCCGGATGTTCGCGGCTTCGAACACGTGCGCCTCCTCGCGAGCGCCCGGCGTGTCCGGACGGCTCCGAGTCGACGCTACCGAAGCGTGGAGACCGCGGTCACGGCGAGACCACGGACTCCCCGTGCACCCCGAGGGCGTCGACGGCTGCGAGCACGTCCGCCGGTCCGATCGCGAGGAGCGCCGGGTCCGGGTCCTCCGCGAAGACGTCGCCGCGGCGCACCGAGGCGTCGGTCAGCACCACGTGCGGCCCGGAGGCCGGGGGTCCCCACGCCTCGGGCGGCGCCGGGCCGAAGACGACCACCGACGGGATCCCGTACGCCGAGGCGAGGTGGGCCGCACCGGTGTCGACCGTGACGACGAGCCGCGCGGCGGCGATGACGCCGGCGAAGGCCTGCAGGTCCAGCGCACCCGCCAGGACCGCCTCCGGCGGCAAGCCGGCCGACTGCGCGACGGCGGCTGCGCGGACGACGTCGTCCGCGCCTCCCGTCAGGACCACGTCGAGGCCGCGCTCGCGGAGTCCGCGCACCACGTCGGCGAAGCGGTCGGTCGGCCAGTGCCGGGCACCGTGGAAGGCGCCGACGTGGACGACGGCCGCGCCCTCGACGGCCGGGGCGGCCGCGGGACGGGCGATGCCGACGTCGTCCGGGTCGGCGGGGATGCCGTGCCAGACGAGGAGCCGTGCCCAGCGCTCCCGCTCGTGCACGTCGTCCGGCCACTCCGGTCCCTCGTAGCCGTGGGTGGGGTCGACGTGCCCGATGACCCGGCGGGCTCCGAGCGCGGCGATGAGGTCGGACGACTCCGGACCGGCACCGTGCAGGTTCACGGCGACGTCGACGGCACCCGCCGGCGCGCCGATCGGGTGGTCCAGGCCGTGCTGCGCGAGGTGCACGTCGACGTCGGGGATCAGCTCGACGACGGGGGCGAGCCAGGCGGTGGTCGCGAGGGCGATGCGGTGGTCGGGGAAGGCCCGTCGCAGCGCGTGCAGGGCCGGGACGGCGACCAGGAGGTCGCCGAGCTTGATGGCACGGAGCACGAGCAGGTCGGGCCGCCCGTCGGACGGGGGCAGGGTGTCGACGGCGGTCACGCGCACGACGGTAGCCAGGACACGCCGAGCGGGCTCCGAGGAACGCGTCCGACGGCTGTTCCTGAGGCGCCGTGCGGGGAAGGACCAGTAGTCGGGAGGCATGGCTCTCGCTCCCGACCGCACCGTCCGCGGTCTCCTCTTCGACCGTGACGACACCCTCGTCATCGACGTCCCGTACAACGCCGACCCGCACCGCGTCGTGCCGGTCCCCGGGGCGCACCGCGCGGTCGAGCGGGCCCGCGCGGTCGGCCTGCTGCTCGGGGTCGTGACGAACCAGTCCGTCATCGCGAAGGGCATGGCGACCCGCGAGGAGGTCGACGCCACGAACGCGCGGGTCGACGAACTCGTCGGGCCGTTCGACGTGTGGTGCGTCTGCCCCCACGACGCGGACGACGGCTGCGACTGCCGGAAGCCACGGCCCGGCATGGTGTTCGAGGCGGCGGAGCGGCTCGGCGTGGCGCCGGAGGAGCTCGTCCTCGTCGGGGACATCGGTGCCGACGTCGGGGCGGCCCTCGCGGCCGGCGCACAGGGCATCCTCGTGCCGACGCCGCGCACCCGGCCGGAGGAGGTCGAGGCGGCACCGACGGTGGTCGGCTCGCTGGCCGAGGCGGTCGAGCTCGTCCTGGAGCACGCGGCCGCGGTGCGTTCGTGACGGCCACCAGACCGGCTGCAACCGGACCGGTTGCCGCCGGACCGGCTGCCACCGGACCGGCTGTCGCCGGACCGGTTGCCGCCCGCCCCCGCGTCCTCGTCGTCCGCCTCGACTCGTTCGGCGACGTCCTCGTCACCGGTCCCGCGGTCCGGGCGATCGCCGCCGGCGCCGCGCACGTCACGATGCTGTGCGGACCGCAGGGCTCCCCCGCCGCCGACCTCCTGCCCGGCATCGACCGCGTCCGGGTGTGGGCAGCGCCGTGGGTCACCGAGACCGCCCGTCCGGTCGACGACGCCCTGCTCGCCGAGTTCCGCGCGCTCGTCGCCGGGGAGCGTCCGGACGAAGCGGTCGTCCTCACGTCGTTCCACCAGTCGCCGCTGCCGGTCGCGCTGCTCCTCCGCCTCGCCGGCGTCGCCCGCGTGTCCGGCGCGAGCGTGGACCACCCCGGCTCGCTCCTCGACGTGCGGCTGCGCCCCGGCGAGGACCTGCCCGAGGACGTGCCGGAACCCGAGCGCGCGCTGCGGATCGCCGAGGCGGCCGGGTTCCGGCTGCCGCCGGGCGATGACGGGAGGCTCGTGGTGCGTCACGACGCCGCCCTGCCCCCGGTGGTGGCCGGGCTGGAACGGTACGTGGTCGTGCACCCCGGCGCGAGCGTGCCGGCACGCTCCTGGCCGGAGTCCCACCACCGGGAACTGGTGGCCGCGTACGCCGAGCAGGGCACACCCGTCGTCGTCACCGGATCCCCCGGTGAGACCGCGCTGACGGCGGCGGTCGCGGGTGACACCGGCATCGACCTCGGCGGCCGGACCAGCCCGGCCGAACTCGCCGCCGTGCTCGCCGGTGCCGAGGTGGTCGTGGTCGGCAACACGGGTCCCGCGCACCTGGCCGCCGCGGTCGGTGCGCCGATCGTCAGCCTGTTCTCGCCCGTGGTCCCGGCCGTGAAGTGGGCGCCCTACTCGCCGGACCCGGCACGGCCGCCGTTCGTCGAACTGCTCGGCGACCAGGGGGCGCCCTGCCGGCTCAGCCGCGCCCGCGAGTGCCCCGTCCCCGGCCACCCGTGCCTGTCGACGGTCCGGGTCGAGGACGTGCTCGCGGCACACCGGCGACTGCTCGACCGCGCATCCCGGATGGGGTGAACCGCGCTTCGCGGATGGAAGCGAGAAGTCTGCGGAGCACCCCAGAAGGCGCTGCGTAGCGTGCGCCACTGCTTCTCCTTCTACTTCTTCTCCTCCTCCTGACCGATCGACCGAAGGGCACTGCATGCGGATCCTCGTGTGGCACGTGCACGGTGGCTGGATGGACGCCTTCGTCCGCGGCCCGCACGAGTACCTCATCCCGACGACCCCGGCGCGCGACGCCTGGGGGCTCGGCCGCGGCGGGCGCGCCTGGCCGGACAGTGCGATCGAGATCGACCCCGCCGACGTCGCGGACGCCGAGGTCGACGTGGTCGTGCTGCAGCGCACCGAGGAGCTCGAGGAAGCACGACGCCTGCTCGGCGGTCGCGACGTCCCGATGGTGTTCGTCGAGCACAACGCCCCGCGGATCGACGTGCCGAACAGCCTGCACCCGCTCCGGGACCGGGACGACCTGCTGATCGCACACGTCACCCACTGGAACGCGCTGATGTGGGACTGCGGTTCCACCCGCACCACGGTGGTCGAGCACGGCGTCGTCGATCCGGGCCCGCTCTACACCGGCACGCTCGACCGCCTCGGCGTCGTGATCAACGAACCCGTCCGCCGCAACCGCGTGGTCGGGACGGACCTGCTCCCCCGGTTCGCCGAGGTCGCCCCGGTGGACGTCTGGGGCATCGGGACGGAACGGCTGCCGGAGCTCGGATTCGGCGACCGTGTCGTCGCACGTGGCGACGTCCCGGCCGACCCGATGCACGCAGCCCTCGCCGAGCGGCGCGCGTACGTGCACCCGAACCGCTGGACCTCCCTCGGCCTGTCGCTCATCGAGGCGATGCACATGGCGATGCCGGTGCTCGTCCTCGCGACGACGGACGCGCCCCGCACGGTGCCGGACGGTGCCGGCGCGATCGCGACGGACGTCGAGGACCTGGTCCGCGCCTCCAGGACGCTGCTGGAGGACCCCGAGGAGGCGAGACGACGGGGTGCCGTCGCCCGCGAAGCCGTGCTCGCACGGCACGCGCTCGGTCGGTTTACCGCCGACTGGGAGGACCTGCTCGACGACGCCGTCACGCGCGGTGCGCGACGGAACCGTGCGGCGGGAGCCGCGCTGGAAGGGAGCCTGCGATGAGGATCGCGATGGTGTCCGAGCACGCGAGCCCGCTCGCCGTGCTCGGCGGAGTCGACGCCGGCGGACAGAACGTCCACGTTGCCGAGCTGTCCGGTGCCCTGGCCGACCGTGGCCACCAGGTCACCGTCTACACACGGCGCGACGACGCCGCGCAACCGGTCCGGGTACTGCTGCGACCCGGCGTCGAGGTCGTGCACGTCGATGCCGGTCCCGCCCGTGCGGTCCCGAAGGACGAGCTCTTCCCGTTCATGGGGACGTTCGCGTCGGTGCTCGCGGCGGAGTGGTTCGTCGACCGTCCCGACGTCGTGCACGCGCACTTCTGGATGTCCGGGCACGCCGCCCTCGACGCCGTCGCCCAGGTGCAGACCCGCACCGGCGGCATCCGGATCCCCGTCGTGCAGACCTTCCACGCCCTCGGCGTCGTGAAGCGCCGCCACCAGGGGTCCGCCGACACGAGTCCTGCCGGACGCGAGTGGGTCGAACCCGCCGTTGGCCGGAGCGTCGACCAGGTCGTCGCGACGTGCTCCGACGAGGCCTTCGAGCTGAAGACCCTCGGCGTTCCGCTGCACCGGATCTCGGTGGTGCCGTGCGGCGTCGACGTCTCCCTGTTCCAGCCGGCCGGTGACGGACGCGCCGTCGAGGAGCGCGGTCGTCCCGCACGCATCCTCACCGCCTCGCGGCTGGTGCGACGGAAGGGCGTCGGTACGACCATCGCCGCCCTCGCAGCGCTCGTCGACGCGGGCCGCGACGTCGAGCTCGTGGTCGTGGGCGGTGCCGGCGTCGCCGGGGCCGACCTGGCGGACGACCCCGAGTACCAGCGCCTGGACGCCCTCGCCCGGTCGCTCGGCGTCCGTGACCACGTGACCTTCCGCGGGCAGCTCGGCCAGCACGACATGCCCGCCGTCTACCGCAGCGCCGACGTCGTCGTGTGCGCGCCCTGGTACGAGCCGTTCGGCATCGTGCCGCTCGAGGCCATGGCCTGCGGGCGACCCGTCGTCGCGTCGAGCGTCGGCGGCCTCATCGACACCGTCGTGGAGGACGCCACCGGCCTGCACGTCCCGCCGCGGGACGAAGCGGCGGTCGCGGCTGCGGTCGCGGGGCTGCTGGACGACCCGGAGCGCCGTGAGGCGTACGGCCGTGCCGGGCGCGAGCGCGCCGAGAACCGCTACACGTGGCAGAAGGTCGCCGCGGACAGCGAACGCGTCTACGAGCGGCTCATCGCCGGCAGCGCCGGGAGCGGCAGCGCCGGGAACGGCGTCGCCGCGGCCGCTGGCCTGTCGCCGGCGGGCTTGTCGACCCCGCTCCCCGGCGACGGCCAGGGCCGCGCCCGCACCGCACGACCGGGACGGCCCGTCCGTTCCGCCCACCCGACGGAGAGGACCGCACGATGACCATCGAGCAGCAGACCGGCACCGTCGGCGAGGAGACCACGACGGAGAGCGCGCGCGTCGTGCTCGACCACGTCGCGGCCTCCGTCCCCGTCATCGCGTCGCTCGTCGACCACAAGGACCACATCGCCGACTGGGCGGACGACATCGCCGGGCGGCTCGTCGCCGGGCGGCGCCTGCTCGCCGCGGGCAACGGAGGCTCGGCGGCCGAGGCGCAGCACCTGACCTCGGAGCTGGTCGGCCGCTTCGACGGCGACCGCCCCGCTTACTCGGCGATCTCGCTGCACGCGGAGTCCTCCGCCGTCACGGCCATCGGGAACGACTACGGCTACGAGGAGGTCTTCGCCCGTCAGGTGTCGGCGCACGCCCGCGCCGGGGACGTCGTCGTGCTGCTCAGCACGAGCGGGAAGAGCCCGAACCTGCTCCGTGCCGCGCAGGCCGCACGGGCGGTCGGTGCCCGTGCGATCGCCATGACCGGTGCGCGGCCGAACCCGCTCGCCGAGGCGGTCGACGACGCGATCTGCATCGACGGTCCGTCGGCGAACGTGCAGGAGGCGCAGCTCGTCCTCGTGCACGCACTGTGCCGTGCGATGGAGCCGACGCTCCGCCGCGGAGGCCGCCGATGACCGCCGCCGACCGCGCCGC
>NZ_MJGN01000010.1:54202-144052 GCF_001865065.1 Curtobacterium sp. MCBA15_008 | reverse complement strand
CGCCGACCGCGCCGCCGGCGCGCCCGCCCGCCGCCTCCGCGTCGCCGTCGTCGGTGACACCCTGCTCGACGTCGACGTCTCCGGCACCAGCGAACGCCTCAGCCCAGACGCCCCGGTCCCCGTCGTCGACGTCGCCACCGACGACCGCCGTGCCGGTGGCGCCGGCCTGGTCGCGACCATGCTCACCCGCGACGGCCACGACGTGACGCTCGTCACCGTCCTCAGCGACGACGCCCGTGCGTCCGAGATCCGCGACCTCCTGCCCGGCGTCACGGTCGTCGCCGGACCCTCCGGTGTCCCGACGCCGGTGAAGACCCGCGTCCGGGTCGCCGACCACGCCCTCGTCCGCATCGACGAGGGCTGCGCGACCCCGCCCGTGCCGGAGGTCACCGACGCGATGGTCGCCGCGTTCGAGGGCGTCGACGCCGTCGTCGTCGCCGACTACGGCCGCGGGGTCGCAGCCGCCGGACCGCTCCGCGACGCGCTCACCGCGGTCGCCGAGCGCGTGCCGGTCGTCTGGGACCCGCACCCGAAGGGCGCGGCACCGGTGCCCGGCACCACGGTCGCCACCCCGAACAGCGCCGAAGCCCGCCGGTTCACCGACGTGTCCGGCGACGGCGTGCCGTTCGCCACCGAGGCCGCCGCCGTGCTCGTCGAGACCTGGGGGGTCGGCGCGGTCGCAGTCACGCTCGGAGACCGCGGCGCGCTCGTGTCGAGCGCTCGCGAGGGCAACCGGTTCGTCCCGGCCCCGTCCGTCACCGCGGGCGACCCCTGCGGCGCGGGTGATCGGCTCGCTGCCGGTGTCGCCGTGGCCCTGGCGAACGGCGCGGACGTGGCCGAGGCCGTCACGGCCGGTGTCACCGCCGCGTCCGAGTACCTCGCCGCGGGCGGCGTCACCGCCCTGTTCGCCGAGGACGGCCCCGCTCCGATCCGGGTCCCCGGTGCCGACCGCGACGCGATGCGCGTCGTGCACGACGTCCGGAGCGCCGGCGGTACCGTCGTCGCGACCGGCGGCTGCTTCGACCTGCTCCACGCTGGCCACGCCCGCACACTGTCGGCTGCCCGGGCGCTCGGCGACTGCCTGGTCGTCTGCCTCAACTCCGACGACTCGGTCCGCGCGCTCAAGGGCCCGGACCGGCCGATCATGGGCCAGGACGACCGGGTCGAGCTGCTCCTCGCACTCGACTGCGTCGACGCGGTCGTGGTGTTCGACGAGCACACGCCCGACGAGGCCCTCCGCCGCTTCCGCCCGGACGTCTGGGCGAAGGGCGGCGACTACACCGCGAGCGAACTGCCCGAGACCGCGACGCTCGCCGAGTGGGGCGGCCGTGTCGTCACGGTCCCGTTCCACCCGGGCCGGTCCACGACCCGCCTGGCCGCGGCCCTCGAACACGTCGGCTGAGCCCGACGGCTCCACGCCCCTACGGAAGGAAGTCCATGCCCGTCCCCACCACCCCCATCGGCCGCGTCCTCGTCACCGGCGGCGCCTCCGGACTCGGCGCCGCCGTCGTCGCGGCCGTCACCGAGGCCGGCGGCACCCCGATCGTCCTCGACCTGCGGGTCGACGCCGTCGCCGACGGCGTCGACGCGGTCGCGGTCGACGTGACCGACACCGAGGCGACGGAGCGGGCCGTCCGCGAAGCCGCCGAGCGCCACGGCGGCCTCGACGCCGTCGTCACCGCCGCGGGCATCGACAAGCCGGCGCCGATCGGTTCGATCTCCTCGGGCGACTGGGAACGGATCGTCGGGGTGAACCTGCTCGGCACCGCCGCGGTGGTGCGGGCCGCCCTGCCCGCGCTCGAGGCCACGCACGGCCGCGTCGTGACGATCTCGTCGTCGCTCGCCCTGCGCGGCGTCGGCGACGGCACCGCGTACTCGGCGTCGAAGTTCGGCGTCCGCGGGTTCTCGCAGGCCCTGGCCGCCGAGGTCGGTGGCCGCATCGGTGTCACGAACATCATCCCGGCCGGCATGCGGACGAACTTCTTCGCCGACCGCACCGAGCAGTACAAGCCGGGCCCGGACGCCCAGCTCATCGAGCCGGAGTACGTCGCGAACTCGATCCTGTTCGCGCTGTCGCAGCCGGCCGGCTGCGAGATCCGCGAGCTGTCGATCATGCCGGCGACGGAGCCCAGCTGGCCGTAGGCCGGCCGACACGGCCGCCCCGACCGGTCCGGGTCGCCAAAGCGACAGATCGCCGCGGAACGTTCGCGGCGATCTGACGCTTTCGCGGTTGCCGGACGGGAGGCGCGGTGCCGGTCGTGCGCCGTGCCCCCGTCCGCCTGTGGACCCGACCACCCGCCGAAGCGACAGATCGGCGTGGCGCCATTCGGTCCCAGCCGCGAAGGCGACGGAAGTGCGCGGAACGTTCGCGGGGATCTGTCGCCTTCGCGGTTGCCGGACGGGAGGCGCGGTGCCGGTCGTGCGCCGCGCCTCCCGTCCAGCGGTGGACCGGACCACCCCGGCGAAGCGACAGATCGGCGCGGCGCCAGCCGGTCCGTATCGCCAACGCGACAGGAGTGCGCAGAACGTTCGCCGCGATCTGTCGCTGTCGCGAACCGAACCGAACCGGACGCGCCCGTCAGACGGTGCGGAGCAGGTCGGCGACGTCGTCGAGGACCGCCTCCGGCGTGACCTGGTCGACGTAGGACGGGTCGTGCTCGCACCGCTCCGCCGTCCAGCCGACCTGCGTGACGTCGATCCCGCACACCGGGCAGTTCGTCACGAAGGACAGGTGCACGCGGTGCCGGCCACGGTCGAACGGCCCGGCGTTGACGACGTTCCCGAACCAGAACACGCCCACCGTGGGGGTGCCCACCGCGACGGCGAGGTGGCGCGGACCGGAGTCGTCGCCGACCATCACGTCCGCGGCCGCCAGGACCGCGGGCAGCTCGGCGAGCGGCAGCCCGCCGGTCAGGTCGTGCAGGCGGCCGCGCAGCCCCTCGGGTACGGCGGCGACGATGGCCTCGGCCGCGGGGACGTCGGTCGCGTCGCCGACGAGCACCACGTCGTCGCCGGCCTCGAGTCGGGCGCGTGCGACGGCGGCGAACCGGTCCGGGCTCCAGCGCCGACGGGGGTCCGTCGCTCCGGGGTGCATCGCCACGAGCCGCCCGGCGACACCGAGGCGCTCGCGCACCGCCCCGCGCTCGGCGTCCTCGACGTGCACCCGGGGGTCGAGCGTGACGGGGGCGGCACCGGCGAGGGAGACGACCTCGAGCGCGCGGACCACCTCGTGCTGGTAGTAGACGTAGCGGACCCAGCGCTCCAGCACCTCGGCGTCCTCGGTGGCGGTGCCGACCGTGTGACGCGCGCCGAGGCGGAGCAGGAACGGGTTCGAGTTGCGTCCACCGCCGTGCAGCTGCACGGCCAGGTCGAACCGGCCGTGCAGCCGGTCGACGAAGTCGTCGAGGGACGGTGCGTCGTCACCGGAGTCCCGCACGCCGGGCGAGACGGGGAGCTCCTCGAACGCGTGCACGGCGTCGGTCCGGCCGCGGAGGACGGCGGGGGCCGTCGGACCGCCGAGCAGGGTGACCCGGGCGTCGGGGTAGGCGGCCGCCAGGGCCTCGATCGCGGGGACCGCGAAGAGCAGGTCCCCCAGTCCCCCACCGCGGAGCACCGCGATCTCCCGGACGTCCTCGAACCGTTCTCCACCGTTGCCGATCAGTTGCACCCCTCACGTCTACCGGTCCGCGGCCGCCCGGGTGCCCAGCAGCGACGCCCGATGGACGAGAAGCGCGAGTCCGAGTCCGCACCCAGCCGGTCCGGAGCAGCGTTCGACTCCCGCCCGCCCTCGGAAGGAACCCATGACGCTCGCAGCTCCCGCCACCGACGCCTCCGCACACACCGACCAGGACGCCCTGGTCGTCACCGACCCGGTGAACGGATCGATCGCGTCGACGGTGGCCCGTGCCTCCGAGGAGGACGTCCGGAACGCGGTCGCTCGCGCGCGCGCAGCGGCCGGCGCGTGGGCACGGACGGCCCCGGCCGAGCGCGGCGCACTGCTGCACCGGGCCGCCGAGCACGTCCGCGCGCACGCCGAGGAGCTCGCCGCGCTGAACACCCGCGAGACCGGCAAGGTCCCCGGTGACGCCCTCGGCGGGGTCGAGGCGGGCGTCGGGACCCTCGTGCAGTACGCCGAGCTCGGTCCGGTCCACCGCGGTGAGGCGCTGCGCGGACAGTTCGGCGCGGCCGACTGGTCCGTCCCGCACCCCCGCGGCGTGGTGCTGGCCCTCACCCCGTGGAACGACCCGGTGGCCGTGGCCTGCGGGATCCTCGGCGCCGCGATCGTCACCGGCAACACGGTCGTGCACAAGGGCAGCGAGCGGTGCCCGGCCACCTTCGCACGGCTCAACGCCCTCCTGGCCGAGGTCCTGCCGGACGGCGTCGTCGTCGGCGTCGACGGCGACGCGGCCACCGGCGAGCTGCTGCTCGGCCAGGACGGCATCGACGTGTACGCCCACGTCGGGTCGACCGCGACCGGCGACCGGCTGAGCGAGGTCGCTGCCCGGACGCGCGCCCACGTGATCCGCGAGAACGGCGGGAACGACCCGGTGGTCGTGGACGCCGGCGTCGACCCCGCGTGGGCGGCCGCGCAGGTCGCGCTCGGGGCCTTCGCGAACACCGGGCAGATCTGCACGAGCGTCGAGCGGGTCTACGTCCACCGCGACGTCGCCGAGCCCTTCGTCGCCGCGCTCGTCGCCGAGGCCGAGCGCCGGACGGCGTCCCCGGCGGCGGAGTTCGGACCGCTCGTCGACGACCGGCTGCGGTGCACCGTGCAGTCGCACGTCGACGACGCCCTGCAGCGCGGCGCCTCGGCCCGGACCGGCGGTGTGACCCCGGGTGGCCTCGGCGCGTTCTACCCCGCCACCGTCCTGACCGGCTGCACCGACGACATGCTCGTGATGACCGAGGAGACCTTCGGCCCGATCGCACCCGTCCGTGTGGTCGACGACTTCGACGAGGGCCTCCGGCTCGCCGCCGCCGACCGGTACGGCCTGGCCGCGACGGTGCTGACGAACGACACCGGGCACGCGCTCCGTGCCGCGGCCGAGCTGCCGGTCGGCACCGTGAAGGTGAACGCCGTCTTCGGCGGGGCGCCCGGCGGGAGCGCGCAGCCCCGCGGCGCGTCCGGCGCCGGCTTCGGGTACGGCCCGCACCTCCTCGACGAGATGACCACGACCACCGTCGTCCACCTCGAAGCGGCACCGGCAGCTGCCGCACCGACTCCGGCGGCAGCGCCGGCCCCGGCGCCGGCCGACTCGGCCGGTGCCACCGCGGGCAGCGCCGACACCACCGGGGGTGCCCGGTGACCGCCGACGTCCGCCTCGTGCGCGACTTCGTCGCGACGGTCGACGACCGCGAACCCCTGGTCGTCGTGATCGGCGACTGCATCCTCGACCGGTGGACCGTCGGCGAGGCCGAACGCGTCTCCCGCGAGGCCCCGGCCCCGGTCGTCCGGGTCACCGAGACCATCGCCGTCCCGGGCGGTGCTGCGAACACCGCCGTGAACGCCCGCGCGCTCGGCGCCCGCGTCCGGATGGTCGGGCTCATCGGCGACGACGAGGCCGGGCGGGTCCTCCGCGACCGGCTCGACGCCGCCGGGGTGGACACCTCGTACCTCGTCGTCGTCGAGGGCGCCACCACCACGACCAAGTCCCGCGTCGTCGGGGGCGACCGGGTGGTCGTCCGCGTCGACGAACTCGCCGCGACCCCGACCGCCGAGCACGGCACCCGTCTCGGCGAGGCCGTCGCGCGCGCGATCCGCTGTGCCGACGCCGCCGTGGTCTGCGACTACGGGCTCGGCGTGCAGGCGTCCGACGTCGTCCCGATGCTCGACCGTGACCGCCCCGGTGCCGTCGTCGTCGACGCGCACGACCTCACCCGCTGGGCGGCGCTGGCCCCGGACCTCGTCACGCCGAACGCCGGCGAGGCCGCGGCGCTCCTCGGTCGCGAACTCGGCGTCGGCTCAGAGCGTGCCGCCGCCGTCGACGCCGCCCGTCGCGACGTCCTCGACCGCACCGGCGCCCGCGCGGCCGTCGTCACGCTCGACCGCGACGGCACGGTCCTGCTCGAGCCAGCGGCAGGACACGACGGCACCGGCCCTGCCGCCGACCGAGCCTTCCGCACCCGCGCCACCCCCGCCTCCGAGCAGCAGGCGTCGGGCGCCGGCGACACCTTCTGCGCCGCAGCCACCGTCGCCCTCGCCGTCCGCGCACCCCTGCGCGACGCGGTGTCGGTCGCGCAGGCCGCAGCCGACGTCGTCGTCCGCGAGGCCGGCACCTCCGTCTGCAGCGCCGCGGCGCTCCTGGAGTCCGTGACGGCCCCGGCGGCGACCGTCGTCGACCACGACGAGCTCGCCGACGCGGTCGCACGCGCCCGCCACGACGGCCGCCGGGTCGTCTTCACGAACGGGTGCTTCGACGTCGTCCACCGCGGGCACACGACGTACCTGCGGCAGGCCCGCGACCTCGGCGACCTGCTCGTCGTCGCGCTGAACGACGACGACTCGGTCCGGCGGCTGAAGGGTCCGGAACGGCCGATCAACCCGGCCGAGGACCGCGCCGGCGTGCTCGCCGCCCTGGCCTGCGTCGACCTGGTCACGGTGTTCGCCACCGACACCCCCATCCCGCTCATCGAGCGGCTCCGTCCCGAGGTGTACGTCAAGGGCGGCGATTACTCCCCCGAGATGCTGCGCGAGACCGAGGTCGTGCGTGGATACGGCGGCGAGGTCGTCATGGTCGACTACGTCCCCGAGCACTCCACCTCCGCCGTCGTCCGGCGCATCCGCGAAGCCGCGCAGCGCCCCGAGCCCGACCCGGCACCGTGACCGCCCGCTGGTCCGGGTCCTGGGCGACGGCCCCCGCACCGGCGGACACCCCCACGGCCGAGGTCGACGTCCTGATCCCGACGGTCGGCCGACCGGCAGAGCTCGCCACCACACTGGCCGGGTTGGCAGCCCAGACCGACGTCGACCTGCGCCTCGTGCTCAGCGACCAGTCCGCGGGCGGGGACGCCGCCGCCGCGCCGTCGGTGGCCGCCATGGTGCGCGTCCTGGAGGCGCAGGGCCGGCCCGTCACGCTGCTCACGCACCCGGAACGGCGTGGCCTGGCCGAGCACCGGCAGTTCCTCCTCGCGCACGCGACCGCCCCTGCGGTGCTGTTCCTCGACGACGACGTCTGGCTGGAACCGGGCACGGTCGCCCGGATGCTCGACGCGCTCCGCTCCCTGCGCTGCGGCTTCGTCGGCAGCCCCGTGCAGGGGTTGTCCTACCTGGACGACCGACGGCCGCACGAGACGTCGGTGTTCGAGCGCTGGGACGGCCCCGTCGTGCCGGAGGTCGTCCGGCGCGGCACCCCGGCGTTCGACCGCTGGTCGCTCCACAACGCCGCGAACCCGACGCACCTGGCAGGGGACCTCGACGTCGAACCCGGGGGCTGGGTGCCGTACCGCGTCGCCTGGGTCGGCGCGTGCGTGCTGTACGACCGCGAGGCCCTCGTCACGGTCGGCGGCTTCGGCTTCTGGGAGGCGCTGCCGCCCGAGCACGCCGGCGAGGACGTCGTCGCGCAGTGGCGGGTCATGGAGCGGTTCGGCGGCGTCGGGATCCTGCCGTCCGGCGCGGTGCACCTCGAGGCGCCGACGACCGTGACCGACCGTCGGGTGGACGCCCCGGACGTGCTGTTCGCCCCGGTCGACCAGGGTCGGGTCACACCACAGTAGGGGGTGGTCGAGACCGCAGCGGGATGGCAGCTGCCCGGCGCCTCCGTAGCGTCGATCCCGTCGACGAGGTCCGTCGGCGGAGGGAGCGTCGCCCGTGTTCGACCAGATCACCCCGCTCGTCGTCGAGCTGGCAGCGAGTCCGCTCGTCGTCGTCGTCCTCTTCCTGCTCTGCTTCGTCGACGGGTTCTTCCCGCCGGTGCCGAGCGAGTCCGCGCTGGTCGCGGTCGCCGCCATCGCCGCGACGTCCGGGCAGCCGGTGCTCGCCGGGGTGCTGGTGGCCGCGGCCCTCGGTGCCGTCGCCGGTGACTCGGTCGCCTACTGGATCGGGCGACGGATCGGCCTCGCCCGGATCGCGCACTCGAGACGGCCCCGCATCGCCGCGGCCTTCGCGTTCGCCGAGCTGCAGATGCGGCGGCGTTCCGCGAGCCTCATCCTGGTCGGCCGGTACGTCCCGGTCGGGCGGGTCGCCGTGAACATGACGGCTGGCGCGACGAGGCTGCCGTACCGTCGCTTCCTCATGATCAGCGCGATCGCCGGCGCTGCGTGGTCGGCCACCTCGGTCGGCATCGCCTTCGCCGCGTCGAGCGTGCTGCACGAACCGCTCGTCGCCGCGGTCGTGTCGATGGTGGTCGCGGCCGGGCTCGGGATCGTGGTGGACCGGGTGATCGGTAGCATCAGCCGGAGGCGCGACGCCCGCCCCGCGCCCCGCACCGCCCCGACCGGAGAGGCCGTCCGCCCGTGACCGCAGCGTCGAAGCAGCCCCCGGCGCCGCGGCCGTCCTGGTTCCTCCTGTCCGTCCGGATCGGGCTCGTGGTCGTCGCCGTCACGCTCTTCGCGGTCGCCGCCCCGGTCACGGTCGAGTACTACGGCGTGCCGGTGCCCGTCGCGATGCTCGTCACCGCCGTGCTCTCGCTGACCATCGGGCTCGCCCCGCTGTACCCGCGCGCCGCCTCGGTCGTGCACCTGGCGGCCCTCGCCGCCCTCGGCCTGCTGACGGCGCCGAGCACGACCGGTCCGTGGCCCGTGTCGGTGACGAGCATCATCGGGCTGAGCGTCCTGCTCGTCGTGCTCGGCGTCCGCAGCACCTGGCGGCTCACGGCGACGGTGTGGACCGCGGCTGCCGTGCTGAGCCTGCTGCTGGTCGCGGTGACGCCGAGCCGGTGGGGCGACGCGGACGTCTGGGCGACGAGCTTCGTGGTCAGCGCCGGCGACACCCTGGTGCTCGCCGCCGCCGCGGTCGTGATCGGGCAGCGCCGCTCCATCCGCGAGGAACTCGCCGCCGCCCGCCGTGACGCCGAGCTCGAGCAGGCCCGGCGCCGCTCGGTGGAGGACCGCTCCCGGATCGCCCGCGAACTGCACGACGTCGTCGCGCACAGCATGTCCGTCGTGCACATGCAGGCGGAGTCGGCGCCGTACCGGGTGGCCGACCTGCCACCCGGCGCCCGCGCCGAGTTCGCCGCCATCGCGGAGACCTCGCGCACGGCGCTCCGCGAGATGCGGCAGCTGCTCGGCACGCTCCGCGGCGACGGCGAGGCGGAGCGGGCACCGCAGCCCGACCTGGTCGACCTGCCGGCGCTCGTGCAGGCGACCGCTGCCGCCGGCATCCCGGTGGAACTCCGGCTGGGACCCGCGGACGACGTCGACCGGCTCGCGCAGCTCACCGCCTACCGGGTCGTGCAGGAGGCGCTCGGCAACGTGGCCCGGCACGCGCCCGGCGCGTCCACCGTCGTGACGGTCGGGAGGCACGGCTCGGCTCTCCGGGTCACGGTCGCGAACGCCGCGCCGCCGGCCGGCACCGTGCCCGCGGCTCCCCCGGACGACGGCGGCTTCGGCCTCGCCGGGATGCGCGAGCGGGTCGCCGCCCTGGACGGCACGATCGACCACGGGCCGGACCCGGACGGCGGCTTCTCCGTCGACGTGCACCTGCCCACCCGCTCACCGGCGGCCGACGGAGGAACCCGATGACGCGGGTGATGGTGGTGGACGACCAGCAGATGTTCCGCATGGGACTGATGGCGATCCTCCAGGCCCAGGACGACGTCGACGTCGTGGGCCAGGCGGTGAACGGTGCCGACGCCGTCGCGCAGGCGGCACGGCTGCGGCCGGACGTGATCCTGATGGACGTCCGGATGCCGGAGCTCGACGGGATCGAGGCGACCCGGCGGATCACCGCGGCCACGACGGACCGACCCGTCCGCGTGGTGATGCTCACGACGTTCGACATCGACGACTACGTGTTCGACGCGCTGCGGGCGGGGGCGAGCGGGTTCCTGCTCAAGGACGCCAGCGCCGAGGAACTCGTGCAGGCCGTCCGGACCGTGGCGTCCGGTGAGGCCCTGCTGGCACCACGCGTGACCCGGCACCTGGTGGAGGCGTTCGTCGCGGGTCCGCCGCCGGCCGCGCCGCGCACCGAGGCCATCGACGTGCTGACCGACCGCGAACGCGACGTCTTCCTGCTCATGGCGCGGGGACGGTCGAACGGCGAGATCGCGGCCGAGCTCTTCATCGCGGAGCAGACCGTGAAGACCCACGTCGGGCGGATCCTGGCGAAGCTGCAGCTGCGGGACCGCGTGCACGCCGTCGTGCTGGCGTACGAGACCGGCCTGGTCTCCCCCTCCTGAGCGGGGCGACCAGGCCGGTCCGGTGTCGTGCTGCCGTCGGTGGCTAGCGGACGCGGACCTGCTTCGCGGCCTGCTTGCCAGACTGCACGCCCGTGATGGTGACCGTGGCCTTGCCGGCGACGGCCTTCCACTGCACCGACGCGGAGCCGTCGATGACGTCGACCGTGCCGAGGTCGGTCGACCCGACCTGCACCCGCACCTGGCGGTCACCGGCGAACTTCGAGCCGGTCACCGTCACGCGCTGCCCCGGTCGCGGCGACCCGACGGACAGGTCGACGCGGGCGCTGCGGCTCAGGGCCGCGAGGTCGCCGTTCAGGCGGAGCGCCTCGGACATCGTGAAGAACGTGTCCGTCTGGTCGGTCAGGCCGACGACGTTCGCGGCGCCGGGGCCGAACGCGGCGATCCGGACCTGGGTGCCGGTGTGCTGCTGCGAGGAGCCCGCACCCGACGTGCCGTAGGACACCTTCATCGTCGCGCCGTCGGCGGTGACGAGGGCCGTGGAGAGCGAGGTCGGCGGCGTGTTGTCGACGATCTGGCTGGAGTGCGCGTGGTCGGCGGTCGCGATGACGAGCGTGTTGCCGTCCTTCTTGGCGAAGGCGAGCGCGGACTGCACGGCCTCGTCGAAGTCGATCGTCTCACCGATCTGGCCGCAGGCGTCGGCGGCGTGGTCCTGCTTGTCGATGCTCGCGCCCTCGACCTGCAGGAAGAAGCCCTTGCCGTTCTTCCCACGGTCGAGCAAGTTGATCGACTTGTTCGTCAGCGAGGCCAGCGACAGCCCGGTGTCGAGTCGCGCCGGGTTCGGCGTGCAGGTCACGGGTGCCTGGTCGGCGCCGCCCACCGTCGCCGTGGTCGGTGCGTAGCGGGTCGGGAAGTTGCCCGGCGTGAAGAGCCCGAGGAGCGGCTGCTTCTGGTCGGCCTTCCGAACGGCCGTGAGCCCGGCCGCGTCGGACACGACCTGGTACCCACGCTGCGAAGCCTGGTCGAAGAGGGTGTCGCCCGCGTACTGACCGGCCTTCGCGGTCTGCTGGAAGCTCGTCGAGCCGCCGCCGAGGGTGACGTCCGGGCGGGCGTTGAGCAGCTGCTCGCTGATCGACCCGAGGCCGCCGTTCTGCAGGGCGTCGGTGCCGCACGCAGCGGTGTCCGGGCCGTAGCAGGAGCGGGAGCCGACGTGCGCGACCTGGACCGCCGGGGTGGCGTCCTGGATCTCGGCGGTCGAGACGTCGCCGGTGCGGAGGCCGTTCGCCTTCGCGAGCTCGAGGAGCGTCTGCTGCGGCTTCCCGTCGATGTCGACCGAGATGGCGCCGTCGTAGGTCTTCGTGCCGGTCGCCCACGCGCTGCCCGAGGCCGCGGAGTCGGTGACGTAGTCCGGCTTGCCCTTGTTCGCGCCGTCCTTCGTGAGCGAGTACGTCGTGTACGAGCCGGTCAGGGGCAGGGCGTCGAGGCCCGGCAGGCGACCCGCGGCGCCGTACTGGTAGTTGCGGGCGATCGTAATCTCGGAGTCGCCCATCCCGTCGCCGATGAGCAGGATGACGTTCTTCGCGTTGGCGTTCTTGATCGCCTGGCGGACGGCCTGCGTCTGGTCGCCGGCTGCGCGCTGGGCGCCGCCGTGCTGGTTCAGTGCGAGCTGCCCGACGGCCTCGGCCGTGCCCGGCAGGGCGATGGCGCCGGCGATGAGCGCGGCGCCGAGTGCGAGCGCTGCACGTCGGCGGCGCTGCGGAGTGTGCTGCATTGGGTGGTCTCCCTCGTCTGTGCCCCCGAACGGGTGCCATCCGAGGATGGCTGTGCGGGGGTACAGGCGGGTGAACCGGTGGCGTCGGTCAGGTGAACGTGGTGCGGGCGGGCGGGTGTGAGCGGGCGTCAGCGGCGGCGTGCGGTCGGTCGGTCGGTCGCACGATGCACACGCATCCGGTGCGTGCGCATGTTCCGACGTCCCACGCGTCGATCGACAGGTGCTTCGTCGCTTGATGCAGACGCATCACTTGCGCGTGCATGTTTCGACAATCCACGCGTCGATCGACGAGTGCGGGGTCGCAAGATGCGTGTCCATGTTGCGACACCAGGCGCGCACGCAAGGGCCCGACAAGCGGCCGACGCACAGACGGACGGGAGGCGCGGTGCCAGCTGGCACCGCGCCTCCCGTCAGGACGTGGTCGCGACTCAGGCGGCGAGGTGCGCCTGCAGGAACCAGCGGTCCTTGGTCAGGCCGCGCTCGATCTCGATGACGACGTCCTGCGAGTTGAGGTCGACCTCGTCGAGGCCCTCGACGGCACGGCGGACCTGCAGCAGTGCGGCGTCGATCTCGGCGATGACCTCGGTGATGGTCACGTCGGAGTTCTGGAAGCCCTCCGACAGCGGCGGGATGGTGGTGTTCGCCGCGACCGTGGAGATGCGCGAGTCGACCGGCAGGCCGAGGGCGACGATGCGCTCCGCGGCGAGGTCGGCCCACTCCTGGGCGTGCTCGACGATGGTGTCGAGGAGCTCGTGCACGCCGACGAAGTTGCGGCCGCGGACGTGCCAGTGCGCCTGCTTGCCGTTGACGACGAGTGCCTCGAGGTCGATCACGACGGGGGCGAGGAACTGTGCCACCCCGGCGGCGAGCTCCGGCGTCGTCGAGAACGGGGACGTGGTGGTCGTGGTGCCGGACTGCGTGGTGGTGCTCTGCGTGGTCATGTGCTTCCTCCTACCTCGTGGCTACACCGACCCGCTGGACCTGTCCTGGCCGGCGGCGTGCAACCGATGGTCACAACAGTGCCCGGTTCTCTTGAATGCCGCAAGGAAGCGGAGGCTGACCTTACCCGCGGTGCGGCGTCAGCCGACGAGGGTGTCGAACCCCGCGTCGGTGAGCTCGATCTGCACGACCGAGCGGGCCCGCTCGACCCAGGGGCTGTCGGCGCACCCGATCCAGACGGTGGTGCGGGGCTCGCAGTCGGCGACGCACCACTCGGACGCCCAGCCGGTGACGGCGGCGGCCAGTGCCTCGCCGTGGTCGGCGAAGACCAGGGGCGCGACGGCAGATTCGCGGGCGCTCCGGACCAGCCAGGCCACGGTGACGCGCGGCGGTGCCGGGAGCGTCCGGACCTGCTCGTCGAGGGCGACCTCGATGAAGACCTGGCCGTACGCGTTATCGGGCAGGTCCTCGAGCATGCGGGTGATCTCGGGCAGGTCGTCGACGCCACCGGCGAGGAGGATGCGTTCGCTGGGCTGTCGCCGGGTCCGTGCCATGCTGCAACGGTAAGGGAAGCCTTACCTCATCACAAGGGGTCCGGCGTCGTTCCCCCGATACGCGCAGCCGGCACACCGAGTTCGTGCGCCAGGAACGTCCACATCCACCGCAGCGCGACCGTGTTCGTCAGCGCCGGCACTCCCTGGGCGATCTGCGTCGCGACGCCGTCGCTGTACGCCGCGAGCTTGAGCGCGACGACCTCGGGCGACTCCGCCGGTGTGAAGACGCCCGAGTCGGTGCCGCGTCGGACGACCCGCACGAGACAGGCCTCCCACACCCGGATGCGTTCGGCGTACTCCGCCGCCACCTCGGGTCGGCGCGCGACCGCCGTCCAGTAGTCGGACCAGATGCGCCAGTGCTGCCGGACCTGCTCGGTGTCGCCGAAGAGGGGCGCGACGAGCATCCGCAGCGCCGCCACGGGGTCGGGCTCGGCGTCGACAGCCGCCACGATCGCACCGTAGAAGCGCTCGGTCTCGAGCACCACGACCTCGTTGAGGATCTCCGCGACGCTGCCGAAGTGGTAGGTCACCGTGCCGACGGAGACGTCCGCCGCCGACGCGATGTCGCGGAGCCCCGTCGCACCGACGCCCTGTCGGACGATGACGGCGCGGGCGGCGTCGACGATCATCGCCCGCCGGACCTCCGGCCGCTGCCGCGCGCGGGTCGTGCCGGTCACGCCGAGGTCCTCGGCACGTCGTCGACGAAGGTGTGCTCGGCGACGAGGGTCTCGGGGACGTCCGCTCCGCCGTCGCGCGCCCACGCCCGCACGGTGTTCACGAGGTGGAAGGCCTCGGCGTCGGCGGTCATCTCGGACGTCGTCTCGAGCCGCGCCTGCCACTCCGGCTTCGACAGCCCGATCGACCACCGCGACGACGCCCGCGCCGAGGTCGGGTCGTCCTGCGTGATGCGGTACGTCTCCCGGGCGTCCTCCGTGAACACCAGCCCGTCGGGGTAGACCCGTCCGCCGCCGTAGCCGGGGTCGACGTCGAGCGTCCACTCCCCTGCGTCGACGTCGTGCGTGACGGTCCGCTGCGGCAGCGGGTCGGCCGGCGCGACGCGCTCGATCACGAGGGGCACGGACCTTTCGGGCTCGGCGAAGACCACTCCGTCGTCGGTCGACCGGGTCCAGGTGGGCAGGGTGACGCTCGAGGCATCCGGGTCGATCGTCACGGTGGCGTCGGTGCCGTGCGGCCAGACCCACGGCCAGTACGACGTCGACACGGCGAGGCGGAGCCGGTGCCCCGCGGCGAACCGATGGCCGGTCGACACGAGCCGGACCGGCAGCTCGGCGGGCACCCCCGGCTCGAGCGGGTCGTTGCGCTCCATGCCGTTCCGCTTCGCGGCGTTCAGGACCCCCCGCGTGATGAGCGTCGACGATCCGTCCGGGGCGATGTCGCACAGGCGCACGGTGACGGTGGCACGGGGCTGGTCGCTCGTGACGGTCAGGCGCACCAGGACGGTGCCGAGCACGTCGACCGCTTCGTCGAGCGGCAGGTCGAAGCAGACCGAGCGACCGTCCTCGGCGCGCTGGTCCGGGGGCAGGTCGGTGGCGTTGCCGAACGGGAAGAACCGACCCGCGTCGACACCGGTGTGCTGCGGCGACCGCACCACCACCGGCCCGTCGGACCCACCGCGCAGCGTCGACAGCGCCGCGACGTCGTCACGGGTCGCCGCGGACGGCCACGCCTCGGCGCCGACCCAGCGGCCGCGGCGCGACTCGTAGTACGTGGCGGGGGGTTCGCCCTCGTTGATCCAGGCGCGGAGCGCCGGGTCCTGCTCGACCCCGGTGTCGATCCCGCGGAGCCACCGGTCCCACCACCGCAGGGTCTCCTGCAGGAAGCCGATCGACGGACCCGGCGCCAGCCCGCGGTCCGGGTACTGGTGCGACCACGGCCCGACGATGCCCTTCACCGGGGCCTGCACGTTCGACACCAGCCGGAGGACCGCGTCGCGGTAGGGGTCGGCCCAGCCGCCGACGGCGAGCACCGCGGCGCCGATGCCGTCGTAGTCCTCGGCGGCGCTGCCGTGCCGCCAGTAGTCGTCGCGCTCCTGGTGCGACAGCCACACCGGGGTCATCGGTCGGTTCGAGTCCAGGCGGTCGCGCCACTGCGACACCCACGACGGCCCGACGACCTCGGGCCGCGGCGGCCGCGAGTTGAACGCGAACATCGTCGCGCCCCACGCGGCCATGTCGATCCCGAGGACGGCGCCGCCGACGTAGTGCACGTCGTTGTCGTACCGGTCGTCGGTCGAGCAGACCGTCACGATCGCCTTGAGCGCCGCCGGCGCGCGGGCGGCGAGCTGCAGGGCGTTGAACCCGCCCCAGGAGATGCCGAACATGCCGACGGCCCCCGTGGACCACTCCTGCTCGGCGAGCCAGGCGATCACGGCCTCGCCGTCGCGGAGCTCCTGCTCGCTGTACTCGTCGTCGAAGGACCCGTCGGACGACCCGGTGCCGCGGATGTCCACCCGCACCGAGGCGTAGCCGTGTGCTGCGTACCAGGGGTGCCGTTCGGAGTCGCGGGGCGCCGTCCAGTCGTCGAGCCGGTACGGCAGGTACTCGAGCAGGACCGGGACCGGCGCGTCCGGTGCGGCCGACGCCGGCGCCCAGATCCGCGTGTGCAGCCGGACGCCGTCGGGCATCGGGATCCACTCGTCGCGGACGGTCACGCCGTCGGGCAGCACCGGGTCGGGCCCGAGTGCGGTGTGGCCGCCGTCGGGCAGCGCCGGGTCGCGCCCGGGTGCGGTGTGGCCGGTCATGCATCCTCCCAGTTCCGGGTGTGGTGTCCGTCGCCCCGGTCGGTCCACCCCGCGGCGTGGCGCCAGCGCGGGACCCCGTCGCCGACGTCGGGCAGCACGGTGCTGCCGGGCTCGAGCGTCGCCGCGAGGAGCGTCGACGTGTACGGGTGGTTCGGACCGCCGAACACCCGCTCGGTCGGTCCGATCTCGACGATCTGCCCGCCGGTCATCACGGCGACGCGGTCGGCGACACCGCGGACGACCGCGAGGTCGTGGCTGATGAACAGGCAGCTCAGCCCGCGTTCCCGCTGCAGGTCGGCCAGGAGCGACAGGATGCCGGCCTGCACCTGCACGTCGAGCGCCGTCGTGATCTCGTCCGCGACGACCAGCCGGGGTTCCGCCGCCAGCGCCCGGGCGATCCCGACGCGCTGGCGCTGGCCGCCGGACAGCTGCGCCGGCAGCCGGCTCGCGAACTCCGGTCCGAGACCGACCTGTGTCAGCAGCTCGCCGACCCGCTCGCGGGACGTGCTGCCGGTGAAGAGCTTGAGGGGCCGCGCGATGGCCGCCCCGACGGTGCGCCGTGGGTTGAGCGACGTGTCCGCGTTCTGGAACACGAGCTGCACGGCACGTCGGAGGTCCGGGGACCGCCCGGCGATCGGTTCGCGCAGGTCGCCGCTCGTCGTGCCGTCGTCGAACGTGAAGGTGCCGGACTCCGCCGGCACCAGGCCGGCCAGGGCGGTCGCGAGCGTCGACTTGCCGCTGCCGGACTCGCCGACGACGGCGAGGGTCTCGCGCGGCGCGATCGTGAAGGAGACGCCGGCGACGGCGGCCGGCAGGCCGCGCCCGTACCGGATCACCAGGTCCTCGGCGGTCACCACGGGACGGACGTGCGGGCCGGGAGGCGCGGTGCCGGTCGCCCTGGCGGCGAGCGTCTCGGAGACGGTCACCGATCCGAGCGGGTGGGCCGTGCCTCCAGGCCGTCGCCCGTCCGGCACCGCGGCCAGCAGGGCCCGCGTGTACTCGTGCTGCGGAGCGGCGAAGAGCGCCGCGGTGGCGGCGTGCTCGACGACCTCGCCGTCGCGCATGACGGCGATCTCGTCCGCCATCGCGGAGACCACGCCGAGGTCGTGGCTGACGAGCAGCACGGCCATGCCGAGCTCGCGACCGAGGTCGGCGATGAGGTCGAGGACGGCGGCCTGGGTGACCACGTCGAGCGCCGTGGTGGGCTCGTCGAGGACGAGCACCCGGGGGCGGGCGGCGACGGCCATCGCGATCGCGATGCGTTGCTGCTGGCCGCCGGAGAGCTGGTGCGGGTACCGCCGGACGATCGCGTCCGGATCGGGCAGGCGGACGAGCCGGACGAGCTCCGCCACACGCTCCGGGCCGTCGGGTTCGCCGTGGGCGCGGAGGGCCTCGCGGATCTGCTCGCCGACGCGCATCGACGGGGTGAGCGCCTGCCCGGCGTTCTGCGCCACGACGGAGGCGGTGCCGCCGCGGAGGGCTCGGCGGCCGGCCGGCGAGAGGGCGAAGACGTCGGCACCGTCGACCCGGACCGTGCCGCGCTCGATGGTGGAGCCGGCTCGCAGGTGTGCGAGCAGGGTCCGCGCGACGGTGGACTTGCCACTGCCGGACTCCCCCACCAGCCCGAGGGTGCGTCCCTGTTCGATGGCGAAGGACACGCCCCGAACGACGGGGACGGTGCGGCGGCCGGCCGCGTACGACACGGCGAGGTCGTCGACGCGGACGATCGGGTCCGGTGCGGTCGCCGTGTCTGCCGGGGCCGTCCCGGTGTCGGTGTGCGTCATGCGCTGACTCCCTGCTTCGCCCGGTCGACGCCGAGCGACTTGCTCAGGCCGTCGGCCGCGAGGTTGAGACCGACGACCAGGGTCGCGAGCGCCACGATCGGCGCCAGCGTGCCGAGCGGCACGACGGTCAGGGCGGTGCGGTTCTCCTGCACCATGAGGCCCCAGTCCGGCGTCGGCGGGTTCGCGCCGAAGCCGAGGAAGGACAGCGACGCCACGAGCAGCACGATCCACGAGGCGCGCATGGCGTACTCGACCAGCACGACGTCGAGCACGTTCGGCAGGATCTCGCGGAACACGATCGAGAGCGGCCGTTCGCCGCGGGCACGGGCCGCCGTGACGTAGTCCTGCGTGATCACGCTCCGGGCGGCACCGCGGACCACCCGGGTGACGGCGGGGGCGTAGACGATCGTGACGGCGAGCACGATGACCCAGAGCCCGGCGTCGAACACCGTCACGACGACGAGCAGCGCGAGGATCGACGGCACGCTGAGGAGCGCGTCGACGATGCGCATGACGACCTCGTCGAACCAGTTGTCCGCGTACGCCGTGACGGCGCCGAGGAACGTCCCGACCGCGACCGCGATGGTCGTCGCGAGGAAGGTCACGAGCAGGGCGTACCGGCCGCCGTTGAGCGTCCGGGACAGGATGTCGCGGCCGTACTGGTCGGTGCCGAGCCAGTGCGTCCAGGTCGGCCCGGCGAGCACGTCGGCGCTGTTCGTCGCGACCGGGTCGTGGCCGGCGATCACCGGGGCGAGCACGGCGAGCACCAGGTGCAGCGCGATGAGCCCGAGACCGATGCTCAGCGCGGTCGAACTGCGGAGCGGTGCGACGGCGGCGCCGAGGACGGTGCGGGAGCGCGGGGTGGTCGCGGTCATGCTGCTGCCTTCCGGGAGGTGCGTGCCGGGGCTCCGGGACGGGTCCGGCTCCGGGTGCGCTGGCGGCGCTGGCGGGTCCGCAGCTTCGGGTCGAGCGCGAGGGCGACGAGGTCCGCCGCCAGGTTGCACACGACGTAGACGACGGCGCTGAGGAGCGCGATCGCCTCGATCGTCGGCAGGTCGCGGTTGAACACCGACTCGAGCATGAGCTTGCCCATCCCCGGGTAGTTGAAGACGTTCTCGACGACGACCACGCCGCCCAGCAGCCAGGCCACGTTCAGCGCGACGACGTTGAGCGTCGGCAGCAGGGCGCTCGGTACCGCGTGCTTCCAGACCACGCGCCGCATCGTGAGGCCCTTGAGCTCGGCGGTGGTGACGAACTCCGACGCCATCACGTCGATCGTCGACGACCGGGCGGTGCGGACGATGTACGCCGCCATGGCGAGCGTCAGGACGATGATCGGCAGCCAGATCGTCGGCAGGAGCTCCGCCACGGTGGCGTCGCTGCCCCGCAGGACCACGGCGGGGAAGAGCGGCAGGCCGATCGCGAAGAGCAGCACGAGGACGGTCGCGACCATGAACTCCGGCACGCTCATCACGACGAGGCTGACGATCGAGATCACTCGGTCGGACGGACGTCCGCGGCGGACGCCCGCTACGACCCCGAGCGTGAGGGACACCGTGACGCCGACGATCATCGCGGGGACGGCGATGAGCATGCTGTTCCGGAACGCCGTGAAGAGCGTCGGGGCGACGGGCTCCCCGCTGACGAGCGAGGTGCCGAAGTCGCCGTGCACGGCACCGCCGAGCCACTGCAGGTACCGGAGCCACACGTTCTGGTCGAGGCCGAGCGACTCCCGGAGCTGCTTGACGGCGTCGGGCGTGGCGTTCTGCCCGAGGAGCTGCTGCGCGACGTCGCCGGGCAGGGCCTGCACGGCGAGGAACACGAACAGCGAGGCGAGCACCACCGTGAGGACGGCGATGCCGAGCCGGCGGAGGACGGGGACGAGGACGTTCATCGGCGCAGTCCGATCCGAAGGTAGTCGAACTCGAAGCCGTACTCCGAGTAGTTCACGACGTCGCGGGACAGCCCGACCAGCCGGTCCCCGAACATCGGGGTCATGTCGGCGCCGTCCGCGACGATGAGCCGCTGCGCGTCCTGGTAGTACGTCAGGCGCTTGGCGTCATCCATCTCGGCGCGGGCGTCGTCGAGCAGCCCGTCGAAGGTCTCGTTCGACCAGGCGCTCTCGTTGTAGGACGAGCCGGAGCGGAAGATCTGGTTGAGCAGCTGGTCGATCGGCCGTCCGGTGAACCAGTAGCTCACCATGAGCGGCTTCTGCATCCAGATCTGCGTGTAGTACGAGTCCGAGCTCGCGTTCTTCACGGTCAGGGTGATGCCGGCGTCAGCCACCGCGTCACGGTAGGCGACGGCCATCGGCGTGAAGACCGACTCGTACGACGAGGTGTAGATCGCGGTCCGGAAGTCCTCGCGCCCGGCGGCCTTGAGGAGCGCCTTCGCCTTGTCCGGGTCGTACTCGCGGTGGTCGTCGACGAAGGCGGCGAGCTGCGGCGGCACCGGGTTGTCCCACCCGGCCGAGCCGGTGCCCTGCAGCGCGGTGTCGACGATCTTCGTGGGGTCGTAGGCGAGCTTCATCGCCTGGCGCACCCGCGGGTCGCGGAACTCCTCGGACGTCGCGAGCATCGGGATCGTGTACCACTGCGCGTTCTTCGACCGCGCGATGGTCGCTCGGTCGGAGGCCGCGACGACCCGGGCCGTGGCGAAGTCGAGGTTCGTCTGCGAGATCAGGTCGATCTGCCCCGCGAGCAGGGCGTTCACCCGGGCGGTGGTGTCCTGGATCGAGTAGAAGTCGATGCCGTCGAGCACCGGCCGTCCGGCGAAGTGGTCGTCGAACGCCTCGACGCTGCCGGCGCCGGCGGGCGTGAAGGACGACAGTCGGAACGGCCCGGTGCCGATGCCGGTCTTCCCGATGTCCGCGACGGCGCCGGCCGGCACGATGTAGCACTGGTACGCGGTCAGGAGCGACGGGAACTCGGCGTTCGGCTTCGTCAGCGCGAAGCGGAGCGTGTACGGGTCGACCGCGGTCATCGACTGCGCGTCCATGACCTCGCCGAGGACGCCGGCCTGCGGGCTGCCGGTCTTCTCGTCGAGGATGTGCCGGATGCTGGCGATCGCGTCGTCGGCCGTGAAGCGGGAGCCGTCGTGGAACCGGACGCCCTTCCGGAGCCGGAACGTCCACTCGGTGCCGTCGTCGTTCGCCGTCCACTCCTCGGCGAGGTCCGGGATCGTCCGGCCCTGCTGGTCGAGCTTGACGAGCCGGTTGTAGAGCGCGCCGAGGTACTCGTACGCGGACAGCGAGCTGGCCGAGTCGAGCGTCTCGGCGGCGGAGGCGGCCGGGCGCGCGATGCGCAGGCGACCACCCTGCCGAGCGATGCCGGTGGCGGCGGCCTCCGGCAGGGTCGTGGTGCCGGCGGACGCGCCGGAGCTGCACCCGGTGAGGGTGAGCAGGCCGAGGCCGGCCAGTCCGGCGGCGCCGGTGAGGAGCGCTCGGCGGCTCGGGCCGCGGGCGTTCCTGGGTTCGGGGACGATGGGCTGCATTCGGGGTGACCCCTCCTGTAATCGTTCCGGTGAACGATAGAGGGCTTCTGCTCCCGACCCAAGCCCGGTGACGCATCGCCCGGAGTCGCCGGAACGCGTCGATCCGCAGCCGTACGCGGATCCGTCCGCACGATCACATCGGGACAACGTTTACCAACCCGTTACACAGGCGCTCGCCCGCCGCTCCCCCGACGCGGCAGGATCGGACCACGGGCACCCGTCCGTCCCGACGAAGGAGCACCGATGGCCACGTTCACGCGCGGGTTCGGCGGCCGCCGCGACGACCGCGACGACCCCCGCATCCCGCCCGGGCAGACCCTGGTCCGCGACTGGCCCGTGCTCTCCGCCGGTGCCACGCCCGACATCGAGCCCTCCGAGTGGGCCTTCTCGATCCAGACCGAGTCGGGCCAGCACCGCTGGACGTGGGACGAGGTGCACGCGCTCGGGGTCGAGGACGTGCAGGTCGACATCCACTGCGTGACGCACTGGACGAAGCTCGACATGCCGTGGCGGGGCGTGCCCCTCGACCGCCTGTTCGCCGACGTCGAGACCTCGCTCGAGTACTGTATGGTGCACAGCTACGGCGGCTACACCACCAACGTCCCCCTCGACGAGCTCCTCGACGGGCAGTCCTGGATCGCGTTCGAGGCCGACGGCGAACCGCTGACGCCCGAGCACGGCGGCCCGGCCCGACTGCTCGTCCCCCACCTCTACTTCTGGAAGAGCGCCAAGTGGGTGCGCGGCATCGTCATGCAGTCCGACGACGAGCCGGGCTTCTGGGAGAACGCGGGCTACAACCTGCACGGCGACCCGTGGAAGGAAGAGCGGTACTGGTGACGCTCCCCGACACCGGCCTGGAGGCGCAGCACACCCCGAGCACGCCCGCCCGGTCCGGCAGGCGCCCGGCCTGGCACCCCGCGACCGTCGCGTCGGTCGCGCCGGAGACCCCGAACGCGCGCCGCATCGTCCTCGACGTGCCGAGCTGGCCGGGGAACGACCCCGGGCAGCACCTCGACGTGCGGCTGACCGCCGAGGACGGCTACCAGGCGTCCCGTTCGTACTCGATCGCCTCGTCCGGTGACGGCACCTCGGTGCTGCTCGCGGTGGACCGGGTGGACGGCGGAGAGGTCTCGCCGTTCCTCGTCGACGCGGTCGAGGTCGGGGACGCGCTCGAGGTGCACGGCCCGCTCGGCGGCTGGTTCGTCTGGCACCCCGGCGCGACGGACCGCCCCGTGCAGCTCATCGCCGGCGGATCGGGCATCGTCCCGCTCGCCGCGATCGCCGGGGCGCACGCCGACGCCGGCGACGCGGCACCGTTCCGGCTGCTCTACGCCGTCCGCACCCCCGAGGACGTCTTCTTCCGCCCCGAGCTCGCCCGCGCCGAGGCCGCCGGGGTCGAGGTCACCCACGTGTACAGCCGCACGGCTCCCGCGGGTTCGACGGTGGCGGCCGGGCGGCTGACGAAGGAGTCCCTGGCGGCCGGGGTGTTCCCGCCCGACGCCGGAGCGCTCGTCTACGTCTGCGGGTCGACGCCGTTCGTGGAGCAGGTGCTGCGGTGGCTCGGGGAACTCGGGCACGACACCACCGACGTGCGCGCCGAACGGTTCGGAGGCAGCTGATGTCCACCCTCGACGGCAACGCCCTGGCCGGTCCGCTCACCGAGGTCCTCGGCCCGGACCCGACCCTGGCGGTCCTGCGGTGCAGTGGCTGCGGGTCGCTCGGCGTCCTCGCGGTCACCCGCGTCTACGCCACCGCGATGGGCGCGGTGGCGCGCTGCCGCGACTGCGACACCGTCCTCGTCACCCTGGTCGACACCCCGGATCGTCGCTGGGTGGGACTGCCCGGTGCACGAGCGGTCGCCGCACCGCCCGCGTGATCGGTCGGCCCGCGCAAGCCCGGATCGGCGCCCTTGCGGGAAGGATGCGGTTTCCCGCAAGGACCGGAGACCGACCAGTCCGAACCCGCCGCCGCTCCGGATGCTCTCCTGGGGACGACGCCGGGCCACCCACCCGGCGCCTCCAGTGGGCACGGTAGCCCGCGCGTCCGGCGGGCGCGGGTACCCGAAGCCTGCGCACGCCGGACGCCCCCGCTCACGCTCCCGCCCCGGCTCACGCTCTCCCCGAGACGACAGAAGGCCCCGGTCTCTCGACCGGGGCCTTCTGGTTCGTTCCGAGCGGATGACGAGATTCGAACTCGCGACCCTCACCTTGGCAAGGTGATGCGCTACCACTGCGCCACATCCGCGTACGTGCACACTCTACCCGCAACCGTCGCGCGCAGCGTGATCCGGCCCGGACCGGGCGTGTCCCAGCCCGCCGGAGTTCGATCGGACCATGAGCTACGTGCACGACAACCCCGGCGGAACCGAAGCCCACGGCGTCGACCTCATCGACGGCGACGACCCGGCGGTGCGCATCCTCGTGCACGGCGACCTGCCCACGACGATCGAGCACGAGGGCCGCACCTGGCTGTCGAGCGGCGAGAGCCACGACGACGGTGACGACCAGGCGCCCCCGATCGCCGTCTACCGTCCGGTGGACACGCCGTGACCGCGACCGCGGACGTCGCCGGCCTGCTGGAGTACGCGACCACGCGCCTCCAGGACCGCATGGCGGGTCTCACCGACCACGAGTGGGAGTGGCAGCCCGTCGCCGGCGATGCCCGGGTGACCATCCGGTGGCGACTCGACCACCTCGCCGAGACGCTGGGCGACGACCGCAACCGGGAGTGGCTCGGTGAGGAGCCCACGGGTGCACCGCCGATCGCCCCGGCAGCATCGGCGGACGCCGCCGTGGCGGCCGTCGTCGACGCCGGAACCCGGTTCGCCGCCCTGGTGCGGGGCCTCGACGCCGAGGGTGCGGCACCGATCGGCCCGGTCGCCGGTCCGTACGCCGACGACTCCCGCCTGTCGTTCGTGCTGCACGTGGTCGACGAACTCGTGCACCACGCCGCCGAGGCAGCGCTCCTCCGCGACCTGTACGCCGCGCGGACTGCTGCCCCGGACGGGTCCGCCGCCTAGGGTGGACGCACCATGGCAGCGACGCGGGAACACCGGCTCATCGAGACGTTCGTCGCGCTGACGGACACGCTCGTCGACGACTACGACGTGGTCGAGGTCCTGCAGACCCTCGTCGACGGCGCGGTCGAGCTCTTCGACGCGTCCGCCGCGGGCATCCTGCTCGTCAACGGCGAGGGCGACCTCGAGGTCCTCGCGTCGAGCAGCGAACGGTCCGGGCTGCTCGGGCTGCTGCAGCTCGACGCCGGCGAGGGACCCTGCGTCGAGTGCGTCACCACGGGCCGCCTCGTCTCCGTCCACGACGCGGCCGAGATGGCCCGTCGGTGGCCCGCCTTCGCAGCGGCCTCGGCAGCGTCCGGCTACGCCTCCGTGCACGCGATCCCGATGCGGCTCCGCGACACCACCCTCGGTTCGCTCAACCTGTTCCGCGAGACCCCGGGCGCCCTCAACGGGCAGGACGCCGTGGCGGCGCAGGCGCTCACCGACGTCGCCACCATCAGCATCCTGCAGCAGCGCACCCTCGAACACGCCACCACGACCCAGGTGCAGCTGCAGCGTGCCCTCGACAGCCGTGTCGTGATCGAGCAGGCGAAGGGGTTCGTGGCACACACCCACCACGTCGGCACCGACGAGGCGTTCGGCATGCTCCGCCGGTACGCACGCGCGCACCAGATGCTGCTCGCCGACGTGGCGCGCGCCGTCATCGAACGGCGCCTCACGATTCCCTGAGCGGCGCCTCGATCGGCACGGCGCCGCGCGCGTAGCGTCGTCCCCACGGAGCCCCGGTCCCCGGTTCCGGCCCACGCGCGCTGCCCCAGTGCGACACCGCGCCACCGCTCGAACCGGGAGTGCACCATGAGCGACGACAGCGTCGTACCGACGGGGTACCGCAGCACCGTGCCACGATCCGGCCGGTCCGACACGACCTCCACCTACTCCGCCCTGCTCGTGCAGGTCCGCGGCGCCGGACTGCTCCGACCGCGTACCGGGTGGTACTGGGGACTCGTCGCGGTCCTCACCGTCTTGCTCGCCGTCACCGCCGGTGCGTTCGCCGTGCTCGGCGGCTCGTGGTGGCAGCTCGTCGTGGCCGGCGTGCTCGGCCTGCTGTTCACCCAGTTCGCGTTCCTCGCGCACGAGGCAGCGCACCGCCAGGTGTTCGCGTCGCACCACTGGAACGACCGTGCGGCCCGCTACGTCGGCACCTTCCTCACCGGGGTCAGCTACGCCTGGTGGACGAACAAGCACACCCGGCACCACGCCAACCCGAACACGGTCGGCAAGGACCCGGACATCTCGTTCGACGCCATCTCGTTCCGCCCCGAGGATGCCGCCGGTCGCACCGGGTTCCTGCGTGTGCTCGTCCGGGTGCAGGGGTACGCGTTCTTCCCGCTGCTCCTCGTCGAGGGCGTGAACCTGCACTGGCAGTCGATCCGCACCTACACGAGCCGGGGCACGGTCAAGCGCCGCTGGGCCGAGGGGTCGGTGTTCACCGGACGCTTCGTCCTGTACCTCGGCGCCGTCTTCTGGTTCCTGCCGCTCGGCATGGCTTTCGCCTTCCTCGGCGTGCAGCTCGCCGTGTTCGGCTTCTGCATGGGGATCGCGTTCGCGCCGAACCACAAGGGCATGCCGATCATCGAGCCCGGGCGACGCGTCGACTTCTTCTCGCGCCAGGTGCTGACATCCCGGGACATCAGCGGCGGACGGTGGGTCGAGTTCTTCATGGGCGGCCTGAACCACCAGGTCGAGCACCACCTGTTCCCGAGCATGGCCCGTCCGAACCTCCGCGCCGCCCGCGTCATCGTCCGGCGGTACTGCGACGAGCAGGGCGTGCCGTACACCGAGACCACGCTCGTGCGCTCCTACGCGATCGTGGTGCGGTACCTCAACGAGGTCGGGCTCGCCGCGAGGGATCCGTTCGCCTGCCCGATGGTGGAGCGCTTCCGCTGACCGACCGCGGGGGGCCACCAGGGTGGGCCGGTCCGTCGGCCGTGCGCCGCGCCTCCAGGCGGTCACCACCACGGCGGCCGGGAGGCGCGGCGCACCTCCGCGACCACCCTGCGGAAGGCGCGTGGCCGGGACCGGTGCCACCGGACGGCGGCGTACCCAGCCGCACCGGACTACCGTCTGCGACAGGTGACCCGAGCCCCCGGCCGCCGGAACGATTCTCTCGTCCGAAGCCGACCGGAAGTACCCATGACGTCCCTCCCCCGAACGGGCCCGTCCCTCACCGAACAGGTGCGGTGGGTCGAGGTCGACCCGTGGACCTGGCAGGCGGTCTCCGGCGTCGCCGTGATGGGCAGCGTGACCCTCGAGTCCCGGTACGTGGTGCGCTTCGGCGACGGAGACCTGGCCGGCGTGCACACGAGTCTCGAGAGCGCGAAGTCGCAGCTCGACGCGTGGATCCGGTGGGAGATCGAACAGGCCCGCGGGTACTGAGGCGGTTCTCCTCCGACGGGCCTTCCGCTCACCGTCGCGGCGGAGGAGCATGGTGTCGATGACGGGACCAGGTGGCCCCGCGCGAGGAGTGTGCACATGATCGACACCGCGAACGCCTTCAGCGGGTTCTCCGTCCGCGACGTGCCCGAGGCACGCCGGTACTACGAGGAGGTCCTCGGGCTCGAGACCTCCGAGGACCACGGCATGCTCCTGCTGCACGTCGGCGGTGGCCACCCGGTCCTGGTCTACCCGAAGGGCGACGCGCACGAACCCGCGTCGTTCACCGTCCTGAACCTGCCCGTGGCGGACGTCGAGGCCGCGGTCGACGAGCTCGTCGGCCGCGGTGTCGTGTTCGAGCACTACGAGGGCATGACCGACGAGCGGGGCATCAACCGGCAGGGCGGTCCGCTGATCGCCTGGTTCCGCGACCCGTCCGGCAACGTGCTGAGCATCATCAGCGGGCTCGACGAAGCCCGGACGGCGTCGGAGTAGCGCCCGGCTGGGCTGGGCCTGGCCGGGCTGGGCCCGGCTGGACTGGGCTGGGCCCGGCCGGACTGGGTTGGCCAGGCCCGGGCAGTGGGTCGTGCTCAGCGCCGGCGGTGACTCAGCGCCGGCGGTGGGCGGGGAGCGTCCGGCCGCCGGTGTGTCGGCGACGGGCGACGACCGTGAGCGCGATGCCCGCGGCGAGCAGGCCACCGGCGATGCTCAGCGGGACCGTCGGGTCCGAGCCGGTGTAGGCCAACTCGCCGGCCGTGCCGCGGTCACCGCTGCTCACGGCGACGGCGGTGGGCACGCCGTTGCCGGCGGGCGTCGTCGCGGGGGTGGACGGCGTGACCGAAGGGGCCGGGGTCGGGGTCGGTGTCGACACGGGCGGCGCGGGTCGGACCGTGATCGTCACGGTCGTCGTGGTGCTCGGGTTGACCCCGTTCGAGGCGGTGATCGTCACCGGCGACGACCCCGGTGCGGTCGGGGTGCCCGAGATCACGCCCGTGGTGCCGTCGAGCGTCAGGCCGGCGGGGAGCCCGGTCGCCGTGAAGGTCGGCGACGGGGTGCCGGTGGCGGTCACGGTGTACGAGTACGGCTGCCCGACCGTGGCGGGTGTCGGCGCGCCCGAGGTGATCGTGGGCGCGGGGGTCTGGGCCGGCGTCCCCGCAGCGGGGCAGCCGGACGAAGCGGTGATCGTGTTCGTGTCGAGCGTGACCGCACCCGTCCGGGCCAGCAGTCGACCGACGACCGTCGCACCCGTGGTGGCGGTCACCGACTGCTGCGCCAGGACGGTGCCCTGGAACCGGGCGCCCGTGCCGATCGTGGCCGAGCTGCCGACCTGCCAGAAGACGTTGCACGAGCTCGCGCCGCCGGTGATCGTGATGCGGGTCCCCGACCCGATCGTCAGCGTCGACGCGGCCTGGAACACCCACACCGAGTCCGCGCTGCCGGCGAGAGTCAGTGCGCCGGTGTTCGCCAGCGAGAGCGCACCGCCCGAGTACACGCCCGGGGTGAGCGACAGGCCGTTCAACTGGCTCAGGCCGGAGCGCGTCGGCGTGAGGGACGCCGCGACGTCGTACGCCGTGGTGGTGTCCCGCTGGGCCTGGGCAGCGGCGGCGTCCGTCCGGTGCACGACCCCGTTCACGACACCGGGCGACGGCGCGCCGAACCCGGTGATCGAGGTGCCCGGGGACACCCCGACGTCGCCGTTCACGACCGACGGACCGGTGTTCGTGACCGCGCTGGCACCCAGGACCCCGTAGGACGCCGCGGTGCCGAGGCCCACGGGGCCGTCGATCACCGTCGCGGCGGAGGCCCCCGACGTGGAGAGCAGCACGAGGGACGCGGCGAGACCGAGGCCGGCACATCCCGTCATCACGGAGCGGAGGAACGGGGACGTTGCCATGGCGGCACCTGTCTGCGTGGGAGAGGCACGATGTCCGCGTCGACGACGCCGACATGATCTCCGGTCTGCGAAGTATGCGCCCCGGACGGCCGATCCAGCGGGAACGAGCGGAACTCACCCCTGGACGGGGGGTGCTGCCGAGCCCGCGCACCTCACTGCGGCGCGCTCCGCACCCGGAGCGGCACCGACCCCCCGACGTACCGGTCGTCGCTCGACTCGAGCGGACGACCGTCCTCGGCGACGCTGCTCCGCTGGATCCGGAGCAGGGCCGTCCCGGCGGGTACGCCCAGCCATCCCGCGTCCTCGACCGAGGCGCCGACCGCGTCCACGGTGCTCGCCGCCGAGCCGATCCGGATGCCGAAGCGGTCCTCCATCGCGGCGGTCACCGAGGTCTGCCAGTCGGGCATCGACCGGATCACCGCCGCGACCCAGGGCGCGTAGGTCGTCCGCTCGAGCATGACCCGGACGCCGTCGAGCGTCCGCACCCGGGTGACGTGCAGGACCTGCTCGTCCGACGGGCACCGGAAACGCCGTCGCTCGACGACGGTCGTCGGCGCCGCCACCGCCGAGACGACGATGCCCCCGGGGTCCCGGCCCTGCGCGCGGGCCCACTGCGCGAAGGACTCCAGCCGCCCGGCCTCCTGGCTCCGAGCAGCGGAGCGGATCCGCCACCGTGCTCCCGGTCGGGCGTCGAGCAGGCCGGCCGACCGCAGCTCCTCGAGGGCGTGCCGCACGGTCCCGCGGGCGACGCCGTAGTCCGCGGCGAACTCGTGTTCGGACGGCAGGGGGTTGCTGACGTCGAACTCGCCTCGGAGGACCCGGTCGGCGAGGTCGTCGGCGATGTCCCGGAAGAGTGCGTGCACCGCTCGAGCGTGCCGTCACCCGCTCGACCTGTCCAGGTGCACCCGGGCGACCAACGGGTGAACACCGGGATCACGGCGATCACGGCCGAGGCACCTGGACAGGGACGAGGCGTTCCTACCGCCTGCGTTCACCCCGACGCCACGGTCGTGCAAGGACCGGTTCAGCGTGCCTCGCTGTCATGCTCGGGTGCCCTCAACCAGATCCCCGGTCCGCTGGCTCTCCGTCGGCCTGCTCGCGACGCTGCTGACGTTCGCCGCTGGCGCGATCCCCGCCGCGGCGACCGAGGCGACCAGCACGACAGCGCCGACGACGCCGACGTCGAGCCCCTCCTCGGCTCCGGCTCCGGCTCCGGACGGTCGGCTCGAGCTCACCACCACGAACCCGACCCAGGGACAGCCGCTCCGGTTCTCGTGGTCGACCACGACTCCCGACGCGAAGAACTGGGTCGCCGTGTACGACGACCCGGCACAGGCACCGGTGCACGAGGCGCACGTCGGTGCGAGCACCGCCTGGGCGTACGTCCCGGGTGACGGCGGCACCGTCACGATCCCGTCCACCGCCCTCACCCCGGGTCACCCGGTGGTCGCCTACCTCCTCGCGCAGGACGGGTACCGGTGGCTCGCACAACCCGTGACCTTCACCCTCGCGGCGGCTCCCGCGGGGCCGTCGGGCGCCGGTACCCTGCACCTCGAGTCGACCGGGGCACACGTCGGGGACACGATCCGGTTCAGCTTCTCGACCGACTCGCCGGATGAGAAGAACTGGATCGGCGTGTACGCCGATCCGTCGTCCGTGCCCGCCGGCGGACAGTCGCACGGAGCCTCCACCACCTGGACCTACGTGCCCGCCACGACGACCGGCACCGCCGGCCTGTCCACTGCCGGACTGCCGGCCGACGTCACGATCACCGCGGTGCTCCTGCACGCCGACGGCTACCAGCAGCTCGCACCTCCGGTCACCTTCACCCTGGCGCCGAAGCCGCCGCTGGTCGGCAGCGGAGCCGCCACCACCCCGCACTTCCTGCTCGACGACGTCGTCGAACCCACCACTCGCGCAGGTGCGTCCATCGGCCGGAGCGTGGCGGGACTGTGGCGGTCCACGGACGGCAGCGCACCCGCAGCGGTCCCGGTGTTCGCGAAGTCGGCGGGTCCGTCGTGGGTCTCGGTCGCCGCGGACGGCGTCCTGACGGGGACAGCACCGTCGACCTCGCCGGTGCACCCGGCGCTGCTCACGGTCGCGGCGACGGACGGCGCGGGGGTGACCGGCTCGGTCGTCGTCGAGTTCCCGATCGCCGACCCGGGCACACCGCCGACCCTCAAGGCCGAGACCCTCGAGGCCTGGGACGGCGGCTCCCACGTCGACGACCCGGTCGAGAAGCTCGCCCGCTCGGTCCTCGTCGACCGGATCGGTCTGCTCGCCCTCCAGGACTCCGACGGCGACGAACCCGGTGCGCTGGCTGCGGCGCTCGGGTGGGACGTACAGACGTCCGCCGACGGGCTGGCGGTCCTGTCCCCCTGGCCGCTGCACCCGCGCACCGGGGTCTCCCCGCGCCTCCAGGCCCTCAGCGTGAGCGTCGACGTCGCGGGGACGCGAGTCGTCGTCTGGGACGTCGACCTGCCAGCGAACTCCGTCGACCCCGCCTCCGTCTGCGCGGAGGGCGCCGACCGCACCGTGGCGGCGGAGCGCGCCACGGACACCGCCCACGCGGCCGCCGCCATCGCGGCGCGGGTGCGGTCCGACGTCCGGGTCGGCGGCGCCCGGGTGGTGCTGCTCGGAGCGTTGCGCTCGCCCTCCCACCTCGACTGGACCCACACCGACGACACGTGCGGCGCCGGACCGGTCGCCTGGCCGGTCACGAGCGCGTTCACCGCCGTCGGCCTGCGGGACGCCTTCCGGACGGCCAACCCGTCGGTGGCCTCGCACCCGGGTGCCACCACTGACGTCTTCGACGGCCGGCCCGCTGTCCCGAACACCGCCGTTGCCGCGGTCGAGGTCCCTGCGAGCACCGGACGACAGGACGCCGTCCTGGTGTCGGGTCGGATCGCCGTGACCGAGGCGCACACCGCCGTCGACGGGTTCCCGGTGGCAGGGTCCCGTGCGAACCGGTGGACCTCCGACCACGCGGCAGTCGCAGCGAGCCTCGTCCTGCGCGCGGACGCCGGCTCCGGTCCCGCGGGCGGTCCGGGGCGACCTGGAGGCGCGGCGCCGGTCGCCGCGTCCGGCTCGCCCGGGCAGTACCACGCGCCCGACCCCCGGGCGTCCGGCCCGTCCGGCCCGCTCGCCTTCACCGGCACCACCGGCCTGCTCAGCCTCGCCGCCGTCGCGCTCGCCCTGCTCGCCCTCGGCGCGTTCGGTCTGCTCCGCGGACGGCGTCCACCGCGGCTGGACGGCGATGCGGTCGGCCCTGACGACACCACTCCCCACCACCTCGACCTGGAAGGCCCCCGATGAGCACGAGGAAGCCCGAGCGCGGCGCCCCCGACGTCACCCTGACCGGCGCACCGCCACTCACTCCCGACGCCAGGTACCCCACGACGGTCCGCTCCGGCGTCAGTCGGCGGGCGCTCCTCGTCGGCGGTGCCGCGGCGATCATGGCCGGTGTCGCCGCCGGCTCCGCGTTCGGTCGCGGTGCGGTCGCGAGCGCTGCGGCGTCCACGGCCTCGCGGAGCGGAACGATCAAGGACGTCCGACACGTCGTCGTGCTCATGCAGGAGAACCGGTCGTTCGACCACTACTACGGCACGATGCCCGGCGTCCGCGGGTTCTCGGACAAGCAGGCGCTCGAGCTGCCCACCGGCCAGGACGTCTTCCACCAGCCCGCGCCGGCGCGCACCGACGGTGGCGTCATGCTGCCGTTCCGCCTCGACACGACGAAGTACAACGCCCAGAACGCCGGCGGGCTGGACCACTCGTGGAGCGGCGGCCACACGGCGTGGAACGACGGCGCCTGGAACCAGTGGGTCGACGCCAAGAGCGCCCAGACGATGGGGTACTTCACCCAGGAGGACATCCCGTACCAGCGGGCGCTCGCCAAGGCGTTCACGATCTGCGACGACTACCACTGCTCGCTCAACGGCCCCACGACCCCGAACCGGCTCTACCAGTGGTCCGGGACCATCGACCCCACGGGCGGCCGCGGGGGTCCGGCGACGGACAACCCGGCAGACTACGACCCGGTGTACTCGTGGACGACGTACGCCGAACGACTGCAGGCGGCCGGTGTCTCCTGGAAGACGTACGCGAACGACGAGGTCGGGGACAGCGGCGCCGACCCGTACGTCGGCGACTACGGCGACAACCCGCTCTGGCTGTTCGGGCAGTACCACGAAGCCCTCGCGTCGTCCGACCCGGCGCGGCAGCAGCTCGCTGAACGGGCCGGACTGCACGACGGCTGGAAGCCGAACTCCGGCAAGGGTCTCGACGTCCACCACCTGCTCGGCCAGTTCGGGCACGACTGCGCCACGAACAGCCTGCCGACGGTCTCCTACGTCGTCGCGCCCTACGGCTGGTCCGAGCACCCCGCCGCGAGCCCGGACTACGGCGCCCACTACACGAACGCCGTCGTGCAAGCGCTCTTCAGCAACCCGGAGACCTGGGCCTCGACGGTCCTGCTGGTGAACTACGACGAGAACGACGGCTACTTCGACCACGTCGTCGCGCCGTTCCCGGAGCCCGGCACGCCCGACGAGTTCGTCGCAGGGTTGCCGATCGGGATGGGTGCCCGCGTCCCGATGACCGTCGTGTCTCCGTGGAGCCGTGGGGGGTGGGTCAACTCGCAGGTGTCCGACCACACGTCCGTCATCCGGTTCCTCGAGCAGGTCACCGGGGTACGCGAGCCGAACATCTCCGCCTGGCGGCGCACGGTCTCCGGCGATCTGACGAGCTGCTTCGACTTCACGACACCGGACACGAGCATCCCCGGGGCGGACGTCGTGCCGGGCCTCGACCAGACGCAGGCACTCGTCTCCGCCGCTGACGCCGATCACACCAAACCCCCGATCCAGCAACCCGCGGTCGGCGCCCAGCGCATGCCGGCGCAGGAAGCCGGAAGCGCCAAGCACCGGGCGCTGCCGTACCGGCAGCGCGCCGACGCCGCCGTCGACCGGCGGACCGGCCGGGTGACCCTGACGCTCGCGAACGACGGGACGCAGGGCATCAATCACCTGGTGTACCCGAACATCGCGCTGCCGTTCCGCGCCGAGCCGCGGACGATCGCCGCAGGCGCCTCGTCCGAGTGGGTGTGGGAGACCGCGGCGACGGACGGCCGTTACGACGTGAGCGTCTACGGACCCGACCGGTTCCTCCGCCGCTTCGCCGGTACCGTCGTGCCCGGCGACCGGACCGATGTGGGCCTCCCCCACGCCTCGGTCGTCGCGGACCACCGGGGTCGGCCTGCATTGCAGGTCGTGCTGGAGAACGACGGACACGCCGAGGTGCGGTTCGACCTCTCCTCGAACGACTTCGTCGAGCACACCGACACCGCCCACGTGCACGGGACGGGACGGGAGACCGTCCGGTGGCCGCTCGACCCCTGGGGGTACTACGACGTCGTCGTCACGGCGAACACCGGCACCGGCTTCCGGTACCGCTTCGCGGGGCGCGTGGATCGCTGAGCGACAGCGGATCGTCGGCGGCCCGGTGCGTTCAGGAGGCGGCGTGGCCGACGTCCCAGCGGACCGTGACGGTACGGTCGTCCCCCGGGTCGAGCGGCGTCCGCCGACCGAGCACCTCGAGCTCGACGAGGTGCGCGTCCGGTCGGAGGTCCTCGAGGTCGGCGATGGCGGCCGACACCGGGCGTTGTGCCCACAGTTCGAAGCGGCATCCGCCGTCCGGGAACACGGCGGATCGGTCCTCGCCGTCCTCCTCCGCCGCGTGCAGGCGGAGGACCGTGCCGGACGCGCGCCGGTACGTGATCGCGGTCCCGGCCCGGTACCCGCGCTTGGTGACACCCTCGCCGACCGGCAGGGCGACCCCCCGGGGCTGCTCCACCGACGGCGCGCTCCCCTCCCACGTGCCGAGGTCGACCTCGTCGGTCAGGGCTGCACCCTCGACCAGGACGGTCCCGCCGTCGTCGGTCCGGACCTGGCAGACCTCCCACGGAGCCCACCGGGAGGTGGTCGCGCCGCGGTTCTCGAACGTGATCCGTTCGGTGATGCGGCCGGCCCCCTCGAGGATGAACTCGCGGACGATCCGCAGACCCGTGGCACCGTCGTCCGGGCTGCGCAACGAGATCATGGTCGCGGTCTCGTCGAGGACCTCCCACCTGCCCGAGTCGAACGCACCGTCCGGCGGGCCGTGCCACTCGTCCGGCGTCGTCCATCCCTGGGGCGCCGGCCACGTCTTCGATCCGCCGGTGTTCGCCCAGGTGCTCATCCCGCCGGTTCCGTCCGGCCACTCCTCCAACGGCAGTACCGGCCGGAAGCGCGCGTCGAGCAGCTCGGGGTTCTGCCAGAGGACCTCTTCGTCGTCGACCCGGAGGGACAGCAACCGGCCGCCGAGCGACGGGGCGAAGACCGCCGTGAGACCGTCGCGCCGCAGCGTGTGGAGCGGGAGGTCCACGCTCACCGGACCGGAGCAGTCGGCGGGACGAGCACGACCTTGCCGGTCGCGCCCGCCGCGGCGATACGGTAGCCCTCGTCCGCGTCGAGGAGCCCGAGCCGGTGCGAGACCACGACCTCGGGGTGGAGCCCAGCGGCGGCCAGCATGCCGGTCACGTCCTCCATTCCCTGCAGGGACGTCACCCAGGACGCCGTGACGGTGAGCTGCTTGTGCAGCAGCGTGTCCGAGACCTCCGTCTCGAGCCGCCCGCCCTCCCCGATCAGACCCACCCGTCCCCACTCGGCGGCCGCGTCGACGGCCGTCGACCGACCGGGAGTCGAGCCCGAGCAGTCGACCGTGACCTGGCAGCCCACGCCGTCGGTGAGCTCCATGATCCGGTCGACGGCGTGCTCGTCCGCGAGGACGACGTCGTCGACGAGTCCGGTCGATTCGACGAAGGCGATCCGCTCCGGGCTGCGCTCGACGCCGATCACCCGGCGGGCGCCGAGCAGCCGGCCCAGCATCGCCGCCGCGAGACCGACCGGACCGAGTCCGACGACGAGCAGGTCCTCTCCGCCGTGGACCCTCGTCCGGACGAGTCCCTCGTACGCGGTGCCGAAGCCGCACGCGATGAGCGCACCGTCGACGTACGTCAGGTCACCGAGGAGCGGGACGAGGGTCGACTCGTCGGCGAGCACGTACTCGGCGTGCCCGCCGTCGCGCTGCCATCCGTAGGACGCCTTGTGTGCTTGATCCGTGCAACTGATGAAGTACCCGCTCCGGCAGTTCCGGCACCGGCCGCATCCCTGAATGTGGTAGACGATGACGTCGTCCCCCACGGCGAAGCGGGTCACGCCGGGGCCGGCTGAGACGATGCGTCCGGACGGCTCGTGCCCCGCGACGACGCCCTTGTAGGCCGGCGCTCCGTCCAGACCCTTGTGGGTCTTGTAGCCGCGGTAGATGAACCCGATGTCGCTGCCGCAGATGCCCGAGGCACCCACCTGCACGAGGACCTGCCCGGGCCCGGGTACGGGCACGGGAACCTGGCGGACCTCCGCCGTGGAGTCTCCGGGGAGGTAGACGCCGGGCATGGTCGTGGTGGTCGTGTGGGTCACGTCGGTGATGGTCATGTCAGTCGTCCTCTCGGGCCCCGCGACGGCGGGACAGGGTCACGTTCAGCAGGACCGCGAGGACGATGATGACGCCGCGGACCACGTTCTGCAGGAAGGAGTTCACGCCCAGCAGCACCAGGCCGTTGCCGATGAGCGTGATGAAGATCACCCCGAGGAACGTGCCGATGAGGCTGCCACGGCCGCCGGTCATCGCGGTGCCGCCGACGACGACCGCAGCGATGACGTCGAACTCGAGGCCGTTGGCGGCGGTCGAGTTGCCCGAACCGAGGCGTGCCGTGAGCAGCACGCCGGAGACCGCCCCGAGGAATCCCGTGATGGCGAAGAGCGCGACCCGTACCCGGCGCACCGGGATGCCGGCGAGGCGCGCCGCCGGCGCGTTGCCGCCGATGGCGAAGACGGAGCGGCCGAACGGGGTCTTCCGGGCGATGAACCCGAACACGAGGAACGCGACGATCATCACGATGGCCGGTGTCGGGATGCCGAGCACGTCGCCGTTGAGGAAGTCCATCACGGGGTCGGCGTCCGGGATCTGCACGGGCAGGGCGTTGGTGACGAACTGGGCCAGGCCGCGCAGGACGCTCCACAGACCGAGGGTCGCGATGAACGACGGGACGGCGAAGCGCGCCCGGAGGATGCCCGCGAGCGATCCCCACGCGGTGCCGATGGTCAGGGTGAGGATGATCGCCAACCACGTCGGGAGCCCCCACTGCGAGATGGCGGACGCGGCGACGACGCTGGAGAGGGCGACCGCAGGGCCGGTGGACACGTCGATCTCGCCGGCGATGATGACGAGCGTCATGCCGGTCGCGGCCACCCCGATGAGCGCAGCGTCTCGGAGCAGCCCACTCTGGTTCGCAGCGGTGAAGAACCCGACTGCGTTGAAGGTCAGGTACACGTAGAGCAGGACGATCGCGACGAGCAGCCCGACGATGTTGACGAGGGTGGTGTTGCCGCCGATGGCGCGTCGGGCGCGCGTGAACGGGCCCGGCCGGGCGTCGGCGACACCGGTGGTGGTCTCGGGAGTGTTCTCCACGGTGGTGGTCATGTCGGTTCCTTCACTCGGCACGGACGTCGACGTCCGTCGGGTCGGTGGGTTGTGCGGGTGTCGTCGCCGGGTGGTCGCCGGGATCGGAGGCGACCCCCATCGAAGCGGCGAGGACGTCGGGCACGGTGATGTCGGGCGCGCGGAACTCCTCGCGGATCCGGCCGCCACGGAGCACGAGGACCCGGTCGCACGCGAGCGGGAGCTCTTCGGCCTCGCTGGAGACGAAGACGACGAGCTTCCCGCTGTCGGCGACCTGGCGCATGATGTCGTAGATCTGCGCCTTGGCTTGCACGTCGACGCCCCGGGTGGGTTCGTCCAGCAGCAGGACGTCGCTGTCGGCGTGCAACCACCGCGCGATGACGGCCTTCTGCTGGTTGCCTCCGGACAGGGTGTTGATCGGTCGGGTCATGTCGTCCGCCTTGATCGCGAGCCGCCCGGCGAGGGCCCTCGTCGCCTCGCGGATCTTGCCCGACGCGAGGACACCGCCCGAGGACACCCGCCTCCAGTCGGACATGACGATGTTCTCGTCGATGCCGAGCCCCGGGATGATCCCGGTCCCCTTCCGGTCCTCGGGTGTCATGCCGACACCGAGTTGCCGCATCCTGCGGGGGGTGGGGTGTTGCTCGAGCCGGCCCCGGACGGAGACGGCTCCCGAGCGGATCCGGTCGTACCCGGCGATGGCTCGGAGCAGTTCGGTCCGCCCGGTGCCGAGGAGCCCAGCGATGCCGAGCACTTCACCGGCGCGGCCCTCGAACGAGACGCCGTCGAGCTTCGGGGCGAGGACGACGTCGTCGACGCGGAGCAGGACCTCGCCGTCCGTCCGTGCCGTGCGGACGGCAACCGTCGACTCGAGCGCTTCCCCGAGCATCAGGTGGATGATCCGGTTGGTGTCCGCACCGCTGATCGAGACGGTCTCGATGACGCGCCCGTTCCGCATCACCGTCGCCGTGTCGGCGATCTGTCGGATCTCGTCCATCCGGTGGCTCACGTACAGCACGGCCACTCCCTCGGCGGAGAGACGCTGGACGGTGCCGAGGACGACGTCGACCTCGGCCGAGGCGAGTGCGGACGTCGGCTCGTCCAGGATCAGGAGCTTCGGCTCCTCCTGGACGGCGCGGGCGATCTCGACGATCTGCTGCTGGGCGAGGGTGAGCGTCCCGACGACCGCGTCCGGGTCGATGTCCGCTCCGAGGCGCTCGAGCGTCGCTCGGGTCGATGCGGTCATCCGTCGTCGATCGATCCCGAACCCGCTCATCGGCCACTTCCCGAGACTCAGGTTCTCGGCCACCGTGACCTCGCGGATGAGGCTCAGCTCCTGGTAACAGGTGGCGACGCCACGGCGACCGGCCTCGTTCACCCCGCCGTCCAGGGGCTCGCCGTCGATGCGCACCTCGCCGGTGTCCGGGCGTTCGACGCCGGAGAGCAGACGGATGAGCGTGGACTTGCCTGCACCGTTCTGCCCGAGCAGGGCTCGGACCTCGCCGGGCTGGATCGTGAAGTCGACGTCGTCGAGCGCGACGACCCCGGGGTACTGCTTCCTCGCTCCCCGGACCTCCGCGATCGCGGGACGGGTGCTGCGTTCTGGTGCTGTCGTCATCGACGGACCTCTCTCGGTGTGGGTGGCGGCGGGCCGGAGGATGCCGGACCGCCGCCCTGGTCGGTCTGCGCTCAGGGCAGGCCGTCCTTGTGGGTCTCCAGCCACTTCGCAGCGTCGTCCGGCTGGTAGAGGTCGATCGGAGCGTCGACGACGTCGCCCTTCTTGCCCTTCCCGTCGATGGCCTTGGCGGCGGCGTCGTACGCGAGCTTCCCCGCCTGGATCCCGGAGATGTCGACGACAGCCTTGAGCGTCGTGCCCTTCTGCAGCTCACTCGCGATGTCACTCGTCATGTCCGACCCGAAGACCGCGACCTTGCCCACCAGCCCGCGGTTCTCGACGGCCTTGTACGCACCGACGGTCGCACCGCCGGCTTCGCCGTACATGCCGTCCAGGTCGGGGTGCGCGCTGAGCATCTGCTCGGCAGTGGGGACGGCTTGGTCGACCTCCGCTCCCTCCTGGTTCGCGACGAACTGCGCGCCGGGGAGCGCCTTGGTGAGCGCGTCCTTGAAGCCGGCGAAGCGTTCCTTGCAGACCTCGTACTGCTCGCAGTTGATCACGCCCATCTTGGGAGCGTCGATGCCCTTGCCCCTGAAGTACTCGGCGGCCTTGTCGCCGAGCATGGACCCGAACTTCGCCGGGTCGCCGAGGACGTACGCGGAGACGTACTTCTGCACGGCGGCGTCGGAGACGCAGGTGTTGTAGCAGACGACCGGGATGCCGGCCTTCGACGCCTGCTTCACGGCGGGCAGGCTGCCGTCGGTGGACACCGCCGACATGATGATGGCGTTCACGTTCGACGAGACCAACGTGTTCATGAAGGAGCTCTCCTTCGAGACGTCCCCGGCGGACGTCGACTCGAGGAACTTCACCTTCGTGTCCGACGCGTCCGCCGCGTCCTCGACGCCCTTCTTGACGCCGCCGTAGAAGCCCTGGGAGTCGAGGTACATGGCACCGATGCGGAGGTTGGACCCCTTGCCGGTGCCGGCGGAGGGGACGGAGCACGCGCTGAGGGCGAGTGCCACGGCGGCGACGCCCGCGGCGATGGCTGCGGCTCGTCGGAGGTGGGTTCGGGTCATGGTTGATCGTTCCTTTCTGGATCCGGCGACACTGCCGGTTCGGGCGAAGGGCCCGGGAGTCAGTCGAGGACGGCGTCCGCGACGTGGAGCGTGCGGGACGCGGAGAGTTCCGCGTGCAGGGCCCGGAGCCGGGCGACGAGCGAGTCGCGCTGCTCCGCGGGGTCGGTGTGGAACAGGAGCATGGTCGGCAGCGAGGTCGCGAAGTAGTCGATGTCCGTCGGCGCCGCGGCGAGCTCGTCGATGAACGCAGCCAACTCGTCGAGCCGCTGTCGGGCTGCGGGTCGTCGGCCGAGTCGATCGAGCGCGGCGACGGACCAGACGCTCCGCTCGGTGAAGGGCGCGGTCGCCATGTCGGAGAAGTCGCCGTGTGCGTCGGCTGCGGTCCGCCAGGCCTCCTCCGCGCTCGCGGACCGGCCGAGCTCGGAGAGCGCGTCACCGAGCGCCAGGTGCAGGTCGGCGGTCGTGGCCAACGGGTGCCTGGCTTCTCCCAACGACGCCGGCGGGTGCAGTGCCGTCTGGACGGCGTCCGCCGCGGCCACCGCGTCCCCGGCTGCCAGCGCAGCACGACTGCGTGCCAATGCCGCCCGGTCCCAGGCCGCCAACACCCGGCCTTCCCCGCCCTCCCACGGTTGGAACGCCCGACCGGACAGGACGATCGCGGCGTCCTCGGGACGACCGAGCTCGAGCAGGAGGTTCACGCGGCTCAAAGTGAGGTCGTCGCGCTCCGCCACCAGATCGGCTTGCTCGTCGAGCACCCGGAGTCGTTCCTCCGCGCTCGTCCCGGTACGGGCGGCGAGTTCGTCCGCCTCGTACAGCAGGCGGGCATCGTCCGGCAGCGCTCGCCGAGCCGCGGCGTAGTGTTCGCGGGCCGCTGCGAGGTCACCGTGTACGTTGACGGCCGCGACACCGAGGTTGCGGTGCAGCACGGCGGCGTCGAGGCCCGTCGCCCCGGCGGCCAGACCCCGTAGCCAGCTGTCGCCCGCTTCCTCCACACGGCCTCGGTCGTAGAGCCACGAGCCGAGCATGGACCAGAGCACCGGAACCCCGGCATCGAAGGCGACGACCCGGCGCAGTGCATCGACGTCGTCGAGTCGTGACGGCAGCGCGTTCGTGTGGTCGGTCGCTGCCGCGTAGACCACGGCGCGATGGGCGTCGTCGAGTCGACCGGCCTGGAGCGCGAGGTCGGCGACGTGCACGGCGACCAACGGCCGCACGTTCACCTGCCCGAGTGCCTGACGGCCGGCTCGGGCCTCGGCGAGGGCCAGCAGCTGCTGCGACTCCGTGAACCCGTCGACCGAGCGGTACTCGAGTGCGACGTCGAGCAGGGTGGTGGCATCGTCGCTGACCGGGCGTCCGGCGAGGTGGCGTGCCCACTGGTCGAGCGGGTCGAGACGGAGCGTCTCGGCGAGGAGTGTCTCCGCTTCCCCGGTCCGTCCGAGTCGGCGGAGCACCACCACGGCGATGTCGCGCGCCTGGAGGTGCTCCCGATCGTGTCGCAGGACGGCCTCCACGTGCTCGAGCGCCGCGGACGGGTCTTCGCCGGCGATCGAACGTGCCAGCGCCAGGTGCGCCGGGGCCGCTTGCGCTGCGTTCCACGTCGCCTTCCCCAGGGCGCGCCGACCGTCGTCGCGACGGCCGGACCGGAGCAACGCCAGGCCGAGCCGGTAGTGCGCCTCGCCGTCGGACGGGTTCGGTGCCCAGGCGGTGAGACGGTCGACGGCGCTCTGCAGGTGCTCGACGGCGCCGGCGTAGTCCGCCGCGGCGTACCGGCGATTGCCCAGCGCGATGTGCGCGCGGACGTCCCCGGGGTCGCGGCGCAGCGCTTCTTCCCAGTACGGCTCCGGCGATCGGGTCGCATGCCGGTACTGCTCGAGGTAGCCGCCGATGAGCACGAGTTCCTCGACGGTCGCCACCGATGCCGGTGCTGGCGGTGCGATCGCTGCCGCCGGTGTGTCGACGGGTCCCTCCGGGATCGGTCGTCGGGAGAACCGCACGAGCTCCCGCTCCCCGGCGCAGACCGCGACCCGCACATCGGACGGGGCGACGTCGGCCGGCACGGTCCAGTCGACGATCACCGGTTCGCCCGGGGCGAGAGCCGCTGCCAGCTCGTCGAGCACGCTGCCGGACCGATCTTCGATCCGCAGCACCGCGTCGTCCGCCACCACGCTCGACGAGACACCGATCCGCAACGTTGCGACGGCCGACACGTCGACCCGGATCGCCGCGTCACGTGTCGCCTGCATCGCCGGTCCGATTCCGCTGATCGGGTACCAGTACTGGGAGAAGCTCTTGGTCTCTCCGGGCTCCAGGTACGAGAAGTCCGGCTGGTTGTCGGTGTACACGCCGGCCATCAGCTCGACGTAGGGGCCGTCCGTGTCGGTGAGCATCGCGTCCCACGTGTGACCGAAGGGTGCGTTGCCCCACGTCCACTGCTTCTTCCCCGGCGAGATGGTCCGGTCCGCCCAGTGCACGAACCCGGCCTCCCGCCCGTGGTCGTAGCCGCCGAAGAACGCGTCCTCGGTGTCGGTGACCATGTAGGACGTCGGTACGGGGATGTTCCGGTACCAGTCGAGTCGGTCGGCGTCGGGGTGGTCGGCATCGACCCGCGCCGGGTAGTCGACGCCGTAGTAGGTCGCGTCGACGGCCGGGAACGTCGCCACCGCTCGCTTGGCGTGGTCGGCGACGTGGTGCACGTCCGTCGGGAAGAAGCTCTGGTAGTCGTCGTTCACCGCGGCTGCCACGTTCGCCCACCACAGGAACGTCTCGGTGCGTTCGCTTCGGTTGTAGAGGCGCACGCGAGCCTCGATCGCGGAGGAGTCCGGACGGAGCCGGATCCCGTGCATGCCCTTCATGCGGGCGAACGGGTCGTGGTCGGAGCACCAGACGGTCACCGATCCGTCGGCCTCGCGTTCGATCGACACATCGGTCGGCAGGTACGTCGCCGGCCGGTGGTGCTGCGGCCAGTTGAACTCGACGCCACCGGAGATCCACGGTCCGGCCAGCCCGACCAGCGCGGGCTTGATGACGTTGTTCCGGTAGAAGAAGTCGTGGTCGGTCGTCTTGTCGTACCCCACGTGGATGCGACCGCCGAGCTCCGGCAGGACGACGACGCGCACCCAGCGGTTCTCGAGATGCACGGCCTGCCACGGGTGCGGCTGCTTGTCCTGTGCGATGCGCTCGTGGAACGGCAGCGGGAACACCCGCCCGGACGATCCTTGGTACACCCGACGGTCCAGGAACTGCGGGAACCGATCCGGGTCGAGTGGCTCGTACGTGTCGATGACGAGCGGTTCGGACCAGGCCGCGACGGGGAGACCCGCCTGGTCGGCGGGGATCGGAGGGAGATCGAGCCTCGACTCTTCGTTGAGCATGCAGCGATCGTACGGAGGCGTTCGGGTGCCACGGAACGGTCTATCCGACGGAATACCTGGACGATACGACGATCGTCGCGCACGATGGGAGCGTGCTGATCGAAGACGGCTTCCCCGGACAACGCCTCCGCGTCCTACCCGCTCGACGAGTCCGCCAGGCGATGACCCAACCCGGGATCGCACACCTGGTGGTCACCGACGCCGGCTACTTCCCCACGGCACAGGCGCACGGCAAGGAGCGCCCGGTCGGGACCTCGCAGTGCGTCGTCCTGGTCTGCGTGCTCGGCGGCGGCCAGGTGCGCGTCAGCGGGGTCCGGCACGACGTCCGCCGTGGCCAGGTCGTCGTCCTGCCGCCCAACGTCGCGCACTCCTACGAGGCGGACGCCGACGATCCGTGGACGCTGTGGTGGGTGCACCTGACCGGCCGCGACCTCGAGGAGTTCCTGCACAGCAGCGGGATGACGGCGGCTCAGCCGGTACGGCACCTGCGGGACGTCTACCGACCGGTGTCCCTCATCGAGGAGATCGTCGCCGCCATGGAGCGCGGTGACACCGACGCGAGCCTGCTCGCCGCGTCCGGCGCTGCGTGGCACCTGATGGCACAGCTGTGCGCCGAACAGGTCGCCGGCGCGTCCGCTCTCCCGGTGGTGGACGCTGCCCGCGACTACATCGTCGCCAACCCGGCGGAGCCGATCAGCGTGGCCGGACTCGCCGCCATGGCACGGATGAGTCCGTCGCACTTCGCTTCGCAGTTCCGACAGCGGGTCGGCACGAGCCCGGTGCGGTTCCAGACGCAGGTGCGCATGGGTCGAGCGCGGGAGCTCCTGGACACGACGACGAGCAGCATCGAGTCCATCGCACGGGCGGTCGGCTACGGGGATCCGTTCTACTTCAGCCGTGTCTTCAAGTCCGTGCACGACGTCGCTCCGACCGTGTACCGCTCAACGCCCAGGGGGTGAGAATCACTCGCCGGTGGGCTCCGACGATCCCGGCCGGACGGTCAGCCGCATGACGGTCTTGCTCTTCCCGATGTGGCGCTCGAACGTGAAGCCCGCCCGCTCGAACATCGCTCGTGTGCCGTTGTGCAAGAAGGACGAGGACGTCCGCTTGCCCGGGGTGAGCTCGTTCGGGAACGAGACGACCTCGCCGCCACCCGCCCGGGCGATGAGGTCGAGCGCCCCGCTGAGCGCCTCGTACGCCACCCCGGAACGGCGGTGGTCCCGGTCGACGAAGAAGCAGGTGATCCGCCACGGTGCCGGGCGGGACTCCCCCGCTTCGTACTGCTTGCGGTGGTAGATGTTCGGCAGTTCGACGGGGCTGCCGTACTGGCACCAGGCGATCGCGTCGTCGCCGTCGAACACGAGGGCGGCGTGCGCGACACCCTCGCGGATCAACCGCTCCTTGAACGTCGGGCCGTCGTGCTCGCGCTTCTCGGTGTCGGCGGTGTCACCGTGGAAGTACGAACACCAGCAGCCGCCCCAGACGCCGTTGTGCTTCGCGGCGAGGGCCTTCCACGCGGGGAACGTCTCCGGCGTCAGGGGCTTGATCACGTGCGAGGTCACCATGCGCGGTCATCCTGCCACCGTGGCCGACCGGTGTCACCAGCAGTGGTCGGTGTAGCGAGACGACGTCGAGGCTGCCGTCCTGACTCTGAGCCAGTACCTGGCTGCGACGATCGGCGCTCAGGAAAGCGTCAACGCGATCGGTAGGCGATCGCTCGCAGAGACGGCTGAGGCTCAGCGAGCGGCGGTGTCGAAATCGGCTCCCGGAGCTCGACTCCGCTCCTGCTTGCGGGCGTAGTGATTGGCGCTGAGCTGGAGTGCGGCGAGGATCGACCAGGTGATGGCCATGAACGTGTGGAATCCAGAAGGATCGACGATGGCCAGGATGATCCAGATGACGGCCAGAGCGGCCCACGTCCAAGCGATCCACGGGAGGGGCTTCCCGACGAGTCGTTCGAGGACGCTGCGCCGCTTCATCTCGGTCATCTGCGCGATCCTACGCGGAGGGTTTCAGGTGGCCGAGGCGTCGCTGACGACACGTCCCATGCCGACGACGCTCCCCTCCGCGTAGAGGACGTGCCGAACCGTCCAGGAACCGGACAGGGCACCGGCTCCTGCTGTTGGCTCTTGGGCGACGACCCGCTCTCGAGCCGCATGCGCAGGTAGTCCGAAACGGACGGTGGACCGTCCACGAGGCGGTAGTCGCGGTGCAGGGGCATGCAGCGATTCTGTCGGCGGTCGAGTCTGAACGGTCGAAGGCGGCCTCCGGCGGGCCGGGGCTGCCGGCCAGGACGTCGTATCCCTCCTTCCGGCCGACCCCTGAAGCGGTGCCTACGGCGACTGTCTCCCTCAGAGCTGGATCGCCCAATCGATGGTCGGTGGAGTGCCGCCGTCGTGCCGCGCGGCGTAGTCGGCCAGGAGCTCGGTGCGGACGTCCTGACCGCCGGCGAACCGGTCGAGGTGTGGCAGGAGCCAGGCCGCTGGTTCCTCGTCGATGCGCTCGCGCCACTCGTGCGCGACGACCTCGTCCGGAAGGCGTACGGCGGCGTGAGTGTCCTTGCCGTCGAATTCGTAGACGGCCACTCGACGCTCGTCGAAGGCGACCCAGACGCCCCGCTCGATGACGTCCCGTTGTCCGCGGTCGTCTCGACGCCACTCGCAGGCCTTGTGGAAGCGCACCGGCACGGTACCGTCACCGTTCTTCGCCGATTCGCGCCGGTCGAGTTCGGTGAGCATCGACGCCGCGTTGCGCAGGACCTTCGGCGTCTGCACGAGGCTGACGACGAGCATCACCAGGAAGAACGCCGCGGCGAACCAGAACAGGGGCCGACCCGTGACGGCCACCGACACATGTCGCGGCACCGCCGTCGGGGGTGTGCGCGCCGGTACCGGTCGTCCGATGTGGCGACAGCCGCTTCCGAACGGTCGATAGGGTCGGTTCGTGGGGAACTCCGTGACGCTGAACGTGCTGACCGCTTCGTCGCCGATGGTGCGAGCCGACCCGGCTGTCCGCGCCGGCGAGGTCGACCTGGATGCGGTCACCGGTGAGTGGGAGGTGCAGTGGCTGCTCCCGTTCCTGTGGATCGGACTCGTGCCGGTTGCGTGGTTCGAAGCGCACGGCGACCGGCTCCTCGCAGCGCTCGCCGCCGGTGAGGACGAGAGCCCGGACCTCACCGATGTCGTCGTGCCCTGGTCCACTGCTGCTGAGGCGTTCCGGACGCGGCTGCCAGCGGTGGTCGCTGTCTGGCCGGAGTTCGCTGAGCCCGCGAGTCGGTTCCTCTCCGACGTCTCCTCGGTGGCGGAGCGGACGACGAACCCTGTGGTCCGGCTGCAGCTCGACGAGCTGGTGACGGCGTGGTGGGGCGATGAGACGGAACTCAGCCGGTACGTCGCCGACGTCCTCGCGGATGCTGACCAGTGGGATGACCCCCGGCGGACCGCTGAGGGGCGGGTGTCCGACTTCCACCGGGCAGCGACAGCAGACGAGCCAGCCCGGTCGTTCCTGCTGGGTGGTGAGTGGACCTACGGCGGTTCGTCGTTGCCGCGTGACGAACCGTCGCCGTTGCCAGCTCCGACCCGGGCGTCACCATCAGCTCCGCACGATGCGCGCGCTGATCGCCATGCGGAGACGCCTCGGGTGTCGAGACCTTCGTGGATCAACGAGCGGCAATGGGCGGGACGGTACGGCCAGCACGGCGAGGACCTCTGGCAGATCGCTGCTACTGCCGCAGCCCGGAAAGCGCGCGCGCAGGCCGACGTGTGGCCGTGGCACTGGATGGTGGCGATCGCGGTGACGTTCGCAATCGTGACCTGGCTCATCGTCGGCATGTTCTCCGACAGCATGCTGTGGGCAACCATCGCCGGCGCAGTCGTCCTCGTCTGCGTTGCTGCGCTGTGGGGTCGCGCTGCAGCTCGAGCGCGCCGCAGCTAACGCAGCGGACGTCGCTGGTTCGACCGGGCGATGCTGATGAACCGGTCGAGCGCATGGCCGACGTCGTCGTGCCAGGAGCCGTCGGACCAGGCGCCGGCTTTCTCGTCGGTTGCCCAGACGTGCCAGCGGCCGTCCTCTTCGTCAAGCGCTGTCGCGTCGGCGGTTCCCCGCTCTCCGGGCCAGAGGACTCGCAGGCGTTCGTTGGCGACGACCGCGCGGGCTTCTTCGAGGTCGGTGAACGGCAGCGGTTTCCGCCAATGGTCGATGACGACGCCGATGCGCATGCTGGGGGTGCCGTCCCAGTGGATGTCGAACCCTCGGTCGGCGAGGACGCTGGCGACTCGTTCCCCGGCGGTCAGCTGGGACCGTTCGTTGATGGCTGCTTCACCGCGGGTGGAGAGCATCGACCTCGCGACCAGGTCGGGGTCGATGTCAGGTGCCGGTCGGAACGACCCGTACGCGAGGCGGAGAACGCACCGGTCCAGGGCGAGCCCGTCCGTGTCCTGCTCGTGGAAGTACACGTACGCCCACTCTCGGTGTCCGTCGGGTGCGGTCTCGTCCGGAGTTCGCCGGTCACGTGCTTCGAGGAACCCGTCGCTCTGGTCGACGCCGAGGTTCATCCCGGTGACGAAGCCGTCGCGGGCGAGCTCCGCGAAGGCGAACTGCAGACGGTCGTACTGGCTGCTGCGCCCGTCCCGGGTTGCTTCCTCCTGCCGACGGGCATCCCAGATGAGACGGGTGCGCTCGAGGACAGTGCGGCGGAGCTCGTCAACGTCCGGTGCGTCGTCCTCGTACCACTCGACGACTGTTTCGACGACGTCGTCGAAGCGGCGGAACCCGGGCAGCATCTGCTCGGTGACCGTTTCGTCGATCATCTGCTCGTCGGGTTCGACCTCGTCGAGGATGTCGTACTCGGTCTGGTCGATGCTGTCGTCCGGCTTCCGCCGCCGCCACTTGTCGAAGATCCCCACGGGCGGATCCTATGCGGCGCGGGTGTCACGCCGCCTGCCGTACTGCTGCGGGCGCGGACTCGCCCGGCCGGCCCCTGATCCCTGCCGCTCGGGATGCGTCGACCGGAGCGGAACCTCGCGGTTCGGTCTACGTCTGCGTGAGGACCTTCGCGTGACCGTGGCCGTCGGCGAAGACGTACGCGGAGCCGCCGCCGAAGTTCACGCCGAGGGGGTCCTCGTCGAGCATCGCGACGAACCGGTATCCGCCCGGCGTCTCGTCGTTCTGGATCCACGCCGGGTTCCCGCCCCACTGGCCGGCGACCGAGACACCGTCGGAGCGCGCTTCGGCCAACGCGTCGTAGTAGTCGTCCGCGGCTGCCTGGTGCACGCCGAGGAGCCACGGTTCACCCGTCAGCACGGCGGTGCCGGACGGTGATGCCGGTCGTCCGGCCGGGTGCAGGTCGCGTCCACCGACGACGACGGCAGCGTTGGACCCGGCGTCCGGGTCCCAGGACGGGCAGGAGCCCGGGTCTGCCTGGCAGATGAAGACGAGGATGAGGCTGCCCTCGTGCTCGAGCTGCGCGGTGAACTGCATCGGCTCGTGGTGTTCGGCACAGGTCGGCCAGTCGAATCCGTCGGGAACGGTGGGCAGCCCGCCGAGGCGTGAGGACACCGACACTGCGGTGAGGTCCGACCGGTACGCACCGAGGAGCCGAACGCCGGATCGGGCTCGGTGCGCTGCGGCAGCGTCGTGACTCCGGTTCGACGACGACGCGGCGCTGAGGCGGATGCTCTCCGGTGTGCCGCCGCGGATCGCGGTGACGACGAACGACGGATCGTCGGTGGGGAGGTCCCATCGCCGGAGGGACTGGTGCGGCTCCTTGCCCGTCCCGGTGAACGGGGCGGGACCGTTGTCCTCCGCGAGGAGCATCCGCTCTACCTGCCGGGCATCGAGGGGCGGGTACCCGGCGCGAGTTGCCTCGGCGACGATCTGGGTTGCGGTCCGCCGAGCGGTCGCCTGCCGGCGCTGGCGGCTGCTCCGGTACAGGACGAAGTGGAGCAGGTGCGCGACGATGGGGAACGGGAGCACCCACGCGGCCGCGAGCAGGAACGACTCACCCTGACTGCGGTGGTCGAACGCGTCGTAGTAGACGGAGACGGCGATGTAGGCGATGACGCCGAAGGTGTACACGAGTGTGTACACGGCGCCGAACACCCGCAGCCCCGGCGGGGTGCGTACCGCGGCAGCAGCACTTGTGTCGATGATGACGTCCGGCCGCGTTTCCGCTGTCAACGGCGGAGACCGAGCGTGAGGTACGAGACGACGACGGTGCCCGCCCCGCCGACCAGCAGTGCGGCGGTGACTGCGTCGATGAGGACATCGGCGGACGGACGGTGTCCGTGTGGACAGTACGTGCTCATGCTGCTCCCCCGAGAGTGCTGTGCCTTCACGGTACCGCCAGACGCGGCGGGGTCAGGCGGGGTTCCCCGTCCCAAGTCCGTCAACACACCGTACCGAGGTCGTCCCGGCCGCTGGGCGCTGCCGAAGAGGCGCGGCGCGTCCGTGGCACGGCGACTGCCCACGCTGGTCGGTTGTCGGGAAACCACGGGCCGACCAATCGGGACCGACGCAGGGAACACAGCCGCGGGAACCGCCGTGCCGAGTCCGCGGATCCGTCCGTGCGGCCACCCCCGTGAACGACGAAAGCCCCCGGCCGGACCTGGTGGTCCCGCCGGGGGCTTTCTGTGGTGGGCGATACTGGGATCGAACCAGTGACCTCTTCCGTGTCAGGGAAGCGCGCTACCGCTGCGCCAATCGCCCAAGTCCCTGTCTGAACCGGAGTCCGTGCAGGGTCTTGGAGGGTGGAACTGGAGGTGGGGACGGGATTCGAACCCGCGTGGACGGCTTTGCAGGCCGCTGCCTAGCCTCTCGGCCACCCCACCATCGAGGTTCACGTCTCCGTGAGTACCCGAACGGTGGGATACCCTCTGGTGAGTCGTAGGACTCCGAGGAGCCCCACACTCGAGCGGATGACGAGATTCGAACTCGCGACCCTCACCTTGGCAAGGTGATGCGCTACCACTGCGCCACATCCGCAAGACGTGACCAGAGTCACGTCCGTCCGTCGGCCCGCTCTCGCGGCGACGTCGTAAACTCTATACGAACCCGCGCCGTTCCACCAAAATCGTTCCCGTTCACCGGGCGTGTCCCCCGTGTTCATGCGGATCGAGCCGCGGTGATGCGCGGCAGTCGGGGCGTCGGGCGGTCTCGCCACACCCGGGAGGCGCGCCGCGTTCGATCCACCTCGCGACATCCGCTAGTATCGATCCGCACGCAAGTGCATGGGGCGATTGGCGCAGTTGGTAGCGCGCTTCGTTCACACCGAAGAGGTCATCAGTTCGAGTCTGGTATCGCCCACCACCAAGAAACCCCCCGACAACGAGTCGGGGGGTTTCTTCGTGTACAGCGATCCGGCGAGTCGCTTTTGACATATGAAATGTCACACCTGATCCTGGTGGTGCTCACTCTCCGAGCATCGACCAGCAAGGAATGACATGGCACGGAAGAAGAAGATCACGATCGCGTCCGCGGTCTGCGCGGCGGGACTCGTCGCCCTGCTCGCGACGCCCGCTCAGGCCTTCGGTGAGAACGGCGTCAGCGGGTTCGGCCCGATCACGGGCGCGAACGGCCGGGTGCCGACGACTCCGGTCCCTGAGCCCTCACCGCAGCGCGACAGCGACGGCGATGGACTCCTCGACGACTGGGAGTCGAACGGGTACGACGCCGACGGGGACGGCAAGGTGGACGTCGACCTCCCGGCGATGGGTGCTGATCCTCGGCACAAGGACATGTTCGTCGAGACGGACTACCTGCCCGGGATGCTCCCGTCGACGGCGGTGTACGACAAGGCCGTCGCGATGTTCGCCAAGGCGCCGGTCTCCAACCCGGACGGCCGCGACGGCATCGTCCTCCACCTCGACGCGGGAGACGCCGGTGGGGCGAAGTACGACCTCGGAGGCGGGAGCGAAGTGCACCGCACCGATCCGATCGACGTCGTCGATGATGTGGAAGCCGCCCGAGACGACAACAGCGACCCCGACCGGCGCGGCATCTTCCGGTACATGTGGTGGGCCGACTCCTACGGCGACACCGACAGCAGCGGGCAGGCGTACATGAGCGGGGACGTCTTCCTGGTCACGATGGGGCCGACCCACTGGGCGAACGCCTCCGACGACGCCAAGATGGGGACGTTCGTCCACGAGCTCGGCCACACCCTCGGGCTCGGCCACGGGGGAGGTGACGCTTGGGTCAACTACAAGCCGAACTACCTGAGCGTGATGAACTACACCTTCCAGATCGACGGCCTGGAGACCGCCGACGGCAAGGCCTTCTGGGACTACTCCGACCGCAAGCTGCCCTCCCTCGACGAGCGGGCGCTCGACGAGCGGAAGGGTCTCGGTCCGGACGCCGCCGACTTCGCGACGTACTGGATCACGCCCTCGGGCTACTTCAAGGGTTCGTCGGGGACCGCGGACAAGCCGCTCGACTGGAACGATGACAAGTCGATCGGAACCGCAGTCGAGTACGACATGAGCTGGGATGACGAGTTCCAGGTCCTGGAGGGCTACGACGACTGGGCGAACATCAGCATCCCGGTCGAGAAGGCGGAGCGGGCGAAGCCGCACGTCGTCTCGGAGCTCACGGCGAGCGAAGCAGCCGATCTCTCCAAGGGGCGTGAGCGCGCCGCGCACGCACACTGAGCAGGTCGAGTCGGTGCTGCGCCCCGGGCGCAGCACCGACTCGCCACGCCACGGGATTTGGCCGGTCGCGCTCCCACCGTGCAGGATCGACACCGCGCGGCACCGCACGCGCACCCACGCGGACATCGCCGGCGGCCATCGCGGCCACCCCAGACCAGGAGGACCGCTCTGAGCCAGGGCACCGACACACCGGGCGTGCCCGCATGACCGACGTCGACCTCGAGTTCGCCCGGGTCCGAGCGGTCCTCGACCGTCCGACCCTGCGGCTGATGTCCCGCCCCACGAGCGCCACGGTCCTCGCGGTGTTCCGCACGGTGTTCGACCGCGACGTGCAGTACGTCCCCGCGGACCGGATGCACCTGCAGGTCGAGGAGCACGTCGCACGCCTGCAGGCCACCGGCGCCCGCGTGCCCGCGAGCGAGCAGGCACCGAACGAGCAGCAGGGGCAGCCCGGCGAACCGGACGCACGCCCGAACGGCCGTGCGCTCTGCCGTGAGTGGGTCGCGGCGCAGTGGCTCGTCCGGTCCAACTCCCCCGACGGCGACGAGCAGTACTCCCTGACGAGCCACGCGCTCGAGGCGCTGTCCCTCGTCGACGCGCTGTCCTCCGACCGTGCACTCATCAGCGAGAGCCGGCTCGCGATGATCGTCGACGCGGTGCACCGCTGGGCCGCCCGCGCCGAGCCGGACCCCGACGTGCAGATCCGTCGCATCGACGCGCAGATCGCCGAGCTGCAGGCCGAGCGCGAGCGGCTCGAGCGGGGCGACGTGGACACGGTGGACGACGCTCGGATGCGCGACGGCTACACGAACATCTCCGACCTCATCCGGCAGCTCCCGAGCGACTTCAAGCGCGTCGAGGAAGCGGTGGCGACGATGCACCGCTCGATCGTCGAGGACTTCCGGCAAGAGGTCCGTCCGATCGGCGAGATCCTCGACGACTACCTCGCCCGCACCGACAACCTGATGGAGGCGACGCCGGAGGGCCGCGCCTTCGAAGGGGCCTTCGAGCTGCTGCGCGACGACGCCCTGCTCCTGCGGCTCCGTGAGGACATCGCCACGATCCTCGCCCACCCGTTCGCCGACTCCCTCGGGGCGGCGGAGCGCCGGGCCTTCCGGAACACGGTGAGCATCCTCCGCCAGGGCATCGAGGACGTCCTCGCCCAGCGCCGGCAGCTCACTGCGACGCTCCGCGACCAGATCGTGGCGCACGACGTCGTCCGCGACCGTGAGCTCGACGCCGTCATCCGGTCGATCAACCGCGGCCTGGCGACCTGGATGGACGAGGGGTCTGCCCGCGATCGGCTCCCGCTCGGGCTGCTCCCGGCGACCGCCGAGGTCGGCACCCTCCGCGAACGCTTCTACGACCCGGACGCCGAATCGGTACCGCCGCCCATCGAGGAGCCGGACGACGACGTGTTCGAGGACCTCGACGTCGAGACGCTCCGCCGCCACGGCGGCCCGCTCCTCACCGAGCTCCGGGCAGCCCTGCGGTTCGCCGAGGCGGACACGAGCGTCGAGGCCTTCCACGGCCTGCCGCCCGAGCAGCGCCGGCCGGTCGAGCTGTTCGGCCTGGCGCACCTGCTGACCGGGCACGAGGACTTCGAGGCCGCCGCGAGCGTCGCCCTGCACCACACGGTGCGGCCGGACGGCAGCGCGGTCGCCTTCCGGATGCCGACCGCGGCGCTCGACGACGAACACCGAGCGGTCACCCCCGACACGACCGACGACCAGAACGGACAGGAGGCACGGTGAGCGACACGACGCCGGCACCGGTGGACGAGACCGTCCCCTTCGAGGACCCCACGACCGTCCTGCAGGACGACGACCGTGACGAGACGAGCTTCGCCCTCTTCGAGGGCGACGAGGGCCGGCTCGACGACCGGCAGCGCCGTGCGCTCGTCGCGCTCCTCCGCAACGCGTACGTGAGCGCGCGAACGCACGCCGACGAGTGGCGTGCGGTGCTCGACGCGGAGCACCAGCTGCGGTCGCGCCTCAACGACCTGTTCCTCGAACTGCACGTGGACCGCGACCGCGAGGTCGCGTGGAAGCGCCAGGCCCGCTCGGAGAGCCAGCGCCGCGGGTTCCCGACGCTGCTCCGCGACGTGCCGTACACCCGCGAGGAGACGATCGTCCTCGTCTACCTGCGGATGCGCCTGCGGGCGGACACACGACCGGGCCCGGACCAGGTCGTCGTCGACCGCTCCGAGATCCTCGGCCACGTCGCCGGGTTCCGTCCGGCGACCGCCACGGACCGCACGCGCGACGAGGGTCGGGTGGCCAAGGCGATCGAGCGCCTCGTCACCGCGCGGATCCTGGTGAAGACCACCGACCCGGACCGCTTCCGGGTGGCGAGCGTCGTCGAGGTGCTGCTCCCCCTCGACCGGCTGCTCGAACTCGACACCTGGCTGCGGACGAACGCAGCGCGGCCGGATGCGACGACCGCCGACGCGACGTCCGCCGACGCGACCACCCCGGATGGTGAGCCGATCGACGGGGACGACCCGCGCCTCCAGGCCGACGACACCGACGACGAAGGCGAGACGGACGCATGACCGACACCGTGACCGACGCCTACGGGATGGCCGCGCTCTTCGACACCGTCGCGCAGTGGCGCGCCGAGTCGATGCAGGTCGTGAACTGGGGTGGTTTCCACGGCCACCGTCAGGTCGAGCTCTCCGGCACCGCCACCCTGATCTCGGGGGCGTCCGGTACCGGCAAGTCCACCCTGATGGACGCCTACCTGGCCGTGATGATGCCGTCCGACGTGCCGTTCAACGGCGCCTCGAACGACGCGACGACCGGGCGCGCGCGCAGTGCTGACCAGCGCAACCTGCTGACCTACCTGCGCGGCAAGGTGGACACGCGGCGCGACCCGGAGTCCGGCGCGCTGCGCGACGTGAACCTGCGCGGCGACGACCAGACGACGTGGGGCGCGGCCGCGGTGACGTTCCGGAACGACGACGAGCGCCGCTTCACGGTGCTGCGGGCGTACATCGTGCCGAAGCGTGCGCGGGGCGTCGGCGACATCCAGATGACCATGGCGACGGTCGACGACACGTTCGACCTGCGGCGGCTCGAGGAGTTCGTGCCGTCCCGGTTCCACCACCTCGAGCTGACCGGCCGCGTGCCCGGGCTCGTCATCCGCGACACCTACCAGGAGCTCGCGTACACGCTGCAGACGCGGCTCGGCATCGGCGACTCCGGCGGCGGGAACCGGGCAATGCGCCTGCTCGCCCGGATCCAAGCCGGACAGCACCTGCCCACCGTCGACGCGCTCTACAAGTCGCTCGTGCTCGAGACCCCCGGCACCTACGAGGCCGCCGACCGTGCCCTCGCGCACTTCTCCGCGCTCGACGAGGCGTACGAGGCGATGGACACCGAGGAGCGCAAGGTCCGCATCCTCTCCCCCATCGTCGAGCTGCACGACGAGATCGCCCGCGCCACGGCGGCCGCCGAAGCCCTCGACGGCATCGCGACCGGCGCCGAGGTCTCCCCGTTCGCGCACTGGACCGCCTCGCGGAAGCGGGCCCTGCTCGACGCCGAGGTCGCGCGCAACGGACGCGAGCGCACGGCGTCGCGGGCCGAGGTCGCCGCGGCCGAGGCCCGGCACGCCGCCGTCGAGGTGGAGCTGCGGGACGCCGAGGCACGCCTCCGCGACCAGGGCGGCAACGCCCTCGGCCAGCTCGAGGACCGCATCGATCGACTCACCCGGGAACGCGACGCGGTCGTCCGCACCCGCACCGTCTTCGAGGAGCGCACCGCGGTCCTCGGGTCGCCCGTGTCGTCGGAGCGGTCGTTCACCGCGATCCAACGCGCCGCGCACGAGTTCCTCGGGGCGTACGCCGCCGCGCGTTCGGACCTGGACGACCGCCGCGACGCCCTGACGCGCGAGGAGTACCCGCTCCTCGACCGCGAGCGCTCCCTGCGCCAGGAACGGCAGTCGCTCGAACACCGGCAGGGCGCCATGCCGCTGCCGATGCACGAGGCCCGGCTGCAGATGGCCCGCGCGGCCGGCATCGACCCCTCGGAGCTGCCGTTCGTCGCGGAGCTCCTCGACGTGCTGCCCGGCGAGGAGCGCTGGCGCACCGCGATCGAGTCCGTGCTCGCGCCCGTCGCCCGCACACTGCTCGTCGACCAGGACCGCCTCGCTGCCTTCAGCGAGGCCATCGACGCGCTCCGGCTGCCGGTCCGCATCCAGTTCGAGGGCGTTCCGACCGGGCCGCACATCGACCTCGACGGCGATCCGTCGATGGTGTCCGGCAAGCTCGCGATCAAGTCGTCGCCGTTCAGCACCTGGGTGCGGGAGCGGATCGAGTCCGACCGCACCGACGCCCGCTGCGTCGCCGATGCTTCCGAGCTCGGCGGCGGCGGCCGTCGGGTCACCGAGTCCGGACAGCTCCGCGATGGCCGACGTGGTGCGCACGGCGACCGCCGGCAGGCCAACGTCATCGGCTTCACGAACGAGGCCCGGGTGGCGTCGGTCGAGCAGGAGCTCGCGTCGATCGCCGAGGACCTCGCCACGCTCGAGGCCCGGCGCACCGACGTCGCGCAGGACCTCGCAGCGCTCGACACGATCCGCGCCGCGCACCAGCACGTCGTGGACGTCACGTGGCAGGCGATCGACGTCGACGGCCTCGAGGGCTCGCTCGCCCGCCTCGATCAGGAGCGGCACGCGCTGCTCGCCGCCGACGACGGACTCCGCACGCTGCGCGAGTCGGTCGCGCGGCTCCGGAAGGCACTCGACGAGGCAGCGGACCGCCGCTCGGCTGCGCGGCTCACCGTCGCGCGACTCGACGAACGGCACGCCGTCCTCGTCGACGGACAGGACGCCGCGGCCGAGATCCTGTCGCGCTTCGACGACACCCCGGAGTCGCTGCCGGACGCCGCGCAGTCGCGTCTCCTGGAGGAGACCTTCGAAGAGGTCGGCGCCCCGGACGGCATCGACGGCTTCGACGACGCCACACGGCGGCTCCGGCGACGCCTCGAGGAACGGCTGTCGCAGGCGCTCGACGGTGCCGCCTCGGCCTCGACGGCCCTCACCCTCACGTTCCAGCGCTACCAGGACGCCTGGCCGGACCCGAACCTCGGGACCGGGGTCGCCTCGTACCCGGACTACCACGCGATCCTCGACCAGATCGTCGCGACCGGCCTGCACGCCCGACGGAGCGAGTGGCGCCGACGGCTGTCGCAGTGGAGCGGTGAGGACCTCGTCCCGCTCGCCGGCGCGTTCGACCGTGCCGTCGTCGAGATCGAGGAGCGTCTCGAGCCCGTCAACGAGATCCTCCGCGAACTGCCCTTCGGCGCGAACCGCGACCGGCTGAAGATCCAGATCCGCCGCGTCACGCGCGAGGACGTCACCCAGTTCCGCCGGGAGCTCCGAGCCCTGTCCGCCTCGGTCGAGACCGAACTGACCGACGACGTGCTGGAGACCCGGTTCCGCCGGCTCCGGCGCTTCATGGCCGTGATCCGCCCCGACACGGACGCACCCCGCGGTCGCACGACCCAGCGCGACGCGGTGCTCGACGTCCGTCGGCACATGGAGATCACCGCCGTCCGGTACGACACCGACGGCAACGACCTCGGCGTGTACTCGTCCCTCGGCGACAAGTCCGGTGGCGAGACGCAGGAGCTCGTGGCGTTCATCGTCGGGGCGGCACTCCGTTACCAGCTCGGTGACGAGACCCGTCCGCGGCCCCGGTTCGCGCCGGTGTTCCTCGACGAGGCGTTCATCAAGGCGGACTCGGAGTTCGCGGGGCGTGCGGTCACCGCGTGGCTCCGGCTCGGGTTCCAGCTCGTGGTGAGTGCGCCACTCGACAAGGTCACCGCGCTCGAGCCGTCGATGGAGCGCCTGCTGTCGATGCGGAAGCACCCGGACACCGGCCACTCGTCGATCACCGAGATCGCGCGGGTCTGACGCGCGCGGGCGTCTGGCGCGTCGTCGCCCGCGTCGTCGCCCCGCGCCCGCCGAGGTCGCACGAAGTGCCGCTCGGAGGCCTCTGAAGCGGCACGTTGCGCGACCTCAGCGCGATGCAGGCGGCGTGTCGTGCGACCTCGGCGACGCCGAATCACTCGCGGGACACGAGCGCGGCGCGTTGCGCTCGCTCGGCGCGGGGCGTCCGGGCGGGCACGCTACGGTGGGGCCGTGTTCGGACGCCGCTCCCCCAGTCCCCGCCCCGACGACTCCGCCGGTCTCGGCATCGGCGCCCTCGTGCGCGTGGTCGGCATCGACCGTGGTGGCGAGCAGTGGGCCGACGAACCCATCGGGGTGATCGTCGCGGCCGCGGGCGCCCAGCTCGGCGGCACGCAGCGGGCGTGGAACGTCGCGTTCGACGAGCCCGCCTACACGACGGACGGCCGCGGCCCCTTCGAGCGCGCGACCGTCCTGAGTCGTCAGTTGGTGCCGGTCGAACCGGCAGCGGCCGAGTAGCGGCCTAGTACTCTTCCGAGCCGCTCTTCATCATGGCGGCGGCGGCCATGCACGTGCCGACACCACCGAGCACACCGACGCCGATGATGATGCCTGCGATGAGTTCGAGCATTGGTGACTCCTTGGTTGCGGGGCCGGTCTGGCTGACCCCAGGTTAGCGGATGCCGCGCATGAGCTTCAGCACCGGCTTGACGAGGACGAGCAGCACGACGCCGACCGCCACGGCGACGAGACCGAGGATCGCGAAGTACGGTGCCTCGTTGGCGGGGTCGTAGTACCGCGACAGGACGCCGGTCACCGCGGTGCCGAGCGACACCGACAGGAAGAACAGCGCGACCATCTGCGTCTGGAACTTCGGCGGGGCGAGCTTCGTCGCGACGGACTGACCGACGGGCGAGAGCAGGAGCTCCGCGATCGTGAAGACGAGCAGGATGCCGACGAGGGCGAGGAGCGGCGTGCCGTTCTGGCCGCTGTTCACGAACGGCAGGAACAGCAGGAACGCGACGCCCATGATGCCGGTGCCGAACGCGAACTTGGTCGGCGTCGACGGCTGGCGCGGCCCGAGCTTGGTCCAGATCGCGGCGAACACCCCGGAGAGCACGATGATGAACACCGGGTTGATCGACTGCACCCACGAGACGGGCATGTCCCAGCCGAACAGCGACCGGTTGAGCCGCTCGTCGGAGTAGACCGTGACGACGGTGAACTGCTGCTGGTAGAGCGACCAGAAGACCGCGCTGCCGATGAACAGCGGGATGAAGGCGAGGACCCGCGAGCGTTCCTGCGGCGTGATGCCGCTCGTCAGGATCACGACGAAGTAGCCGATGGTCGCCAGGATCACGATCGAGACCACCACGGTCGGCAGGTTCCCGACGTTCAGCAGTCCGGTGAGGACGGCGACGAGGATGACCACGAGGGCCACGACGACGAGCACGCCGACGAGCGGGAGCCGGCGGCGGTCGACGGGGTTCGCGACGTGGCGCACCGACTCGGGGAGCTTCTTGCGTCGGATCGCGTACTGCACGAGGCCGGCCGCCATGCCGACCGCGGCCAGGCCGAAGCCGTAGTGGAAGCCGAGCGAGGTCTGCAGCAGCCCCGTGAGGAGCGGGCCGAAGAACGCGCCGAGGTTGACGCCGAGGTAGTAGAGGGAGAATCCCGCGTCGCGGCGTGGGTCCTCGCGGCTGTAGAGCCCGCCGACGATCGTCGTCGCCGTGGCCTTGAGCCCGCCGGAGCCGAGCGCGATGAGCACCAGGCCGACGCCGACGCCGGCGACACCGGGGATGAGGGCGAGGGCGATGTGCCCGAGCATCACGACGATCGCGCTGCCGAACAGGGTGCGGTCGGCCCCGATCAGCCGGTCGGCGATCCACGCGCCGATGATCGTGAAGAGGTACACGGCGCCGCCGTAGGCACCCATGATGCCGCTCGCGATGCCCTTGTCGATCCCCAGGCCGCCCTGCGAGACCGTGTAGTACATGTAGATGAGGACGATGCCCTGCATCCCGTAGAACGAGAACCGCTCCCAGAGCTCGACCGCGAACGGTGTGGACAGTTCGAACGGCTGCCCGAAGAAGGTTCGCGTGCGTTCCGGTGGTGCGGTGGTGCCTGACATGCCCGACAGTCTGCCCCTCGGCGGAGGGCCGCGCCCAATCGTCGAAGCTCCCTCACGAATCGCTCACGCGCGTCTTTGGAGGGTTCCCACCACCGGGCAGCGCGCGAGACCACGGCGGGTTGTGCGCGCCGACCGCGTTCGGGCGGCTCGCAGCGCCGTCGGTAGCGTGGCTTCTGCAACACCGGACACCGCAGTTCAGGAAGGCTCCGCCCATGGTCGACACCGCACCCGTCCACAGCACGAACACGCCGAAGGCCGACGCCGCCGGCGACCCCGCCGCCGGCACGCCGACGGGTGGCACGGACACCGACGTCCGGATCGACGTCGACCTGCTCGCCGAGCTGCTGCTCGGCCGCTGGGCCGAGGACCGCCGCATCTCGCGCCGACTCGCGCTCGACCCGGCGCTGCACAAGATCGAAGGCCAGCCGATCCCCGAACACCGGGCGCGTGCCCTCGACCAGCTGCGGGTCCTCGTCGACGCCGGCGCGATCCAGCGCCCCTACCCGGCGGAGTTCGGCGGTCAGAGCAACCACGGCGGCAACCTCGCCGCCTTCGAGGAACTCGTCACCGCCGACCCCTCGATGCAGATCAAGGCCGGGGTGCAGTGGGGCCTGTTCGGCTCGGCCGTGCACCACCTCGGCACCGAGCGGAACCACCGCGAGTTCCTGCCCGGGATCGTCTCGTTCGACGTCCCCGGGTGCTTCGCGATGACGGAGACCGGGCACGGGTCGGACGTCCAGAGCATCGCCACCACGGCCACGTACGACCCGGCGACCGAGGAGTTCGTCGTGCACACGCCGTTCCGCGGCGCGTGGAAGGACTACATCGGCAACGCGGCGCTGCACGGCAAGGCCGCCGTCGTGTTCGCGAAGCTCGTCACCGACGGCGTCGACCACGGCGTGCACGCGTTCTACGTCCCCCTCCGCGACGACGAGGGCGCCTTCCTGCCCGGCGTCGGCGGCGAGGACGACGGCGTCAAGGGCGGCCTCAACGGCATCGACAACGGCCGGCTGTGGTTCGACCACGTCCGGGTCCCCCGCACGAACCTGCTGAACCGCTACGGCGACGTCGCCGCTGACGGCACCTACTCGTCCCCGATCGCCTCCCCCGGTCGCCGGTTCTTCACGATGCTCGGTACGCTCGTGCAGGGTCGTGTGTCGCTCGACGGCGCCGCGGTGGTGGCGCAGAAGATCGGGCTGCAGATCGCCCTCACCTACGCGGCACAGCGCCGTCAGTTCCCCACCGGCGACGGGACCGAGGGCGTCCTGCTCGACTACGGGCGGCACCAGCGCCGGCTGATCCCCCGACTGGCGACGGTGTTCGCGCAGTCGTTCGCCCACGAGAAGCTCCTCCGCACGTTCGACGACGTGTTCAGCGGCCGCGAGGACACCCCGCAGCGCCGCGAGGACCTCGAGACCCAGGCAGCGGCGTTCAAGTCGATGTCGACCTGGTCGGCGCTCGACACCCTGCAGGAAGCGCGCGAAGCCTGCGGCGGCGCCGGCTTCCTGGCCGAGAACCGCCTGACCGGGCTCCGTGCGGACCTCGACGTCTACGTGACGTTCGAGGGCGACAACACCGTGCTGCTGCAGCTGGTCGGCAAGCGGCTGCTCACCGACTTCCGCGCGAAGGCACCGAAGGACCCGGCGTCCACCGCGAAGTTCGTCGCGGCCCAGGCGGCCGCGAAGCTCGCCGACGCCACCGGGCTCCGTCGCATCGGGCAGACCGTCGCCGACCGCGGCTCGCTCGCCGCCTCGGTGACCGACCTGCAGGACGCTCGGACGCAGCGCGACCTGCTCGCCGGCCGTGTCGACACGATGGTGACCGAGATCGGGATCCGGCTCGCCTCCGCCGGCAGGGACCGTGCGCGCGGAGCACTCCTGCTCAACCGCTCGCAGCACGAGCTCATCGAGGCCGCCAAGGCGCACGCCGAGCTCATGCAGTGGGACGCCTTCACCGAGGCGATCGACGAGGTCCCCGAGGGTGACACCCGGCGCGTCCTGGTCTGGCTGCGCGACCTGTTCGCGCTCGGCCTGCTCGAGCAGCACCTCGACTGGTACCTGCTGCACGGCCGCCTCACCGCGCAGCGTGCCCGTGCGGTGTCGGCCTACATCGACCGGCTCGTCGCTCGCGTGCGCCCGGTCGTCCCGCAGCTGCTCGACTCGTTCGGCTACGAGCCCGGGCACGTCCGCGCGCCCATCGCCCTCGGTGCCGAGCAAGCTCGGCAGGACGAAGCGCGGGCGTGGTTCGCCGCCGAAGCCGCTGCCGGGCGCCTGCCCGAGCAGGAGAAGAAGCCCCGCCCCTAGCGGCGCGCGTCGATCGCACCCCCGTGCAGACCTCGCACCCCGTCACACGGGGGCGCGACGTCCGTACGGGGGTGCAACACCGCCCGCGCCCAGCACACGCCCGCGCCCAGCAGACGCCCGCCCCTGATCAGCCCCGCGGGTCCGCCCCGTCGGCCCCCGGCGCGCCGAGCTCCCCGAGCGCCCGGCGCAGCCGCGCCTCGGCGTCGTCGTCGGCAGCCGTCGCGGACGCCGACGCGTTCGCCTCGGTGACGGCCCGCACGACCTCTTCGCGCTGGATCTTCACCCCGCGCGGTGCGTCGATGCCGATGCGGACGCCGTCCCCGCGGCTGTCGAGCACCGTGATGACGATGTCGTCACCGACGAGGATCCGCTCGCCGACCTTCCGCGTGAGTACCAGCACCCGTTCAGCCTAGCGACAGGACGGGCACCCCCAACAGGTGGACCGACTCCGGCGTGGCGGTCTCACCCGCGCCGATGGCCACGACCCCGGCCACGACGGCCCGTCCGGCCACCGCGGACAGCATGGCGGCGGAGTCCGACGGCTTCCGCCCGACGTCCACGACGACCCACACCTGGTCCGGGGCGAGACCGTCGACGGTCGCCGCGTCGTCCCACGCCGCGACGGCGAGGAGCGCAGCCCCGTCGCGCACGCCCTCGGCCCGGGCGAGGATGCCGCTCCGTCGGTCCGCGGCGTCCGTGGGGCGGAGCGCGTACCGCGTCGCGAAGATGCCCGCGGCCGCGTCGACGTCGTTGGGGCGGCCGACGAGCAGCACGAGGTCGCCGTCGGCGGACCGCACCGACGGTGCGGACGCTGCGGGGGCGGGAGCAGCGGCCACGCGCGTGGCCGGACGGTCGTCGAGGGTGCGGTCCGCGCCTCCCGGCAGCAACACGTCCTGGAGGCGTGACACGGCATCGGCAGGCCGGCCCGGCTCGGCGACCGGTCCGGTCGGGCGCGGGGCGCTCCCCGTGATCCCGTCCGCCACGAAGCCGTCCAGCACCGACGCGAACGCGTCGGCCCGCGTGATCGCGGTGCCGTCGCCGCCGGCGATGCGCGCCTCGGCCTCCTCGGCGTCGGCGAGGAGCGCCGCGATGCCGACGCGCTTGACGACGCCGTCGGCGATGGCCACCCGCGCGGTCGGGACCTCGTCGGGTGCGGGGACCTCCACGGTCGCCTCGACGTGCGCCTTGCGGAACAGACCGCCGATGCCCGGCGTGGTGACGCGCTCGGCCGCGACGATGCGGGCACCCGCGCCGAACTCGGCCCGGACGGCGTCGCGGACCTCGTCGAGCGTGGCGCCGTTACGCTGCAATCGGGTCGGCGGCACGGACCACTCCCACGGTCTCGATGGTGGAGCCCGCGGCGGTGGCCTCCTGGTAGGAGAGCACCGGCAGGCCGTTCGACTGCGCGGACACCATGCGGTGCACGGCCGGGCGGAGCTGCGGGGCACAGACCAGGACGGCGGAGATCCCCTGGTCCTCGACGGCACGGACGGCGTCGCGGAGGGAGCCGAGGACCTGCTCGATGCGGTGCGCGTCGAGCACGATCTGGGTGCCCTGCTCGGACGGTCGGAGGCCCTCGAGCATCGACTGTTCGAGGAGCGGGTCGATCATGATGACCCGGAGCGTGCCGGCGTCGAGGTACCGGGCGGGCAGCGCGGGGCCGAGCGAGGCACGGGCGGCCTCGACGAGTCCCTCGGGGTCGGTCGACACCTTCGCGCGGAGCGTGAGCGCCTCGCAGATCCGACCGAGGTCGTTGATCGGGACGCGCTCGGCGAGGAGTCCCTGCAGCACGCGCTGCAGCTCGGCGAGGGACAGCATGCCGGGGACGAGCTCCTCGACCGCGGCGGGGTTGACCTGCTTGACGCCCTCGGTGAGGACCTTGACGTCCTCGCGGGTGAGGAGCCGCGCCGCGTTGTCGCCGATGATCGCCTGCAGGTGCGTGACGAGCACGGAGACGCGGTCGATGACGGTGGCGCCGGTCATCTCGGCGGCGTGGCGGAGCTCGGCGGGGACCCACTTGCCGGCGAGGCCGAACACCGGCTCGACGGTCGTCTCCCCTGGCAGCCCCTCGAGGTGGTCGCCGAGCGCGAGGACGCTCCGCGACGGGGCGGTGCCGCGGCCGGCCTCGACGCCGGCGATCCGGATGGCGTAGGTCGACGGCGGCAGCTCGATGCTGTCCCGTGTGCGGACCGGCGGCACGACGATGCCCATGTCGACCGCGATCTTGCGGCGGAGCGCACGCACGCGGCCGAGCAGGTCGTCGGAGGAGCCGGACACCATGTCGACGAGGTCCGGTGCGAGGAGGATCTCGAGCGCGTGGACGCGCATCTGCTCGATGAGGTCCTCGGGGGTGTCCGCCGTCGGCGCGGCGGCGGCCAGCGCCTCCTGCTCGGCACTCGCGGCGGCGGCACGGTTGGCGTTCTGACCGATGCGCCAGCCGGTGAACAGCAGCGTCGCGCCGACGAGCAGGAACGGCAGGATCGGCATGCCCGGGATGAAGCCCATCGCGATCGCGGCGACCCCGGCGATCACCAGCGCGTTCTTGGACTGCCCGAGCTGGTTCGCGGCCGACGAGCCCATCTCGGACTCGGCGCCCGACCGGGTCACGATCATGCCCGTGGACACCGCCATCAGGAGGGCCGGGATCTGGGTGACGAGGCCGTCGCCGATCGTCAGGATGCCGTACTTCGACAGCGCGTCGGTGACGCTCAGCCCGTTCTGCAGCATGCCGATCGCGATGCCGCCGACCAGGTTGATCACGATGATCAGGATGCCGGCGATCGCGTCGCCCTTGACGAACTTCGACGCGCCGTCCATCGCGCCGTAGAAGTCGGCCTCGGCGGACACGGACGCGCGGCGTTCCTTCGCCTGCTCGTCGGTGATGAGTCCGGCGTTCAGGTCGGCGTCGATGGCCATCTGCTTGCCGGGCATCGCGTCGAGGGTGAAGCGGGCCCCGACCTCGGCGACGCGCTCGGCGCCCTTCGTCACGACGACGAACTGGATGACGATGAGGATGAGGAAGATGACCGCGCCGATGATGATCGAGCCGGAGACCGCGACGTGCCCGAACGCCTGGATGACGTCGCCGGCGAAGCCCTCGCCGAGCACGAGGCGCGTCGACGCGACGTTGAGCCCGAGCCGGAACAGGGTCGCGACGAGGAGCAGTGACGGGAACACCGAGAAGTCGAGCGGCTTCTTCACGAACAGCGTCGTGAGGAGGATCACGAGCGCCAGCAGGATGTTGCAGATGATCAGGAAGTCGAGCAGGAACGACGGCACCGGCAGGATCAGCAGCAGGATGATGCCGACGATGAAGACCGGGACGGCGAGCTTCGGCAGGTCCTTGCGGTTCATGCGGGCACCCCTTCAGGAGACGTGGTCGGGCGGAGCTTGCGGGGTCGGAGGTCACCCGTGAGCGAAGCGGGGTCGATGACCGCGGCGACCTCGTCGGGCGTGGTCGGCCGGGGTGCGGCGTGCGTGCCGGCCGCGGCGCCCCGGGCCTTGAGCGCCATCACGAACGACAGCACCCGGGCCACGGGCGTGTAGAGGTCGACGGGGACCTCCTGCCCGAGCTCGCACGCGGCGTGCAGTGCACGGGTCAGGGGCACGTCGCGGACGATCGGCACGCGCTCCTGCTCGGCGCGGTCGCGGATCATGCTCGCGACCGGCCCGGCACCCTTCGCGACGACCCGCGGCGCGGACTTGCCCGGCTCGTACTTGAGGGCGACGGCGTAGTGCGTCGGGTTGGTCATCACGACGTCGGCCGTGCCGATGGCCTGCACCATGCGGTTCCGGCTCATCGCGAGCTGGCGGGACCGGCGCTGGGACTTCACGAGCGGGTCGCCCTCGCTGTGCTTGTTCTCGTCCTTGACCTCGCGCTTGGTCATCATGGTGCGCTTCCGGTTCCGACGGATCACGACGAACACGTCGAGGGCGGCGAGCACGAGTCCGGCGGCGATCGCGGCACGCATCAGGGTGCCGGTGCCCGCGGCGGCGGCGTCGAGCACGGCCGAGAGCGGCAACGACCCGCTCGTCATCAGGACGGGGACGAGCGCCTGCACCGCGAACCAGAGGACGAGGCCGACCACCACGGTCTTGAGGAGCGCCTTGACGCCGTTCCAGAGCGCCTGGGTGCCGAAGACGCGCTTCAGGCCGGCGACGGGATCGAAGTGGTCGGGCTGCGGCGCCATCTTCCGGAAGTGCACCCCGCCCTGCGCCACCGCCGCGGCGACGACCGCGACCAGGACGACACCGAGCATCGGGCCGAGCGTGGCGCCGATCGAGCCGAGGGCGCCGTGGAAGACCTCGTTCATCGTGCCGATCGTGGGGTCGGCGATGACGCGCTGCACGGCCCGGAGCTGGTCGGACCCGGCTGCGGCGGCGTTGCCCACGGCGGCGGGCATCATCACGGCCGCGGCGGCGATGCCGATCCACGCGCCGAGGTCCTGCGAGCGTCCGATCTGGCCCTTCTGGTGGACCTCGCGCATCCGCTTCTGAGTGGCCTGTTCGGACCGTTCTCCGCTGTCGGACACCGGGTCACCCCCGTCCCGTGATCGCGGCCACCGCGTCGCCGGTCAGGGACGACACGACGGACGGCAGGGCCATGAAGAGCGCGCCGGCGAAGACGACGGTCAGGCCGATCTTGATCGGGAAGCCCATCTGGAAGGCGTTGAGGGCCGGTGCGACGCGGGTGAGCAGGCCCAGGCCGACGTCGGCGAGGAACAGCACGACGACGAGGGGGCCGGCGATCTGCAGCGTCGCGAGGAACATCTGCGACAGGGCGGTGACGAGGAGCGACGCCATCCCGCCGAGCTCGAACGTGCCGGTGAGCGGCACGGCGTCGAACGACCGGACGAGTCCGCCGACGATGAGCTGGTAGCCGCCCGAGGCGAACAGCAGCGCGAGCGACGCCATCTGGAACAGCCGGGTGAACTGCGCACCGTTCACCTGCGACTGCGGGTCGAACGCCTGCGCCAGGGTGAAGCCGCCGAACAGGTCGATGAGGGCACCCGCGGACTGCACGGCCGCGAAGACCAGGAACACGAGGAACCCGAGGGCGAGCCCGACGACGAGCTGCGTGACGAGGGCGAGCAGGAACGGCCCGGTGTCGAGCGAGTGGTACCCCTCGGCGACCTTCGGGGCGACGCCGATCGCCAGGCCGATGCCGAGGATCACCTTCACGGTGCCGGGGAACGCACGGTACGAGAACGGCGGCGCGATGACGAAGAACGCGACGAGCCGGACACCGGCGAGCATCGTCGCCTCGAGGCGGTCGCCGTTGATCGCGAGCTCCATCAGCCGGCCCCGAGCAGCTTCGGGATCATGTCGAAGGCGACGTGGGTGAACGCGACCATCTCCGAGATCATCCAGTTGCCGCAGACGACCAGGGCGATCGCGACGGCGACGGCCTTCGGGACGAACGAGAGCGTGACCTCCTGGATCTGCGTGACCGACTGGAAGAGCGAGATCGCGAAGCCCACGACGAGCGACGTCACGAGGACGGGGGCTGCGAGCTTCGCCGAGACGAGGAGCGCCTGCAGCACGAGGTCGATGACGGCCTGCTGGTTCATGCGTGCCCCCCTGACGCGACGGCGCTAGACAACGTGGTAGCTCTCGATGAGCGACTTGATGATGAGGCCCCACCCGTCGACGAGGACGAACAGCAGGATCTTGAACGGCAGCGAGATCATCACCGGCGGGAGCATCATCATGCCCATCGACATGAGCGCGGCGGAGACGACGAGGTCGATGACGAGGAACGGGATGAAGATGACGAACCCGATGATGAACGCGCTCCGCAGCTCGGAGATCACGAACGCCGGGATCACCGTCGTCATCGGCACGTCGGCCATCGTCCTCGGGTTGCCCTGTCCGGCGGCGCGGGTGATGAGGGCGACGTCCTCCTCGCGCGTCTGGTGCAGCATGAAGGTCCGCAGGGGTTTCGTGCCGACCTCGACCGCCTTCGCGAAGTCGATGTGGCCGGCGAGGTAGGGCTGCAGGGCGTCGTCGTTGATGTGCCCGAGCACCGGTGCCATCACGAACAGCGACAGGAACAGCGCGAGACCGGCGATGACCTGGTTCGGCGGGATGGACTGCAGCCCGAGCGCGTTCCGGGTCATCGCGAGCACCACGAAGATCTTCGTGAACGACGTCATCATGAGCAGCAGCGCCGGCGCGACGCTGAGGAGCGTGATGCCGATGAGGGTCACGACCGCCGACGACGGCGTGCCGTCCGGGCCGTTCACGCTGACGCTGAAGTCACCGTTCGCGGGCGGCGTCGGCGATGCCGGCGCGGTCGGCGGGACGACGCCCGCCGCGTGGGCGCCGGTCGTGGTGAGCATGAGGAAGCCGGCGACGACCGTCACCCCCAGCAGGACGAGGGCGAGGACGCGTCCGGTGCGCGCCGCGGTCACCCGGCCCGCCGGTTCCGGAGCGCCGCAGCGGCCTGCCGCCAGGTCTCGGCCGACAGGATCGAGCCCTGCAGCTGCGCCGAGGTCGGCACGACGGTCCGCTGCGCGCGGCGGTTCCGCGGGCGCATGGGCAGCGGCTCCGCCGCGTCGGCCGGGAGGCGCGGCTCGGCTGCCGTCTGCTGTGCCAGTTCCTGACGGAACTGCTCGGCCGACGGTGTCGGACGCACCGGCAGCTGGACGGGGCCCGTCACGATGGTCAGTTCCGGCGCGGGCGCCTGCCCGCTGGTGAGCAGCGCGACGCCGTGCTCGGAGACGCCGAGCACGAGCCGCTCCCCCTCGACGTCGACCACGACGACGCTCGCCTTGCCGCCGATGCCCTGCCGGGCGACGACCTCGACCGAGGCCGAACGACGACCCCGGGCCTTGCCCGCGCCGAACTGGCCCTTCGCCATGCGTCGGTGCAGCACCCACATGAGGGCGAGCACGACGCCGAGCGAGAGCGCGACGCGGAGGGCGATGACGAGGGTGTCCACGGCCGGGCTCAGAGGGATTCGGCGACGTCGAGGATCTTCGTGATGCGCACCGCGTAGTCCTGGTCGACGACGACGACCTCGCCGTGCGCGATGAGCCGACCGTTGAGCAGCACGTCGGCGGGGGCACCGGCGCTGCGGTCCAGCTCGACGACCGCTCCTGGCTCCATGCCGAGGACGTCGCGGACGGACATCCGGGTGCGCCCGATCTCGACCGTCAGGGTCATCTCGACGTTGTTGATGCGGCCGAGGTTGCCGGTCGGGATCGTCGTCGCCGCCGCGCTGGGCGCCGACACGGTGCCGTTCTCGCGGACGCGCAGGGCGAACCAGCCGCCGGGGACGCCGCCGGCCGTGAGCTCGAACACCACCGTGTCCGGGTCGGCCAGGAGCGCCGTCGCCGACTCGCGGCGGGCGTCACCGAAGACCCCGACGCCGAGCACGCCCGCGGCGGCCTCGAGCGACGGACGGAGGACGTCGGTCACGTCGACGATCCCGTGCTCGGTACCGCCCGCGGCCGCGACGGCCTCGAGGTCGGTGAGCACGAGCACCAGGTCGGCCGACAGGCCGCCGACGAACGACGCGACCACGGCGTCACCGGCCGCTTCGAGGGCGACGGGAGCCGCGCCTCCAGGCTGGAGCACCGCACTCAACGGAGCCGCAGTCGGGAGCTGTGCGACGAGCGACTCGGCCGCCTGCGTGTGGAGGGTGGTGGTGACGGTCATGCGCTGGGCTCCGATGTGGTGGTGACGACGATGCCGGCGAGGCGCGAGCCGTTCGCGCCGACCGCGGCCGTGCCGACGGGCTCGCCGTCGACCGTGATGGTGAGGGGACGGTGCTGCGGGTGCGGCAGCGGCAGGACGTCGCCGACGGCGAGCCGGAGCACCTGCGAGGGCAGGACCGGCGCCGACGCGAAGCGGAGGCTGACGCCGACCGGCACCCCGGCGAGCTGCGCGTCGAGCAGGGCACGGGCGTCGGCGGGCGACACGTGGGTGGCGGCCTCGCCGAGCTGCGGCAGCACGGCGTCGGCGGGCAGCGCGAGCGTCCCCGGCGAGACCCGGTCGCCGACGCGGATCGTGAACGAGGCGACGATCATCAGGTCGCCCTTCTGGGCCGCCTGGGCGAACTGCGAGTTGAACTGGAACCCGCCGGCCGTGACGTCGTGCGCGAGCAGGCCGCCGAACGAGTAGCGGAGGTCGTCGAGGGCGTCCTCGACGATGCGCCGGACGAGCGCCTGCTCGATGGGCGTGAACGTGCGGTCGGGCGTCGGCAGCGGCTTCGAGGCGCCGAGCGCGTGCGACACCCAGGTCAGCGCGGCGTCGAGCGGGACCTGCAGCACGCCCTTCGGGATCACGTCCGCGATCGGCAGCAGCACCATGCCGGTGAGCGCGGGCAGTGACGCGGCGTACTCGTCGTACGTCGTCATCTGCACCTGCTCGCAGGTGACCTGGCTCACCGCGCGGACCTTCGCGGTCAGCTGGGTGCCCCACTGGCGCGCGAAGGTCTCGAAAGCGAGCTCGAGGACCCGGGCGTGCTCGCGGGCGAGCGTCGACGGGCGCGCGAAGTCGTACACCTCGGGCGCTGGCAGGGTCTCGGTCACGGGTGCGTCTATCGGTCCGCCCTGCGGCACCCGTCAGTGCTGTGCCCCCTTCTGGGGCGGTGGGCCGGACGGCGGCGGGCTGGCGGCCGGCCCGCGGTGTCAGCCCTGGTTCGCTCCGTCCTGCGCCTTCGCCAGCGCCGGCATGAGCGCGCTGACGTCCTGGTCCTGGTTCGACAGGACCACGATGTCGACGCGGCGGTTCAGGGTGAGGTCGGCGTCGGTGCCGCCCTTCGCGAGGGGACGACTCGACCCGAAGCCGACGCTCTGGATGTGTTCCGCCGGCATCCCGCCCCGCTCGACGAGGTCGCGCAGGACCCCCGTCGCCCGTGCGGAGCTGAGCTCCCAGTTCGTCGCGTACGGGGCGGTCGAGTTCCGCTGGTCGGCGTGGCCCTCCACGCTGACGTCGTGGCTGCTCGTCCTGAGCACCGGCGCGATCGCGTCCATGATCCGCTTCGCCTGGTCGGACAGGTCCGCGCTGTTCGTCGTGAAGTAGGTCTCGCTGCCGACCAGCCGCACCGTGAGGCCGCGGGCGTCGACCGTGAACTGCACGTTCGAGGTCTGTCCGGCCTTCGCCAGGTTGCCCTTGATGGCCGCTTCGATGGCCTGCAGGTCGTCGAGCTCCTTCTGGGCGGCGGCGACGTCCGCCTTCGTCGCGGTCGTCGGCACGACGGTGGACGCCGGGTCGACGTTCGTGTCCTTCGCGCCGGACGACGCCGTCGAGTGATCCGCCTGCGACTTGTCCTCGGAGTAGCCGGAGCCGTCCTTCACCTGGTCCTTCGTGACCACGGTGCCCGAGGCGGTGTCGATCTTCTGCGACTTGACCTCGCCGAAGCCCGTCGCGAGCGAGTTCTTCAGCTGGATGTACTTCTGCTGGTCGACCGTCGACATCGCGAAGAGCACGAGGAACATGCACATCAGCACGGTGATCATGTCCATGTAGGACGCCATCCACCGCTCGTCGGGGTGCTCGGCGTCGTCGTGGCCCTTCTTCGCGCGACCGCGACCGCGGCCCCGGGGGTTGGCGCTCATCGTCAGGCCGCCAGCTGCTGGTCGTCGACGCCGGCGTCGCCCTTGCCGGCCTTGGTCTTGCCGGCCTTCGCGTCACCGCGGGCGGACGGCGGCACCATCGCGGTGAGGCGCTCACCGAGGAGGCGCGGCTGGCTGCCGGCCTGCACGGCGAGGAGCCCCTCCATCAGGAGCGTCTGGCGGTCGGCCTCGAGCTGCGCGAGCTTCCGGAGCTTGCCACCGATCGGCAACCACATGAAGTTCGCGGTGAGGAGACCCCAGAGCGTCGCGACGAAGGCGCTGGCGATGAGCGGCCCGAGCTCGTCCGGCTTGCCGAGGTTCGCGAGCACGTGGGTCAGCGACACCACGGTGCCGATGATGCCGACGGTCGGGGCGAACCCGCCGAGGCCCATGAAGAACGCGCTCGCGCTCCGCACCGGTGCCGCGTTCGACTCGATCTCGTCCTCGAGCAGGATCCGCAGCTCGTCACCGTCGGTGCCGTCCGCGATGTTCTGCAGCGCCTTCTTCATGAACGGGTCGTCGTGCTTGTCGGCCTCCTGCTCGAGGGCGAGCAGCCCGTTCGCACGGGCCGTCTCGGCGAGCCCGACCACGTCGTCGATGACCGCCTGCGGCGGGGTGACCTTGCCGGTGAACGCCTTCGGCACGGCCTTGAAGCTGGCGATCGCGTCCCTCAGCGTGGTGCTCGCGATGCCGCAGCCGATGGTGGCGCCGAAGACGAGCAGCATCGGCGCGGGGAGGAACAGTCCGGCGAGCTCGACGTGCTCCATCTCCACCATGCCGAAGAGGGCGCCGAAGGCCAACAGGATCCCGATGATCGTCGCGATGTCCATCTCAGCGACCCCCGTCCTGCGTGCGGAGCGGTGCGACCGCGGCGAGCGTCGGCTGCGGTCCGGTGGCGTTCCGCGTGTTCGGCAGGTCGGTGCCGTACGCCATGGTGACGATCCGGGCGCGGTACGCGGCGATCCGGTCGATGACCTCGGCCATGGACTCGCGCACGATGTACTTCGCGCCGTCGACCATGATGAGGGTCGTGTCCGGCGTCTCCTGGATGCGCTCCACGAGGTCCGGGTTGACAGCGAATCCGCTGCCGTTGAGTCGTGTGACGACGATCATGGCCCGTCCTGGTTCTCGATCGTCCCGCCGCCGTCCGTGGGGCGGGATGCGGCCCGTCCGTGGGCCTGCACGGAGGACTATCGGCGGCCGGGCGGGTGCCGTTAGCGGCCGCACGTCGTGCCGCGCCCGGAATCCGTCGCGTCGGGGTGCATCCGATCGGGGTCCCCGGCCGGTAGTGGGGGTACGACGTCGACGACGACGTCGTGGGAGAAGGAGACCAACCATGCGCAAGACCCTCGCCACCGGCCTCAGTGCCGGCGTCCTGCTTGCTGCGGCTGCGGCCGTGATGCCCGCGACCGCTGCGACCGCCGCCACCGGCGACGCGACGCTCTCCGTCCTGCACGCCGTGCCCGCCGTCACCGTCGACGTGTACCTCGACGGCAAGCGCGCCCTCGACGACTTCAAGCCCGGCTCGCTCGCCGGCCCGATGATGGTTCCGGCCGGTGCCCACCAGCTCGCGATCACGGCGTCCGACGCCGCGGACGCGTCGAAGCCGATCATCGGACCGGTCGACGTGACGCTCGACGGCGGGGCGAACTACACCGCCGTTGCCCACGACAAGACGGACGGCTCCCCGACCGCCACGCTGTTCACGAACGACACCTCGGCGGTCCCCGCCGGTCAGGGCCGCCTGATCGTCCGGCACGTCGCCGCCGCACCGGCCGTCGACGTCCTCGCCGGGGGCAAGGCCGTAGTCACGAACCTCGCGAACCCGGACGAGCAGGCGCTCGAGCTGCCGGCGGGCACCGTCTCGGCCTCGGTCGCGGCGACCGGCACCACCGACCCGGTGATCGGCCCGGCGGACGTCGCGGTGACGGCCGGCACCGACACCGTCGTCTACGCGTGGGGCAGCCTCGACGACGGCAACCTCGCCCTCGCCACGCAGACGATCGAGGGCCTGGGTGGCACCCCGAACGGCGTGCCGGCGGGCAACGCCGGACTCGTCGCGACGAACACCGCGCCGCTCGCGGGTGGTGCAGCCGGGATCGCCGCGGCCGCGATCGCCGCAGCGGTGGCCGTCGGCGCCGTCGTGCTCCGTCGCCGCCACCTGACGGCGTCCGCCGAGCGTGCGGACTCGGGGCGCTGAACACGCCCCGGACGGTGCGGTCCGCCGCGACGACGCTCGTCGTCGCCGCGGCGGCCGTCGCCGTGCTGACCGGGTGCTCGCCGGCCGGGACCCCCACCCCCGGCGGGCACCCCTCGCTCACCCCGACGGCGACACCGACCCCGGCACCGTCGGCGTTCTCCACCGCGGTGCCCCGGGCCGCGGCGACGCTCCCGCCCGTCCGGCAGCGCCCCGCCCCGACACGGATCGACGTGGACTGGGCCGGGGTCACCGCCCCCGTCCGGCCCGAGGGTGTCGACGACGCGGGCGCGATGGCGTTGCCGCCGGACCCGGCCGTCGCCGGCTGGTACCGGCTCGGCGCTGCTCCGTCCTCCCCCGAGGGCACCGTCGTGATCGCGGCGCACGTCGACGCGGTCGGCTACGGCACCGGACCGTTCGCCCACCTGCAGGACGTACCCGACGGCACGACAGTGACCCTCACCGATGCTGCGGGCGCCGCGACGCGGTGGCGGATCACCTCGGTCAGCATGCTCGAGAAGCAGGGGCTGCCCTGGGCCTCGGTCTTCCGCGACCACGGGCCGCGTCAGCTGGTGCTCGTGACCTGCGGCGGCGCGTTCGACACGACCACCCGCCACTACGAGAGCAACCTCGTGATCACCGCCGACCCGGCGTGAGGAGACCGGGACCATGGGCGACACGCCGGACCGAGCCGTACCATCAGCGTGTGGTCGACGAGGACCACAGCAGCGACAGGACGACGTGACGACCACCCTCCCGGACGACGGCGAACTCTCCGACGCGTTCAGCGCCGGGAGCGAGCACGCGCTCCGCGCGGTGTACGACAGGTGGTCATCGCTCGTGTACTCGCTCGCACTGCGGGCGCTGGCCGACCCGAGCGCCGCCGAGGACGTCACCCAGCAGGTGTTCGTGAAGGCCTGGCAGCGGAGCGCCAGCTACGACCCGTCCCGGGCCCCGCTCGGCGCGTGGCTGGTCGGCATCACCCGGAACTGCATCGCCGATGCCCTGACCGAGCGCCGCCGACACGCCAGCGCGGCCGACCCGGACGTCGTCGAGGAGACGACGGCGGCGCCGGAACCGACGTTCGACATCGCCGAGCGGGCGCTCGTCGCCGGGGAGCTCGACCGGCTCGGCGAGGTCCCGCGACGCGTCATGCGACTGGCGTTCTACGACGACCTCAGCCATCGTGAGATCGCCGAACGTCTCGACCTGCCACTCGGCACCGTCAAGAGTCACATCCACCGAAGTCTGGCTCGGCTCCGAACACGCTTGGAGGTGATCGAATGAAGCACGTCGACGACGAGACGCTGGCGATGCTCGCGGTCTCCGACGAGGTGGCGGACAACGCCGTCGCCGAGCACCTGGCGTCCTGCCAGCTCTGCCGAGACGAGGTCGCGGCGCTGCAACGCGTCGCGGCGGTGACCCGGTCGTCGGCGGACGTCGGACTGACCGCGCCGCCGGAGCGGGTGTGGGACCGGATCGCGGCGGAGATCGCCGACGCCGAGCGGGCGCCGGCCGACACCGTCGACACGGTCGACACGGTCGACACCTTCGACACCGTCGACACGCAGCGTCCGGCGGCGGGGACGGAGCCGCGCGTAGACACCGCACCCCACCGCCGCAGCCCGCGCAGCCGCCGCCCGCGCAGCCGCCGTCGCGTCCTCGCCGCCGTGCTCGCCGGCGTCGGCGTCCTGGCGGTCCTCGTCGGCATCGGCGTCGTCACCGGCGTGGTGCCCGGACTCCCCCGCGGCGGCTCCGAGACCGTCCTGGCCAGCGCCGAACTCGACGCCCTGCCGTCCTGGAAGGGCTCCAGCGGAACCGCCGAACTCGAACGCGACCGCGACGGCCGGACCACCCTCGTCGTCGACCTGCGCGGTGCCCGCGACGAACCGGACGCCGGAGGGCTCCGCGAGGTCTGGATGATGCGCGCCGACCTCAAGGGCCTGGTGAGCGTCGGTTTCCTCGACGGCGACCGCGGCCGCTTCACGGTGCCCGCGGCGATGGACACCGCGGCCTTCCCGGTCGTCGACGTGTCGGCCGAGGCGGACGACGGCGACCCGACGCACTCCGGTGACTCGATCGTGCGCGGGACCCTGTCACGGTCCTGACCCTCGCGGGCCCCTCGCGTCCCCCGAATTCTCAGATACGACGTATTCAACCTGGAAAACGCGTGAACCGGGCGTTCCGTGCTGCCGCTTTATCTCACCAGCGTGTTAGCGTGACGCCCATGTCCGACACCACCACCGTCGTCAGTCCCGCCGTCACCGCGACGACGGCGCCCCTCCGCGAGGTCGGGGCCCTCATCCGTGGCGCCCGCAAGGGACGCAGCATGACCCAGGCGCAACTCGCCGAACGGGTCGGCACCAGCCAGAGCGCGATCAACCGCATCGAGCAGGGCGGGCAGAACCTGTCGCTCGAGATGCTCACCCGCATCAGCGACGCCCTCGACCAGCAGATCGTCTCGATCGGCGGCGCACCCCAGCGCGCGCACCTCCGCGTGCAGGGCGGCCGGAAGCTCAGCGGCTCCATCGCCGTGAACTCGAGCAAGAACGCCGCCGTGGCACTCCTCTGCGCATCGCTCCTCAACCGCGGCGTCACCCGTCTGCACCGGGTCGCGCGGATCGTCGAGGTCGACCGCATCATCGACGTGCTCCGCAGCCTCGGCGCGACCGTCACCTGGTCGGAGGACGGCGAGACCCTCGAGATCGTCGCCCCCGCCGATCTCCGCCTCGACGCCATCGACGCCGACGCCGCCCGACGCACCCGCAGCGTCCTCATGTTCCTCGGCCCGCTGAGCGGCCGGTACGAGTCCTTCCGTCTGCCCTACGCCGGCGGCTGCGACCTCGGCACGCGCACGGTCGAGCCGCACCTCATCGCCCTGCGCCCGTTCGGCGTCGACGTCGAGGCGACCTCCGGCTGGTACGAGGTCGGCGTGGCGAACACCGCCGTCCCGACGAAGTCCGTCGTCCTCACCGAGCGCGGCGACACCGTGACCGAGAACGCGATCCTCGCCGCGGCCGCCCGCGACGGCGAGACGATCATCCGGAACGCCAGCCCCAACTACATGGTGCAGGACCTCTGCTTCTTCCTCGAGCTGCTCGGGGTGCGCATCGAGGGCATCGGCACGACCACCCTCCGCATCACCGGCAAGAGCCGCATCGACGAGGTCGTGGACTACTGGCCGAGCGAGGACCCGGTCGAGGCGATGAGCCTGCTGACCGCGGGCATCGTCACCGCGTCGACGCTCACGGTCACGCGCGCGCCGATCGAGTTCCTCGAGATCGAGCTCGCGACCCTCGCCGAGATGGGCCTGCGCTTCGACGTGTCGGAGGAGTACCCCGCCGCCAACCGTCGCACCCGCCTGGTCGACATCACGGTGCACCCGTCCGAACTGCACGCCCCGATCGACAAGATCCACGCGATGCCGTTCCCGGGCCTGAACATCGACAACCTGCCGTTCTTCGTCGTCATCGCCGCGATGGCCGAGGGCACCACGCTCGTGCACGACTGGGTCTACGAGGGCCGGGCGATCCACCTGCTCGACCTCACCCGACTCGGCGCGAGCGTCACGCTCCGCGACCCGCACCGGCTCGACGTGACCGGTCCGACGCACTTCTCCGGCGCCGAGGTCAGCTGCCCGCCGGCCCTCCGGCCCGCGGTCGTCATCCTGCTCGCGATGCTCGCGGCGAAGGGCGAGAGCGTCCTGCGCAACGTGGGCATCATCGCCCGCGGCTACGAGCAGCTGCAGGAGCGCCTCAACTCGCTCGGCGCGTCCATCGAGACCTTCCACGACTGAGGCCCGGCTTGTCCGTTCCGCAAAACGCAACCTCGGCGGTTGCTCGCAGTGCTCCAGCGCTGCGCGCAACCGCCGTCGTTGCGTGTTGCGGGGGCGGGTGCGGTTGCGGGTGACCAGCTGACGGCTCGGAGGCGCGTGGCGGCACCGCTCCGCGCCTCCAGGCCGCTGTCACGCCGTCGCGACCCTCCCCGTCAGCCCGGCCCGTCGGCGCAGGTCGAAGGCCGCCTCGACGAGCGCCCGCGTCCTCGGGTGGGTGCCGTCGTCGAAGACCCGCTCGGCGGGCGCGAGGTCCACGATGCGGCCGGCCTCGAACACCGCGATCCGGTCGGCCACCCGGCGAACCACCGCCAGGTCGTGCGAGATGAACACGCACGTCGTGCCGGTGGTGCGCTGCAGGTCGAGCACGAGGTCGAGGATCCGCGCCTGGACCGACACGTCGAGCGCGGACGTCGGCTCGTCGCAGACCACGAGCGGGACCGGTCCTGCGAAGGCCCGCGCGATGGCGACGCGTTGCTTCTGCCCGCCGGAGAGCTGCGCGGGCCGGCGGTCGAGGACGTCGGCGGCCAGCCCGACCCGGGCGGCGAGCTCCTCGGCGGAGCCCGCACCGTGGAGCAGGCGGATCGCGCGGCCGAGCACCTGACGGACCGTGCGCCGCGGGTTGAGGGAGGCGTCCGCGTTCTGGAAGACGACCTGGACCGGCGGGGTCCTCCGGGGGTCGCGGCCGACGCCGTGGCCGGCGCCGCCGGCCACGGCGATCGTGCCGTCGTACCCGACGAGCCCTGCGAGGGCGCGGCCGAACGTCGTCTTCCCGGACCCGGACTCGCCGACGACGCCGAGGACCTCGCCGCGGTGCAGGTCGAGGTCGACACCGTCCAGGGCGGCCTGACCCTCGTACTCCTTGCGCAGCCCACGCACCGTGACGAGGACGTCCGGGGCTCGCTGTGCGGCGGGTTCGTCAGCGGCGGCTTCGTCAGCGGCTGGCCGGGCAGCCGGCTTCCCGGCGGTGATGTCCGGCAGCGCCTCGACGAGCTGCACCGTGTACGGATCGCTCGGAGCGAGGAGCACCCGGGTCGCGGAGCCCTCCTCGACGAGGACACCCCGACGGAGGACACCGACGCGGTCGCAGTGCGCGGCGACGAGCGGCAGGTTGTGGCTGATGAGGAGGGTGGCGAACCCGAGCTCGGTCCGGAGCTCGTCGATGAGCGCCATGATCCCCGCCTCGACCGTGCTGTCGAGTCCCGTGGTCGGTTCGTCGAGGACGAGCAGACGGGGCCGGGCGACGAGCGCCATCGCGATGGCGACGCGCTGCTGCTGCCCGCCGGACAGTTCGTGCGGGTACCGGACGCCGACCGTCTCCGGTGTCGGCAGCCCCACCCGGGTGAACGCCTGCACGGTGGCGGCCTCGGCGTCGGCGCGTCCGGAACCGCGGGCGCGGAGCACCTCGGCGACCTGCCGTCCCACCGTCATCGTCGGGTTGAGCGCGAGACCGGGTTCCTGGTGCACGACCGCGACGACGTCCCGCCGGAAGCGCCGGAGGGCCTCGCGGCGGAGCGCGACGACGTCCGATCCGTCGACCGTGATCGTCGTCGCCGAGACGGTGGCGTCCGGGTCGAGTGACGCCGTCAGCGTCCCGGCGACCGTGCTCTTGCCGGAGCCGGACTCGCCGACGAGGCCGTACGAGCCGCCGGGTTCGATCGTGAACGAGACGCCGTCGACGACGCGCACGCCGCGGTACGCGACGGTGAGCCCCTCGACCCGGACCAGTGGCTCGGTCATCCGGTGACCTCCTTGAGGTTGTCCGCGATGAGGTTCGCGGAGACGACGATCGAGGCGACGGCCACGCCGGGGAACACGACGGTCCACCAGGCGGCCTGCAGGTACGCGCGGTTCGCGTTGATGTCGAGGCCCCAGTCGGCGGCAGGTGGTTGCGATCCGAGTCCGAGGAACGAGAGCGACGCGGTGATGAAGATCGCGGCACCGAGACTCAGGACGGCCTGGATGACGAACACCCCGACCACGTTCGGCAGGAGTTCGGTCAGCATCGCCCGGAACGCGCTCTCCCCCTGCAGCCGGGCCGCCTGCACGTACGACTTCCCCATCTCCACGAGCACCGTCGCACGGACGATGCGGGCGATGCCGGGCGCGAACAACACCCCGACGATGAGGATCAGCGCCGGCGTCGACACCCCGAATGCCCCGACGAGCACGACCAGGAAGATGAGGCTCGGCAGGGCGAGGAGAACGTCGAAGAACCGCATGAGCGCGGTGTCGACCCACCCGCGGTGGTAGCCGGCCAGGAGGCCGAGGGTGCCGCCGAGCACGGTGGCGAGGGCGGCCCCGAACGGACCGATCAGGAGCGCCGGCCGCGATCCGGCCGCCACCCGGGCGAACACGTCGCGTCCGAGCGAGTCGGTGCCGAACCAGTGCGCACCGCTCGGCGGCTGGAGGAGCCCGCCCGTCTTCGCGAACGGCTGCAGGCCGAACGCGTGCCAGCCGACCGCGAGGGCAACCCACCCCAGCAGGATCGCGACCGAGACGAGGAAGGTCGGGCGTCGGAGGAGCGCGCGCCGACCGCGACGAGCGGCGCGGACGGTGCGCGCCCCGACGGCGTCCGGGGCGGGGCGGGTGTCGGTGTCCAGGGCACCGGGGACGACGGCGGTCATGCGGTGGCCCGCCGTTCGAAGCGGATGCGGGGGTCGACCACGACGAACAGCAGGTCGGTGAGCAGGAGCGCGCCGAGCGACATCGCGCCGGCGAGCATCACGCCGCTCTCCAACAGCAGGGCGTCCTTCCGCTCGGCCGCGGTGACGAGGAGCGCACCGAGCCCCGGGTAGGAGAACAGCGTCTCGACGATGACGCTGCCGCCGAGCAGGGTGCCGAGGTAGATGCCGAGCACTGAGAACGTCGGGATGAGGGCGTTCCGGATCACGTGCCGTCGGACGATCTGCCCGTTCGTCAGGCCCTTCAGCACGGCGGTCCGGTGGAACTGCGACCGGATCGTCTCGATCGTGCCGGCGCGCACCATCCGGGTGAGGACGGCGAGGTACGCCAGCGCGAGGACCACCGCCGGCAGCGTCAGGACGCGGAGCCGCTCCCCGAAGCCGGCGTCGAGCGCGCCCGACGCCTGCACCGGCACGATCCGCAGCCAGACGGCGAAGACCAGGAGCAGCACGATGCCGACGACGAACTCCGGGACCGCCGAGACGGTGAGGAGCCCCACCGTGATCGCTCGGTCGGAGCGCCGGCCCTGCCGGTAGGCCTGCAGCGCCCCGAGTGCGATCGCGACCGGCACCATGATCACGAACGCGTAGGCGCCGAGCAGGAGCGAGTTCCCGAGCCGTCCGAGCACGAGGTCGCGGACCGGTTCGGAGAAGACGAAGCTCGTGCCCCAGTCCCCCGTCACGAAGCCGCCGATCCAGTGCAGGTACCGGGTGACGAGCGACCCGTCGACGCCGTGGTCGACGTTCCAGGCGCGCACCTGCGCCGCCGTCGCGTACTGGCCGAGGGCGTTCCGACCCGGGTCACCGGGGACGACCTGGACGAGCCAGAACGTGGTGATCGAGACCACGACCAGGACGAGCGGGATCTGGACGACCCGCTGCCCGGCGAGGGCCAGCAGACGACGGCGCGCGGTGCTCATGACGCGGTGACCCCGATGCCCCGGAAGTCGAAGCCGCCCGGGAAGTCCTGGCCGGACCGGAACGTGCCCGTGACCCGCTGCTGCAGGACGATCTTGCTCGACGCGAAGGCGGGCACGATCACCGGCAGGTCCGTCCACTCGATCGTCGCGATCCGGTCCGCGAGGTCCTGTCGCTCCGACTGCGACGTGGTCGACTCGTACTGGTCGGCGAGGTCCTCGAGTTCCGGGCTCGAGTACTTCGACGCGTTCCACACGGCGCCGTCGCGGTAGATCAGGTCGATGTACTGCGCCGGCAGCCGCTGCGCCCAGTTGGTGATCGTCACCGGGGCGTTGAGCCACGGGGTGTCGGCGCCGTCGGCGTAGTACTGGGCGCTCGTGAGCACCTTCAGCGTCACCGTGAAGCCGCCGACCGCCTCGAGCTGCTGCTGCACGACCTGCGCGAGCGTCTTCTCGGAGTCGAGCGTGGTGATCGTGAAGGAGACCTTCTTCCCGCCGAGCAAGTCCTTCACCTTCGCCACGTCCTGCTCGCGCTGCTCGAGGCCCTTCGGCTGGATCGCCGAGCCGGGGAAGAACGTCGTGTCGTTGCCGACCGCGGCGTCGCCGCCGTAGACCGTCGCGACGATCTCCTTCCGGTCGAGTGCCAGGGCGAACGCCTCCCGCACCTTCGCGTCGTCGAAGGGCGCCTTCGTGACGTCGAGGAAGATGCCGTCGAACTTGTTGTAGTAGGGCTCGGTCTCCTTGTGGTCGGAGCCCTTCAAGGTGGAGGTGACCGTGGGGCTCGACGCGATCTGGTCGATCTCACCGCTCTGGAACGCCAGGAGCTGCGCCTGGTCGTCGGCGAAGAACTTCACGTCGACCTGCGACAGGTCGACGTCCTTCGCGTCCCAGTACTTCGGGTTCTTCCGGAAGGTCACGCCCTGACCGGCGGAGTACTTCGTGAGGACGAACTGGCCGGCGCCGACGGGCTGCTTCGCCCAGTTGGTGGCGGCTGAGAACCCGGCGGGTTGGATCGTCGTGTTCGATCCCGTGAGCAGGTACGGGAAGTCGGCGTACGGCTTCGCGAGACTGAAGGTGACGGACGAGTCCCCGTCGGCGGCGACCGCCTGCAGGATCCCGTCGAAGCTCGACCTGCCGGGCGACTGACTGTCCTCAGCGATGATCGAGTCGAACGTCGCGACGACGTCCTTGCTCGTCAGCGGGGAGCCGTCGGAGAACTCGAGGCCGTCGCGGAGCGTCACGGTCCAGCTGCGGCCGTCGGACGAGGCCTTCCACGAGTCGGCGAGCCGGCCCTCGAGCTTGCCCTTCGCGTCTTGGCTGAGGAGTCCCTCGGATGCGAGCCCGACGAGGAACATCGCGTTGTAGTCGGAGGTGGTAAGCGGGTTGATGGTGCTGTCGGGCTCCTGCAGCCCGAGCGTGTAGACGCCGGCGTCGGAGGAACCCTTCGCGGGGGACGCGGTCCCGCCGGAAGAGCAGGCGGCGAGTGTGAGGGCGAGGGCGGCTGCGGTGGCGGCGAGGGCGAGACGCTTGAGGCGACGCCGTCGCGACGTGAGGTCGACGGTCACGGTGGACTCCTGTGGGTGAGGGAGGCGGGTGGGCTTCGGTCAGCGGTGCGCGCGGTCGGGCACGCGAGCGTGGCCGAACCGTTCGCGCAGGGTGAGGTCGTCGTACGTCGTCGCGGTCCGGCCACGGCGCTGCAGTTCCGGGACCACGTGGTCGACGAAGCGGTCGATGCCGCCGGGCAGGTACGGGAACTGCACGATGAAGCCGTCCGCACCGCCGTCGTCGCTGAGTTCCTCGAGCCGGTCTGCGATCTGCGGACCGGTGCCGGTCAGCAGCTGCCGCCGGTAGGACCACGAGTAGACGTCCCGCGGTGTGGCGGGGCCGTCCGCGATGAGGCGCTCGACCGCGGGCTTCGGCGATCGCGTCTCGTTCGACGTGTCGAACTCCTCGGCGTAGTCGAACGGCACGTCGACGTCGCGCCCGGAGAGGTCCTGCCCGATCTGGTGGGAAACGTCCTCGAGGATCAGGGCGTCCGGCGTGCGGGCCAGGATCGCGTCTGCTTCGGCACGGGCGTCGGCAGCGGTCTCCCCCACGACCGGCATCACCGACGGCATGATCTTCACCGCGTCGGCGGCCCGGCCGTGCCGGACCGCTCGGGCGCGGAGGTCGTCGACGAACCGGCGCACCTCGCTCGCGGATCCCCCGCGGGTGAAGACCGCGTCGGCGGTGTCCGCGGCGAGTTCGAGTCCGGACTCCGAGCCGCCGGCCTGGAACAACAGCGGGTGGCCCTGGGGCGGACGGGCGATGTTGAGCGGCCCGCGCACCCGGAAGAACTCGCCCTCGTGGTCGAGACGGTGCAGGCCGGCACGGTCGGCGAAGACCCCCGAGGCCGCGTCGGCACGGATGGCATCGTCGTCCCAGCTGTCGAGCAGACCGTTCACCACGTCGACGAACTCACGCCCGCGTTCGTACCGACGCGCGTGGTCGATGTGGCTGTCGCCGCCGAAGTTGCGCGCCTCCTCGTCGTACCGGCTCGTGACGAGGTTCCACGCCGCACGCCCCCGGCTGAGGTGGTCGAGCGAGGCGATCGTGCGGGCCACGTGGTACGGCTCGTTGTAGGTCGTCGAGACGGTGGCGGCCAGGCCGATCCGTGACGTCACCTGGGACAGCGCGGCGAGGAGCGTGAACGGCTCCGGCCGCAGTGCGCCGTAGTGGTCGACACCGGACGGGTAGCGGTCCCAGAAGTACAGGCCGTCGGCGAGGAACAGGGTGTCGAAGAACCCGCGCTCGGCGGCCTGCGCGATGTGCCGGTGGTGCCCGATGGTGACGTGCTCCGCGGGACGGGACGACGGGTGCCGCCAGCCCGTGACGTGCGCGCCGCCGGGGTGGAAGGCGAAGGCGCCGAGCAGGATGCGGTCGCTCATGCGGACACCTCCGTCGCCACGGTGTCGGCGAGCCGGCTCGTCGGTCGGTCGAGCCCGAGATGCTCGCGCAGCGTCGTCCCGCGGTACTCGCGGTCGTACACGCCGCGTCGCTCGAGCTCGGGCACGACCTGGTCGACGAACCGGTCGACGCTCACCGGGATCGACGAGAACGCCAGCATGAAGCCGTCGGCGGCGTCCTGCTCGTACCGCTCGGTCAGGTGGTCGGCGATCTGCTCGGGCGTGCCCGGCAGGAAGCGACGGCGCAGGATCGTCCGGTAGACCTCGCGCAACGTCGTGGCCTCGGCGGCGATGCGGCGGATCGACTCGTGGACGGACTTCGATTGGTTGATCGCCGTCTCGTCGAAGACGTGCTCGAACGGGGCGTCGAGCGGCCGGTCGGACAGGTCGGTCTGCAAGTAGTGGGACAGCAGGTCGAGCGAGACGCGGTCCGGTGTCAGCTCCTCGATCTCGTCGAGCTGCCGCAGCGCGTCGGCCTCGGTGTCGCCGATCACCGGCGAGACCGCGGGCAGGACGAGGATCGACGACGGGTCACGACCGTGCTCCACGGCGCGGCGCTTGTAGTCGGCGTAGAGCGTCTGCGCCTCGGCGAGGCCGTCCTGCCAGAGCGTGAACACCCCCTCGGCCTTCGCCCCGGCGAGGGCGCGTCCGGCCTCGGATGCGCCGGCTTGGAACAGCACGGGGTGGGCCTGCGGCGGCCGGGCGATGTTGAGCGGCCCGCGCACCCGAAAGAACTCGCCTCGGTGGTCGAGGACGTGCAGTCCCTCACGCTTGGCGAAGTACCCGGACTGCTGGTCGTACAGGAAGGCGTCGTCGTCCCAGCTGTCCCAGAGGCCCTGCACGACGTCGACGAACTCGGCGCCACGGCGGTACCGGACGGCGTGGTCGAGGTTGGCGTCGCGACCGAAGTTCCAGGCCTCCTCGTCGGAGGCGCTCGTGACGAGGTTCCACGCGGCTCGGCCCTCGCTGAGGTGGTCGATCGAGGCGAGCTTGCGGGCGACGTGGTATGGCTCGTTGTAGGTCGTCGAAACCGTCGCGGCGAGCCCGATGTGCTCGGTCCGCTGCGACAGTGCGCCGAGCAACGTGAAGGGTTCGGTACGGATGTTCACGACGTGGTCGATGCCGGACTCGAACCGGTCCCACACGTACAGCTCGTCGGCGATGAAGAGCGTGGCGAACCCACCGCGCTCGAGCGTCTGCGCGAACCGGGCGTAGTACTCCACGTCGAGGTACGCGTCCGGTTCGCTGCCGGGGAGCCGCCAGCTCGTCACGTGCTCGCCGCCGGGGTAGAAGACCATGCCCCCGAGGACGAGGCCACCGTCGCGGGTCATGCGGACACCGCCGACAGCCCGGACACCGCGGACACTGCGGACACTGCGGACACCACGGTCGCCCCGATCAGCGGTGCCACGTCCTCGGCGAACAGCGCCAACGCGTCGCGCCGTCGCCCGTAGTCCGGGTAGCCGTGCTCGACCTGCACGTTGAGCTGCGTCGCGAACCGGGTCGACGGTGCCGCCGCGATCGACGCGGCGATGTCCTCGGCGGTGCCGTAGTGCAACTGCAGCGAGGCGGCCTTCTCGGCGAGCGTCGTCGCGGGCGGCAGGAAGGACTGCCCCCAGGCGTACTTCGCCTCGATGCCGTCGCGTGCTTCACGCAGTGCGGTGTCCCGGTCCCGCCCCGGGTAGATCGCGGTCGACAGTGCGACCCGTGGCGCCGCACCGTCCGGCAGCGCGTCGAAGTACGCGGCCGCGGTGACCTCGGCCGGAACGGTCTGCGTGGTGCCGATGAGCACACCGTGCCCGCGGGCCGCGGCGATCGCCGCGCTCTCCGCGGTGAGCGTGGCGTCCCAGATGCGGTCGAGCAGTGCACTGCCGTCCGGGTTGAGCCGTGCGGCACCGGTGCCGAGTGTCTCGCCGCGGAGCGCCCCGAGCAGTCGTGCGAGCTGCTCGTCGAACGCCGAGCGACGCGTGTCGTGGTCGGCCCGGGCGAGTGCCGGCGCGAAGACGTCGAGCGTCTCCGGACTCCCGCCGTTGGCCACGCCGAGCTCGACCCGGCCGTCGCTCAACGCGTCGAGCACGGCGGCGTCCTCGGCGACGCGCACCGGGTCCTCGTGCGGCAGGGTCACCGCGCCGACGCCGAGCCGGAGCGTGGTCGTCCGCTCGGCCAGGGCCGCGAAGAAGACGAACGGTGACGGCAGCCCGCCGTGGGCCGGGGCCTCGTCGTGCCGGAGGTGGAACTGCCGGACCCAGGCACCGTCGTAGCCGAGGCCCTCCGCGGCGGCGAACAGCTCGAGCTCGTCGCGGTAGGCGCGGCTGGCCGGCGGGGCCTCGGTCCCGTGTGAGAACACCGCGATCCGCAGCGGCTCGGTTGCCGCGCGGGCGATCCGGTCGACGTGTGTCATGAACACTCCCTCGTCAGTGCAGCGATGCAAACACGCTCCACCGACGATGACGAGTGCTCGTGTAACGCGACGAAGCAGTTCGTCACGGGACGTCAAGAACGGCGCGATCGGCGGACGAGGAGCAGGATCACCGGCGTGTCACACCCCGTCGAGTCCCCCACCCTCCGCCGCCGCCACCCGCCACTCCCCGACCACCTGACCTGGGAGCCCAGCACGCGCTGGGTGCGCGCCGTCGCCGGCGAGGTCACCGTCGTCGACACGCGGGCGCCGATCCTCGTCTGGGAGGCCGGCCACAAGGTCCCCGAGTACGGGATCCCCGTCGACGACGTCCGGACCGACCTGCTCCGGATCGCCGACGACGCTCCCCCGCCCGGCCGCTCCTGGCGCCCGGTACGCCCCGCCCGGCACTGGTACCACCTGGTGCTGCCGGACCGCGTGGTCCCGCACGTCGCGTGGGCGTGGGACGACGACGGTCTCGACGGGCACCTCGGCGTCACCTGGACACCGGGGGTGCTCGACGCCTGGTACGAGGAGGACGAACGCGTCATCACGCACCCCCGCGACCCGCACAACCGCGTGGACGCGTTGCCGAGCAGCCGCCACGTCGTCGTCCGCGACGGCGACCGGGTCCTCGCCGACACGACGGCACCGGTCGCGGTGTACGAGACCGGGCTGCCGACACGCTGGTACGTCCCGCGCGCCGACGTCCGGTTCGACGCGCTCGTCGCGACCGACACCGTCAGCGAGTGCCCGTACAAGGGGCACGCGACCGACTACTGGGGCGTTCGCCGGTCGGACGGGTCGGTCGAGGACGTCGCGTGGTCCTACCCCGCGCCGGTCCCGGCGGTGGCCGCGGTCCGCGACCTGGTCGCGTTCTGGGGCGAACGCGTCACCGTCGAGGTCGACGGTGCGCCCGAGCTCCCGCTGACGGATCGGCGGATCTGACCCGGCGCGCCGCCCCGCGGCCCGGAGCGACCAGGGGACGGCCGGGAGGCGCGGTGCCGGCCCGCCCCGCGCCTCCAGGCCGCCGTCGGGAGCGTCTCCGGCCCCTTTCCGGTCCGCAGGACGCGACCGGGTGGGCGCGCACAGCGCACGGCGCGTTGACTGGAGTGTCGGTCGAACGAGGAGTGCGTGTGCTGGGACCTGAACTGGTGGTCGTACTCGGCCTCGCCATCGCGGTGACGGCGGGGATCGCCGACCGCATCCGGGTCGCGCCGCCGGTGCTGCTCCTGGTGTTCGGGGCCGGACTGGCGCTCGTGCCGCAGTTCACGCACGTGCAGCTGCCCGCCGACGCCGTCCTGCTGCTGTTCCTGCCGGCGCTGCTCTACTGGGAGAGCCTGACGACGTCGCTGCGGGAGATCCGCAAGAACCTGCGCGGCATCGTCCTGATGGGGACGCTGCTCGTCGTGGTGACCGCCGGTGCGGTAGCGGTGCTGCTCCACCTGCTCGGACTGCCGTGGGGTCCGGCCTGGGTGCTCGGTGCCGCGGTGGCGCCGACCGACGCGACCGCCGTCGGCGTGCTCACCAAGATGCTCCCGCGGCGGAACGTCACCGTGTTGCGTGCCGAGAGCCTGGTCAACGACGGCACCACGCTCGTCGTCTACGGCATCGCCGTCGCGGTGACCGTCGGCACGCAGGAACTCACCTTCTGGGGCGTGTCCGGCATGCTCGTGCTGTCCTACCTCGGCGGGGTCGCGGCCGGGCTCGCGGCGGCGTGGCTCGGCACGCTCGTCCTCCGTCGGGTCGACACCGTGGTGCTCGAGAACATGGTGACCCTGCTCGTGCCGTTCGCCGCGTTCCTCGCCGCCGAGGCCATCGGCGCCTCCGGGGTGCTCGCGGTCGTCGCCGCCGGGATCGTGGTGAGCCAGGTCGCGCCGAAGCTCGACCGTGCCGAGACCCGGCAGCAGGTCCGCGCGTTCTGGTCCTTCCTGACGTTCCTGCTGAACGGGTCCCTGTTCGTGCTCGTCGGCATCGAGGCGATGGTCGCGGCGCGTGCCCTCGACACGTCCGAACTCGTGCGCGCCACCGGGATCATCGCCGCGGTGGCCGTCGCGCTCGTGCTCGTGCGGTTCGCGTTCCTGAACGCCGCCGGGGGCACGATCTGGGTCGTCACCCGGCGGACCGGTGGTGCCCCGCGGGAGGGCCACCGCGACCGGCTCGTGAGCGGATTCGCCGGGTTCCGCGGAGCGGTGTCGCTCGCGATGGCGGTCGCCGTGCCGCGCACGCTGGAGTCCGGCGCGGCGTTCCCAGACCGCGACCTGATCGTCTTCGTCACCGCCGGCGTCGTCGTGGTGACGATCGTCGGCCAGGCGCTCGTGCTGCCGGCCGTGCTGCGGTACGCCGCGCTGCCCGAGGACGAGTCCGTCGGAGAAGAACGGCGGTACGCCGAACGGACCGCGATCCAGGAGGCGCTCGACGCCCTCCCCCGGCTGGCGCGGTCGACCGGCGCCGACCGGGCCACCGTCGAGCGGGTGCGGAAGGACTACGAGGCGCACCTCGACGTCATCCAGGCCCGCGAGGAGGACGACGACGACCATCCGGCCCTGCAGCGGCACGACAACGCGGTCGCCCTCGAACTCGCGCTCGTCCAGCACAAGGCCGCCACGCTGCTGCGGCTGCGGGACGCCGACGAGATCGACGACCTGGTGCTGCGGCAGGTGCGCGCGGGGTACGACGCCGAAGAGGCGCGGTTGGACGGGTCGACGCCGGTCTGAGCCGTGCCGTGCGCGTGACCGCTCCGTCGGCCGCGGGCGTGGCGCCGT
>NZ_MJGN01000010.1:41335-53551 GCF_001865065.1 Curtobacterium sp. MCBA15_008 | reverse complement strand
GTTGCGCGTCTTCGGGGTGGCGTCCGCGGGCGTGGCGCCGTTACGCGTCTGCGGGTGTGGCGTCCGCGGGGGCGGCCGCGTCGGAGGCGAGCGCCTTCCGCCGCTGCGACACCTGGACCGCGATCGCGACCGGGACCGCTGCCAGGGCGACGACCCGCAGCCACGGCCGGTCGAACACGTGCCGCGTGGCGTGGTCGAGCGACACCGGACCGGGGCCACCGAGCGCGAACATCGCAGCGGAGAACCCGAGGAAGGCCGGCAGCTCGAGGCCGCCGTCCGCGTTGAAGAACCCGTTCGGGGTGTGCACGCTCGAGGCGACCCCCATGGTCGTCGCCGCACCCGCCCCGGCGATCGGCGTGGCCAGGCCGAGGGCCAGCGCGGCGCCCGAGCCTGCCTCGCCGATACCCGCGAGGACGGCGTTCCGGCGAGCGGGACGGAAGCCCATCGCGTGCATGCCCTGTGCGGTGCCCTCGATGCCGCCGCCACCGAACGCGCCGAAGAGCTTCTGGGAGCCGTGCGAGACGAGCACGGCGCCCAGTGCGACGCGGAGCAGGGTCTTCGCGGTGACCGAAGCGGTGGTGGTTCGCGAGTTCATGTGGTCCTCCAGGTCGTCCGTGTCCGAGGCGCCCGTCGTCGGGGACGGGCACCGTGCCGCAGACGGTACGCCGTGCACCGCCGACGTGCGAGGATCGATCGGTGCAGCCCCAACACCCTCCGATCGCGGTCGTCATCGCCGCCATGAGCGAAGAGGTCGCGGCGTTCGCCGACCTGTTCGGCGGCGTCCCGGCGCTCGACGGTCCGGTGGGCGGACACGACCCGCACCACCTCCTCGACGTCGGCGGCGGAACGGTCGCGGTCCGCCGCAGCGGCATCGGCTTCACGAACGCCACGGCCGCCGTCGCGCACTGCTTCCACGACTTCGGCCAAGGGGTACCCGTCATCAACGTCGGGACGGCAGGCGGGCTCATGCACGGCATCGAGATCGGCGACGTCCTGGTCGGCGACCGGTACGTGAACCTCAACGCGGACGCGACGACGTTCGGCTACGCCCTCGGCCAGGTGCCGGGCATGCCGACGGGCTACGCGCCCGACGCGCGCCTGGTCGACCTCGCCCTCGGATCCGGCGCCGGGTACCGCCTGCGGTCCGCCACGATCGGATCGAGCGAGGTCTTCGTGACCGAGGGGCGAGCGCGGCTGCTCCGGGACGCGTTCCCCGCCGTGGCCGCGGTGGACATGGAGTCGGCGGCGATCGCGCAGTTCGCGCACGTGCACGACATGCCGTTCGTCTCCGTGCGCGCCATCAGCGACCTGTGCGCCCCGGACGGCGACGAGTTCCGCGAGCACCTGGACGGTGCCGCAGCACGCGCGGCACGGGTGGTGCAGGACCTGGTGGTCGGACTCACCCGGTGACGGACCTGCTCGACGGGTGTCGAGCAGTCAGGCCTCGTCGGCGCTGACGTCGTCGTCGGCGTCGAGCGGGACCGGACGGTCGTCGTCCGGCAGCAGCTCGTGATCGCCGTCGTCCACGACCGGCACGTCGTCCGGGTCGTGGACCACGGGCTCCGGTTCGTGGTCGGTGTCCTGTGCCTCGCGGAAGTCGGCGAGGTCGTCGTCGTCGCGTGGATCGGTCATGGCCGTGACGGTACCCAGCGCCGCGGGGTGGACGCAAGGGCTGACGGCCGTCAGCGCAGTTCGGTGAGCTCGTGGGCGATGGCGCGCTCGTCGTCGGGCGTGAGCGTCGTCTGCACGACCGTGCCGCCGAACGCGTCGAGCGCCTGCCGGAAGTCCTGGTCGCGCACGGCCGTGGCGTACGCGACCACCGCCGAGCGCCCCGGTGCAAGGACCGCGGCGACCCGTTCACGGAACCCGGCGTCGATCGTCGTGCGGTCGAGTCCGGCGAACAGCGCCCCGATCACCCCGCCCACCGCGAGCCCGAGGAACGGCATCAGGAACAGCGCACCGAGCACGGTGCCGAAGACCGCGCTCGACGCGGCGCGGACCCCGAGCTCGGCGGACCGGCCGGGGGTCTCGACGTGCAGGTGCCCGCGCTCGTCGACCCGGACGAGCGCGATCCCCCCGAGTTCCACGAGCGTGCGGTCCTGCAGGAGCTGCACCTGCTCGTAGGCGGCGAGGGCACGCGCTTCGTCGTCGAACGCGATGATGATGAGTTCGGACATGGCGCGATCGTCCCCCGTCGACGCCGAAGCCGGTTCACCCGCTCCGGGCGATGAACACCGGTCCGCGCCCGGCGACAGTGGGGCGATGAGCGACCAGGACCAGGACAGCGGTCATCGCCGGGCGGGCGGCCGTGAGCTGCTCACGGTGATCCTCCTCTCGGTGACGGCTGTGCTCACCGCATGGTGCGGCTTCGAGTCGTCGAAGTGGGGCGGCGAGATGTCGATCGCGTTCAGTCAGGCGTCGAGCGCGAGAGTGCAGGCGGCGGACGCCTCGTCGGAGGCCCGTGACGCCCGGCAGTGGGACCTGACGATCTGGGTGCAGTGGGTCCTCGCCGACGCGAAGGGCGACGATCAGCTCCGCTCCTACGTGCAGGATCGCTTCACCCCGGAGCTCCGACAGGCCTTCGCCGCGTGGGAGGCCGACGGGCGCGCCGCCACAGGACCCTTCGCCGTCCCGTCCTACGAGCCGGCGGGGACCGAGCGAGCCGAGGCCCTGTCGGAGCGCGCCGACGCCCGGTTCGACTCCGCCCTCGAGGCGAACCAGCGCGGCGACGACTACTCGCTGTTGACGGTGCTGTTCGCGCTGGTCCTCTTCCTGGCTGCCCTCTCGCAACGGGAGCTCCGCGGATGGGCTCGGACGACGCTCTTCCTCACCGCGCTCGCGGGCGCCGTCACCGGGATCGTCCTGCTCGCGATGTTCCCGATCAAGATCTGAGGACGCTGGCGCAGTCACGCCTCGGGGAACACCCGGGCCCAGTCGTCCCGCACGCTCACGACGACGACGTCCCGCGCGGCCGCCTCGCCGAGGAGCCGCTCCGCGCCCTTGTCGTAGGGCACGTCACCGCGTCCGGTGTCGTCGTCGTGGTGGATCGTCAGTCGCAGGCCGGACCGGCCGGGCCGTGCGTACTCGAGCATCTCGCGGTCGCCGTCCGAGTTCCCGACCGCGATCGCCGGCCGCTGGCCGATGCGCGACCAGATGCGCACAGGCTTCTCGGGGCCGTCGTCGAAGAACGCCAGCGCGTTGCCGTACCGGACCTCGCCGTCCACGTACTCCAGGCCGAACGCGGTGCCGACGACGCGCTCGGGCTGGATGCCGAAGGCGTCGAAGATCGTCGAGCGCATGAAGTCCCGCTCCCCCGCGGACACGACGTAGCAGGCGAAGTCGTTCCGGTGCAGGAGGTCGACGAGTTCGACCATGGGCTGGTACACGGTCTCCGGGTAGGGCACGCCGAGCGACGGGTGGGTGTTCGACGCGTAGAACTCCGCCACCATCTCGGCGTAGCGCTCGACGCTGACGCCGGCGGTGACACGGGTCACCGCGGCGAACAGCAGGCCGAGGTCGCTGTCGTCACCGGCCGTGTGGCGGTCGATCGCTCCCCCGATCCAGGCGAGGTCGCCGGCCGCCGCAGCAGCGTAGGGCTGCGTCGTGGCGAGCGACGGATCGGTCCGAGCGGCCTCGGCCCACTGCGCGACGAGCCACTGCAACTGTGTCGGGACCGGCTTCTCGGTCCACAGGGTGCCGTCGTTGTCGAACACGGCGACCCGCTTCGCCGGAGCGAGCGGGTCGGGGCCGCCGGTGACGTCGGCGACGTACTGCAGGACGGCGTCGCGGGCCAGCCCGTCGCGCCAGGAAGGGAGCTCTCTCATGCGCAGCAGCCTCGCGGCTCCGAGCCGTCGCTGCCTCATCCGCATCGGACGAGATCCGCGGCGACGCCGCCCTCCGGCCTCACCCGGCTGCGACGCGGAAGCCGATGTGGCTCATCCCGCTGTCGATCTCCTGCCCACGGCGGGCGGCCGGACGGTAGCGCCGGCAGTAGCTGTCCGCGCAGAGGAACGACCCGCCCTTGACCACTCGCCGCTCCACCGCTGCACCGGAGTCGTTCTCCGGCACGCAGCAGTCGTGCGCCGTCGCGCCGGCGTCCGTGTGCTCGACGTACCGGTCGGTGGTCCACTCCCAGACGTTCCCCGCGGTGTCGTGCAGGCCGTACCCGTTTGGCGGGAACGACCCGACCGGTGTCGTGCGCCCGTACCCCCGCTCCGCACGCCAGGGGAACGCACCGTGCCAGTAGTTGGCGCGCGGTCGGCCCGGCTGCTCCGGTTCGTCGCCCCAGGTGAACTCCGCCGCGTCGAGGCCGCCGCGCGCCGCGTACTCCCATTCCGCCTCGGTCGGCAGCCTGGTCCCGGCCCACTGTGCGTACGCGTCGGCGTCCTCGAACGCCACGTGCACGACCGGGTGGTCGGCGCGGTCCGCGATGGTCGAACCAGGGCCGAACGGGCGGCGCCAGTTCGCGCCGGGCGTCCACGCCCACCACTGGCTGAGGTGCCGGAGGTCGACCGGCCCGCTCGTCCCGGTGAACACCATCGAGCCGGCGTGGAGGTTCTCCGGCGGAGCGCCCGGGTACAGCGCGGGATCGAGGGGTCGCTCCGCCACCGTGCGGTAGCCGGTCTCGCGGACGAACGCCGCGTACTCCCGGTTCGTCACCGGTTCCGGGGCGATCGCGAAGGCGTTGACCGTGACCTGGCGAGCAGGGGCCTCCTCCGGGTAGTGGGCGTCGGACCCCATCGTGAACGTGCCGGCGGCGATCCGCACCGTGGTCGTGCGGATCGCCGTCGAGGACCGTGCCCCGTCCGGCATGCTCAGTCCCCGCCCGCGAGGAAGGACTGCAACTAGTCGACGGCCTGGTCGATGCTGAACGTCGCCGCACGCTGCCGGGGCGGGAACTCCTCGAACGTGTCGAGGAACCCGGTGACCAGGGCCGTCGCGGCGAGCAGCAGGTAGTCGTTCTCGAACAGCCAGTCGAAGTAGGTGTTCGACGTGATGTCGGCGCGTTCGAACGGGTCGGTCCGGAGGTTGTAGAGCTTCGGCACCCGGAGCGTGACGAAGGGGTCGAACCAGACCTGCAGCGTTCCGTTGATCCGCTGCTCCATGAACACCGCCTTCCAGTTGTCGAACCGGAGGGCGAGGACGTCACCGTCGTCGGAGAAGTAGACCAGTCCGGGCCGGGGCCCCTTCTCGACCGCGCCGGTCAGGTAGGGCAGGAAGTCGTACCCGTCGATGTGCACCTTGTACGTGCGGTCGCCGATCGTCTTGCCCTTCTTGAGCTCGTCGACCGTCGTGGAGTCCCCGACCGCGCTGAGGAACGTGGGGAACCAGTCGTGGTGCTGGATGATCGCGTTCGAGACCGACCCGGCTTCGATGTGCCCCGGCCACCGGATCATCTGCGGGACGCGGAACGCCCCCTCCCAGTTCGTGTTCTTCTCGCTGCGGAACGGGGTCATCCCGGCGTCGGGCCACGTGTTCATGTGCGGCCCGTTGTCCGTGGAGTAGATCACGATGGTGTCGTCCGCGATCCCGAGCTCGTCGAGTTGGTCCAGGAGCGACCCGACCACGCGGTCGTGGTCGATCATCGTGTCGTGGTAGGTCGACTGCCACCGGCCCGCCTGCCCGATGCTCTCCGGCTTCGGGTGCGTGCGGAAGTGCATGTGCGTGGTGTTCATCCAGACGAAGAACGGGGTGTCGGACTCCGCCTGCCGTCCGATGAAGTCCATCGCGGCCTCGGCGAACTCCTCGTCGATGGTCTCCATGCGCTTCTTCGTCAGCGGCCCCGTGTCCTCGACCCGCTGCTTGCCCCGGCGGCCGTAGCGGCCGTCGACCGTGTCGTCGTCCTCGTCGGTCGCCCACGAGTGGATCACCCCACGCGGACGGGCGCGGTCGTTGAACGCCGGGAACTCCTCGACGGACGGCCAGTTCGCCGACTCCGGTTCCTCCTCCGCGTTGAGGTGGTACAGGTTGCCGTAGAACTCGTCGAACCCGTGGGCCGTCGGCAGGAACTCGTTCTTGTCGCCGAGGTGGTTCTTGCCGAACTGCCCCGTGGCGTAGCCGTGTGGCTGCAGCACCTCCGCGATCGTCGGGTCCTCGGCACGCAGACCGAGGTCGGCGCCGGGCATCCCCACCTTGCTCAGCCCGGTGCGGAACACGCTCTGCCCGGTGATGAACGACGATCGGCCGGCGGTGCAGCTCTGCTCGCCGTAGGAGTCCGTGAACCGCATCCCCTCGTCCGCGATCCGGTCGATGTTCGGCGTCCGGTACCCCATCAGCCCGTCGCTGTACGCGCTCAGGTTCGTGATCCCGATGTCGTCGCCCCAGATCACCAGGATGTTCGGCTTGTCCTTGGGCATCGCTGTCCTCCTCGGTCGCGGAGCCCGCACCCGGTGCGCGTGGCCCTTCGGCGATGTTCGGCGATCACCGGTCGGCAGGGGCCACCCCGAGCGGGTGAGATCGTGCGGTGCGCTGTCGCCCGGCGCGACGACCGTGAGGAAATCCGGAGACGCAGGGAACGCCGCATCACGCGACGACTCGGACGTGCGCCCTGGCACCCGGCGTCGCCCACACCATCCCGTCGGCCGCGAACGCGAGCACATCGACCCCCGCCTCGTTCGTGAGCCTGCGGAGGTCGTCCCCGTCGCCCGCGACGACCGCGGTCGCGAGCACGTCCGCCGTGACGATGTCGTCGGCGATGACCGTCGCCTGCACGAACGTCGGCGTCGAGCGACGCCAGATGTGTTCACCGCGCTCGGCGATCCCCGAGGTCGCCACGGCACGACTGGGCGAGTCGAGGTGGACGATGCCGACGACCGTGTCGCGGCGGACCGGGTCGACGATCCCGACGCTCCACGGTTCATCATCGCGGTGTCGACCCCTGACGAGCACATCGCCTCCCGCGCTGATCATCCAGTCGGCGGAGACGTCGTCGAGGACGGCTCCGGCATCGCGGATGGCCAGGGCCTTCACGACTCCGGACAGGTCGACGACGCCGTCCGGCCGGTGGGGGGTGAAGGCGCCGCCGGTCCGTTCACGCCAGTCGAGCGCGAGCGCGTACACGTCGCGGACCGGCGCCGGGGTGTCGGACAGGCGGAGCGAGCCGGCGGCGACGCGACTCATCACCGACGCCGGGTCGTACAGGCTGTACCGGTGGTCGTAGCCGGCGAAGACGGTGCGGACCTCGTCGGCAGCCTCCGGTGTCGCTCCCCGGAGGCTGACGACGGTGCCCATCGTCTCGAAGGTCCGGGCGCTCAGAGTCCGGCCTTGTCGATCGCGGACTGGAGCGACGTGGTGTAGCCCTCGCTGGTGAAGGTCGCGCCGCTGACCGACTGGATCTGCGCGGACTGCGCTTGCAGCGCCTCCTGGCGGAGGATCGGGGCCGCCTGCTGACTGATCTGGACCGAACGACCGCCCTGGTCGGTCAGCTGGAGCGCCGTCACGTCGGTGATCTTCCCGTTCGCGACGGTGATCTGGACCTGCACCGGACCGTACTGGGTCTGGGTCGTGTCGCCGGCGAAGGTACCGGAGGTGGCGGACCCACCGGCCGAGCTCCCGCTCGTGCCGGACCCGGTGCTGCCGTCGCTGGTCCCGCTGGTCGACCCGCTCCCGCTCGTGCCGGTGCCGCTCGTTCCGGAACCCGACGTCGTGCGCTGCTGCGCCGGGGCGGTGACCGCGGGCTGCCCGCCGAGCTGCCACCCGATGACGAGGACGGCGATCGACGACAGGATGCCGCCGGTGACGACGCGTGTCCTCATGACTCGAACCGTTCCTGGTGGATCTGGTGCTCGGGCACACCGGCGAGCCGTGCTTCGCGGACGACGAGGTCGGACCATGCGCGGGGTCCGCAGACGTACAGGTCCGACTCGAGCAGCCTCGGGAACACGGATCGGAGGGTGACCCCTCGCTCGACGTCCTGCTCGGTCATCCAGCTCTCACGGGACCGCGCTCGGTGGCCGACCATCGTGTACAGCACGCTGCCGGTCGACTCGGCGAGGGCACTCGTCTCGTGCCACAGGTACTGCTGGTCGGCGTCGGTCCCGCGCAGGAGGAGGGTTGCCTCGCCCGGTCGCAGATCGGCGTCCTCGAGCAGCGAACGAACGGGGGTGATCCCGATGCCGGAGGCGACGAGCGCGAGGTACGGGGCGGTGCGGGCACGGCTGGTGAACAGGCCGTACGGACCTCCGAGGGACACGAACGCTCCGGGTGTGATGCGTCCGAGTCGTCCGGACCCTGCGCCCAGGTCGCGGACGGTGATCCGTGCACGACCGCGACCGGGGACGGCCGAGAACGACACCGGGTGCGCGTGCCACCACGTCTTCGCGGTCCAGAACCGCCACACCCCGTACTGCCCGCCCGCGGCCCCGAGCCGGTCGAGGTCACTGCCGGCGAGGTGGATCGACACCACGCCGGGTGCGATCCGCTCGACACCGACCACGCGGATCCGGTGGCGGAGGGTCACCACGATCGGCATCGCGAAGCGGTACACGGCGATCAGCCCGAGAGCGAGGACGTACAGCGCGATCCAGTACACCCGCTGCCACGTGCCCTGCGCGAGGACACTGCCGACGCTGAGCATGTGGGGCAACGCCACGCCCACCGCGGCGTAGCTGAGCAGGTGGATGACGTGCCACGCCTCGTACGGCAGCCGGCGCCGCACGGCGACCAGCGACGAGACGACCACCGCGACGAACAGCCCGAGTCCGAGGAAGGCGAGCGGCATGTCCGGCGTCGAGAACAGCGCGATCGTCTCGGCGATCGGCCCGGTGCCCGCCGAGGCGCCGTACCCGAGGGTCAGGAGCGCACCGTGCGCGACGAGGAGGTACAGCACCGGCTTGCCGAGTGAACGGTGGACCGCGATGGCGTTGTCCTGGCCGAACGTCCGGTCGACGAGCGGCACGCGCGCGGCGAGCACGAGCATCACGAGGACGAGGTCGGTCGCGACGAGCCCCGCAACGATGCCGGCGTCGGTCAGCCACCCGCCGATCCCCACGACGGTGTGCGAGCCGGGCGCGGCGAGCCAGAGCGTCACGGCGACGGCTGCGGAGACCCAGGCGAGGATCCCGAGCAGGTCGGTCGTTGCGCTGCGACGGCGGCCGGCTCGGCGACGGCGCCTGGCCGCGTCGGCGAGGGACTCGGCCGGTGGGACAGGACTGCGCGGGCGCCCGTCACCGGAGGGTGTCGGCAGCGGGCGGGTGGGGCGAGCGGTGTCGATCATCGTCTCGTTCCTCTCCAGCAGGTGATCGGGTGACTCACAGCATCAGGAGTCGGCCTGTGGACGGACCCGGAACGACGCATGCTGTTCGTTCGAGATCTCGAGTGATCGGAGCGATCTCGAGTGATCGGAGCGAGCGCGTGTCGACGTCAGCGCGCGGGCATGCTGACCGTCGCGACGGCACCGCCGCTCGACGCGTTGGAGAGGTCCGCCACACCACCCGCGCGTTCGGCGATGCCGCGGACGAGGGCGAGTCCGAGGCCGCTGCCGCCCAGGACGGCGCGTCGGGCGCTGTCGGCACGGGTGAAGCGGTCGAAGGCCTGCGGGAGGAAGTCGTCCGGCACGCCGGGACCGTCGTCGACGACGCGCAGGTCGAGTCGGCCGTCGGAGGACTGCCGCAGCGTGACCCGGATGACGCCGCCGTCCTCCCCCGCGGCGATCGCGTTCGCGACCAGGTTGTCGACGACCCGCGCGAACGCCGCGGGCTCGAGCCCGTAGTGCTCGTCCGGAGTTGTCAGGTCGACGGCGAAGTCGATGTCGCGCGCACCGACGTGCGAAACGGCCCGGGCACGGTCGATCGAGCCCATGAGTTCCGTGACGAGCGCCGCTGCCGACGTCGAGGGAACGGCCCCCGCCTCGTCCAGCCGACTCAGTTCGAGCAGGGTGTTCGCCAGTGCGACCAGCCGCGCGGCGTCGCTCTCGGCAGCGCGCAGCTCGCGTTCGAGTGCCCCGGCGTCGCCCGACGAGCGGTGGGCGAGTTCGAGCCGAGCGGTCAGGGCAGCGAGCGGGGTCCGCAGTTCGTGACTGGCGTCCGAGATCATCCGCCGCTCGCGCTCGGCGTTCTCGCGTTGCCGGTCGATGAACGTGTTGAGCGTCCGGGCGAGTGCGGCGAGCTCGTCGTCGGACGGCCCCACGGGCAGGTGGCCCGCGCCGTTCCCGGCGCTGAGGTGCTCGGCGATCCGGCGCATCCGCCCGACTGGACGGAGAGCGAGGGTCGACAACAGCCAGGCGGTCGCTGCGAAGGCGAGCAGCGCCAGGACCGTGCCGACGACCAGGGACCGGTCGACCCGGGCCACCGTCTCCTGTCCGGCTCGTCCGTCGTGCGCAGCCCAGACGACGAACGACCCGACGTCGTTCTCGACCGGTTCTGCGACGACCGTCAGGACGCGGTGGCCGGTGTGCAGCCGCAGCGAGACGCCGTGGTCGGGGACCGAGGACGGCAGCACGGCGCGGACGTCACGGGGCAAGGAGTCGACGACCCAGTCGCCAGAGGCCGACCGGATCCCGATGAGGACGTCCTCGGCGGGCCGGTCGGGCGGTTCGTCGGGGTTGTGCCGGAGGTCGGAGACGAACGGCGCCGCGTCGCCGACCGCGAGGGACTCGTCGGTCGCGAGCGTCGCTCGTTCGATCTGGACGTGCAGCACGACTGCGACCCCGGAGAGCACGACGGCGCCGACGAGCAGGCTCCCGAGGGTGATCCGGGCACGGATCGACAGGCGACGCAGGAACCTCATGTCGTCGGGGCGACCTCGAGCGCGTACCCGACACCGCGCACGGTGCGGATCGCGACGTCGGCGTCCGAGGCCTGCAGCTTCTTGCGCACGTAGCTGACGTACTGGTCGACGATGGTCGGGTCGAAGTGCTCGGCACTCCCCCAGACCTCCTCGAGCACCTCGGTTCGGGTACGCGCGTCGGGCGCCCCTTGCATGAGGAACCGCAGGAGCGAGAACTCCTTGACGCTCAACGGCAGGTCCCGTCCGCGCACCGACGCGCGCACGGTCACGGTGTCGAGCCGCACCGCACCGGCTTCCACGACGGTCGTCCCACCGGCGGCACGACGTCGCAGGTGCGCCCGGATCCGCGCGTTGAGTTCGGCGATCGCGAACGGTTTGGTCAGGTAGTCGTCGGCCCCTGAGTCCAACCCGAACACCCGGTCGTCGACGGCGTCACGTGCGGTGACCAGGATCACCGGGAAGTCGGACCCCGTCTCACGGAGCCGTCGACAGACCTCGAAGCCGGTCATCTCGGGCAGCATGACGTCGATCGCCGCGGCGTCGAACGACTGCGAACGAGCCTGGACGAGTGCGGCGATGCCGTCCGTGACGACCGTGACCGCGTGCCCCTCGCCGGTCAGACCGCGCTCGACGAGGGCACCCATCTCCGGATCGTCCTCGACCACCAGGATGTTCGCCACCTCAGACCACCCCGCTCGTGCCGAGCAGGGACCCGATGAGGAAGGTGGCCGCGAGGGCCAGGGCTCCGCCGACGACCACGCGGGCGGTGGCACGCGGCACCGAACCCCCACCGATCCGGGCCCCCGTCGCCCCGGTCAGGGCGAGTGCGACGAGCACGACGACGAAGGTCACGGGGATCCGGACCGCTTCGGGCGAGAGCAGGATCGCGAGCAGCGGCAGGACCGCACCGAGCGAGAACGCGGCCGCCGACGCGAAGGCGGCGTGCCACGGGCTCACCACCCCGTCCTCGTCGATCCCGAGTTCGGTGCTCAGGTGCGCGGCGAGTGCATCGCGCTCGGTCAGTTCGGACGCCACACGTTCGGCCGTGGACCGTCGGAGACCGCGGCCCTGCCACAGCTGGGTGAGCTCCTCGAGCTCGGCGACGGGGTCGTCCGCCAGTTCGCGGCGTTCCTTCTCGATGAGTGACTGCTGGCTGTCCTTCTGACTGCTCACGGACACGTACTCCCCGAGTGCCATCGACACGGCACCGCCGACGAGCGCCGCGATGCCGGCCGTCGCGATCGCCGGGACCGAGGACGATGCGCCGGCGACGCCCACGACGATCGACGCGGTCGACACGATTCCGTCGTTCGCACCGAGGACTCCGGCGCGGAGCCAGTTCAAGCGTGCCGCGAGGTCACCGGTGTGTGCTTCGCCCGCGTGCGGCTCCGAGGTGCTCATGGTCTCAGCGAACCATGCCCGGGTCGGCCTGTTCGTGTGAGGTCTCGAACGATGCGGGTCGACGGAACTCACCGGCGGGCGCGGACCGGC
>NZ_MJGN01000010.1:38020-40604 GCF_001865065.1 Curtobacterium sp. MCBA15_008 | reverse complement strand
CGGGCGCGGACCGGCGGGCGTTGGACCGGCGGCACGAGAACGGGGCGCCCCCGCACGATCGCGAGAGCGCCCCGGTGCAGCAGCCGGACCTACCGCTTCAGGTTCGTCAGCTCCTGCAGCACCTCGTCCGAGGTCGTGATGATGCGCGCGTTCGCCTGGAACCCGCGCTGCGCCACGATGAGGTTCGTGAACTCCTGCGACAGGTCCACGTTCGACATCTCGAGCGTGCCCGAGGCGAGCTGGCCGACCCCGGGCGACCCCGGTGCGCCGACGGAGGCGTTGCCCGAGTTCGCGGTCGCCCGGTAGCCGGACGCGCCGGTCTTCTCGAGGCCCGCGGGGTTGGCGAAGGTGGCGAGGGCGACTCGGCCGATGGCGAGCGAGGCCCCGTTCGAGAAGGTGCCGACGACGGTGCCGTCCTTCGAGATCGAGTAGCCCTGCAGCGAGCCGGCCGAGCTGCCGTTCTGCGACGCGATCGACGCCGTGTTGAGCGTCGCGAAGCCGGTGAGCTGGGTCATGTCGACGGCGATGTTCCCGACGGTCACGGTGCCGCCGGCCGTCAGCTTGCCGTCCGCACCGAACGTGAGGGACGAGGTCGCCTTCGTGCCCTGCCCGTCGCTCGCCTCGACGTCCCAGCCGGCCGCGGTGCGCGTGTATGCGAGGGACATGGTGTGCTTCGCGCCGGACGAGTCGTACACGGTCGCGTCGCGGGTGATGACGGCACCCACGGCGGTCTCGGACGGCAGGTTGCCGGTGACGCCGGCGGTGGTGGTGCGGACGGCGGGTGCGGCGGCGTCGAGCGGGAGCACGATGTCGCCGAGCTGGCCGTTCTCGTTCACGACGCCGTTCGTGGCCGGGTAGCCCTGCACGATCTTGCCGTCGGCGGAGACCAGGCGGCCGTCGGCGTCGAAGTCGAAGGCTCCGGCGCGCGAGTACACGGTGTCGTTGCCGAGGCGGGTGACGAAGAACCCGTCGCCGGAGATCATCAGGTCGGTTGCCTTGCCGGTGGCCTGGGCGGACCCCTGCGCGAAGTTGGTCGAGACGCCGGCGACCTGCACGCCGAGGCCGATCTGCGCCGGGTTCGTGCCGCCGATGCCGGTCTGCGGTCCACCGGCACCCTGGGTCATCTGCGACAGGGTGTCCTGGAAGACCGTCGACGACGCCTTGAACCCGACGGTGTTGACGTTGGCGATGTTGTTGCCGGTGACGTCGAGCATCTGCTGGTGCGAGCGGAGGCCGGAGATCCCGGAGTAGAGCGAGCGGAGCATGGTGCGTCCTTTCGGAGAGGCAGGAAGAGCAGGAAGAAGAAGGGGAAGGGGAAGGAGCGTGGTCAGGAGGCCGGAGCGGTGGTGGTGATGCCGGAGATCACGTCGAGGGCGACCTCCTTCCCGTTCACGGTGACCGTGGGCACGCTGTTCGCGTAGGACACGGCCGAGGCGGTGCCGGTGATCGGCTTCCCGCTGACGGCGTCGGTGTAGCTGACCTGCTTGCCGACGAGGTTGGCGGCGGCGATCCGCATCTGCAGCGAGAAGTTCTCGTTCGCCGTCGTGGTCTGGTTCGTGATCTGCTCCATCATCGCGAGCTGCGTCTGCTGGCCGATCATCTGGTTGGTGTCCATCGGTGAGGACGGGTCCTGGTTCCGCAGCTGCGTCACGAGCAGCTTCATGAAGACCTCCGAGTCCATGGTCTGGGACTTCTGCGAGGCGCTGTTGGCGGCGAGGGCCGCGGCCTGTGCGGCCTGGTCCACGGAGCCGGTGATGCCGTCGATCGGCATGGTCGTTCCCTTCGGTTTCGCCAGTGCGAGGTGTCGTCGCTCAGGCGAGGACGTCGAGTCCGACGCTGCGGACGGTGGGCGTGTGGGCGGTGCCGGGCGTGCGCGGGGTGGGTCGCGCCTCCAGGCCGGGGTCGACGCGGGGAGCCGCCGGAGCGGGCCGGTCGTCGTGACCGGAACGGGTGTCCGGCTGGTTCTGCGAGGACAGGTCGAGGGTGGTCGACAGGCCGGTGCCGGCCGCGTCGCGGCGCAGGTCGGGCAGTACCTGGCGGACCGCGTCGCGGCCCGCGTCCGAGGCCGCGAAGAGCTCGACGTGCATCCCGTGCGCGGTGACGTGCGCGCGGACGGTGACGGGCCCGAGCGCGTCCGGCGTCAGCTGGACGGTGACGACGTGCTCCCCCGGACCGGCCTGCGCGAGCGTGAACACGGGGCGGCCGAGCTGCTGGGCGAGGGGTGCCGGCGCGTTCGCGGCGGCCGCTCCGGAGGCCGCGGGGGCCGCCGTCGCGGAGGTGGTCGGCACCGCGAAGGGCGTCTCGGCACCGCGCGGTGCGGTCACGGACTGGAGGCCCGGATCACCCTGGCCCGGTCGGCCGCCGTCGTTCCCGTGGCCGGTCTGGGCGCCGCTCCCCGTGCTCCCGCCCGGCTGACCGCTCGGGCCGGTCGCGCCCGCTGCCGACGGTCCGGCCCCGGTCGCTGCGGTCGCGGAGGTGCTCGCCGGGCTGCTCGGGGTGGTGGTGACGGCGTCGACCCGGTCGGCCGTGGCCGCGAGGACGACGGGGGTGCCGACGGGGGTGCCGGCGGTGGCGGTGGCGGTGG
>NZ_MJGN01000010.1:19218-37289 GCF_001865065.1 Curtobacterium sp. MCBA15_008 | reverse complement strand
CGGTGGCGGTGGCGGTGGCGTCGGGCGTCGTCGTCGTGGGCATCGCGGCCGTGGGTGCGGCGGCCGGCGCGGTGCTGGCGGGCGCGGTAGCGGGCGCCGTCGTGGTGAGTCCCGTGGCGGTAGGCGCGGTGCCCGGGGTCGGGGTCGGTGCCACGGTGCTCGTGGTCGGCGCGTCCGTGCCGGTGCCCGCACCGTTCACCACCGGTGCCGGTGTCGACGTGGTCGGGGTCGCCACCGGCGTCGTGTTCGCCGTCGTGCCGGCCAGCGCGGTGGACACCGCCGGGAGCGCTGCGGGGGTCGCGGTCCCCCGGGCCGCCGGCGCCGTGACGGCCGCCGGTTCGGTCGAGGTGACTCCGGACGCTGCGTCCGCCAGGGACGCCGTGGCCGCTGCCGTCGCCGCGCTGACCGGTCCCGGGCCGGTCGTCGCGAGGATCCCGGTCGTACCGAGGGCCGTCGGGCTCACCGTCGGAACCTTCGCCGGGCCGGTCGTCGAGGCGGTCGTCGTGTCCGGTGTCGGATCCGCAGTCGGATCGATCACCACGGTGTCGGCGGGCACGACGGCCGTGTCAGCAGCCGTCGCCGGCGCCGACTCGTTCGCGCCGGTCGCGTCCGACGCCCGGCCCCCGCGGTGAGATCGCACTTCGGCGCCCCGGTCGCGTCCGGAACCGTCCCGGAGTGCGATCTCGCGGCCGTCCCGACCGGCCTGGCGATCGGCGTCGCGGCGGTCGGGCGCGTCGCGGGCGGCCGTGCGGTGCGCGTCGGGCGCGGCGGCGGCCAGGGCGGCGCCGAACGAGTCGGCGCTGCCGCGCTGGGCCGGCCCGCCCGAGGCCTTCGACACCGCCGGAGCGGCCGGCGTCGGAGTGGCGATCGTCACGCTCATGCGGCGCTCCCGGAGTTCATCAGCGACATCAGCGCCGCGGTCTGCAGGTCAGTGGAGCCGGGGGCGTGCACGGCCGTCGCGGCGGTGAGCGCTGCCTGCGCCGGCACGATGCGCCGGATCGTGGCGATGTCCGAGTCCTTGTACCAGTTGTCGACGATCCGGACGTCCTTGCCCGGTCGCGGTGCGTGCAGCACCTTGCCGTCGCCGACGTAGATGACGACGTGCCCCTCGCCCTTCGGGATGATGAGGTCGCCCGGCTGCGCGTCCTTCAGGGAGCCAACTTCGACGCCCATCTTCGCCTGGTCCGGCACGACCCGGGGCATCGTGACCCCGAGGTCCTTGAACACGGTCTGCACGAGGCCGGAGCAGTCCATGCCCGACGTCGTCGTGCCGCCGAAGACGTACGGCACGCCGAGGTACTTCTTCGCGTCCGCGACGACGTCCGAGCCGGTGGCACCGCTGCCCGTCGCGAGCGTCCCGGTGCCGGCGTCGACCGAGGTGGCCGGGGCGGCCTTCGCCGGTGCGGTCCCGGTCGGCGAGCCCGAGGCAGTGGCCAGTGCGTCCGCGAACGCGCTCGACGTCGCGGTGCCGGTGGTGGACGACGACGCCGCCGCGGCCGAGGACGTTGCCGCCGCGGTCGTCCCGGTGCGGAGGGCGTCGATCTGGGTCCGGATCTCGGAGATCCGCGAGAGCACGGCGTCCACGCTCATCGGGCACCGCCTTCCGCGCGGCGTCGGGCCGCGATCTCGTCGAGGGCGTTCTGTTCGGTGCGGAGGTCCTCCGCGGTCTGCTGCTCCACGTGCTGCGCCTCGAGCTTCTCGAGCCCGAGGGCCGAGCGGCGGGCGCCGTTGTAGGAGTCCTGCGCCTGGTCGGCGTCGGAGCGGCGGGAGCGGACGACGGCGTCGAGCTCCTCGAGCATGCCGCGGGTGGCCGCACGTGCGGCGGCGACCGCGCTGAGGGTGGCGGCGTCCTGGATCGGCTGCGTCCCCTCGACGTCGGCGAGGCTGCGGCGCGCCGCGATCCGGGCGTCGGCGGCGTCCCGCACCCGCTCGTTCGCGGTGGCGAGGGCGGCGGCGGCACGGTCCTGTTCGGCGTGCCGCAGGCGGAGGAGCCCGGCGAGCGGGAAGCGGCGGGCCATCAGGCGACCGCCAACTGCTGCACGAGCGTGCCGAGGTGCTGCCAGGACGCAGCCGAGGTCGCACGCTCGTCCATGCCCTGCCGGAGGAACGCGTCGATCGCGTCCTGGTGGTCCACGGCGGCGTCGACGAGCGGGTTCGTGCCGCGCTGGTACGCGCCGACGTCGAGCAGGTCCTGCGCCGCCTTCCGCGCGGCCATCACCTTCCGGAGCGTCGTCGCGGCACCGCGCTGGCCCGGCGTCGTCACCTTCGAGGCGACGCGGGACACCGACCCGAGCGCGTACACCGAGGGGAAGTGCCCGGTGATCGCGAGCTTCCGGTCGAGCACGACGTGTCCGTCGAGGATGCTCCGGGCGGCGTCGGCGATCGGTTCGTTGTGGTCGTCACCGTCGACGAGCACGGTGTACAGGCCGGTGATGCTGCCGACCCGGTCGGTCCCGGCGCGTTCGAGCAGCCCGGCGAGCACCGAGAACGTCGACGGCGGGTAGCCCCGGGTGGCCGGCGGCTCGCCGACCGACAGCCCGATCTCCCGCTGCGCCATCGCGACGCGGGTGAGCGAGTCCATCATGAGCACGACGTCCTGGCCGGCGTCGCGGAACGACTCGGCGATGCGGGTGGCGACGAACGCGGCGCGCAGGCGCATCAGCGCGGGCTCGTCCGAGGTGGACACGACGACGATCGAGCGTGCGAGCCCCTCGGCGCCGAGGTCGTCCTCGAGGAACTCGCGCACCTCGCGGCCGCGCTCCCCCACCAGGGCGATCACGTTCACGGCGGCGTCGCTCCCCCGCGCGATCATGGACAGCAGCGAGGACTTGCCGACGCCGGAACCGGCGAACAGGCCCATGCGCTGCCCGCGGCCCACCGTCGTCAGGGTGTCGAGCACCCGGACCCCGAGCTGCATCGGCGTGTCGATGCGCGTGCGTGCCATGGCGTTCGGCGTCGCGTGGTCGAGCGGCACCCACTCGACGGGCTCGCCGCTGGCACCCACGAGCGGCCCGCGGTCGTCGATCGGCCGTCCGAGTCCGTCGAGCACGCGGCCGAACAGCCCGGTGCCGGTCGGCACGAGCACGGGTCGTCCGGTGGGTCGAGCCGGCGTGCCGGCGGTGACCCCGGTCAGGCGTCCGAGCGGCATGCAGCGGACGCCGGTGACGTCGGTCGCGACGACCTCGACGGCGGTCTGCGGGCCGCCCTCGGCGCCGACCGTGACGACCTCGCCGACGCGCGCGTCGAGCCCGGCGATGGTGAGCCCGAGCCCGACGGCGCTGGTGACCACCCCGACGCGCTGCGGCGCCGCCTGGCGGAGCGCGTCGTCGAGGCCACGGGGGCGGAGCAGCGTCGCGGTCACGAGGCCACCCCCAGCGCGGTGCGGGCGCGTCCGAGCGCGGTGGCGATGCGGGCGTCGAGCAGACCGTCCGGCAGGTCGACGATGGCGTCGCCGTCGACGAGGGACGCGTCCGCGAGCACCGGGACGGGCAGGTCCAGGTCGGCCACGCGGGCCGCGTCACCGACGCTCAGCCGGATCGCGACGGCGACCGTCCGGTCGATGGAGGCGAGCGCCCGCATGACGGTCGCCTCCGCGCCGGACGCCCCCTGCGCCTCCAGGCCGTGGGCGTCCGCCGGTCCGGTGGGCGCTGCGTCGGACGGCCTGGAGGCACGGATCGCGTACCCGACGACGGCTTCGGCCAGGTCGAGGGCGGCGGCCGCGACGGACTGCTCCGCGGCCTCCAGGACGGGCGTCACCTGGGAGAGCATCGCGGTCGTGGCCGCGTCGAGCACGGCGATGCGGCGCGCGGTGTCGGCGTGCATCGAGGCGACGCGGGCGGCGTGCTCGGCCTCGAGCCGGGCGCGGAGGGCGTCCGTCTCGGCCTGCGCGGCGCGGAGGCCCGCGGCGTACCCGGCGGCGTGTCCGCGCACGTCGGCGCTCGCGGCGCGGTCGCGGTCGGAGGTGCCGGTGATGATGGGGAACGTCATGCGCTGGACGGTGGTGTCAGTCAACGAGCTCGTCCTCTTCGGCGCGGTGGACCGTGATGACGCCCTGCGCCTCGAGCTCGCGGACGGACCGGACGACCTCGGCGCGCGCCTCCTCGACCTGCGAGACGCGGACCGGGCCCATCGCCTGCAGCTCGTCGTCGAGGAGCTCGCGGTTGCGCTCGGAGACGTTCGCGCGGATCGTCTCGACGACGGGAGCGGGGGCGCCCTTCATGGCGGTCGCGAGGAGCTTCGAGTCGATGCCGCGCAGGACCTGCTGGATGTCACGGGACTCGAGCTTGACGATGTCCTCGAAGGTGAGCATCCGGGACCGGATGTCCTCGGCGAGTTCCGGGTCGCGCGCCTCGAGGCCGTCGAGCACGGCCTTCTCGGTGGCGACGTCGGAGCGGTTGATGATCTCGACCAGGGGTGCGATCCCGCCGACGACCTCGACGCTCTCGCGCGGGGACACGACGGCCCCGGCGCGCTGTCGGAGCACGCCGGCGACGATCCCGACGGCCTCCGGGGTCGCGCTGCCCATGGTCGCGAACGCCTGGGCGACGTCGGTGCGGTCGCGCTCGTCGACGCCGGCGAGGACGGCGCTGGCCTGGGCCGGCTTGAGGTGTGCGAGCACGAGCGCGACGGTCTGCGGCAGCTCGCCCTCGAGCAGGCTGATGACCTGTCCGGGCTCGGCGTCGTCGAGGAAGTCGAACGACTGCCCGGCGAGGTTCGAGGCGAGACGGTCCATCACGCCCGCGGCCCGCTCGGCACCGAACGATGCCTCGAGCAGCCCGAGCGCGGTCTCCTTGCCGCCGCGCTTCTGCAGCCGGCCGCTCAGGGTCATCCGGTGGAACTCGGTGAGGGTGCGGTCGACGACGGTGTCCTCGACGCGGCGCATCCGGACGATCTCGGCGGAGATCTCCTCGGCCTCGATCTCGGTGAACTGCTTCATCACCTCGGCGGCGCGCTCGGTCTCCATCTGCATGAGGATGAGCGCGACCTTCTGGGCGCCGCTGAGCGGACGGTCGGCGTTGCCGGCGGCGGGGGCCGGGGTCAGGGCGCTCACACGCTCGCCCGGTCGTCGAGCAGGCCGCGGAGGAGCTCGGCGGTGCGCTTCGGGTCGCGCTCGGCCAGCGCGGAGATGTCCTGGCGGCGGCGCTCGGCCGAGATCTCCTCGGTGGTGAGCACCTCGGTCGGGGCGTCGTCGTGCGGGATGCTCGGCAGCGCCACGGTGGGGGCGTCGCCGGCGCCGAGGGAGGCACGGTCGTCGGCCCCGTCGACCGCCAGGGGGAGCTGGAACGTCTCGCCGCCGAACGCGTCGAGCTCGCCGAGGTCGACGGCTTCGCGCTCCTGCTTCCGGCTGCGGCGGACCAGGAACACCATGATCGCGATGAGCGCGAGCAGGCTGCCGAGCACGATGCCAGCGGTGCGGATCGCCGACCACAGGGACGCCTGCTCGTCGGCCTTCTGCTGCGCCTCGAGCGCCTTCGTCGCACGGTCGGCGGCGCTGGTGTCGAAGTCCATCATCGCGACGCGGACCTGGTCGCCCCGGGCGGTGTCGACGCCGGCGGCCGCGGCCACGAGGTCGTTGATGCTCTGCAGGTTCGCGTTCTGCACCGCGTCGGCCTTGGAGTTGAGCGCGACCGAGATCGTCTGCCGGTCGAGCCCGCCCGAGGGCAGCTGGGTGGTCTCGGTGGTGTGGTCGACGGCGTTGTTCTTCGTCGCGGACTCGTTCGTGTAGCCGTCTTCGCCGGTGCCGGTGCTCGCAGTGCCGTTCGGCACGGCGATGTTGTCCGGGCCGAGGACCCCGGTGGCTCCCTTGCCGGCGCCGGACCCGGAGCCGTACTGCTCCGTCGACGACGACTCGTTGAGCGCCACCGGACCGGTCGTCGGCGTCGTGTAGGACTCGGACGTGCGGGTGCCGGAGTTCTGGTTCATCGTCGCGGAGACCACGACGCTCGCGTTGCCGACGCCGAGCGTGGTGTCGAGCAGGTCCTGCACCTTCTTGCTCGTCGACGCGTCGTAGTCGGCGGCCTGGTCCGCGCCGCTGCCGGTCGCCCCGGTGCCGACGGCGGAGAGGGTCTGCCCCTTCGAGTCGACGACCGAGACGTCGGTGGGCTGCATCCCCTCGACGGCGGCGCTCGTCAGGTGCACGATCGCCTGGACCTGGTCGGTGCTGAGCTCCGCGCCGTTCTTCGTGGCGATGAACACCGAGGCGGTCGGGTCCTTCTCCTCGGAGACGAACACGGTCTTCTCCGGGATCGCGAGCTGCACGGTCGCGGTCTGCACGCCGTCCATCGCGCCGATGGTCTTGGCGAGCTCGCCCTCCATCGCACGCTTGTACGTGACGTCCTGCTGGAACTCTGAGCTCGTCACGCCCATCTTGTCGAGGAGCGAGTAGCCGCCCTCGTTCGACGACGGCAGGCCGTTCGACGCGGCCTTGAGGCGCTCCGAGTACACGGAGCCCTGCGGCACCAGGATCGTCGCGCCGCCGTCGGTGAGCTGGTACGGCACCCCGTCGGTCTGCAGCTGGTCCGTGACGCTCGCCGCGTCGGTGGCGGCCAGGCCGGTGAACAGCGGCGCGTACGACGCCTTGCCGAGCCAGCTCGCGAGGGCGAACCCGCCGAGCACGAGCGCGGCGATGACGAGGATCGCGATGGTCCGCTGGGCGGCGCTGAAGCCCTTGACGTAGGCGGCGAGGCGACCGAAGAGGTCCTTGACGGCGACGGGCATCAGGCCTGCATCCTCATGATCTCGTTGAAGGCGTCGACGCCCTTATTGCGGACGGCGGCGACGAGCTCCAGGGTGACCTGGGCACGCGTCGAGGCGATCGTCGCGTCGTGGATGTCGTCGAGGTTGCCGGTGACGGCCTTGAGCGCAAGCGTCTTCGAGTCGCTCTGCAGCTGCTGCAGCCCGTCGACGGCGTTGCCGAGGGACGCGGCGAAGCCGGTGCCGCTCGGGCCGGTGGCGCTCGTCGCGCTGGTCCCGACGTCGCTGGACGTGCCGGACACCGAGGTGAGCGCGTTCGTCATCGCGTTGGTGGTCACACCGTTGACGGCGTCGATGGGCATCAGTTCTTCCCGATCTGCAGTGCCGCCTCGTAGGCGGTCTTGGCACGGTCGACCACGGCGGCGTTCGCCTGGTAGCCGCGCTGGGCCATGATGAGGTCCGCCATCTGCGTGCCGAGGTCGATGTCCGGCATGCGGACGTAGCCCTCCTCGTTCGCGAGCGGGTTGTCCGGGTCGTAGGTCACGCGGCCGGCGGCGCTGCCGAACGCGGCGCCCTTGACGTAGGCGCCGGAGACGCCGGCACCCTCCTGCACCTCGACGTAGCGTGCCTGGAAGGCGGTGTCGTCCATCGACTTCACCGTGTTGGCGTTCGCGATGTTGTCCGACACCGCGTCGAGCCACTTGCGGTGCACGGTCATGCCGGTGCTCGCGATGCCGATCGCGTCGAAGGTCGTCACGAGTTGGTCCGCATCGCCGCACGGACGCTGGTCAGCTCGGAGTTCATCGCCTGCGTCGCGAACTGGTAGCGGAGCACGGTGTCGACGTTCGAGAGCGTCTCCTCGTCGAGGTTGACGTTGTTCCCGTTCGTGTTCGTCGGTTCGAGGCTCCGCGCGACGGTCGGCGCGGTGCTGCCGCTGCCGTCGACGATCGACTTCGCGAGGGCGTCCTCGAACTGGACCTTCTCGGCGTGGTAGTTCGGCGTGTTGATGTTCGCGACGTTGTTCGCGATCACGCGCTGGCGCATGGAGAGTCCGTCGAGCGCGCTCTGCAGCGCTGCCGACGTCACGGAATCGAACACGGTGGACCGTCCCCTCGATCTGCGACATCCCCTGTCGATGTCGCCGATTGGCGGTGGCCGATCCGTGGCCGAACTGGTGAGCGATCCGTGCTCGTGGTGCGCTGTCGGCCGGGCCGTGGGGCACGTTAGGCGTCGCCCCGAACGGGGGGCGGGGGCGCGCGGGGCGGGTGGGGCGCGCGGGGCGTGGCGCGTGCGGGGCGCGGGCGTGGCACGTGCGGGGCGCGTGGCGCGTGGCGCGTGGCGCGTGGCGCGTGGCGCGTGGCGCGTGGCGCGTGCGCATCTTCCGACATCCCACGCGTCGATCACCAAGTGGATCGTCGGAACATGCACACGCATCACGTGCGTGCGCATCGAGCGACGAAACACCCGTCGATCACCAGGTGCTGTGTCGCCTCATGCATGTGCATGTTGCGACCGGCACCCGCGCCAGCGCCCGCGCGTCAGGCCGACGCGTCGAGGTACACGGACCCGCGCGGCTCCCGCGTCGCGTCCACCGCCCGGAGCGCCCCGAGGTGCTCCCCCGCCGAACGCCGTCCCACCTCGAGCGCCGTGATGCGGTCCCGCTGCGCGGCGAGCAGCCGGGAGGCGCGCCCCACCAGTTCGCGCGGGATCGGTCCCAGCCCGGTCGGCTCCGACCACCCCGAACCGGTCGCGGGACCGGCCGTCGGTTCGGCGTCGCGCTCCAGCTGGTCGAGCACTGCCTCCCAGCGGGTGCGCTCGTCGTCGCGCGATCCGAGGTCAGGCGACACCGAGCGCACCGCCCGCCGGACGCTCGGCCGAGGTGACCGCCGGCAGCGACGCCGCAGCCTCGTGCCACGACTGCCGCAGCGGTTCGAGGATCCGGATGCAGTCGCGTGTGGCCTGCACGTCGCGGTGGACGTTCGCGGTGATGAGCGAGGTCGAGGCGTAGTTGTAGATGGCCAGCAGCCCCTCGCCGCCGTCCCACACGTCGATGCGCAGCGTGGAGGACAGCTCGCCGACGATCGCCTGGGCGTGCAGGAGCTGCTCGCGAGCGGCTTCCCAGTCGGCCGAGGTCTGCGCGGCCTCGGCGCGGTGCAGGTCGAGCAGGAGTCGGTCGTAGAGCATCGTGACGAGCTGCGCGGGCGTCGCGGAGAGCACGGCCTCGTTCGTGTACTGGGCGCGACGCTGGTCGGTGACGGTGCGCGGCTGGGCGGCCTGCCGGAAGGCGGCGGCCTGGAGGTCGAAGGTGTTCACGGTGGTTCCGGTCAGCTCGAGGTCGACGCGAGCTGGCTGGCGAGCCAGCTCGACTGGGACTGGAGTTTGCTGAGGCTGGTCTCGAGCGACGCGTACAGCGTCTGCAGGGACGCGCGTCGGGCGGTGAGCCGGTCGGTCCAGCTGTCGATCTGGGTGTTCAGGTCCTTCGCGACGGCCTGCTGCCCGGTGATGCTCGTGGTGATCGAGCCGTCGTACTTGTCCGAGGCGGCAGTGGCCGCGGCGCCGACGTTGCCCGCGATGCCGGAGAGAATCGCCTGCGTGCCCTCGGGGTCGGTGGCGAGGGCCTTCTGGAAGGCGTCGGCGTCGAAGGTGAAGTCGCCGTCCTTCGTGATCGAGATGCCGATCGACGACGGGGACTTCCCACCCACGGGGGCGGACATCGTGCTCGTCAGGCGCTGCACGACGTCGCGGGTCGTGCCGTCACCCGACAGCACGCCGGCGGTGGTGCTCGTCGTCCCGGTGGTCGGGCTCGTGGTGCTCGTGACCGCGGTGTTCGAACCGTAGTAGGCGGTGACGGCGTTCATCGCGTCGACCAGTCCGGACGCGACGGCCTGGGCCTTGGTCGTGTCCTGCGTCACACCGACGGTGACGGCCTCGGTCGTCGGCTTCGTCACCGTGACGGTGAGCCCGGGGACGAGGTCGGTGAACGTGTTCGTCGCGCTCGTGACGACCTGCTCGGCGGCGGTGCCGGCCCAGAGCGTGACGCTGGCGTCCTTCGCCTGTGCGACGACGGCCGCGCCAACCTCGGTCAGGACGTTCGTGGCAGTGCCGGCGGCCACCTGGTCGGTGGTCCCCCGGTACACCTGGAACGCACCGGCCGACCCGGTCTTCGCAGACGTGAGCTGCAGGCGGTAGAGCTTGGTGCCGTCGGCGTCGGTGCCCGCGGCGACCTTCGTCGCGGTGACGCCCGCCCCCGACTTGTTGATCGCGGAAACGGTGTCGTCGAGTGACCCGGACGCCGGTGTGACCGTGGTCTTCGTGCCGTCGGCTCCGACGAGCGTGAGCGGCTCAGCGGCGGCGGACCACGTGGACATCGCGGCGGTGACGCCCACCTGGGCCGACGCGGTCGCGCCGACCGAGAAGGTGACGGAGCCGGCGGTCGCGTTCGCGCCGGTCGTGGCGGTGACGGCCGTCGAGGAGCTCGTGGCGGCGAAGACGTCGAGCGACGTGGCCTTGGCGGCGTCCTTCGCCTTCGTGGCGAGCGTCTGCACCAGGCTGTTGATCGTCTGCAGTGACGAGATGAACGAGTTGGTGCTGGTGAGCTTGTTCTTGAGGAGCGTCTGCGGGACGCCCTCGACGCTCATCAGCGAGTTGATGAGGTCGGTCGTCTTGAGGCCGCTGACGAGCCCGTCGATCGCGAGGCTGCTGGCCGATGACACGGACGACATCGAGGGCTCCCTGCCGTCGGAGGTGGTGGTGGGGTGCGGGCGACGCCGCCGCCCGGGAAACCTGAACGATCCCGGACGGCGGCGTCATCCGGTGCTAGCGGAGGAGCGAGAGCACACCCTGCGTGCTCTGGTTCGCCTGCGCGAGCATCGAGGTGCCGGCCTGGCTGAGGATGTTGTCGCGCGTGTACTTGACCATCTCCTGCGCCATGTCGACGTCGGTGATGCGCGAACCGGCAGCGGTGAGGTTCTCCTTGGCCACGTTCGTCACGTTGATGGCGTGGTCGAAGCGGTTCTGGATGGCACCGATGTTCGAACGAGCGGTCGAGACGGCCTTGATCTGCGTGTCGATCGCGGTGATCGCGGCCTGCGCGTTCGCAGCGGTGTCGAACGCGATCGTGCCGCCCGTGCCGTCACCGACGGTGAGAGCGGTCGCGACCGCTGCCACGTCGGCACCGGTCAGGTCGACCGTGATCTGGCTCGCCGGGCCTGCGTTGGCACCCACCTGGAAGGTGAGCGAGGCGCCGTTGTTGTTGCCGGCACCCTTCAGCAGGTCGATCCCGTTGAACTGCGTCGAGTCCGAGATGCGGGAGAGCTCCTTCTGGAGCTCCGTGACCTCGGTCGAGATCGCCGTCCGCGAGTCCGCGTTGTTCGAGTCGTTACCGGCCTGGACGGCCAGGTCGCGCATGCGCTGGAGGATCGAGTGGGTCTCGGTGAGGCCACCTTCAGCGGTCTGCACGACGGAGATGCCGTCCTGCGCGTTGCGGGCGGCGACCGTGAGGCCACCGACCTGGGACTTCAGCCCCTCGGAGATCGACAGACCGGCAGCGTCGTCGGCAGCACGGTTGATGCGGAGACCCGACGAGAGCTTCTCGAGGGACTTCGACAGGTCGTTCTGCGTCGCGTTGAGGTTCCGGTACGTGTTGAGTGCCGAGAGGTTGGTGTTGATGGACATACCCATGGTGGTTTCCTCCGTGAAATCTGGGTCTTGCGTCGGCCCGTCCGTGGGCTGACATGGATGACTCTCGACCGGTTGGCCGGAGCCGTTAGGGGTTCGACGAGGTTTTTCCGGACACGAGGTGCGCGACCGGCCCCGTCGAGGTCTCAGCTCGCCGCGACCGCGGGGGTGGCGACGTCGTGCACGGCGCGCGCCACGCCTGCTGCGGCGTTCGCAGCGACCCGCGCCAGGTAGGCGCTCCGGCGCGCGGCGGTGGTGCGCGAGGCGGGCTCGACGGCCACGCCCTCGTCGCCGTAGTGCGCCGCGAGGCCGTCTCGGAGCAGGCGCATCGCCTCGGAGCGCTGCTGCGACACGGCCGAGTGGGTGATGCCGAGTTCGGCGGCCACCTCGGTCACGGTCCGGTCGCCGAAGTAGACGTTCTCGACGATGAAGCGCATCCGCTCGGGCAGCGCGTGCACGGCGGCGCGCAGGTAGCGGCGCTTCTCGGCCTCGAGCAGGTCCTCGCCGGGGAGCGGGAGATCGGCCGCGAGCGTGTCGTGCACGGTCTCGTCGAGGGCGCTGACGGTCCGTGCGGCGTCGGTCATCGCGTCGGCGGCGGTCTGCCGGTCCACACCCATCGCATCGGCGATCTCCTCGACGCGGACGCTGCGGCCGAGCCGGGCGGACAGTGCCTCCTGCGTGGCGAGGGTCTCGCGGATCCGCTTCCGGGTCCCGCGGGAGGCCCAGTCGGCGGAGCGCATGTCGTCGGCGATCGCGCCGGTGATGCGGGTGCGGGCGTAGGCGCCGAAGGGCACGCCGAGGTCGGGGTCGAAGGCGTCGGCCGCTGCGACGAGCGCGAGCGATCCCACGGCCGCGAGGTCGTCGCGGTCGAGGTGCGTGGCACGTGCGCGGACGTCGGCGACGATGTAGCCCACGAGCGGCAGGTGCTCCACGATCATCGCGTTGCGTTCGGTGCGGTCCATGTTGTTCCCCTGGTCATCCCGGCATGACTGCCCCGTCCGTGGGCACGGCTGACGCCGGCCTCGGTTGGCCGGTGTGTACGCCGAAGAACCACCCGGGTCCCTCCGGGTGGTGCGCTCCGCGCCCCTGAGACGCGGCCCCGGGGTGTCCCCCGGGGTGCGCTTCGAATGTATCGGCTGGCAAAGCCCTGTACGCGTGCACATCCGTCCCCAGTGCGGGGGTGTGGGGGTGGTTTCCCGGTCGTCATTTTGGGGGACCCCGGGTCGGGAACGGTCGTTCTTGTCCCCCGTCTTGGGTCATTGCCTGGAGGCGCGGCTCGGCTCCGCACGCCGTCTTGCGTGATCCCGCACTTACGCCCGGCAAGCGCACGCCGATAGGTCTCGCTGTCCGCAGGATGACCGACACACACCCCCACGGGAGGAGCTGATGAGCGTGAACGAACTGTCCGCCGTGCTCTGGCGCGAACGCGAACTGCTCGAGCTGCTCACCTTCAAGCTCGAGGAGGAGCAGCTGCTGCTCGCCGCCGGCCGCTCCCGCTGGGTGTCCCACGCCAGCCGCGAGGTCGAGCAGGTCCTCGAGCGCCTCCGCAGCACCGGCCTGGAGCGCGCCGCGTCGAGTGCCGAGGTCGCCGAGGAGTGGGGCGTCCCCGCCGACGCTCCCCTGCGCGAGGTCGTCGCCGCCGCGCCGAACGGCCCCTGGGGCGAGATCCTCGCCGCACACCTCACCGCGATGATCGAGCTCACCACGCAGATCGGTGCACTCCGCGACGAGAACGACCGCTTCCTCCGGACCGCCGCGCAGGCGACCGAGGAGACGCTCGCGGGATCGGTCACCGGGGCTTCGACCTACGACGCCACCGGCACCTCGGGCTCCGGCTCGGACGGCGCCCGGCTCTTCGAGGGGACCCTGTAACCGTGGTCAGCACCTTCGGCTCCCTCGCCACCGCCTACTCCGGACTCGCCGCCGCCCGCGCCGGCATCGACGTCACCGGCCAGAACATCGCCAACGCCGGCACCGCCGGGTACACCCGGCAGCGGGTCACGCAGTCGTCGATCCCGGCGGCGCAGACCGGCTTCATGCGCGGCACCGCAGCCCTCGCCGGGCAGGGCGTCTCGGTCGACGGCATCGCCCGCCTGGGCTCGCTCACCCTCGATGCCAGCGTCCGCGTCGCCGCCGGGTCCTCGGCGTACGCCGACGCCCGCGCGACCGCGCTCTCGGCGCTCGAGGACGGTCTGAACGAGCCCGGCAAGGACGGCCTGTCGGCGAAGCTCGACGCCTTCTGGTCCTCGTGGAGCGAACTCTCGACCCACCCCGACGACCCCGGTGCCGCCGGCGCCGTGATCAGAGCTGCGAAGACCGTCGCCAGCGTGCTCGCGACCGGCTCGAAGGCCGTCGACGCCCAGTGGTCCTCCGTGCACGGCACCGTGCAGGGCCAGGTACAGCAGCTCAACGCGGCCGCCACGCAGGTCGCCGACCTGAACGGCCGCATCCGCACGACGCTCGCCTCGGGCGGCAACGCGAACGAGCTCCTCGACCAGCGCGACCAGCTCACCGAGCAGATCGCGACCCTCGCCGGTGGCACGGTCCGCGCGAACGGCGACGGCACCGTCGACGTCCTCATCGGCGGCAACGCCATCGTGCAGGGCTCCGACGCGCGTTCGGTCGTGCTCGGCGGCGGCGAACGCCTGGCCGACGGCGCTCCCGTCACGCTGACGTGGACCTCGGGCACCGCCGGCGCGGTGTCGATGTCCGGCGGCACGATCGGCGGCAACCTCTCCCTCCTCGCACCCGCGACCGCGAACGGCACCGGTGGCGCCCTCGCCGAGGCGTCGGCCTCGTACGACCAGGTGGCCACGAAGCTCGCGACGGCGGTCAACGCCGTGCACGCCACCGGCACGACGCCCGCCGGCACCACCGGCACCGCCTTCTTCGCGGTGACGGCCGGCGTCCCCGCGGCGCAGGGGCTCACGGTCGTGCCGACGGACGGCAGCGGCCTGGCGACGCGGAACGCGTCGGGGCAGCTGGACGACTCGTTCAGCGACGCACTCTCGCGACTCGGGGCGGCGTCGGACGGCGCGGATCGCACCTGGGCGACGTTCGTGGCGGGGGTGGGCACTGCCTCCCGGTCGGCCGCGTCGGAATCGACGCTCACCGGACTCGCGCTGACCAACGCGCGGTCCCAGCAGCAGTCCGGCGCCGGTGTCGACCTCGACGAGGAGAACGTGAACCTGCTGAGCTACCAGCACGCGTACCAGGGCGCGGCGCGCGTCCTGACCGCCGTCGACGAGATGCTCGACACCATCATCAACCGCGTCGGACTCGTCGGGAGGGGCTGACCGTGATCACCCGTGTGACCACCCAGATGTCGATGGCGGCCGCGTCCGCGCGGCTGCAGGCCGGGGCGGCGAAGCTCGCCCAGCTCACCGAGCAGGCCACCACCCTGCGGACCATCCAGCGTCCCTCGGACGACCCGGTCGGCACCGTGTCGTCGATGCAGGTGCGCAAGGAGCAGGCTGCCGCCGCGCAGTACACGCGCAACGCGAACGACGCCGTCGGCTGGCTCGCCACGACCGACAGCACCCTGTCGAGCGTGTACTCGGTGCTCAACAGCGTGCGCGACCTCACCGTGCAGGCGGCGAACAGCGCCACCATGAGCGACACCGACCGCGACGCCTTCATCACGCAGTTCCGGTCGCTGAAGACGGACCTGGAGTCCCGCGCGAACACCACCTACGGCACCCGCTCGGTCTTCGCCGGGTCCTCCACCTCGGGCACCCCCTACGACCCGGCGACCGGCTGGGTCCCCTCGGGCACCGACGTCACCCGGCGCATCGGCGACGACACCACCGTGCGGGTCGACACCCCCGGGACGGACGTCTTCGGCTCCGGGTCGTCGTCGGTGTTCAGCATGATCGACTCGATCGTCACCGACCTGCAGAACGGTGTGAACGTGAACGCCAAGATCGGCGACGTCGACGCGGCGCTCACCACCGTGCGCGGCGCCCAGGCCGGCGTCGGTGTCCGGCATGCCGCCGCCCTCGCCGCCCAGGACTCGCTGAAGTCCGCGACCGTCTCGCTCGAGAACCGTCGCGCCGGCATCGAGGACAAGGACCTCGCGAAGGCCGTCCTCGACCTGCAGGTGCAGCAGACCAACTACCAGGCAGCCCTCGCGGTCACCGCGAAGGTCCTGCAGCCGACCCTGATGGACTACCTCCGATGAGCATCGACCTGACCTTCGCCGTCCCGCCGTTCGGCCTCTCCCCCGCGCCCGTCTTCACGCTGACCCCCGTCGCCGGCGCCGAGGGCCTGTTCACCCTCGTGGGCGAGGACGAGCGGCTCTTCGTGCTCGACGCCGCGGTGCACCTGCCGTCGTACGCCCCTGAGCTCACCGACGAGCAGGCGACCGCGCTCGCCCTCACCGACCCGGCGGACGCGATGCTCCTCGTCGTCGCCAACCCGGGCGCGTCCGGCACGACGGTGAACCTGCTCGCGCCGATCGTCGTGAACGCCCGCACCGCCGCCGGCGCCCAGCTCATCCTGGAGGACCAGGACCTGCCGCTGCGCGCGGAGCTCGCCCGGCGCTGAGCGCGGCGCGGCGCGGCGCGGCCCGGCCCCGTCGAAAGTTGCACACGCATACTTCGACGTCCCACGAGTCGATCGACGCGTGCCTCGTCGCAACATGCACACGCACCCGTCTCACGCGCATGAATCGACTTTCCACGAGTCGATCGACGCGTGCTTCGTCGCAAGGTGCACACGCATCAAGCGACATCGCTCCTCCACACCGGCGCTAACGGCCCCGCTTGTCCACGGATCGCCGAGCGTGCGGCACCCGCACGAAGCGCTCCGCGACGCTGAGCACGTGACCAAAGCAGACGACATCCGACTCATCAGGACGACCGGACTCCCGAGCGCCGAGCGACGCGCAGTCGAGCGAGCGGCCAAGCGCGGCGAACTGGAACGGATCCGACCGGGCGTGCTCGTCGAGCCAGGTTCGCTGGACGGCCTGTACCCGAACGAACGGCACGTCGTCCTCGTCCGGGCCTCGAGCAGCCGGCTCCGACAACAGGACGTCCTGTCCCACGAATCAGCATGCGCCGTCCTCGGCCTGCCGTACGTCGGTCAGTGGCCCGCGAAGGTGCACGTCTCCGACCCGACGACGACCCACACCAGGGTGACCGCCTGGTTCGTCCGTCACGGCGCCCGGAACCGACCGCCGACAGGGACACCGGACCGTCACGGGCTCCGTTCCACGACCGCTGCTCGGACCGTCGTCGACATCGCGGCGACCCGCCCGCTCCTCGGAGCACTCCCGGTGCTCGACCACGCACTGCGAACGGTCGCGTCCCAGCCCAGCGAGCTCCAGCGCGAGACCGAGCGACTCGAGAAGGGGCACGCGAAGGCGGCACTGGCGATCGCGATGGGGTCGGCGCTGTCGGAGTCGCCGGCGGAGTCGGTGTGCCGCGTCCGCTTCCGGCAGGTCGGCGCTCCCGAGCCCGAGCAGCAGCACGTCTTCGCTCGGCACGGCGAGCGAACCGCCGTGGTCGACTTCTGGTTCCCCGCACAGGGCGTCGTCGTCGAGGTCGACGGCAGATCGAAGTACTCGGACGACCCCGGACGGTCGACCGCCGACGCCCACTGGCAGGAGAAACGGCGCGAGGACTTCATCCGCTCCTTCCCCGAGGTCCGCTTCGTCGTCCGCCTCAGCTGGGCGGACCTGATGGACCCCGATCGCGTCCGGACAGCGCTCGTGCGAGCGGGTGTGCCGTGCCGGTGAACCCGACCCGCCGGGGGACGCGATCCGACGCCGTTCCCATCCGCGCGGCGTACCGTCGTCGCCATGGCCCGAGAGCAGAAGGACCAGGCGATCGTGCCGTTGCCGGTCTCCGACGTCACGTCCCGATCCGACGATCCCAGCGCACGCGTTCCCGTGCCGGAGCAACCCACCGGCTGGGTGAAGATGCTCGACCGCGTGCTCAGCGTGCAGCGTCCGGTCGTGGTCGCGCACGTCCGGAGCCTGCGTCGACGGCACCCCGACGCCACACCGGCGGAGATCATCCAGATCCTGGAACGCCAGTACCTGACCGCAGTCACGGGCGGTGGAGCAGCGGTCGGCGCCAGCGCGGTGATCCCGGGCGTCGGCATGGCGGCGGCACTCGGCCTGAGCGGCGTCGAGACCCTGGGCTTCCTCGAGACCACGGCGCTCTTCGCACAGTCGGTGACCGAGGTGCACGGCATCGCCCTCGACGACCCGGAGCGCGCCCGCATGCTCGTCATGGCGATGATCCTCGGTACGCCGGGCACGCAGCTCATCAACCAGCTCGCCGGCCAGATCGCGGGCGGACAGGTGCGGACGGCGTTCTGGGGCGAGATGGTGACCTCCTCGTTGCCGAAGCAGGTCGTCAACGGCATCGGCGGACAGGTCCGCGACCAGTTCATCAAGCGGTTCGCTGCGCGTCAGGGCACGACGATCGTCGGTCGGGCGCTGCCGTTCGGCATCGGCGCTGCCGTGGGCGGTCTCGGCAACCACGCGCTCGGCCGCAAGGTGATCCAGGCGTCCCGCACGGGCTTCGGGATGCCGCAGGCAGAGTTCCCGATCGTGCTCGAGCCGAAGAACTCGAAGGACGCGAAGCAGCCGAAGGCCGTCAAGCCGGCGAAGGCGCCCAAGGAGCGCCGTGCGCTCACGCGCCGCAAGGGTCGCGAGGACCTCTGGGCCGACACCCCGGACCGTTCCGACGAGG
>NZ_MJGN01000010.1:0-18505 GCF_001865065.1 Curtobacterium sp. MCBA15_008 | reverse complement strand
AACTGACGGACCGCCACCCGTGACGGACTGGAGGCGCGGTGCCAGCTGGCACCGCGCCTCCAGTCCGTCAGCGACTCGCGACCACCGCGTCAGCGACGCACCGGCGTCGTCACCACCTGCCCCGCGTGGGCGAACCCTCCGCCGAAACCGAACAGCAGCGCCGGAACGCCCTCGGGCAGCGAGCCCCGCGACCACGCCTTGGACAACCCGAGGGGGACGCTCGCAGCCGAAGTGTTCCCCGACTCGACCACGTCCCGCACGACGAACTTCGACTCGCCGCCGAGCGCGGTGACGAGCGGCTCGATGATCCGCAGGTTCGCCTGGTGGAACGCGAACACCTCGATGTCGTCGAGCGTGAGCCCGGCGGCCTCCACGACGGCACGCGCGTGACCCTCCGCCTCGGTGATGGCCCAGCGGTAGATCGAGCGACCCTCCTGGTTGAAGTGGCCGGGATCGCCCTCGACCCGCACGGCGTCGAGCAGGTGCGGCACGCTCCCCCACGACACCGGTCCGATCTCCGGCGTGTCCGAGACGCCGACGACCGCTGCGCCCGCGCCGTCCCCGACGAGGACGCAGGTCGAGCGGTCGGTCCAGTCGGCGATGCTCGACAGGACCTCCGACCCGATCACGAGGGCCGTGTCGGCGGACCCCATCCGGACGGACTGGTCGGCGAGTCCCAGGGCGTACTCGAACCCGGAGCACGCGGTGTTGATGTCGATCGGCGCTGCCTGGGCGGAGAGGCCGAGCGCCGCCGCGACCCGACCGGCGGTGTACGGCGCCCGGTCCTGGTGGGTGGTCGACGCGACGATGACGAGGCCGACCTCGGACGGATCGACGCCCGCGTCGGCGAGGGCGTTGCGGCCCGCCTCGATCGCCATCGACGTGACGGTGTCGTCGGGTCCGGCGATGTGCCGGGTCTCGATGCCGGTACGGGTGCGGATCCACTCGTCGTTCGTGTCGACCATGGTCGACAGCTCGTCGTTGGTGAGGACCTTGGCGGGCTGGTGGTGCCCGAACCCGAGGATCCGGCTGCCACGGAGTGCTGGGGTGTTCATCCTCGGCACGCTACTCCGCCTCGTGACCCGGTCATGCGCGGCGCGGCATACGTCACTTCCGGGCAGCCGCGGTGGACCGGTCGTTCGCCTTCTTGATCGCGTCGACCAGTTCGTCCTTGTTCATCGTCGATCGGCCGCTGATGTCGAGCCGTTTCGCGACGTCCATCAGGTGCGCCTTCGAGGCATTCGCGTCGACGCCGCCCTCGGTCTTCCCCGAAGAACCCGAAGAACCCGAACCCGAAGAACCCGAACCCCGGGAGCCGGCAGCGCCGGAGTCGGACGGCCCGGAGGACTCCTTCTCCTCCCAGTGGTCGCCGACCTTCTCGTACTCGTGCTTCACGGCGGCGAACGCGGTGCGGTGCGCCCGCTCGCCCGGTCCGTAGGACTCGTTCGCCGAGTCGAGCGCCTTCTCGAAGATCTCCTGCGCGTGCTCCGGCGACCGCTGCAGGGTGCTGGGGATCTCGTCCTTGGCTGGCATGGGTGACTCCTCTCGCTTGACCCCTCCTGACTACTCCCCGAACCCCGACCGGTACTCCCAGGGCCTGGCTCCCCCAGCGCGTCACGAGTAGACCGAGGTGATGGACTACACACATCTCGGACGGACAGGGCTGTCGGTCTCGCGCGCAGTGCTCGGCACCATGAACTTCGGTCCGGAGACCAGCGAGGACGACTCGCACGCGATCATGGACCGGGCGCACGAGCTCGGCGTGAACTTCTTCGACACCGCCAACGGCTACGGCGGCTCGGTGGGCAAGGGCGCCACCGAGGAGATCATCGGCCGCTGGTTCGCCAAGGGCGGCGGACGTCGCGAGAAGACGGTCCTCGCCACCAAGGTCTACGGCGAGATGATCGACTGGCCGAACGGCGGCAAGCTCTCGGCGTACAACATCCGCCAGTCGCTCGACGCCTCGCTGCGCCGCCTGCAGACCGACCACATCGACCTGTACCAGATGCACCACGTCGACCGGGACACCCCGTGGGACGAGATCTGGCAGGCCATGGAACTCGCGGTCGCGCAGGGCAAGGTGCTCTACGTCGGCTCGTCGAACTTCGCCGGCTGGCACATCGCCCAGGCGCAGGAAGCCGCGAAGCACCGCAACTTCCTCGGCCTCGTCAGCGAGCAGTCGATCTACAACCTCGTCGTCCGCGACGTCGAGCGCGAGGTCCTGCCCGCCGCCCGCCACTACGGACTCGGCGTGATCCCGTGGTCCCCGTTGCAGGGCGGGTTCCTCGGCGGCGTGATCGAGAAGACCGAGAACGGCTCGCGTCGCCTCTCCGGCCGCAGTGCCGAGTACGTCGACTCGCACCGTGACCAGATCCAGGCCTACGAGTCCTTCGCGAAGGAGCTCGGCCACACCCCCGGCGAGCTCGCCCTCGCGTGGCTGCTGCACCAGCCCGGCGTCACCGCGCCGATCACCGGCCCGCGCACGATGGAGCAGTGGGAGTCCGCGGTCCGCGCCGTCGACATCCGCCTCGACCAGCGTGCGCTGGACCGGCTCGACGAGATCTTCCCGGGGCACAAGACCTCGCCGGAGGACTACGCCTGGTGACGTCCCCGACGGAACCAGCGGGTCGCTGACGCGACCATCTGCCTGGAGGCGCGGTGCGGGTCGGACCCGCACCGCGCCTCCAGTGCGTGGTCACGTCCAGAGCGTGACCAGCGTCGCGATCAGAGGCGCGCGATCTCGTCGTCCTGCAGGCCGATCGCCCGCAGGTACGCGTCGACCGAGCCCCAGCGACGCTCGACGTGATCGATGACCGTGGTCATGATCTCCGGCACGCACCGTTGCGCGATCGCGGTGGCCTCGGGGTCGGCGCTCGCTGCGCGTTCCCGTGCGAAGCGGTCGACGAGCCGCTCGGCACTCATGGCGTAGTCCTCGCCGATCGAGTCGATGTCCGCGCCCCAGTGCCGTGCGAGCAGCGCGCTGACGATCCCGGTGCGGTCCTTCCCGGCCGAGCAGCAGACCAGCACGTCACCGTCGGTGGCAGCGACGGCGCGGAGCGCTTCGGCGATCCCGGTGCGGTGCCGGTTGAGCCAGTCGATGTACTGGTCCTCGAGGGCGATGGCCTCGGCGGCCGACTCGAGCCCCGACGACGGATCGAACATCGGGACACCTCGGTAGCCGGGCGACGCCGCGAGCGGATGCGGCACGGCGGCGGTCTCGTCGACCCGGCGGAGATCGATCACCGCGGCGGGGCCGGGCGGGTAGGCGTCCGGTCCCACCGGCTCGGTGTTCGCCCGGTACACGGTCCGAGGGTGGTCGGCCTGGAGGGCGGTACCGCCGACGGGGCGGAGGTTGGTGAGGATGCTCGTCGTCGAGGTCATGCTTCCACTCTGCCGGGAACGAGCCGTCTGCGAGGATCGAACCATGAGTGAACACACCGAACTCATCGTCGCCCTCGACATCGCCGAGCGTGATCAGCGACGAATGGCTGCCGACGTGAACGATTGGCTCCGCGCGTCCGGCTGGAGCGTCCGATCGGCGTCCGCGAACGGACCGGATGCCCTCGGTGCGCACGCGGACTCGTTCCGTGAGTCGACGTGGAGCAGCGCACCGTCAAGCGCGATCCTCTGCTCCGTCGAGGACTCGATGTGGGACGCGGTCAGCGACATGGAAGGTCCGCGCTGCTGGCAGTGCGACAGCGAAATCGCCGACGAGGACATCTCGCACCTCGGCGACTGGATGTCCGGCCCAGAACCGGTGTTCACGTGCGGCCAGTGTGGAGCAGTTGCCCTCGCCGGCGACATGAACGTGGCGAGCAGTGTCGTGTTCGGGAACCCAGGAATCACGATCGAGTGTTTCGGGTACGACGGCATTGCCCTCGCGCGGCGGCTGCTGACCGAGGTCCGTGGATCATTCGCGAACCGATGGGCTTACGTGCACCGCCAACGGTGACCTCGTCTCGAGACTGGCGAGGCCCTGTCGTCCCGGCGCTCACGCGGAGGGCGGTAGCGCTCCTCGCCGCACCCGTGACCGTCCGAGCGCCGTGATGGCAACGTTCAGTTCAATGCCTGAGAACGTCGCCAGTACGAAGGGGAGGTCGTGTTCGGAACTCGGTTGAGTCCGAGTGCTCACCATTCAGTCGAAGACCTTCGGAACCGCGCCGTCGGCGAGCTCCTTTACTCGCTTGCCAACTTCGCGCAACAACGCCCGACCTGACCCGGAACCAAGGCGGTAGTTCGCGTTCATCCGACGAAGAAATGCGTCCACCTCCCGACCCTCGGCGCCGTCAGCACCCAGCGAGACGAACTCCTTCGACATTCCAGCAAGCTCTTCGCGGCTGAGCCCGTCGATGTAGAAGTCGACGTAGTCGGCAACGGACGAGTAGTCGTCCCACCAGTATTGGTAGAGGTTCTCCAGGAAGCCCCCAAGGAGAGGAATAGCCTCGGAGTAGTTCTCGTACCCGATCTCGGTCAATCCAGTCATGTCACCCTCCGAGCCGGGTCGGGTACGCGGTCCGGACCACGAAACCGCCTGGACTGTTCTCGTCCCACAACAACTGCATCCACATCTGCTCTTTGTCTGTGACCCCACCACCGAACCGCCGTCCGATCACCTGATCGAGCGTCGCGGTGATCGTGAAGATCTTGGGCTTGGGCTCCATGTTCAACCAGTTCGAGATCTCGTCGGCTCGGCTCGGCTCTCCAGGGTGCGGCCGATCAAACGGTTGAGATCGTCCCCAGGGAGACGGAATCCGTCCCGTCGGGCTCGGTGTTCACACCCGAAGCTCAGCCGTCCGCTGATCAGGATGCTGACTGCGCGTTGAGGAGTTCTTGACTGGCAAGAGCTACGAGCGGACGCATCAGGGCCTCGACATTGACCCGGACGACCTCGTCATCGTCGAGCGCCGCGCTCGTTGGCTCCACTGCATCCGCAGTCGACCCCGGTCGGAACTCGATCAGTCCGCCCTCGGACGCCTCACGACAGAGGCGCAAGACTTGCCCGACGCGCGTCGAGCCGACGAGTTCGCTGGAGACGACCTCAGCAACTTGATCTGCTTCCACTGCGACGCCGTCGTCATCACTACCGGCCTGGATGGCGTCGCGGATCATGTCCCGAACGATCATCCAGTTCTCATTGCTCGCCAGCGGCGCGAGCGCTGGTTGCCAAGCATCCACGAAACGAAGCGGATTGGCTGCGAGGCGCTGCACGAGCCACTCCGGCGTGGTCTTGGCATCCCGCGGGTGCTGCTTCAGATCTTCACGAAGCTGCGTGGTCTCGACGCGCTCAGATTGCACGATGTTGCCGTCGAGGTCGGCCTGGACCGGCCACTGCGGCTCAGTGTCCCAGTCGAAATCGAACCGATAGGCTCCCGAGCTCTCGACCTGGAGTCGACCCGTGAACCAAGCGCCGTGGTCCGCGTCAGACATGAAGGCTCGAAGATCCTTCCAGGCTTGCCACTCCGCCAGGTCGGCGGGAGGGCCGAAAGTCATCCCGCTCGCGGTGAGCACCGCGCGCTGCAGTCGCGACGAGACACCGACGTTCACAAAGACTGAAGTCGCGCGCGACCATGCGCTCGGCATGCGGTCGAGGGTCAAGGTCGCAAGGCGATTCTGCAAGCCGTGCAGATCTTCCACTGAGTTCAACCTTTCAGTCCTCAGGCGCACGGTCGGCAACCTTGATGCCCTCTGCCTCCCAGAGCACCTCGAGGGACTTTGCCAGGTCAACGAATGCCTCGAAACTCGGATCCGACGTGCTCTGGGTCACCGGTTCGCCGAATTCCTCGGAAGAAAAGTCCACTGCGACCGAGTTCGGTGCCACCCGTCGCGTTTGATGTGTGGCACCGGCTCGCACGCGGATCGCCGCATAGGTACCGTCAACCACTGGCGAGAGCAGCAAGAAGCTGAACCCCCGAGCCGGATCCGGCTCACCGTCGACACGCAGCAGGCTCGATCGCACGAGTTCGGGAACTGCGCTGTCCCTGTAGTCGACCGAGCCGACCTCGCTGCTCACCTTCCACGCTCCCTCGAACTCCGGGAACGCTCGGACGAACCGATCGCAACTCTGCAATGCGAGATCCGCGATCACCTCAGCGGACTGTTGCCGCGCCGCCCACTGCACTTTCATCTGGCAACCCGAAACGTCGATGACGCTGCTCACCATCCTGCAAACCCATCCGGTAGAGGCCGCTATTCCACGACCTGTCCATCGTAGTCGGCGGCGAGTCGAGCACTGTGGTGCTCACCACCGAACGGAACTGAATCCGTCCCTGATCTTCCTTCATGAAATCGGGTAGTCGCCCGTCGTGTCCACGAAGACCCGTTGACCGTCCTCGACGCGGAAGCCGTCGAGCGCGGTCTATCGGCCGTGTTCGGTGCGGATGACCAGGTCGGGGACCGTGCCGTCACCAGCTTGTTGGATACCCGTAAAGTACTGCTGCTCGGCCATCCCGGCATTGTTGCGCTTCACCAGTTCCCACGTCGCGGTGGCGTGGTCAGACTGCAGTTCGACGTGTCCGATCACCGGCTGGTCCCCGGGAGCGAACGGGAGCAGTTGTTGTTACCGCGGCTGAAACGGATGTCGCTAGGCCGACGGCCGGAACACGTGAGTTACGACTGCGTTCGCGAATTCCTTGAGGAACGCCCGCCCGCCCAATCCGGTGTGGGTCATCGGGTCGACGCTGGCGTTCAGCTTGAGGATGAGAGCCGACACAGTCGCATCGTCCATGCCGGTACTCAGTACTGAGTCGATCTCTGCTCGCACATCAGTTGCGGACTGCACAGATAATCCTTCAAGAGCATCATCGAATGCTTCAGAAGCATCACGATAGTCCATCTCCCAGGTGGGGTAGAAGATTGCAGGGAGAAGAGACGAAAGCGCAGGAAAGGTTCGACGAAGTTCTACTGTACGCAGATCTTCGATGTCAGGCATATATCACACCTCCGGTGGCGTTGGGAATGCGGTCTTGATGAAGAAGCCCTGCGGTGCAGAGGTATCGCGTCTGAGGATCACTGTGGCCGTGTGGCTATCGACGACTTCATGAAGGTAGTACCGACCAATCGGGTCCCGGAACGTCGCGGTGAACGCTTTAACCTTGTCCGGTCCCGACAACCACCTATCTACGGATCCCTTGTTCGCATCGAGCGCCTCACCGAGAACTCTATTGAGATCGTCGACAGTCAGCCGGAACGCGCCGTGACCGTTTTTCGGCATTGGGTCTCTACCCATGATCGATGAAGCATCACAGCGGGTTGTACCCGGGGAGCTCGGAACCGTACGGCGTCGCTACGAAGCCCGGACCGAGCAAGTCGGCGGGGACTGCGACTCCACGTGCTTCGTGGAGCGAACCGGCGGTCTCGGAGCCACTTGCGAAGACGCTCCGCCGTGGCCTGCGCGTCATCGGGCGCGATGTCGGGCGCGAGGATCTGCTGCCGGTCTTCAGTCACGATCCACCCCCGGTGAGCGATCACCCATCCACGCCGGGCAAACGCACCGCGCTGCGCTCGAACCCGACCAGCCCCTCGAGCGCGTCGCGGAGTAGGGCGATCTGCGGTGATAGCTGCGGATACTCAATCAGCGCCGGGCCCGCGTTGACAGAAGGGTCGATTCCACTCCACACGTGATCTTGAGTGGTTCCCTCGCTCGGAATCATCGACACGATGGATCGAAGCCGGCCCGCATCGACTTGATTCAAGACGTCCTGAAGGAAGCCATCGGCAACCTCATCGTCATCCAGCAGGTCGAGTTCATCGTCGAGGATCGCTTCACGTAGAAGCCGCTTCACGCCTTCAGCGATGACCATCCAGTCGGAATTCTCCTGCATCTTAAGCATCGCGCTCGGCCACACGGCGTCTCGGAATTCCGGGACCGGCAGGGACTGCAATTCCTCGAGCCATCGCGGCGTCATCTCCGGAACTCGCGGGTACCGAAGGAGATCAGCAAGCAACGCGGAGCGCTCGATGTCTCGGCCCTGCTGAACTGCCCCACCCGTACCCACACTGCTCGGCCAGACAGGGCGCTCATCCCACTCGAAATCCATGCTGTAATGACCGTCGCTCGACACCTTCAGGTGACCGGTCAACCATGCTCCGCGGTCGGCACCGGCCATGACGCCGCGAAGCCGCGACCAAGCACCGTAGAGCTCGATTGCGGGCGTGGGACGCTGCACAGACTGACCGTCAAAAGTCGAAAGAATGCCGTTGAGCTGCTGGGTGTTCGCGACCTCGACGAAAACGTCATGACAGGTCGCCCAACCTTCACCAAGCGTTCGCATCGTCAGCGCAGCTACTTCATTCTGCGCAGCGAGTTCAGCTTCCATCGATCCCAAGAATCGGCCTCCGTGTCAAAAACTTAAGAAGTCGTTGCTATCAATGCCTCGATGGATGCCGCTAAGCCAACGGCCGAAACACGTGAGTTACGACTGCGTTCGCGAATTCCTTGAGGAACACCCGCCCACCCAACCGTGTTCGGATCTTCCGTCTCTGCTGACAGCGCTCAGGATCTCGCCGCGGTCCTTGACAGCAAGTTTCTCAAGCGACGAATTCCTGAAGTCGTAACAGAAGGAGTGGTCCCGGAGCTCATCTCAAGACTTCACGACGTTCGCGATCTCCTGGTCCGCGAGCTGGTCGATAAGCGACAGCAGCACGACGACGTTGCGATGGAACGCTTGGTCGTTCCTGATCGCGTCTCGCGACGGGCCACCCTCGTCCGAATTCAGCTGCGCCGGCTCGTCGACCACACCAGCTGCCGCTGCATCTCGGAGTAAGCGCATCATCTGACTCACCCGTGTCGATGCCAGCAATTCACTGTAAACCGCTTCGGTGATCACATCACGTTCCAGTACGGCATCTCGATCATCGCCGAGCAGCTGGATCGTGTCACGGACCATTTCCCGGACGATCGACCAGTTCGGGCTGCTTCCGAGCGGCTCGAGTCGCGCGTCCCACCTGTCAGAGAAGTGCAGCGGAGATGCGCCGAGACGCTCGATGAGCCATGGTGGTGTCGTAGCCGCAGGCCGCGGGTGCATCACCATGTCTTCTCGCAATTCCGAATTCTCCACCGGCAATGAGTCCACGAGCTGTCCATCGATGTCGATCAGCAGTGGCCATCGGGGCTCGTCGTCCCAGGAGAACTCGAACTGGTAAGCACCACTTGAATCCAGGCGCAGGCGCCCTGTGAACCAGGCACCCTGTTCTGGTTCGGCCATGACTTCGCGCAGACGACTCCACGCCTCGAATTCCGCGAGGTCAGCGGGAGGGGTGTGAATGACTGCAACGCCAGTGTCGACGGCCCGCTCGATCCGCGCGGTCACGCCGAGACTGACGAAGACACTCGTCGAACGTTGCCACCCTGATCCCAGCCGGTCGAACGTGAGGATCGCGAGCGCATTCTGTTGGTCGATGACGTCAGATACAGAACTCAATCCGCGAGGCCTCCGGTCCTTGTTGCCGCCTCATGCGAGACGTGGTTCGTGACGCGGACTTGTTGCAGGTGCTCGACACCGTCCCGTCCCCAGTGGATCAAGAATATCGACTCACGATCAGCGCGACCAAGATGTTGTATCTCGCGGCTCAGGTACACCGAGGTGTTCGGATCTTCCCGCAGCATCTTGGAGATGGAGTTCTCCACCCTCCGGACTGCTCCCAGATTGACACTTCGGCCGTGTTCCGGAGTGAGATTCACGCCGTACGGTGAACCGCCATGGCCGGCCTACAGCAGTGCCCGCCATGGTCTTCGGCGAGTCGGTCCGGACCGCCAGCCAGCCGCTGCTCATCAGCGTCGCGCACGCGCTCGCGCTCGCTGAGCGGGTGGCGGCGATCGATCATCGCTTCACAACGACCTGGGCGGCACCGTCTACTTCAGTCGAACTCGACGCGGAGATCGGAGGCATCCCAGATGTCTTTGATCCTCAAGCCAAGGTCTCGGAACCGTTCGTCCGCGGGTATCGGCAGATCGATTTCTACCGCCTCACCAAAGCGGCGAGCACGAAAGTCTAAGACGAACTCGTTCGGTTTGTTGATGATGGTCTGGAACGCCGCACCAGCCGTTACCGATGCATGCAGCATTGACCCACCCGGAATCGCTGAAGCCAATGAGAGCGTGAATCCCCGTGCCGGTTCCGCAACGCCGTCGACTTCGTACGGCGACGAAGCGACGAGTCCCGACCATGACCTCTCATCTGCACTATCGATGTTCCGATCGTGGAACGTCCATATTCCATCGAACACAGGCAGCGCAACTTTGATCGCGGCGGAAGTCTCAACCAGACGAGCAGCGATCACGTCCGCAGACTCGGGCCTTGCATCCCAGTCTGCCACGAGGTACCAGTCGGTGACATTGGTCTGCACGCTTACCATCCCTTGAAATCGCGAGGCATCTCGATGTATTCTACCGATACATTCCTCAGTCGTCGAATCGCGTGGGCGAATTCTGCTGCGATATCCGGATCCCGAGTGAATACCCATCGCAACTGCACGTTTGGGTCCTCAAGCGCGTTAAGTTTGGCCATGGCCGACTTGGCCCATCCCTCGATCATCTCTGCCTTCCGGGCCGGCGACAGGCTTTGCAACCAGCCGTAGTTGCCCTTCACCTCGGTGACAGTCGGGCGCCCATCGACAATGCTGAAGTCATCGAGCTTCAACGGGTGAGTCGGATGTGCTTGATTCGGCACCTCGTACTCGGGGATCCGCCCGTCGGGCAGCGATTTGATCCCCGTCACCCACTCCTGGTCGAGCATCCCCTTGCCACCCTCGATGCGCTCGCTTGCGATCCAATGTCCAACGTGGCCATGCTCGGCCGCTCCGATGGTGGGCTGCAGGTCCCGTGCGGTGTCCGGCGGACGGAAACCAGTCCGAGATTCCATTTGTGCGTGCTCGAGTTCCCGCGGAGAGTCAGCGATGTGTCCGCGCGCCCCATTTGACGGATCAAGGGCACCGGCACCATCGCCGTGAGCGATCCCGGGAGACGCAGCGGGGTCGACCCCTGATTCCGTCTCAGCGTGAGGCATCGATTCCTGGCCCACGGCCGGTCGCGGCGTCGTCTCACCCTCCACCCGATCCGCCACCGAGTGCAACCAGTGCCCACCCGAACCCGGGTTCCCCACCTCGATGTGCGGCCGCCCGAGCCCCACTCCGAACCCGTCCGGCGTCGCCATGGCGTGCTCGACGCTGACCTTCACGGTCGGGATCCGGTCCCCGAGCCCTCGGAGTGCATCCGCGAACCCGCCACGCCCCCGCGCCAGCAGGTCCGAGACTCCCGACAACGCCTTGCCCGGCAGGCTCGACAGCGCATCCCCGACCCGCACGATCGTGGTGCCGGCGGCCGCGACCTTCGAACCGATCGCCGCGAGCTTGCTGCCGTCGGCCCCGAGCACCGCGAGCCGCGACCCGAGCGCCGCCACCTTCGCGCCCGCGCCGATCTCGCCCGCGCCGGGGATGAACAGCGTGCCGATGTTGAACGCGGCACCACCGGCAGCGTGAGCGGGGTCGTCCCGCCAGTCCTCCGGTGATCCGACGAAGCCCTCGACGAGGGTCTTCTGCTTGTCCATGATGTTCCGCGCGGTGTCACCGACGACATCCGGCAGGACGCCCTTCGGCAGTGCCGCGGCGATCAGGAGCGGCGGGCTGCCCATCAGGACGATCAGCCCGAGGGACTCCGCGAAGCCCTTCCAGGACTGCGCCGCCCAGTCGCCGTCACCCCACTCGCCGGTCTGCGAGTTGTACCCGATCAGCCCGCCGAGTCCCTCGACCGTGCCCTTCGCGGCGTCGTACACGCCGGAGTCGAACGATTCCTGGCACGACTGGTCGCCGCGCCCGGTGCTCCCCCACGGCATCGGTTCGTTCGCCTTGACTGCGGCCGTGTAGTCGACGGCCTGCACCGGCGCCAGGCACATGTCGGTGCGCAGCCCGTTGATCGCGTTGACACACTCAGCGGACGCGGCGGAGAGCTTCGTCTCCTGCTCGGCGACCTTGGTGAGCAGCTCGTTGTTCTCGTCGACGTACGGCGTGTACTGATCCCACGGCAGGTGCACGTCATCGAGCACCTCGCCGAAGTTCTGGACGAGCCCGACGATGCCCTGGTTGGCCGGGTGCTCCGGGTCCCACGGGCCGACGGTCTTGCCCTTCAGCGCCTTCTCGACGAACGTCGCGGCCTCGGCCTTCAGTTCGACGAGCCGCTTCGCGATGGGCGCGACCGCCGTCGCGTAGTCGCCGATGAACGTCGACGCCTTCTGCAGGGTCGCGGCGAGTGCCGCGGTGTCGGTCTCGACGCCGTCCATGACCGCGAGCAGGTCTGCCGAGTCCGGTGTCGTGTAGCTGCTGCCGAGCTTCGCCCACGCGGTCTTCACCTCGCCGCCGCGGGTCTCGACGTCGGTGGCCGACGTCGAGAAGGCCGTGCCGGCGGTCTCGACCTTCGCCGCGTCGATGTTCGCGCCGGGGATCGCATCCGGATCGATCAGGCCGTCGGCGCGGCACTGGCTCGTCACTGGTCACCACCCAGGTCGAAGGCCGAGAAATCGCCGGTACTGGAGGCACGGATCGCGTTGGTCTGCGCCGTCGCGGCCATCTCCTCGTCACCGTGGTAGTAAGCGAGGGTCGCGGTGGCAGCACCGGCCAGACCGGCGGTGATGTGGTTACCCACGCGCTGCAGGAGGGCCGAGTGGCTCTCGATGAGCGCGGCGACGGCACCGGCGACCGCCTGGTCGTCCCCGACGGCGGTCGTGAGCGCCGCGTGGGCGTCGGCGAGGCCGTCGAACGCGGTCGAGAGGTTCGTCGCCGCGGTCTCGGTGTCGGTGAGCGTCGTCTGCACGCCCGCGGGCTCGATCTGCCAGCCGTTCCCCATGGCTCCCCCTGGTCGTGGTCCCGCTCGGTCAGAGCGATCGCGTGGTCACTGCGCGGCTCGGGACTCCGCCGTTCCCCCGGCGGCGTCCGCGATGCTGTGCACGATCCGCTCGGCCGTCCCCCGGAACGGGGGTTGCGCGGCCGCGTGGATCTCGGTCCACCATAGCCGATCACCCGCCACCGACAACGGTCTGGCGAGCAGCCGCTCCGCGTCGGTGACGCTGTCGAGCCGGCGGGACTGGAAGAGCGTGAGGAGCACCACCCCGTCGTCCGACACGAGCTGCAACGCATCGCCCGCCCAGAGCTGGCGGATGCCGATCGTCGGGTCGACCGCAGCGGCCCCGGTCAGCACGGCAGCGGCATCCACGTGGTCGGCGCTGAGGATGGTCCACTCGGCGCTCATCGGTCCGCCCCGAACCCGAGCAGTTCGACGGCACGGGGGCCGAGCGCGGTGCCGAGCTCGGCGAGCCGCCGCCAGCGGGCCTCCACCTCGGCGCCCCCGGTCAGCCCTGCGGTCGGCGGCGAGAAGTCGAGCAGCAGCGACGGCACGCGCGGCGTCCCGACCGGCGTGGCACCCACCGGCAACGAACCGGTGTCGACGCCGAGGTCCCGCACGGCGGCGGCACCGACGACCGCTCCGAGGGGGACGGGCATGCCGCGCTGCCGAGCGGCGAGGGTCGCATCCGGGTGCCCGCCTGACCGCCACGCCGTCGCGAGCAGCACTCGCTGTCGACGCGCGAGGTCGGCCAGGACGTCGACGACCGGACCGTCCACCGGAGGCGAGTCGTTCCCGGTGACCGGCACCGTGCCTCCCGGCCGTGGCAGTGCCAACCGTGTCTCCTCGGTGACGCCCGTCGCGGACCGTTCGATGCGGAGTTGCACCGCAGCGAACCCGCCGTCGACCGGGGCGACGGCGACGAGCCGGGTCGGACGGGGCGCGCGCCCGCGGGCGTAGTCGGTGACGGCGCCGACGCTCCAGGCGAGCGTGGCCGGCTCGACCGTGCCCCAGGCGGTCGGCGCGCTGCCGGCGAGTCCCTCGAGCAGGAGCTCGGCGGTACGGCCGATGCCGGCTTGCTCGGTGGCGGGGTGGTGGACGGACACGATCAGCTCGACCCAGGGGACCTCGTCGGCGCCGAGCCGGGTGGTGCGCGGCGAGGCCTGCGGGGCGAGCATCGCGGTCGCGACGTCGTCGACGACCTCGGCGGAACCGGCGGCGCGGTAGCGGTCGCCCTCGCGGACGACCCACGCGCTGCTCGTGCGCCGGAGCATCGCGAGCATCGCCGGGGTGAGGCGGCTCGTGGGCGGGGTGAGCAGCACGAACGCGAGGTCGGCGGCACGGGTCTCGAGCACCAGGCCCATGCGGGCGGAGGAGAGCGACACGATCGCGGCGTCGGTCTCGGAGACGACGAAGCCGGGCCCGACGGCGTCGACCAGCGGGTGCGCGAGGGTGACGTCGTCCACGCCGGAACCCTACCGGTCGCTCGCCGTTCGGGATCGCACCACGGATCCGACGTCGAACCGGGCAGCGCGACCGGTTCGACGTCGGATCCGTGGTTCGACGCACCCAGCCCGCGCCGCAGCGCGCCGCCGAGCACCCCCGGCACGACGACGGGCCCCGCGCTGCTGTGTGCGCGGGGCCCGTCGGACGGGTGGTGCTGGTGACTAGCGGACGGAGACCGGGGTCTCGTCGCGGTCCTCGTAGAGGACGTAGCCCTCTTCACCGTGGACGGCGGTGTCGATGCCGGCGACCTCGTCCTCGGTCTTGACGCGGAAGCCCATCGTCTTCTCGATGATCATGCCGATGATGAACGCGAGGATGAACGAGTAGGCGCCGACGGCACCGGCAGCAGCGGCCTGCTTGCCGAGCTGAGCGAACGAACCGGAGTAGATCAGGCCGGTGTCGTTGGCGAAGAAGCCGAGGTACAGCGTGCCGACGATGCCGCCGACCAGGTGCACGCCGACCACGTCGAGCGAGTCGTCGAAGCCGAGGCGGTACTTCCAGTCGATCGCGAAGCAGCAGATGATGCCCGCGATGAAGCCGAGCAGGATGCCCCAGCCCGGGGTCAGGTTGGCACATGCCGGGGTGATCGCGACGAGGCCGGTGACGGCACCCGAGGCGGCACCGATCGAGGTGGCCTTGCCGTCCTTGAGCTTCTCGACGAGCAGCCAACCGAGGATCGCGGCGGCGGGGGCGGCGAGCGTGTTCACCCAGGCGATCGCGGCGATGCCGTCAGCAGCGCCCTCGGACCCGGCGTTGAACCCGAACCAGCCGAACCACAGGATCGCGGCACCGAGCAGGACGAAGGGCGGGTTGTGCGGCTTGTGCGCACCCTTGGCGAAGCCGACGCGCTTGCCGAGGACGATCGCCAGGGCGAGACCCGCTGCACCGGCGTTGATGTGCACCGCGGTGCCACCGGCGAAGTCGATGACGCCCCACGTGGCGGCCCAACCCGAGGTGAGGTTGAAGACCCACGAGGCGACCGGGAAGTACACCACGGTGACCCAGACGCCCGCGAAGACCATCCAGGCGCCGAACTTGGCGCGGTCGGCGATGGCGCCGGAGATGAGCGCGACCGTGATGATCGCGAAGGTGGCCTGGAAGCCGACGAACGCCATCGACGGGTACGCGGCGTTGATCGTCGAGGCCTTGGCCTCCTCGAACGCCTGGCCGAGACCGATCTGGTTCCAGTCGATGCTGAAGAAGCCGACGACGCCGGAGACCGCCGTGCCGTCACCGTGGTTGGCGAAGGCGATCGCGTAGCCGTAGAGCACCCAGAGGACGCTCACCAAGGCGATCGCCCCGAAGGACATCATCATCATGCTGATGACGGACTTGGCCTTCACCAGACCGCCGTAGAAGAAGGCCAGGCCGGGTGTCATGAACAACACCAGCGCCGCCATGACCAACACGAACGTCGTGTTGCCCTGATCAAGCATCTGTTCACCTCTCGATTGCACCAACGGCTCTTGGACCGCTTCGGGTGTGACGAGTCTGGCGACGTGAGGTTTCACGAGGGAGCACGAAGTGTTTCGCGGGTGTAACGCGAGGGCGCTCCGTGTAAACGTCGTGTTTCGTACCCCGGTCAGTCCCCTGAACGAGGGGCGTGCAGACGATCAGGCACGGGACAGCGCGACGACCCGGCTGGCAGCGCGGAGGTACTTCTTCCGGTAGCCGCCGCTCAGCATCGACTCCGGGTAGACCTGGTCGAGCGGGGTGCCGGACGCGACGATCCTGACCTGGGCGTCGTACAGCCGGTCGACGAGTGCCACCCAGCGGAGCGCGTCGGTCTGGTCGGCGAACGCCTGCACGTCGGTCAGCCCGACGGCGTCGAGCCCCTCCACCATGGCGACGTACTTCGACGGGTGCACCGAGCCGAGGTGCGCGACGACGGTCCGGAAGTCGTCGAGCGTCACCTCGCCCGCGGGCAGCGACCCCGGGACGTCGGTGACCACCCGGGCCGACTCGTCGACCGCGCGGCGGCGGTAGTCGAGGCCGTCGATGCGCAGGGTGTCGAACCGGTCGGACATCGCCTGGATCTCACGGAGGAAGTCCTGTGCCGCGAACCGTCCCTCGCCGAGGGCCCCCGGCGGGGTGTTCGACGTCGCGGCGAAGCGGGTGCCGGTCTCGGACAGCTCCTTGATGAGCCGGGTCATCACCATCGTGTCGCCCGGGTCGTCGAGCTCGAACTCGTCGATGCAGACGAGCGCCGTCCCGCGCAGCAGGTCGACCGTCCCCTGGAACCCGAGGGCGCCCACGAGCGCGGTGTACTCGATGAAGGTGCCGAAGGTCTTCCGGCCGGAGGCCGCGTGGTACGCCGCGGCGAGCAGGTGGGTCTTGCCCACCCCGAAGCCGCCGTCGAGGTAGACGCCGGACGTGGCGGCAGCGTCCGTCGAGGCCGCCTTCCGACGCCCGAACAGCCCGCGACGCGGCGAGGCGGCCTCCGGTCCCGCGACGACGAACGCCTCCACCGCGTCCCGGACCTCCGCCTGCGACGGGTAGTCCGGGTCGGGCCGGTACGACGCGAACGACGCCTCCGTGAACTGGGGCGGCGGGACCAGCGACGCTGCCATCTGCTGCGGGGTGACCTGCGGGTCACGGTCGACGAGACGAGCTGGCTGTGGCAACTGCGAGACCCTCCGGGAAGCATGTCGTGCGGTGTCACGTTGCAGGAGGCGACGGCACGTCCGCGTACCGTTGCCCAGAGGCACCGACGACCGATCCTAGTCCCGGTGCCGTCCCGACGATCCGTCGGAGCACGTCGCCCGCACCCTGGAGGTAGCCCACCATGACCGCACCGGTCGACCCGTCCGAGAAGTTCACCGCCTACGCGCACCCGGAGCGCCTCGTCTCCACCGAGTGGCTGCAGGAACAGCTCGACGCGGACACCCCCGACCTGGTCGTCGTCGAGTCCGACGAGGACGTCCTGCTCTACGAGACCGGGCACATCCCCGGCTCCGTGAAGATCGACTGGCACACCGACCTCAACGACCCGGTGCTGCGCGACTACGTCGACGGCGAGGCCTTCGCGGAGCTCCTCGGCGGCAAGGGCATCGGCCGCGAGACGACCGTGGTGATCTACGGCGACAAGAACAACTGGTGGGCCGCCTACACGCTGTGGGTCTTCTCGCTCTTCGGCCACGAAGACGTCCGTCTCCTCGACGGCGGCCGCGCGAAGTGGATCGCCGAGGACCGCGCGATCACCACCGACCCCACGAGGGTCACGCCGGTCGAGTACCCGGTCGTGGACCGCATCGACACCGAGATCCGCGCCTACAAGGACGACGTCCTCGCCCACCTCGGCAAGCCCCTCATCGACGTCCGCAGCGGGCCCGAGTACAGCGGCGAGCGGACCACCGCGCCGGACTACCCGGAGGAGGGCGCCCTCCGCGCCGGCCACGTCCCCACCGCGGTCAACATCCCGTGGGCGACCGCCGCCGCACCCGACGGCACCTTCCGGTCGCGCCAGGAGCTCGACGCGATCTACCGCGAGGGCGCCGGCATCGGCGACGCCGACGAGGTCATCGCCTACTGCCGCATCGGCGAGCGGTCGAGCCACACCTGGTTCGTCCTGCAGCACCTGCTCGGCTACGAGAACGTCCGCAACTACGACGGCTCGTGGACGGAGTGGGGCAGCGCCGTCCGCGTCCCGATCGCCGTCGGCACCGAACCGGGTACGCTGCCGAACCGATGACCGACGCACTCCCCCAGCCCCTCGCCGAGATCCGCGACGACTTCCTCGAGCTGTCCCAGCAGGACCGGCTGCAGCTCCTCCTCGAGTTCTCGAACGAGCTCCCGGCGCTGCCCGAACGGTTGCAGGGCCACGAGGACGAACTCGAACGCGTCGAGGAGTGCCAGTCCCCCGTCTTCATCACGGTGACGGTGGGCGAGGACGGTGACCCCGACGACGTCGTCCGCATGCACGCGACGGCCCCGCGCGAGGCGCCGACCACCCGTGGCTTCGCGTCGATCCTGGCGCAGGGCCTGTCCGGCCTGACCGTCGCGCAGGTGCTCGCCGTGCCGGCCGACTACCCGCTGACGCTCGGGCTCTCCGAGGCGGTCAGCCCGCTGCGGATCCGCGGGATGGTCGGCATGCTCGGCCGGGTGCAGCGACAGGTCGGGCTGCAGACCGCAGACGCAACCGCCTGACGGCCGGGAGGCACGGTGCCAGCT
>NZ_MJGN01000009.1 GCF_001865065.1 Curtobacterium sp. MCBA15_008 | reverse complement strand
CAGCACGACCCATCACAACCACCCCACACTCAAGGCGTTGCAACCACCGACTGAACCCAAGATGTCGTTCCGAGTCGGCAGCGCCGTGCGCACCGCGAGCCGACCGCCGGCAGCGCCGCCCGCACCGCGAGCCGACCGCCCGACCGCCCGACCGCCGGCGGCGCCGTGCGGACCGCCATCCGACAGCCCGGGTGCGGCAGCGCGCGCCCCGGCCGCAACCGCCTGGAGGCGCGGGTCGGCCCGTGTGGGTCGACCCGCGCCTCCAGGACGGTGCGCTGGTGCCTACGCGCGGTGCGTCGGCGTGTGCCCCTCGTGCGGGTTCGCGTCCGGCTCGACGGCCGCGGCGTGGGAGCCGTGGTGCTGGCCGCTGCCCTCGCCCTCGTGGCCGGCGACGGGGTGCGACCGCTCGAGCTTGGCGCCCTCGACGTCGACGTCCGGCACGATCCGGTCGAGCCACTTCGGGAACCACCAGGCGCTCTGGCCGAGCAGGTGCATCGCGGCCGGGATGAGCAGCATCCGGACCACGAACGCGTCGATGAGGACACCGAACGCCAGGCCGAAACCGATCGGCTTGATGGTCGACGAGTCCGAGAAGATGAAGCCCGCGAAGACCGAGATCATGATGATCGCGGCCGCCGTGACCACCGCGCGACCGGCGTGCAGACCGCGCTGGACTGCGACCTTCGCCGAAGCGCCGTGGGCGTAGGCCTCGCGCATGCCGGACACCAGGAACAGCTGGTAGTCCATCGCGAGACCGAACAGGATGCCGATCTCGATGATGGGCAGGAAGCTCAGGATCGGTGCGGGGTCGTGCACCCCGAACACGCTGCCGAGCCAGCCGAACTGGTAGATCGCGGTCAGGCCACCGAACGACGCCAGGACGGACAGGATGAAGCCCGCCGTCGCGGTGATCGGCACGAGGAAGGACCGGAACACGATGATGAGGATGATCAGCGACAGGCCGACGACGACCACGAGGTAGAGCGGCAGCACGTTGGCGAGCTTCTCGGACACGTCGATGTTCGCGGACGCGTTGCCGGCGACGCCGAGCGTGGCCTTGCCGTCGTCGACGGACACTCCCTGCGACCGCAGGTCCTTGACGAGCTCCTCGGTGGAGACGCTGTCCGGGCCACCGGCGGGCTTCACCTGGAACGCGATGATGTCGCGGTCCTTCGAGGCACCGATCGGCAGCACGGCCTTGACGTCGTCGTTCTTCGCGATCGCCTCGCCGATGGTGACCTCGGTCGCGGTGACGTCGTCCTCGCTGACCGCCTTCGGCAGGGTCGCGACGACGAGCAGCGGGCCGTTCTGGCCGGCGCCGAACTCCTGGTCGAGCGCCTTGTACGCCTTGTACTGGCTCGAGTCGACGGCCTCGGACGAACCGCTCGGCAGGCCGAGACGCATCTGCGTGGCCGGCAGGGCGATCGTGCCGAGGACCGCGACGCCGGCGACGAGCGTGATGACCGCGCGCCAGGTCGACATCGGCTTGTTCGGCACGCGAGTCGAGCCCGTGTTGCCGATCCGCGACCGCTCCTTCTTCCGCAGGATCCGCATGCCGATGAGTGACAGCAGCGCCGGGGTGAAGGACGTCGCGATGAGGATGGCGAAGAAGACCGCGACGGCGCCGACCGTGCCCATCAGGCCGAGGAACGGGATGCCGGTGATGTTCAGCGCGAGCAGGGCGACGATGACGGTCGCGCCCGCGAAGACCACGGCGTTGCCGGAGGTGCCGTTCGCCAGGCCGATCGACTCGTGCACCTGCATGCCCTGCTTCAGCTGGGTCCGGTGTCGGTTCAGGATGAACAGCGAGTAGTCGATGCCGACCGCCAGGCCCAGCATCACCCCCAGCACCGGGGTGACCGAGATGAACTCGACCAGGCCCGAGAAGGACAGCGACGCGAGCGAGGCCACGCCCACGCCGAGCACGGCGCTGACGAGCGGGATCGCGGCGCCGATGATCGTGCGGAGCATCAGGAAGAGCACCAGCGCGGCGATGATCACGCCGACGATCTCGCCGGGGCCGAGGATCGAGGGCACGCCCTGGGCGATGTCGTTGGAGACGTAGACGTTGACGCCGCTGATGTCAGCCGAGTCGGCGTCGTCGGCGATGGCGGTCTTCGTGTCGGCGGGGACCTCGAACGTCGACTTCGTGAACTGCACGGTGCCGATCGCGGCGCTGCCGTTCGACGAGACGAAGCGGATGTCCTTCGACAGGTCGAGCAGGCGCGCGTTCTCGTCGAGCTCCCGCTTGGCGTCGGAGAGCTTCGTCTTGCCGTCGTCGAGCTTCTGCTGCGACGCGTCGAGGGTCTGCTGCTGCGCGTCGAGCTGCTGCTGCGCCGCGTCCACCTGGGCCTGCGCGGCGCTCTGGGCAGCACCGGTCAGGGCGCTGACCTGCTGCTTCTGCGCGTCGATCTGCGCCTGCGCGGTCGCGATCTGCTGCTTGCCCGCGTCGATCTGCTTCTGGCTGTCGGAGATCGTCGTCTCCTGGTCGGCGATCTTCGACTGACCGTCGGTGATCTTCTGCCGGCCGTCATCGAGCTGCTGCTGGGTGTCGAAGCCGCTCGTCGCGCCCTTCACCCCGTCGAGCTTTTCGATGTCCTTCAGGAAGTCGGCGACGTCGGACTTCTGCGCGTCCGTGAACGCCTTGCCGTCCTTCGTCTCGAAGACGATCGTCCCGTTGCCGCCGTTCGCGGACGGGAACTTGTCGGCCAGCTCGTCCTGCACCTGACTGGTCTTGGTGTTCGGGATCGTGATCGACGACGAGATCGTGCCCGCGAACAGGGTGTAGGTGACGCCGGCGACCGCCATGATCACCACCCAGGTGATGATCACGAGCCAGTGGCGTCGTGCGGAGAACCGTCCGAGACGGTAGAGGAGACCGGCCATGCGGTTGCCCCGTTCCTTTCGTGTCAGGTGTTGTTGCGGTGGGGTGCGCCGGTGGACCCCCGGGGTGGATCAGTCGGTGGGCAGGTAGCCGCTGCGGACGCTGTGCACGAGCCGCGCGAGCAGGGCGTCCCAGGCGGCGACCGACTGCGTGTCGATCGCCGGACCGGACGTGGACAGCCAGTGCTCCGCGATGACGACGATGCCGCTCATCAGCGACTCGACGAGCAGGGCCGCGTCGAGGGGGTCGGCCGCCGGGTAGCGTCGGGCGACCTCGTCCCGCAGCCGCTCGGTCACCCGGGCGAACGCCGTCTGGGTGAGGACCGCGGCCTTCGGGTCGTCCTTGCCGGGGTCGCCGAGGATCCGGTACATGCTCGAGATAGCCGAGGCCAGGTCGGCTCCGCGTGCTGCGGACTCGAGCTCGTCGAACATGGACGCGCGGCTGCCGTCGCCGACCGGAGTCTTCGCCATGTCGGCCAGGAACCGGTCGATGATGACGGAGAGCTCCTGCTCGCAGACGGCCAGCAGGACCTCGTCGAGCGATCCGAAGTGGTTGAACACCGTGCGTCGGGCGATGTCGGCGCGGGCGGCCAGGTCGTCGACGCTGAACTCGCGGCCGCCGCGCTCCTCGACGAGGTCGCGGGCCGCCTGCAGGATCGCCGCACGGTGCTTCGCCTTGAGGGCGGCACGGCGGTCGATCGAGAGGGTCACGTGTACGAACACTAGGTGCATCGATGCACTCGGTGCATCTTCTACGAGTGCATCCTCAGGTTCGTCCCCCGACGAGCCCTCACTGGCGCACCCGATCCGCCCGCGCCCGGAAACTCGGTTCAGCACACCTGTGCATGGTTGACTGGACCGAGCCCGTCCGCCGTACGAAGGAGTACCGATGCCCGTCCGCCTGTCCCCGGAGACCCTCGACGAGATCGCCGCCAGCGGCGTCGCCGTCCCGACCTACGACCGCGACGGGATCACGGCCGGCATCGTCCACTTCGGCGTCGGCGGCTTCCACCGTGCACACCAGGCGATGGTCGTCGACCGGCTCCTCCAGCAGGGCGAGGCCCGCGAGTACGGCATCTGCGGCGTCGGCGTGCTCGAGCAGGACCGCCGGATGGCGACGGCGATGGCCGAGCAGGGCGGCCTGTACACGCTCGTCCTCAAGCACCCGGACGGCACCCGCGAGTCCCGCGTGGTCGGCAGCATCGTCGACTACCTGCTCGCGGTCGACGACCCCGACGCCGTCGTCGAGAAGATGGCGCACCCCGACACCAGGATCGTCAGCCTGACCATCACCGAGGGCGGGTACAACTTCGACCACGTCACCGGTGAGTTCGTCGCCGACGAGCCCGGGGTCGCCGCCGACCTGCGCGGCGACGGCCCGCCGCACACCGTGTTCGGCCTCGTCGTCGAGGCGCTGCGCCGGCGACGCGACCGCGACCTCCCGCCCTTCACGGTGATGTCGTGCGACAACATCCAGGGCAACGGGCACGTCGCGCGCGAGATGTTCACCGCCTACGCCCGGTTGCAGGACCCGGCGTTCGCCGACTGGATGGACGAGCACGTCTCGTTCCCGAACTCGATGGTCGACCGGATCACACCCGTCACCGCCGACGAGGACCGCGCCTGGGTCCGTGACGAGCTCGGCATCGAGGACGCCTGGCCCGTCGTCGCCGAGCCGTTCTTCCAGTGGGTGCTCGAGGACGACCACCCCGCGGGCCGTCCGCCCTACGAGCAGGCCGACGTGCAGATCGTCGACGACGTCGAGCCGTACGAGCTCATGAAGCTCCGGCTCCTCAACGCCAGCCACCAGGGCCTCTGCTACTTCGGGTACCTCTCCGGGTACCGGTACGCCCACGAGGCCACGCAGGACCCCGCGATCGCCACGTTCCTCCGCCGCTACATGGACGAGGAGGGCACGCCGACCCTGCACCCCGTGCCCGGCATCGACCTCGAGGACTACAAGTCCACGCTCATCGAGCGGTTCCAGAACCCGGAGGTCCGCGACACCCTCGCCCGGCTCTGCGCCGAGTCGAGCGACCGGATCCCGAAGTGGCTGCTGCCCGTCGTGCGCGAGAACCTGGCCGCCGACCGCCCCGTCGCACTGTCCGCTGGGATCGTCGCGTCGTGGGCGCGGTACGCCGAGGGCACCGACGAGTCCGGCGAAGCCATCACGGTGGTCGACCGCCTGGCCGAGTCGCTCACGGCCGCCGCGGGGACCCAGCGCGACGACCGGCTCGCCTTCATCCGGAACCGGCAGGTGTTCGGCGACCTCGTCGACGACGAGCGGTTCGTCGCGGCGTACCGCGACGCCCTCGACGGACTGTTGTCGGACGGCGCGCACGCCACCGTGACGCGCCTGTCCCGTTCCTGAGACGCTCGCCACGACGGCCTGGAGGCGCGGTGCCAGCTGGCACCGCGCCTCCAGGCCGTCATCGGGTCGCGTCCGACGGCGACGGTGGGCGCGCGGTGGATCCCGTCCGCGGCGATGTCGGATCCGGACGGCGGATCCCACGGATCCTGGTCCGGATCCGACATCGCGCGAACCGATACCTGCCCTGCTCCCCTCGCGACGCGGCCGAGGTGGACGTGACGGACCGGTGGGTGCAGCGCCTCCGTGACGGCGTCGTGCCCCGGTCGTGGCCGGTGCACCCGTCGGCAGCTGACCGCGACCGCCGACGCGGTGTCCGCGTGGGCTGACGTTCGTGGGGGATCGCCAGCGTTCGAGAGCGTCAGACCAGGACACCGACCGGGGACCGCACGACCCCTACGCACGCCGACCCGGGTACGTCACCGGCGCGGACGGCCGGACCGACACGTGGACGACCGCGGCGGTCGCGGGCGTGGTGACGGGCGCGGCCGTGCTGTTCCTCTCGGGTCTGCTGAGCGTGGCGGCGCCCTTCGCGTACCCGGCTGCAGTGGTGGTCGGCGCCGCAGTCTGGTTCACCCTCCGGACGCGCCGCCGGGCAGCGGACCGTCGCGCCGGACGCGCCCCGGACGCGGTCGCGAAGGCCCGATCGCAAGCCGTTGCCGACGCGAACGGCGGGCGGCGCTTCTTCGTTGCGCAGAACCCGGTGGTCGTCATCGTGATGGGTGGGATCTTCCTCGTGTTCGGCATCGTGCGACTCGTCGCCGCCGGCGCCTCCGCCGGGTCGGTCATCGTGACGCTCCTGCTCGCCGTGTCCGCAGTCGTCCTGATCGTGCAGGGGATCGGCACCCTCGTCGTCAAACGCCGACACCGGTCGGGAGCGACCACGGAGAAGTGAGCCACGCCACGCGACCGATGCCGCCCCAGGCGCTAAGGTCACGTCGTGAACCGGACCGACCGCCTGTACGCGCTCGTCGAGGAACTCCGCGCGGCGGCGCCCGGCCGCCGGACCGCCAGGAGCCTGGCCGAGCGCTTCGCCGTCAGTGCCCGCACCGTCGAGCGTGACCTCCGATCACTGCAGGACGCCGGCGTGCCCATCTGGGCCGAGCCCGGCCGGACCGGCGGGTACGCGATCGACGCCCGGGCGACGCTGCCGCCGCTGGGGCTCACCGTCGACGAAGCCCTCGCGGTCGCGATCGGCCTCGGCACGCTCCGTTCGAGTCCCTTCCGCGACGCCGCCCAGAGCGCTGCGCGGAAGGTGACCGCGGTCCTGACGGAGGACGACGCCCGCCGCGCCACCACGCTCGCGCGTCGCGTGCACCTGCTCGAATCCGGTGGACGGGAGCCCGCCCCGACGGCACTCGCGAGCGCCCTCACCGGCGGCCGTGTCGTGCGGATGCGGTACCGCGACGCCGGGGGATCGGACACCGAGCGCGCGGTCGAGCCCCTCGGGTACATCGGCAAGGGCGAGGACTGGTACCTCATCGCCTGGTGCCGGTTGCGCGACGGCGTGCGTGCGTTCCGGGGCGACCGGGTGCTCGACGTCGTGGTCACCGACGAGGTCGCGCCGCCGCGGGTGGTCCGGATCGACGAGCTCGACATCCCGCACGGTGTCCTCCGGCCGGTGCTCGGCGCCTGATCGCGGAAACCCCGACAGGACGGTGTCGCGGGACCCGAGGATGCTCGACCCGGGAGGCCACGGAGGCCGCCCGGGAAGGCACACCATGGAGTTCGCATCGATCCGGATCATCACCGACGACCTCGACGGGATGGTCGCGTTCTACGAGCGGGTCACCGGGTCGTTCGCCCGCCGGCCCGCCCCGGTGTTCGCCGAGGTCGTGACCGGCGGTGCCGTCCTCGCGCTCGGCACCCCGGCGACCGTGGCGGCGCTCGGAGCGGGAGCACCGACGGCAGGGGGGAACGGGAGCGTGATCGTCGAGTTCCTCGTCGACGACGTCGACGCGACGTTCGAGGGTCTGCGCGAGGGGCTCGACGACGTGCTGCTTCCGCCGACGACGATGCCGTGGGGGAACCGCTCGACGCTGTTCCGCGACCCGGACGGCAACCTCGTGAACCTGTTCAGCCGTCCGGCCTGACCGCTCCGACACGATCCGCCGATCGAGGTCCTGCGCTAGCGTCGACCCCATGTCCGGGATGCTCGCGGCGCTCGACCGGTGGAACGCCCGGCACCCCTGGTCGCACAACCAGGCCTACAGCCGGGTCGTGCTCACCCACGGCCGTCGAGCACGGGTCGGAGGCGGCCCGTTCCGTGCGCTCGACGTCGGGTGCGGGACCGGCGTGCTCGCGAGCCGTCTCGCCCTGGAGTTCGACGAGGTCGTCGGGCTCGAACCGTCGGCGCCGACGGCCGCGGTCGCGCGACGCACGGCGGCGCACCTGCCTGCGGTCCGGATCGTCGAGGGGTCCCTCGATGCGGTCGGGCACGAGCAGTTCGACCTGGTGACGTTGGTCGCCGTGCTGCACCACCTCCCGCTCGACCCCGCGCTGCGCCGTCTGCGACACCTCGTCCGTCCGGGTGGTCGGCTCGTCGTCGTCGGTGTGGCGGCGGAGACGCGACGCGACCTCGGCTGGTCCGTGCTCTCCACGGTGGTCAACCCCGTCGTCGGGGCTTTCCGGCACCCTCGTCGACGCAGTGGTCCCGCCCGCGCGCAGGCCCCGACCGCTCCCGCCACCGAGACGTTCGAGGAGATCCGGACGCTGGCCGCCCGGTACCTGCCGGGCATGCGGATGCGCCGCGGACCCTTCTGGCGGTACGTCCTGGTGTGGGAGGCCGTCGCGGTCTGAGGGTGTGCGCTCAGCCGCCGACCGCAGCCGCCACGTCGTCGTCCCACGGCACCGGCGTCACGGAGCCGGTCACCCAGTCGCGGCGGAGGATCCCGTAGGCCACGGACGCGACGGGCGCGGCGCCCTCGACCGGCCATGCCTCGCGGTAGTGCGCCTCCTTGACCCAGCCCGACCGCACGAAGACGCGGCGCATCGCCGTGTTGTCCTCGCGGGTCTGTCCCTCGAAGCGTGTGACCTCGCCCATCGTGCGGAACACGTGGTCCGTCGTAGCCCGCAGCGCCGACGGACCGATGCCCTGGCCGCGGAACCGGCCGGCGATGCGCAGGTCGAAGAGCGGAACGGGATCGGCGAGGTCCTCGAGCCGGACGATGCCGATGCGGCCGTGGTCCTCGTGCTGCAACCAGTACGTGTCGTGTTCGTCGTCGCGGAAGGCGCCGGCGTCGATCGCGGCCTCGGCGTCTGCGTGGGCGATCGTGCGGCGGACGTGGAACGGGAACTCCTCGCCGGTCAGGAACGCGACGAGGTCCGCACGGTCGGCGCCGGTCGGGTCGAGCCGGACGAGGGTGACCGTCACAGGTACGGCCTCGTCAGCAGCTCGACGTAGTGGCCCGAGGGGTCGAGCAGGTAGACACCGCGGCCGTCGTGCTCGGTGTTCGTCTCACCCGGGCGCTGCCGCTGCGGGTCGGCCCAGTGCTCCCGACCCTCGGCGGTGATGCGGGCGTACGCGCGGTCGAAGTGGTCGTCGTCGACCAGGAACGCGTAGTGCTGCGGCGGGAAGTCGATCGGCACCGCGGCGAACTGCAGGAGGACGCCGTCGGGCAGCTGCAGGTTGGTGAACGGGCCCCACGACGGGGCCTCGGCTGCTTCGAGGAGGTCGACGAAGAACGCCGCGGACACCGCGGGCTCCTTCGCCGCGATGATCGTGTGGTTGAACGATGCGGTCATGGCGCTCACAGTAGTGGTGCGGCGGCCCGCGCCACAGGGCAGCCGTCGTCAGTGCCGCAGGGTCGCTGCCCACCGGGCGATCGAGTCGTACGCGTGCTCGCGCACCTCGGGGACGGACAGCACGACGTCGTGGAGCGCACCGTGCAGCCGCCGGACGGTGACCTCGCTGCCCAGCGACAGCGCCCGGTGCGCCACGACGTCGACGTTGAGCGCGACGTCGGCCCGGGCCATGCCGTCGTCCCACGTGGGCTGCAGCATGCTCTTGTCGCTGAGCATCACGAGCACCGGGACCTCGAGACCCAGCCCGGCCTCGACCGTCGCCTGCCCGTCGAACACCGCGGCGAGCCAGCCCGGGTGGAGCGGGAAGCCCCGGTCCGGCCGCCACTGCTGGTCGTACGTCCACGATCCCTCGCCGGCGCTCGACACGGTGCGCGTGTAGAAGCCGGGGTCGACCGCGGGCATCGGCGCGAGCGGGTTCCGGCGGGCGCCGAGCTTGATCACCGGGGTCACGAGCGCGCGGCCGACGGCGTTGGCCTGGAACTCGAGCCACGGGCTGTTCAGGACGATCCCGGCGACGTGTTCCGGGTGCCGGGCCGCCCAGAGCGACAGGGTGAGTCCGCCCGTGGAGTGCCCCATCGGCACGAGCCGCCGCCCGGTGTCCCCGCGGCGGTGCTCGGCGGTGATCACGTCGAGCGCCGCGGCGATGTCCTCGTCGTAGGTGCTGAGGTCGTTGACGAAACCGGGTGTCTGCCGGGGCTGCAGGCTCCGGCCGTACTTCCGCAGGTCGAGCGCGTGGAACCGGGCGCCGAGCTGTTCGAGCCGCTCGGCGAGTTCGACCTGGAAGAAGTAGTCCGACCACCCGTGCACGTAGAGCACGTCGACGCCGTGCAACGGGCCGTGGGCGTGCAGCAGCAGGTCGGCCGCCGAGCGTCGACGCCGGACGAGGGTCGCGACCACGGGGCCTTCGGAGTCCTCGCCGAGGGGGAGCTCGAGCCGCTCGAACGGCGCCCCGAGGACGTCCTCGCGCCAGCCGTGGTCCGCCATCGGTCGAGCGTATCCGCCAGGGTGCACGCCGTCCGCGGGTAACAATCCGTACCGTCTCGGGCCTTTCCCAGCGCACGTGGCGGACTTCTCCGGAGAAGTCCCGGCGGTTGTCCGAACAGGGCTGGGACGCTCCGGGAACCGCGAGGGCGGTGGATCGACACGACGGGGGAGGCCCACGGGATGGCATTCAGACGAGCAGGGGGAGCCGCGCTCGGCTTCGTGGGCGGCAGTGTGCTCGCCGGGTTGCTGGTGGGGGTCGGCGTCACACCGGTGCTCGCGGTCGCCGGGGTCGGGACCACCTCGGCGATCGGCGTGTTCGACTCGTTGCCGGAGTACATCCGGATCGGCGACCTGCCGCAGCGCAACGAGGTCTGGGCGTACCGCGGCGGCGAGCCGGTGCGGCTGGCGAACGTGTGGGACCAGAACCGCCAGGAGCTCGCGTTCGACCAGATCAGCGACCAGCTGAAGCACGCCGCGGTCGACGGCGAGGACAAGCGCTTCTACGAGACCGGCGGCGTCGACGCGACGTCGATGGTCCGGTCGCTCGTGAGCGTGGTGGCTGCGAAGGGCAAGGGCGGCTCCGGCGGCTCGACGCTGACGATGCAGCTCGTCCGGAACATCAAGATCCAGCAGGCGAGCGAGTTGCCCACCGAGGAGGAGCGCGCCGCCGCGTTCACGGAGGCGACGAAGCGCACCCCGGACCGCAAGCTCGCCGAGATGAAGCTCGCGATCGGGCTGGCCAAGGAGTACTCGAAGAAGGAGATCCTCACCGCGTACCTCAACATCGCCTACTTCGGCGACCAGACCTACGGCGTGCAGGCCGCGGCGCAGCGCTACTACGGCAAGGACGCCACCGACCTGAGCCCGGCCGAGGCGGCGTCCCTCGTCGCGATCGTGCAGTGGCCCGAGCGGCGCGACCTGTCGGAGCCCGCCCACTACGCCGACAACGTCGCCCGGCGGGACGTCATCCTCCGCTCGATGCACGCGCAGGGGCACCTGACCCGGGCCGAGCTCACCGAGGCGCTCGCGGCGAAGCCGGCAGACTACGTCCGGCTCACCGCCCCGCAGCAGGGGTGCGAGGCGGTCGCCCACGGCGCCGAGTTCTTCTGCGACTACGCAGTCCGGGTCGCGAAGGAGCTGCAGCAGCTCGGCCCGACCGCGGACCGCCGCGCGGACGCGTGGCGGACCGGCGGGTACCGCATCCAGACCACGCTCGACCTCGACCTGAATGCGCAGCAGAAGGCGCTGCTCGACCAGTACGACCCGAACACCGAGTCGCGGTTCGCGCTCGGGGCGACGCTCGACACCGTCGAGGCCGGCACGGGCCGCGTGCTGACGATGGCGCAGAACAAGGACTACGACCGGTCCGAACGGGCTCCGGCGACCGCCACCTCGCTCAACTACGCGACCGACCGGGCGTACGGCGGCTCGAGCGGGTTCCAGGTCGGCTCGACCTACAAGATGTTCACCCTGTTGCAGTGGCTCGCGTCGGGCAGGAGCCCGGACGCGATGGTGAACGGCACGCGGCACACCCAGACGACGTGGACGCAGTGCGGGCAGACCATCGAGCGGGCGTGGACGCCGAAGAACGACTCCCCGGGGCAGCGGGGCATGTACTCCGTGCGGAACGCGACGGCGCAGTCCGTGAACGCCGCGTACTCGTCGATGGCGGCGCAGCTCGACCTGTGCGACATCCGCGACGTCGCCGCGCGACTCGGCGTGCACCCGGCGCGGGGCGGCGACCTGCCGGCGAACCCGGCAGCCGTGCTCGGCACGACGAGCATCGCACCGCTCACGATGGCGGCCGCCTACGCAGGTGTCGCGAACGGTGGCGTGTACTGCGCGCCCGTCGTCATCGACCAGGTGACGGGTCCGGACGGCGAGCAGCTCGGCGGTCAGGCGAAGGCGTGCGGGCAGGCGGTGCCCGCGGACGTCGCCGCGACCGCGTTCGAGGTGATGCAGGGTGCCTTCCGCGGCGGTACGGCGAGCGGCGGACAGACCCCGGACGGGGCGACGCTGTTCGGCAAGACCGGCACCACCGACGAGGCGGACCAGATCTGGTTGGTCGGCGGGACCTCGCGTGCCGTGACCGCGTACTGGCAGGGCAACACCGACGGCGGGAAGACGAACCTCCGGCACTACTCGAACGGCGAGGGGACCTACGCCGGCACCCGGGCCGCCGTCTGGCGGCAGGCGCAGACGGCGGTGAACGCGGCCGTGCCGGTCGGCTGACGATTCAGACGCAACGGCGGACGGCCTGGAGGCGCGGTGCCAGCTGGCACCGCGCCTCCAGGCCGTCGAACGGTTGCGTCTAGGACAGCTGCTTGCTGTCCTCGAGCCAGCCCGCGAGCTTCTGCATGTAGTCCGCCTGCGACGCGTAGTCGAGCGCCGGGAAGGTCCAGCTGTGCACCTGGCCCGCCTGGAGGGCGGCGTTGTCGGCGAACGTCGGCTGCTTCTCGAGGTCGGCGACCTGGTAACCCTGCTGCGACAGCAGCAGCACGTCGCCGCTGATCTGGCCCGCGTTCTCCCACGAGTAGATGCCCCAGTAGAAGCCCTTCGGCTTCGGGTTCACGAAGTCGACGCCGAACGACGAGTACATCTGCAGCAGCGGCTCGTCGGTCGGACGGGTGACGTAGGCGCCGTCGCCGTCGGCGAACATGGAGACGACCGACAGGTCCTTCTCCTTCGCGACCTGCTCGAGCTCGTCGCCAGCGGTGTCGAAGCGCTTCTCGGCGGCCTCGATCGTCGACTCCTTCGCGCCGAGCGACTCGGACAGATCGGCGATCTTCTCGATGACGTCCTCGCCCTTGCCGCCCCACTTGACCTGGACGACGGGCGCGATGGCCTCGATCTGCTTCTCCTGCTCCTTGTCCTTGAAGCCGTAGCCGGGCTGCGTCGTGTCGAGCGTGCCCTGCTCGTCGGTCGGGTACACCGAGGTGACGACCAGGTCGGGCTTCAGGGCCGCGAGCTGCTCGAGGTCGATGTCGCCGTAGCCGGTGCCGAGCTGCGTGATGCCGTCGGTGTCGAGTCCCTTGAAGCGGGCGTCCTTCGCCATGGTCAGCTGGCCGAAGGTGCCGATCGGCTTCAGGCCGTACTCGACGAACGAGATCGCGATGTCGTTGAGGACCACGACCCGCTTCGGGGTGTGGTCGACCTTGACGGTGGTGCCGGTGGCGTCCTCGTAGGACCAGGCCTTGTCCGCGGCGGTGTCACCGTTGCCGGCGCGCTCGCCGTCGTCGGTGCCGTTCGCGCCGGAGCAGCCGGTGAGGAGGAGGGCCGAGACGGCCACGGAGGTCACGAGGGCGGCTCGGAGGGAGCCGCGGCGGGGGATCTTCACGTTAGGAGAGGCTAACCTAAGTTTGCGGTGGTCGCCAGTGCTCGTTCGGTTTCTCCGGCCCGCGCGGCGTCGTGCTCGTCGGCTTCGGGGATGATCATCGGTGCACCCGTGACCGGGTCGGCGAGGACGCGGGCGTGCAGACCGAACGCCCGCTCGAGCAGTGCCGGCGTGAGCACCTCGGCCGGGGTGCCGTCGGCAGCGACCCCGCCGTCGTGCAGGACGACGAGCCGGTCCGAGTACCGCGCCGCGAGGGACAGGTCGTGCAGGACCATCACCACGGTCGACCCCTGCTCGCGGTTGAGGCGCCGGACGAGCCGGAGGACCTCGAGCTGGTGCGCCAGGTCGAGGTACGTGGTCGGCTCGTCGAGCAGGAGCGTCTCCGCCTGCTGCGCCACGACCAGGGCGATCCAGGCGCGCTGTCGCTGACCGCCGGACAGGCTCGCGACGTCGCGGTGCGCCACCTCGGTCAGGCCGGTCGCGGCGATGGCCTGCTCGGCGACGTCGGCGTCGTCCGCCGTCCACGGCTTGGCCCAGGACTGGTGCGGGTTCCGGCCGCGCATCACCAGGTCGAGCACGCTCGTGCCGGCCGGTGCGACGGGGGACTGCGGCAGGATCGCGAGCTTCCGCGCGACGGCCCGGTTGTGCTCCTTGCGGATCGGGACGCCGTCGAGGTGGACCTCGCCGGCCTGGGGCTTCAGGACCCGGCCGAAGGCCTTCAGCAGCGTCGACTTCCCACAGCCGTTCGCGCCGAGGAACGTCGTCACCGTGCCGCGCTCGATGCGCAGGTCGAGGTCGACCAGGACCGGGTGCTTGTCGTAGCCGACGGACAGGCCGCGGGCCTCGAGCACGGGCACACCGCCGTCCGGTCCTGCTGCGTTCGTGGTCATCGGGACATCTCCTTGCGGTGACGGATGAGGAGCCAGATCAGGTACGGGGCGCCGATCACGGTGGTGATGATGCCGACCGGCACCTGCCACGGGAACGCCGACCGGGCGAGGAGGTCCGCGGCGAGCACGAGCACCGCACCGAGCGCCCCGGCGAGGAGCAGCGGCGGCCGGTTCGTCCCCGCGAGCCGGAGTCCGATCTGCGGGACCACGAACGCCACGAACCCGACCGGGCCGGCGGCGGCGACCGCGGCGGCGGTCAGGACGACCGCGAGCGCGATGACGATCAGCCGGTGCCGCTGCACGGCCAGACCGACGCCCGTCGCGACCTCGTCGCCGAGCTGGCCGATGCCGAGGGCCGCACTGGTCGCGAGGGCGAGCGGCACCGCGACGACGGCGACGGCGACGAGCGGCCAGACGCTCGACCACGACGTGCTCGACAGGCTGCCCACGAGCCACTGCGACGCGGCGGCCGCCACGGTGATCTTCGCGCGGACGAGCAGGTAGCTGGTGACGGCGTCGAGCGTGGCGCTCACCCCGATCCCGACGAGGACGAGGCGGTAGCTCTGCACCCCGCCGCGCCACCCGAGCCCGTACACGGCGACGGCGGCGACGAGCGCGCCGATCGTCGCGGCGACCGGGATGCCGCCGCCGAGCACGATCGACGACACCGAGTAGGTCCCGCCACCGAACACGATCGCGGCCACGGCTCCGACGCTCGCGCCGGCGGTCACGCCGATGATGTCCGGGGTACCGAGCGGGTTCCGCGTGAAGGTCTGGGTGAGCGCGCCCGCGACCCCGAGCGTCAGGCCGACGAGCGCACCGGTGAGCACCCGGGGGAGTCGGAGGGTCTCGACGATGAAGGCGTCCGGACCCGACTCGAGGCCGAGCAGGGAGCGGACGACGGTGCCGGGCGCGATCCAGGTCGACCCGACGGCGACACCGAGGACGACCAGCACGACCACGGCGCCGAGCGAGCCGACCGTGTACCAGAACACCCGCGGGCGCCAGGCGAGTCCGACCGGACCGACGACGATGCCGCGGCGGCCGGCGGCGGGCCTGGTCGCGGCCGTGGTGTCCGTGGTCTGCGCGCGGCTGCCCGGACGCGTCGTGTCCGCCGCGCTCACAGGGACACCAGGGACCGGCGTCGGGCGACGGCGACGAACACCGGACCGCCGATGACCGCGAGGACGATGCCGACCTCGACCTCGGAGAACCCGCCGATCAGACGACCGACCACGTCCGCGAGCAGCACCAGCGCGGCGCCGACGATCCCGGACACCGGCAGCGTCCAGCGGTGCCCGGTCCCGACGAGGGCACGGGCGACGTGCGGCACGGTCAGGCCGACGAAGCCGATCGGGCCAGCGGCCGCGGTGGCACCGGCGGCGAGCAGCGTGATCGCACCGAGTCCGACCAGCCGGGCGACGAGGACGTTCTCGCCGAGCCCCTTCGCCAGTTCGGTGCCGAGGCCCAGGGCGTCGAGCGCCCGGACGTTGATGACGGCGAGGACGAGCCCGGCGACGAGGAACGGCCACACCGCGCCGAGCACGTCGAGCTGCCGCGCGGCGAGCGACCCGACGACCCAGAGCCGGTACGCGTCGAGCGAGGCCTGGTCGGTGAGCACCACGAACGAGGTCAGCGCGCCGAGGAGTGCCGAGACCGCCGCCCCGGCCAAGGCCAGCGGCACCGGGCTGGCCGTGCCGCTGCCCGCGATCGTCACCGAGAACACGACGACGCTCGCGACGAGCGCCCCGACGAGCGCGAACCAGACCGTGGCGCCGGTGCTCGTCACACCGAAGACGTAGACGCCGACCACGACGGCCAGTCCGGCGCCCGACGAGACGCCGAACAGGCCGGGGTCGGCGAGCGGGTTGCGGGTGTGCCCCTGCATGAGGAGCCCGGCGATGCCGAGGGCCGCGCCGACCGCGGCGCCGATGAGCGTGCGCGGGACCCGGGAGCCCCAGACGATCGCCTCGTCCGTGCTGCTCCCCGTCCGCAGGAGGCCGGCGACCACCTGGTCGACTCCGATCCGGTTGCTGCCGAGGAGCATGCTCGCGACCGCGACCAGGACGAGCGCCACGACGAGCCCGACGATCACGAGGACCCGGCGACGGACCGCGGCGCGGTGGACGCCGAGCGCGGCGATCGGGTCGGTCTCGCGGGTGTCCGGGACGGACGCCAGAGCGGGAGAGGGGGCTGGCACGGAGAACATCTTAGGTTAGCCTTGCCTCATGGCGAAGACCCCGCGGCTCCTGCCCGAGAACCCCCGGCTCTTCCGCGCACGTGTCCTCCGGAGCGCGCGCGTCACCCCCTCGATGCAGCGCGTCACGGTCACCGGCGACGACCTGCACGAGTTCCCGTACCTCGGGTTCGACCACTGGTTCCGCCTGTTCGTCCAGCGCCCCGACCAGGACGCCTTCCGGATGCCGGACCTCGACGGCAAGAAGTGGTGGCCGACGTTCCTCGCGATCCCCGAGGACGTCCGCCCGCACTGCGCGAACTACACCGTCGCCGAGTACCGCCTGCTCCCCGACGGCTCCGCCGAGCTCGACATCGACTTCGTCGTGCACACCGACGCCGACGGCGAGCCCGAGGGCCGCGCCGCGATCTGGGCCTGTGCCGCCCGTGCCGGTGACGAGCTCGCCGTGCTCGACCAGGGCTGCATCTTCGACGTGCCGGACGGCACCACCGAGGTGATCGTCGCTGCCGAGGAGACCGGGCTGCCGGGCGTCGTCGGCATCGCCGCCTCGTTGCCGCGGGGCGCCGTCGGCCGCATCATCCAAGAGGTCCCGACCGCCGCGGACATCCGCGACCTCGACGCCCCCACGGGAGTGCAGGTGACGTGGATCGTCCGGCAGCCGGGCACGGTCCCCGGCAGCGGTGCGCTCGCCGAGCTGCAGCGGTACGTCCCCGCCGACGACCGGTGCTACGCCTTCGTCGTGGGGGAGTCGACGCTCGCCACCGAGGGGCGCCGACACCTGCACCGTGCGGGCCTGCCGAAGTCGCGCATCACGTTCTCGGGCTTCTGGAAGCACGAGGTGCGTCGGCGCGTGCTCGCCTGACCCTCGTCGAGGGAACAGGAATCGTCGACTCCCGGGGTGGGACCCGACGATTCCTGCTCCCTCGACGCGACCTCGCGTCCTCGAAACGACAGGGAGACGGACTGGAGGCGCGGTGCCAGCTGGCACCGCGCCTCCAGTCCGTCGTGGGTGGCGTCAGCCCTTCAGACCGGACCCGGTCACACCCTCGACGATCTGCCGCTGGAAGATCAGGTACAGGATGATCAGCGGCAGCGCCGCCAGGATCGCCCCGGCCTGGATGTCCGCGTAGCGCTGGCCGAAGCTGCCCTGGACCGTGGCGAGCCCGACCGGGATCGTCATGAGGTCCGGGTTCGACAGCACGAACAGCGGCAGCAGCAGGTTGTTCCAGACACCGACGAACGTCAGGATCGTCACCGCTGCGATCACCGGACGCGACAGCGGCAGGATGACCGACCAGTAGACCTTCCAGATGCCCGCACCGTCGATGCGCGCCGCCTCTTCCAGCTCCTTCGGGATGCCGTCGAAGAACTGCTTGAAGATGAACACCGCGATCACGGCCGGCACCTGCGGGAAGATCACCGACCAGTAGGTGTTGAGCAGGCCGACGGCGTTGAGCTCCTGGAAGATCGGGATGATCAGCACCTGCGTCGGGATCATGATCCCGAGGATGATGAGCAGGAACGCGACGTTCCGGCCGCGGAACACGAGCCGGGACAGCGCGAACGCGGCCATCGACGCGAACAGCACGGTGAGGACCGCGGTGATCACGCTGGTGATGGCGCTGGCGAGGTACCAGTTCCAGATGTCGCCGGCCCCGAACAGTGCTGCGTACGAGTGCAGCGTCGGGTTCCAGTTCGACAGGATCGAGTTCGCGCCCAGGGCGGCGACACCGTTGTCCGACAGCGAGGTCTTCAGCGCGAAGACGCTCGGGATGAGCCAGATGATCGCGAAGACCGTGAGGATGATCGCGGCGACGGTGTTGAAGCCCCGGCCCGAGACGCCGATCTTCGCGGCGTTCGCGGGTGCGGCGGCCGAGACGCCGTTGCGGAGCTTGGCACGGGGCGTCGTGATGCTCTCGGTGGTGGTCATGTCAGGCCCCGATCTCACGCTTGGCGGCAGCGCGCTCGACGAGCTGCCGGATGACCGCGATCGCGACGATCACGATGAACAGGAGCACCGACGCGGCCGATGCGGCTCCGAGTCGGTTGTCGGTGAACCCGACGCCGGTGATGAGCTGCAGCGAGACCTGGGTCGAGATGCCCGGCCCGCCGTTCGTCATCAGGTACACCTGGTCGAAGATCTTCAGGCTCGCGATCACCTGCAGCAGGATGACCAGTGTCGTCGTGCGGCCGAGGAGCGGCAGGGTGATCGACTTGATCTGCTGCCAGCTCGAGGCGCCGTCGACGGCGGCGGCCTCGTAGAGCTCGCGGGGGATCTCCTGCAGACCGGCCAGGTACAGCACGAAGTTGAACCCGAGCGTCCACCAGACGGTGGCGATCGCGACACCGATCATCGCGGTGTTCGGGCTCGCCAGCATGCCGGCCCCGGGGGTCAGGCCGATCAGCGACTGCATGCTCGCCCACAGGCCGGTGGACGGCGTGAAGATGAACACCCAGATCAGCGAGATCGTCGCCGACGGCAGGATGAACGGCAGGAAGAACGCCAGGCGGAAGAACCACTGGCCGCGGTTCATCCGGTTCGTCAGCACGGCGAAGACGAACGCCAGGATGACGAGCGGCGGCGTCGTGTACAGCGTGAACTGCAGCGTGTGCCAGAGCGACGACCAGAAGTCGGCGCGTCCGAGCATCTCTGAGTAGTTCGCGAACCCGGCGAAGCTGCCGAGCCCGGTGCGGACGGTCGAGGTGTTGAAGAAGCTCGAGACGATCATCCAGACCGTCGGGCCGAGCAGGAAGGCCAGGTAGAACAGGCCGAAGGGGGCGAGGAACAGCCAGCCGCTGCGGCCCTGGCCGCGGGTGAGGCTGGTGCGGTAGGTGCGGGCCCGCCGGGGCGGCGCGGCCGCGTCCGTGGGGCGGTCGAGGACAGGTGCTGTGGTCACGTCATCGTGCCTTTCGCGCGGTGTTCACGTCGGTGTGCCGGGCGTCCTGGTGCCGGCTCTGGTGCCTGGTCACAGCGGGCTCGGGGTGTTGAGGTAGGTCGCGAGCTGGTCCTTGATCGCGCTGAGTGCCTGCGCGGGCGAACTGCTGCCCTGCTGCACGAGGGCGAGCTGCGCGCCGACGGTGTTCTCGAACGTGGAGCCGGACCCGCCGTACCAGGCCGGGTCGTCGAACACCGCGGTCTCGGCGGCCGAGGCGTAGTTCGACTGCGGCGTCAGCTTCTTGTAGGCCGTGCTGTCGAACGTCGGCATGTACGCCGGCACGTGTCCGCCCTGCGCCCACGTCAGGCTCTGCTCGAGCATCTGCTTGATGAAGAGCATGTGCGCCTTGCGCTGCTCGGGCGTCCGGTCCTTCCGCGGCAGGATGAACGTGTGCGAGTCGGCCTGGGTCGCCGGCTTGTCGAAGAGCTGGGGGATCGGCGCCATGCCGAACTTCAGGCCCTTGATCGACTGCGCCGTGCTGATCTCCCACTCGCCCTGCATGAAGAAGCCGGCCTTGCCGGTGAACATCAGCGTCTGCGCGGTGGCGTAGTCGAGGCCCTTGTTCAGCCAGCCGTTCTTGACCCACTTCTGGGTCATGTCGGTGACCTTCGTGTAGGCGTCCTCGTTGACGGTGAGCTTCGATCCGCCGTCGCTGATGAACGGGGTCGAGCCCTCGATCTGGTTGTACATCGTCCAGAAGAAGCGCCACGGGGTCGCGATCTCGCTGACGTTCGCGACGTTGAGGGCCGTGCCCCCGGTGACCTTCGCGACTGCGGCGAGTGCCTTCTCGAAGGCGTCGATGCCGGTCAGGTCCTTGAGCTTGCCGTCCGAGTCGATCAGTCCGGCCTTCTGGCAGACGTCGACGTTGTAGAAGAGCACGAACGGGTGGGTGTCGAGCGGCACGCAGATGTTGTTGCCGTCGGTCTTCTGCGCCGCCCAGGCCTTCTGGTTGAAGTCGCTGGCGCTGAGGCCGACGCTCGCCAGGTCGTCGCTGGTGATCGGGTCGAGCAGGTCGCCGTCCCAGAGCGGCTTCGCCCGGGTCAGGTGCGCGATCGCGACGTCCGGCGGCTTGTTCCCGACGGTGGCGAGTGTCACCTTCGAGTAGTACGGGTTGCCCCACGCGAAGGTCGTCGCCTGCAGCGAGGACGATCCGCCGTGCTGCTTGGCGTAGCCGGCTTCCATGTCCTGCATGCGCAGTCCGTCGCCGCCGCCGAAGAGGTTCCAGAAGACGAGCGTCTCGGGGTTGAGCGGAGCGCCGGCGACGCCGGCGGCGAGGGGACTCGAGCAGGCGGCGAGCGGCAGCACCGTGGCAGCGGCTGCTCCTGCGGCGAGGAGGCTCCGCCGTGTGAAGGCGCCGCCTCGGGATTGCGGGGTGGGTACAGCGATTCGGTTCGGCATGGCATCACTCCATCGGGACGGGCCGAGTCGGAGCAGGGTCGGTGCTCCGTGAGCGCTCACATTAGCGTGCGCCCCGACGAGCCGCCACTGTTTTCGCAGACGTCGCACCCGATCTGTGACCTTCGCGCACGGCCCCTTTCGTGTCGCGCGGAAAGCCGCTAGCGTTTCGGGGACGTGAGCGCTCACTTTGACGAGGGGCCGCTCGCTCCGCTGCACCGCACGATCGAAGGAGATCCATGCCCCGCACACACCTCGTCCTCGACGCCGCCTTCACCGTGGGGCCGGTGCGACGTCGCCTCTTCGGTGGGTTCGTCGAGCACCTCGGACGCCACGTCTACGACGGCATCCACGAGCCCGCGCACGAGACCGCCGACGAGCACGGCTTCCGTCGTGACGTGATCGACCTCGTCAAGGAGCTCAACGTCTCGGCCATCCGCTACCCCGGCGGCAACTTCGTCTCCGGCTACAAGTGGGAGGACGGCGTCGGCCCCGTCGAACAGCGCCCCCGCCGCCTCGACCTCGCCTGGCACTCCACCGAGACCAACGAGGTCGGCCTGCACGAGTTCCAGCACTGGCTCGACCAGGTCGGTTCCGAGCTCATGCTCGCCGTGAACCTCGGCACCCGCGGCACGCAGGAGGCCATCGAGCTCCTCGAGTACGCGAACATCGACGCCGGCACCGCGCTGTCCGAGTACCGCCGCTCGAACGGCCGCCAGGAGCCCTTCGCCATCAAGATGTGGTGCCTCGGCAACGAGATGGACGGCCCGTGGCAGCTCGGCCACAAGAACGCCGAGGACTACGGCAAGCTCGCGGCGATGACGGCGAAGGCCATGCGCCAGATCCAGCCCGACCTCGAGCTCGTCGCCTGCGGTTCCTCCGGAGCGTCGATGCCGACGTTCGGCGAGTGGGAGCGCACCGTCCTCGAGCACACCTACGACGACGTCGACTACATCTCCGCGCACGCCTACTACGAGGAGGGCGACGACCTGTCGTCGTTCCTCGCGTCCGGCGTCAACATGGACCACTTCATCAAGACCGTCACGACGGCCGCCGACCACGTGCAGGCGCAGAAGAAGTCCGACAAGCGCATCGACATCTCGTTCGACGAGTGGAACGTCTGGTCGATCAGCAAATGGAACGAGCAGCAGAAGACGTTCGGGCCGCAGGACTGGCCGGTCGCCCCGCGTCTGCTCGAGGACGTCTACACCGTCGCCGACGCCGTCGTCGTCGGTGGTCTGCTCATCTCGCTCCTCCGCCACGCGGACCGCGTCGCCTCGGCGTCCATCGCGCAGCTCGTCAACGTGATCGGCCCGATCATGACCGAGCCCGGCGGTCCGGCCTGGCGCCAGACCACGTTCTTCCCGTTCTCGCTCACCTCGCGGCTCGCCAACGGCACGTCGCTGCAGGTGAAGGCCTCGGGTGACACGGTCGACGGCGGCAAGTACGGCGAGGTCCCGGTGGTCGACTCGGCCGCCACGGTCTCCGACGACGGCGCCGCGGTGTTCCTGGTCAACCGGCACCCGTCCGAGAGCACCACGGTCACGATCGACCTCGCCGGCCTGTCGGCTGACGGGGACGTCCGCGCCGAGGGCGTCTGGGACGACGACCTGCACGCGGTGAACGACCTGTCGAACACGGAGCGCGTCGGCCTCCGCACGAACGACACCGTCCGTCGCGAGGGCGACACCATCACGATCGAGCTGCCGCCGGTCTCCTGGACCGCCGTGTCGATCGGCTGAAGCGCCTCGGCGCACGCTGCGGCGGGCGTCGAGTGAGCACAGAGGGCGTCGGGTCCGCGCAGCGGTCCCGGCGCCCTCTGCTGTCCGCGGGCGGCGCCGTCCGTCCTTCCACCCCCCGGATCGCGAAAGCGACAGATCGCGCGCGGGCGGGGCGCTCAGGCCGCGAAAGCGACAGATCGCTTCCAACGTTCCGCGGGCATCTGTCGCTTTGACGGGCGGCGGCGGCCTGGAGGCGCGGGGCGGGCTGGCGTCGCGCCTCCAGGCCGTCGCGTGCCGGCTGGGTGCGCGAAAGCGACAGATCGCGCGTGGGGCGGGCGCTTGCGTCGCGAAAGCGACAGAAGGCCGTCGATGTTTCGTAGCGATCTGTCGCTTTCGCGGAAGCGACAGATCGGCACCCGGCTGCCAGCCGACGGTCCGTCAGGCGGTCGGCGGCGGCGTGCTCCGGACGGCGCGTGAGCGCCAGGTGATCTCCTCGACGAAGGCGGCGGTGTCCGGGCCGAGCGGATCGTCGGGGGCGTCCTCCACGAGGATGCCGAGGGCGGGGGCGAGCAGGAACGAGGTGGTCGTCGTGCTGCCGAACGCGTCGACGGTCGGGACGGCCACGGTGTCCGCGAGTCCGGCGTGCGCGAGTGCGGCGGCGTAGTCGAGGACTGCTTCGGCGGCTTCGTCGGTGGTCAGGACAGCGGTGAGGCCGTAGACGATGTTCTTCATGATCCGTCAGCCGTGGTGGAGGAGTGAGAGCGTCCCGCGAGGGTCGTACTCCGGAGACACGGAGGCGTCGCATACCCGAGGCCGGACAGCGAACCGGCACATCCGCCACGGTACGCCTGTCCGACTGGATGCGTCAGTGTGCGGGCGGGGCCGCGGTGCTCGACCGGACGACCAGGCGCACGGGAACGAGGTCGGCGGTAGCCCGCACGGGCTGCCCCTCGATCTGTGCGAGGAGGTTCGTGACGGCGCGACGCCCGACCTCGTCGAAGGACTGGTGCACGGTGGTGAGCGGCGGCCAGAACGAGTCGGACTCGGGGGAGTCGTCGAAGCCCACGACGCTCAGGGTCTCCGGGACGGCGCGGCCGAGCTCGTGTGCGGCCCGGAGGACACCGAGCGCGGTCTGGTCGTTGGCGGCGAACACGGCGGTGATGTCCGGTCGCCCGGCGATCTCGCGGCCCGCGTGGTACCCGGACTCCGAGCTCCACCCACCGTGGAACACCGGCGGGACGGTGCGCCCGGCGGCTTCGAGCGTGGCCTGCCAGGCGGCGAGCCGACGTGCGGCGGAGTAGGACGACGTCGGGCCGGCGACGTGCCAGACCGTGTCGTGCCCGAGGTCGAGCAGGTGCTGCGTGGCCTGCCGTGCGCCGTCGGCCTGGTCGGTGTCGATCGCGGGGTGGTCGGTGCTGCCGGTGGAGTCGACGATGACCATCGGGACGCCGTCGGGCAGGACGACCTCGGCGGTGTCGATGATGTGCGACTCGATGATGATCACCACGCCGTCGACCGCCTGTTCGTGCAGGCGGGAGAACGCCGAGCGGACGCCCTCTTCGGTGCGCGAGGCCATCGGCAGCAGCGTGATCGTGAAGTCGGCGGCCCCGGCGGCGTCGGCGATCGCCTCGAGCGTGCGCATGTTGCCGAACGAGGCGAGCGTGAACATGATCACGCCGATGGTCCGGAAGCGCCCGGACCGCAGCGCGCGGGCGGCGCGGTTGGGGCGGTAGCCGAGGTCGTCCATGACGCGCTGCACGCGGTCGCGGGTGTCCGGCGAGACGTTGTCGAAGCCGCGGGCCACCCGCGACACGGTCTGCATCGAGACCCCTGCGGCTTCGGCGACGGCGGCCATCGAGGGGGAGCGGCGTGCGGCGGCGGACAGCTCGGTCGTCACGATCGCCCCTTCCGTCCGGTGCCGGACAGGAACTCCGGCGTCCCCCGAACGCTAGCGCATGTTGACGTTGCCATGCTATCGTCGCGGCGTTCGATGTTGACGTCAACATCGCACGGTCGTACTGCAGCAGGACAAGGGAGTTCCATGAGCACGCTCGAAGCGCGCCCGGCCGGTGCCACGACACCGACCGCGTCACCGCGCCGCCGCGCCAAGCCGCGCGGCCGCTTCACCGGCTGGCTCTTCGTCGGCCCGTTCGTCGTCGTCCTCGTGGCGATGCTCATCGTCCCGATCGGGTACGCCCTCTGGCTGAGCCTGTTCCGCGACCAGCTCATCGGTGGCAACCAGTTCGTCTGGTTCGCCAACTACGTCCAGCTCTTCCAGGACGCCAAGTTCTGGTCGGGTCTCGGCCGGGTCGCGCTGTTCCTCGTCGTGCAGGTGCCGATCATGCTCGGGCTCGCGCTGGTCGCCGCCCTCGCGCTCGACAGCGCGCGGCTCTGGGGCACGTCGTTCTTCCGCATCGCCGTGTTCCTGCCGTACGCGGTCCCCGGTGTCGTCGCCGCGCTCATCTGGGGCTTCATCTACGGCAACCAGTTCGGCCTGACGGGCACCGCGAACACCGCGCTCGGCATCGACCTGCTGCAGCCGTTCAGCCCCGACTGGGTCCTCACGTCGATCGGCAACGTGGTCACGTGGGAGTTCCTCGGCTACAACATGCTGATCTTCTACGCCGCCCTCCGCGTCGTCCCCGGTGACCTGTACGAGGCCGCCGAGCTCGACGGCGCCGGCCCCCTCCGCACGGTGTTCTCCATCAAGCTCCCGGCCCTCCGCGGTCCGATGGTGATCGCCACGATCTTCTCGATCATCGGCAGCTTCCAGCTCTTCAACGAGCCGAACCTGCTGAAGACCCTCGCCCCGAACGTCATCGGCAGCGCCTTCACCCCGAACATGTACGCCTACTCGCTGTCGTTCAGCGGCCAGCAGTTCAACTACTCCGCGACCGTCGCCATCGTCATGGGTGTCATCACCGCCGTGATCGCCTACGTCGTCCAGGTCCGCGGAACCCGCCAGGAGAACCGATGAGCACCCTGCAGCACCCCGGCAACCCGGCGGCCACGCCGGCCACGGTCACCGAGGCGACCACGACGCAACGCGACCCGCACGACCGGGTGAGCCGCGCCTCCCGGCCGACACGGACCCTACGCCTGCGCAACGGAATCGACGGTCGCAAGCCCAAGCGCTCCGGTCTCCTGACCGCCGTGATGGTCGTCTTCGTCGTCTACTCGTTCGCGCCGCTGTTCTACCTGCTGGTCAACAGCACGAAGACGCAGTCGTCGCTGCTGTCGACGTTCGGCCTCTGGTTCGGCGGCAAGTTCAACCTCTGGCAGAACATCGTCGACACGCTGACCTACAACGACGGCATCTTCGTCCAGTGGCTCGGCAACACGCTCCTCTACGTCGTGGTCGGGGCCGGCGGTGCGACGCTGCTCGCCACCGTCGCCGGCTACGGCATGGCGAAGTTCCAGTTCGTCGGCCGCCGAGCGGTGTTCGCCGTCGTGCTCGGCGCGATCGCCGTCCCCGGCACCGCGCTGGCCGTCCCGACGTTCCTGCTGTTCTCGCAGTTCGGGCTGACGAACACCCCGTGGGCGATCATCCTGCCGTCGCTCATCAGCCCGTTCGGGATGTACCTGATCTGGACCTACGCGGTCGACGCGATCCCCGCCGAGCTCCTGGAGGCCGCCCGCATGGACGGTGCCGGTGAGTTCCGGATCTTCTTCACGATCGCGCTCCGCCTGCTCGCGCCCGGTGTCGTCACCGTCCTGCTGTTCGCGGTCGTCGCCACCTGGAACAACTACTTCCTGCCGCTCATCATGCTGAGCGACCCGAAGTGGTACCCGCTGACGGTCGGCCTGAACCAGTGGAACGCGCAGGCCACCGGGTCCGGCGCGCAGCCGATCTACAACCTCGTCGTCACCGGGTCGCTCCTCACGATCATCCCGATCGTGGTCGCGTTCCTCTTCCTCCAGCGCTTCTGGCAGTCCGGCCTCGCGGCCGGGTCCGTCAAGGCCTGATCCGTCGGCCTGGAGGCGCGGGGCGACCCCGCCACACGCCTCCCGGCCCGGCACGCAGCAGCTCCACCACACCCCCCCCCAACACGAAGAAGTGAAAGGCACCCGAATGCACAAGCGCATCCGGCGCGGGCTCAGCGCCCTCGCCATCGGCGTCACCGCCGCCATCGCCCTGGCGGCCTGCGCCTCCGGCGGCTCGTCCTCGAGCGGTTCCTCGGACGACATCGACAAGGCGCTCAAGGACGGTGGCACCCTGACCTACTGGTCCTGGACCCCCTCCGCCAAGGCCCAGGTCGCCGCGTTCGAGAAGCAGTACCCCAAGGTGAAGGTCAAGCTCGTCAACGCCGGCACCGGTGCCGACCAGTACACGAAGCTGCAGAACACGATCAAGGCCGGCTCAGGCGCCCCCGACGTCGCGCAGGTCGAGTACTACGCGCTCCCGCAGTTCGCCCTGTCCGACTCGCTCCTCGACCTGTCGTCGTACGGGTTCGGCGACCTGAAGGACGAGTTCGCCGCGAGCACCTGGAGTTCGGTGTCGATGGACGGCAAGGTCTACGGCCTGCCGCAGGACTCCGGCCCCATGGCGCTGTTCTACAACAAGAAGGTGTTCGACGAGCACGACATCGCCGTGCCGAAGACGTGGGACGAGTACGTCGCCGCGGCGAAGAAGCTGCACGCCGCCGACCCGAAGGCCTACATCACCGCCGACTCCGGCGACGCGGGCTTCACCACGAGCATGATCGCCCAGGCCGGCGGCACCCCCTTCACCACGAAGGGCGACAAGGTCACGATCAACCTGCAGGACGCCGGCACCAAGAAGTGGACGAGCACCTGGAACGAGCTCGTCGAGCAGGGCCTGCTGTCGAAGACCGTCGGCTGGAGCGACGACTGGTACAAGCAGCTCGGCAACGGCCAGATCGCCACGCTCATCACCGGCGCCTGGATGCCCGGCAACCTCGAGGCGAGCGTCGCCGACGCATCCGGTGACTGGCGCGTCGCCCCGATGCCGACGTACGACGGCAGCGCAGCGCAGACGGCCAACAACGGCGGCAGCGCCGAGGCCGTGCTGAAGCAGTCGAAGAACCCGGCCCTCGCCGCCGGCTTCCTCAAGTGGCTGAACTCCTCGAAGGAGTCGACCGGTGTCTTCATGAAGTCCGGCGGGTTCCCGTCGACGACGGCCGACCTCGACTCGTCCGCGTTCCTCGACGAGAAGCCGGAGTACTTCGGCGGCCAGCAGATCAACAAGGTGCTCGTCGACGCGTCGAAGTCCTCGGACAACGACTTCACCTACCTGCCGTACCAGGTGTACGCGAACAGCGTCTTCGCGGACACGGTCGGGCAGTCGTACGAGAACGGCACCTCGCTCGAGAGCGGTCTCGCGGCCTGGCAGAAGGCCCTCGCCAAGTACGGCAAGGACCAGGGCTTCACGGTCTCGACCAAGTAGCCAACCCACCCCTCGGCGGGGCCGTGCGGACACGTCCGCACGGCCCCGCTCCACGCCCGGCCGCGGCCGGCCATGAGAGAGTCACACCATGCGCTTCGCCATCGGCGACACCGACTTCCTGCTCGACGGCGAGCCGCACCGGATCCTGTCCGGCGCGATCCACTACTTCCGCGTCCACCCCGACCTGTGGGCGGACCGGATCCGCAAGGCGAAGCTGATGGGGCTCAACACCATCGAGACGTACGTCGCCTGGAACGCGCACGCACCGTCGCCCGGTGTCTTCGACCTGACCGGCGGGCTCGACCTCGGTCGGTTCCTCGACCTCGTCGCAGCGGAGGACATGCACGCCATCGTCCGCCCCGGCCCGTACATCTGCGCCGAGTGGACCAACGGCGGCCTGCCGTACTGGCTCTTCGCCGACGGCACGGTCGGCGTCCGGCGCGACGAGCCGGGGTTCCTCGCAGCAGTCTCCACGTACTTGGAGGCGTTGGCGCCGGTGCTGGTCCCGCGGCAGATCGACCAGGGCGGCCCGATCGTACTCGTGCAGGTCGAGAACGAGTACGGCGCGTACGGCTCCGACCCCGTGTACCTGCAGAAGCTCGAGGCGATGCACCGCGCGATCGGCCTGAAGGTCCCGTTCACGAGCGTCGACCAGCCGATGGGCACCATGCTCGAGGACGGCTCGCTGCCCTCCCTGCACAAGACCGGGTCATTCGGCTCCCGCTCGGCGTCGCGTCTGGAGCGACTCCGGCAGGCGCAGCCGACCGGACCCCTGATGTGCTCCGAGTTCTGGGACGGCTGGTTCGACAGCTGGGGCGAGCACCACCACACCACCCCGGCCGCCGCCTCGGCGTCCGACCTCGACGACCTGCTCGCCGCGGGCGGCTCCGTCAACATCTACATGTTCCACGGCGGCACGAACTTCGGCTTCACGAACGGCGCGAACGACAAGGGCGTCTACCGCCCGATCTCGACGTCGTACGACTACGACGCACCCCTCGACGAGGCCGGTCGGCCGACCGCGAAGTTCCACGCCTTCCGCGCGGTCATCGAGCGCTACGCGCCCGTCCCGCCGTTGCCGGCATCGATGCAGCCGGGTGGGTCGGGGCGCCTCGAATCGTATGACCATTCGAGCGACCGGGAGGCGCGGGTCGCCCCCGCCACGGACCTCGCCGTCCGTCTCGACCGCGTCGCGACGCTCCGGTCGCTGCTGCCCGCGCTCACCGACTGGTCGACGCACGACGCCCCGCCGACGTTCGACGCCCTCGGAGCCGCCTCCGGCTTCGTGCTCTACCGCGCAGAGGTCGACCTGCCCACCGGTGGCGTGCTCACCGTCGGGGAGGAGGTCCGCGACCGTGCGATCGTCACCGTGGACGGCACCGTCGTCGGTGTCCTCGAACGCGAACACCACGACCGCGCGATCGCGCTCCCGCCCGTCACCGGCACGCTCGAACTCCTCGTCGAGGACCAGGGCCGGGTCGACTACGGGCCCCGCATCGGCGAACCGAAGGGCCTGATCGGCGGTGTCGCCGTCGACGGGGTCCCGCTCGCCCGCTGGACCGCGTCACCGATCGCGCTCGACCCGCTCGCCCCCGCCGCCCTCGCGGTGCTGGCCGCGATCGAGCCGACCGACGGCGACGTGCTCGCCGGGCCGACGTTCGCCGCGGGGACGTTCGACCTCGACGCTGCCGACGACCGGTACCTGTCCCTCGACGGGTTCCGGAAGGGCGTCGCCTGGGTCAACGGGTTCTGCCTCGGCCGGTACTGGTCGCGTGGTCCGCAGTCGACGCTCGCGATCCCCGGGCCCGTCCTCCGCGAGGGCCGCAACGAGCTCGTCGTGCTCGAGCTGCACGCGGCGGCGTCCCGCGCGGCGTGCCTGCTGCTCGAGCCGGAGCTCGGCCACACCGAGGCCTGACGCGCGGCGCCGGGCTGGGCCCGGGCCGGGCCGGGTCCGGTTCCCGCGTGCTCGGTCGTTTCGGGCGTACTTGCTCGATTCGGGCGTACCTGGTCGGAAGTTTCGACCAGGTACGCCCGAATCCGCTTTCAACCGCGGGCGTTGTGGGAAGTTTCGGGCGGCATGGCGGCGGCGTCGAGGTCCGTCAGGGCCTGCCGGGCGTCGGCGATGCGCTCGGCCTCGGGGCGCTCCCACCACTCGGGTCCGCGCTCGCCGAGGCCGTGCTTCGCGAGGCTGTTCCGGTGCCGTGCTGCCGCCAGTGCCTCGTCGTCGCCGGACCGCTTCGCCTGCTTGACCGCGTTCCGCCCACGGCCGAGGTGCGAGCGGAGTGCAGCGGCCACGTCCTCGGGCAACGCCGGGTCCGTTCGTCGCCAGCGTCGGCCGTCGACGACGAAGAAGTGGTCGTCGGGCTCGCTCATGCACCGAGTCTGCACCGTCGGTGGTTCCGGGTAGACAGGGATCGATGAGCGAACACCGTCCACGCCCGATGCTCGACGTCCGCCGCATCTACGCCGAGCCGGCGGCGCTCGGGCTCGCGCGGGGGCAGGAGATCGTGGGGCGCTGGCCGGATGCCGAGATCGTGCCGGTGGAGTCGCACTGGAACATCCCCGAGGTGCACGGCGACGAACGCAACGTGCAGCGCTGGGTCCGGATCAAGACCGAGGCGCTCGTGCTCGGCGTGAAGAAGTCGCTCGTCACGCGGCCGAACGGCCGTTCCGCCGACTTCATCGCCCCCTCGACGGCGAACGGCTGCGCGATGGCGTGCGCGTACTGCTACGTCCCGCGACGGAAGGGCTACAGCAACCCCGTCACGGTCTTCGCGAACATCGACCAGATCACGAAGCACGTCGCGCGGAACATCGCGAAGCAGGGGCCGAAGACGGAACCGAACCAGTGCGACGCGGAGTCCTGGGTCTACGACATCGGTGAGAACAGCGACTGCTCGGTGGACGCGATGCTCAGCGACAACGTGCGGGACCTCTGCGACCTCTTCCGGATGAGCCCGACGGCGAAGGCCTCCTTCGCCACGAAGTACGTCAACCGCGACCTGCTCGACTGGGACCCGATGGGGCGCACCCGCATCCGCTTCTCCCTGATGCCGCACGAGACGGCGAAGGTCACCGACATCCGGACCTCACCGATCGCAGAGCGGATCGCCGCCGTCAACGACTTCGTCGATGCCGGGTACGAGGTGCACCTCAACTTCTCGCCCGTGATCCTCACACCGTCGTGGGAGTCCGACTGGGCCGAGCTCCTCGGACAGGTCGACGCGGTGCTCTCGCCGGCCGCGAAGGCGCAGCTCGCGGCCGAGGTGATCTTCCTCACGCACAACCAACCCCTGCACGAGGTCAACCTCGGCTGGCACCCGAAGGCCGAGGACCTCCTCTGGCGCCCGGACCTGCAGGAGCAGAAGGTGTCGCAGAACGGTGCCGTGAACGTGCGCTACCGGTCCGGCATGAAGGGGCAGCTCGTCGAGCGCTTCCGCGAGCTCGTCGCCGAGCACCTGCCGTCGTGCCGGATCCGCTACGCCTTCTGAACACCGCAACGGCCCGACGT
>NZ_MJGN01000008.1:68312-109644 GCF_001865065.1 Curtobacterium sp. MCBA15_008 | reverse complement strand
GCGGCGATCTGTCGCTTTCGCGGGTGGCGGCGGGCGCACCGGGCCGGGCCGGGCCGGGCGGGCCGGCGGCAGACGACCCGGCGGCGCCGCAGCCGCTCAGCGCGCGGCGGCCACCAGCCCGTGCGCCGCGGCGACGGCGTCGTTCACGACCTGCCCCGCGTGCACGTTCACCCCGAGCGCCAGCGCCGGGTCCGCCGCGGTCGCGTCCTGCCACCCGCGGTCCGCGATCGCCACGGCGTAGGGCAGCGTCGCGTTCGTGAGCGAGATCGTCGAGGTGCGCGGGACGGCGCCCGGCATGTTCGCCACGCAGTAGTACACCGAGTCGTGCACCGCGAAGGTCGGGTCGTCGTGGGTGGTCGGGTGCGAGCCCTCGAAGCAGCCGCCCTGGTCGATCGCGATGTCGACGAGCACCGACCCGGGCTGCATGTCCGCGACCATGGCGTCGGTGACGAGCTTCGGCGCCGAGGCCCCCGGGATGAGCACGGACCCGATCACGAGGTCCGCGTCCCGCAGTGCCTCCGCGATGGCGTGTGCCGACGACCGCAGCGTCGTGATGCGTCCGTCGAACCGGGCGTCGAGCGCGCGCAGCCGCGGCAGGCTGATGTCGAACACGGTCACCTCGGCGCCCAGCCCGAGCGCCATGGTGGCGGCGTGCTCACCCGCGACCCCGCCGCCGATCACGACGACGCGCCCCTTCGGCGCACCGGGGACCCCGCCGAGCAGCAGCCCGCGGCCGCCGTGCACGCGCATGAGGTGGTGCGCGCCGACCTGCGCGGAGAGCCGCCCGGCGATCTCGGACATCGGCGAGAGCAGCGGCAGCGAGCGGTCCGACAGCTGGACCGTCTCGTAGGCGATCGCGGTGGCGCCGGACTCGATGAGCGCGTCGGTCAGGGGTCGGTCGGCCGCCAGGTGCAGGTACGTGAAGAGGACCTGCCCGGGGCGGATCGAGGCGTACTCGGACGCGACCGGCTCCTTGACCTTCATGACCATCTCGGCGCGCTCCCAGACCTCGGCCGCGGTCGGGACGATCGTCGCACCGGCCTCGGCGTACTCGGCGTCGGGGAAGGACGAGCCGTCGCCCGCTCCGGCCTGCACCAGGACCTCGTGGCCGTGCAGGGCGAGCTCGGCGACTCCGGCCGGTGTGGCGGCGACGCGGAACTCGTTGTTCTTGATCTCGGTGGGGACGCCGATGCGCATTGCAGACTCCTTCGTGGGCGGTGCTGTCGTCCCGTCCATTGAGCACCGGATTCGTTACGGCGGGGTTACAGCCGAACGATCTGCTGCAGAACCGCCGATCCGTGTCACCGGATTCGCGAGACTGCTCAGAACACCTTGCCGGGGTTGAGGATCCCCGCCGGGTCGAACACCCGCCGGATCCCGCGCTGCAGCTCGAGCACGTCGTCGCCGAGCTCGTCGCCGATCCACCGCCGCTTGAGGACGCCCACCCCGTGCTCCCCGGTGAGCGTCCCGCCGAGTTCGATCGCCGCGCGGAACATCGCATCCGCCGCCTGCCACACGTGCGGTGGGACCTCGTCGCCCGCGAACACGAAGTTCGGGTGCAGGTTGCCGTCGCCCGCGTGCGCCACGGTCGGGATCGCGATCCCGTACTGCTCGCCGATCGCCTCGACCCGGGCGAACATCTCGGCGAGCCGGCTGCGGGGCACCGCGACGTCCTCGATGAGGACCCGGCCCCGTGCCTCCATCGCCGGGTGGAACGACCGCCGGATGGTGAGCAGGCGCTCGCGTTCCTCGGCCGACGCGGCCAGGTGGACGGTGCCGCCCTCGGACTGGAGGCACGGCGCGGCCGCCAGCGCAGCCTCCGTCGCACCCGGTCCGTCGTACTCGACGAGCAGGAACACTTCGCCCGCCGCGGTGCTCCCCACGGTCTGGGCGATGACGTCCGGCCCGAGGTACGCGGCGATGCCCTCGAGGGCGGCCGCGTCGAGGAGCTCCACCGTCGACGGGCGGTCGGCTCCGGTCACGACGAGCGCCGCGGCCCGGGCGGCCGACTCGACGGACGGGAAGACCGCGCCGAGGGTCGCCGGCTCCCCCGCCGGGATCGGCACGAGCCGGACGGTCGCACCGACGATCACGCCGAGGGTGCCCTCGGAGCCGACCAGGAGCGCCGTCAGGTCGAGCCCGGTCACGCCCTTGACCGTGCGGTGTCCGGTCGAGACCAGTCGGCCGTCGGCGAGCACGACGTCGAGTCCGAGCACCGCTTCCCTCGTCACGCCGTACTTCACGCAGCGGAGTCCCCCGGCGTTCGTCGCGATGTTGCCGCCGACGCTCGCGATCGCCGCACTCGCCGGGTCCGGCGCGAACCGGAGCCCGTGCTCCGCGACCGCCGCGTTCAGGTCGCCGTTCAGCACACCGGGTTCGACGATCGCGAACTCGTCCTCCGTCGAGACGCCGACGATGCGGTTCATCCGCGCGACGCTGAGCACCACCGTGCCCTCGGTGCCGTTCGCACCCCCGGCCAGTCCGGTGCCGGCGCCCCGCGGCACGACCGGGACACCCAGCGCGGTGCAGGTGCGGAGGGTGGCCTGGACCTGCTCGACCGTCCGGGCCTCGACCACGGCGACGGGTCCGCCTGGTGCGGTCCAGCCGGACTTGTCGGTCCGTGCCGCGTCGAGCACGGCCGGGTCGGTCAAGACGAGCGTGCCGTCCTGGTCGTCGAGGGCGGACCGGAGGGCGGTGACGACGGTGTCCATGCCGCCACGCTACCGAGCGCCGCCGTCAGCGCGAGCGCAGCGACTCGCTCGGCAGCACACCGAAGCGTGCGCGGTAGGTGGCCGAGAAGCGTCCGAGGTGCCCGAACCCCCACGCCCGGGCGACGTCGGCGACGGAGGTCTCGTCGCGGTCGCTGCGGATCAGGTCGGCGCGGGCGCCGTCGAGCCGCACGCCGCGCAGCAGGTCGCCCGGCGTCTGGTCGAGGTGGCGCCGGAGGGACTGCTGCAACCCGCGGGGGCTGAGGCCGGCGGCGGCGGCGATCTCCGGCGTGCCGATCGGTTCGCGCGCGTGCTCGTGCACGAACTCGAGCGCCCGACGCAGCCGCTCGTGCTCGGGACCGGTGCCGGCCACCGTCGACCGCCAGCGGTTGCGCTCGGGGAAGGCCGCGATCGCCGCGGTGGCGAACGCCTCGGCGATGTCGCGCCGGATCGTCGGGGTCATGTCCGTGTCGACGTCGAGCCAGGTCGACGAGTACCCGTGGACGACGGACTGCCAGGCGCGCATCCCCTCGGCGGTGGGTCGCCGGAGTGCCTCGAACGCGAAGTCGTCGTCGCCCGCGACGGAGCGGACGAAGTCACGGTCGAGGTGCACCAGGTTCAGGGCGATGTCGCGGTGGTGCAGCTCGTACGTGTCGGCGAACGGCAGGACCATCGGGACGCCGGGCTCGAGGTGGACCGATTCGCCGCCGTAGGTGATCGTGCTCGTGCCGCCGCGCATCCAGACGACCAGGAACTCGTCGTCGACCCGGCTGTCCGTCTGCAGGTCCACGAGGAACCGGGACGACCGGAGCGACATGCGGTCGTCGCCCACGCCCGCGAAGTCCCAGTGCGGCTGCGCACGGGTGCGGCGGACTCGGGGCGCGCGGAAGTCGTAGTCCCCGCCGAAGAAGGTCAGTGCCTGGTCGACGTCGCTGCCGACGAGGCGTCGGAAGTACCGCTCGTCGGTCCGGGTCTCGCTCGTGGGCAACATGCACCAGAACGTACGGGGCACCACCGACAAACTAGGTCGGATCGTGACTCAGGGCTGGAGGATCGCCTGCCCGACGCTCTCGTCGAGGATGAGGTCCGTGACCAGTCCGGCGGCCAGCGCACCGCGGAGCGAGGCCGCCTTGGAACGGCCCGCGACGACGCAGACCCGGCGCGGCGCGCGCTTGATCGTGTCGAGGTCCGGAGCACCCGCGCGGGCGTTCACGCCGATGTCCTTCCACGACCCGTCGGCCCGGTAGAAGACGGTCGACACGTCGCCGACGACCTTGGCCTTCGTGAGCTCGTCGCGGTCCTCCGGGTCGAGGTACCCGCCCGAGTAGACGTGCGAGGGCACCGGTGCCTGCGGCGCGCCGACACCGAACACGACGAGGTCCATCCGCTCGTGCAGGTCGAGCACGCGGCGGATCGAGCGCTCCCGGAACAGGGCCTCCTTCGTCGCCGGGTCGTCGAAGAAGGCAGGTACCGGGAACTGCTGCACGAACGCGCCGTACGCCTCGCCGAACCGGCGGAGGATCTCGGACGCGTAGACGATGCCCGTGGTGCGGGTGTTCGCAGCGCCGTTGATCTGCACGACGGTGGAGCCGTGCGTGGTCTTCGGCACGAGGTAGCGGCTGACCGCGCTGACGGTCGACCCCCACGAGATGCCGATCACCATGTTCGACTCGACGTACTGCGTCAGGATGCGCGCGGCGGACAGGGCCACCCGTTCGAGCCGGTCGACGTCGCTCGTGTGGTCCGGCACCGGCACGACGTGCGCGTGCACCCCGAAGCGGGAGCGGATGCTCCGGCTGAGCGCGGCGGCCTGGTCGAGGGGCGAGCGGATCTGGATGTCGACGAGCCCGGTGTCCCTGGCGTACTTGAGCAGGCGGGACACCGACGAGCGCGAGGTGCCGAGTTCGTCGGCGATCGCATCCATCGTCAGGTCCTGCAGGTAGTACAGGTGGGCGGCGCGCAGCGCCTGCTGCGTGCGCATGGGCTGAGCCGCATCGCTCATCGTGCTCCGATCGGTAGAACGCAACCATGCACGGACGTGCACGGCCTCTGCAACCCCTGTCGCGCCTCCAGACCCGCTCTGGAGCCCGCGCGACACGTGTGCTGCACGTTCGTGCACGCGAGTTGCCCGGCCTCTCACGGGAGGCGCACGATCGGTGTCGAACACAACGAACCGATCAAGGAAGCGACGCAGCAGATGTCGAAGAAGACGCAGCCCCGGAACACGGTGAACGCGCTCACGGAGCGCCCGAACGCACAGGTCCTCGTCGTGGGTGGCGGCATCAACGGCATCGCCACCTTCCGCGACCTCGCCCTGCAGGGCGTGGACGTCGTCCTCGTCGAGCGCGGCGACTACGCCTCGGGCGCCTCGGCCGCCTCGAGCCACATGATCCACGGCGGGATCCGCTACCTCGAGAACGGCGAGTTCCGACTGGTGCGCGAGAGCGTGCAGGAGCGCAACGGCCTGATCCGCATCGCCCCGCACTACGTCAAGCCGCTGCAGACCACGATGCCGATCTTCTCGACGTTCTCCGGCATCATGAACGCGCCGCTGCGGATGCTCACGCACAAGCAGCGCTCCACGAAGGAGCGCGGCGCGATGCTCATCAAGATCGGCATGACGATCTACGACTCCTTCTCGCGTGACGGCGGCTCCGTCCCGAAGCACGTCTTCCGCACCAAGAAGGCGGCGCTCGAGGACATGCCGGCGCTCAACAAGGACCTGAAGTACACGGGCACCTACTACGACGCCTCGGTGCACGAGCCCGAGCGGCTCGCGCTCGACGTGCTGAAGGACGGCCTCGCCGCGGGAGCCGACAAGGCACGCGCAGTCAACTACGTCGAGGCCGCGGGCACCCGCGACGGCGGCGTGGTGCTGCGCGACCGCGAGACCGGCGACGAGTTCGTCTTCACCGCGGATGTCGTCATCAACGCCTCCGGCCCCTGGACCGACCTGACCAACGGCGCGTTCGGCGGCGAGACGAAGTTCATGGGCGGCACGAAGGGCTCCCACATCGTCGTCGACAACCCCGAGCTGCTCGAGGCGACGAAGGGCCGCGAGCTCTTCTTCGAGAACAACGACGGCCGCATCGTCCTCATCTACCCGCTCAAGGGCCGGGTGCTCATCGGGACGACCGACATCGACGCCGACCCCTCGAAGCCGGTCACCACGACCGACGAGGAGATCGACTACTTCTTCGGGCTCGTCAAGCACGTGTTCCCGCAGATCGACGTCACGCGCGACCACATCGTGTACAGCTACTCCGGCATCCGTCCGCTCCCCCGCCACGAGGACACCGCCCCCGGGTTCGTGTCGCGTGACTACCGGATCGTGGACACCCCGATCGCCGGGCTGCCGAAGAGCACGGTGCTGTCGCTCGTCGGCGGCAAGTGGACGACGTTCCGCGCCCTCGCCGCGCACCTCTCCACCGAGGCCACGCAGAAGCTCGGCATGGCCCGCAAGGTCGACACCACCGGCATGCCGATCGGCGGTGGCAAGGAGTACCCGACCACGGACGCGCAGCGTGCCCTGTGGATCAAGTCGCACCGCGACGGGCTCGACGCGTCGATCGTCGAGGGGCTGCTCGAGCGCTACGGCACCCGTGCCGCCGAGGTCGTCGACGTCCTGGTGGACGGTCCGGTCGAGGCGCTCGAGTCCGAGCCGTCGCTCACCCGTGCCGAGGTCGCGTACTTCGCCCGCCACGAGCAGGCCGTGCACCTGGTCGACGTCGTGCTGCGTCGCACGAACCTGGCGTTCGTCGGCGGGGTCACGATCGACCTGCTCGACGAGCTTGCCGACGTCATGGCCGAGACCCTCGGCTGGACGCCGGAGGAGCGCGCGGACGAGGTCCAGCGCACCCTCGACGTCCTGCGCGAGTCGCACGGGGTCATCGTGCCGCTGACGTCCGCGTCGCAGGTCGCCTGACCCCACCCCCTTCGCAAAACGCAACCTCGGCGGTTGCTCGCAGCGGTACCACGCTGCGAGCAACCGCCGTCGTTGCGTTTTGGGGAGGGGCCGGGCCGGGGTTGGGGGCCGAGTTAGAACCGCTCGCCCGTCGGGTCCGGTGCCGTCCGGTCGATGAGCTCCTCGCCACCGACGGGCTCGCCCTCCCAGTCGACCAGGCGCCAGCCGTCGGCGAACGAGCCCTCGAGCTCGACGATCCCGGTGTTCTCGAGGTTCCGCTGCGTGCCGAAGTGGTCCGGGGTGTTGTGCGCGGCCGCGCTCGCCCACGTCCGGATCGCGGCGCCGTGGCTCACCGCCGCCGCGACGTCGACACCGGTCGCCTCGATCTGTCGGATCGCGTCGTCGTAGCGCGCGAAGAACTCCTCGCCGCTCTCGGCTCCGGGCATCCGGGTGCTGCGGTCGCCGGCGGACCATCCGTGCACCGTCGAGATGTACATCTGCACGGACACCTTGTCGCTCTTGCCCTGGGTCTCGCCGGCCTCGATCTCGCGGAGGCCGGGCAGCACCACCGGCTCGAGCCCGAGCGCGACGGCGAGCGGTGCCGCGGTGACCTGCGTCCGGACCATCGTCGAGGTGAAGAGCCGCTCGATCCCCCGGTCGGCGAGGGCCGCGGGGAGCGCGTCGGCCTGCCGCTGCCCGAGCTCTGTCAGGCCTGGCCCGGGCACCTCGGCGTCGAGGACGCCGTTCACGTTCGCGGGGGTCTGGCCGTGGCGGATGAGCAGCAGTCGCATGCAGCCACCCTACGGAACGGGGCCCGCGCCGGGAGCGGGTGCGGGTGCGTCGGCGGGTGCCGTCGACTCGGAACGACATCGGCGACGTCGCACGACGACGGCGGTGTCGTTCCTCCCGGGGCGCGACGGACCGCGCGTGCAACGAACGACGAGGCCGATGTCGTACGACATCGACCTCGTCGCTCCGGGTCCGGCACCGTCAGCAGCGCCCGACGCGCACCGCACCGCACCGACCGACCCGCCTCAACGTCAGCGCGCCGGCGCCCCCTCGGTCTCGCGCGCGGCCGCAGCCGCAGCGTCCTGCGCCGCGAACGGCAGGTCCCCCAGGTCGAGGTTCGGGTTGGTGTCCTGCGTCAGCACGAGCTCGCGGGCCTCGTCCTCGGTCTCCACCGCCGGCATCGACCCGGGCAGCGGACGCTTCGAGGACTCCTTCATGCAGAAGACGCCGATCGCACCGACGACGCTCATCGCCATCAGGAAGTACGCCGGCGCGAGGTCGTCGCCCGTCGCGGTGAGCAGCGCCTGCACGATGAGGGGCGTCGTGCCGCCGAACACCGCGATCGCGATGTTGTAGGCGAAGCCCATGCCGCCGTACCGCGTCGAGGTCGGGAAGAGCGCGGGCAGCGACGCGGCCTGGTTCGACACCCAGAGCGCGGTCATCAGGGCGAGCAGCCCGAGTCCGGCGAGGGTGGACCACTGCTCGCCGTGGCCGATGAGCAGGAACGCCGGCACCACGAGCACGACGGTGGTGGCGGCGCCGATCCACATCACGACGCGTCGACCGAGGCGGTCCGAGAGCTTGCCGGTCAGGGGCAGCATCAGCGCCAACAGGACGAGCACCGGGATCGTCAGCAGCGTGCCGTCGAGCGCGGAGTACCCGAGCGCGTCGGTGAGGTACGTCGGCATGTACGAGGTGAGCGCGTAGCCCACGGTGTTCGACGCGGCGACGAGCATCACGGCGATGACGATCGGGCGCCAGTGCTGCCGGACCATGGCGAGGACGTTCGCCGGACGCTCGTCCTCGAAGGACGCACGGGTCGCCGTGGCGGCCTCCTGCGCGGCCTGGGTGGCCTGGAACACCGGGGACTCCTCGATGCGCAGGCGGAACCAGATCGCGACGACGCCGATGACCCCGGCCGCGAGGAACGGGAAGCGCCAGCCGTAGGCGGTCATGGCTTCTTCACCGAGGGTGATCTGCAGCACGGAGACGACGGTGGCGCCGAGCGCGAAGCCGAGGTAGCTGCCGAAGTCGAGGATGCTCGCGAAGAACCCGCGACGGCGGTCCGGCGCGTACTCGGTGACGAACGTGGTGGCCCCGGCGTACTCACCGCCGGTCGAGAAGCCCTGCGCGAGCTTCAGCACGACCAGGACGATCGGCGCGAACACCCCGATCGTGGCGTAGGCGGGCAGCGCCCCGATCAAGAACGTCGACGCCGCCATCATGATGAGCGTCGTCGCGAGGACCTTCTGGCGACCGATGCGGTCCCCGAGCCGCCCGAAGACGATGCCACCGAGCGGGCGGGCGATGTAGGTCGCGGCGAAGACTCCGAGACTGAACAGGATCTGCACCGCCGGTTCCGCGGTGGGGAGGAAGACCTTCCCCATCGTGACGGCCAGGTAGCCGTACACGCCGACGTCGTACCACTCCATGGTGTTGCCGACGACCATGCCGCTGACGGCCCGCCGCATCATGCTCTTGTCGACCACGGTGACGTCGCTCTCGCGCAGCCGTCGGTGCGGTCGGGTGTTGGTACTGCTGGGATCGGAACCCATGCGTCTCTCCTCGGGGTGGGGGGGGTAGCGGGCTGGATCGGTACCGGCCCGGAACAGCCAGCGACGTTACCGAGCAACCGAAATGTCATTGGCCGCTGATTCACAGGGAACGGCGTGTCACCCGGACGGGGGTGGCTCGCGATCCGCACGCCCGTGCGGAAGCGGCACGACGGTAACGAGGCCATAACATCGGCGGCATGGCGATCGAACCCGAGACGAAGAACTGGACCTGGGTCATCGAGACCGCGTGCCCGGAGTGCGGCTACGACGGCAGGACGGTGACGATCCGCGACGTGCCGGGGATCATCGAGGCGAACGCGGCGGCGTGGCCCGCGGTGCTCGGCCGTGACGACGTGCACGAGCGTCCGGACGACCACACCTGGTCACCGCTGGAGTACGGCGCCCACGTGCGCGACGTGCACCGGAAGATGGCCGAACGGCTCGGGCTCATGCTCGCCGAGGACGCCCCGACCTTCGCGAACTGGGACCAGGACCGGACGGCGGTCGAGGACCGCTACGGCGAGCAGGACCCGGCGACGGTGGCCCGCGAACTCGGCGAGGCCGCACACCGTGCGGCACGGGCGTTCGACGACGTCCGCGACGACCAGCTCGAGCGCACCGGCCTCCGGTCCGACGGCAGCGCCTTCACGGTCGCGACGCTCGCCACCTACTACGCGCACGACCCGGTGCACCACCTGTGGGACGTGCGGCGCACGCAGTAGCCGTCCCGGCTGACGGCCTGGAGGCGCGTGGCGGCGCCGCCCCGCGCCTCCAGGCCGACGGATGGGAACCGCTCAGGCGAGCGCGTCCAGCAGGGCGCGCGCGGTCGCGGCGTCCGTCACCAGCTCGTTCACGAGCCCGGCGCGGACGGCGCCGATGATGCTCGGGACCTTCGCCGCGCCGACGGCGACCCCGACGGCGTGCGGGACGTCGGCGAGCAACGCGCGCGACGTGCGCACCATCCGGTCGCTGCCGGGGAACTCGATCGCTGACCCGTCGGCGGCGTAGAAGTTGAGGCAGACGTCACCGGCGGCCTGGTCGAACGCTGCGTCCTCGACGGGGACCCCGCGCGCGAGGGCGTCGCGGGTCGGGGTCGGCGCACCGATGCCGAGGATCGCTCCCTTGGCCCGCGACCACAGGCCGACGACGTGCTGGAACGCCGGGTCCTCGTCGAGCGAGGACCGCATCGCGGGCGACGGCAACGCCTGCGCGAAGAGGAACGCCGGGATTGCCCCCGAGCGCTCGGCCGCGGTCCGGGTGATCTCGTTCGTCTGGAACCACGGCATCGGGTCGGCCTGCCCACCCACGGTGGGGACGAGCTGGACGCCGGCGAGCGGCGGCATGCCGGACTGCGCGACGTCGTGCACGGTGCGGCCGGACGACATCAGGACGGCGTCACCCGGCACCAGTGCCATGCCCTCGAGGGCGGCCGCGACCGGTCCGGCGAGGTCGGCACCGAGCGTGGTGGCGTGCGTGACGGCGGCGAGGTGCACGGCCCGGAGCCCGAGCACGACCTGCAGCCGTTCGGCGAGGGCGACGGTCTCGTCCTGGAACGGGTCGACCACCTCGATGCGGACGAGGCCGGCCTTCCGGGCCTCGGCGACGAGCCGCGAGACGGTCGGCCGCGACACCCCGAGGCGCGACGCGATCTCGACCTGGGTGGCGTCCTCGAGGTAGTACATCCGCGCCGCCTGGTAGACGGTGTCGAGGGGGAACCGGGTCCGGGCAGCCTCCGCGCCGGCAGTGCTCTCGGAGGACATGCGGCGGGCCCCTTCGACTCGATCGGACACCGTGATCGTAGTCCGGGCGCCGGTCAGCGGATCGTGAACCCGCCGTCCACCCGGAGGTCGGTGCCGTTGACCATGGCGCTGGACGCACCGGCCAGGAAGAGCACGGCGGCGGCGACCTCGGCGGGGGTGGCGAAGCGGCCGGTCGGGATCTCGTCCTGGTGCCGGAGTCCGTTCTCGTTCGCCCAGGCCGCACGGCCGAGGTCGGTCAGCACCACGGTCGGCGAGACGGTGTTCACGGTGACGCCACGACGGCCCCACTCGAGGGCGAGCACGCGTGCGAGTCCGGTGACGCCGGCCTTCGACGCGCAGTACGCCGCGTGCCCGTCGATGCCGACGTGCGCGGCCTGCGAGGCGATGTTCACGATGCGGCCGTACCCGGCGCCGAGCATGTGCCGACCGACCGCCTGCGCGACGCGGTACGTGCCGGTGAGGTTCACGTCGATGGTCTTCGCCCACGTCGCGGCGTCGAGGTCCTCGGCGGGGGCGAGTGCGGCGATGCCGGCGCAGTTGACGAGCACGTCGACGCGGCCGAAGCGCTCGACGACCTCGGCCACCGTGCCGGTCACGGAGTCCTCGTCCGTCACGTCGCACCCGAACCCGCCGTGGACGCCCGTGGCGACCTCGGGCAGCTCGGCCGCGGCGGCTGCGGCGCCGTCGGCACGGACGTCGAGGACGGCCACCCGGGCACCGCGACCGGCGAGTGCGTGCGCGATCGCGTTGCCGATGCCGGAGGCCCCGCCGGTGACGATCGCGGTGCGTCCGGTGAAGTCGTTCGTCAGGTCGACGGTGTCCGGGCCCGGACGGAGGGCAGCGGTGAAGTCGGTGCTGGTGGTCATGGTCGCTCCTTCGCGGTCGTGCCGAACCTACCAGAAATTGTGTTCTGGACAAGTGTTCCGAGCGGTGTACAGTCGTCGCGGAAGCCACCCAACGGAGGAGCAGATCATGTCGACGACGACCGAGACCACCACCATCCCCGAGACGATGCGCGCCGTCGTCGTCCACGGCCCCGAGGACTACCGCCTCGAGACCCGACCGGTCCCGACCCCCGGCCCCGGCGAGCTCCTGCTCCGCACCGACGCCGTCGGCATCTGTGCGAGCGACCTGAAGTGCTACCACGGCGCTGCGAAGTTCTGGGGCGACGAGAACCGCCCCGCCTGGGCCGACACCGACCGGATCCCCGGGCACGAGTTCGTCGGCACGATCGTCGCCGGCGACGACGACGCCCTGGCCAAGCGCAAGGTCTCGCTCGGTGACCGCATCGCGTGCGAGCAGATCGTGCCGTGCTGGGAGTGCCGGTACTGCCTCGAGGGGGCGTACTGGATGTGCGACGTCCACGACATGTTCGGCTTCAAGGGCTACGACGGCGCGATGGCCGAGTACGTCCTGGTGCCCGCGAAGGCCCTGACGCACCCCGTGTCGAGCGACCTGCCGGGGCAGGTCGCCGCCTTCGCCGAGCCGCTGTCCTGCGCGTTCCACGCCGTCGAGCGCGGCGACGTCAAGTTCGGCGACACCGTGGTGATCGCCGGCGCGGGCCCGATCGGCCTCTCCGCCATCGCCGGGGCACGGCAGAAGAACCCGCTCCGGATCATCGCGCTCGACGTGGTCGACGCGAAGCTCGAGCTCGCCCGCAAGGTCGGCGCGGACCTGACGATCAACATCGCGGAGGACGACGCGGTCGCCCGGGTCAAGGAGCTCACCGACGGCTACGGCGCGGACGTCTACATCGAGGCGACGGGTCACCCGTCGGCGGTCCCCCAGGGGCTCAACCTGCTGCGCAAGCTCGGCACCTTCGTCGAGTACTCGGTGTTCAAGGACAACGTGTCCGTCGACTGGTCGATCATCTCGGACGACAAGGAGCTCGACGTCCGCGGTGCCCACCTCGGACCGCACACCTGGCCGGCGGCGATCAAGCTGCTCGAGGCCGGGACGCTGCCGATGTCGGAGATCTGCACGCACCAGTTCCCGCTCGAGCGGTTCCAGGAGGCCCTCGACCTCGTCGGCGACTCCGCCGGCGCCAGCGTCAAGGTGTCGATCATCCCGTCCCTGTCGGCCTGAGCCGAAGCCCACCACAGGAGTCAGCAAGCATGTCAACGACGACACAGCGCGCCACCGGCGCCACCACGCCCCGCACCGAGGGTCGACTCGACCGGATGGGCATCCCGCGGCCGCTCGCCCTGGGGTTCGTCGCCGTCCTGGTCTTCATGACCGGCAACGGCGTCGAGTCGAACTTCATCACCCCCCACATGGTCGCGGTCCTCGGCAGCCCCGAGGCCACGGTCGCGACGATCGTCACCTTCTACAGCCTCGCCGCCCTCATCGGCAGCTACGTCTCGGGCGCCCTGTCCGACCTGGTCGGGCCGCGCCGGGTGATGATCCTCGGGTTCGCCGTGTGGGTGGTCTTCGAGGTCCTGTTCCTGCTCGCGCTGAGCATCGGCAGCGTGCCCTTCGCGGCGGTCGCCTACGCGATCCGCGGTTTCGGGTACCCGCTCTTCGCCTTCGCGTTCCTCGTCTGGGTGAACATCACCACGCCGGTCGAGCGCAACGGTTCCGCGGTGGGGTGGTTCTACGTCGCCTTCACGGGTGGCCTGCCGACCCTCGGCTCGCTCTTCGCGATCGGCGCCATCCCGGTGTTCGGCGGCGGTACGGGTGGTGAGACGGGTGCGATGGTCGCGTCGATCGGCCTGGTCGTCATCGGGTTCCTCATCCTGCTGTTCGGCGTCCGGCTCCCCAACGGGTTCCGGCGGATCGCCCCGGCCGACGAGAGCGCCTGGCGGGTCCTGACGAGCGGCATCCGGCTGACGGTCACGCGGCCGAAGATCCTGATGGGCTTCCTGGTCCGGCTGATCAACACCGCACCCGAGTTCGGGATGTTCGTCGTCCTGCCCGCGGTGATCGCGAACGAGCGCGGCTGGGGCCAGAGCCGGTGGCTGCTCATGACGGTGTGCGTCTACGCGACGAACATCCTCGTGAACGCCCTGTTCGGCTGGGTCGGCGACAAGATCGGCTGGCAGCGCACCGTGAAGTGGTTCGGCATCGTCGGCTCCGCCGTCGGGCTCGTCGCCTGGTGGTACGTCCCGCAGCTCGTCCCCGCCGGTTCGACCTGGGGCTACGTGCTCTCCGTGATCGCCGGCTGCGTGTTCGGCTGCCTGCTCGCCGGCTTCGTCCCGATGGGCGCGATCATGCCGGCACTCGCACCCGAGCACAAGGGCGCTGCGATGGCGATGTACACGACCGCGGCGGGTGGCGCGGCGTTCCTCGGCACCGGGGTCGTAGCCGCCGTCCTCGCCCTCGGCGGTGGCGGACAGGCCGTCACGTGGACGTTCGTCGGGCTCTACGCCTGCGCGTTCGTGATGATCCACTTCCTCCGGGTGCCCCAGGGGCCGACGGGTGCCCACGGCCGACCGGCCCCGCAGGCGGACCGAGCACACTGAGTTCCGGGCGACGACGGCCGTCCCGTCGTCGCCCGGTGCACCACCGGCTCGTCTCGCGAGCCACACCACCGACACGAAGGACTGCACCGCATGACCACGATCCACGACGCCCCCGACGAGTTCGCCGAGGACCAGCTCGCCGGCTGGCTCGCGCTCTACGCCGACCGGGTCCGCGGCGTCCACGGCGGCGTCGTCGGCCTGCCGACCGAGGGCGCCGAGCCGCAGGTCGCGGTCGTCGTCGGCGGCGGTTCCGGCCACTACCCGGCGTTCTGCGGCGTCGTGGGCCCGGGGTTCGCCACCGGCGCCGTCGTCGGCAACGTCTTCACCTCGCCGTCCACCGCGCAGGTGTACTCGGTCGCCAAGGCCGCCGACCAGGGCAAGGGCGTGGTGCTCTCGTTCGGCAACTACGCCGGTGACACGATGAACTTCGGGCTGGCGGCCGAACGGCTCCGAGCCGAGGGCATCGACACCCGGATCGTGGTCGTCACCGACGACGTGGCCTCGGCCGAGGACCCGGCCAGCCGCCGGGGCATCGCGGGCGACTTCTCGGTCTTCAAGGCCATGGGCGCGGCGGCGGCTGCCGGGTCCGACCTCGACGAGGTCGAGCGCATCGGGAACGCCTCGAACGCGGCGACCCGCACGATCGGCGTCGCGTTCTCCGGCTGCACGATGCCCGGTGCCACCGAGCCGCTCTTCACCGTGCCCGAGGGGCACCTGGGACTCGGGCTTGGCATCCACGGCGAACCCGGCATCGAGGACGTGCCCCTCCTCCGCGCGACCGAACTCGCCGACCTGCTCGTGTCGCGACTCCTCGCCGATCGGCCCACAGCCGCCGGCACACGGGTCGCCCCGATCCTCAACGGCCTCGGTGACACCAAGTACGAGGAGCTGTTCCTGCTCTGGGGTCGCATCGTCCCGCTGCTGCAGGACGCCGGGGTCGAGGTCGTCGAACCCGAGGTCGGCGAACTCGTCACGAGCCTCGACATGGGCGGCTGCTCGTTGACCCTGCAGTGGCTCGACGACGAGCTCGAGACGCTGTGGCGGGCCGACGCGTACACGCCGGCGTACCGCAAGGTGGCGGCGCCGGTCGCCGCGCTCGTGCCGGCCGACGCCGTGGACGTCGCCGAGGACGAGGCGACCGTCGTGCCGGACGCGACCGATGCCTCCAGGCGGGCTGCGGGGACGGCGCGCGCCGCCGTCGAGGCCGTCGACGCGCTCCTCCGTGACCACGAGGAGGAACTCGGCCGCATCGACGCGGTCGCCGGTGACGGCGACCACGGACGCGGCATGGTCAAGGGGATCGGTGCGGCTCGGAAGGCGGTCGACCGGGTCGGCCAGGAGGCTGGGGTCGCCACCGTCCTCGGACGTGCCGGTGACGCGTGGGCCGAGTTCGCCGGTGGCACCTCCGGGGTCCTGTGGGGTGCAGCACTCGAGGCCTTCGGCCGCTCGCTCGGCGACGACCGTCCGTCCTACGGACCGGGCGACGTGGTCGAGGCCGCGCAGGCCTTCGCCGACTCGATCGTGCACCTCGGCGGAGCGTCCCGCGGCGACAAGACGCTGCTCGACGCCCTGTTGCCGTTCGTGGACGAACTGCGAAGCGCGGTCGACGGCGGCGCCCCGTTGGTGGCAGCGTGGGAGACGGCGGCGCGCGTCGCGGTCGAACAGGCCGCGGCGACCGCCGACCTCAAGCCGAAGGTCGGGCGTGCCCGGCCGCTGGCGGAGAAGAGCCTGGGGACGCCCGACGCGGGCGCCACCTCGATGGGGATGATCCTCACGCGGGTCGGCGAGGTCCTCGCTGCCCGTGCAGAACAGGAAGGTGTGAACGCATGACGTACCGTCTCGTGATCGGCTCGGACGATGCCGGGTACGACTACAAGGAGATCATCAAGCAGGACCTGCAGGCGGACCCGCGGGTCTCGTCGGTGCAGGACGTCGGGGTCGACGCCGACGGGCACACCGCGTACCCGCACGTCGCCGTCGACGCCGCCCGGCTCGTCGCGAACGGCGAGGCCGACCGCGCGATCCTGATCTGCGGCACCGGCCTCGGCGTCGCGATCAGCGCGAACAAGGTCCCCGGCATCCGCGCCGTGACGGCGCACGACTCGTACAGCGTCGAGCGCTCGGTGCTCTCGAACGACGCCCAGGTGCTCTGCATGGGCCAGCGGGTCATCGGCGTGGAGCTCGCACGACGCCTGGCGAAGGAGTGGCTCGGGTACGAGTTCGACACCTCGTCGGCGAGCGCCGAGAAGGTCCAGGCGATCTGCGAGTACGACGGCAGCGCCCCCGCCGGCGTCGACGCGCAGGCGTAGCAGCGGACGCGTCGGCGCGGCGCGGCGCCGTTCTGCACAACCGAAGTGAGCCCGAACCACGTGATCGCGTGGTTCGGGCTCACGTCGATTGTGCGCAGCGCGGTCGCGCCACGTCAGCTGCGCGCAGCCAGCCGGTGCACGACCGCCTTCGTAGTCTCGTACAGCTCGCGGTAGTCGCGGTACCCGGGCTCGTAGGCGGCCGTCGCGTGCGGGTCCGGTTCGATGCGGACCGCCGGCGGGTTCCAGTCGCGGACGTCGACGTTCGCCACGAGTCCCGCCGCCAGGAACGCCGACCCGTACGACGCGCCCACGGTCACCGTCGGGATCGTCTGCGGCAGGCCCGTCACGTCACTGACGATCGTCGGCCAGAGCCGCCCAAGCAGCCCGCCGCCCGCGCCGACGAGCTCCCGGACCTCGACCCCGGCCTCCCGCAGCACCTCGAGGTTGTGGCGCACCGCGTACGCCGTCGCCTCGAGCGTCGCCCGGTAGAGGTCGCCCCGGGTGTGCCGCACCGTGAGTCCGGCGATCACCCCGCGGGCGTTCGGATCGGCGATCGGCGTCCGCTCCCCCGCGAAGTACGGCAGCATGAGCAACCCGTTCGCGCCGATCCCGGCGCACCGGGCCTCGTCGAGCATCGTCGGCCACTCGCCGTCGACGAGTCGCCGGAGCCACTCCGTCACCGCTCCCGAGGTCGCCGTTCCGCCGGACACGCTCGGCTGACCCGGGTGCGTCCCGACCGTCGTCCACATCCCGGGCACCGCGACCGGCTGCTCCGTCGGCACGATCATGAACATCGTGGTGCCGTACTGCAGGAACATCCGGCCTGGCACGGACTCGCCGACGCTCACGCCCTCGGCCCACGCGTCGATGGTGCCGGCGGTCACGGGGATGCCGACCGGGAGGCCCGTGGCCGCGGCCGCCTCGCGGGTCACGGACCCGGCCTGGTCACCTGCCCACAGGAGCCTCGGCATCGACAGGCCCGGCGCGAGCAGGTCGCACCACTCCGGGATCCAGGCGTTCTCGTGCACGTCGTAGAGGGGCGTGGTCTGGCTCGCCGAGTGGTGGTCGAGGACGTACTCCCCGGTGAGCTGCTCGACGATGCGGGACGACGGCATCGTGAATCGGACGGCACGCTCCCACACCGCGGGCTCGTTCCGGGCGATCCACGCGAGCTTCACCCCGGCGCCCTGCGTGGTGAGTGCCGAGCCGCAGCGTTCCCGGACCACTCCCTCGCCGCCGAGTTCCGCGGTGACGTCGGCGAGCATGTCCGCCGTCCGGGTGTCGACGCCGTACAGGACCGCGGGACGCAGGGGTGCGCCGGCGTCGTCGGTGAGGAGCACGCAGGGTCCGATGCCACTGACCCCGACGGCGACCACGTCGGCCTCCGGGACGCGCTGGAGCAGCTCGCGCGTCAGGGCGACGAACTCCTCCCACCACACGTCGGCGCCCATCTCGACGAGGCCCTGCTCGGGGCGGTCGACGTCGTGCGGGCGGCCCGCCTCGGCGATGACGGTGCCGTCGATCCGCACGAGCAACGCCTTCGTGCTCGACGTCCCGATGTCCAGTCCGAGCACCACCCGCATGCCGCCTCCTCGCCGCCGTCGACCGTCGTCGGTCCCCGCGAGTCTACGAACGATCGACGGTCGTCATCCTCGAGGGGGACGACACTGCGGAGCGGCAGGAGGGATCGTGGGGGAACGGCGACGCCCAGGCTCCTGTCGGGGGCCGGACGTACCGTACTCCCGACTCCGATGCTCCACCGAGGGGAAACCGATGAAGAAGTCAGCCTGGCTGCCAGCAGTCATCGCTCCGGTCGTCGTGGCCGGCGCCGTCGCCGCGCCGATGATCGCGAACGCCGCGAACGACCCGATCGCGGGGACGAACCCGAGCGCCGCCGACGTCATCGCCAGCATCGCGAAGTCCTCCGACGCGCAGTACTCCGGCAAGCTCGTGCAGACGAGCGACCTCGGGCTGCCCGAGCTCCCCACCGGCTCCGGCGGGTCCTCGCTCGAGGGTGACGCCTCGGACGTCCTCGGGCTCCTCACCTCGTCGCACACCGCCCGCGTCTACGTGGACGGCGCCGACAAGCAGCGCGTCCAGCTGACGCAGCAGCTCGCCGAGCAGGACCTGATCCGCAACGGCTCCGACGTCTGGACGTGGGACTCGAAGGAGCGGACGGCCACGCACGTCACGCTGCCGAAGGACGCCGCCACGCCGCACGACGGCGCGACCACCCCGGCCGAGATCGCCAAGCAGGCCGTCGACGGGATCACGCCCACCACGACGGTGTCGAAGCCGACCGAGGTCCGCGTCGCCGGACACGACGCCTGGCAGATCACGCTGACGCCGAAGGCCTCGGGCACGCTCGTCGGAACCGTCCGCCTGGCGATCGACCAGCAGACCGGCCTGCCGCTCCGCGCCACGGTCGACGCGAAGGGCCAGGACGACCCGGCCGTGCAGGTCGGCTTCACGAGCCTGTCCTACGGCGCCCCGGCCGCGCGGCTGTTCGACTTCACGCCGCCGTCGAACGCCAAGGTCGAGACGAAGGACCTCTCCGACGCCGGCGCACACGCGAAGGGCGACGCCGACCACCACCGGACCGACGGCAAGCGTGTCGCCGGCGACGAGCCGACGTTCACCGGGAAGGGCTGGGCCACCATCGCCGAGCTCCCCGCCGGCACGGTCGACCAGTCCTCGCTCGGTGCCGACGCCTCCGGCCTGCTGAGCCAGGTGACGAAGGCGGTCGACGGCGGTCGCGCGGTGCAGACCTCGCTCGTGTCGGTGTACCTGACCGACGACGGCCGTGTGCTCGCCGGCGCCGTGCCGGTGTCCGCCCTGGTCGCCGCGGCGAAGTGAGCGCGGACGACCACCGGGTGAGCACGACCGCACCGGACGCCGTGGACGCGAACGCCCCGGCACCGGTGGCCGACCTGGCGATCCGCACCACGGGCCTCCAGAAGGTCTTCCGCAAGCAGCGCGCGGTCGACGGCATCGACCTCGCCGTCCCCCGCGGCGCCGTCTTCGGCTTCCTCGGCCCGAACGGGTCCGGCAAGACCACCACGATCCGGATGCTGCTCGGGCTGTCGAGCGCGACCGGCGGCACCATCGAGGTGCTCGGCGAGTCGATGCCGAAGGCCCTGCACACCGTGCTGCCGCGGGTCGGCGCGCTCGTCGAGGGCCCGGCGTTCTACCCGTACCTGTCCGGCCGGGCCAACCTGCTCCGCTTCGACGCCGCCGACCCCACGTCCGACCCGCGCACCCGCAAGGACCGCGTGGCGAGCGCCCTTGACCGCGTCGGCCTGACGCACGCGGCCGACAAGAAGGCGCACGCGTACTCCCTCGGCATGAAGCAGCGGCTCGGCCTCGCCAACGCGTTGCTCGCCCCGCGGGACCTCCTCGTGCTCGACGAGCCGACGAACGGCCTCGACCCGCAGGGCACGCGCGAGGTCCGCAACCTCATCCGCTCCCTCGCCGACGACGGCACCACCGTGTTCGTGTCGAGTCACCTGCTCGCCGAGATCGAGCAGGTGTGCACGCACGCCGCCGTGATGCGGACGGGCAAGCTCGTGGCGCAGGGGGCGATGGACGACCTCCGGTCGGCCGGGGCCCGCACGGTCACGGTCCGGACGCCCGACCTCGGGCAGGCCGGCAGCGTCCTGACCCGGCTCGGCCTGACCCCGCGGCACGAGGGCGGTGCCGATGTGCTCGTCGCCGACCTGCCGAACGAGGTCCTCGCCGAGACCATCACCGCCGAACTCGTGCGCGCGGACGTCCGGGTGCGCGGGCTCACCGTCGGGGGCGGCACGCTGGAGGACCTGTTCGTCGCACTCACCGGAGAGGGATTCGATGTCGCAGCCTGAGACCGGCGTCGCGGACGGCACGGCACCCGCGGCCGACCGCAGCGCCGTCGCACCCGCCGGACCGGCCGACTCCCCCGTCGCCCGTCGACCGCGCCCGTTCGCGCTGCTCGGCTCCGAGCTGGCACTCGTCTTCCGCCGGCGCCGCACCTGGGCGATGCTCGGCGCCCTCGCGCTCGTCCCGATCCTGATCGCCGTGGCGGTCCGCCTGACCACCGGCGGCGACAGCGGCGGTCCCGCGTTCCTCGGCGACATCACGAACAACGGCCTGTTCGTGTCGTTCACCGCACTGACGGTGTCGATCCCCCTGTTCCTGCCGCTCACCGTCGGCGTCGTCGCCGGTGACACCGTCGCGGGTGAGGCGAGCCACGGCACCATCCGGTACCTGCTCGTCGCGCCGACCGGGCGCGTCCGGTTCATCCTGGTGAAGTACGCGGGTGCGGTGGCGTTCTGCCTGGCGGCGACGCTGCTGATCGTGCTCGTCGGTGCGGCGATCGGCGCGGTGCTGTTCCCGATCGGTCCGGTGACCCTGCTGTCCGGCACGCAGGTCGACGGCTGGTCCTACGCCGGCCGAGCACTGCTCCTGGCGCTCTACGTCACGCTGTCGATGCTCGGGCTGTCGGCGATCGGACTGTTCGCCTCGACCCTGACGAGCGTGCCCGTCGGAGCGATGGCCGCGACCGTCGTGCTCGCCGGCGCCTCGCAGGTGCTCGACCAGCTGCCGCAGCTCGACTGGTTGCACCCGTTCCTGTTCTCGCACCAGTGGCTCGGCTTCGGCGACCTGCTGCGCGACCCGATCGCGTTCGACTCGTTCGGGTCGAACGCCCTGCTGCAGCTCGGCTACGTCGTGGTGTTCGGTGCGCTGGCGTACAGCCGGTTCGCCACGAAGGACGTCCTGAGCTGAGCCGCCGGCCCGACGGTCAGCTCGCGGGGCTCGCCGATCCGCCCGCCATCGTCTCGGTGTCACTGCCCCGTTCGTCGGCGTACCGGTCGCGCAGGTCCCGGGCCTTCTCGGACCGGTACCAGTCCAGCCGCGCCCCGGTCTCGACGGGCTGCATGCCGACGACGACCTTGCCGCGCGAGTGCATCTCGGCCAGGTCCTCGTACGCGTCGACGATGTACTCGAACGGGTAGTAACCGGAGATGAGGATCTGGACCCGGCGGTCCTCCACGGCCTTGGTGAGCATGGTCAGGTTCTCCATCGCCTCCTGGTCGCCGGCCGGGGCACGCAGGTACCGGATCTCCACGTCGCGGCGTTCCTCGGACGACACGTACCGCTTCTCGTCGATGCCGAGCGCCGCCGCGAGGGCCTTCGAGGGCGCGTCCCCGTGGTTGTCGATGAACGCGGTGATCGGCCGACCGTCGGCGATCTCGCGGATGCGGGCCTCCTCGCCGTCGCCGTAGACGACGGGCAGCGTGCCGATCTGCCGGAGGTAGTCGTGGTTCCGCGCGCTGCCGAGGGCGATCACGGTCGCGCCGGCATCGTGGGCGAGCTGGCACTCGATGTGCCCGACACCGCCCGCGGCGGCGCTGATGACGACGGTGTCGTCGGGTCCGAGCTTGAGGTCGCGGACGATCGTCACCGCGGTGCACCCCGCCAGGTAGAGGCCGCCGGCGACCTCCCACCCGACGTGCGTCGGCTTCGGGATGACGGCCTCGCGCGGCACCCGGATCCAGGTGGCGTGCGCCCCGCCGTCTGGAGCGTGGCCCAGCACCTCGTCGCCGACGCGGATCCCCTTGACCTCCTTGCCCTTCGCCCGGACGATGCCGGTGAAGTCGACGCCCTGGTGCGCCGGGAACGCGAGTTCGATGTGGTCCTGCAGCCGTCCCTCGCGGAGGAAGCGCTCCACGTGGTTCAGGCCGGCCGCGATGATCTCGACGACGACGTCGCCGGGCCCGGGCTCCGGACGTTCCTGGGGGACGAGCTCGACGACGTCGAAGTCGCCGTACCGGTCGTACTGGACTGCACTGCCGATCCGCATGGGGTGCTCCTTCGCTGGAGAGGTGCCACCGGCCTACTCGGAGTTTCCGGATGCAACCCGAACGCGCGGGGTACCCGGGTCAGTGGCCGGTCGACGCCTCGATGATGCGGGTCACCGTCTCGGCATCGAAGCGGAACGCGAGCCGGTCGGCGTCCGTCCGGGGTACGCGGACCGGGGTCGACCAGACGGAGCCGTCCTCGGCGAGGTCGACGACGAGCGCACCCGAGTCGACGAACGCGGCTTCCTCGGACCAGGGTCCCGCGACGTCGGTGTCGTTCGCGACCCCCGGGGCGACGAGGACCGGCACACCGGCGAGGGCCCCGGCGAAGTGGTGGTGGTAGTGGCCGGCGAGGACCACGCGGACGTCGGAGTCGCGGATCGCGTCGGCGAGCGCGCCCGGGTTCCGGAGCTGCAGCGCCTCGTGCAGGGCGGTCGGTGCCGGCAGCGGCGGGTGGTGCAGGACGACGACGGTGCCGTGCGGCGCGGGCTCCCCGGCGAGCGCCGTCCGCAGGCGCTCGAGCGAGGTCTCGTCGATCTCGCCGTACCCGGCCCCGGGGACGCTCGTGTCGACCGTGACGATCCGACGACCGGCGACGAGCGACTGCCCCGACACCGGGACCGTCGGCGGGAGGTACTCCATCGTGTGCATGAGTCGCGTCCCGCCCTCGCCGAGGACGTGGCCGTTCGCCAGCACCTGACGGAACCCCTCGCGGAGGTCGTGGTTGCCCGGCACGGTGACGAGCGCGGCGCCGTGCCGCTCCGCCCAGCCGCCGACCCGTTCGAGGACCGCGGCGTAGGACTCCGCGGAGCCGTCCTCGGAGACGTCGCCGGACACGACGACCAGCCCCACGCCGGGCATGTCGTCGACCCGGGCGAGGACGCTCTCGAGGGCTGCCGTGGTGTCGACGGAGCCCTGGTGGAGGGCGCCGTCGCCGGTCAGGTGGGTGTCGGAGAGGTGGAGGACGCGGAGGGTCCCCGGTGCGGGCGGCTGCATGCGGCCACGCTAGCCGCGCGGGTTGGCGTTGCCTGGTGCCGTCGCGTCGGGCGCTGCGCGGCGCCGGCGCTGCCCGTCGCCGGCGTGGTCGAGGGAGCAGGAATCGTCGAGCCAAGCGACCGGACCCGACGACTTCTGCTCCCTCGACGCAGCGGTCGCCCGTCACTCGGCGGCGGCCAGCTGGTCCTCCAGGTTGAAGACCTCGGGCAGCACCCGCGCCGTCTGGTCGGCCCGGCCCGTCGCGCCGTCGAACAGGTCCTGCATGTGGGACTCCCACGCACCCGCGACCTCGGACGCGGCGAGCGACGCATCGGCGTCCGCCACCGAGTCCGTCTCGTAGTACCCGATGAGCAGGCCGTCGTCGTCGAGGAACAGCGAGTAGTTCCGCCGCCCCGCCGTCGCGATGGCCCGCAGCATGGCCGGCCAGACCGCAGCGTGGCGCTCCCGGTAGGCGTCCATGTGCTCCGCCGCCACCTGCAGACGGAAGCAGACGCGGGTCACGTGATCCGTTCCTCCAGGCCCGCTCTGGAGGCGCGGATCACCCTGGTCCGCCCCGCTCACCGAGGCGTCCGCGCGTCTCGCGCACCCCGCAGCGCCTGTTGGCGCGCGGCGTGCTCCTCCGGGGTGCGGACCGTGCCGGTCATGCTGGTGACGGTGCCGTACCGCTCGGCCTCGATCTCCTCGAGCGTCTTGCCACGCGTGTTCGGGGCCCAGATCGTGCCGACCAGGAACGACAGCGCGAGCAGGCCGATGATGAGGCCGCCGAGCCCGCGCAGGCCGATGTCCGACAGCAGCAACGGGAACCAGATGCTCAGCAGGCCGACCATCACCCGCGCCGCGAGGAACAGCACGCCCTGCGCGCTGGCGCGGTACCGCGTGGCGAACAGCTCGGACGTCCAGAGGCCGTAGAACGCCTGCGCGCCGATGCCGGACGAGATGCCCCACGCGATCGCGAAGAACAGCAGGGTGCCGAGATTCGCCGGTGCGTAGATGAGCACTGCCCAGGCGATGATCGCGAGCACGGCACCGATCGCGAAGAGGACCCGGCGGCTCATCCGGTCGGCGAAGCGCATGAAGCCGAAGTACGTCGCGGCGACGGTGCAGCCCCAGACCAGGATCTGCAGTCCGTACTGCTCGGGGACGCTCGTGACGCCGGTCGCGGAGTACACGCGCGGTTGGAAGATGCCGGCCTGTCCGGCGACGGTGTTCCAGAGCGCGTAGACGCCGAACAGGAACAGCATCGCGGTGAGGTTCTTGCGGCGGCTGAAGAGCTGGGAGAAGCCGTGGAAGAAGTTCGCGCTGCCGGTGTCCGCGCGCTCGTCCTTCCAGATCGTGGACTCGGGCAGGCCGCGTCGGAGCCACCACACGATCGCGGCGACGACGAACAGGTGCGCGAAGATCAGGCGGCTGCCGAGGAGTCCGAGGGGTGCGGCGGCGATGGCGAGCGCGAAGCCCACCATCGGGCCGATCGACCAGGCGAGCTGCGCGGTGCCGACGTGGGCGGCCCGCTTGTCGGCCGGTGCCTGCTCGGCGATGTACGTCCAGCTCGCCGGCACCCCGGCTCCGACCGCGATGCCGGTCAGGATGAACCCGACGAGGAGCATGCCGTAGCTGCCGGCGAACACCGCGAGCAGGATGCCGAGCATGTAGAGCAGCAGGTCGTACGTGTAGATGAACTTCCGGCCGTAGCGGTCGCAGAGCGGGCCGCCGACGATCGCGCCGGCGGCAGCGCCGAACGCGTTCGCGGACAGGCTCGCCAGGAGCCCGACCTGCAGGTCCCCGATGTGGAACTGCGCCTGCCAGAGGCTGAGGCTCGTGGCGATCGCGATGATCGACCCGGACTCGATGTAGTTCGACATGGCGACCGAGATCGTCGCCTTCCAGCCCGTGGTGTTGCGGGCTCCGATGCGGACCGCCATTGGTCCTCCGTTCGTGCGTTCGTCGGTGAATCGTTTCAACGGTGCTGCGAGGACGTTACTCGGCGCGGGGCACGAGGGCAAGTCCCGCGGGGCGCGCCCGTTGGCGGGGTGCGGGGTCGGGGTCGTTCCGCGCATAGGAGGTCGTTCCGCGCGAAGGAGGACGAATCGCGCATAGGAGGTCGGAAGTTCCTGCATCCCACGCGCGATTCCGCCTTCCATCGCACGCGTCATGGGAAGGAAGCACCACGATCCGGCCCCGACACCACCCGCACGACGCCCCGATCGGGCAGCGGGATGCCAGGATGACCCCATGGCAGTGAGCGTTCGGGACGTCGCAGCGCTCGCCGGCGTGTCCCTCGGCACCGTCTCGAACGTGCTCAACCGCCCCGACAAGGTCGCCCCCGGCACCGTCGAACGCGTGCAGTCCGCGATCGCCCAGCTCGGCTTCGTCCGCAACGACTCCGCTCGTCAGCTCCGGGCCGGCCGCAGCTCCACCGTGGGCCTCATCGTGCTCGACGGCGGCAACCCGTTCTTCACCGACGTCGCACGCGGCGCCGAGGACGCCGCGATGCAGAAGGGCCTCGCCGTCCTCGTCGGCAACTCCGACGAGTCGGTCGACCGCGAGCACACCTACGTCGACCTCTTCGAGGAGCGCCGGGTCGCCGGGCTCCTCATCTCCCCCGCCGGCGACGACCTCTCCCGCCTCGCCCGCCTCCGCGACCAGGGCACCGCCGTGGTGCTCGTCGACCGCCGCGCCGATGACGAACACTTCGCCTCGGTCTCGGTCGACGACGTCGCGGGTGGGCACATCGCGGTGTCGCACCTCACGGCGATCGGCCGACGCCGGATCGCGTTCGTCGGTGGCCCGTTCGGCATCCGACAGGTGGCCGACCGGCATGCCGGAGCGGTCGCCGCCGCTGCCGAGGCCGGGGTGTCGCTCGAGGTCCTCGCGACCGGATCACTCTCCGTCCTCGAGGGTCGCCGCATCGGCGAGGAGATCCAGGCCCGCCCGGCATCGGAACGGCCGGACGCGGTGTTCGCGGCGAACGACCTGCTCGCCGTCGGGCTCGAGCAGGCCTTCATCATGCGCGGGTCGATCCGGGTGCCGGACGAGATCGCGATCGTCGGCTACGACGACATCGCGTTCGCCGAGGCCGCGGTCGTCCCCCTCACCTCGGTGAGGCAGCCGGCGCAGGACCTCGGCCGGCGGGCGATCGAGTTGCTGCTCGCGCAGGTCGAGGAGGGGCACGCCGTCGAGACCCTCCACGTCGAGTTCACACCCGAGCTCGTCGTACGGCAGTCCTCCGTCGCCGAGCGCTGACGCGCCTGGCGCAGCGGGGCCGAGACCCGGGGCGGTTCCGACGAGACTCGGGTCGCGTCAGCCGAGACTCGGCTCCGCCCCCGGGTCTGGAGGCGCGTGGCGGCGCCGCACCGCGCCTCCAGTCCGACACGTGTCCGCACCACCCCACCCGCCGCCTACGATCGGACCATGGTGCATGTCCCCCGGCGCGACGGCCCGCCGAGCGTGCACCACGTCGCCGCCCGGGCGGGCGTGTCGCTCGCGACCGTCTCGAACGTCCTCAACCACCCGGAGCGTGTGGCGGACCGCACCGCAGCCCGAGTCCGCGCCGCCATCGACGAACTCGGGTACACGCCGAACCGGAACGCGCGCGCCCTGGTGTCCGGCAGCACGCGCGCCATCGGGCTCGTCGTCATGTCGCTGCGGAACTCCCTGTTCAGCGACATGGTGAACGGTGCGCAGCTCGAGGCGCGGAAGCGCGGGCACGCGTTGCTCATCGCGAGCAGTGAGGACGACCTCGAGGCCCAGGCCGACCACCTGGCGTACCTCGAGAGCACGCGGGTGTCCGGGATCCTGCTGGCGACGATGACCGAGTCCAAGGAGCAGGTCGACCTGACGCGGCGGCACGGGCACCCGGTCGTGTACGTGAACCACGAGCCGTCCGAGGTCGAGGCCTGCTCGGTCGTGGTCGACAACGAGCAGGCGGCGTACCTCGCCACGACGCACCTCATCGAGCGGGGCTGCAAGCGGATCGGCTTCGTCAGCGCCCGGCCCGAGCTGCAGCCGGTGCACCGACGGCGAGCGGGGGTACTGCGGGCGCTCGCGGAACACCCCGGGGTCGCCCTGGTCGACGTCGACGCCGGGGACATCGACCCGGTCGGCGGCACGGACGCCGGAGCCCGGATCGCCCGGATGCCCGCCTCCGAACGGCCGGACGGGGTGCTCGGGGTGACGGACATCCTGGCGATGGCCGTCGTGACCGAGCTGCGGGCGGCGGGGCTCCGCGTGCCGGAGGACATCCCGGTGTCGGGCTGCGACCACAACTCCGTGGCGTGGGGCGGTGCGGTGCCGCTGACCTCGGTGACGATGCACGGCGCGGAGATGGGTGCCGCGGCGGTCGGGCTCCTGCTCGACGAGCTGCAGGACGCGCCGGGCGAGCACGTGCACCGGACCGTGGTGATCGGCAGCGAACTCGTGGCGCGGGAGAGCACGCTCGGCCGGGCGGCGGCTTCGGCGGCGGCGCGGGGCCGGAGGCCGAGCGACCCGCGGTTGCGCGAGAGCTGACGCGGGCGTGGGCGCGGCGGGGCGGCACGCGCGCCGCTGACGAGTTTCGCGGTGAGCGACAGTTCACGCGCCGACGAGCGCGTGAAGTGTCGCTGAGCGCGAAAGCCGGGCGGCGGCCCTGGTGGCGACCACCTCGGGCGGTGCGGCACGGGGCGGAGGTGGGCCGCGCCTCCCGTCTGCCGGAGGTGCGCGACCGCGGAGGCGGGCGCCGCACGACCGCACCGCGCCTCGCCGCGCCGGGCCGCACCCAAGTCTCGCGGTGAGCGACACTTCACGCCCCGACGAGCCCGTGATGTGTCGCTGAGCGCGAAACTCGGGCCAGCGCCCACCGCACCCGCCCCGCCACCACCCCCACCCGCGCCCGCACCACCACCCACTTCCGTAACGAAACGCGGCGGACGATTGACACGCTTCAATCGCCGTGGTTCCATTCCGATTGAAACGTTCTAAACAGCAGCACCGGAGCCCCGCAGCGGAGCGGGATCCGGGTCCGTTTCACCCCGGGGTACCCCGCCCCGGGCCTTACGAGGAGGTAAGGAATGTCAGCTCGCTCCCTGACCACCAGGCTCATCGCCATCGGCGGCGCCACGGTCCTCATCGGCGGCCTGGCCGCGTGTTCGTCGGGCGGCTCCGCCGACACCGGCAGCGGCGGCGGCAAGGTGCAGATCACGTACCAGGCCGACAACTCGCCCGCGACGGCCGCCACCGCGAAGCCGCTCATCACCGCGTTCGAGAAGGCCAACCCGGACATCACGGTCAAGTTCGACACCCGCCCGCAGGGCACCGACGGCGACAACCTGGTGAAGACGCAGCTGTCCACCGGCGAGATGGCCGACGTGTTCAACTACAACTCGGGCTCGCTCATGCAGGCGCTCAACCCGGACAACACCCTCGTCGACCTCACCGACCAGAAGTGGGCGAAGGACGTCGACCCGCAGTTCACGAAGGTGGTCAGCACCGACAAGGGCATGTACGGCGCACCGTTCGGCACCAGCTTCGGCGGCGGCGTCATGTACAACAAGAAGGTCTACGAGAAGCTCGGCCTCAGCGTCCCGACCACGTGGGACGAGTTCATCAGCAACAGCGAGAAGATCAAGGACTCGGGCGTCGACCCGATCATCCAGACGTACGGCGACACCTGGACCAGCCAGCTGTTCGTCCTCGGCGACTTCGCGAACATCACGGCGCAGCAGAAGAACTGGGCCACGCAGTACACGAAGAACAAGGAGTCCTACGCGAAGGACCCGGCACTCGCCGGGTTCGACCACCTCGCCGAGGTGAAGGACAAGGGCCTCGTCAACAAGGACTACGCGTCCGCGACGCAGGCGAACGGGCTGAAGATGCTCGCCGACGGCACCGGGGCGCAGTACCCGATGCTGACCAACGCGATCTCGACCCTGCAGCAGGACAGCCCCGACGCGGTGAACGACATCGGCGCCTTCGCCCTGCCGGCCGAGAACGCGGACGACACGAACCTGACGATCTGGGAGCCGAACGGCCTGTACATCCCGAAGACGTCGACGGGCGACAAGCTGGCGGCGGCGAAGAAGTTCATCGCCTTCGCGAACTCGGACCAGGGCTGCAAGGTGCAGAACGACACCGGCACCCCCGGTGGCCCGTACGTCATCTCGACGTGCACGCTGCCGGACAGCGTCCCGACGATGATCGGCGACCTGCAGAAGTACCTCGACGACGGCAAGGCATCGCCGGCCCTCGAGTTCCTCTCCCCCATCAAGGGCCCGAACCTCGAGAAGATCTGCGTGCAGGTCGGCTCGGGCATCTCCTCCGCCGCTGTCGGCGCGAAGCAGTACGACCAGGACGTCGTGCAGCAGGCGCAGCAGCTCGGCATCAAGGGCTGGTGATCCGGTGACCGCGACGCTCACGACGGCGGCAGCACCGCCGCAGACCCTCAAGGCCGGGCCGGGCCCCGCACGCCGCCGGATGCGCTCGTTCTACCCGGCGTGGTTCTTCATCCCGGCGATCGCGTTGTACGTCGTGTTCTTCGCGGTCCCGACCTTCGCGGGGTTCTACTTCTCGCTCACCCGCTGGACGCTGTTCGACCAGACCTTCATCGGCTTCGACAACTTCGTCCGGTTCTTCCAGGACCCGCAGCTCGTCTCCGGGTTCGTGCACACGTTCGAGTACGGGTTCGTGACGAGCGCGGCGAAGGTGGTCCTCGGACTCGCCCTCGCCCTGCTCCTCACGAGTCCCGTGCTCGGGCGCGGGTACCTCCGCGCGGTGGTGTTCTTCCCCGTGCTGGTGTCGACGATCGGCATCGGCATCACCTTCAAGGCACTGATGGACCCCTTCCACGGGATCATCAACGGCGTCCTCGGATCCGTCGGGCTCCCCACCCCGGGGTGGCTGACCGACCCGGCGCTCGCACTCTGGAGCGTCGCAGCGGTGGACGTCTGGAAGGGCGTCGGCATCGCGACGCTCATCTTCATCGCCGGCATCGTCGCGATCCCGCAGGAGTACTTCGAGGCCGCCCGCGTCGACGGCGCGAGCGCGTGGACGATCTTCAAGAACATCACGTTGCCGCTGTCCCGACCGGCGATGGGGACGGTCATCATCCTGTCCCTGATCGGCGGGCTGCGGTCCTTCGACCTGATCTGGGCGATGACCGGCGGCGGACCCGGGTTCACCAGCGACGTCATCGCGAGTGTGATCTACAAGCAGTACCAGGCCGGCTTCTACGGGCTGTCGACCGCCGGCAACGTCGTGCTGTTCATCGTCGTGACCGCGATCATGGTCCCCATCTCGTGGCTCATCAACCGCAAGGAGGCGGACCTGTGACCGCGCTCACCAGTCCCCGCGTCGGCGCCCCGACGCGGTCCCGCCACCCGGGCCGCACCCGCAAGTGGGTCATCGGCTCGATCGCGATCGTCGTCAGCTTCGTGGTCTTCCTGGTGCCGTTCGTCTTCGTCCTGTTCCAGGCGGCGAAGAACCCGGCCGAGGCGAACCAGCTCGGCTTCAGCCTGCCGACCGAGTGGCAGCTGTGGCAGAACCTGCAGACCGTGTTCCAGTCCGGCGACGGCGGCATCCTCCGCGCCTTCTGGAACAGCGCGATCCTCACCGTGGGCAGCGTCATCATCATGGTGGTGTTCTCCGCGATGGTCGGCTACGTCCTGCAGCGGCGGCCGAGCAAGTGGAACGGCCTGATCAACTTCTTCGTGCTGGCCGGCCTCATCGTCCCGCCCGCGATCGTCCCGACGATCTGGGTGCTGCAGGGCCTGAACCTGTTCAAGACGATGGGCGGGATGATCCTCATCGAGGCGACCTTCGGCCTGTCGTTCTGCATCCTGCTCTTCCGGGCGTTCGTCGCGACGATCCCGAAGGAGCTCGACGAGGCCGCCGTCCTCGACGGTGCCGGCCCGATCCGGCTGTTCTTCGGGGTGGTCCTGCCGCTCCTCAAGCCGGTCATCATCACGGTCGTGCTCGTGCAGTCCGTCACGGTGTTCAACGACTTCACGAACCCGCTGTACTTCCTGCCCGGGTCCGAGAACGCCACCGTCCAGCAGACGCTCTACTCGTTCCAGAGCCAGTCCGTCAGTCAGCTCAACCTGCTGTTCACCGACGTGCTGCTCATCACGATCCCGCCGCTCGTCCTGTACATCTTCTTCAACCGTCAGATCGTCGCCGGCATGACCAGCGGCGCCGTCAAGGGCTGACGCCCGAACCCGGCCTGGAGGCACGGCTCGCCTCCCCCGGTCGTCCCACCCCGACGGGACGGCCGGGCCCACGACCCCCGCTCCGGTCGACGACGACCGGTCGCGTGAAAGGACCACACCACATGACCACCTGGACCGCATCGTTCATCGCGAGCGACGACGACCTCGGGAGCGCACCGATCCTGCGCCGGGAGTTCACCCTCGACGACGGCCACGGCCCCGTCACCACGGCGACCCTCGACCTCAGCGCGCTCGGCGTCGTCGAGGGCTGGCTCGGCGGGCAGCGCGTCTCCGACCACCTGCTCGAACCGGGGTGGACGAGCTACGAGTGGCGCATCCGCGTCGCGTCGCACGACGTGACGGCGCACCTGGCCGAGACGGCCCCGGGCAGCGCCGCCGTCCTCGCGCTGGTGATCGGCAACGGCTGGGCCGCCGGACGCCTCGCGTGGGGTGGTGGCGGGGGTTGGTACACGGACGAGCGCGCCGGGTTCGCCGAGCTGCGCATCACGTTCGAGGACGGCCACGAGCAGCACGTGGTGACGGACACCGACTGGCAGGCGCTGTCGAGTGCGATCACCGCCGACCAGCTGTACGACGGCGAGGACATCGACGCCCGGCTCCGCGACGGCTCGTTCCTGACGCCGGGCGAGGTCACCGTGCCGAGCGTCGACGGACACGAGGGCCGCACGAGCGGCGTGCACACCGTCGACCTCGGGGAACGCGCACTCGTCGCCGACACCGTGCCGCCGGTCCGGCCCCTCGCCGAGATCGCACCGGTCCAGGTGTGGACGAGCCCGTCCGGAGCGACCCTGATCGACTTCGGCGTGAACCTGGTCGGCTGGCTCCGCGTGGTCGCCACCGGGACCGCGGGCACGGTGCTGACGCTCAAGCACGCCGAGGTCCTCGAGCACGACGAACTCGGCACCCGGCCCCTGCGCTCGGCGAAGGCGACGGACCACTTCACCCTGAGCGGCGGCGAGGACCGCTTCGAGCCCCGCTTCACCTTCCACGGGTTCCGCTACGCAGAGGTCGACGGCTGGCCGGGCACCCTCGACGAGCTCCGCACCGCGATCACCGCCGTGCAGGTCGGCTCCGACCTCACGCGGACGGGCACGTTCGAGTCGAGCCACGACCTGCTCAACACCTTCCACGACAACGTCATCCGGGGCATGCAGGGCAACTTCCTGAGCGTGCCGACCGACTGCCCGCAGCGCGACGAACGGCTCGGCTGGACGGGCGACATCGCGGCCTTCGCGCCGACGGCGTCGTACCTGTTCGACACCAGGACGTTCCTCGGCGACTGGCTCCGCGACGTGTGGCTCGAGCAGCAGCACGCCGAGGGCGTCATCCCGTTCGTGGTGCCGGACGTGCTGAAGTACTCCCCCGCCGATGACTTCGGCAAGCCGGACGCCACAGCGATCTGGTCGGACGCCGGGGTCTGGGTGCCGTGGACGCTGTACCAGGCGTACGGCGACACGGCCGTCCTCGAGGAGCAGTTCGACTCGATGGCCGCACACCTCCGCCGGATCCGCGACCACCTGTCCCCGGAAGACCTGTGGGACACGGTGTTCCAGTTCGGCGACTGGCTCGACCCGGACGCCCCGCCGGAGAACCCGGCGGACGCGAAGGCGGACAAGGGCGTCGTCGCGACGATCTGCGCCTTCCGGTCCGCGACGATCGTGGCGGAGGCGGCGGAGCTCCTGGGCGGCCACGAGGCGGAAGCGGCCGAGTTCCAGGAACTCGCCGCGCGCCTCCAGGCAGCGTTCCGGGCCCACTACCTGCTGGACGACGGCCGGATCCTGTCCGACGCGACCACCGTGTACACGCTCGCGATCGTGTTCGGGATCCTCGACGCCGAAGGCGAGGCGAAGGCCGGCGACCGCCTCGCCGAGCTGGCCGAGCAGTCCGGGTACCGGATCTCGACGGGCTTCGCGGGGACGCCGTTCATCACCGACGCGCTCACGAAGACGGGCCACCTGTCGGACGCGTACGAGCTGCTGCTGCAGACCGAGTGCCCGTCGTGGCTGTACCCGGTCACGATGGGTGCGACGACGGTCTGGGAGCGCTGGGACTCGATGCTGCCGGACGGCACCATCAACCCGGGTGAGATGACCTCGTTCAACCACTACGCACTCGGTGCCGTGGCGGACTGGATGCACCGGGTGGTGGGCGGTCTCGCGCCGCTCGAGCCGGGGTACTCGGCCGTGCTCATCGCGCCGCAGCCGGGCGGCGGTCTGACGTGGGCGTCGACCTCGCTGGACACGGTGCACGGGCACGTCGCGGTGCGGTGGGAGCTCGTCGACGGCGAGCTCGTCGTGCACGCGACGGTCCCCGAGGGCGTCACCGCACTGGTGCGGCTGCCGGGTGTACCCGAGCAGCGCGTGTCGGGAGGCACGCACGAGCTCCGCGCGCCGGCCGCGGTCCCCGTGGCGTAGCACTGGCCGCGTCGAACCACGTATCCGACATCGAACCGGCCGCAACGGCCGGTTCGATGTCGGGATCGTGGTTCGACATGTCGCCCACCGCACCGCCGCCCACCGGACCCCCCGCACCACCCCGCTTGCGCGGACCCCGCGCAGCGCGTACCGTATGAAACGATTCAATCGCACACGAGGAAGTGACACGATGACATCGACCCCGAGCTTCGCCGGCATCGCCGACCAGCTGGCCCGACAGCAGATCGAGCTGCCCAGCTGGGCCTTCGGCAACTCCGGCACCCGCTTCAAGGTGTTCAGCACGCCGGGCACCCCGCGGGACCCCTACGAGAAGATCGCCGACGCCGCCCAGGTCAACAAGTACACGGGGCTCGCTCCCACGGTGGCACTGCACATCCCGTGGGACCTCGTGGACGACTTCGCCGACCTCCGCCGCCACGCAGAAGAGCACGGCGTGCGGCTCGGCACGGTGAACTCGAACACGTTCCAGGACGACGACTACAAGTTCGGCGCCCTGACCCACGTCGACGAGACGATCCGGCAGAAGGCGATCGACCACCACCTGCGGTGCATCGACGTGATGGACGCCACCGGCAGCCGCGACCTGAAGATCTGGCTCGCCGAGGGCTCGAACTACCCCGGACAAGAGGACATGCGCTCCCGCCAGGACCGCCTGCACGACTCGCTCAGCACGATCTACGACCGCCTCGGAGCCGACCAGCGCCTGGTGCTCGAGTACAAGTTCTTCGAGCCGTCGTTCTACCACACGGACGTTCCCGACTGGGGCACGAGCTACGTGCAGACGGCGGCACTCGGGCCGAAGGCAATGGTCTGCCTCGACACCGGCCACCACGCCCCCGGCACGAACATCGAGTTCATCGTCATGCAGCTCCTGCGCCTCGGCAAGCTCGGCTCCTTCGACTTCAACTCGCGCTTCTACGCCGACGACGACCTGATCGTGGGTGCGGCGGACCCGTTCCAGCTGTTCCGCATCCTGGTCGAGGTCATCCGCGGCGGCGGCTACGACAACCCCGACGTCGCGTTCATGCTCGACCAGTGCCACAACATCGAGGACAAGATCCCCGGTCAGATCCGCTCGGTGCTCAACGTGCAGGAGATGACGGCCCGGGCGCTGCTCCTCGACCGCGTGGCACTGACCGCCGCGCAAGAGGCCCACGACGTCCTCGGCGCGAACGAGGTCTTCATGGACGCGTACCAGACCGACGTCCGAGCGGACCTCGCCGCGTGGCGCGAATCCCGCGGTCTGCCGGCGAACCCGATGCGCGCGTACCTGGACTCCGGGTACCAGCAGTCGATCGCCGAGGACCGCGTCGGCGGCGTCCAGGCCGGTTGGGGCGCGTAGACAGATGACGATCAACGACCTGGAGGCACGGGTGGACCCCGCAACGCACGGCACCGACGCGGACACCACGATCAGTGCGCTCATCGCACGTTCCAACGCGCTCGGCTCGGATCCGCGGATCACGAACTACGCCGGTGGGAACACCTCGGCGAAGGGCACCGACACCGACCCGGTGACCGGCGAGCCGGTGGAGCTGCTCTGGGTGAAGGGCTCCGGGGGCGACCTCGGCACCCTCACCCCGGCGGGCCTCGCAGTCCTGCGCGTCGACCGCGTCCGTGCCCTCCAGGACGTCTACCCGGGGGTGGAGCGCGAGGACGAGATGGTCGCAGCGTTCGACTACACGATGCACGGCAAGGGCGGTGCGGCGCCGTCGATCGACACGGCGATGCACGCCCTCGTCGACGCCGCGCACGTCGACCACCTGCACCCGGACGCCGGCATCGCGATCGCGACGGCGGCGGACGGACCCGCCCTGACGTCGACGATCTTCGGCGACACGGTGGTGTGGGTGCCGTGGCGCCGACCCGGGTTCCAGCTCGGGCTCGACATCGCCGCGATCAAGCGGGACAACCCGCAGGCGATCGGCACGATCCTCGGTGGCCACGGGATCACGGCCTGGGGCGAGACGAGTGAGGAGGCCGAAGCGAACTCGCGCTGGATCATCGACACCGCCGAGCAGTACATCGCGGCGAACGGCGCGGCCGACCCGTTCGGCGGCGTCCGAGCGGGGTTCGAAGCGCTCCCGACCGACGAACGCCACGCACGTGCCGCTGCCCTCGCCCCGACGATCCGCGGCATCGCCGGGCACGACAAGCCCGTGGTGGGTCACTTCACCGACAGCGACGTCGTGCTCGACTTCCTCGCGAGCGAACGCGCCGAAGAACTGGCGGCGCTCGGCACCAGTTGCCCGGACCACTTCCTCCGCACCAAGGTCAAGCCGCTCATCCTCGACCTGCCCGCCACCGCGAGCGTCGACGAGCAGACCGCCCGCCTGCACGAACTCCACGAGCAGTACCGCGCGGACTACCAGGCCTACTACGACCGCCACGCGAACCCGGACTCCCCCGCGATCCGCGGCGCCGACCCGCTCATCGTGCTGGTGCCCGGCGTCGGGATGTTCTCGTACGGCAAGGACGCCCAGACCGCCCGCGTCGCCGGGGAGTTCTACGTCAACGCGATCAACGTCATGCGCGGCGCCGAGTCGTTGAGCACCTACGACCCCATCGACGAGGCCGAGAAGTTCCGCATCGAGTACTGGGCCCTCGAAGAGGCGAAGCTCCAGCGGATGCCGGCCCCCAAGAAGCTCGCCACTCGCATCGCCCTCGTCACCGGCGCCGCGAGCGGCATCGGCAAGGCGATCGCGAAGCGCCTGGCCGCCGAGGGCGCCGCGGTCGTCATCGCCGACCTCGACGTCGACAAGGCCACCGCCGCGGCAGCCGAGATCGGCGGCCCGGACCAGGCCATCGGCGTCGCCGCGAACGTGACCTCCGCAGCGGACATCGAGCGCGCGATCCAGCAGACGCTGCTGCACTTCGGCGGTCTCGACCTGGTCGTGAACAACGCCGGCCTGAGCCTGTCGAAGAGCCTGCTCGAGACCACCGAACAGGACTGGGACCTGCAGCACGACGTCATGGCGAAGGGCTCGTTCCTGGTGTCGAAGGCGGCGGCGAAGGTCCTCATCGAGCAGGGGCTCGGCGGCGACATCGTCTACATCTCGTCGAAGAACTCGGTGTTCGCCGGCCCGAACAACATCGCCTACTCGGCGACCAAGGCCGACCAGGCCCACCAGGTCCGACTCCTCGCGGCCGAGCTCGGCGAGCACGGCATCCGCGTCAACGGGATCAACCCCGACGGCGTCGTCCGTGGCTCGGGCATCTTCGCGAGCGGATGGGGCGCGAACCGCGCCAAGACCTACGGCATCGAGGAGCAGGACCTCGGCGCGTTCTACGCCCAGCGCACGATCCTCAAGCGCGAGGTCGTGCCGGAGAACGTCGCCAACGCCGTCTACGCCATCTGCACCGCCGACTTCTCGCACACGACCGGGCTGCACGTGCCCGTCGACGCCGGTGTCGCCGCCGCGTTCCTGCGCTGATGAACGACGGCAGGTAGGAGCGATGTCCACCAGCGGCAGCGTCGCCGCGGTCGACCTCGGTGCCACGAGCGGCCGGGTGATCGTCGGCCACGTCGACGCCGACGGCGTCCGGATGGAGCACGTCGCCCGGTTCCCGAACGGCCCCGTGTCGGTGCACGAGCACGACCGGCAGGCCCTGCACTGGGACGTCGTCGAGCTGTACCGGCAGGTGACCGACGGACTCCGCCAGGCCTTCGGCGCGCACCCCGAGCTCGTCAGCATCGGGATCGACTCGTGGGCGGTCGACTACGGGCTCCTCCGCGAGGGGCGCCTGCTCGGGCTGCCCTACCACTACCGCGACGAGCGCCACGAGCACGGGGTCGCACCCGTGCACGGACGACTCGACGCCGCGGAGCTGTACGCACGGAACGGCCTGCAGCACCTGCCCTTCAACACGGTGTTCCAGCTCGCCGCCGACCCGACCGTGCCGCTCGCCCAGCGGGCGCTGCTCGTCCCCGACCTGCTCGGCCACTGGCTGACCGGCGTCGAGGCGGCCGAGCGCACGAACGCGTCGACCACCGGGCTGTTGAACGCGACCACGCGTGGGTGGGACCCGGCGTTGCGGGCGGCTGCGCGCCTCCCGTCCGGACTCCTGCCCACCCTGCGCGACCCGGGTGACCGACTCGGTCCCCTGCTGCCCGCCGTCGCCGACCAGGTCGGCGGCAACGCACCCGTCACGCTCGTCGGATCGCACGACACCGCCTCCGCGGTCGTCGCGGTCCCCGCGACCGACCCGGACTTCGCGTACATCTCGTCGGGCACCTGGTCGCTCGTCGGCGTCGAACTCGACGCCCCGGTCCTGTCCGACGCGGCACGACAGGCCAACTGCACCAACGAGGGCGGGGTCGACGGACGGGTCCGGTTCCTCAAGAACGTGTCCGGACTGTGGCTGCTCTCCGAGAGCGTCCGCACCTGGGAGCGTGGTGGCGACCGCATCGACCTGGAGGCGCTGCTCGCCTCCGCCGCGGCCGTCACCGCCCCGGTCCCCGTCTTCGACCCCGCGGACGAGTCGTTCACGCCACCGGGCGACATGCCGTCGCGCATCGCGACGTGGTGCACGGCGCACGGACTGAGCGCGCCGGCCACCCGTGCGGAGTTCGTCCGGTCGATCCTCGAGTCGCTCGCGACCGCCTACGCCTCGACGCTCGACACGATCCGCGACGTCACCGGCAAGGACATCCGCGTCGTGCACGTGGTCGGCGGTGGATCGCAGAACCGCCTGCTCTGCCAGCTCACCGCGGACCGCACCGGGCTGCCCGTGCTCGCGGGCCCCGTCGAGGCGACGGCGCTGGGCAACGTCCTGGTGCAGGCGCGCGCCGCTGGACTCGCGGGGCTCGGAGGGGCTTCACTGGAGGCACTCCGCAGCACCGTCGCACGGACCGCCCGGCCCGTGCGGTACACCCCCTCGGCGTCGTCGCGCGCCGATCCCGATCGAACCACCGTCAGGAGCACCGCATGACCACGACCGACGACCAGCACCGCGTCGACCCCGCGACCGGGGCCCCCGCTGCCTCGACCGGTCCCGCGTCCACCGCGCGTGCCCGGGTGAAGCGGCAGCTGCCGACCGTGCACGACCTCGCCCCGCTCATGCAGTTCAAGAAGCCGGACCTCAACGCGCGGCGACGTCGCCTGGAGTCCGCCCTGACGATCTGGGACCTGCGCAAGATCGCGGCGCGCCGGACCCCGAAGGCCGCCTTCGACTACACCGAGGGTGCCGCCGAGGCCGAGATCTCGCTCGCCCGAGCCCGGCAGGCGTTCGAGGACATCGAGTTCACGCCCGCGATCCTCCGCGACGTCTCCTCGGTCGACACCTCGCGGCAGGTCCTCGGCGGGAACGTCGCGTACCCGTTCGGCATCGCACCGACGGGCTTCACCCGGATGATGCAGACCGAGGGCGAGCGCGCCGGAGCCCGCGCGGCCGGTCGCGCCGGCATCCCGTTCTCGCTCTCCACGATGGGCACCACCGCCATCGAGGACGTCCGCGACGCCAACCCGCACGGCCGGAACTGGTTCCAGCTGTACATGTGGAAGGACCGCGAGAAGTCCATGGCGCTGGTCTCCCGCGCCGAGGCCGCCGGGTTCGACACGCTGCTCGTGACGGTGGACGTCCCCGTGGCCGGAGCCCGCCTCCGCGACAAGCGGAACGGCTTCTCGATCCCGCCGCAGCTCGGCGCGAAGACGATCGTGAACGCAATCCCCCGGCCGTGGTGGTGGTTCGACTTCCTCACGACCGAGCCCCTGGCGTTCGCCTCGCTCGACCGCTGGTCCGGCACCGTCGGCGAGCTCCTCGACCACATGTTCGACCCGACCGTCACCTACGAGGACCTCGCGTGGATCCGCGACCAGTGGAAGGGCAAGGTCGTCGTCAAGGGCGTGCAGTCCCTGGCCGACGCCAAGCGCCTGGCCGACCTCGGCGTCGACGGCATCACGCTGTCGAACCACGGCGGCCGGCAGCTCGACCGCGCACCGGTGCCGTTCCACCTGCTGCCGCAGGTGGTGAAGGAGGTCGGGAACGACACCGAGGTACACCTCGACACCGGCATCATGTCCGGCGCCGACATCGTCGCGGCGGTCGCCCTCGGCGCGAAGTTCACGATGGTCGGTCGTGCCTACCTGTACGGCCTGATGGCGGGCGGCGAGGCTGGCGTCGATCGGATGATCCAGATCCTGTCCGAGCAGATCGAACGGACGATGCGGCTGCTCGGCGTCGCGACCCTCGACGAACTCGAGCCGGGCCACGTCACGCAACTGCAGCGATTCCTCCGGGTGGGAAACTGAGTGCTGTTATATTTCAATTTCGCATTTCGGAGATAAGCTTCCGAGTGCGTGTCCTCCTGACACGCTTCGAGGAAGGTTCACTCACGTGAAGAACACCATCAAGGCCATCACGATCGGCGCTCTCACCGCCGGCATGGTGGCAGTCCCGGCCGTCGGCGCGTTCGCCGCGACCGCTCCGGTCACGGCGCCGGAGATCACCGCCGTCTACACGGGCGGCGCGAACACTCCGCTCGGGCAGTACGGCTCGGATCGGACCGCCTACATCCAGGACGGCACCGCCACCATCGGCGGCCAGGTCCAGTCCCGCACCGCGATCTCGAAGGTCGAGCTGGTGTCCGGCGACAAGACGCTCTGCACCGACACCACCGTGGAGGGCACGGCCGGTTCGTACGTGTTCTCGTGCAACGTCGTCGTGCCGAAGGGCCTCACGGTCATCAAGGCCGTCGCGTTCCAGGGCACCGAGCACGCCGCGTCGGACCAGAACCTGCGACTGACGAACTACGGCACCCAGACGCCGAACCCCGTCACTCCGGTCGACCCTGGTACCGGCGTCACCCCGCCGCCCGCGGCATCCATCGCCGCCCCGAAGGTCTCGCTCGTCGAGAACTTCGGCCTCCAGCGCCGCGCCTCGATCAAGATCGAGGGCCAGAAGCTCGCCGGCTCCAAGTTCGACATCATGGTCGACGGCAAGCAGCAGTCCGTCGACGCCTCCAGCGGTCAGGCCGTCGCCTTCGTCGAGGCAGCCTCTTCGGGAGCGCAGCGGGTCCGCGTCCTCCAGGTGTCGGGCGAGACCTCGAGTGCCCTCGGCTCCCTCCTGATCTCGTTCGGCGACACGACCGGCACCCCGGTTGCCCCGGTCACCCCGATTGCCCCGGTCACTCCGGTCGACCCCGGTACCGGCGTCACCCCGCC
>NZ_MJGN01000008.1:0-67494 GCF_001865065.1 Curtobacterium sp. MCBA15_008 | reverse complement strand
CTCCAGCGGTCAGGCCGTCGTCTTCGTCGAAGCGTCCTCCTCGGGAGCGCAGCGGGTCCGCGTCCTCCAGGTGTCGGGCGAGACCTCGAGTGCCCTCGGCTCCCTCCTGATCTCGTTCGGCGACACGACCGGCACCCCGGTTGCCCCGGTCACCCCGGTCTCGCCGGTTGCCCCGGTCGACCCGACGCGCCCCACCGACCCCGGCTTCACGGTGACGCCGCCGACCTCGTCGACGATCACCGCCCCGAAGGTCTCGCTGATCGAGAACTTCGGCCTCCAGCGCCGTGCCTCGATCCTCATCCAGGGGCAGAAGCTCGCCGGCTCCGAGTTCCTCGTCACGCTCAACGGCAAGACCGAGCGCCTCTCCGGCTCGACCGGCCAGACCATCGCGTTCGTCAGCTCCAAGACCTCCGGTCCGCAGACCGTCAGCGTCAAGCAGGTCTCCGGTGAGACGTCGAGCACCGTCGCGACGTTCACGGTCAACTTCTTCTGATCCCCGAACACGACTGAGAGGGGTCGGGCCATCGGCCCGGCCCCTCTCGGCCGTCCGGGCCGCGACCGCTCCTGGTCAGGAAGCGACCGGAGTGGTGACCGATCGGACGACGAACGACAGCGGGTCGGCCCGGACGGCGTCGACGGCGTGCTCGACGGCGCCGAGCACGACGACGTCGGCCCCGAGCGACGACGCGACGATCTCGGGCACCGGGTCGAAGTGGCCGCCGTCGAGCAGGTCGCGCGCACGGTCGATCACCGCGGCTGCCGGCTCGGCGATCGCGCCGGCGACGACCACGCGGTCGATGTCGAGCAGGCTCGCGAGCAGCACGCAGACCCGGGCCAACCGGTCGCCGAGCCGGTCGACGATCGAGACCGCGACGGGGTCGCCGACCCGGGCGGCGGCGAACACCGCGGCGGCGTCGGACTCCGGCCCGAGTGGACCACTGACGGGCAGTCGCCCGGCGCCTGCCGCCTCGACGACCAGCGTGCGCGCCGTCGCGCCGATGCCGTCCGAGGAGCCGACGCCGTCGACGATCTCGAGCACACGCATCTCACCGGCACCCCCGTGGGCACCGCGGAGGAGCACGCCGTCGACCACGAGGCCGGCGCCGAAGCGTTCCCCGGAGAGCAGCGCCGCGAACGAGGCCTCGCCCGAGGAGGGCCGCTCGGCGAGCGCCGCCAGGTTCGCGTCGTTCTCGACGACCACGCGGCCGCCCGGCACGTCGTCGCCGAAGCCCGGGTTCATCCGGTCCCAGAAGCCGCCGTCGCCCGGTGACACTCCGGCGGCGTCGACCGGCGCCGGGATCCCCACGACCGTCACGAGCACCCGGGAGGGATCGACCGCGGCGTCGGCGAGCGCGGTCGCGATGGTCTCGGCCAGGACCCGCAGCCGGACGGGCACGTCGAGTCCGGAGTCGCCGAGGGTGCCCGTCGCACGCCCGAGCACGGCACCGCGGAGGTCGGCGACGAGGACGGTCACGCGGTGCTGTCCGGCGTCGACGCCGACCACCACCCCGGCGTCGGTGTCGAGTTCGTAGCGCCGCGCGGGGCGTCCCATGCGGTACTCCCCCGCGGCCCGGGCGTCGTCGAGCTCGCGGACCCAGCCGAGACGGACGAGTTCCTCGCACGCGCCGAGCACGGTCGAGCGCGTCAGGCCGGTCGCGTCGATCGCCTCGGTCGCGGTGAACGCGTGCACGGCGAAGGCGTAGTCGAGCAGCGTCTCTGCGCTCGTTCCCCGGTGCGACGGCATGTCGTGACCCTATCGCGACGTCACTTGCTTGCGCGATTAGATTTTCTCGCTACATTTAGTCTTGCGGGCGACACCGGAGCCGTCCCGCGGTCCGGAACGGCAGGGACGCCGGGTCCGGTGGACGGAGACGACGTGCGACCACACGCCACAGAACCCGCCAGGAGCGCCGCAGCGGTCAGCCGCCGCGGTTTCCTGTTCGGTGCGGGCGGCATCGGAGCGAGCCTGGCCCTCGCGGGATGCGCCCCGCTCGGTTCGTCGAGCAGCCGACCCGAGACGATCACGTTCTACGTCTCGAAGCCCGAGGTGATCGGGTACTTCGACGACGTGATCGCGAAGTTCCACGCCAGCCAGGACAAGATCCGGGTCGTCCGCGACTCGACGTCGAGCATGTCCGCGAACTTCGTCCGGAACCGGCCGCCGGACCTCGGGTGCTGGAACTACAACTTCTCCGTCGCCCCGTTCGTCGAGCACGGCGCGCTCACCGACCTGTCCGACCTGCCCCAGGCGGACACGATCAACCCCGACCTGTGGCCGCTCCTCGAGCAGACCGCCGACTACCCCGGGCGGAAGAGCGCCCTACCGTACTCGGTCACCGCCGCGTCGGTGATCTACAACAAGCAGCTGTTCGCCGAGCAGGGCCTCGAGGTCCCGACGACCTGGACCGAGTTCGCCGACCTCTGCGGGCGCCTGACGAAGGCCGGCATCGCCCCGATCTACGGCACGTTCAAGGACAACTGGACGATCGCGCAGGGCATGTTCGACTACTCGATCGGCGGCATGATCGACGTCCCGAAGACGTTCGCGGCGCTCGAGCGCGAGGGCACCAGCGTCGGGAAGGACTCGTCCGTGTCGTTCGAGAGGGACTTCGCCGCCCCGATGCAGCGGATGGAGCAGCTCCGTCAGTGGCACCAGGACGGTGCGGCCAGCCGCGGGTACGGCGACGGGAACCTCGCCTTCGCGCAGGGCAAGGCCGCGATGTACCTGCAGGGGCCGTGGGCGCTCGGCGAGATCGCCAAGACGAACAAGGACATGGACCTCGGCACGTTCCCGCTCCCCGTCACCGACGACGCCGCCGACCGGAAGGTCCGCGTGAACGTCGACCTGGCGCTCTGGATCCCGGAGGCGTCCCGCAAGCAGGAGGCCGCCCGCGAGTTCCTGTCGTACCTGATGACCCCGAAGGTGAACGACAAGTACAACGCGGACAACAACGGGTTCGGCGTCCGGAAGGACGCTCCTCCCGCCTCGAACCCCGCACTCACCGGCATGCAGTCGTACTACGACGACGCGGCCTTCTACCTCGGCGCCTCGCAGCTCATCCCCGCCGAGATCCCCGTCGCGAACTACGCGCAGTCGATCGCCTTCGGCGGCGACGCGCAGCGGCAGCTCCGCACCCTCGACGCCGACTGGGCGCGGCTCGCGCTCCGCACGGCCGCGTAAGGAGACCTCGCATGGCCACCACGACCACCGAATCGATCACGACGGCTCACCGCCGCCGACGGGGCGGAGCCGCACCGCGCCTCCAGTCCGTCACCCACAAGCGGAAGCGGATCGAACCGCTCTTCCTCGCCTTCCTGCTCCCCACCCTGCTGCTCTTCACGCTCGCCATCACGCTGCCGGCCGTGATGGGCATCGTGCTGAGCTTCACGAACTCCGTCGGCTTCGGCGAGTTCCGCTTCATCGGCCTGACGAACTACGTCGCCGTGTTCTCCGACCCGGCGATCCTGCAGGCGTACGTGTTCACGCTCGGCTTCTCGCTCGTCACGGTCATCGTCGTGAACGCGGTCGCGTTCCTGCTCGCCATCGCGCTGACGTCGAAGATCCGCGGGAAGATCGCGCTCCGCGGGGTGTTCGTCCTGCCGATGGTGATCTCCGGCATCGTCATCGCGTACGTGTTCTCGTTCCTGTTCGCGAACAGCCTGCCGGCGGCCGCGTCCGCGCTCGGCTTCGCCCCGCTCGAGCAGAGCATCCTGGCGAACCCCGACCTGGCGTGGGTGGCGATCGTGATCGTCACCGCGTGGCAGGCGATCCCGTCGACGCTCCTCATCTACATCGCCGGGGTGCTGTCCATCCCCGGCGAGGTGTACGAGGCCGCGGCGCTCGACGGCGCGAGCGCGTGGCGGCAGCTGATCTCGATCACCGCGCCCCTGACGGCCGGCTACATCCTGATCAACCTCGTCATCGGGTTCAAGAACTTCCTGAACTCGTACGACATCATCGTCGGCCTGACCGACGGCGGCCCCGGCACCTCTACCACGAGCGTCGCGATGTCGATCTTCAAGGGCTTCAACGGCGGCGACTACGCCTACCAGATGGCGAACGCCACGATCTTCTTCGTCATCGCGGTCGTCATCGCCGTGATCCAGCTGCGGGCGACCCGCGGGAAGGCAGCGCTCTGATGTCCCTGCAAGCACCCCTCCGCCCCGGCACCACGACGACCGGCAGCATCCGGTCCGTCGATGCCGACAAGACCACCGGCCGCCGCGGCGGACGGTCCAACTGGCCCGTCACCGTCCTGCTGGTCGTCTGCGCCCTGTCGGTCCTCGTCCCGCTCTACGTCACCCTCACGATGGCGTTCAAGACGACCGCGCAGTCGGTCGACGGCAACGCGTTCTCGCTGCCGGCGCCGTTCAGCGTCGACGGCTTCGTGCAGGCCTGGCAGCTGACCGACTTCCCGCGGGCGTTCGGCGTCTCGGTGTTCGTCGCGGCGATCACCGTCGTCGGCACGATCCTGCTCGCCTCGTTCACGGCGTACGCGATCGCCCGGAACTGGGACCGCCGACTCTTCCGCTGGTCGTTCTTCTACCTGCTCGCGGCGATGTTCCTGCCGTTCCCGGTGCTCGCGCTGTCGCAGGTGAAGCTCACCGGCATGGCCGGGCTCGACAACCCGGTCGGCGTCGCGATCCTGCACGTCATGTTCCAGCTGTCCTTCAGCGTGCTGCTCTTCACGGCGTTCCTGCGGTCGATCCCCGCCGAGCTGGAGGAGAGTGCCCGCATCGACGGTGCGAGCACGGGGCAGGTGTTCTGGCAGCTGGTGTTCCCCCTGCTCGCGCCGATGAGCGCCACCGTCGGCATCTTCGCGTTCCTCGCGTCGTGGAACGACTTCGTGATGCCGTCCCTGATCACCTCGAACCCGGCGCTGCAGACCCTGCCGGTGCTGCAGCAGATGTTCCAGACGCAGTTCAGCAACAACTACAACGTGTCCTTCGCCTCGTACCTGATGGCGATGGCCCCGGCGATCATCGTCTACCTCATCACCCAGCGATGGGTGATGGCCGGCGTGACCCAGGGCGCGATCAAGTGACCACGACGACCCAAACCTCGACGACCCCCACCTCCTCGACCCAGACCTCCACGACCCCGACCTCCACGACCTCCGAGAGGATCCCCGTGACCGACATCCTGGTCCAGCCCGCCGCCACCACGACCGACGAGACCTGGTGGCGCCAGGCGAGCGTCTACCAGATCTACCCGCGCTCCTTCGCGGACGCGAACGGCGACGGCATCGGCGACCTGCGCGGTGTGACCTCGCGCGTCGGGTACCTGGCGTCGCTCGGCATCGAGGCCGTCTGGCTCAGCCCGTTCTACCCGTCCGCACTCGCCGACGGCGGCTACGACGTCGACGACTACCGCGACGTCGACCCGAAGCTCGGCACGCTCGACGACTTCGACGCCATGGTCGAGGCGCTGCACGGTGCGGGCATCCGGGTGATCGTCGACATCGTGCCGAACCACACGAGCGACCGGCACGAGTGGTTCCGCGAGGCGCTCGCAGCACCCAAGGGCTCCGCCGCCCGAGACCGCTACGTGTTCCGCGACGGCAGCGGACCGTCCGGCGAAGAAGCCCCCGCCGACTGGATCTCGATCTTCGGCGGCCCGGCGTGGACCGCGGTCGGCGACGGCCAGTGGTACCTGCACAGCTTCGCCAAGGAGCAGCCCGACCTCAACTGGGCCAACCGCGAGGTCCGCGACGACTTCCTGCACACCCTCCGCTTCTGGTCCGACCGCGGGGTCGACGGGTTCCGCATCGACGTGGCGCACGGGCTCGCGAAGGACCTGGGCGAGACCCTGCCGACGTGGGCCGAGCTCGCCGAGATGCCGAAGGACGGCACGCACCCGCTGTGGGACCGCGACGACGTGCACGAGATCTACGCCGAGTGGCGGCGGGTCTTCGACGAGTACACCCCCGCACGCACCGCCGTGGCCGAGGCCTGGGTCGCCGCCGACCGCCGCGCCCGCTACGCCAGCGCCGAGGGGCTCGGCCAGGCGTTCAACTTCGACCTGCTCGAGGCCGACTTCGACGCCGGTTCGTTCAAGGAGATCATCGAGTTCAACCTCGGCCTGGCCGAGCAGTCCGGCTCGTCGACCACGTGGGTGTTCTCGAACCACGACGTCGTCCGGCACGCCACCCGGTACGCCCTGCCGCCGCGGAGCGGCGACGCCGACCACGCCCCGACCACCGAGAAGCAGGGCAGCGCGTGGCTGCTCGCCGGTGGCTCGCAGGACACGCTCGACCGGTCGCTCGGCCTGCGACGGGCGAAGGCCGCGACCCTGCTCGAGCTCGCGCTGCCCGGCTCGGCCTACCTGTACCAGGGTGAGGAACTCGGTCTGCAGGAGGTCGGCGACATCCCCGATGCCGACCGCCAGGACCCGGCGTTCTTCCGGAACCCGGGCGTCGACGTCGGCCGTGACGGCTGCCGCGTGCCCATCCCGTGGACCCGCTTCGGATCGTCGTTCGGCTTCGGTACCGCCGGGTCGCACCTGCCGCAGCCGTCGTGGTTCGGCGAGTCCTCGGTCGAGGCCGAGGACGCCGACCCCGACTCCACGCTGAACCTGTACCGGAAGGCCCTCGGGCTCCGCGGGCAGCTGCAGTCCGAGGAGCACCTCGAGTGGCTCGAGACCGGACGCGACGACGTGCTCGCCTTCCGCCGGCCGAACGGCTGGACGAGCGTGACGGTGTTCGGTGACGAGCCCTACGAACTCCCCGCCGGCGAGCTGCTGCTCGCCTCCGCGCCGGTGGCAGACGGCGCACTGTCGGGTGTGGGGACGGCCTGGTTGCGTTCCTGACGGAAGGTGCGCGTCCTCGACGCGACCAGGTGCCGGACTGGAGGCGCGGTGCAGGCAGGCACCGCGCCTCCAGTCCGTCAGGCGGTCTCGTTCCCGACCGTTGCATTGATTCCGGAAATCCGTAGGATCGAATCATGACGGACACCGAGGCGGCGATCACCGACCTGCGGGAGCGGGTCGCGGCGCTGGAAGCGGCGCTGCTCGCACACCCCACCCCCGACATCGACCCGCCGTCCGACGGGGATGCGGACGCCTTCTGGGCGCTGACCGGGCTCGAGGCGCGCCTCGGCGACACCGGCGGCGTGCTCTACACCGGCAGCGTCGCGACGGTCGGCGGCCCCGTGCGGTGGCAGTACGGTGCCACCGCAACCGACCTGTTCACCGACGACTGGTCGGCCGGTACCGTGGCGACGTCCCTCTCCGCCCTCGGACACCCGGTCCGGCTGCGACTCCTGCAGGTGCTCGCCGACCGGCCCGCCTCGGTCGCCGAGCTGCGCGACCTCCCCGACGTCGGCAGCACCGGGCAGGTGTACCACCACCTCGGGCTGCTGCAGACAGCCGGGTGGGTGCGGCAGACCACGCGGGGCCACTACGCCGTCCCGCCGGAGCGTCTCGTCCCCCTGCTCGCAACCGTCCTGGCCGGCGGGAGGACCCCGTGACCGCGCGGCCGGTCCGCCGTCGGACGGCGGTCACGGCGGCTGCCGCGGGTGCCGCGGTCCTCGGACTCGGCGCGCTCGGACGTCCGCGGCCGCCGCGCGCCGGCGCCTCCCGGACCGGAGACCCGGAGCTCGCCGACCGGCTGGCTGCGATCTGCGCCGGCACCACCGTCGGGAACGTGACGGCGACGGTGGTGGGACCCGACGACACGCGGTTCGCCGGGCTCGGCGCCGACCGGCACACCGAGGTCGAGATCGGGTCCGTCACGAAGACCACGACCGCGTTCCTCCTCGCCCGACTCGACGCCCTCGGGGTGGTCTCCCTCGACGACCGGGTGGCCGACCACCTCGACGTCGGCGCGGGCGAGTACAGCCTGCTCGAGCTCGCCAGCCACCGGTCCGGACTCCCCCGGTTGGACCCTCGACCGGCTGCAGTGGGCCGGATGGTCCTGTCGAACTTCCTGCGTTCCGACCCGTACCAGGCCGACGGTCCCGCCGACGTGGTCGCCGCGGCACGCTCCGCCGGCGCGACCGACCGCGGCGAGGTGTCCTACTCGAACCTCGGCGTCGCCCTGCTCGGGCAGGCGCTCGCGACGGCGGCCGACACCCCGTGGGACGAGCTGCTCCGGACCCACCTGCTCGAACCGCTCGGCATGCGGTCGACCACCACGCCGCTCAGCCCGGCGGGCCTCGCTCCCGGAGCCCCACGTGGAAGGACCGTGGCCGGACGACCCGCAGACCCGTGGACGATGGCGGGCTGGGCGCCGGCCGGCGGGGTCCGCTCGACGGCGAGCGACATGTCCCGGTACCTCCGCGCGCTCCTCGACGACGCGCTGCCCGGCGTGGCCGCCGACGACCTGCTCGAGCTGCGCTTCGACGCCGGCGACGGCAGCCGCGTCGGACTCGCGTGGTTCACGGACCGGTTCCGCGGTCGCACGGTGACCTGGCACAACGGCGGGACCGGCGGGTACGCCACCATGCTCGCGATGGACCGTCACTCGCGCACCGGGGTGTTCGTCGCGTCGGACGTCGCCGCCACCGTGGACCAGGTCGGCATCCGGCTGCTGGCGGAGGTCGCCGCTTGAACGCCGGGTGGGTGCTCGTCGTCGTCTCGGTCATCGGCCTCGTGGCACCGGCCGGGGTCGCGCTGGCCGGCTTCCGGGGCCTCCGTGGCCCGGTGCCGCGCCGGGCGGGCGCACAGGACCGGCTCGTCGTGCTGTCCGGCGCGGTCGGAGCCGCCGCGATCCTCGTCGTCGCCCGGCAGCTCGGCGACTGGGACGGCGCGCTGTCCGCAGTGTGGTGGGTGCTCACCGGCGTTGCAGCGGCGTGCGCCGTCGGGATCGCGCTGCGGTGGCCGGACCTGCCGTGGCGGGACCCGCACCGCCGCGGTGGTCCGGTTCGCGACGGTGTCGGGATCGGCCTCACCGTGCTGTTCGGAGCGGTGGCCGCGCTGGTCCTCTGACCGACGGTCCATGCTGCTCAGCCGACCGACGGGCCGTCAGGCGGTCCCGGTAGTGTCGGCACGTCGAGAGGGGCGAGGATGACCGGGGCGAGGATCACCGTGCAGGACTTCGTCATGCGCTTCGGCGACCGGAACGTGGTCGACGGCCTGTCGTTCGACATCGCCCCCGGCGAGACCTTCGGCCTGCTCGGCAGCAACGGTTCCGGCAAGACCACCACGATCCGCGCCCTGCTCGGCATCACGACGCCGACGGCCGGCACGCTCACGATCGACGGGCACCCGTACAAGCCCGCCACCGGCGGCATCGGCTACCTGCCGGAGGAACGCGGGCTCTACCGCAAGGAATCCGTGATCGACGTGATGTCCTACTTCGGGCGACTGCGGGGGCTCCGCGGTCCCGAGGCCACCGCGTGGAGCATGGACTACCTCGCCCGGGTCGGCCTCGCCGACCGCGCGAAGCTCCGGGTCGACAAGCTCTCCGGCGGCCAGCAGCAGAAGGTGCAGCTCGGCATCACGATCATGGACCGCCCGCGCCTCCTCATCCTCGACGAGCCGACGAAGGGCCTCGACCCGGTGAACCGTCGGCTGCTGCTCGACCTGGTCGACGAGCGGAAGGCCGACGGTGCGACCGTCATCCTCGTCACGCACCACATGGACGAGGTCGAACGGCTCTGCGACCGGATCCTGCTGCTCAAGGACGGCACCGCGGCCGCCTACGGCACCATCCCCGACGTGCAGGACGCCTTCGGCGGTGCGGTGGCCCGGGTCGGCCTCGACGGCACCGTCCCGCGCTCCCCGCTCTACCGGCTCGCCCGCCACGAGGGGCACGTCGCCTACCTCGTCCCGACCGAGGCCGCTGCGGCCGACGGGTCGGACATCCTCGCGACGCTCGTCGCCGCCGGCGTGCACGTCACCGCGTTCAAGATGCGGCGCATCCCCCTCGACGAGATCTTCGTGCAGGTCTACGGGCACGACGCCGACGCCGGGGTGGCCGCGTGAGCCGCCTCGGGACCGTCGTCCGGTTCGAGTTCGTCCGCGCGGTGAAGAAGCCCGCGTTCTGGATCGGCACGCTCGCGCTGCCGGTCGTCATCGTGGTCGTCTCGCTGCTCGTCGGCGTCGGGCAGGCCGCCGGCACCGACTCGGTGATGTCGAGCTCGTCGGCGGCACGGACCCCGTTCCACTACGTCGACGACTCCGGCCTGGTGTCCGAACGGGTCGCGCACAAGTGGGGCGGATCACCGTCCAGTGACCCGGCAGCCGACCGTGCGGCAGTGCGGGACGGTCGGCTCGACGCCTTCATCACCTTCCCCGAGTCGCCGTCGACCACGCCGATCCGGGTCGAGGCCGCCGACCGCGGCCTGTTCGGCAACGGCGGCTACTCGTCCCTCGCCACGCAGGTCCTCGAGCAGAGCGTCGCTTCGACGGTCGACGACCCCGAGACCGTCCACCTGCTGCGGACGCCGCCGGACACCGACCTCACCACGTACGCCGACGGCAAGGTCGCGCCGGGGTGGCTGTCGATCGTGCCGCCGTTCGTCTTCGTCGCCGCGTTCTTCGGGCTCGTCATCCTGCTCGCAGCGCGGATGGTGACCGTGGTCGTCGAGGAGAAGGAGAACCGGATCTCCGAGATGATCCTCACAACGGTCACCGCCGGCGACCTCATCCGCGGCAAGGTCATCGCCATGCTGCTCGTCGGGTTCGTCCAGGTCGGGGTGTTCGTGATCCCCGGGCTCGTCGGCCTGGTCGCGCTCCTGCCGCTCATCGCCTCGCGCCTGGGTGGCCTCGTGATCGACCCGTGGCGGATGACCGTCGGGGCGCTGCTGCTCATCGGCGGTGTGCTGCTGGCGTCCGGGCTCTTCGTGGCCGTCGGCGCCGCCGTGCCGTCGATCAAGGACGCCTCGGCGCTGCAGTCCGCGGCGATCTTCGCGCTGATCATCCCGATCTACGCGGCGTTCTTCGTGATGACGACGCCGACGTCGCCGATCGCCGGGTTCTTCACGTACTTCCCGACGTTCACGCCGATCACCGCGATGGTGCGGAACGCCGTCGGTTCCCTCAGCGTGACCGAGTCGGTGGTGTGCATCGTCGAGGTGTTCGTCGTCGCCGGGCTGCTGCTGTGGTTCGCGGAGTACCTGTTCCGGCACTCGGTCGCCCAGTACGGCTCGAAGGTGACGCTGCGCCAGATCGCGTCGTGGCGGCGGACCCGCGCGCGCTGACCGCGCGGTGAGGCCTCGGCCACCGCCGAGGATCATCTCGTCAGGACGACCTCGTCGAGGTCCCAGGCCGGGACCTCACGCTCACGCCAGCCCTGGCGGAGGGTCCGGACGGCGCGGTCGTACTCCACCAGCACGTCGAGGTGCGGCCGGACCAGCATCTGGATCTGCAGGCCCTCGTACACGGCGAGGAGCTGCGTCGCCGCCTGGTAGGCGGGGATCGCGAGGCGTTCGTTCCCGGCGTCGACGTCGCGTTGGATGCCGGTCTCGAGCTGAGCGACGTACTCCTCGAAGCGTTTCCGGAACAGCTCGGCGAAGCGGGTGTCGGCAGCGGCGATCGTGATCACGCCGGCGAGCACCCGCACGAGGCCCGGGTCGGCGACGTCCTCGGCGAGGGTCATCCGGACGAACGCGATCGTGCAGCTCGGCGGGTTCTTCCGGCGGGTCCCGCGGAGCTGCGTCCACCGGTCGTACGTCACGAGCAGCAGCGCGTCCCACGTCGGGAAGAGCCGCTCGACCACCTCGAGTCCGACGCCCGCGACCTCGGCGACCACCGATGCGTCCACGGCGTCGAAGGGGTGCAGGCGGTAGGCGCGGATTGCTCCGCGGACGATGCGCTCGGCGATGGACTGTTCGTCCTCGATGCGCTCGCCCTGCTCGTGGTCCATCCGACCATCCCAGCGGACGGACGGGCTCCTGTCTGCTCCCCGACCGGGGGCCGTTGCGTTCTGCGGACGATCGGCGCGGACCCCGCCCCCGGTCAGCCGACCGTGACGGGCGCCGACGACGGCTTCGTGCGCTGCTGCATCCAGACGAAGAACCCGGTCAGGGTGAACACCCCGTAGACGACGTACATCAAGCCCGAGGCGTAGTAGCCCGCCGAGAACAGCAGGGGGACGCCGACCAGGTCGACGGCGACCCAGATGAGCCAGAACTCGACCCATCCCTTCGCCATGCCGTACGTGGCCAGCAGCGAGCCGACGAAGATCCAGGCGTCGCTCCACACCGGCTCGTAGGAGCCGAGGGCACGGAAGACCGGGGTCAGCACCGCGGTGCCGCCCACCAGGGCGAGGACCAGCAGTCCGCGGGTCTTCCAGGAGGCCCAGCGCGGCTCGATCACGGTCGTCGCGTCGTCGGGTCGGTGCGTCCACCGGTACCAGCCGTAGACGCTGACGATGATGAACATCACCTGCCGGCCGGCCTGGCCGAGCAGGTTCACCGGGTTCGGGGTGTCGAAGAGCGCGCCCATGAAGACGGTGAAGAGCAGCGCGTTGCCGACGATGCCGACCGGCCACGCCCACACCTTGCGGCGCATCCCGCCGAGCGCGCTGAGCAGGCCGAACACGTTGCCGATCACCTCGCGCCAGAGCACGGTCTGGTCACCGATGACGAGCTGCGCGTCGAACAACCACCGCACGATCCCCATGGGGCCCTCCTCGTTCCGGTCGATGCAACTGCATCGGGTGGGCCGGTATTCCGGGCTGGCACCGTGCCTCCAGGCCGGATGCGCACCGCCGCACCGCCCCACCGGCGGTGACCACGCGACGACCGCCGACACTACGCTCGGGTGACGTGACGGACGGGGTGGAACGAGCCAGGTCGCTGCTCGACGACGCGGCACGGGCGCTCCGTGCCGCCGACGTCGCCGACGAGGCACTCGGCGAGTACGTCGAGCCGAAGGCCGTGCTCGGCATCCGGCGCGAGCCCACGATCCGGTCGCTCGGCCGGGTGTGGCGGGTCGGCGCGTTGCTGATCGGCTCGACGGTGGAGACCGGCGGACGGGTCTGGGCCACCGGACGGATCACCCGGGTGACCGAGGCCGGGCGGTCGCAGTTCGTGTCCGTGTCGGCCGAGGTGCGCCGGGCGTACCGGGCGGCGGCGGCGAAGGGACACTTCGAGCCGGGCGACACCGTGAACCACGGCGCGACACCGATCCCCCTCGACGAGTCGCTGGTCGGGTGGGACGGGGTGCTCTTCGTCGAGGGTGACGTCCCCCTGGTGCGGTGGTCTCCCACGGCCGGCGCTGCGGTGCCGCTCGAGGAGTACCTGGTCGACCGGGTCGGGCTCCTGGTCGATCCGCCGAGGGGTGCGACGGACTGAGGCCGGGGTCGGGCGTCGGGCGCCGAGGGCGCTCGTCACCGTGTGGCTCGGTGTCAGCTGGCGAGCTCGTCGATCCAGCTGGATCGCATGCGCAGGGCGCGCTCGGTGCTCCCGACGACCGCGCCCGCACCGACGAGCAGGTTGAGGTGCAGGGGCAGGTGCACCGGCGAGGTGAAGGTCCCGACCGAGTCGGCGACGGGTGGGATCTGGGAGATCGTCTCGACGAGCTGCGGAACCGAGACCCCGAGCCCGACGGCCACGAGGGCGATCGAGACGAGGCCGATGACGCGGCTCACGCCGGGATGATCCCGGTGCAGGCGCGCGCGGCGACCCTCCGCCGACGCGGGATCGGGTGCGAGCAGCCGCTCGGTACCGTCCGCGCGGACGTGGTGACACCGCTTGAGTCCGAAGCCGTTGATCGCGACTTCGATGCGACCGTCCGGCACGGTGAACACGGCCGGCATCGTCGAGTACGAGCGCAGTGCGCCGTCGACGAAGAGCCGTGCCCGGACGGCGCCGTCGCTGGCGTCACCGCCGTGGCGGACGTCGACCGTGTAGACCGACGCCACCCCGTCCGGGCCGGTGATGGTCGTCGACCGCAGGGACCGGCTGAACACCTGCCACCAACGGAACCGGCGGAGTGGCTCCCCGGAGCCGGCCCGGACGCGCCGACCCCGCCACCCGGTGAATCGGAGCGCCATCAGCGTGCGGCCTCGGGCACCGCGTCCGGCGGTACGGTGTGTGCGGTGTGTGCGGTCGACATGCTTTCCTCACTGGTCCTGATCGAGGCGCGATGGCCGTGGAGTGGAGCGGGACGGTGCGGGGCTGCGCTCGGTCCGGTCAGAGCAGCCACTGGCTGAGCGGGTGGACGAAGTACCGGAGGGAGTAGGCCTCCCAGACGGCCCCGACGACCAGCAGCGCCAGGGCCGGCAGGGCGAGGGAGCCCGTCGCGCGCAGCCCGGTCAGGTAGCCCTGCCGTCGCTGTGTCACCCGGGCGGCGTCCGGGCGGATCCAGTACCTGCCGATGAGGAACACGCCGAGGGCGACGAGGATGTACGCCTGCAGCTCGATCACGATGGTCAGTGCGTGCGGGATCAGCGCCACCCTCCCCTCGGGGCTGCCGGGCACGAGGGTGACCCCGGTCTGGACGAGCCAGTACCCGAAGAACGCCAGGCCGGCGAACGGGACGATCAGCGACGGCACCACGATGGTGAGCAGACTGAGGCGGAAGACGTTCACGGCGAGGATCAACAGGGCGAACAGCGGGGGCCGGTCGAACACCGATCCCACGAGCGCTGCCGTGCCGTCGTCCTCCAGAGTGGTCGCGCGCGCCTGGCTGAGTCCGGGGAACAGCAGCCCGGCAGCGAAGCCGAGCACGAACAGCCCGTACGTCGCGACGTTCAGGACGAGGAAGACCCGCGAGTCGTCCCGGATGATCTCCACCGGGCGTCGCCAGAACGGCAGGGTGTCCGTCGCCGACGAGTCCGAAGTCGGGCGGACCCTCCTCGGGGGTGTTCCGTCGGGCGGCTGCGTCACCTGTCATGCTCCTTGTCCGGGGCGCCCGTCAGGCGCTAGTACGATGTGCTAGTCCACGCAGGACGCTAGCACAGTGTGTTAGTCAAGGGAAAGAGAAGTGGTGACCGGTGACCGATCCGCACACTCCGGACACGAGGTCGAAGATCCTGATCGCTGCGGCGACCATGCTCAGTGAGGACCCGACCGCACGCCTCACGGTCCGTGCGGTGGCGTCGCGCGCAGGGGTGAGCACCGGATCACTCCGGCACTTCTTCCCGACGCAACAGCAGCTGCTCGACACGGTCGTCGAGGGACTGCAGACGATCGAGATGGCGGACGACCCCATGGCCGACCCGTCGAAGAGCCCCGCCGCTCGACTGGAAGCCTGCCTCCAGGTGCTCCTGACGAGCGTCGGCACCGGAGCCGACGCTCGTCAGAACTGGATCGCGATGCACGAGGCGTACATCGCGTCGCCCACCCCCGACGAGTCCGGGAACACGTTCCTCGCGATGGAGCGCCTGGGCATCAGCCGCGTCCGGCGGTGGCTGGACACGCTGCGTCAGGAAGGCATCGAACTGCCCGACGACCTCGAGGATCATGCGCGGTTCCTGCTCACCGTCGTCAACGGTCTAGCGCTGGAACGCGCGCTGCCCGGAGCGCGCTCCCGCATCCCGTTCGAGGAGCGGTCGCTCCGACTCGCCGTCGCCGCGGTCCTGGGGCAGCGCCCGGCTCGGTCCTGAACCGACCGGGGTGTCGGGCCCCGGGCTGGTGGAGTACCGGGACTGCCGCATGACGAACCACCAACCGACCACGAACATCAGCGGGCCGGCGAGCGGCGCGATGGCTGCGAGCCACCCCGGCACCAGCGGCTCGTCGGCCTCCAGCGGCTGCGTGACGGCGGCCTCCGGACCGCCCGGACGCCACCGCGGGGTACCGTGGCCCCATGGCGAACGACGACGGTCCCCATCGTGGTGGCCCCCTGCTCGTTCCGGTCATCGTGTTCGCCCTCGGCGGTCTCGTCGTCGTCGCGGCCGGCCTCGGCGCACGTCCCGTCCTGACCGGAGCACGGTGGTCCCCGACCGTCGACCCGGCCACGGCGCCGCCGGCACCGGACGACGCCTCCGCTGCGGCCACCGCCGGTCCACAACCGCTCGGCGCTCAGGCCGCCCAGCACGTCGACACGACGTGCCTCCTCGTCGTCGCGGTGGTCGTCCTCGTCGCGCTCGCCGTCCTCGCGGTGCTGTACGTCCTCCGGCACCGGCGCCGTCGGGTCCGCCCGGAACGGATCGACGTCGCCGGACTCGCAGTCGACGTGACCACGGACCCCTCGGTCGAGGTCGGGCTGCAGCACATCCGCCGCGGGCTCGGTCGCGCGCTCGCGGTGCTGTCGGAACGCCGCGATCCGTCGGACGCCGTCACGGCAGCGTGGCTCGGCCTGCAGGAGTCCGCCGAGGACGCCGGGTTCCGCCGCGGCTCCGCGGAGACCCCGACCGAGTTCACCACGCGCATCCTCCAGCAGCTCGACGTCGACGAGACCGCGCTCGGCACCCTCCGCCGCTGCTACCTCGCGGTGCGGTTCGGCGGCGTCCCGGCCACCGAGGCGGACGTCGAGGCGGTCCGTGCCGCCCTGCGGACGCTGGAGCGGCAGTGGGCCGTCGCCCCGACGGGCCGATCGTGAACCCCCGCGCCGCAGCCGGCGTCGTCGTGCTCGCCGTCATCGCGTCCGCCATCGTCTGGTTCTTCGGCGTCGGCGTCCCGCTGTCCCTCGCCGTCGGCGGGGTGGTCGCCGCGGTGGGTCTGACGTGGACCGCGATCCGCGACGGTCCCTCGCTGACCTGGCCCGTGCCTCCCGTCCGATCCGCACCCGGCGCCCGGCGCGGCCTGTCCGAGACCGCCTGGGCGCTCCGGTCCCGCGGCGGCGTGCCGGAGCGCGCGCTCGGCCGCGCCCGCGCGGTCGCGCGGCACCGTCTCCGGCTGCTGCACCGACTCGACCTGGACGACCCCGGCGACCGCGCCGCGATCGAGGCGGTCTTGCCGCCGACCGTCGTCGCCGTGTTGCAGAGCGAACGGCGGCCGGAACTCGACCTCGCCGCGTTCGGCACCGTCCTCAGCGCCGTCGAGGCGCTCGCACCCCCCACCGACCGCACCGCGACCGAGAGGCAGCCGCGACCGTGACCCAACCCCAGACCGAAGCCCCGATGCCCATCGCCGACGTCGCCGCACGATCTCGTGACGTCCTCGACGCGGTCGGTGCCGTCGTCGTCGGGATGCGGGAGCCGCTCGCACTGGCGTTCGCCAGCATCCTCGCGGGCGGCCACGTGCTCTTCGAGGACGTCCCGGGGCTCGGGAAGACCCTGGCGGCACGGAGCCTGGCCGCGGCGTGCGGACTCGACTTCCGTCGGCTCCAGTGCACCCCGGACCTGCTGCCCGCCGACATCACCGGGTCGTTCGTCTACGCGCCCGCGACCGCCGAGTTCGTCTTCCGGCCGGGTCCCGTCTTCACCGGGATGTTCCTCGCCGACGAGATCAACCGGACGTCGCCGAAGACGCAGTCCGCGCTGCTCGAGGCGATGGCCGAGGGGCAGGTCACGGTCGAGGGCGAGGGGTTCCCGCTCCCGCGACCGTTCCACGTCATCGCGACGTCGAACCCGATCGAGTACGAGGGGACCTACGCGCTGCCGGAGGCCCAGCTGGACCGGTTCATGGTGCGGCTCTCCGTCGGCTACCCGACCCGCGAGGGTGAGCACCGGGTGCTCCTCAACCGGATCGGTCGGCGACGCGAGGTCGCGGAGGTCCCAGCCGTGGTCAGCGCGTCCGAGATGCTCCGCATGCAGGCGAGCGTCGAGGGCGTGCACGTCGACGACGACATCGCCATGTACTGCGTCGACCTGGCGAGTGCGACACGCTCCCATCGCGACGTGCAGGTCGGGGCGTCGCCGCGCGGAGCGCAGGCGCTCATGCTCGTCGGCCGCGCCCGCGCGGTGATGGACGGGCGAGACTTCGTCACGCCGGAGGACGTCAAGCTCACCGCGGTCGCGGTGCTGGCGCACCGGATCTCGCTGACGCCGCAGGCGTGGGCGAACGGGGTGGACCCCGCGGGGATCGTCCGGGGCATCGTCGCGCAGGTGCCGGGGCCGCCGGTGGTCGGCCGAGGTACTTCCGCCACGGCGGTCGCGTCCGGTGTGGTCGACCGGGAGGCGCGGTGAGCGTTCCCGACCCGCCTCCCGCCCGCCTCGCGCCCGGGCCCGACACCACGCCGGTGTGGGCGCGCAACCCGGCGCTCGTGTTCGGGCTCGCCGGCGGCGTGTTCCTCGCCGGTCTCGCACTCGTCACCGGGCGCCCCGAGCTCGCCGTCGTGGCGCTGCCGGCACTCGTGGCCGCCGGGTTCGGTGCCCGTCCTCGCCCCGGGCGGGAGCGCGTCCGCGTGGTGACGACGCACGCCCCGTCCGACTCGGGCCGCGGCGTCGGGTACCGGACGGAGGTCGCACTGCCACCGTCCGCCGAGGCCGTCGCCCTCGAGCTCCGCGTGGCGGGTGACCGCCGGCACGTCGTCGTGGTCGATCGCCGGGCGGCGGCGGGGCTCACCGGGACCGTGCCCGTCTTGCACTCCGGGCCTCAGGAGATCCTGCGGACGCACGTCTCCCTCCTCGGTCGGGGCGGCACCGCGGTGTCGGTACCCGCGGCCGGCCCCGTGCACGAGGCGGTCGTCCCGCCGCCGCACCTCCGCATGCAGCACCTGCCGATGCCGCGGCGCGTGACCGGGATCACCGGTGCGCACGACTCGGCCCGACCGGGTGACGGCGGTGAGTTCCGCGACGTCGCCCTGTTCGCGCCCGGCGACCGGCTCCGGCGGATCGACTGGCGGCGCACCGCCCGTCGCGCCGAACGCCCCGGGGACCTCTACGTCCGGCGGACCTTCGCCACCGCGGACGCGCTCGTCGTCCTGGTCGTGGACGGCCGCGACGACCTCGGCTCCGACGTCACGGAGTGGGGCGGCTCCCGTCGCCCCGGGCACGAGGCGACGTCGCTCGACCTCGCGCGCGAAGCCGCCGTGTCCCTCGCGACCGCGTACGTCGCCGCCGGTGACCGGGTCGGCTTCCGTGCCCTGGCCGGCACCGCCCGTTCGGTCGAACCCGGCGGCGGGACGCGGCACCTCGAGCGGCTCCGGTCGACGATCGCCTCGGTCGCCCCGACCGGCGACGCGACGGAGGCGACGCGGATGCCCCTCGTGCCGGCCGCGTCGCTCGTGGTCGTGCTGTCGACGTTCCTCGACGAGCAGGCCGCGACGATGGCGATGACGTGGGCGGCCACCGGCCACCGGGTCGTCGCGGTGGACGTGCTGCCGACACCGGACCTGCGCCGGGCGAGCAAGCACGAGCGCACGGCGTTCCGGCTCGTCGCCCTCGAACGCGAGGACCGGCTCGCCGAGATGGCCGCCACCGGTGTCGAGCAGATCCACTGGCAGACCGGCGACGACGGCTCCCCCGCCGTGCAGCTCCGGCTCCTCAGCCGCCCGCGGCGGGCCGGATGAGGCTGGGTTCGCGAGCGACGCGGACCGGAGCGCCGTCGATCGGCGCGGCGGTCCCGGCGTGGACGATCGGTGCGCTCGGCCTGGTCGCGGGGCTCGTCGGGTCGATCGTCGTCATCGGTGCGAGCGGTTGGCTCGTCGTCGCGGCCCTCCTCGCCGTGGCCGCCGCGGTGCTGCCCCGAGGACCGTTCGCCGCCCTGCTCGTGGTGCAGCTCGCGATCGCAGGGCTCGGCGGGACGGACCTCCCCGTGCTCCTCCTCACCACGCACCTCGTGCTCGCGACGAGCCTGCTCTGGGCGTGGACACCGATGACCGCCCGCGTGCAGCTCCGAGCGCTCCTGCCCTCGGCGCTGCGGTTCGTCGCGGTGCAGGTCGGCACCCAGGCGGTCGCGTTCATCGTGGTCGCGCGGTTCGGCGACGCGGGGCCGGTCGGGGGCGTCTGGCTCGCGGTCGCCGGCGCGGTCGCGCTCCTCGCACTCGCGCTCGGCCTGTTCGTGCCGACGCTGCTGCGCACCGGGGACGACGCCGACCGCTGAACCGTGGGCGGTGGTCGTGCTGCTCAGGTCGACTGCGGCGGTGCGAGCAGGTTGCCGCGGATCACGGAGCCGTGGAACGTGCGGATCGCCACGGTGATCCACGCTGCCACGAGCCCGGTGTAGTACACGACGGCGAGGCCGGAGACGGCGGTGAGGCCCGAGTGCAGGGCGAGCCCGTTGAGTCCGGTGACGCAGGTGCCGACGGGGAACGTGAAGGACCACCACGTGAGGCTGAACGGCAGGTGCTGCCTGGCCGTCCGGACGGTGACGGCGAGGGCGAGGGCGGTCCAGAGGAGCGCGAAGCCGAGCATCGCGAAGCCGTACACGAGCGCCACGCTCATCAGCGCACGTGCGGTGTCGGCGTCGACGGCGGTCGGCGCGTTCGACGCCAGCAGGTTCACGGCCGTGATCGACTGCCCGACGGGTCCGAGGACGATCCACAACGTCGGCACCATGCCGGCGCTGCCGATCGAGTGGCGGACGAGCCGGTTCCAGATCAGGGTGATCACGACGAGGGACGTGATCAGGCTCAGGCCGAAACAGGCGCAGCAGCCCCACAGGAGCGTCGCCCGCACCTGCCCGGCGGGGGCGTACGGCAGCAGGAGCGCGCCGGTGGACGCGGACACCATCGGTGGCACGATCGGCATCAACCAGCCGCCGAACGCGGAGTCGGGCCCGTTCTCGTGCCGAGTGAACGCGAGGTACGGCACAAGCACAGCCGTGACCAGACCGCCGATCGTGCCGACGGTCCACAGCACCCAGTCAACGGTCACAGCGGCCGGCAGGCCGATCCAGTCCCGGCCCAGGAGGAGCGTGCCCGCGCCGACCGTGAGGCTCGCCATCGGTGGGGCGCCGTAGAAGTGCGAGATCACCGGGTTCAGGTGGTGCCGTGCGGCGACGTCCCGGGAGCGCAGCCAGTGCAGGCCGGTCGCGATCGTGAGTGCGACCAGCAGGACCGCGGCGATCGCCCAGACGACGGTCGCGCCGGTGCGCAGGCCCGGGAACTGCACCGGCAGCGACGCGGCGGCGACCGCGACGATGCCCGTGCCCATGATCGACGCGAACCAGTTCGGTGTCAGGTTCGACACGATCTGCCCCGGACGCTCCAGTTCTCGGAACAGCCGTCTCGGGCGTCCCTCGCGGTGCTCGAGGGGATCGGGCGTGGGAGCGATCGCAACGGACATGTGATCAGCCTGCGCATCTGCGGCGGTCCGCGGAACGGCGGTCTGCTTGGCGGGGCACAATGGCTCGTTGTGGCGACGCGGCGACTGACGGACCGGACCCTGGACCTCGACACGTTGGAGGTGCTCGAACGCATCGCCGAGGCCGGCTCCCTCTCGCGCGCGGCGGAGGCGCTCGGTGTCACCCAGCAGGCCGTCTCGGCGCGACTCACCCTGGCGGAGCGCGCGGTCGGTCAGCCCCTGGTCCACCGTTCGTCGTCCGGCTCCACGATGACGGAGACCGGGCGTCTGCTGCTCGGCCTGGCGGGGCCCGTGCTGGATGCGTCGCGCCGGTTCGCGGCCGGCCTGGCGGCGTTGCAACAACCGACCGGCGCACTCGTGATCGCTGCTTCCCAGACGATCGCCGAGCTGTTGCTGCCGGGCTGGCTCATCGAGTACCAGCGCCGCGAACCGGACGTCACCGTGCGGCTCGTCGCCGGGAACTCCACCACGGTCACCGAGCTCGTCCGGACCGGCGTCGCCCACGTCGGGTTCGTCGAGATGCCGGCGGAGCCAGCTGGGGTGTCCTCGGTCGTCATCACCGAGGACGAGCTGGTCGTGGTCGTCGCACCGGGACACCCCTGGAGCGGTGCCACGAGCATCGACGTCGAACGGCTGGCCGCGACGCCGCTGCTGCTCCGCGAGGAGGGCTCCGGGACCCGGGCGACCATCGAGGCGTGGTTCCGGGAGGCAGGGGCGACGCCCGCGGTCCCGGCGGCGGTGCTCGAGACGACCGGGATCGTCCGGGCGAACGCCCGTGCGGGGATCGCGCCGGCGGTGATGAGTGTCCGGACGGTCGACACGGACCTCGCCTCGGGTGCCCTCGTCCGGATCCCGCTCGCGGGGGCGCCGCTGGTCCGGCCGCTCCGTGCGATCTGGGCGGGCGACCGCACGCCGCTCGCGTCGACGCTGCTGGAGGTCGCGCGCACGAGCCGGTGACCCCGCTGGCCCACCGGTACGGTCGGGACATGACAGAGCGCGACGCAGCCGCCGTGGTGGTCCGACCGGCGACCCTCGACGACGCCGAGGGGATCGCACGCGTCCACGCCGGTTCCTGGCGCGAGACGTACGGCCGCTTCGTGGACGATCCGGACACCGATCCGTGGTTCGACGTCGAACGGCGGATCGGGATGTGGCGGTCGAACCTCGAGCAGGCGACCTTCGGAACGGTGGTCGCAGCGGACGAGACGGGCATCATCGGGTTCGCCGCTGTCCAGGCCACCGACGAGCCCGGCGCCGTCCGCCCCGAGGAACTCACCATGCTCTACGTGCTCGCCCGTGCGCACGGGAGTGGAGCCGGCCAAGCGCTGCTGGACGCCGTGCTCGGAACACGTCCGGCGTCGCTCTGGGTCGCGGCCGACAACCCCCGTGCCCACGCCTTCTACCGGCGGAACGGCTTCGCACCGGACGGCGCGACCTCGAGCTTCGGTCCGATCTCGGCGACGGTACGACTCGTCCGCTGAACGACGGAGCCGAGGAGGCGCCCGGTGAACTCCCGCAGGGCTCCCACCGCCCGCCGCGACAGCGTCGCTTCCGGCATCATGCTCGTCGATCCGTGGAAGGCCCCCGGCCAGACGTGGAGCTCCGCTTGCACGCCTGCCGCCCAGAGCGCGCTGGCGTAGGCGACGGTCTCGTCCCGGAAGACCTCGGTGCTGCCGCAGTCGACGTACGCCGGCGGCAGCCCGGTCAGGTCCGTCGCCCGGGCGGGCGCGGCGTAGACGGAGACGTCGTCTCCTCCACGGCGGTCGCCGAGGTACGCGTCCCAACCGATCCGGGTCATCTCGCGGTCGGCCACGCCGACACCGTCGAACTGCCGCGCCGACGTGGTCGCGTCGCGGTCGTCGAGCATGGGGCTGACGAGCACCTGCCCGATGACGGCCGGACCCTGCCGGTCGCGGGCGAGGAGCGCGACCCCGGCGGCGAGGCCGGCACCGGCGCTCTGGCCGACCAGGACGATGCGCTCGGGGTCGATACCGAGGTCGTCGGCGTGCTCCGCGGTCCACACGAGACCGGCGTAGCAGTCCTCGACCGGGTACGGGTCGGGGTGCTCGGGGGCGAGGCGGTAGTCGGGGCTGACCAGGACGACGTCGTGCACGAGCAGCCACTCGTCGTACGAGTCGAGGTTGCCGAGGTGGTGGCCGAACATCATGCCGCCACCGTGGATCGCGTAGGCGCAGGCCGCGGGACCCGTCCGCCCGATGCGCTGGATCACGGCGAGGGTGATCGGCTCCCCGCGGTGGCCGGGGATCGTGACGCTGCGCCGCTCGAGCCCGCGGGCGTGGAGTCCGTCGTCGAGCTGCGCCTCCGTCACGTCGAGCTGGCGCATCCGCGGCAGCATCTCCGTCGTGAGGTGGAAGCCGCCGCGTTCGTCCAGGGCGGTGAGGAACGGGACGAACTCCGGGTCGAACGGTGGGCGGGGCAGGGTGGTGGTGTCAGGCACGGGTCGTCTCCTCGGTCAGGGGTGTCGCGATGGTGGTGGTCGATGGCTGCACGGCGGTCGGGGCCGGCGGGTGGTCGTCGAGGGGCCCGCCGGCCGACGGACCGGTCACACGGGCCCGCAGCATGCCGACCACGACGAGGAGGGCGGCGACGGCGGCGAGACCGACCCCGGCGGTGGTCAGGGCGTCCTCGAACGTCGCGAGCCGTGGGGCCGTCCAGGTGGTCGTGGTGATGCTGCCGGACACGAGGGCGGCGACGATCGTGCCCGCGGTGGCGACCGCGGCACCTCCCGCGAGCTCGCTCGACGTGTCGACGAGTGCCGCTCCGACCGAGGTGCGGTCCGCGGGGAGCCCGGTGAGGACCGAGGCGCCCGCGACGACGCCGACGACGCGCATGCCGGCGGCGACGAGCACGAGCGCGACGAGCACCCACACGTACCCGTGACGGCTCAGCGCGCCGAAGACGGCGAGGCCGGAGACGACGGAGGTCGCACTGATCCACGCCGCCCGGCTCAAGCCGACCCGCCGGACGAACGGTCCGACGAGACGGCCGCCCGCGAGCAGCACGACGACCTGCGGCAGCGTCCCCACGGCGGCCAGGGCCGGCGGCCACCCCCAGGCGAACTGCAGCTGCAGGGTGACGAGGTACGCCAGCCCGGCGACGGCGAGGCCGGACGCGGCCTTGAACGCGAGGCCGCTGGACACCAGGGGCCGGCCGATCAGACGCAGGTCGATCAGCGGGTGCCGCGCCGTCCGTTCCCGGACCACGAACCCGACCGCGCACACGACGGTCACGGCGAGCACGAGCCACCCCCACACGGCGGCGGCACCGGACTCGACGACGACCGTCGGTGTCACGAGCGCGCCCGCAGTGGCCAGCGTGCCGAGCGACGCGCCGACCACGTCGACGCGGTCGCGCCGGAGTCCTGCGGGTTCGTCACGGGTGACGCCGAATCGGATGCCGACGATCGCGAGCACCGCGATGGGCACGTCCGCCAGCAGCAGCACCTGCCACGGTGCGACGGCGAGGACGAACCCACCGGCCGTCGGACCGACCGCCAGCCCCACGAGTCCCGCGGTCGAGATGACGGTGAGGGCGCGGACCCGGAGCCCCTCGTCCTCGAAGAGCCGGAACGCCAGCGCCATCGACCCCGGCGTCGTCATCGCGGCGGCCACGCCCATCGCGACCCGCACGGCGATCAGCTGTTCGGTCGTCGTGACCGCAGCGGTCGCGAGGCTGGCGACGGCCAGCAGGACGAGTCCGGTGAGCATCACACGGCGCCGCCCGACGTGGTCGGCGACGGCGCCGAACAGCAGCATGAGGCCGCCGAACGCGACCGAGTACGCGCCCGAGACCCACTGCAGGCCCGTCGTCGACGACCCCAGTTCGCGGCCGATCGTCGGCAGGGCGACGTTGAGCACGGAGTTGTCGAGCATCTCGAAGAGGAACACCGCCGACAGCCCGGCGAGGGCGATCCAGGCGTCGACGAGACGAGGAGGCGGGTCACCGGCGGGCAGACGCTCGGTGGAGGACGAGGAACGGGGCGACACGATGGCGCACTCCTTCGGGGAAGAAGTGGCGACTCGTTCGATGCCGCGTGCGGGTGCGTCGCAGATCGCGGCGCCTTTTACCTCAGTGGTCGAGATCCTACACGGACTGCCGGCGACGGCGAAGTCAGCCGCGCACGGCCCGTCGGTCAGGAGGCGCGGAGCCCGTCCACCACCAGGCCCAGCAGGTGCGGCACCCGCTCCGCCGCTGACGACCCGAGCTGCCAGAGGAACGCGACCAGTGCCAGCAGGTCGGCCGGACCGACGTCGGACCGGAGCTCCCCCGCGCGGACTCCGGCACCGAGCAGCGCCCCGATCGCGTCGACGATCTCGTCGTACTGCTCGTCGTGCAGTTCCTGCCGCGTGGCGGCGTCGAGCACCTCGGCCAGCGCGTGCTTCTGGTACCCGAACGCGGCGAGCTCGTCGAGCCAGGACCGCAGCGCGCCCCGCTGTCGCGACCTCGCTGCGAGCGCGCGTGCGGACGCGACCAGTGCTTGGAAGTCGTCGCGGTAGACCTCGGCGAGCAGCGCCTCCCGGCTGGGGAAGTGACGGTAGATCGTGCCCTGGCCGACGCCGGCCAGCCGCGCGATCGACTGCAGCGTCGCCTCCGGGTCGCTGGCGAGCGCCGCGCGGGCGACGTCGACGAGTCGGGCGCGGTTCCGCGCGGCGTCGGCGCGACGTGGTGGTGGCGAAACGGACAAGTGTCCGGTAACCTCTCGACGAATCGGACGTGTGTCCGTTTCAGACTAGCGGAAGGGAACACCATGGAGGGGATCCAGGGGAAGGTCGTCGTGATCACCGGCGCATCGAGCGGCATCGGCGAGGCGACTGCGCTGCACCTGGCGGCGCGCGGCGCGCGCGTCGTCCTCGCCGCGCGTCGCGTCGAGCGGCTCGGGTCCGTCGTCGAGCGCATCACCGAGACTGGTGGCGAGGCGATCGCGGTCGAGACCGACGTGCGCAGCCGGGAGGCGCTGCATGCGTTGGTCGCGTCGGCCCGGTCGCGCTTCGGTCGCCTCGACGTGCTGCACCAGAACGCCGGCTCCATGGCGGTGTCGCCGTTCGACGCGCTCGACGTGGACGGGTGGCAGCAGATGGTCGACGTCAACCTGGTCGGGGTGCTCAACGGGATCGCGGCCGCACTGCCGGTGTTCCGCGAGCAGGGGTCCGGCCACTTCGTCCACACGGCGTCGACGTCCGCGCACCGCATCGTGCCGGCGCAGGGCGTGTACGCGGCGACCAAGACGGCGGTCCGGGTCCTCAGCGAAGCACTGCGTCAGGAGAACGGCACCGGTCTGCGCGTCACCGTCGTCTCGCCGGGGTTCACCGCGACCGAGGGCGTCACGAAGACCGACGACCTCGAACAGCGCGCACTGCTGGAGGCGCAGCGGGACGCGATCGCCATGCCCGCCGACGCCGTGGCCGCCGCGGTGGCGTACGCGATCGCGCAGCCCGCGGGGGTCGACATCGGCGAGGTGGTCGTCCGGCCGACGGCGCAGCGCTGACGCCGCCGCACCCGCACGGGCTCGTTCACCGGAGCGGTGCGGCAGCCCCCGATGCGATCCCGGCGGACCCGCCGTGCTGCTCGGCGTACGTCCGGGCGCGCTGGATCCGACGCACCGTCAGCGGCACCACGATGACGAGGACCACGACCTGGGCGGCCAGGAAGAAGTCCGGCAGCACGCCGAGTTCTCCGCGGATCGCCGCCGACACGAACTGGAACGCGATCCCGATGTACAGCAGCCCGATGTAGGCGAGTTGGAACTGCTGCGTCACCGGCACGATGCGCGCGTACTGCACCGCACCCCGCTCCTCGGCGTCGTCGAGGGGGATCGGCTTGCCCCGGAGCACGACCTTCGCGAACCGACGCAGTCGCCCGATGTCACGCCCGCCGGCGTCACGGAGTGCGGTGTTGAGCGGCAACGTGACGAAGATCGTCGCCATCGCCGTCGCGGTGAACGTGAGCTGCCCGGCGATGAGCACCGACTGCAGGAGATCGCTCCCACGCTCTCCTCCGACGGATGCGAGCAGCGCCGCTCCGAGGGTCGCCAGGACCGCGGCGATCACGAACGTGGTACCGATCGCCCGGACCTTGCCGCGGATGGCGCGCGCGTCGGGGAGCGATCGGTCCAGGTCGTCCGCGATCGGGCGCTCGGTGCGGCGGAACAGGCCACCGAGCGGCCGAGCGACGGCGAGCAGGACCGCGGTGCCGACGATGAGCAGCCCCGGGACCCAGACCGGCGCCCGCGCCGCGAACGCTGCGAGCACGATGAGGACGGCGGCGACGACGTCCACCACGACCACGCCGGTGAACCACCACGCCAGGTACCGCCGGCTCTCCGGGGATGCCCGGTGGTCCCAGTACGCCGCGAGCGCTCCGATCACGAGCGGCCCCATGACAAGGAACGGCGACGTGAAGGCCGTCGCGATGAGCAGTCCGTTCGGCGCGTCGTCGAACTGGAGCCCGATGAGGAGTGCCGCTCCCAGGGACAGCGCCGTCGACGCCAGGATCACGAACAGGTAGGCCAGGACTCGCATCGTTGCTCCCTCGGGCTCGGCGGCCCACGGCGTTCATCATGAACCGCCGCAGGCCCCGTTCGTCCGGACCGTGCGGTTCTCCGCAGCCGTGTGCGCGGTGTCGACAGGTCTCGACACTGGTCAGTCACCGCTGTAATGTCAGCTCATGCTGACCACTGCGCCACGCCTGGACGTCATGCACCGGTTGGGCCGGGCCATGGCCGACCGCACTCGCTCCCGCATCTTGCTAGAGATGCTCGAGGGACCGGTCTACCCGGGCCGTCTGGCGTCCGAGTTGACCCTGACGCGTTCGAACGTGTCCAACCACCTCGCCTGCCTCCGCGGCTGCGGCATCGTCGTCGCCGTTCCCGAAGGACGTTCGACCCGGTACGAGATCGCGGATGCCCACCTCACGGCCGCCCTCCGGTCGCTCCTCGACGTCGTCCTCGCCGTCGAGGACGGCGCCGCCTGCGTCGACGAGTACTGCGACGTCCCGCTCTGCTGCGGGCCAGGCGCATGACCGCCGCGGTCGGGGTCGTCGGGACGGACCGGAAGCGGGTGCTCCAGCGTCGGATCCGCTGGGTCGTCGCGGCGACCATCACCTACAACGTCGTCGAAGCGGTCGTCGCCATCGTTGCAGGGTCTGTCGCGTCGTCGACCGCGCTCATCGGGTTCGGCCTCGACTCCGTCGTCGAGGTGCTCTCCGCGGCAGCGGTCGCGTGGCAGTTCTCCGGGCGCGACCCCGAAGCGCGGGAGCGCGTCGCGCTGAAGGTGATCGCCGTGTCGTTCTTCGGCCTCGCCGCCTACGTCACCGTCGACGCCGTCCTCGCCCTCGCGGGCCTGCGGAGCCCCGACCACTCGACGGTCGGCATCGTCCTCGCGGCGGTGTCCCTGCTGGTGATGCCCGGACTGAGCCTGCTCGAGCGGCGGACGGGCACGGAGCTCGGCAGCGCCTCCGCGGTCGCTGACTCGAAGCAGACCCTGATCTGCTCGTACCTGTCCGCCGCCGTCCTGGTCGGCCTGCTGGCGAACACGTTGCTGGGTTGGGCGTGGGCGGACGCCGTCGCCGGGCTCGTCATCGTGGTCTTCGCGCTGCGCGAGGGGCTCGAAGCGTGGCGCGGTGAGACCTGCGCCGTCCCGACCGCTGTCCTCACCGGAGAACGCCCCGGCGAGGAGCCCTGCGACTGTTGCTGACCGGTCCGGGGACACCCCGCACCGGGGCGGACGACTCAGTGGTGGCCGTGGACGACCGCGTGGCCGCGGCCCCGGCTGATCATCCACCGGTTGACCGGGGTGGTGACGATGAACGCGATCACCAGCGAGAACGCCAGTGAACCCCAGAACAGCCAGTCGTCCAGCTGAGCGTCCAGGGCACCCGGGACGACGACGATGACGGCGTTGTCGATCAGCTCCATGACGGCGATGGAGACCGTGTCCGCAGCGAGGGCGACCGTGAACGCGGCGGCGAAGGTCAGCCCGGAGCGGATGACGCCGCGCATCGTGAGCGCGTAGCCGAACACGAACGCCAGCACGATCGACAGGATGATCGTGCCGGTGTTGTGCAGGCCCGTGGCGGTGCCGATGACCATGCCGAGGACCTCACCGATCGCGCAGCCGGTCAGGCAGTGCAGCGTCGCCTGTGCGGCCGCGGTCCAGCTCGTGCCGTGGTGCTCGTGCGCGTCCATCGTGTTCCTCCTTGCTCACCGTCGGCACCCCGTGCGGACGTCGGGGTCCCTCAGCCGTGCAACGCGCGACGCCGTGTGGTGTTCCCGGACGAGCACCGCGGGGCGCGCGACCCGTGGTCAGGCGCGCTCGTCCTCCTCGACGGGATCGTCCGGGGAGTGCTCGGCACCCCACTGCCCGAGCGCGGCGATCGCCGGGCGCAGTGCGAGCCCGCGTTCGGTCAACGCGTACGCGCGGGTGTTGTGCCGGAGCGGCAGCCGGGTCAGCACCCCGGCCTGTTCGAGTTCGCGCAGCCGTGTGGCGAGCACGTTCGTCGGCACGCCGAGCTCACGCTGCAGGTCGCCGTACCGTTGCGGCCCCTCGAGCAGCCGTTCGACCACGAGCAGCGCCCACCGTGCGCCGACGACGTCCAGCGCGGCGGCGAGGTCACTCACGCTTCCGGGTCGGCCTCTGGCTTCATCCAGAACGGCGAGTAGTGGTAGCCGTCCGGGTCGTCGAACTGGCGCTGGTACATGAACGGGTAGTCGTCGGTGTCACCGATCCGACCCCCGGCAGCACCCGCGCGTTCGATCAGCTCGTCGACCGCCTCGCGGCTGGGGAGGTCGAACGAGACCGTCACCTTCGACGGGGTGTCGGGCCCGCCGACGAGGTCCTCGACTCCCCCGACGGCGGCGTACATCGCACGGGTGCCGAGCATGACGTACTGCTCGGGCGCGATCGCGAAGCACGACACGTTCTGGTCGGACATGTCCCGGTTGAGGACCCAGCCGAGGGCCGTGTAGAAGGCGGTCGCGCGTTCGACGCTGTCGACCGGACAGGTGATGAAGAGGCTCATGGGCGCAACACTTGCAAAATACAAGTGCCACGTCAAGGAAGTGTGGCGTCGTCACCTCACCGGACCGAGGACGGACGTCGGCGCGCCGTCGTCCGGTACGTCCTTGAGTTCGATCAGGACCGTGTGGGTCGGCGTCGTGCCGGTGTTGCGGCCGGAGTGTCGCTGGGCCGCCAACCAGACGGCGGCGCCCGCGGGCAGCGCGACGTCGACACTGCGGTCGTCGGCTGCGAGCTGCCGCTCGAACGCCGTCAGCGTGACCATCACGCTGTTCGGGTGCCGGTGCGGGTGGGTCTGGTCGCCCGGCTCGTCGGAGTAGTCGAGCACCCGGACGTGCTCGTTCTCCCACAGCAGCCGGTAGTGCTGCGGGTCCGTCTCGATGGGATCGTCTGCGGTCATGGTGGGACTCGCTTCCGCTCGGGTGTCGCCGTGACGGACATGGTGCTCTCGTCGACGCCGGACGGTGCGCCACGGAGGCTGCCACGGGCGCATACTTCCCGCATGGACTCCCCCGGGACCGTCATCGTACTCACCGGACCGCCGGGCTCCGGCAAGACGACGACGGCACGACAGCTGGCCGTGCAGTTCGACCGGGCGGTCCACCTGCACACGGACGACTTCTGGCACGCCGTCGTCTCGGGTGCCGTGCCGCCGTACCTCCCCGAGGCCGACGCGCAGAACCACACCGTGGTCCGGGCGATCGTCGCGGCGGCCTTCGCCTACGCCGAGGGCGGGTTCACCGTGGTGGTCGACGGCATCGTCGGTCCGTGGATGCTCGGCCGCTACCGGCAGGCCGTGCCCGTGCACCCGCAGGTCGCGGTGCACTACGTCGTCCTCCGGCCCGCTCGAGCCGTCGCGCTCGACCGCGCCCGACGTCGGAGCGATCCGGACGCCCTGGTCGACGAGGGCCCGGTCCTCGCGCTCTGGGACCAGTTCGCCGACCTCGGCGGGCTCGAGCCGTCGGTGATCGACACGACCACGCAGTCACCGCCGGAGACCCTCGGAGCAGTCGCGGCGGCGATCGCCAGCGACCGCTTCCGACTGCCGGTGCACCGACCGGGCGTCACACGTCGGCTCAGACCGGGCCCGGACCCGGACCCCGCGGCTGGCTGACGCCGGACGCCCGCAGCAACTCCAGGACGCCGTCAGGGAACACCGGGACACCCGTGTCGAGCGGCACCCACCGCACCGGGCTGCCCTCGTCCAGCACGACGAGCTCGGCGTCGAGCGGCACGGCGTCGAGCTCGCTCGACCGCACCGCGAAGACGTGTGCGTACTCGTGCCCGGGCTGCCCCTCGAACGTGAACAGGTTCTCGATGACCCCGAGGAGTCCGACCTCGTCGAGTTCGACGGCGAGCTCCTCGCGGAACTCGCGTCGCAGTGCCTGGTCGGCGCGTTCGCCGAACTCGACGCCGCCCCCGACGGCGCGGAAGAAGACCAGGTCGCGGACGGCGTCGTGGGACTCGGACACCAGGACGTGGCCGTCCCGGACCGGCAGTCCCACCGCGATGTTCCTGATGCTCGGCATCCGCTCACCCTGCCACGCGCGTCGACGCCGCGGAACCGGCCAGGGCCCGGGACCGCACCGACCAGGGCCGGGAGGCGCGGTGCCAGCCGGCACCGCGCCTCCCGGCCCGCACGCGGTAGCGTGCTGTGACGCTCGGTGCACGGGACGGCTGGAGGCCACGGTGATGCGTGAACGGTGACGCGCTCGCCCACACCCTGCTCGGTGTGCTGGTGCTCGTCGCGATCGCCACCGGCGTCCTCCTCGCTGCACGGGCCTCGGCGCCGTGGGCCCCGGCGGCCGCCATCGCCCGGGGCGTCCTGCAGCTCGCAGCCATCAGCCTCGTCCTGACCGGCGTCATCCGCTCCCCCGTCCTGATCGGGTTGGCACTCGGCGTGATGTTCAGCGTCGCCGTCGTCACCTCGGCGCGACGGCTCGGCGGGTTCCGGTCGATGGCGCTGCCGGTCGCGGTCTCGATGGCGTCCGGCATCCTCGTCACCGGTGTCGTGGTGTTCGGCACCGGAGCCATCGAGCTCTCCCCGCGCTACGCCCTCGCGGTGGGCGGGATCGTGATCGGCAACGCGATGTCGATCGCCACGATCGCCGGGCGGCGGTTCCGCGAACTCGTCGACGACCGGTGGGACGAGGTCGAGGGCTGGCTCGCCCTCGGCGCGGCTCCGCGTCGGGCGACGACCGACCTGGTGCGGCGTGCGGTGAGCGCGGCGCTCATCCCGACGGTCGACCAGACGAAGACGACCGGCCTCGTGACCCTGCCCGGCGCGTTCGTCGGCGCGGTGTTCGGCGGTGTCTCCCCGCTCGAGGCCGGTCGGTTCCAGATCGTCGTCCTCGCCGCCATCATGGCGACCGGCAGCGTCACGGCCGTCCTGCTCACGCGCTGGCTCGCACCCGTGCAGACACGACCGGACCCCGCTGGCGGGCGCTGACGACAAGCGCTGACGACGGCGATCAGCGGCCGGGCAACGACGCCAGCGCCTGCGACCGCTGCGCGAGCAGGTCGGCGTAGGTGCCGTCCCGTTCGGCCCACCGGAGCGCCCGGGCGCGCTCCACGACGATCTCGTCCGGGGTCGGGGTCTGCGTGAGCAGGCCGACGACCTCGTCGAGGAACGCGTCGAGGGGCAGCGCGTTCGGGTTCACCTGCTCCTGGCCGGCGGTCGCGACCGCCGGCGGGACGAGCTCGGTGACGCCGACACCGGTCCCCGCGAGATGCGCGCGGAGCGCCTCGGTGTACGCGTGCACCCCGGCCTTGGACGCGCCGTAGCTCGCCATGAGCGGGAACGGCAGGAACGCGATCCCCGACGTGACGGTCATCACGTCGCCGTGTCCGAGTGCGATCAGGTGCGGGGTGAAGGCGTCGACGACGCGGATGGTCCCGAGCAGGTTCACCGCGATGGTGGTCTCGGTCTGCGCGATGTGTGCCGGGTCGCGGAGGTCCTCGAGCAGCATCACGCCGGACATCGTGACGACGAGGTCGAGGTCGGGGTGCGCGGCGAGGACCTCGTCGCGGGCGCGGGTGACGGACTCCGGGTCGGACACGTCGACGGTGACGGTCTCGAGGCCCTCGACCCGGTCGGTGTCGCGACCGCCGACGACGACGGTGGACCCGGCGTCGGCGAAGCGGCGGGCGAGGCCCAGGCCGATGCCCGAGGTCCCTCCGACGATGAGGACGGTGCGGTCGGTGATGTCCATGACGACTCCTTCATCCGGCCCGGCGGCCGGTACCGGACGATCGTCCGCCGCCGACCGGACCGCCGGCGAGGCCCCCGTGATCCGGGGAGTGGCAGGGCCCCCTCTCGCCGCCGGAGGATCGCTAGCGTGACGGACATGGACGACCGCGCCGACACGAACCGACTGGGCCAGTACCTCGCCGCACGCCGGGCGCTGGTCTCGCCCGAGGAGGTCGGCATGCCCTCCGGCGCACGCCGACGCGTCCCCGGGCTGCGTCGCGAAGAGGTCGCGATGCTCGCCGGCATCAGCGCGGACTACTACCTCCGACTCGAGCGCGGGCGGGACGACAACCCGTCGGCGCAGGTGCTGGAGGCGCTGGCCCGGGTGCTCCTGCTCGACGAGGTCGAGACGGAGTACCTGATCACCCTCGCGAGCGGTCGCCCACGGGCCCGACGTCCACGGCGAGCCGAACGCGTGCCGGCACGCCTCGAGCACCTGCTCGCCACGATCGCGGTGCCGGCCTTCGTCGAGGGGCGGCACTTCGACGTCCTCGCCGCCAACGACCTGGCCGTCGCGCTCTCGCCGCGGCTGACGCCGGGGCAGAACCGGCTCCGCTCCCTGCTGCTCGACCCCGAGGAGCGCGCGTTCCACGCGGACTGGGAGCAGGCGGTCGTCGACATGGTCGCCGCGTTCCGGCGCAGCATCGGCAACGACGTCTCCGATCCGCGGGCGGTCGAGGTGGTCGGCGAACTGAGTCTCGCCAGTGCTCGCTTCCGCACGCTGTGGGCCCGTCAGGACGTCCGGCGGCTGGAGGGCAACACCGCCGAGATCGAGCACCCGGCCCTCGGGTCGCTCCGGCTGCACCGCGAGAAGCTGCCCGTCGGTGGGCTCATCCTCGTCCTCTACTACCCGGAGGCGGGCAGCGACGCGGCGGACAAGCTGCGGCTCCTCGGGTCGCTCGCGCAGCCGACGGGTGACGACGGTCGGCCTGGAGGCGCGGTGCCAGCTGGCACCGCGCCTCCAGGCCCGTGACCTGACGCTGTCCGCCTTTCGTCGTCTTCGCGGGATCGTGCCGGACGCGTCCGTCCCGACTCGTAGGGTCGGAGGGTCCCGGGTGACCGGGACGACCCACCCTCCGCAGAACAGGACCGCACCGATGCGTGACACGATCACCCTCGAGATGCTCCGAGCCCACCCGACCGAGTGGCGCCGACGGGGCCTGACGCCCCCGGCCGAGCTCGACGCCATGGTCGCCGCCCGGGTCGCGAACACCCCCGGCTCGCGCCTGCCGGTCGACCCCTCGTACGCCGACTTCTTCGCCGGCGCCTAGCCCGTGCTCATCGTGGACCCGCATCCCCTCACCGCCCAGCACCGGGCGACCTGGGACCGCCTGGTGTACTTCCGCACGATCGCCCTCGCCGCTCCCCTGTCGACCGACCGCTCGTCGTCCGACACCGTCGCATGATGCCGGCGACCCTCACCGACGCGGCTCCGGCGCTCTCCGCGGCGCAGGCGGCCGTCGTCGTGAGCGCCGACGCACTCTTCACCGCCGAGGGGGTCGGTTCGGTGCCCATCGAACGGATCGCGTCCGGCGCGGGGATCACCGTCGCCGACGTCGAGGCAGCGTTCCCGTCGCGGCAGCAGCTCGTCGTGGCGGCCCTCCGGTACCGGCACCGCGAGTGGATGGACGGACTCCTGCACGCCGAGTCCCACCAGCAGGACCCGCGGGACAAGATCCTCGCCCTGTTCGGGTACCTCGAGACCTGCTTCACCGACCACGGCTACCGGGGGTGCGCGTTCATCAACGGCTACGGCGAACTCGGTCGTGTCGACCCCCTGATCGCCCGGCTCGCAGGTGAACACCTCGGGCAGTGCGAGCAGCACATCGCGATGCTCTGCGACGCCGCCGAGCTCCCCGCCCACCTCGCGCCGGCCCTCACCCTCCTCGTGCAGGGCGCGCAGGTCGAGGCCGCGATCCACGGGGTCGTCCACCCCGCGCGCACGGCCCGGACGGCGGCCGCGATGCTCATGTCCGTGTACGACGGCGCCGACCGGTTCTGAGCGACGCTTACCGGACAGCCACCGTCCTCGGGTACATCGGGATGTGACACTGATCCGCGGTGCCCGATGACTGACCAACCGCCTGCTCGCATCCGCGTCGACGAACGCGGCGACGACGTCGTGCGCGCCCGCGAGACCCTGGCCGCCGCGTACGCAGGCATCTCGTGGACGGCGGACACCACGGACGTGCCGTTCACCTACCGGTACGCCGCGGCCGGCGACGACGCGATGACCCTGCGGGCCGTGCAGTTCGACGGACGCCTGACCGGCGAGATGCCCGCGGGCGAGGACTTCGTCGTGCAGTGGATCACCCGGGGCAGCGGCATCCTCGACCTCGGCCGACAGGAGCTCCACGTGCAGGCGGGTCGGCCCCAGATGTGGCCGAACCAGGCGTTCCGGTTCGACTTCCGGGACTACGACCAGCGGCTCGTCCAGGTCAACCGTCACGCCGTCGACGAGGTCGCCTCCGAGCGCGGGGTCACGGTCGCCGGGACCCGCTTCGACCACACTGCACAGCCGAGCGACACCGCGATGCGGCAGTGGCGCCAGACGGTGCACCTCATCTCGGCGACGACGATGGACCGCGCTGCCTCGCCGCTGCTGCAGGCCGAGATGGGCAGGCTCGCCGCGGTCTCCTTCCTCGAGCTCTACCCCCAGGCCACCGCGGACTTCCCCTCCGCGCTGCTGCTGCCCCGCAACGCACGGATCCGGCACGTCGTCGAGTACGTCCACGAGCACGCACACCTGCCGATCACGAGCACCGACCTCGCCGCCCTGGCGAACCTCAGCCTCCGCGCCCTGCAGGCGTCGTTCGGGCGGGTGCTCGGGATGTCGCCGAACGCCTACATCCGCGCCGTCCGGCTCGACCGGATCCGCACCGAACTCGTCCGCGGCGAACCGTCGGCGACGGCCGTGGCCGACGTCGCGCGGCACTGGGGGTTCGCGCACGCCGGACGGTTCTCGGCCGCGTACGCGAAGCAGTTCGGCGAGTACCCGAGCGAGACGCTCCGGCGGGCCTGACGCGACGTCAGCCGATCCGCCGGGGCCGACCCGGCGCCTGGGACGCGAGCCCGTGCCGGGGCGCTCCTGTCGGGCGGAGGCGAGCCGCGCCTCCCGGCCGACCCGGATCCGTCGACGACGTCAGCGCTCCCCGATAGTGTCGGACCGTGAGCAACGAGGCATTCGACGACCGCTACGACCTGCGCGAGTTCGCGCCCGGCACGGACGGCCAGGGTGCGCCGGACGCCGACACCGAGGCCTGGATGCAGGCCGTCGGACTCGGCTTCCACGAGACGCACCCCGGTGACGAAGCGGCGGCCCGCATGGTCGAGCACTTCGTCGAGGACGGCAACACCTGGCTGGGCGCCTACGTGCGTCGGCCCGCTCCCGGTTCGGTCGACGAGACCTGGCCCGCCGGCACCTTCGCGTGGTTCCGGAAGCCGCTGAGCTGGGGTGACGGCTCGTCGATCGACACGCAGGCGATCTCCGCCGTGACGGTCCGACCGACCGAGCGCCGCCGTGGCATCCTCCGCCGGATGATGACGCACGCGCTCGAGCGCGGCGTCGCCGAGGGGTACGCGATGGCCTCCCTCACCGCGTCCGAGGGCACCATCTACCGCCGCTTCGGCTTCGGCAGCGCGATCCGCGAGCGGGCGATCAGCGTCCGCCGCGACCGTGCCCTGCCCTTCCTCGCGCCCACGACCGGCACGGTCAGCGTCGTCACGCCCGCGTGGCTCGCAGGCGGTCCGGCCCGGTCGGTCTTCGACCGCTTCGACGCACGCACCCCCGGGTCGATGGTGCGGAACGCCGGCACCTGGCCCGTGGCCCTGGGGCTCCGCACCGGCGAGGGCGAACCGGCGAAGGACGTCCGCGCCGCCGTCCACCGCCCCGACGACTCGGACGAGGTCGACGGCTACGTCACCTGGCGCGTCAAGGAGAGCCGTGACGGCGACACCACGCTCGAGGTCGTCGACCTTGTCTACGCGACCGACGCCGCCTACCTGTCGCTGTGGGAGTTCCTGCTCTCGGTCGACCTCAACGACGTCGTCAAGTACAGCCGCTCACGCCTCGACGACCCGATCGTCGCGGCACTCGGCGACAACCGCGCGTACGACGTCGACCACGAGGAGGACCACGTCTGGCTGCGCGTCCTCGACGTCCCGGCCGTCCTCGCGTCCCGCCCGTACGCCGTCGACGGGTCGCTGACCCTCGCGGTCACCGATGCACTCGGGTTCGCCGCCGGCACGTACCGGTTGGACGTCCAGGAGGCACGGGGCCGCGTCACGCGCATCGCCGACGACGCCGACGTGGCTGGCTCCGACCTCCAGCTCGACGTGGCCGACCTGGGTGCGCTGCTCATCGGGTCGGTGAGCCCGGTCACGCTGGCCGCGGCCGGACTGCTCCGCTCCGTGGACGCGGCTGCGCCGGCGCTTCTCCGCGCGATGCTGACGCCGCCGCGGACGCCGCACGGGATCACCTACTTCTGATGGACGTGCGGGACCTGAGCGACGAGGTCGAGGCCGTCTCGGCGTTCTACGCCGAGCGCCACGGCATCGACCGCACCGACGAGTGGTTCGTCCTGAAGCTCGGGGAAGAGGTCGGCGAGCTCACGCAGGCCTTCCGCGCCCGGGCCGGGCAGGCGCGTCGCAAGGGGCGCACCGACGACGAACTCGAGCAGGACTTCCGCGACGAGATCGCCGACGTCTTGGCGCAGATCCTGCTCGTCGCCCGGCACTTCGAGGTGCCGATCGACGACGCCGTCCGCGAGAAGTGGTCGAAGTGGCACCCCGATCGACTGGCGGCGGGTTCGTGACCGAGCTGCACGAGTCGATCGGGCGGGCACGACAGGCCGTCGGCGTGCTGGCCAGTCCGACGCTGCGCGCGGCGGTCGTGGGCGGCGCGGACCTCGACGACCGGACGCGGGCAGCCATCGCCGCCTTCGACTGGCTCGGGGACGACGGGCCGGACACCCCGCTGCTCGGACGGACCGCGCAGGACCTCCGACGACTGCAGGAACCGTCGGCGCTGCTCGCCTTCGACCGGATCGCGCGCATGCCCGTGAAGGACGACGAGCGACACCCGCTGTCGGTGCGGATCGTCGGACTCGTGTTCGAGCGCCTCGGCGTCGCACGCACGGTGCCCGAGGCCGTGCTCAACGCGGCCATCGCGATGTTCGCCGAGGACGTGGCGATCGTCCGGCGCGATGCGGTCGACCTCGGCGTGCTCGAGCGCACGGACGACGGCGCCGCCTACCGGTTCGTCGGTGCCACCGGGGTCCGGCACAACTGAAGTCACCCCGAACCGCGCGATCGGACGGTTCGGGGTGACTTCGGTTGTGCTGGCGGTATCCGGGCGCGCGTCCGGCCCGAGCGCTACGCCCGGCGACGCACCCGCGGGTCGACGAACGCGTAGACCACGTCCACGATCACGTTCGCGGTGACGATCAGCAGCGCCGAGAACAGTGTGAAGCCGACGACGACCTGCAGGTCGAGCGTGTGCACCGCGTCGATGAGGAGCGCGCCGAGGCCCTGCATCGCGAACACCTTCTCGGTGATGACCGCTCCGCCGAGCAGCGACCCCAGGTCGAGCCCGAACAGCGTCACCACGGGCAGGATCGCGGTCCGCAACCCGTGCCGCACGACGACCTGGCGTTCGCGCAGCCCCTTGGCGCGGGCGGTCCGGACGAAGTCCTGCGACATCGACTCGAGCATCTCGCCACGGGTCAACCGGGCGTAGATCGCCGCGCTGATGAACGCCAGCACGCACCACGGCAGGATCAGGTGCGTGAACCACCCGACCGGGTCGTCCGCGAACGACACGTAGCCGCTCGTCGGCAGGATCCCGAGCACGAAGCCGAACAGCAGGATGCCGAGCAGCCCGACCAGGTACGAGGGCGCGGAGACCCCGGCGACCGCGACGGTCATCACGGCCCGGTCGACGAAGGTGCCACGGCGCAGTGCCGACAGCGCACCCCCGGCGACCCCGGCGACGAGCCAGAGCACGGCCGCGCCGACCGCGATCGACGCGGTGACGGGCAGGCGCGTCAGGATCAGGTTCGTCACGCTGTCGTGCAGCTGGAACGAGTACCCGAAGCACGGTGCGGCGCAGTCGATGACGGACGCACCGGAACCGAACGTCCGGCCGGCGAAGATCCCGCCGAGGTACGCGCCGAACTGGGCGATCCACGGCTTGTCGGTGCCGAGGAATGCCTGCACCTCGCGCAGCCGGTCGGGCGTGCAGGGCTTGTCGCAGATCGCCCGTGCCGGGTTCGTCGGCAGGAGCATGAACAGCGCGTAGGTGATGGCGGCGACGACGAACAGCACGACGACGGCGCCGAGGACGCGGATGGCGATGAAGCGGAAGGTGCTCACCGGTTCCCTCCTCGTGGGTCGAGGGCGTCGCGCAGGGCGTCACCGAGCACGTTGAAGGCCAGGGTGATCAGGAACAGTGCGAGGCCGGGGAACAGCAGGTACGCCGGGTCGGTCTGCACCCACCCGACGGCGTCGCCGATGCTGCGGCCCCACGACGGCGTCGGCGGGGTCACCCCCACGGCGAGGAAGGACAGCGCGGCCTCGGCCCCGATCATCGACGGGATCGAGATCGTCGCGTAGACGGTGATCGTCGCGGCGAGGTTCGGCAGCAACTGGGTCCGGATCACGTGCCACCGGCCGGCGCCCATCGCGGTCGACGCGACGACGTAGTTCCGGTGCACGAGCGACAGCGTCTGTCCCCGGACCACACGAGCGACGGACGGCCACCCGAAGAACCCGATGACGAGGACGACCAGCACGGGCTTCGGGAACGACGTCGGCACGATCGCGGTGAGGGCGATCATGAAGACCAGCGACGGGAAGCCGAAGATGACGTCCACCACGCGGGAGAGCACGCGGTCGTACCAGCCGCCGAAGAACCCGGTGGTGACGCCGACGAGCACGCCGATCACGATCGACACGACGGTCGCCGCCAGTCCGATCCCGAGCGAGGTCCGGGCGCCGTAGGTGACGATCGCGAACAGGTCGCGGCCGGTCAGCGGCTCGACGCCGAACCAGTGCTCGGCGCTGATCCCGCCGCCGACGCCCTTCGGCGCCCCGAACGAGTTCAGCGCGTCGATGTTGTAGCCGTACGGATCCTCCCCGGTCACGGCGGCGATGAGCGGCGCGGCGACGGCCACGACGACGAACACGACGATCACGACGGCGGACGCGACCGCCCAGCGGTCCTTCCGGACACGGCGCACGACGGCGCGGAACCCGGTGCTCCGGGCCGCGGCGGTCGACACCGGACGGTCGACGACGTTGGCGGTCACGAGGCCACTCCTTCCCATGCACGCCAGGCCTCGCGGCGAGCAGCCTGTCGCACGGGGTCGGCGACGGGCGCTGCGGCGAGGAGCATGCGCGTGTAGTCCTGCTGCGGGTCGTCGAGCACCGCGTCGGTCGTGCCGCGCTCCACCACGCGTCCGTCGCGGAGGACGACCACCTCGTCGGCGAGCTGCCGGACGACGGCGAGGTCGTGGCTGATGAGCAGCATGCCGAACCCGAAGTCCTGCTGCAGCGAGGAGAGCAGGTCGAGCACGGCGGCCTGCACGGTGACGTCGAGCGCCGAGGTCGGTTCGTCCGCGATCACCAGCGCCGGCCGGAGCGCGAGCGCACGGGCGACGGCGACGCGCTGCCGCTGTCCGCCGGAGAGCTGGTGCGGGAACCGCTCGGCCCACGACGGGTCGAGTTGCACGGCGGTGAGGAGCTCGCGGACGTGGTCGGCGCGGGAGTCCGCCGACGCGGCGTCGTGCACGAGGAGCGGCTCGGCGATGCTCCACCCGATGGTCTGCCGCGGGTTGAGGGACGAGGCCGGGTCCTGGAAGACGATGCCGACGCGGCTGCGCAGTTCGCGGAGGCGCTTGCCACGAGCGGTGCGGAGGTCGCTGCCGTCCACCTCGACCGAGCCCCCGACCACCGGCACGAGGCCGGCGAGGGCACGTCCGATGGTCGACTTGCCGGACCCCGACTCGCCCACCAGGCCGACGGTCCCGCCGGCGTGGAGGTCGAGGTCGACCCCCGAGACGGTCGGCTCGCCGCGACGCCCGTACCGGACGGCGACGTCGCGCAGCTGCGCGACCAGCGGCCGGGAGGCGCGACTCGCGTCCGCAGCGGCGACCAGCGACGGTTCGTTTGTCGCTGTCTCGGACCCGCCACGCGCCTCCAGGCTCGGAACGGCCGCCAGCAGCTGACGCGTGTAGTCGGCCGCGGGGTGGGCGAAGACCTCGGCGACGCTCCCGTGCTCGATCGGGTCGCCGCGTCGCAGCACCAGGACCTCGTCGGCGACGTCCGCCACCACGCCCATGTCGTGCGTGATGAGGAGCACCGCGAGGCCGCGCTCGCGGCCGAGCCGGCGCAGCAGGTCGAGGATCCCCGCCTGCACGGTGACGTCGAGCGCCGTCGTCGGCTCGTCCGCGATGAGGGCGACCGGGTCGCCCGCCAGCGCCATCGCGATCATCGCGCGCTGCAGCTGCCCACCGGACAGCTCGTGCGGGTACGCCTTCCGGATCCGCTCCGGATCGGTGAGGCCCGCGGAGCGCAGCAGCTCGTCGATCCGAGCCGACACCTCGGCACGGTGGAGGCCCGTCGGGTGGGCCCGGACGGCTTCGGCGATCTGGGTGCCGATCGACAGCACGGGCGTAAAGGAGTTCATCGGCTCCTGGAAGACCACCCCGATGCCCGCGCCGCGCACGGCTCGGAGCTGGTCGGCGGTTGCGCCGACGAGTTCCTCGCCGCGGAACCGGATGCTGCCGGAGACGTGTGCCTCGGGCGGCAGCAGTCCGAGCACACTCATGGCGCTGACCGACTTGCCCGAGCCGGACTCGCCGACCAGGGCGAGCACGCGGCCGGGCGTCAGCGAGAAGGAGACGTCACGGACGACGGGCTCCGCGTCGCCGAACGCGACGCGGAGCCCCTCGACCTCGAGCAGCGGAGAACTCACTTCGCGAGCGTGACCTTGAGGTAGTTCGGGTACGCCGGGAAGTCAGCGATCTGGAAGTTCTGCACGTTCGAGCCGGCCAGGAAGGACTGCTTCGCGTAGGTCAGCGGGACGATCGGGGCGTCCTCCATGATCTTCTTGTCCGCCTCGGCCCAGAGCTTCTGCGCGTCCTTCTGGTCGACGGTGCCGCTCGCCTGGTCGATGAGGGCGTCCACCTCGGGGTTGCTGTACTTCGAGACGTTGTAGCCGCCCCCTCCGATCTGCGACGAGTCGTAGAGCGGCTGGATGTTGGCGTTGGCGCTCGGGAAGTCGGGCTGCCAGCTGAACATCGCGAGGTCGAAGTCGGAGCCGTCCGTGGTCGCCGTGTAGAACGAGTCGATGTCGTACGGCTTCAGCGTCACCGTGATGCCAGCGCGCTTGAGACCCGCCTGGATCGCCTGCGCCTCAGCCAGGTTCGCCGAGTCGTTCTGGGTGGCGAGCGTCAGCTTGAGGTCCGAGACGCCTGCTTCCTGCAGGAGCTTCTTCGCCTTGGCGACGTCACCCGTGGCACCGGGCTCGTACAGGTCGTACTGCTGGCGACCGGCGATCCCCGGCGTGATGAGGGTCGAGGCGTAGGTCCCGGCGAGGGCACCGCCCGCGGCGATCCGGTACGACTTCTTGTCGACCGCGTACTGCAGGGCCTGACGGACCTTGAGCTCCTTGAGCGAGCCCTTCTGCGTGTTGATCGCCAGGTAGTTGATCGGGCCGGCCTTCGACGTGGCGAGGCGGTCCTGGGCGGCCGGGTTCGACCGGACCTGGTTCAGTTCGGCTGCGCCGAGGTAGGTCGCGCCGAAGGAGTCCTTCGCGTCGCCGTTGTCCGCGATGAGCGTCTGCGTGACGGTCGACGGGTCCTGGCTCTCCTTGAAGACGACCTTCGACGGGCCGGCGGTGCGGACGTCGTCCGTCTTCGCGCTCCACGACTTGTTCCGGACCAAGGTGATCTGCGAGCCCTGCGTGTTCGACTGCACCTGGTACGGGCCGGACGCGACCGGCTTGGTGTCGTAGGCGCCCGTGTCGGTGCCGTCGCCCTCGGGGACCGGAGCGAACGCCGGCATCGAGACGATCCACGGCCAGTCGCCGTAGGCCGCGTTGAGCTTGAAGACGATCGTCGAGTCGTCGGGAGTCTCGATGCTGTCGAGGGTCTTGCCGTCGAACGGACCCTTGTACGAGTCACCGCCGACGAGGAGCGACTTGTGGTAGCTCAGGCCACCGGTGAGGGTCGGCGCGAACGAGCGCTCGATGCCCCACTTGATGTCCTTCGTGGTGATGGCCTTGCCGTCCTGGAACTCCAGCCCCTTCTTCAGGTGGTAGGTCCAGGTCTTGCCGCCGTCACTCGAGTCGCCGGTGTTCGTCGCCAGGTCCGGGACGACCTTCGCCGTCTTGCCGGGCTCGACGTCCCACGCGGTCAGACGACGCAGCACGAGGCCGAGCGTCGTGATGTTGAGGTTCTGGCTCGTCGCGGGGTCGAGGTGCACCGCGGTGGCGGTCGTCAGGACGTTGAGCGTGCCGCCCTTGCTCGTGCCGCTCGAGGCGTCGTCCGAGGATCCCCCGCCCGAGCAGCCGGTGAGCACCAGTGCTGCTGCTGCGGCGACCGCCGCGGTGATGGTCAGGCGCTTGGGGCGTCTCATGACGATGCTGCTCCTCGTGGGGAAGGGGTGTGGTGTCGACCGGCGACGGTCGCTGCGGGACCGCGGGTTCGGGGCACCGGGCGGCGTCCATCCTGACACCGCGGTGGTCGCCCGTCCGAATCCTGCGCGCGACGGACGTCGCACGACGTAACGGTCCAAGTCCTGGGCGACGTCCCGCTATTCCCGATGCGTCCGCACGGAGTTTGGCGAGGAACCACCTGGTGGAATACGACGTACCAGCGAACAGTTCGTCGTAGGCTGCTCGTGGTCGTGTCACCCGCCGGAGCACGACCTGGGCGAATGAGCGAGGCCCGGAACTGCAGGAACAGTTTCCGGGCCTCGATTTGCCTTCCGAGTGGAAGCCAAGGGATGCAGTGACCATCCCGAGTCAATCGCTCGGAACCGATGGTAGCCGAGCCCGCTCGGCTCCGCATCCCTCGGTCGAAGCTCCTCGTGTCAGCCGGCGACGACACAAGGAGGTCATCGATGTCGCGAGACGACGACGGCCGGACCAGGCGCCAGGCGCTGTGGTTGGGGATCGCGAGCTTGCTCGTGAACCTCACCCGGCTCCTGCTCGACCTGATCCGCAAGGCCTAGGGACACGGGCGCCCCCGCACCGCGACGAGCGATGTGGGGGCGCTCCATCCGCCACCGAGGTCAACGGTCGAAGAGGCCGCCGAGGAAGTCGTTGCCGAGGTTCGACGCCTGCTCGCCGAGGCCCGATGCCTGCTCCCCCAGCCCGGAGAACTGCTCGCCGAAGCCCCCGAGGAGCTGCTCCCCCTCGCCCGCCAGCCCCTCGATGCCACCGCCGAGGTCGGCGAGGCCGAGGTCGCCGATGCCCGAGGCGATTCCCTCGAAGTCGACACCGACGTTCGCCGCCTCGGCCAACACGGGTCCGGCCGCAGCACTCAGCACGGCCCCACCGGCCACGGCCACACCGAGACCCCCGAGCGCCATCGCTCCGGCACCGACCGCGGCACCGCCGGCGAACGCGCCACCGCGACCGCCGCCGGCACGACCGCCGCCGCGACCGGAGCCGGAGCCGGAGCCGCCGAGGACGCGTCGGATGAGTCCCGGACGTGCGACCTCGCCGCGGGTCATCGCGCGGGCCATCCCGCCGGCCGAGTCGTCGCGGAGGTGCTCGTGCGGCGGGAGCTCGGAGTTGAGCCGGTTCCGTACCTGCTGGCGCTGCGCCGGGGTCAGGCGGGCGAAGGCGTCGTGGTGGACCTGTTCGAGCTGGTCCGGGGACGAGGTGCGGAGGAGGTAGTCGTACTTCGCCAGGGCGACCTTGTCCGAGTCGACGGACCCACCCGACTGCGACTGACCGTACCGACCAGGCGCGGGCTGGCCGGGCGCGGGCTGGCCGGGCGCCGGCTGGTGGCCCGACACCGGCTGGCCGTACTGCTGTTGCGGCTGCGGCGGCCGCTGCTGCGCCTGCTGCTGCTGCTGCCCACGGTCGTCGCCGGTCAGCCGGTCCGCCGCCGTCCGGACGATGTCCCGCCAGTCGGAGCCACCCTGCTGTGAGCCACCCTGCTGCGGACCGGAGCCAGGCGCGCCGTCACCCTGCCCGCGCTTCTGGAGCTGCTTGTCGATGACCTTCGAGGCCATGCCGAGGATGCGGTTGAGGTTCGCCATGCCCCGACCTTTGCGTCCTCACATGTGGACGCTCAGGGACGACGCGGTGTGCCACCCCGAGATCCCATCCGGATGTGCTGTGAACCGCGCTCCGGCCTCAGGCGAGCACACGCGCGAGGAACAGGTTCCGGAACCGCCCGGTGGGGTCGAGGTCCCGCGCGAGCGCCGCGAACGACGACAGCCTCGGGTACACCTCGTGCAGGCGCTCGACGCTCGTCGCCGACACCTTCCCCCAGTGCGGCCGGGCGTCGAACGGCGCGAGGACGTCCTCGATCCGCGCGACCGCGGCGGCCACTGCCTCGGCGTCCCGGCGGAAGGTGAAGTGGATCCCGACCGACTGCCGGCCCGACGACGGCGCGAGCCACGCGGTGTCCGGCGCGATCGTCCGGACCTCGGCTGCGATGAGGATCGGGGCGAACAGCTCGCGGAGCGGGCGGAGGGCCTGCAGGGCGGGGACGGCCGAGGCTGCGGGGATCAGGTACTCCGCCTGGATCTCGGCACCGGTCGACGGGGTGAACGACGACCGGAAGTGCGGCAGCCGCTCGGACCACGGCCCGGGGACACCGCCCTGCTCCGTGACGCCGGCGGGGTCGTTCTCCCCCGGGTGCACGGGGCCGGTGGCGGGGCGGGCGCCGAGCGCGACGAGGTCCACGGCCGGCGCCGGCTCGTCGACGCGTTGCTTCACCCAGACCTGCCGGGCGCCCCGGTCGTCGAACGACGTGAACATCGACACCGAGTACGCGTCGGACACGATCTCGTCGAAGTGCTCGGCGACGGCCTCCCACGGCAGGTCGAGGTGCACGGTCGTGGCGACCTGGAACGTCGGCTCGATCGCGAGCTCCACGGCGGTGACGACACCGAGCGCCCCGAGTGCCACACGGTGGGCGTCGAGCGCACCGTCCGCCGTCGACGCATCGACCCGCACCAGGTCGCCGGAGGCCCGGACGACCTCGAGGCCGACCACCGCCTGCGCGAGGGACGGGTTGCGCACACCGGATCCGTGCGTGCCGGTGGCGACCGCCCCGGCCGTGGAGATGTGCGGCAGGGACGCGAGGTTCGCGAGGGCCCAGCCACGTGCCTCCAGGCCGGCCGCCACCTGACTGTGGATCATCCCGGCGGCGACCCGGACCACGCGACGCGACGTGTCGATGTCGAGCACTGGCGGCAGGTCTGCCAGCGAGACCTGGACCGCGTCGGTGTCGGCGATGGTGTTGAACGAGTGACGCGAGCCGAGCGCCGTCAGGCGCGGGGTCGAGGCGACCAGTTCCTGCAACGAGGCCACCGACGTCGGACGCGCCAGACCGGACGCCCGGTAGGTGACGTTGCCCGCCCAGTTCGTCCGCGTGCGCTCGGCCGCGATCACGTCGCTCATCGTGGGGTCCTGACTCCTAGAAGCCGCGGTCGAGACGGTGCCACGTCTGCTGGAGACGCAGCTCGTCGCGGAACCCGCGAGCGGTGGTGTGTTCGTCGATGACGAGGAACTCGGTACCCACCATGGTGGCGAAGTCCTCGACGACCTGCAGGCCGACGGCGGTCGTCATCACGGTGTGGTGGGCGGCGCCGGCGGTGAGCCAGGCCTCGGCGGCGACCGGGAAGGACGGACGCGGCTCCCAGACGGCACGGCCGACGGGCAGCTTGGGCAACGCCGCGGTCGGGGGCACCACGTCGACGACGTTCGCGGTGAGGCGGAAGCCGTCGCGGGTGTCGGAGAGCGCCACGACGACGGCCTCGCCGGGGTCGGCGGTGAAGACCAGGCGGACCGGGTCGTCCTTGCCGCCGATGCCGAGCGGGTGGATCTCGAGCGTCGGCTTCGTCGTCGTGAGCGTGGGCGAGACCTCGAGCATGTGGGCACCGAGGATCTTCTCGGCGCCCGGGGTGAGGTCGTAGGTGTAGTCCTCCATCAGACTCGCACCACCGGGCAGGCCGGCGCCCGCGACGTTCATCGCGCGGACCAGGACCGCCGTCTTCCAGTCGCCCTCGGCGCCGAAGCCGTAGCCGTCGGCCATCAGGCGCTGCACGGCCAGGCCCGGCAGCTGCTTGAGCGAGCCGAGGTCCTCGAAGTTCGTGGTGAACGCGGCGCTGCCGTTCTGCGCGAGCAGGGTGCGGAGGCCGATCTCGATCGCGGCGCCATCGCGGAGCGCGCTTCGGCGTTCGCCCCCCTCCTGGAGTTCCGGTACGAGGTCGTAGGACGCGTCGTAGGTGGCGAGCAGCGCGTCGATCTCGTGGTCCGAGGCGGCTTCCACCGCTGCCGCGAGCTCGTTGACGGCCCACGTGTTGACCTGCACGCCGAGCTCGATCTCGGCCTCGGTCTTGTCGCCCTCGGTGACGGCGACGTAGCGCATGTTGTCGCCGAAACGGGTCAGCTTCAACTCGCGGACGGCGGCGGCACCGGCGGCGGCACGGGTCCAGTTCGCGACACGCTGCTGCACCCGGGGGTCGGACACGTGGCCGACGGCCGTGGCGTGCCGGACGCCGAGGCGCGCGAGGGCGTAGCCGAACTCACGGTCGCCGTGCGCGGCCTGGTTGAGGTTCATGAAGTCGAAGTCGATGTCCGCCCACGGCAGCGTGACGTTCGCCTGCGTGTGGAGGTGCAGCAGCGGCTTCGTGAGTGCCTGCAGGCCGCCGATCCACATCTTCGCGGGGCTGAAGGTGTGCATCCACGTGGTGACGCCGATGACCTTGTCGTCGGCGCTCGCCTCGATGAGGGCGCGGCGGATGCCGTCGGCGTCCTTGAGGACGGGCTTCCAGACGAGCTTCACGGGCAGCGCCGCGGCCAGTTCCGCGTGCACCTGCTTGCTCTGCTCCTCGACCTGGCGGAGGGTCTCCTCGCCGTAGAGCCCCTGGCTCCCCGTCAGGAACCAGACCTCGTAGCCCGCCAGTGTCTCGACGGTGGTCTCCTGCGTCATTGCATGGCTCCTTCGGGGTTCTGTCCGTAGACGTTCTGGTAGCGATCGAAGAGTCGATCGATGTCTGCTGGTGCGATCGGGACGACCTCGCCGCCCTGCTTCGCGATGTGCACGGTGCGCGCCACGTCCTCGCACATCACGGCGGCCTTGACGGCGTCCTTCGCGTCCTTGCCGATCGTGAAGACGCCGTGGTTCTGCATGAGGACCGCGCGGGATCGGTGGCCGGTCAGCGTCTCGACGATGCCGTGGCCGATGGAGTCGTCGCCGATGATCGCGAACGGTCCCACCGGGATCGGCCCGCCGAACTCGTCGGCCATCGCGGTGATCACGCACGGGATGGGTTCCGCTCGCGCGGCCCAGGCCGTCGCGTACGTCGAGTGGGTGTGGACGACGCCGCCGACCTCGGGCATGTTCCGGTACACGTGGGCGTGCGCAGCGGTGTCGGAGCTCGGTCCGTGCTCGTTGCCCCAACCGTCGGCGGGCACGCCGTCGAGCGTGCAGACGACCTGGTTCTCCGGCGTCAGGTCGTCGCTCGACACACCGCTCGGCTTGATGACGAACAGGTCCGTGCCGGGCACGCGCTCGGAGACGTTGCCGCCGGTCCAGATGACCAGGCCGTAGCGGACGAGCTCGCCGTGCAGGCGGGCGACGCGTTCACGGGTGGCCGCGACGGCCCGCTGGGTGTCGGGGTCGGTTGCGCTGGTCATCTGGTCACTTCCTGCTCTGCCGGGAGGCGCGGCTCGGCTCCCGCCGTCCCCTCGCCTCGGGTCGTGGTCGCGTCGGCGCCGGGGGCGGCTGCCGCACCGGTTCCGGTCGCGTCTGGTCGGGTCGCCGCTGCCGCCACGGTCTGGACGGGCAGCGCAGCGCGGTACCGGCCGAGGTACGTCTGGAAGCCCTCGACGTCGCGCGGCTCGGGGTCCGCGACGTGGACCGTGTCCCCGCCGAAGACGCTGTCCGCCAGGAAGTCGGCGAGGTGGTGCTCGGTGTGCTCGAGGTACGCGGCGAGCACGGCGATGCCCCAGGCACCGCCCTCGCCCGCGGTCTCCTCGAGCGCGACGGGGACCCGCAGTGCCGCGGCGAGCAGCTGCTGCGGGGCGCCGGGCGTCCGGAAGAGTCCGCCGTGCGCGGTCATCCGGTCGACCTGCACCTGCTCCCCGTGCAGCACGTCCATGCCGATCGCGAGGGTGGCGAACGCACCGTGCACCTCGGAACGCACGAGGTTGCCGAGGGTGAAGCGCGCGTCGGGGGTGCGGAGCAGCAGGGGCCGGCCGTCCTCGACGTGGGTGACGGGTTCGCCCGCCAGGTAGTTGAAGGAGAGCAGCCCGCCTGCGTCGGGGTCGGCGTGTTCGGCTTCGTCCAGCAGGACCCGGAACACGTCGTCCGTCGCCATCGGACTGCCCGATGCCTCGGCGAAGCGTCCGAAGACCCGTGCCCAGCTCGCGATCTCGCTCGCGCCGTTGTTGCAGTGCACCATCGCGACGGCGTCACCGGACGGGGTGGTGACGACGTCGAGTTCCTCGTGCGCGGACCCGAGCGGCTGCTCGAGGACGACCATCGCGAAGATGCTCGTGCCGACGCTGACGTTGCCGGTCCGCGGTGCGACGGCGTTCGTCGCGACCATGCCGGTGCCGGCGTCGCCCTCCGGCGGGCAGAGCGGGACGCCGGGGCGGAGCGATCCGGTCGGGTCGAGCCACGCGGCGCCCTCGGGGGTGAGGGTGCCGGCGTCGTCCCCGGCGACGAGGACCTCGGGCAGGAGCGCGCGGAGGTCCGGCACGGCGTCGCCCAGCAGGTCCTGCGTGACGGCGAGCATCTCGGTGTCGAAGTCGCGCGTGCCGGGGTCGCCGGGGCCGCTGTCAGCGGGGCTGCTGTCGATCGGGAAGACGCCGCTCGCGTCGCCGACGCCGAGGACGTCGCGGCCGGTGAGCCGGCGGTGCACGTACCCGGCGAGCGTGGTGATGCCGGCGATCTGCGGCACGTGCGGCTCGTCGTCGAGGACGGCCTGGTACAGGTGCGCGACCGACCAGCGGAGCGGGATGTTGAACCCGAGCGCGTCACTGAGCCGTTCGGCTGCCGGGCCGGTCGAGGTGTTGCGCCAGGTCCGGAACGGCACGAGCAGGTCGTCCTCGGCGTCGAACGCGAGGTAGCCGTGCATCATGGCGCTCACGCCGGCGGCGCGGAACGTCGTCGGGGTCACGCCGTACTGCGCCTCGACATCGGCGACGAGGGCGGCGTAGGCGGCGCGGAGTCCGGTCTCGACGGCGTCGAGCGAGTAGGTCCAGCGGCCGTTGACGAACTCGTTCTCCCACTCGTGCGAGCCGGCGGCGATGGGCACGAGGTCCTCGTCCACCAGGCACGCCTTGATGCGCGTGGAGCCGAGCTCGATGCCGAGCGTGGTGCGGCCGTCCTCGACCTGGTGTCGGCGGTCGTCGCTCATGCAGTCCTCCCAGACCTCGTCGTCCCCGTGAGCGCTCACATCCTGGCACGTGAGCGCTCACTCCCGCAATGCGGCTCGCGGGTCGCACGAAGTGCCGCCCACCCGAGCCCGCGAGGTCGCACGAAACGCCGCTCACGTCCCGCGAGGTCGCACGAAGTGCCGCCCGCCAGCTCGCACGGCGGCACTTCGTGCGACTTCGACGACGTGCACGCGGCATGTCGTGCGACCTCGACCCGAGGCGCGACCCCGCGCGACGCCCGGACGGCCCCGCGCACGACCTCGCGCGGCCCGGCCTACGCGCCGACGGTGCTCTCGCGGACGACCAGGGTCGGGGTGACCGCGGCCGACGCCGCCGGTCCCCCGTCGATGAGACTCAGCAGCGCCTGCCCCGCCACCCGGCCGAGCTCCTCGAGCCGCAGGTCCACCGTGGTGAGCGGCGGACGGCTCGCGAGCGCCATCACGTCCCAGTCGTCGAACCCGGTGACGGCGACGTCCTCCGGCACGGACCGACCGAGCTCCCGCAGCCGGTCGCACACGCCGCGGGCGATCTGGTCGCTCCCGCACACGATCGCGTCGACGTCCACCGATCCCCGCGCCAGCACGTCGACCGCCTGGCGCCCCCACCGCTCCGTCCACTCGCCGTACATCGGCGGAGCGACGACCCGCGACCCGAGCACCGACACCGCCCCCGCGACTCGACGTTCGGCGGAACGGTGCCGCTCGGGCCCGGTCACGATGGCGACCCGCGAGCGCCCGAGCGTCAGCAGGTGGGAGGCGACGGCCGCGCTGCCCGCCGAGTCGTCGAGGGTGATCGACACGTCCGACGCCGAGGTCGACGGCGTGAACGCGTAGACGACGGGCATCGCCGCGTCGATCGGTGGGCGGGGGTCGGCCGAGCGTCCGGTGACGATGATGCCGTCGACCCCGCGGGCGGCGAGCGAGCGGAGGTAGTGCGTCTCGCGCACGTGGTCGTCGCGGGTGTCGCAGAGCAGCACGGCCATCTGGCCGGCGGACAGCGCGTCCTCGGCGCCGAGCAGCACCGGGATCGAGAACCGGCCGAACGAGTCGGTGGTGATCATGCCGACGGTGTAGGTCCGGCCGGAGGAGAGCGCCCGCGCCCGGGCGTCGCCGACGAACCCGAGCTTCTCGGCGGCCTCCTTCACCCGGAGTCGTGTGGCGTCGCGGAGCTGGCCGGTGCCGTTGAGCGCCTTCGACGCGGTGCCGATCGACACCCCGGCGAGCGCCGCGACGTCGGTGATCCGGACGGGCTGCGCGGCACGGTCGAGGGAGCTGCGTTCGAGGGTCACGGCAAGCTCCTTTCCGGATCGAGTGGCGTGTGGATGAGCATACGCACAACAGCAATCGGACACTTGCGCCCCGGCGGTCGGTGTCGTACTGTCCACCGCAGAAACCGTTTTCCGAACGCTGCACGAACGGCGGACACCGGAACGGCCCCAGTCACATCGCAAGGAGGCGACATGACCACCACGCTCGCGACCGACAGCCGTGCGCAGACCGCGACGCCGGTCCTCCCGACCGCCGACGCCCACCTCACGCTCCGGCCACTGCCGACCGGCGACGCCCGGATCACCGGCGGCTTCTGGGCCCTCCGGCAGGAGCGCAACGGCCGTGATGCGGTCCGCGGCGGGTACGCGCTGCTCGAGACGGCCGGGAACTTCCGGAACCTCCGGATCGCCGCCGGGCTCGAGGAGGGCGAGGCCACCGGCCCGATCTTCATGGACTCCGACGTGACGAAGTGGCTCGAGGCCGTGGCGTGGGAGTACGGCCGCGCGCCGTCGGAGGACCTGCTCGACCTCCAGCGCGAGGTCACCGCCCTCTACGCCCAGGCGCAGGCCGACGACGGCTACCTCGACTCCGTGCAGCAGATCCGGGGGAAGGGCGAGCGGTACACGGACCTCAAGTGGAGCCACGAGATGTACTGCGCCGGGCACCTGTACCAGGCGGCCGTGGCCCAGCACCGTGCGACCGGCGACACCGGCCTGCTCGAGGTCGCGATCAAGAACGCCGACCACCTGGTCCGGACGTTCGGCGAGGGCGACGGCAAGACGACCGACATCGACGGGCACCCCGTCGTCGAGATGGGCCTCGTCGAGCTCTACCGCGAGACCGGCAACCGCGACTACCTCGAGCTGGCGCACTGGTTCGTCGACGCCCGCGGCCACGGCATCATCGAGCGCGCCGGCGGCGAGCCGACGTACTTCTCCGACCGGGTGCCGAGCCGGCAGGCCACGACCGTCGAGGGGCACGCCGTCCGCGCCGTGTACCTGGCGGCGGGTGCGGTGGACGTCGCGATCGAGACCGGCGACACCGAGCTGCTGGCGGCGAGCGAGGGCCAGTTCGCCGACATGATGGCGACGAAGGCGTTCATCACCGGCGGCCTCGGCGCACGCTGGGACTGGGAGGCGTTCGGCGACCCGTACGAGCTCCCGACCGACCGCGGCTACGCCGAGACCTGCGCCGCGATCGGTGGCGTCCAGTGGGCCTGGCGCCTGCTGCTCGCGACCGGCAAGCCGGTCTACGCCGACGCGATCGAGCGCCTGCTCTACAACGCGTTCCTCGCGGGCGTCAGCCTGGGCGGCACCGAGTACTTCTACGTTAACCCGCTCCAGCAGCGTGACCACGCGCACCAGGACGAGAACCGCTCCCCCGCGCATGGGCGTCGCGGCTGGTTCGACTGCGCGTGCTGCCCGCCGAACATCATGCGGACGTTCGCGAGCCTCGACGGCTACCTCGCGACCGCGACCGACGGCGGGCTGCAGATCCACCAGTACGCGACGGCAGACCTCGGGCCGGTGCGCGTCGAGACGGGCTACCCGCACGACGGCCGCGTGGTCGTCACGGTCACCGAGGACGGCCCGCTCGCGCTCGGCCTCCGCATCCCGGCGTGGTCGGACACGACGACGGTCACGGGCGCCGGCGGCGACGCGAGTCCTGCAGCGGGCACGCTCCACGTCATCGACCGCGAGTGGACCGCCGGCGACACCGTCGAGCTCGCGTTCGACACCACGCCGCACCGGTACGTCGCCGACACTCGCATCGACGCCGCCCGCGGGCAGGTCGCGATCGAGCGCGGCCCGCTGGTGTACGCGGTCGAGCAGGCGGACCAGCAGGGCTTCACGGTCGACGACCTGACGGTCGACGCGGACGCGCCGATCACCGAGGAGCGCCAGGACGGACTCCTCGACGGCGTGGTCACGTTGCGGATCCAGGGGCACGCCCCTGCCGAGCACGCGCAGGCAGCGTGGCCGTACCGGCGTCTGGACGGGCCGGGAGGCGCGGATCGCGCCGTGGACGCCACCAGCGTCGACGACGTGGCTGGCGCTTCGGACCCCGCCACGGGCCTCCAGGCCGTCACCGCGACGGCGGTCCCGTACTACGCCTGGGCGAACCGCGGAGCCGCGCCGATGCGCGTCTGGCTCCCGCTGGCGCGGTGACGTGATGCTGCGCAGAGCGTTCCTCGTCGGCGGTCTCGCCGGCGGGGCGGCCCTCACCCTGACGGCGTGCTCCGGCACGCTGCCCAAGGTGGACGCGAAGGTGGCGTCGTTCGGCCGGAACGCGACCGGCACCGTGCACGTCTGGTGCCGGTCGGCGACCCAGGCCGGCCTGACGGCGGCGGTCGCCGGCTTCAACAAGGCGAACCCGAAGCTGCAGGTCGAGCTCACCCCGGTGCCCGACGGGCAGTACGTGACGAAGCTCGCGACCGCGATCCGCGGCGGTGAGCCGCCGGACGTCGTGGACATCGACGACATCAACTCGCAGCTGTTCATCTTCCGCGAGGCGTTCGCCGACCTGACCGACGTCGTCAAGGGACTCGACTACTTCGACGCGATCTCCCCCGGCCACCTGCGGCTGCTCGAGTACCGCGACCGGTACTACGGGCTGCCGTACCTGGCCGACAACTCGCAGCTGTTCGTGAACACCGAGCTGTTCGAGCAGGCCGGGCTCGACGTCGAGGACTCGACGAAGGACCTCGACTCGCTGCTCGCCGCGGCGAAGGCGATCCGGAAGACCGGCGACGACGTCTACGGGTGGTCGATCTCCGGCAACGCGGCGGGCATCATCGGCTTCGTCACCCAGCCGCACGTCTGGGCGACCGGCGTCGACATGATGTCCGGCGAGGTCGGCAAGCAGCAGGCGAACATCACCGGCAACGAGGCCCTCGAACGGATGCTCGAGTTCTACCGGCAGATGTGGAAGGACGGCGTGCTCTCGAAGGCGACGTACTCCGACGCCGGCACCACGTGGGGCGCCGACTTCCGGGCCGGCAAGGTCGGGATCTTCCCCACGTCGTACGGCGCGACCGTGCCCGCTGCGACCAAGGCGATGCGGGCCAAGATGCAGACCGTGCTCATCCCCTCGTGGGACGGCAAGCGGTCGTTCTTCGACGGCGGCGACAACATGTGCATCCCGAACGGGGCGGCGAACCCGTCCGGCGGTTGGGCGTTCATGCAGTACGCGAACGGGCTGCAGCAGCAGCAGGCGCTGCCGGACGGCGGGTACTTCCCCACCCGCTCGGATGCCGCAACGCCGGCGTACCGGAAGAAGTACCCGCTCGCGTTCGGCCCGCTCGACGCCATCGACAAGGGGTACGCACCGCAGACGCTGGCGTACAACCTGCTCAACAACCAGCCGTCGTCGCCCTACTTCGCGATGTTCCGCGAGGCGGTGTTCGGGTCCGGTACGGCCGCCGCGATGAAGACGGCGCAGGCGGATTACACCCGCATCCTCGACCAGGTCCAGGCCTGACCGTCCGTCGCTCGTTCGCTCGTTTGTTGCACAGAGAGGTGCACGTCATGTCGACCATCTCCACCCGGCGCTCCGCCAGCCGGGCCGCACCCGGCCGGACCGGTGCCGGCCGGCCCACCGTCGGCCGCGGCCGCGGCCCGTCCCGCAACTCGCTCACCCACCCGCCGCGCACCGGGGCGGTCCTCGTCGCGCCGGCGATCCTGTTCGTCGCGGTGTTCGTGCTCGTGCCGCTCCTGTTCGCGCTCTACATCTCGTTCACGAACTGGCCCCTGATCGGCCCGTACCGGTTCATCGGGCTGCAGAACTACCTCACCCTGTTCCAGGACCCGACGTTCGTGCACGCCATCGGGTACACGCTGCTGTACACCGCGATCGTGACGGTGCCGATCCTGGCGCTCGGCTACTTCCTCGCCGTGCTGATCCGGGCACGGCGGCGTGGGAGCACCCTGCTGCGGACGGTGTTCTTCCTGCCGTACGTGGTGGGCCTGACCACGCTGTCGTTCATGCTCGTGCTCGAGGCGCAGCCGAACTCCGGTGCCGTGAACATGGTGCTCCGCTGGCTCGGGATCACCGACGGCAGCACGGCCTGGCTCGTGAACGGCCCGCTCGCGACGTTGCTGATCTGCGTGCTGGTCGTCTGGGCGGTCTCCGGGCTGACGATGGTGCTGCTCATGTCGGCGATGCAGGGCATCCCCGACGAGGTGTACGAGTCCGCGCAGCTCGAGGGCGCGTCCTGGTGGCAGACCGAGCGGCTCATCACGCTCCCGATGATCCGGTCGACGGTGGCGCTCAGCGTCATCATCTCGGTGATCGGGTCCCTGCTGGCGTTCAACCAGTTCTACATCCTGACCCAGGGCGGGCCGGGGACGGAGACCACGACGATCGTCAACGCGATCTACAACCGCGGCTTCGTGAACCTGCAGCTCGGCGCCGCGACCGCCGAGTCCATCGCCCTGGTCGTCGTCATCGCCGCCGTCACGGTGTTCCAGTTCTGGGCACTGCGAGAGAAGGACTGAGCCATGAGCACCACGACCTCCCGGGCCGGCCTCGCTCCGGACCTGTCCACCCGCACGCTCACCACCACCGGAGACGGTGGTCGGCGACGCCACCACCAGGGCAGCGTCCGGCACCCGCGGGACACCGCCGTGAAGCGCACCCTCTACGTCATCGCCGGCGTCGGGTCGGCGCTGGTGTTCGGGGTCCCGCTCATCTGGTCGATCCTGCGGGCGTTCCAGTCCGAGGCCGTCATCACGCAGGCCGCCGACCCGGCGACGTTCTTCCAGCTCGGCTGGCAGAACTTCGCCGCCGTGTTCAGCTCGTCGTCGCACCTGCTCACCGGCGTCGTGAACTCGCTGATCGTGTCGATCGCGACCGCCGTCCTGACCGCGGTGATCGCGACGATGGCCGGGTACGGGTTCGCCCGCTTCCGGTTCCGTGGGTCCGGCGTGGTGTTCGGGCTCGTGCTGCTGACGATGATGGTGCCGTTCCAGGCCATCCTCACGCCGCTGTACCTCGAGCTGAACGCGATGAAGCTCACGAACTCGTTGCTCGGGCTCGTGCTCTTCTACACGACGGTGAACCTGCCGTTCGGGGTGTTCGTGATGCGGAACGCGTTCGAGTCGATCCCGACCGAGCTCGAGGACTCGGCGTTCGTCGACGGCGCCTCGCGCTTCCGGGTCGTCGTGTCGGTGCTCCGCCCGCTGCTGCTACCGGGCGCCGCGACCGCCGCGCTCTACGCGTTCCTGGCGTCGTGGACGGAGTTCCTCGGAGCGCTGACCTTCCTGACGAAGGACTCGCTCTACACGCTGCCGGTCGCGCTGCTCAACCTGCAGACCGGCGCCTACGGGCAGGTGTCGTACGGGAACCTGGTCGCCGGGTCGGTGGTGGCGATGATCCCGTGCATCGCGCTCTACGTCGGGCTGCAGCGGTTCTACGTCGCCGGCCTGTCGTCGGGCGCGCTGAAGGGCTGACGGTCGGGTCGGCTCGCCGGCGGCGTCCCTCGCACCGTGCGAGGGGCGCCGCCCTGGTGTTCCGTGTTGTTCCGTGTTGTTCCGTGTTGTTCCGTGTTGTTCCGTGAGATCGCACTTCGGCGTGGTTCCGCCGGAACGTCGGGTGCCGAAGTGCGATCTCGGCGGCGCGACGGCGGCGCGGCGGCACGGCGCGGCGGGCGCTCGGCGCGGCGGCGCGGCGCGCGGCGCGCGGGCGCTACGCGCTCCGGCGCACCACGAGCTCGGGCGCGAGCAGCGTCTCGTCGCGGGGCTCCCCCTCGATGAGCGCCTTCACGGTGTCGAGCACCCGCTCCCCCATCGCCCGGAAGTCCTGCCGCACGGTGGTCAGCGGCGGCGTGAAGTGCGCCGCCTCGGGGACGTCGTCGAACCCCACCACGGCGATGTCGTCGGGCACCCGGAGTCCCTCGTCGGCGAAGGCGTGCAGCGCCCCGAGCGCCATCTGGTCGTTCCCCGCGAAGACCGCGTCGACGGTGTGCACGTCGATGGTCCGGGCCGCGGCGAACCCGCTCGCCGGGGTCCAGTCACCGTCGAGCACGACCGGGTCGAGCCCGGCCTCGCGCATGATCCGGACGTAGGTCTCGCGGCGCACCTCGGACTCCTGCGAGACCCCCGGCCCGGCGATGTGCACGATGCGCCGGTGTCCGCGACCGAACAGGTGCTCCATCACGAGCGACGTCCCGGCGACCTGGTCGATCGCGACGGCGGCGACGCTCGGGGCGACCGGCGCTCGGGCCGCGTCACGCTGCACGGCGTTCGACACCACGACGGGCACGGTCACCGGGACCGTCAACGAGGCGAGGGCGTCGAGCACCCGGTTGTCGGCGGCGACCAGGACGATCGCAGCGACGTCCTGCGCGAGCAGGGTCGTGATCGCGGCGGACAGGTCGCCCGGCCGCGGGTCGTCCGGCAGGGTCGACAGAAGCACGTGGTACCCGGCCGAACGGGCTGCCCGCTCGAAGCCGATCGCGGTGCTCGACGGGCCGTACAGCGCGTCGCCCGCGGTGATGATGCCGAGCGCCCGGCTGCGCCCCCCGGCGAGCGCCCGGGCTGCGGCGCGCGGGCGGTACCCGAGCTCGGTGACGGCGTCGGTGACCTGCGAGCGGTACTGCTCGCGCACCGTCGGGTCGCCGTTGATGACCCGGGAGACGGTCTGGTGCGACACCCCGGCGCGCTCGGCGACGTCGAAGATCGTGGGCGCCTTCCGGCGATTGCCGCCCTTGCCCCCTGGGGCGGTCGTGGTGGTCACGAGGCCAACCGTACCGCGCGGTCGGTCCGCCGCCGCAAGATCGCGAAACGGTCACGACGAGTTGACACCCCGTCACGGAACCCTCAGTATGTGAGCGCTCACACGAGCACTCACCGGGGGCACAGCAGCCCCGTCACCCGAGCGCGTCGACGTCGTCGCGCAGGAACAGAGGTACTTCGATGATGAAGCGCAAGATCGTCGCGGGCGTCGCCGCCCTCGGCATCGCCATCGCACTGGCCGGATGCTCGGCCGGCGGACGCGGCGACACCGGCAGCGGTGGCGGCAGCGGGGACAACAAGGGTGCACTGGTCGGCGTCGCGATGCCGACGAAGGTGTCCGAACGCTGGATCAAGGACGGCAACGCCGTCAAGAGCGACCTCGAGAAGGCCGGCTACAAGGTCGACCTCGAGTACGGGGACAACAAGGTCCAGCAGCAGGCGCAGCAGGTCAGCAACATGATCACGAAGGGCGCGAAGGTCCTCATCATCGCGTCGATCGACGGCGGTGCCCTCTCCGACCAGCTGGACGCGGCCGCGAAGGCCGGCATCAAGGTGATCTCCTACGACCGCCTGCTCACCGGCAACAAGAACGTCGACTACTACGTGTCGTTCGACAACGAGAAGGTCGGCGTCGACCAGGCGAACTCGCTCCTCACCGGTCTCGGTCTGCTCGACGCGGACGGCAAGAAGACCGACGAGAAGGGCCCCTTCAACATCGAGGTCTTCGCCGGGTCGCAGGACGACAACAACGCGACGTTCTTCTTCAACGGCGCGATGAAGACGCTGAAGCCGTACATCGAGGCCGGCACCATCAAGATCGGCTCCGGCCAGGACGGCTTCACGCAGGCCGCCACGCAGCAGTGGGACCCGGCGACCGCCAAGGCCCGCATGCAGAACCTGATCGCCAAGTCCTACTCGGGCGGCACCACGCTGAACGGCGTGCTCTCCCCGTACGACGGCATGTCGATCGGCATCATCTCGGCGCTCCAGGGCGCCGGGTACGGCAGCAGTGACCGTCCGCTCCCGACCATCACGGGTCAGGACGCCGAGGCCGCCTCGGTCAAGTCGATCATCGCCGGTCAGCAGTACTCGACCATCTACAAGGACACGCGCAAGCTCGCCAAGCAGTCGGTCACCATGGCCGAGGACCTGCTGACGGACAAGAAGCCCGAGGTCAACGACACGAAGAGCTACGACAACAAGGTCAAGGTCGTCCCGACCTTCCTGTTCCAGCCGACCGTCGTCACCAAGGACAACTACAAGGAAGTCCTCGTCGACTCGGGGTACTACACCGAAGCCGACCTGAAGTAGTCGCAACCCATCCGACGGACTGGAGGCGCGGTGCCAGACCGCACCGCGCCTCCAGTCCGTCCCCACCTGCGCGCGCGAGCGTGCACTACGGAAGGCGGTCGACGTGACGGACACCATCCTCGAGATGCGTGACATCACCAAGACGTTCCCCGGCGTCAAGGCCCTCCAGGGGGTCTCGATCGCGGTCGAGCGCGGACAGGTCCACGCGATCTGCGGCGAGAACGGCGCCGGCAAGTCCACCCTGATGAAGGTGCTGTCCGGGGTCTACCCGCACGGCACGTTCGACGGCGAGATCCTGCTCGACGGGTCGCCCGTGCAGTTCTCCGACATCAACGACTCCGAAGCGTCCGGGGTCGTGATCATCCACCAGGAGCTCGCGCTCAGCCCGTTCCTGTCGATCGCCGAGAACATCTTCCTCGGCAACGAGCAGTCCAAGGGCGGCTTCATCGACTGGAACAAGACGAACCTCGCCGCGGCGGAACTGCTGCAGCGCGTCGGTCTGAAGGACAACCCGGTCACGAAGATCGTCGACATCGGCGTCGGCAAGCAGCAGCTGGTCGAGATCGCGAAGGCGCTGTCGAAGCAGGTGAAGCTCCTCATCCTCGACGAGCCCACCGCGGCGCTCAACGACGACGACTCCGCGCACCTGCTGGAACTCATCCGGTCGCTGCAGGCCGAGGGCATGACGGCGATCATCATCAGCCACAAGCTCAACGAGATCAAGGCGATCGCGGACAAGGTCACGATCATCCGCGACGGCCAGACCATCGAGACGCTCGACATGCACGCCGACGACGTGTCCGAGGACCGGATCATCCGCGGGATGGTCGGCCGCGACCTGTCGAACCGGTACCCGGAGCGCGAGAACCCGGTGATCGGCGAGGAGCTCCTGCGGATCGAGGACTGGACCGTCCACCACCCGCTCGACGCCTCCCGCGAGATCATCCACCACGCGAACCTCGACGTGCGGGCCGGCGAGGTCGTCGGCATCGCGGGCCTCATGGGCGCCGGCCGGACCGAACTCGCGATGAGCGTGTTCGGGCAGTCCTACGGCGCCGGCATCAGCGGCACCGTGTACAAGCGCGGTACCCCGATCAAGACGCACACCGTCTCGCAGGCGATCGACAACGGCATCGCGTACGTCACCGAGGACCGGAAGCGCTACGGCCTCAACCTGATCGACGACATCAAGCGGAACATCTCCGGGTCCGCGCTCGGGAAGCTCGCCAACTGGGGCTTCGTGAACGCCGCCGAGGAGACGACCGTCGCGGGGCAGTTCCTCAAGAGCCTCAACATCAAGGCGCCGAACGTCGACGTCATCACCGGCAAGCTCTCCGGCGGGAACCAGCAGAAGGTCGTCCTGTCGAAGTGGATGTACGCCGACCCGGACGTCCTGATCCTCGACGAGCCGACCCGTGGCATCGACGTCGGCGCGAAGTACGAGATCTACACGATCATCAACCAGCTCGCAGACCAGGGGAAGGGGATCATCGTGATCTCCTCCGAACTCCCGGAGCTCCTCGGGATCTGCGACCGCATCTACACCCTGTCCGAGGGCACCATCACCGCCGACGTGCCCCGCTCCGAGGCCACTCCAGAGGTCCTCATGCAGTACATGACCCAGGAACGGGAGACCCCTGTCAATGAACGCGCTTAAGTCCGCCGTCGGCTACCTCACCGGGCAGCTCCGACAGATCGGCCTGTTCATCGCGCTGATCGTCATCGTCCTCTTCTTCCAGGTGACGACGAACGGCATCACCCTCGCCCCGATCAACGTCTCGAACCTGATCGTCCAGAACAGCTACATCCTGATCCTGGCGATCGGCATGGTGATGGTCATCATCGCCGGGCACATCGACCTGTCCGTCGGGTCGGTCGTCGCGTTCACCGGCGCCATGGCCGGCGTGATGATCACGCAGTGGGGCATCCCGTGGCCGATCGCGGTCGTGCTGTGCCTGGTGGTCGGCGCGCTCGTCGGGGCCTGGCAGGGCTTCTGGATCGCGTACTTCGGGATCCCGGCCTTCATCGTCACGCTCGCGGGCATGCTCGCGTTCCGCGGTGCCGCGCAGATCGTCCTGCAGAACCAGCAGATCTCGCCGTTCCCCGCCGGCTTCCGCTCGCTCGGCTCCGGCTTCCTGCCGTCCTTCGGTACCACCGGGTACGAGCCGCTCACGATGATCCTCGGCTTCGCCGCGGCCGTCGTGATGGTGGTCGCAGCCTTCCGCGGCCGGATCACGCGGCGGAAGTACCAGCTCGAGAGCGAGCCGTTCGTCTGGTTCATCGTGAAGACGGCCTTCGGCGCGGTGCTCGTCATCTACGTGGCGCTCCTGCTCGCCAGCTACAACGGCACCCCGATCGTGCTCGTCATCCTCGGTGCCCTCGTGGTCATCTACTCGGTCGTCATGCGGAGCGCGGTCTTCGGCCGTCACATCTACGCGATCGGTGGCAACGCCCTCGCCGCGCAGCTGTCCGGCGTGAAGACCAAGCGCGTCACGTTCCTGCTGTTCGTCAACATGGGCGTCATCTCGGCGCTGGCGGGCGTGGTCTTCACCGGCCAGCTCAACCTGGCGGCACCGGGCGCGGGCAACGGGTTCGAGCTCGACGCCATCGCGGCCGTGTTCATCGGCGGCGCGGCGGTGACGGGTGGCATCGGCACCGTGCCGGGAGCGATCGTCGGTGGTCTCATCATCGGCATCCTGAACAACGGCATGTCGATCCTCGGTGTCGGCACCGAGTTCCAGTCCCTCATCAAGGGCCTGGTGCTGCTCGCCGCCGTCGCGTTCGACGTGTTCAACAAGCGCCGGGCGGCGTACGCGCGCAAGTAGGGCGCGGGGTCGCTTGCCCATCCCATCGAGGGAGCAGAAATCGTCGGGTCGCCTTCGGGCACCCGACGATTCCTGCTCCCTCACTTCGTGAGGACGGCCCAACCGCCGGCCTGGAGGCGCAGGGTCCCGTCCCCGAGATCGCCGCCGCCCGCCTCCACCTGCGTCGCGTCCGCTGCGGGCAGGTCGACGGGATCGGCCGCCAGGTTCAGGGCGGTCACCACGGCGGCGTCGGAGGTCGCCGTCCGCAGGACGACCGCGGAGTTCGTCAGGTGCACGACGTCGGTGTGCGCCCGGTGCAGCCACGGGTTGCGCCGTCGGAGCGCGACGAGCGCCTCGTGGTCGTGCGTGATCGCCGTCGGTGCCGGCGGGGCGTCCGGGAACTCCGGGCGGACGGCGTCGTCGCCACCCAGGCGCTCCTCCTTCACCCCGGTCCAGCCGTACTCGTCACCGGCGTAGACGATCGGCGTCCCGGCAACCGTGAACAGGACCGCGGCGGCGTGCGGCGCGAAGCCCTCCCCCACCGCGCTGGCGATCCGGGTGACGTCGTGGTTGCCGACGAAGGTGGTCGGCACGAACGTCTCGAGCAGGGCGTCGTGCCGCTCGATCGCGTGCGCCAGCTCGTGGCAGTTGCCGTCCGCGATGCCGTGCCAGATCCCCTGCCACAGCTCGTACTGCGTCGTCGAGTCCATCGTCGACTCGCGGACGATCGCGGCGGCGTCACCGTGGATCACCTCGCCGCTGAACCAGGCGTCTGGGAAGCGCTCGCGCACCCGCGGGAGCACGCGCGCCCAGAACGCCGGGGCGACGGCGTAGGCCGCGTCGAGGCGCCACCCGTCGACACCGCGGCCGAGCCAGTGGGTCATGACCTCGACCACCAGGTCCTCCGTCGTCGAGGACCCGTGGTCGAGGGCGACGAGGATGTCGTGCCCCTCGAAGTCACCGACGCGCACCGGCATGCCGGGCTGCCACCCGTCCCAGTCCACCGCGAACAGGTCGGCGGTCGCCGCGTCCGGCCCGTCGGCGGCGAGCGCGCGGAACGCCGGGTGCTCGCGCCCGACGTGGTTGAAGACCCCGTCGAGCAGGACGCGGACGCCCCGCTCGTGCGCCGCGGCGACCAGGCGGTCGAAGTCGTCGTCGTCGCCGAGGCGCGGGTCGATCCGGAAGTGGTCGACGGTGTCGTAGCCGTGGGTCGAGCTCGCGAACACCGGACCGAGCAGCAGACCGTTCAGCCCGAGGTCGACGACGTGGTCGAGCCACCCGGCGATCCGGTCCAGCCGGTGCTCGACGGGGCGGTCCGCCACCGCGGTCTCCGGTCGGACCTCGGCCCCGACGAAGCCGAGCGGGTACACGTGCCACCACATCACGTGCTGGACCCAGTCGGGTTCGGACGGTCGGACCGGTGCGGTGTCGGGGTTCACCACTGCGATGGTGCCAGCCGTACCTGGGCTGTGTGCTGGCGGGTGCGGTGGGACGAGGATGGAGCCATGGGACGGGCGATCAGGACGGAAGCGGACGCCGCGGCGTCGGAATCGGAGCACGCCGAGCGGACCTGCGCCTCGTGCGGGCGCCGGATGCCGTCCTCGGCCGCCCCCGAGACGAAGTGGTGTTCCGGAGCCTGCCGCAAGCACGGGATCGACGAGACCGACCGCGCCCTCGAACAGCGGATCGACGAGTTGCTCGCGGCGCGTGCGCGGACGTCGAGCATCTGCCCGTCCGAGGTCGCGCGCTCGATCGACCCGGACGACTGGCGGCCGCTGATGGAGCCGGCGCGTCGGGCGGCACGGCGGATGGTCGCCCGGGGCGAGGTCGAGATCACGCAACACGGCAGCGTCGTCGACCCGTCCACCGCGAAGGGGCCGATCCGCATCCGCCGACCGCGCTGAGGCGCCGCTCGTCTCAGATGCGATCGCGCATCACGCTGACGAGCCGCTCGAGTGCTGTCACAAGCGCGCGGGTCTTCTCCTGTGTCACCCGTGACGATGAGTACTGGGAGTTCGTCTTCTCGTCGGTCAGGCGCTTGAAGTGCATTCCAGGACGAGTGTCCGGCGAGCACGCGCGGTCCAGCAGACGTCGAGCTGCGGCATGGTCGTCACCGAGGTGATGGTGCCCGAGGACGGCCCCACAGATCGCGTCCGACGCGGCGATTCCGCCGAGTACGGCATTCGCGCCGGCGGCTTTCCAGTCGGCGTGGTTCGTCGACTCGACGTACAGGAGCGCGACCTCGAGGTACGTCACGGCTTCGTCGCGTCGCATCTCAACGGCGTGCCGATCGACGGCGCGCACGCGCGCGTCCATCAGATGAAGGTCCTGATCTCTTCCCCGAAGACCGTCCGCGCCTCGTCACGCCATGACCCGACGAGCGGGTCCCCCTCCGCGACGAAACGGCGGAGGTCGGCGCGCGTGACGTCGAACACCTGGCAGTCGTTCCCGGTCCAGCGGCGGACGAGGTCGCCGAGACGGACGACCACGTCGGTGTCGACGACAGCGTCGAAGACGACGAGGAGGTCCAGGTCGGACGTGGGGGTGGCCGTGCCACGAGCGACGGAACCGAACACCGAGACCGAGAGCACGCCGGCGTCCACGGACTCGACGAAGTCGCCGATCCGACGCTCGAGCTCGTCCCCGGCACCGAGCCCGAGTTCGACGGCCGGCCAGAGGAGGTGTTCACGGTTCACCCGGTAGGCCGAGTGCTGCAGCCCACGATCGACGCGGACCAGGCCCGCTTGTTCCAGTTTGTCGAGCGCGCGCTTGATGCCGGTGTGCTGCGCCGCTCCGGCGACTCTCGCCACCTGCCGACCGGTCATGCCGGCATCGGTGCGCGCGAGCACGCGGAGCGCGTCGGCCTGCGTGGGGCCGAGGAGCGTGGCGAGTGGTGTGACGAGTTGCATGGGGGACCTCCGCGGAAAGTGTACCGATTTCCGGTACATGTGGTGCGTTTTTGTGTACACAACCGCATCCGCCAACCGCAGTGAGGGAACACCGGCGAGACGACATGTGTTGGGGAACCCGATGACTCTCGACGACACCACCCAGCAGTCCGCCGACCGCCACGCCCTCGTCGTGGGTGCCAGCGGCATCACCGGCTCGGCCCTGGTCGATCGCTTGCTCGGCAACGGGTGGCGGGTGACGGCGCTCTCGCGACGGCCCGTCGCCCGTGACGGCGTCCGCACGGTCCCCGCCGACCTCCGCGACCCGGAGGACCTCGCCGTCGCCCTGGCGGACGAACGCCCGACCCACGTCTTCTTCACCGCGTGGCAGCGGCAGGACACCGAGGCCGAGAACATCCGCGTGAACGGCGGGATGGTCCGCGACCTGCTCGCGGCCCTCGGGCACGCGCCGCTCGCGCACGTGGCGCTCGTCACCGGTCTCAAGCACTACCTCGGCCCGTTCGAGGCGTACGCCGCCGGCGAGATGCCCGACACCCCGTTCCACGAGGAAGAGCCCCGCCTCGACACCCCGAACTTCTACTACGCGCAGGAGGACGAGCTCTTCGCCGCCGCCGAACGGCAGGGGTTCACCTGGTCGGTGCACCGGTCGCACACGGTCATCGGGCACGCCGTCGGCAACGCCATGAACATGGGACTGACGCTCGCGGTGCAGGCGACGCTCGTGAAGGAGCTCGACCTCGACTTCGTGTTCCCGGGCAGCGAGGCGCAGTGGAACGGCCTCACCGACATGACCGACGCGGGGCTGCTCGCCGAGCACATGGTCTGGGCGGCGACCTCCCCGGAGGGCGCGGACGAGCCGTTCAACATCGTGAACGGCGACGTGTTCCGCTGGCGGTGGATGTGGCCTCGGCTGGCCGCACACCTCGGCGTGGACCCCGCACGCGTCGTCGGCTACCAGGACCGTCCCCGCCCCCTCGAGGAGCAGATGGCGCCGTACGAGTCCGAGTGGGTCGGCATCGCGGAGCGCTACGGCCTCGTCGAGCCGGACATCGGTCGGCTCGCGTCGTGGTGGCACACCGACGCCGACCTCGGCCGGACGATGGAGGTCGTCACCGACATGGGGAAGAGCCGTGAGGCCGGGTTCACCGGGTTCCGGCGGACCGAGCGGTCCTTCACCGACCTGTTCGACCGGTACCGTGCGGAGCGGCTCGTCCCCTGATCGGCGGCGCACATGTCCTCCGGCTTCGAACGGGGTACAGGGGCGGCCGTACTGTCGGGTCCACATCGTCGGGACCACCGGTGATGACCACCGGAAGGAACCCCATGTCGCTCGGAGACAAGGCCAAGGACGCCACCCAGAAGATCGTCGGCAAGGTCGAGGAGAAGGTCGGCGAGCACACGGACGACGCCGAACTGCACGCCCAGGGCAAGAAGGACCAGCACATGGGCGAGGCCCGGATGCAGACCGAGAAGGCCAAGGACGCCGTCGACGACAAGTGAGCACTTGCTCGTGGACACCGCAACGGCCCGACGT
>NZ_MJGN01000007.1:79619-81671 GCF_001865065.1 Curtobacterium sp. MCBA15_008 | reverse complement strand
GACTTATTTTGCAACACCAGATGTGGCCATCGGCCCTCCATCGAGAACTCGTAGGGGACACCCTCGTTCTCGGGAGGCCGGTGGCTATTTCTGTTTCTGTCGCAGGTCACTCGACGCGCGCGCTGGTCCGTGATGGACTAGAGCGGAGCGCCGGGTGACTGGTGCGGCACCGACACAACGACACAGCGGACGATCGCACGGGCTCGAGCTCGTGCACGCAACGAGGAGCAACGGTGGCGAACGACGACGAGCAGCGACGGAACGACGGGGACCGCGGAGACCGACCTCGGCGCGATGGCGACCGGTCTCCCCGGCGTGACGGCGGAGATCGTTGGTCGTCCGGCCCCCGTGACTTCGAGCGTCGTGAGGGCGAGCGGCGCGACGCGCCCCGCCGCGACGGAGATCGTCCGCGCACTGGTGGGTCCGCTCGTGATGGTGGTCGCTCGTTCCGCGACGGCGACCGGTCCTTCGGCGACCGTGACCGTCGTCCGGCGTGGCGCGGTGACCGCGATGAGTCGAGCCGGCCTCCCCGGGGGGACGGGCCTCGCGGTGCTGACCGTCCGCGTCGTGATGGGGATCGTCCGTTCCGTTCGGATCGTCCGGCTCGTGACGGGGATCGTCCGTTCCGTTCGGATCGTCCGGCTCGTGATGGGGACCGGCCGTTCCGTTCGGACCGTCCGGCTCGTGACGGGGACCGGCCGTTCCGTTCCGACCGTCCTTCGCGTGACGGGGATCGTCCGTTCCGTTCGGACCGTCCGGCTCGTGACGGTGATCGTCCGCGTCGTGATGGAGACCGTCCGTTCCGTGCGGATCGTCCGGCTCGCGACGGCGACCGTCCGTTCCGTTCGGACCGTCCGGCTCGTGACGGTGATCGTCCGCGTCGTGATGGGGATCGTCCGTTCCGTTCGGATCGTCCGGCTCGCGACGGCGACCGCCCCTTCCGTTCGGATCGTCCGGCTCGCGACGGCGACCGCCCGTACCGTTCCGATCGACCGGACCGCCCGGCTCGCGACGGCGACCGTCCGTACCGTTCCGACCGACCGGACCGCCCTGCCCGCGATGGTGATCGCCCGCGTCGCGACGGAGACCGCCCCCCGTTCCGCGGAGGATCGGACCGCCCGCGTGGCGACCGGCCGCAGCGCGACGGTGACCGTCCGTTCCGTGGCGGTTCCGACCGCGACCGCGGTGGCCGGGACGACCGCCAGCGCTTCGGCGACGGCAGCCGTCACGCCGGCGCCCGCTTCGGTGAAGGTGCGCGCGACGACTGGGAGGACCGCGATCCGTACGGCACCAAGTCCATCCGTCCGCGTCACGAGGACCCGGAGATCCCCGAGGAGATCGACGCGCGCGACCTCGACAAGGTCGCCCGCGCCGAGCTGAAGACCCTCAGCAAGGACAACGCCGACTGGGTGGCCCGCCACCTCGTCGCAGCCGCGATGCTCATCGACGACGACCCGGAGACCGCCAACCAGCACGCCCTCAGCGCCGCTCGTCGAGCCGGCCGGGTCGGTGTCGTGCGCGAGACCGCCGCGATCACGGCCTACCGCCTCGGGGACTTCGCCACAGCGCTCCGTGAGCTCCGGACCTACCGTCGCATCTCGGGCCGCAACGACCAGCTTCCGATGATGGTCGACTGCGAGCGTGGCCTCGGCCGTCCGGAGCGTGCGCTCGAGCTCGGGCGCTCGGTCGACCGTGCCGCGCTGGACACGGCGGTGCAGGTCGAACTGGCGATCGCGATGTCCGGGGCACGCCTCGACCTCGGGAATCCCACAGCCGCGCTCGGTGAGCTGGAGATTCCACAGCTCGACCCGTCCACTGCCTACACCTGGTCCCCGGCGCTCTACAGTGCTTACGCGGCCACGCTCGAGGAGCTCGGCCGTCAGGACGAGGCCGACGAGTGGTGGGCCCGTGTCGATCGTGCTGCCGAGGCCCTGGCCGAGGTCGCCGACGAGAACGCTTGGGAGACAGTTGATGTGGTCGAGGAAGAAGTCGAAGGACACGACGAGCTCGGCGAGCCCGAGTCCGGCGAGCCCGAGTCCGACGAGCTCGAGT
>NZ_MJGN01000007.1:0-78924 GCF_001865065.1 Curtobacterium sp. MCBA15_008 | reverse complement strand
GACGAGCTCGAGTCCGACGAACCCGGCGAGCCCGACCAGCTCGAGCCGCTCGGAGACCCCGACCCCGAGCACGACGAGCCCGACGACGACCTCGGCGAGATCGACGACGACAACCCCGTCGACGTCGATGGGTCCGCAGCCGACTGACACCCCGAAGCCGCCGACGGACGGTGTGGACGTCGTCCTCACCGACCTCGACGGCGTCGTCTACCGCGGCCGCAACGCCATCCCGCACGCGGTCGAAGCGCTGACCCGCGCCTCGCTGACCGCGCGCGTCGGGTACATCACGAACAACGCGTCCCGTCGCCCCGTCGACGTCGCCGAGCACCTCGAGCGCTACGGGCTCGAGGTGTCGGCGGACGACGTCGTGACCTCGTCGCAGGCCGGCGTCCGGCTGCTCGAGACTCTCGTGCCCGCCGGGTCGACGGTCCTCGTGACTGGGGGCCTCGGCCTGACGAGCATCGTCGAGGAAGCCGGGTTCACCGTGACGGCCAGTGCCGAGGACTCCCCGGCGGCGGTCATCCAGGGGTTCTCGCCGGACCTCGGTTGGACGCACCTCGCCGAGGCGTCCTTCGCCCTCGCCGACCCGGACGTGCCGTGGGTCGCGACGAACATGGACTGGTCGATCCCGGTCGAGCGCGGCATCGCGCCCGGCAACGGCACGCTCGTGTCCGCCGTGCACCAGGCCGTCGGCCGGATGCCGGTCGTCGCGGGGAAGCCCGAGCGGCCCATCTTCGACGCGGCCATCGCCCGCTTCGGCGGCGAGCACCCGCTGTTCATCGGCGATCGTCTCGACACGGACATCAAGGGTGCGAACGACGCCGGCATCCCGAGCGTGCTCGTGCTGACCGGCATCGACACGGCGAAGCAGGTGCTCGCGGCCGACCAGCGTTCGCGTCCGACGTACATCCTCGGCGACCTGCGCGGTCTGTCGAAGCCGTACCCGGTGACGATCCGGCGCGAGGACCCGGACGGCACGAAGTACGCGACGGTCGGCGACGTCACGGTCGCGATGCGCGGCCACGTCGTGCGCGTGCTGGACGACGGCGACGCCCTCGATCTGCTGCGTGCGGGTACGGCGCTCATCTGGGAGTCCGGGCTCGCGATCTACGGTCTCGACGTCGACCCGAAGCTGTACGGCGGCGAGTAGCGTGTCCCACGTGCCGGACGACGAGCAGGGAACCGACGACTTCGCGCAGCGCACCGCTGCGGTCGAGGCGCTCCCGCTGACCGAGCGCGCCGACGCGTTCGCCGCGCTGCACGACGAACTCCGGACACGGCTCGAGAGCGGTGGCTCGGCGAGTGCCTGACGACCCCACGGTCGGACAGGACACCGCGCCCGTCCGGCTCGACGCGCTCCTCGCCGTGCGCGGGCTCGCGAAGTCGCGGACGGCCGCGGCCAAACTCATCCAGGCCGGGCGGGTGACCGTCGCCGGCGCACCGGTGGTGAAGCCCTCCGCCGCGTTCGTGCCCTCCGCGGCGATCGAGGTCGACACGGTCGACGAGTGGGTGTCCCGGGCGGCACGGAAGCTCGTCGGCGCGCTCGACACGTTCGGCGTCGACCCGACCGACCGCGTCGTGCTCGACGTCGGCGCCAGCACCGGCGGGTTCACCCAGGTCCTGCTGCACCGTGGAGCCCGTCGGGTGGTTGCGCTCGACGTCGGCCACGGCCAGCTCGACCCGGTCGTGGCGCTCGACCCGCGCGTCGTCGTTGTCGAGGGCGTCAACGCACGCAACCTCACCGCCGCGGACTACGCGGCGCTCGATCCCGCAGCGGCGGAGACCAGCCTGGTGGTGGGCGACCTGTCGTTCATCTCGCTGCGCCTGGTGCTGCCCGCACTGGTCGAGGCGGTCCCGGCGGACGACTTCGTCCTGCTCGTGAAGCCGCAGTTCGAGGTCGGGCGTACGGGTGTCCGCGAGGGCATCGTCCGTGACCCTGCGCTCCGGAACGACGCGCTCATGAACGTGCTCTGGGCGGCCTGGGACCTCGGTCTCGGCACGACCGGGCTCGCCGCGTCGCCGATCGTCGGCACGCACGGCAACCACGAGTACCTGGCGCGCTTCCAGCGGGATGTCGGTGCCAATCCGACAGAATGGATCGTCCGGGCGACAGAACTGACGGAAGGGACGGCATGAGCGACGACCGGCACATCCTCCTGGTGTCCCACACGGGTCGCCGTGACTCCATCGACGCCGCGGTCGAGGTCTGCGACCTCCTGCACGCGGCCGGCCTCGTGCCGGTGATGCCCTTCGACGAGTACGCCGACATCCGGCGCGCCGAAGCCTCGGTCGGCCAGGTCGACATCCTCGGCGTGGACATCCAGGCGGACCAGCTCGAGATCGTCATCGTCCTCGGCGGCGACGGCACGATCCTCCGGGCCGCCGAACTCGTCCGGGGCACCGGCGCCCCGATCGTGGGCGTGAACCTCGGCCACGTCGGCTTCCTCGCCGAGAGCGAGCGGGACGGCCTGACCTCGACGGTCGAGCGGGTCCTCGCCGGCGAGTACCACGTCGAGGAACGCGTGACCCTGCAGGTTGACGTGGTCGTCGGGCAGAAGGTCGTCTACACGTCCTGGGCCCTCAACGAGGCCACGATCGAGAAGGCCTCGCGGGAGCGCATGCTCGAGGTCGTGACCGAGGTGGACGGGCGCCCGTTGTCGTCCTTCGGGTGCGACGGGGTCGTCATCTCCACGCCGACCGGGTCCACCGCCTACTCGTTCTCCGGCGGCGGTCCCATCGTGTGGCCGGACGTCGACGCGCTCCTCATGGTGCCGCTCAGCGCCCACGCCCTGTTCGCCCGTCCGATCGTGGTGGGGCCGGACCGCGTCCTCGCGGTCGAGGTCCTGCGGCGGACCAGCGGCGTCGGAGTGCTCTGGTGCGACGGCCGGCGGACGCACGACCTGCCGCCCGGCGCTCGTGTCGAGGTGCGGCGGTCGCCCGACCCGGTGCGTGTCGCGCGCCTCAAGGACGCTCCGTTCACCGATCGGCTCGTGGCCAAGTTCCAGTTGCCCGTCGCCGGGTGGCGCGGCCCGCAGCAGGACGACGAGGACCAGCAGTGATCGCCGAGGGTTGCGAGGTCGCGCTGTGATCGAGGAGATCCAGATCTCCGACCTCGGCGTGATCGGTGAGACCACGCTCGAGCTCGGCCCCGGCTTCACCGTCGTGACCGGCGAGACCGGTGCGGGGAAAACGATGATCGTCACCGCGCTCGGACTCCTGCTCGGTGCCCGGGCCGACGCAACCTCGGTCCGTCGCGGTGCATCGAGCGCCGTCGTCGAGGGCCGCTGGCACGTGCCGGACCACGACGCCGTCGCCGAGCGCGTCGAGGACGCCGGCGGCACGGTCGAGGACGGCGAACTCATCCTGACCCGCACCGTCTCGGCCGAGGGCCGCAGCCGGGCGATCGTCGGCGGCCGGAGCGCCCCCGTGGCGGTGCTCGGCGAACTCGCCGACCAGCTCGTCACCGTGCACGGGCAGTCGGACCAGATCCGCCTGACCTCGGCGACCGCCCAGCGTGCGGCGCTCGACGGCTTCGGCGGTCCCGCGCTCGAGAAGGTCCTGCAGCGGTACGTTTCGGCCTACGACACGTGGCAGCAGCACACCGGCGACCTCGAGACCCTCACCCGTGACCGCGACGACCGCCTGGCCGAGGCCGAGCGGCTCCGCGCGGCTTCGGACGAGATCGAGGCCGCCGACCCGCAGCCCGGCGAGGACGTCGAGCTCGGCGAACGCGCCGATCGCCTGGGCAACCTCGAGGAACTCCGGCTGTCCGCCGGGCTCGCCCACGAAGCGCTGTCGAGCGAGTCCCTCGACGGTGTGCAGGACGTGGTGGGACTCGTCGAGTCCGCCCGCCGGGCGATCGAACGTGTGGCTGGCTCCGACGCGGCACTCCAGCCGGTGCTCGAGCAGCTGACGGAGCTCGGGATCCAGGCGAGCGAGGCCTCGGCGAGCCTGTCGAGCTACATCGGGTCGCTCGAGCCGGATGCCGGACACGACCTCGAACTCATCAACGAGCGCCGGGCGCTCCTGGCCGGGCTGACCCGCAAGTACGGCGAGACCATCGACGACGTCATCGCGTACGGACAACGCGCGAGCGACCGCCTGCTCGAACTCGACGGTGACGACGACCGGATCGTGGCGCTGCAGGCTGCGGTCGAACAGGACGAACAGGCACTCGAGGCGGCCGCCGCTGCCCTGACCACTGCGCGGACGAAGGCTGCGACGGACCTCGCGAAGCGCGTGACGGCCGAGCTGAAGACCCTCGCGATGGCCGGAGCGACCCTGGTGGTCGAGGTCACCGACGCCGGCGAGTACCGGCGGCACGGACGCGACCAGGTGTCGATCCTGCTCCAGCCGCACTCCGGCACGGATCCGCGGCCGATCAGCAAGGGCGCCTCGGGTGGCGAGCTCTCACGGGTGATGCTCGCGATCGAGGTCGTCATGGCCGGCAGCACCACCGTGCCGACGTTCGTCTTCGACGAGGTCGACGCCGGAGTGGGCGGCGCCGCGGCGATCGAGATCGGGCGGCGGCTGGCGAAGCTGGCGGAGCGCACGCAGGTCATCGTCGTCACGCACCTGGCGCAGGTCGCGGCGTTCGCGAACAACCACCTCAACGTCGTGAAGGACGCCAGCGGTGCGGTGACGTCGTCGAGCGTGCGGCGGCTCGAGGGCGAGGAGCGCCTGCAGGAGATGGCGCGACTGCTCTCGGGGCTCGGGGATAGCGCCAGCGGCATCGAACACGCGCGCGAGCTACTCGACGTCGCCGGCCAGAAGGCCTGACAGACGGACAGGCGGACAGACGGCCGGAAGGCGGGGCCGAGCGTGGCCCGGACAGGCGGCCGGAAGGCGGGGCCGAGCGGGGCCCGGACACCCGGCCACCCGCCCGCGCAACGCCCACGGCGAACCGAGGTCGCGCCTCCCGGCAGTTCTGACGTACGATGGAATCCCGTGGCGGACACTCTCAGCAGCGGTACCCAGGCAAGCACCCAGAACTCGAACACCTCGACCCCGAAGGTGACGAAGCAGATCTTCGTGACCGGCGGGGTCGTCTCGTCTCTCGGCAAGGGCCTGACGGCCGCGAGCCTCGGCAACCTCCTCACGGCACGCGGCCTCAAGGTCGTCATGCAGAAGCTCGACCCGTACCTCAATGTGGACCCGGGCACGATGAACCCGTTCCAGCACGGCGAGGTCTTCGTGACCGACGACGGTGCGGAGACGGACCTCGACATCGGGCACTACGAGCGCTTCCTCGACATCAACCTGTCGCAGTCGGCCAACGTGACCACCGGTCAGGTGTACTCGACGGTGATCGCCAAGGAACGTCGCGGCGAGTACCTCGGTGACACGGTCCAGGTCATCCCGCACATCACCGACGAGATCAAGCGTCGGATGCGCGAGCAGGCGCAGAACGACCCGCAGCCCGACGTCATCATCACCGAGGTCGGCGGCACGGTCGGTGACATCGAGTCGCAGCCCTTCATCGAGTCCGCTCGTCAGGTGCGGCACGAGCTCGGCCGGAACAACGTGTTCTTCGTGCACGTCTCGCTCGTGCCGTTCATGAACGCCTCTGGCGAGCAGAAGACCAAGCCGACGCAGCACTCCGTCGCCGCGCTCCGCTCGATCGGCATCCAGCCCGACGCGCTCGTGCTGCGGTCGGACCGCCCGGTGTCGGAGTCGAACAAGCGCAAGATCGCGCTGATGTGCGACGTCGACGAGGACGCCGTGGTCAACGCGGTGGACGTCCCCTCGATCTACGACCTGCCGACGCTGCTGAACAACCAGGGCCTCGACCAGGTCATCGTCGACGCGCTCCGGCTCGACGCCGGTCCGGTGGACTGGACCGCGTGGACCCCGGTCCTGCGTGCCGTGCACGAGCCGAAGAAGGCCGTCACGATCGCGCTGGTCGGCAAGTACATCGACCTGCCCGACGCATACCTGTCCGTCACCGAGGCGCTCCGCGCGGGTGGCTTCGCGCACGACGCGAAGGTCACGCTGAAGTGGGTCGTGTCGGACGACTGCACCACGCCCGAGGGGGCGGCCAAGCAGCTCGGCGACGTCGACGGCATCTGCATCCCGGGTGGGTTCGGCGTGCGCGGCATCGAGGGCAAGCTCGGCGCGCTGAAGTTCGCGCGTGAGCAGGGCATCCCGACGCTCGGCCTGTGCCTCGGCCTGCAGTGCATGGTCATCGAGTACGCCCGGCACGAGGTCGGCCTGACCGACGCGTCGAGCACCGAGTTCGACCCGGAGACCTCGACCCCGGTCATCGCGACGATGGCGGAGCAGGTGGACATCATCGCCGGGGGTGACCTGGGCGGCACGATGCGCCTGGGCCTGTACCCGGCGTCGTTCACCGAAGGCTCGCTGGCGGCGGAACTGTACGGAGCGCCGGAGGCCTCCGAGCGGCACCGTCACCGCTACGAGGTGAACAACAAGTACCGCGAGCAGATCGCGGACGCCGGCCTGGTCTTCTCGGGCACGTCGCCCGACGGCACGCTGGTGGAGTACGTCGAGCTGCCGCGGGACGTGCACCCGTTCTACATCGCCACCCAGGCGCACCCGGAGCTCCGCTCGCGTCCGACCGACGCGCACCCGCTGTTCGCGGGGCTCGTCGCCGCCGCGATCGAGCGGCACGAGGCGTCCAGCCTCTTCGACCCGCAGACCGAGGAGCAGGTCGCGTAAGCGCGGGCCCACCACGGTCGGACGGGAGGCGCGGTGCCAGCTGGCACCGCGCCTCCCGTCCGTCTGCGGGCACGTCGGAGGCGCGTGCCAGGATGGTGACGTGACTGACGCGCCCCTCTCCGACGAATCCGCCTCCTTCGAGGTCACCGAATCCACCGTCGTCTACGAGGGGGCGGTGTGGGACATCCGACGGGACACCATCGCCTACAACGACGACACGATGGTGCGCGAGTACGTGGACCACACGGGTGCCGTCGCCGTGTACGCCGAGGACGACGAGGGCCGCGTCCTCGTGATCCAGCAGTACCGACACCCCGTGCGGCTGCGCGACTGGGAGCTGCCCGCCGGCCTGCTCGACATGGAGGGCGAGGACCACCAGACCGCCGCCGCGCGAGAGCTCGCCGAGGAAGCCGACCTCGAGGCCGACACGTGGGAGCCGCTCGTCCGCTACAACACCTCGTCCGGTGGCAGCGACGAGTTCATCCAGATCTACCGGGCTCGCGGGGTCCGAGCGACGGCGTCGGCGTTCGAGCGCGAGGCCGAGGAGGCCGACATCGTGAAGCGCTGGGTGCCGCGCTCCGAGGTGATCGACGGGATCCTCGCGGGTCGGCTCAACAACTCCGCCCTCGTCGTCGCGGCCCTCGCCGTCGAGGCGATCGAGCAGCGCGCGAAGTGAGCGGGTCGGCTGCGCAGGGGCTGCGGGACCTGCTCGACGTCGGGACGTGGACGCACGAGCCGGAAGCGGTGACGCTCGACGGCGACGTCCTGCGGGTCACCGCGGTCGAGGGCAGCGATGCCTGGCGGACCACCTCGTACGGGTTCGTGCACGACTCCGAGCACGCGCTGCTGCAGCCGATCGCCGGACGGTCCTCGGTCGAGGTGTCGTTCGTCCTCGACTACACGGAGCAGTTCGACCAGGCCGGGGTGTTCCTCCGCGTCGACGACCACACGTGGATCAAGGCGGGGGTCGAGTTCTCGGACGGCGTGCCGCAGCTGGGTGCGGTGGTCACGCGGGAGTTCTCGGACTGGTCGGTGGCGCCCGTGGCCGAGTGGGCCGGACGCGTCGTGACGGTCCGAGCGAGTCGTGACGGCGACGCCGTGACGGTGCGGGCGTGGGCGGAGGGCGAGGAGCCGCGGCTCGTACGCGTCGCGTACCTCGACCCGGACGCCGTGGTGTCGGCGGGGCTGCTGTGCGCTGCGCCGACGCGGGCCGGGCTGACCGTGACGTTCACCGGGTACCGGGTGGGCGAGCCGGACGGGTCGTTGCACTGAGCGGGTGGGGTCGCTTTCGGTGAGGGTTCGGTCGTTCTGCGGCTAGCCTCGTGACGTGATGCCCCTCGACCGCGCGACGGAGACGTACCTGCGGCACATCGCGATCGAGCGTGGGCTCTCGCAGCACACCCTGTCGGCGTACCGGCGCGACCTCGCCACGTTCGCCGACTGGCTGGCGACGGCACCGGTCGTCGACTCCGACGGGGCCGACCGGGCCGGGGGAGCGGCCGTGCTCGACGACGTCGCCCGAATCGCCCGCGCCGACCTCGCGGGGTTCGTCGAGCACCTGGCGACCCGGCCGTCCGGACCCCTCGCACCGCGGTCGATCGCCCGGATGCTCAGCTCCGTCCGGTCGTTCACTGCGTTCGCCGCAGCGGAGGGCTGGCTTCCGCTCGACCCCGGCGCGTCCGTCCGGCCGCCGAAGGCTCCGATGCGGCTGCCGAAGGCGATCTCCGTGCACGACATGGAGCGGTTGCTCGGCGCGGCGGCGACCTCGGACGACGACCCCGTGCAGCTGCGCGACCGGGCCCTGCTCGAGCTGCTGTACGCCACGGGGGCGCGCATCTCCGAAGCGGTCGGACTGTCCGTCGACGACGTGACGACGCTGTCGGACGACTCTGCGCCGGACGCTGACGGGCTCGCCGTGGTGAAGGTCACCGGCAAGGGAAACAAGCAGCGCGTGGTGCCGCTCGGCAGCTTCGCCCGGGCGGCGATCGACGCGTACCTGGTGCGGGCCCGACCGGTGTTCGCCGCGCGGGGACCCTCCACGCCGGCACTGTTCCTCGGTGCTCGGGGCGCTCGACTGTCGCGGCAGAGCGCCTGGCTCGTGATCCAGGCGGCGGCGTCACGCGCTGAGCTCGCCGACCACGTGTCGCCGCACACCTTCCGGCACTCGTTCGCGACGCACCTGCTCGAGGGCGGGGCCGACGTGCGGGTCGTGCAGGAGCTGCTCGGCCACGCGAGCGTCGCGACGACGCAGATCTACACGATGGTGACGGCGGACATGCTCCGCGACGTGTACCAGACGTCGCACCCGCGGGCACGGCGGTAGCGGGCGCGCAGCTCGCGTGTCTCCATGTCGCGTGTCTCCGCGTCGAGGGAGCAGGAATCGTCGTGTGGTCCCGACGGACCCGACGATTTCTGCGCCCTCGACGATCGTCCGCGCGGGCGCACGACGCCTCAGAACAGGTGGAACTGCGTGGACGCGGCCACCGCAGCCGTCGCCACGGCCACGACCAGGGCGCTCGCCGAAGCACTGCGGGCGACGACCCGCCAGCCGCCCGTCGCTCCCGGACGGAGCATCCCGACGACCCCGCAGAAGAGCGCGACCGCGCTGCACAACCCCCAGGGGTTGAACACGACCGAGGCCGCCGCCAGCAGGACCGCCAGCGACGAGAACACGCTGACACGGTGCACTCGGGAGCCGCCGGACGCCCACGAAACGGTCCGCACCACCGAGGGCTGGACGGAGAACGACGGCCCGACGGGCGTCACGACCACCGGCACGATCGACTCCGCGCGGCTCGGCAGCACGCGGGTCGCCGCTCCCCAGGCGTGACCGTCCCACCAGCGCAGGCGACTGGCGTCCTGCGGGTCCGGGAACCAGCCGGCGGCCGGCAGTGTCACTGGTGCTCCTCGAGGTGCGGCGGATGGTGCTCCTCGACGCTACGGGAGCGCGAGGAGCCGCCACAGTCCCATCCCGGGTGTCGGCAGGAAGGGGGACCGTCAGTCGTCCGAGGCGACCACGACCGACACTCGGCGCGCACTGCGGTCGATCACGACGAACTCGTGGAAGCCGTTGCCGCCCGTCACCCAGCCGTAGTCGTGCTCGCGCTCGGGACCGGGGTCGCGCAGTCGGTACAGGGCCCCGACGCCGAGTCCGTCGATCACGTCGTCGAGGGCACGGACGACGTCCTCGGGCTGCCGGAAGTCCGGGTCGGTCCAGTCCTGCTCGGCCGACCACGTCCGGATGACACGGCCGGCTTCGGCGACGGTCGTCCGCTCGAACGAACCGACGGTGATGCTCTGCAGGGTCCACCGTCCGTGCACGGCGACGTGGCCGTCGGTGTTGCGCCCGGGGAACGGCGCCGCGTAGTCGTGCCCGTACCCGTCCGCCGAGAGCAGCCCACGGAGCACCTCGTCGTCGGACACGTCCGCGGAGCCGGTCAGGCTGAAGTGGGTTCGTTGCACCCACATGCGGGTGCCCGCGGCGAGGTGGACGAGGTCCGACCCCTCCAGCACGACGCCCATGGCCGCGACTCGAGCGGTCAGGCCGGGACGGGCGCCGCGTCGACCTCGGTGAAGACGTCCTTCACCGCGGCGAGCAGCCGGGCGTTGAAGTCGACGCCCAGCTGGTTCGGCACGGTGACGAGCACGGTGTCGGCGGCGCGGACGGCCTGGTCAGCCGCGAGCTCCGCGACGAGGTCCTCGGGCGACCCGATGTACGAGCGACCGAAGCGGGCGAGCCCGCCGTCGAGGTGTCCGACCTGGTCCTGCCCCTCGACCTGTGCCCGGACGCCGAAGTAGTGCCGGGACTCGTCGTCGATGATCGGGATGATGCTGCGCGAGACGGAGACGCGCGGGGTGCGCTCCCAGCCCGACTCCGCCCACACTCGACGGAAGCGCTCGATCTGCTCGGCCTGCAGCTCGTCGAACGGCACGCCGGTGTCCTCGGTGAGGAGCGTCGAGGACATCAGGTTCATGCCCTGCTCGGCGGTCCACTCCGCGGTGGCTCGTGTGCCGGCGCCCCACCAGATGCGGTCGCCCAGGCCGTCGGAGAGCGGGGAGATCGGCAGCGATCCGACGGAGCCGGTCATCTGCGGGTTGGCGTTCGCCATCGGCTCGCCGGCGATCGCGCGGCGGAACACGTCGGTGTGTGCCCGGGCCATGTCGCCGCCGTTCTCGTCGGAGGCGTCCGGTACGTAGCCGAACTGCTGGTAACCGGCGAGGGCGGTCTCGGGTGACCCACGGGAGACGCCGAGCTGCAGTCGTCCGCCGGAGATCAGGTCGGTCGCCGCGGCCTCCTCTGCCATGTAGAGCGGGTTCTCGTAGCGCATGTCGATGACGCCCGTGCCGATCTCGATCCGGCTGGTGCGGGCGGCGATCGCCGAGAGCAGGGGGAACGGCGCCGCCTGCTGCGGCGCGAAGTGGTGAACGCGGAAGTAGGCACCGTCGACGCCGGCCTCTTCAGCAGCGACCGCGAGGTCGATCGCCTGCACGAGGGCCTCACGCCCGCTGCGCACCTTCGACCCCGGCACGTCGCGCCAGTGTCCGAACGACAGGAACCCGATCTTGGTCATGTCGATACGAACGCATCCGACGCCGCGGCCATTCCACCCGACTACCGTGTCCCGCATGGACGACCCCCGCGCGGCACTGGACGCCGAACGCGCGCGCAACGAGCGGCTCCTCGCGGCCGTCGAGCGGAGCATGCGTGACGTGAGCGACGCCCGCCAGGACGCCAACTCCGACGACGAGCACGACCCGGAGGGCGCGACCCTCGCGTGGGAGCGCGGCTCGCTCGGCGCGGTCCGCGACGACGCGCGAGCGCGGATCCGACTGGTCGACGCCGCGCTGGCGCGGCTCGACGCCGGGACCTACGGTCGGTGCGCCGTCGGTGGGGAGCCGATCCCGGAGGCCCGACTCGCCGCCGTCCCGTGGGCCGCGACGTGCGTGGCGCACGCATGACGCGCCTCCAGGCAGTCACGACCTGACGGACTGGAGGCGCGGGTCGGCACCGCCACGCGCCTCCTGTGATGCGCACTCAGCGCCCACCGCGTGCGCCGCGGATTCCCAGCCGCGAGTCATACCGTTCCGGCATGGACGGCGACCCGAACGACCGAGCCGTCGAGCTCCGGCCCGACGACGCTCCTCGTCAGCGCTTCCAGTGGTTCCACCGGATGCGCGCGTGGATCCACGCCCGCCCGCACGTGCACCTGTTCTACAAGGTGCTCATCGGGATCGTCGGCGGGCTGGTCGTCATCATCGGACTGATCCTGGTGCCCCTGCCGGGCCCGGGCTGGCTCGTGGTCTTCATCGGTCTGACCGTCCTGGCCAGCGAGTTCCACTTCTTCCACAAGATCATCGTGTGGCTCAAGGCGCAGCTGCACCGCTTCTGGGACTGGGCGAAGCGGCACGGACCGAAGCGTCTGCGTGACGCCGCCGACCGGGGCAAGGCCGACGTCGACGCTGCGCACACCGGTGCCACGCGCACCGTCGGGGTCCGGGGACGTGCACGCGGGACGAACTCGGCGCGTCCCGGGCACTGACCCTGGTGACAGCACCCGGGTGACGGCCCCTACTCGGTGGGGGCGACCCGGATCGTGCCGGTGGCGGTTCGCTCGACGGCGTCGGCGGCTGCCTCCTCGACGGTGGCGGCCTCCTTCGAGGTGAGCTGCAGCACGAGGGCGACGACGGCCGCGAGGACGATGAACCCGCCGTACCCGGCGATGACGGGCACGAGGCCGATCCAGGGCTCGAGCAGGCCACCGATGACGGCGGGGACGCCGAACGCCAGGTAGCTCACGACGTAGATCGTCGACAGGAGTCCCGCGCGGTGGGTCGGGGCAGCGGTCGCGAGCAGCATCCGGAGCGGCGCCTGGAACCCGGCACCGAAGCCGACGCCGGCGATCGCGCTGCCGATCACCAGGCCCGGCAGGGAGTGCGCCATCACGAACGCGACGGTGACGACCGGGCCGAGCACGAGGGCGACGAGGCCGATCAGCACGGCCTTGCGGGCGTCCATCCGCTGGATCGCGAGCCCGGTGAGCGCACCGACGCCGGTGACGACGGCGATGAGCGCGCCGGCGGCGAAGTGGTTCTCGATGCCGAACACGGCGCCGAGGGCGGACGGGACGAGCGACAGGAACATCCCGCCGAGGGCCCAGCTGGCGACGAGGGAGCCTGCCACGCTGCGGAACAGGCGACGCGAGGCCCGGGGCACGCTGATGCGCGGGCGCAGGGAGCGGAGCGCCCCGGGTCGTGGGGTGACGCGCTCGGGGACGACCACGAGCGCGATCACCATGAGGACGAGCAGGGCGCCGAAGAGGACGTACACGAGCTGTTCGGGCGCGGGACCCCACTCGACGAGGGCGCCGCTCGACAGTGCTCCGGTGGCGAGGGCGATCGGTGGGATGACGCCGTTCAGCACGCCGGCCAGCGCGGGGTGCCGCTCGAGCGAGTTGTCGATGAGCGCGGCACCGAGCGCGCCGATGAGCAGACCGACCGAGACGCCCTGCACGATGCGGTCGACGATGAGCGCGCCGACGCCGTCCGCCACGGCGAACAGGCCGAGGGAGAGGGCGACGCCGAGCCCGCCGACGACGAGCACCGGCTTCCGACCGACGTGGTCGGAGAGGCGACCGGCGACGAGCAGGCTCGCGAGCAGTCCGGCGACGTAGATCGCGAAGACGCCGGTGAGCATGAGCGGCGTGAGGTGCCACTCGGCGGCGTACACGGGGTAGATCGGCGACGGGACCGCCGACGAGGCGACCGAGACCAGGAGCATCGCCGCGAGGATCCAGAACCCGGCGACCGAGCGAACTGACTGCGCCATGGGCGCCCCTTCCTTCGTGCGCCTCGGGGACGCTGATGTACGACTGCATTCGTACAGGAGATGGCTGTACGACGCAAGTCGTACTGTGAGGGGAACGGTGGTAGCGTCCCGTCCATGCCCGCGCACGTGGAAGCCCCCGAACACCTGCCGCAACCGTCGGTGGCGGAGATGGACCTCCCGGTCGTGATGGACGCCCTGAGCGACCCGATCCGGCTCGCGATCCTGCACCGCTACCTGGTCGACGCCGCCGGTGGCATCCGCAGCTGCGGCTGGGTCGGCATCGATCGGCCGAAGTCCACGCTGACGCACCACTTCCGCGTCCTGCGCGAGGCCGGGCTCCTCGAGCAGCACCAGGAAGGGCTCACCCGCTCGAGCCGCGCCCGCATCGAGGACGTCGAGCAGCGGTTCCCGGGTCTGCTCGACCTCGTGTTCGCCTGGCAGGTCCCCGCGGCCCTGATGCGCGACGAGGTCGCCCCGTGAGCGGCGGCCCGGCCTCGGTGCACACCCTGCCGACGATCGTCGCGGAACCCGCGGTCACCGAAGCGCTCCGTCACGACCTCACCGCCGCCGGCTTCACCGTCGACCGGCTCGACGCGCTCTGGGGCTCGGAGGCAGCCGCGTCGCTGCACCGCGGCTCCCGCGTCGCTGCGCTTCGTGCCCTGGGTGGGCGCGACACCACCCCGCTGAGCACCCTCGCCACCCTGTTCGTCCTCGGTCTGCCGGTGCCCCGCGCCGACGCCGCGGCGGCCTTCCCCGACGCCGGACTCGACGCCGTCGTCGCCGCCGGCCTCGTGCGTGAGGGCGGCACTGACGACGCGGTGCACCCCGCGGTCGACCTCCGCCCCTACGCCTTCGTCGACGACCTCGGCGCCGGCAGCTGGTGGATCGTGTCCGACCTCGGGGAGCTCGCGCTCGGCACGGCCCTCGGTGAGGAGCACGTCCTCGGCATCGGCGGCGCCACCACGACGCTGTCCGGCCTGCAGGTCCCCGTGCCCGTCCGCCGGGTGCTCGACCTCGGCACCGGCTGCGGCATCCAAGCCATGCACGCTCGGCGCTTCGCCGACGAGGTCGTCGCCACCGACATCTCCCGTCGTGCGCTCGACATCGCCCGGTTCAACGCGCAGCTGAACGGCATCGACGGCATCGACTTCCGGTTCGGTTCGCTTTTCGAGCCGGTCACGGGGGAGCGCTTCGACCGCATCGTCTCGAACCCGCCGTTCGTCATCACCCCGCGCCGCGAGGGCGTGCCCTCGTACGAGTACCGCGACGGCGGCATGGTCGGGGACACCCTGGTCGAGACCGTGCTCCGGGGGCTCGCAGACCACCTCGAGCCCGGTGGGACCGCCCAACTGCTCGGCAACTGGGAGTACCGCTGGGGCTCCGACGGGCTCGACCGTGTGCGCGCCTGGTTCGCCGACACCGGGCTCGACGTCTGGGTCATCGAACGCGAGCGCCAGGACCCCGCCGCGTACGCCGAGACGTGGATCCGCGACGGCGGCACGAAGCCCGGCAGTGCCGAGTTCGACGGTCTGGTCGACGCGTGGCTCGACGACCTCCAGGATCGACGGGTGACCGGCGTCGGCTTCGGCTACGTCGTGGTCCGGAAGCCCCGGCCTGGAGGCACGTCCTGCCTCAGTCGCTTCGAGCGCGTCCCCGAGACGCTCGGCTCCAACCCCGCGGGGCTCGGTGCGACCGTCGCCCGCGTCCTCGACGCCGCCGCCTGGCTCGGCGCGCACGACGACGAGGCGCTCGCCGCGGCGCACCTCCGCGTCGCCGGTGACGTGACCGAGGAACGCTTCTACTGGCCGGGCAACGACGATCCCACCGTGATGACGCTCGTGCAGGGCGGCGGGTTCGGCCGACGGGTCGACGCGGACACGGCGCTCGCCGCGTTCGTCGGCGCGTGCGACGGCGACCTGTCCGTCGCGGCGATCATCGGCGCGATCGCCCAGATCACCGGTGCGGACGAGGGGGCGCTGACGGCGGACCTGCTGCCGCGCGCCCGTGACCTCGTGCTCGACGGCCTGCTGCTCCCCGCCTGACCCTGCGCCCGGCCCGCAAAACGCAACTGTGGCGGTTGCTCGCAGGGCTATGTCGCTGCGAGCAACCGCCGACGTTGCGTTTTGCGGAAGGGGCGGGCGGGGCGGGGCGGGACCGGCGGGCGGGCGTCAGGAGCGGTGGTTGCGCCAGGTGTGCTCGGGGGCGTAGCCGAGCAGCTCGCGCGCCTTCTCGGAGGACAGCAGCGAGCTGACGCCGTCGATGTCCGCGCGGCGCTCGATGTCGGGCACGAACTGCTCTACGAGCTCGATCGTCGGGGTGTCCATCACGGTGTCCGGGCTCGCGATGACGAACGCCTCGAAGCCGGTGAGCTCCGCCTCGAGCGACTTCCGGACGGCCTGGGCGCCGTCCCGCGAGTCGATGTACGACCACAGGTTGAAGGTCTTCGCCTCGGGGCTGGCGTCCCACGGGAACGCCGGGTAGTCCGACTCGTCCATGACGTTGGAGAACCGCAGGCCGATCATCTTCAGCTCGGGGTCCCAGCGGGTGAAGTGGCGGGCCATCTCCTCTTCCACGGCCTTGCCGAGGGAGTACGAGGACTGCGGGCGGACCGCGAAGTCCTCGTCCACCGGCAGGTACGGCGGGTGGTGCTCGCCCATCGGGATGCCGAGCAGGGTCTCGCTCGACGCCCACACGACGTTCTTGATCTTCGCGGCCCGTGCGGCGTGGAAGACGTTGATCGACGAGGTCACGTTGTTCGTGATGAGGGCGACGTCGGGCACCTGCCCGGGAGCCGGGATCGCCGCCAGGTGCACCACCGCGTCGACGTGGTCGTACCGGTCGTCGACGCCGAGCAGGACGTTCAGGACCTGGCCGTGGTCGGTCAGGTCGGTGCGGACGAACTGGACCCGCTCGGGCTTGTCGGGGGAGGGCACGCGGTCGACCAGGACCACGTCGTACCCGTGCGCATCGAGGTCGCGCACCACCGCTCGTCCGAGCTTGCCGCTGCCACCGGTCACCACTACACGCGTCATCGCGTCACTCCACATCGTCGTCGGGAGCCCCATCTTGCCGTGCGTGCCCTGGACACAACCAGGCACTGGCGGTACCTGCCCGTCGGGGGCTCGCCGCGCCTCCCGGCTAGGCCGACGGGACCGTCTGCGCGATCGCGAGCCGCGCGACCAGCTCGACGTGCTGCGCCATGTCGCGCGTCGGGTCGTACAGCCACTGGATCTGCATGCCGTCGGACACCGCGAGCAGCACGCTGGTCAGCTCGACGGGGTCGACGTCGGCGCGGAGCCGACCGTCCTCCTGCATGGCGCGGAAGTCGGCGGAGAGGTCGCGCCGGCTGCGCTCGTAGCGTTCGCGGAAGTACTCGTGCGCCGGGTGCTCCGGGTCGGTCGCGGCAGCCGCGGACAGGTTCACGAACATCTGCACGAGCCCGGGAACCTCGGTGTTGTGCCGGACGATGGCCGCGAGCAGGGCGGCGGGGTCCTCGGCGTGCCAGTCGTGCGCGAGGTCGATCTCGTCGCGGCGCCGGAGGATCTCGACCCAGAGCTCGTCCTTCGAGTCGAAGTAGTGCAGGAGCCCGGCCTGGGTCAGGCCCACCGCGTCGGCGATGTCCTTGATGCTCGTCCGCCGGAAGCCCTGCTGCGCGACGAGGTCGAGCGCGACCGTGAGGATCTCCTCGCGCTTCGCGATGCCCTTCGCGTACGAACCCCGTCGTGTCATGGCAGGACCCTACCGTCCGCCGGCGATCCGCAAAACCTAGCGGTAGTTGGTTTTGGTGGTACGGTGGCCGGAGCCGCCGAAGGAGGCGTGCGAGTCACCGACGTCGGTGGCGTACCCGAGAGAAGGCTGCAGTGGCCAACGACGCCCGGACCGTTTCAGACACCCCGACTGCGGTCGCCCCGACCCACGGCCGCGGTGGACCGCTGATGTACACGCTCGGCATGCCGATCGCGATGCTCGGCTTGTACATCGCCCTGCTGCCGCCGGTGCTCGTCGCCATGGCGCTCAAGGTCGCCGAGATCGCGCCCGACAACCAGGCCGGTGTCCTCGGCCTGGCCCTCGGCATCGGCGCGTTCGCCGCGATGGTCGCCAACCCCCTGGCCGGTCGGTTCAGCGACCGGACCGCCGGGAGGCTCGGCATGCGTCGTCCGTGGATCATCGGTGGCACCGTGGTCGGGTTCGCAGCCCTCGTGGTCGTCGCGACGACGTCGTCCACCGTCGTGCTCGTGATCGGCTGGGGTGTCGCGCAGATCGCCTACAACGCGACCATCGCCGCGCTCACCGCCGTGCTGCCGGACCACGTCACCCGTTCGCAGCGCGGTCGCGTGGCGGCGCTCCTCGGGCTCGCGCAGAACCTCGCGCTGGTCGGCGGGACCTTCCTGGTGCAGCTGTTCTCCACGTCGGCGACGCAGATGATCGTCCCCGGTGCCATCGGCTCGGTCGTGGTCGTCCTGTACGCGCTGCTCTTCCGCGACCGTGTGCTGCCGAACCGTCCGACCTCGCGGCTCGGCATCGGGCAGCTCTTCGGTTCGTTCGTGTTCAACCCCGTGAAGCACCCCGACCTCGGCTGGGCCTGGCTGACGCGCTTCATGATGGTCGCGGCGCAGTACACGGCCGTGAGCTACCTGACCTACTTCCTCCGCGACGACATCGGGGTGAACGCCTCGAACCTGGCGAACGCGGTGTTCCAGGGCACGCTCTGGAACGTGGTCGGCATCGTCCTGACGTCGCTCGTCGCCGGCTGGCTGTCCGACAAGCTCGGCCGCCGGAAGCTCTTCGTCGCGGTCGCCGGGATCGTCGGCGTGGTGGGGCTCGTGATCATCGCGCTCGCGCCGTCGCTCGGCATGGTCCTGGTCGGCGAGTTCGTGATGGGCGCCGGGATGGGCGTCTTCTACGCCGTCGACCTGGCACTCATCACCGACGTGCTGCCGTCCGACGAGGACAACGCGAAGGACCTCGGCGTCGTCAACATCGCGCAGGCCCTGCCGCAGTCGATCGTGCCCGCCGCCGCTCCCGGGGTGATCGCCCTGACCGGCGGCTACAGCGGCTTCTTCATCACCGGCGCCGTCGTCGGGCTGCTCGGGATCGTCTCCGTGTCCCGCATCCGCGGCGTGCGCTGACCACGCTTCCCAGGCTCTGAACGAAAGGACCGACCACCGTGACCACCGTGAACCCTGCCTCCAGCACGGCCGAGCACATCGATGCGCTCGTCGACCGGCTGACCACCGACGAGAAGGTGCAGCTCCTGACCGGGCGCGACTTCTGGACCACCTGGCCCATCGAGGAGATCGGGCTGCGCCGGATCCTGATGTCGGACGGCCCCTCGGGCGTCCGTGGTGAGGTCTGGGACGAGCGCGACCCGTCGCTGAACCTGCCCTCGGCGACCGCGCTGTCGGCGTCCTGGGACCGCGCGATCGCGAAGCGCTACGGCGCCGCAGCAGCCGTCGAGGCACGCCGCAAGGGCGTCGACGTCGTCCTCGGCCCGACCATCAACCTGCACCGCTCGCCGCTCGGCGGCCGGCACTTCGAGGCGTTCAGCGAGGACCCGGTCCTGACCGGTGACCTGGCTACGTCGTACGTCGACGGTGTGCAGGAGAACGGTGTCGCCGCGACCCCGAAGCACTACATCGCGAACGACTACGAGACCGACCGCTTCACCGCGTCGACCGAGGTCTCCGACCGGGCCCTGCGCGAGCTGTACCTGCTCGCGTTCGAGAAGGCCGTGACCGAGGCGCACGCCTGGGCGGTCATGTCGTCGTACAACGCGATCAACGGGGTCACCGCGTCGGAGAACGACCTGCTCGAGACGCCGCTGAACTCGGAGTGGGGCTTCGACGGCATCGTCGTGTCCGACTGGACCGGGGTGCGTTCGGTGGACTCGGCGAAGGCGTCGCAGGACGTCGCGATGCCCGGGCCGAACCCGTGGTGGAGCGAGGGTCCGCTGCTCGCCGCCGTCCAGTCCGGCGAGGTGCCGATGGCGGCGATCGACCGCAAGGTCCGCCGCATCCTGACCCTGGCCGCCCGCGTGGGCGCACTCGAGGGCTTCGAGCCCGTGGCCGCGCAGCCGGTGCACGTCGAGGACGGCGTCGCGTTCGTCCGCGAGGCCGAGGCCGAGGGCACCGTCCTGGTCCGCAACACCGGTGTCCTGCCGCTCGATGCCCCCGCCGTCTCGCGCATCGCGGTGATCGGCCACAACGCCGACCAGGCCCGCACGCAGGGCGGTGGCTCGGCCACGGTCGTGCCGTCGCAGGTCGTCTCGCCGCTGGACGGCATCCGTGCAGCGTTCCCGGGCGCCACGGTCGACTACGCGATCGGTGCCGTCGTGCAGGAGGGCATCGCGGAGTTCCCGCTGTCCACCATCACGAACCCCGGCACCGGTGAGCCCGGAGCGCGGGTCGCGTTCGTCAAGGACGGCGAGGAGCTGTTCGTCGAGGACCGCCGTGCCACGGCGCTGTTCTGGTTCGGCGGCGACGCCCCCACGCGCGAGGCCGACCGGCTCGACATCACCGCGACCTACACCGCCGAGTCGACCGGCACAGTGCGGATCGGCATCGGCGCAGCCGGCCGGTCGCGGATGTGGATCGACGGCGAGCTCGTGCTCGACGAGGACGTGGCGTTCGAGGGCGACCAGCTCGGCGCGGCGTTCCTCAACCCGCCGGCGCGCTCGGTGCCCGTGTCGGTGACCGCAGGGCAGGACGTCGCGATCCGCATCGAGTACGACGTCATCCAGGACGAGACGCTCGGCGGGGTGCTCGCGTACCAGTTCGGCACCGAGCCCTCCGACGAGGACCCGACGGTGCTCATCGACGCCGCCGTCGCCGCTGCCACCGGTGCGGACGTCGCCGTCGTCGTGGTCGGGACGAACTCGAAGGTCGAGTCCGAGGGGTACGACCGCTCGTCGCTCGCGCTACCAGGGCACCAGGACGACCTGGTCCGTGCCGTCGCCGCCGCGAACCCGAACACGATCGTGGCCGTCAACGCCGGGTCGCCGGTGGAGATGCCGTGGCGGAACGACGTCGCCGCGGTCCTGCTGACCTGGTTCGGCGGGCAGGAGTACGGCAACGCCCTCGCCGACGTGCTCACCGGCGCGCAGGAGCCTGGCGGTCGCCTGCCCACCACGTGGCCGGTCGCGATGGCCGACGTCCCCGTGCTCGACGTCACGCCGGTCGACGGGAAGGTCGCGTACGACGAGGGTGTGCACATCGGCTACCGCGCCTGGCTCCGCGCCGGGACCGAGCCGGCGTACCCGTTCGGGCACGGCCTCGGCTACACGACCTGGACGATCGACGGGGTCACGGCGACCCCGACCGTCCGCGAGGGCGACGCGGTGATCGTGACCGCGACGGTGGCGAACACGGGCGACCGGGCCGGCAAGCACGTGGTGCAGGTGTACGCATCGCGGGAGGACTCGGCCGTCGACCGTCCGGTGCGGTGGCTCGTCGGGTTCGCCCCGGTCCGCCTCGGCGCGGGGGAGTCGACCGAGGTCTCGATCGAGGTCCCGGCGCGGGCGTTCGCGCATTGGGACGGCTCCTGGCAGTACGAGTCGGGCGCCTTCACGCTGCACGTGGGTGCGTCGGTTGCTGACGTATCCAGCACGGTGGCCCTCGAATTGGAGTGATTCGTCCGGTTTCCGCGCTGACCTGATCTTCATTCAGTAGCATCTACTTGCGCCAGGCGGCTGGTTACCGTCGGCGTGCGCACCGAGAACGGGGTCGCCACGCGTGCGACACGGTCTCCTGATCCGGCCGATGGAGCCCTGGTGGCCCCGGTGCGTCAAGAATGCGTCCCCGCGTCCGCGCGGGGACGCATTCGTTTTTTCCTCACGTCAACCGATTGACTTCTTGCGGCGCTGGAGAAACGGGTGATCGATCGTCATGTTTCCCGGCCAGTAACCGCAAGTCAGTGTGACAAACCGCTCGGTAGGTGGAACGATGAGTGCACCATCTCGTGCGGATCAGGGACGAGATGGTCATCCGGCCGGGCTCCCGGGGACTCACCAACCTCGGCGCGGGCCCAGCCGGATGCCCTGGTCCTCGTGGGGAGCCTCGTCGGCCCCCTCGATGGTGGCTCAGCCCGCGTCGACCGCGGTTCAGCCCGCGACGCGGACGGCCGGCGCGATCTCCTCGGCGACGATGCGCAGGATCCGCTCGTGGGACGCCGCGTCGCCGTTCGCCGGCAGGGTGATGACGAGCTCGTCCGTCGCCGTGACGGCCGGGTCGGCGAGCAGGGCGTCGACGATCGCGGACGGCTCGCCGGAGAGCACCGTGCTGAACCGGAACGGCGGCGTGCCCGACAGCGGGCGACCCTCGTCGTCCATGCCGGCGGCGTACCCGGTGAGGAACTCCTCGTGCACGGCGCGGTCGTGGTCGTCGAGCAGCGGCACGACGATCCGGCCGACGGCGACCTTCGACGTGCGGTCGGGGCGCAACGCGGCGAAGCGCTCGCGGTACGCCACGATCTGGTCCGCCTGCGCCTCGGCGAAGGGTGCGCCGGTGTCCTCGGTGTTGAGCGTCGAGCAGTGCAACAGCAGACCCTTCTCGGCCGTGCGCACCGCGGTGCCCATGCTGCCGCCACCCCACCAGACCCGGTTCCGGAGCTCGGGGCTGAGTGGCTGGAGCGTCAGGTCGGCACCGGCGGGGATGCTCTCGTAGCCCTTGCCCGCGCTTCCGAGCGGCTCGCCCTGCAGTACCTCGAGCAGGCGTGCGGCCCGCGCCTCGGCCTCGTCGCGGAAGCTCCGCTCCGATCCGCCGAACACCGGGTCGAGGATCGGTCCGTAGCCGGCGATGCCCGTGCTGATGCCGAGCTGCACGCGACCGCCGCTGAGCAGGTCGACCGTGCTGGCGTCCTCGGCGAGGCGCACCGGGTCCTCGTAGCGCATGCCGAGCACGGCGGTGCCGAACCCGATCGTGCTGGTCCGCTGCGCCGCCGCCGCGAAGAACGTCATCGGGCTCGTCAGGAACGGCTCGAAGTGCCGCCCCCGGACCCAGCCGGTGCCGTAGCCGAGGGACTCGGCCGTCTCGAACAGGCGAAGCCCGTCCTCGAGCGCGGCAGCCGCGCCGGCGGTACCGCCGTGGTTCGGGACGAAGGAGAGGAAGCCGAGTTCGCGCACGACGCGAGTCTATGCGCACGCATCGAGGGACGCTCTGGTCCGTCACGGATCGGACTGGAGGCGCGGGGCGGCCCCGACCCGCGCCTCCCGTCCGCCCCGGTGGTACCTGGGAGGATGGACGCATGACGGACGTCACCACCCTGCCACCGCTCGTCGCGGCGCTCCCCGCGGCCGACGGCGGCGCCGTCGACCCCGACGAGGTCTACGAGGCCTTCGCCGCGTGGGCCGCGGAGGGCGGACGACCGCTCTACCCGGCGCAGGACGAAGCACTCATCGAACTCGTGTCCGGCAACAACGTGGTGCTCAGCACCCCCACCGGCACGGGCAAGTCGCTGGTGGCCGCCGGAGCGCATTTCGCGGCGCTCGCCGAGGGGAAACGCAGCTACTACACGGCACCGATCAAGGCGCTCGTCTCGGAGAAGTTCTTCCAGCTCGTCGACCTGTTCGGTGCCCAGAACGTCGGCATGGTCACGGGCGACTCGAGCGTCAACGCCGACGCGCCCATCGTCTGCTGCACCGCCGAGATCCTGGCGAACCTCGCGCTCCGACAGGGGTCGGACGCCGACGTCGACGTCGTCGTGATGGACGAGTTCCACTTCTACGGCGACCCCGACCGCGGCTGGGCCTGGCAGGTCCCGCTGCTCGTGCTCGAGCGGGCGCAGTTCCTCCTGATGTCCGCGACCCTCGGCGACGTGACGACCATCGCCGACGACCTGTCGCGGCGGACCGGACGGCCGACGGCCCGCGTGACCGGTGTCTCGCGCCCCGTGCCGCTCGCGTACGAGTACGTGATGACGCCCGTGCAGGAGACCGTCGAGCGGCTGCTGGAGGAGGGCAAGGCGCCGATCTACATCGTGCACTTCGCGCAGGCCGCGGCGCTGGAACGCGCACAGTCGCTCATGTCGGCTCGCGTCGCTGATCGGGCGCGTCGTGACCAGATCGCGGAAGCGATCGCGGGCTTCCGGTTCAGCGCCGGCTTCGGACAGACCCTGTCCCGCCTGATCCGCGCCGGCATCGGCGTGCACCACGCCGGCATGCTGCCCAAGTACCGACGGCTCGTCGAGCAGCTCGCCCAGCGCGGACTGCTGCCGGTGATCTGCGGGACCGACACCCTGGGCGTCGGGATCAACGTGCCGATCCGCGCGGTGCTGTTCACCGGGCTGACCAAGTTCGACGGCACGAAGATGCGGCAGCTGTCCGCGCGCGAGCTCCACCAGATCGCCGGACGTGCCGGACGTGCCGGGTACGACACCGAGGGTGACGTCGTCGCCGAGGCCCCCGAGCACGACATCGAGAACGCCCGGGCCGTGGCCAAGGCCGGCGACGACCCGAAGAAGAAGAGCAAGATCAAGCGGAAGAAGGCCCCCGAGGGGTTCGTCTCCTGGGGGCAGGCGTCGTTCGAGCGGCTGATCGGCGCCGAGCCCGAGCCGATGGTGTCGCGGATGCGGATCACCCACGCGATGGTGCTCTCGGTCGTCGCCCGTGGAGGGGATGCCTTCGCGGACGTCCGGTCGCTGGTCTACGACAACCACGAACCGCGCTCCCGGCAGCTCGCGATGGCCCGGCGGGCACTCGTCATCGCCCGGACCCTCATCAACGCGCGGGTGATCGAGAAGGTCGACGGCGCCTACCGACTCACGGTCGACATCGCGCCCAACTTCGCGCTCAACCAGCCGCTGTCACCGTTCGCGCTCGCCGCGTTCGAGCTGCTCGACCCCGATTCCCCCAGCTACGCGCTGGACATGGTCTCGATCGTCGAGGCGACACTGGACGACCCGCGAGCGATCCTGTCGCAGCAGCAGTTCAAGGAGCGCGGCGAAGAGGTCGCCCGCATGAAGCGCGAGGGCATCGAGTACGAGGAGCGGATGGAGCTGCTCGAGGAGGTCACGTGGCCCAAGCCGCTCAACGAGCTGCTCGAGGCCGCGTACGAGGCGTACGCGGCCGAGCAGCCCTGGGTCCTCGACTTCCAGCTGTCCCCGAAGGCCGTCGTGCGCGACATGTACGAGCGGGCGATGACCTTCGGTGACTTCGTGCGGTTCTACCAGCTCACCCGGTCCGAGGGGCTCGTGCTCCGCTACCTGTCCGACGCCTACCGCACCATGCGGCAGACCATCACCGAGGAACAGCGGACCCAGGAGCTCGACGACCTGATCGAGTGGCTCGGCGAGGTCGTGAAGCAGACCGACTCCTCGCTCGTCGACGAGTGGGAAGCGCTCATGAACGGGGACGTGCTGCTCGCCGCTGAGGAGCACGAGGAGATCGCGCCGCCACAGCCCGCGCGGCTCACCGGCAACGTGCGGGCCTTCCGCGTGCTCGTCCGCAACGCGCTGTTCCAGCGGGTCCTGCTCGCCGCCGCGGACGACCCCGACGGTCTCGGTGAGCTCGACGCGCAGGACGGGTTCGACCGGTCCGCGTGGGACACCGTGCTCGAGGAGTACTACGAGTCGCACGACGAGGTCGGGACGGATGCCGACGCCCGGTCGATGCAGTACCTGGCGCTCGATGAGACGGGCGCGGCGTCGAGCCCGCGCGTGTGGCGGGCGCGGCAGACCTTCGCCGACCCGTCGGGTGACCGGGACTTCGGGTTCTCGGCGACGATCGACCTCGACGCCTCGGACGAAGCGGGCGAGGCCGTCGTGCGGGTGACCGAGATCGGCCGGTTCGACGGGTGGTCCGAAGTGGACGTGGACTGAACCCCGTGGCGGTGACCGTGCGTGACCTCGGCGCGGACGACGTCGATGCGCTGCAGGAGTTGCTGGAGAGCATCCCCGACTACGCCGAGCGGATCACCGGGTACCCGCCCGGGCCGTCGGACGGGCTCAGCGCGCTGCTGTCGGTGCCGGACGGGTTCGGGGCCGGCGGTCCGGGCGTCGGCGGTCGCGACGCCTCTGGGAAGTACGGCATCGGACTGTGGGACGGCGCACAGCTGGTCGCGTTCGCGGACGTGCTGATCGGGTACCCGTCGGCGTCGTTCGCCTTCATCGGCCTGCTCGTCGTGCGGGGCGACCGGCAGCAGGAAGGGCTCGGGGCGGCGATGCACGAGGCCGTCGTCGATCGTGCCCGCTCGGCACCGGGAGTCGCGCGGCTCCGGCTCGGCATCGTCGCCACGAACGCGGAGGTCGCGGAACCGTTCTGGCGGGCACTCGGCTACGAGCCGACGGGGGAGCGGAAGCCGTACCGGTACGACCACCTCGAGAGCACCGTGGCGCTGTGGGAACGGCTGCTCTGACGACCGGGTAGGTTCGACGCCAGCCCCGGGCCGCCCGGTCACGGGGCCATCGAGAGGACACCCCACCGTGCGCATCGGATCGAGCATCGCCCTGATCGTCATCGGCGCCATCGTGGCGTTCGCCCTGAACATCCAGCTCGCCGGCGTCGACCTGCGACTGATCGGCTACATCCTGATGGCGGCCGGCGTCGTGCTGCTCATCATCAGCCTCGCCGTGGCCTTCGGCGGGCGCCGGACCACCACGACCACCCGCTCGGGCGTCGACCCGGCGTCGGGGGAGCAGATCACGCGGCAGGACCGCCGCGACGGCACGTACTGAGTGACGCGCTCGCCGCGGTCGGTCGTTCGAGCGGACGCGGCGGGCGTTCAGGTCGTTGCGGCGCTGGTCAGAACGTCGCGGCGCTGGTCAGAACAGGGTCGCGGGCGGGGTCGCCTCGGGGAGCGCGGCGGGTTCGGTGACATCGACGCCGGGCCAGCCCGGGCCGTGCGGCACGTCGGTGCCCTGCTGGTACGCCGTCGCGGCACCGCGGGCGCGGACGTCAGCGGCCTCGTTCATCTCGTGACCCATGTGGCCGCGCACCCACTCGAAGGTGACCTTGCGGCCCTGCAGCTCGGCGTCGAGCTCCTTGATGATCTCGACGTTGAGGACCGGCTTGCCGTCGGCCTTCCGCCAGCCCTTGCGCTTCCAGCCGGCGAGCCACTCGGTGCAGGCCTTGATGGCGTACTGGCTGTCGCAGAGGATGTGCAGCGGCTCGCCGGTGTCCTTCGTGGCACGCAGGAGCTGCAGCACGGCGGTGAGTTCGCCCTGGTTGTTCGTCCCTCGGGGCCAGCCGCCGGCTGCCCACCGGTCGTCGTCGACGTACCAGGCCCATCCGGCGGGGCCGGGGTTGCCGAGGGCTGAGCCGTCTGCTGCGGCGACGATCGTCACGGGGGACCTCCTGCTGGTGCGAGTGCTGGTCAACCGTAACGGACGGCACCGACCCCCATCGCTCAGCGCGCGGCCGGGTCCAGGTCGAGGACGGTGTCCTCGTAGATCCAGCCGTCGTTCCCGATCTGCATGGTCGGGTTCAGCCAGCGGAGCTCCGGGACGGTGATCCCGAAGCGCTTCGCGACCGTCGTCTGGTCGTCACCGTGGGCCACCTGGTACCGCGTGGGCGTGCCGTGCTGCCCGTCGTAGTGCTCGCCGTCCTGGTCGAACACGTACCCGTAGGCGCCGGGACGGGCCTTCCCCACGGTGACCCGCATGTCCGGGAACGGGTTCGGGATCTTCCAGTCGAGCGTGCCGAGCCCGAGGACCGACCCGACCCACGGCCGCTCCGCGTCGACGCCGTTGCCGGACGGAGCGGGGACCAGGACCACGTCGTGCAGGAAGTCCGGGTGCTGCCCGGCGGTGCGCAGGCTCACACCGGTGGGGACCGGCCCGGCGACGTCCCAGGTCGTCTTCCCCATCGCCTGGTTGTCCCAGTAGTCGCCGTACGCCGCTTTCCGCCGGAACTCGACCGTCATCGGCTGCGGCTCGGTCGTGTGGTAGCCGGAGAACTCCGCTTCGAACGTCCCTCGGTCGTCGGCGACGACGCGCACGTGGATCCGGGTGTCACCGCTCTTCGACACCGCCTCGGTCTCGGCGACGACGGTCCCCTCGGGGAACGCCTGATCGGAGCTGGCCTGCTCGGTGCCGGGCGTCGCGTTCGGCCCAGGCGTCCCGCCGCCGCCGTCGACCGAGGCCTGCCGGGTCGGCTTCGGCACGCTGCCGTCCCCACCGAACGCCGTGCACCCGGTGAGCAGCAGCCCCGTCACCACCGTCCCGACGGCCAGCGCCGTGGCCGTGCGTCCCCGTCGCGTCGTTGCTCGTTGCATCGTCGTTCCCCCTCGCCGAGATCGTAGCGAGCATCCCGGCCCCGACCCGGACGTCGTGACCGAACTGGTACCCGGGACCCACGGACTACCGTCCGTGCCATGAGCGACAGCATCCCGAACGCACCCGGGCCCGAACCGTCCGACGACCGAGCCCGCACCGACGCCCTGCGCGAGCGGACGCAACACGACGACGAGCAGGGTTCGGGGGAGCGGGAGCAGCGCGCGGCGGACACCTCCTACAGCCCGTCGAGCGAGCGGGAGACGGAAGCGTCGCAGACCCAGCAGCGCGATCGAGCCGACCTGGAGGAGGACGGCATCGACCCGTCGCGGATCGTCGCGGCACCGGGGACCGGTGGCGCTGACGACGCGGGCGACGTCGAGCCGGAGCCGGGCGACCTCAACCTGCCGTGGCAGTCCGAGGAGGACCGGAAGGGCTAGCGCGACACCCGGTCGAGCTCCCGCACGAGTTCCTCGCCGTCGCGGACGTCCCAGAACGCGAACACCTGCGGGCCGAACAGTCCGTCGAGCCCGGTGTTGGCGTAGATCCGGGCGGTCGCAGCCCATCCGAACAGGGCCGACACCCCAGCGGCGCCGTCGGAGTTCCACTCGACAGAGCAGTGGCGTCGGCCACTGGTCCAGGTGACGGTCCGATCGGTCCGTCCGACCGGTACCTCACGCGAGCCGCGGGGCGTGATGATGAGCGCTCGGCGGTTCGTGAGGGCGTAGGTCGTCGAACGCTTCCGGTGTCGCTTGACGAGGAAGCGCCCGAACACGAGGTGCAGGCCGATGAGCACGAAGGCGCCCCCGAAGAGGGCGAAGAAGACTGGCGCGCCCGACGTCAGCGCGTTCGCCTCCCAGAACACGGCGAAACCGCACCACAGCACGGAGAAGGGGACGAGGAGTCCGTCTCTGCCGGAGAAGACCTTCGACGGATCGCCCGCGCCGGCCCAGTAGAGCTGCTCGTCGGGCCGGAGATGCTCCCGGGCAGTGCGCTGAGGATCGTTCACACTCCGAACCTACGGATGCGCAGCGGACCGTGTTCGGCGCTACGCCACCGAGTCCGGGTGCGATCCCGTCCGCTGCCCGGACTCGAGCGACGCGATCGCTGCGAGGTCGTCGTCGCTCAGCACGAAGCCGTCGACGTCGAGGTTCGACCGGATCCGTGACGGCGTGACGGACTTCGGCAGCACCACAACGCCCTGCTGCACGTTCCACCGCACGAGCACCTGTGCGACGGTCACCCCGTGCGCGTCGGCGATGCGGGTGAGGACCGGCTCGTCGATGAGGCGCCCGCGCCCGAGCGGCGACCACGCCTCGGTCACGATGCCGTGCCGCTGGTGGAAGTCCATCAGGTCGCGTTGCGGCAGCCACGGGTGCCGCTCCACCTGGTTGACGGCCGGCACCTCGCCGGTCTCACCAATGATCCGCTCGAGGTGCGGCACCTGGAAGTTCGAGACCCCGACGCTGCGCGCGCGGCCGGACTCCCGCAGCTCGACGAGCGCCCGCCAGGTGTCGACGTAGCGGTCGTTCGCGGCGGCCGGCCAGTGGATCAGGTAGAGGTCGACCGCGTCGAGCCCGAGGCGCTCGAGGCTGCCGTCGAACGCCCGCAGGGTCGCGTCGCGCCCCTGGTGGTCGTTCCACACTTTGGTGGTCACGAAGACGTCGTCACGGTCGAGCCTGGAGGCACGGATCGCCTTCCCGACGCCGGTCTCGTTGCCGTACATCTCTGCTGTGTCGACGTGCCGGTAGCCGGAGTCGAGCGCCAGACCGACGGCTGTCTCCGCCTCGGCGTCGTCGACCTTGTAGACGCCGAAGCCGATCGCGGGGATCGTGGCGCCGTCGCGGAGGGGGACTGAGGTGACCATGCACCCATCCTGCCGATCGTGGCGGGGGTGCGCCGCGCCTCCAGGTCGGCTCGTCCGTTCCGTTCGGGGGTACCTGGTGCTTTCGGGCGTACCTGGTGAGAAGAAACGACCCTCTACGCCTGATTCGACCAGGTGCGCGGGGGAGCCGGGTCAGGTCGGGAGGTTGACCGGCTCGGTGTCGGGGATGGGGCTGGCGTCGCGACCGCGCAGGTCGGGCAGCCACCGCTTCATGACGAGGGGCAGGACGACGCCGACGGCGGCCATGACAGCGCCGACGGTCATGCCGCCGCTCGCACCGTGCATGTCGATGAGGAAGCCGGCCACGGCGGATCCGCCGGCCGCACCGATGAGCTGCCCGGTCCCCATCCAGCCGTAGGCCTCGGCCGTGTCCGAGAACTTCACCGTGGCGGACACCGAGCCGAACATGACCGCGAGGGCCGGGGCGATTCCCGCACCCGCGATGACGAGGGCGAAGCAGAGCCACCAGAAGTTCGTGCCGCCGACGGCGAGTGCCAGGCCGGCGAAGACGATCGCCATGCGGGTCCACAGGGTGTTCCGCGAGATGGGGCGGTGTCCGAGGGCCAACCCGCCGATCAGGGAGCCGACCGCGAAGACGGCCAGGACGATGCCGGCGTTCGGGCTGCCCTCGCCGAAGACGCTCGTCACGCTCGCCTCGACCGCGGCGCACGCCCCGATGAGCAGGAGGCCGGTGAGGGTCGCCACGACCACGGACGGGCGCTTCAGCACGACGCCGAACGCGCGCTTGGAGCGGGGGATGCGGACGCGACCGAGCTCGGGGGAGGCGATGAACCACGTGCCGCCCACGACCAGGAAGACCATCGCGACGACGATCGCCTGGACCGTGCCGACCTGCGTGGCGACGAACGTGGTGATGACCGGGCCGGCGACCCAGATGAGCTCCTGCGCGCTGGCGTCGAGGGAGAAGAGGGGAGTGAGCTGCGACGAGGTCACCATCTTGGGGTAGATGGTGCGCACCGCGGGCTGCACGGGCGGGACCGCCAGGCCGCCGAGGAAGCCGACGACGACGTAGCCCCACAGCGGCATGAGGACGAACGCGATGACGCCCATGCTCACGAGCGCGACGAGGCTGGTCAGGACGAGGACGGGCCGCATGCCCCAGCTGCCCATCCACCGACTGGTGAGCGGGCCGGCGAGTGCCTGCCCGACGCTGGTGGTGGCGAGGACGAGCCCGGCCGCCCCGTAGGAGTGGAAGACGTGCTCGACGTGGAGCAGGTAGGCGAGCGACAGCATGCCGAACGGGAAGCGTGCGGTGAGCTGCGCGGCGATGACGCGACCGACTCCGGGGGTCTTCAGCAGGGGTCCGTACGTGCTCACGGGACGAGTGTACGGACCGGGCGGAGCAGGGTGTCACCCGTCCGGGGGCGGCGGTGGATCGTCCGTCCGGAACGCCCCTGTGGAGGACGAACGCGACACGCCGTCGTCCTGTCTCCACACCGGGGGACAATCTGCTCCACAAGGTGTGGATGGATGTCGGAGGTCGGTGCGAGAGTGGCGGAAAACCGGCCTTCGGGACGGGCCCGCAGACCATCCACACTGTGGACGGCCTGTGGAGAACTACACGGCTGTAACACTTTCTCTTGTGGTCGCTCGCGGTGTCGGCCACTAGATGTAGTATCGAGTCACCGGAAAGCACTCGCCCCGGAACTGCGCCCAGTCGGCTTCGACGGGCACCGTTCACCAGGCGCAGGGACACCGGTCCACAGGCACCAGAACAACCACCACAGCATCAGCAGAACCAGGGGAGATCATGGCCGTCACCGTCTACACCAAGCCGTCCTGCGTCCAGTGCACCGCGACGTACCGTGCGCTCGACAACAAGGGCATCGAGTACGAAGTGCACGACGTCTCCACCGACGAAGCCGCGCTCGAGCACGTCAAGAGCCTCGGCTACATGCAGGCCCCCGTCGTCGTCACCGATGACGACCACTGGTCGGGCTTCCGCCCCGACAAGATCGCGACCCTCAGCGCCGAGCTGGCGTAAGGCGTCTCCCGTCCGGCGGACGGTGACCGAGCTCGTTCAGGACGCTCGACTCATCGCCGCCGGGCACCCCGGTCCGTCTGTCCGCACCTTCTCACCCGGAGGGGCACCATGAGCCGACTGGTCTACTTCTCGAGCGTGTCCGGGTACACCGCGCGCTTCGTCGAGAAGCTCGGCCGCGACGCGGACCGGATCCCGCTCTACCCGAGCGAGCCCTTCCTCCACGTGGACGAGCCGTACGTGCTGTTCCTGCCCACCTACGGTGGCGGCAACGGTGAGGGCGCGGTCCCCAAGCAGGTCATCAAGTTCCTCAACGACGCCCACAACCGCTCGCTCATCCGCGGGGTGGTCGTCGGCGGCAACACGAACTTCGGCGAGGCCTACGGTCTCGCCGGGGACGTCATCGCGCGGAAGTGCAACGTCCCCCTTCTCTACCGTTTCGAACTCTTCGGGACCCCTGACGACGTGTCGGCGGTCAACTCAGGATTGGATGCATTTTGGACGCAGCAGTTGCAGACGTCGATCTGACGTCGCCGCAGACGGGGATGGACTACCACTCCCTCAACGCGATGCTCAACCTCTACGACGCGGACGGGAACATCCAGTTCGACAAGGATCGTGAGGCCGCCAAGCAGTTCTTCCTGCAGCACGTCAACCAGAACACCGTCTTCTTCCACAACCTGAAGGAGCGGCTCGACTACCTGGTCGAGAACGAGTACTACGAAAAAGCCACGATCGACATGTACTCGCTGGACTTCATCCAGCGACTCAACGACCTGGCGTACTCGAAGAAGTTCCGGTTCCAGACGTTCCTCGGCGCGTTCAAGTACTACACGAGCTACACGCTCAAGACGTTCGACGGCAAGCGCTACCTCGAGCGCTTCGAGGACCGCGTCGTCATGACCGCCCTCGGCCTGGCACAGGGCAACGAGCAGCTCGCCATCGACCTGGTCGAAGAGATCGTCGCCGGCCGCTTCCAGCCCGCGACCCCCACGTTCCTCAACACCGCGAAGGCCCAGCGCGGCGAGCTCGTCTCCTGCTTCCTCCTCCGCATCGAGGACAACATGGAGTCGATCTCGCGCGGCATCAACTCCTCGCTGCAGCTCTCGAAGCGCGGCGGCGGCGTGGCCCTGCTCCTCTCCAACATCCGCGAGGCCGGCGCACCGATCAAGCAGATCGAGAACCAGTCCTCGGGCATCATCCCCGTGATGAAGCTGCTGGAAGACTCCTTCTCCTACGCGAACCAGCTCGGTGCGCGTCAGGGTGCCGGTGCCGTCTACCTGTCGGCGCACCACCCCGACATCATGAAGTTCCTCGACACCAAGCGCGAGAACGCCGACGAGAAGATCCGCATCAAGACGCTGTCGCTCGGCGTCGTCGTGCCGGACATCACGTTCGAGCTCGCGAAGAACAACGAGGACATGTACCTCTTCTCGCCGTACGACGTCGAGAAGGTCTACGGCGTCCCGTTCGGCGACGTCCCGATCTCCGAGAACTACCGCGCGATGGTCGACGACTCGCGCATCAAGAAGACGAAGATCAAGGCGCGTGACTTCTTCACGACCATCGCCGAGATCCAGTTCGAGTCGGGCTACCCGTACATCGTGTTCGAGGACACGGTGAACAAGGCCAACCCGATCAAGGGTCGGATCAACATGTCCAACCTGTGCTCGGAGATCCTGCAGGTCAACACGCCGACCACCTTCAACGAGGACCTGTCCTACAAGGAGATCGGCAAGGACATCTCCTGCAACCTCGGCTCGCTGAACATCGCGCTGACGATGGACTCGCCGGACTTCGGCAAGACCATCGAGACCGCCATCCGCGGCCTGACCTCGGTGTCGCAGATGTCGCACATCAACTCGGTGCGTTCCGTCGAGGACGGCAACGACAAGTCGCACGCCATCGGCCTCGGCCAGATGAACCTGCACGGCTACCTCGCTCGTGAGCGCGTCTACTACGGCTCCGAAGAGGGCATCGACTTCACGAACATCTACTTCTACACGGTGCTGTTCCACGCGCTTCGTGCGTCGAACAAGATCGCGATCGAGACGGGCGAGACCTTCGACGGTTTCCGCGACTCGAAGTACGCGTCGGGCGAGTTCTTCGACAAGTACACCGACCAGGCGTGGACGCCGGCGACCGCCCGTGTCGCGTCGCTGTTCGACAACGCGAGCATCACGATCCCGACGCAGGACGACTGGAAGGCGCTGAAGGCGTCCATCCAGCAGTACGGCATCTACAACCAGAACCTGCAGGCCGTCCCGCCGACCGGTTCGATCTCGTACATCAACCACTCGACGTCGTCGATCCACCCGATCGCGTCGAAGATCGAGATCCGCAAGGAAGGCAAGCTCGGCCGCGTCTACTACCCGGCGCCGTTCATGACGAACGACAATCTGGACTACTACCAGGACGCGTACGAGATCGGCCCGGAGAAGATCATCGACACGTACGCCGCGGCGACGCAGCACGTGGACCAGGGCCTGTCCCTGACGCTGTTCTTCAAGGACACCGCCACCACGCGCGACATCAACAAGGCGCAGATCTACGCATGGCGCAAGGGCATCAAGACGATCTACTACATCCGTCTGCGCCAGCTCGCGCTCGAGGGCACCGAGGTCGAGGGCTGCGTTTCGTGCATGTTGTGACGCCTCCGGCGTCGTGCATGCTGCGGCCCACTGGTCGCTGACGCGACTGCCCACATCCTGGAGGCGCGGTGCCAGTCCGCACCGCGCCTCCAGTCCGTCATCAGATCACCATCTCGAATCCGGAAGACAATCCCATGACCCTCACCGACCCGGTCCACGCCACGGGCAAGTCCATCCCGCTGATCAGCGCGGTCAGTGCCATCAACTGGAACCGCATCCAGGACGACAAGGACGTCGAGGTCTGGAATCGGCTGGTCAACAACTTCTGGCTGCCCGAGAAGGTGCCGCTGTCGAACGACGTGCAGTCGTGGAACACGCTCACGCCGGAGGAGCAGCAGCTCACCATGCGGGTCTTCACCGGCCTGACGCTGCTCGACACCATCCAGGGCACCGTCGGCGCGATCAGCCTGATCCCCGATGCGATCACCCCGCACGAAGAAGCCGTCTACACGAACATCGCGTTCATGGAGTCGGTGCACGCGAAGAGCTACTCGTCGATCTTCTCGACGCTGGCGTCGACGCCTGAGATCGACGACGCCTTCCGCTGGTCCACCGAGAACGTGAACCTGCAGAAGAAGGCCCAGATCGTCCTCGACTACTACACCGGCGACGACCCCCTGAAGCGCAAGGTCGCCTCGACGCTGCTCGAGTCGTTCCTGTTCTACTCCGGTTTCTACCTGCCGATGTACTGGTCGTCGCGCGCCAAGCTCACCAACACCGCTGACCTGATCCGCCTGATCATCCGCGACGAAGCCGTCCACGGGTACTACATCGGGTACAAGTTCCAGAAGGGCCTCGAGGGCCTTTCCGAGGAGCGCAAGCAGGAGATCAAGGACTACACGTTCAACCTGCTGTTCGAGCTCTACGAGAACGAGGTGCAGTACACGCAGGACCTCTACGACGGTGTCGGCCTGACCGAGGACGTCAAGAAGTTCCTGCACTACAACGCCAACAAGGCGCTGATGAACCTGGGCTACGAGCCGATGTTCCCCAAGGAGACGACGGACGTGAACCCGGCGATCCTGTCGGCGCTTTCGCCGAACGCGGACGAGAACCACGACTTCTTCTCGGGGTCCGGGTCGTCGTACGTCATCGGCAAGGCCGAGAGCACTGAGGACGAGGACTGGGACTTCTGATCCTGGTTTGACTCGTGGGGACGCCCCGCTGGCTTCGGCCGGCGGGGCGTTCCTGTGCTCGTCGGCCTTCGGCGGCGTCAGGCCCGGCGTGCGTCGCGGAACCACGCGGGCGTGCGCGGGGCGGGAGGTGCCAGGGAGTCCGCCGCGGTCGGGATCAGCCTCTCGTTCAGGATCGGTGGCTCCTGTTCAGTCCCAGATGGCGATCCAGTCAACTGACACACGCCCGGACGCGTTCTTCGGGACGGCACCCCTGTTGGTCCACGTTTCGCCTTGCAGGGTCACACGCATCGGCTTCGTCGGGACGGCCGACGTGGTGGAGGACACGAGCTCGTTGTCCCAGTAGAACCGGACGATCCCACGGTCCCACTCGGTGGTGGCGACGTGGTACGCGGTGGTGTCCGTCTTCGCGGGGATCTGCGCCGCGCGGTCGTACCGCATACTGCGGTTCGCGTACGTACCGGGGATCGCGGATGCGGGGCGCGGCTTGGCTCCGAGCGTGAGTGACTCGGGCCAGTCGATCTCGCCGTCGTTCCACTGGTCGGATGAGGGCCACAGCATCCCGACGAACTTGTACCCGTCGGTGGTGGTGGTCTTGTACCGGATGGAGACCCGTGCGGTGGTGTGTGGGGCGTATCCATCGGGCATGACTGCTGCGACGAGGGGTTTGCCGTTCTCCGTGTGGAAGTCGAAGTCGAGGTTGCCGTCAGCGACGGACAGCACTTTGTCGGGGGCGTACGTGCCGAGCCCGCTGGTGTCCGTGAAGCCGTCGTAGAAGCCCATGCCGGGGTAGACGGACGGGACCTGGCCGAGCGCGGCAGGCTTCGTGAAGTCCTCGGTGAACGACTGCCGCCACTCGCGTCCGTTCGACACGACGTCGCCCACTGGGAGAGCAGCTGCGTTCGTGGCTGCGGTCGGCGTCGGCGTGCCCACCGGTGTCGGGGTGGCGGTCACGGTGTCACCGGGTGCGGCCTGTGGTGGTGCAGTGGTCGGTGCTGCGGTCGGACCCGGTATCACGGTGGATGAAGCACAACCAGCGAGTGTGCAAGCAACGACAAGGGCGGCGACGACTCCGTTCGCTACGGCGGTGTATGTGCGAATCGTCACGACACGTTCCCTGGTGAGTTGGTAGAACTCCTGATCATGGTAATGAAGGAGCACCCCTCGGCGTGATGCCCGTGAGCGCCCCAGTTCGAGGGTGCCAACCACGAAGGCCCTCGACGTGGGACCCCAGACTCACCAGCTCCGCGCTCGGACACGGACATCCGAGAGCGGAGCGGGAACTGCGAGCCGTCACGGTACCCGGCAGGGATGTTCGGATCGCAGGCGTTCGCCGAACAGCCGGTGGGAGCCGTTCTCGCTGCGCGTGCGAGAACGTTGCAGGATCTGTCCGGCATCACCACCGGTCACGTCGAGAAGCCGTGACCGGTGCATGAGACGATGCCAGACGTGGGGAACAGATGATCGAGCGGCAGGCACAGGGCGCGTCACAGGGGCGGTCGAACGCGTGCCGGTGCGTGCCGGTGCGTGCCGTGAGCATCCTCCAGCGAGTCACCCGCTTCCGGGAACGACGCACGCTCGAGCGGTTCGCCGTCGCGTGCATCCGCCTGGACGACTACCTCACCGCGTTCGATGGCGCACCCACCCGGTACGGCACCCTCGCCGTCGCCGCCACGGAACTCATCGAACACGGGTGGATCCACGACGACCTCCGCGACCTCGGCGTCGCCGGCATGCGCCCTCGTCCCTGGCCCACCGGGAAAGCCGAAGACGCCGGTGCCGACGTCCCCAGCTGGGTCGCGAACGCCAACCCCCTCGCCGACGACGTCGAGAAGGCAGCCCTCAGTCTTCGGGCGCTTTGAACAGGGCTGCTGGGCGTGCGGGGCGGCGCGCCACGTAGCCGCGGTTCGGAAGGCCGTGTTGCGAAGGTCGTCGCCAGGCACTGTTCACGCCGGCGGCGTCGTTCCCGCGCCCTCGGTGTCGTCAGCGCCCGCCGGACCGGCCCCGGCCTGATCGAGGTTCTCGTGCGGGTCGCCCATGTCCCCGGTCGCGTTACCGGCGGGGGACAGCCCGAAGTGCTTGCGGACGGCGTTCGCCTCAGCAGGGGACAGGGTCTGTCCGGCGCCGAGTGACGGCGCGCCCTTGATCGCACTCTTCGTGTACCCGACGTGCAGATCCGTGCCGTCGAACGTCGCGTCCTCGACCGGGACGAGCGCGTGGTGACTCCCGAGCAGTCCCGTTGCGACGCTGACGAACGCCGCGCTGCCGTCCTCGTCGGAGGGGAACACCCGCGCCACCTTGCCGACCGACGCGCCGTCGCGATCTCGGACGGTCGCGCTCTCGACCTCGTGGATCTTGCTCTTGGTGATCATGGGCGTAGTCAACGCCCTTCCGGCTGACGCTTCGATCGGACGCTCGAGTCAGGCTGAGGTGTCGTTCTCCGTGTTGCAGCGGCGCACAGCGCGATGCGCCACCGGGATGGACAGGAGCGCGCCGCCGAGGAGCACCGCCGTGGCCACGAGCACCGAGACCGGATTGCGGAGCGGCGCGACACCGATGCTCGCCAGGCTCCACAGCACGGTCAGGATTCCGGCAATGACCGTCGGGCGGAGTGCTGCTTGGTGCCCGGTCCGCCAGGCTTCATCGCTGGACATCGTGACCCGCGTTCGGACGCCAGCGAGATCGTTCCGAGGCAGGGATCCGTTGGCAGCCCTCCACGTCAGCCAGGTCGCGAGGACGGCGCCGCCGATCACGAGTGCCAACGCGAACGCCATTGCTCCGACCATGCAACCAACGCTAATGTCACGGAATTGAAACGGCAATGTACTACCGCCTCGTCGGTGTGACGATACGACGGAGTGGTGCCCTCGACCAAGGAGCAGAGCGTGAATCCACTCGTCCCCACGGCACTCGACGGCGCGCTGACGGCGGTCTCTCTCGTCGCGCTGATGCTGGCCCTCGCAGCCTTCATCTCGCTGATCCGCTCTCCGTCGCCTTCCGGATGGCGTTTGCTCACATGGGCGGTCGTCGTCCTCATCGTCCCGTTCGTCGGGCCCGCGATGTGGTTCGTCGCCCGACAGCGCGATCGGTCAGTGACGCCCACGCGGGCCGGCAACGACACATGAGGGGCACGGACGCCTCCCGGATCTACCGGGCAGCCCGAGTGATCGTCCGCACGATCCGCTCCTCCGCCACTGCCCGCACCGCCGCATCCGGATGGTGCCCGACGATCGCCAGCTCCACCCACAGGTCGTAGAACGCCAGTCGCGCCCGGAGCGACGGCCGAGCGAACAACTCCGGGTACGCCTCCTCCAACCACCCGGGCACCGGTGCCAGCGAAGCGGCGTCGAGCCCCCGCGACGACGGCGTCGGCGGGAACTCCTCGGGCCGAGCGCACCACCGCAGGATCGTGTCGAGCTCGACGTCCGCCGGCTGCGCCACGGCCTCGGCGAAGTCGATCAGCCCCGTGACCCGTCCGTCGTCGACCATGATGTTCGACCCGTGCAGATCCCCGTGGACGAGCGCGTGCGGATCGGCATCGAACAGGGGCAAGTGGGATGAAACCCAAGAAGTGAGCGACGGCGAGGAAAGCCCGGCAGCCGCCGCATCCTCGACGAGCGACAGCGCCGCACCCACGACGGGCGGGTGGTACGCCGGCCACGACCCGCCGGCCAGGGCCCCACGAAGCCACGGCGGCATCAGCCCAGCGGGAGCCGGCACGCGGTGGAGGGCGCGCAGTGCGTCCCCGAGCGAGTGGATGATCGACCGACGCTCGGCGACCGAGGCGGTCGGCCACGTGTCGTGCAGTGTCCGCCCGGGCAAGCGGGAGGACACGTACCAGGCACCCTCAGCCGTGGTCCCGTGCGCGATGTGCCGGGCGTGCGGGACATCCGTGCCGGCAAGCGAAGCCACGACGGATGCCTCGTGTTCGTACGCGTGCGCAGCCGCGTCGTCGCCGACCCGCACGACGTACGTCGACCCCACCCACGCTCGACTGACCCACCCGCCCTTCGCCTCGTAGTGCCCATCGGTCGGCAGACCTGCCGCGGCGAGGACCTCCTCCAACACGATCACGTCGACTGCCGCGGCACGAGGAAGCACTCCGCTGTCCGGACCCCGCCCTCGACGGCCTCCCCGGCGATCTTCCGCATGAGCAGGTCCGCCGCCTGCCGCCCGACCTCGCGCAGGTTCAGGTCGACCGACGTGATCGAGGGCCGTGCGGCGTCGGTGATGACGCTCCAGTTGTCGACCCCGACGACCCCGACCTGCGTCGGCACCGCGATCCCGGCTTCGCGCAGGCAGTCGACGACGCCCCGTGCGATCTGGTCACTCGTGCAGAACACCCCGTCGAACTCGGTGCCGAGCAGTCGCGTGGCGGCTTCGTACCCCCACCGCTCGCTCCACTCGCCGTACAAGGCGTCGCCACCGGCGAGCGTGGCTCCCCCCGCGGCGATCGCGCGCTTGGCGCTCTCGACGCGGTGCGCGCTCGCGGTGTGCCGTCGCGCGCCCGAGATCACCGCGATGGAGCGTCGGCCGGAGCCGATCAGGTGGTCGATCGCGCGCGCGGCGCCGGCTTCGTCGTCGGGCACGATGGAGACGTCATCCGGGTCGAGCGACGGCGAGAGGGCGTACACGGCGGGCACGCCGAGCAGTCCGGTGATCGAGGGCCGCGGATCGCTCGAGCGACCGGTCACGACGATCCCGTCGACGCGCTGGTTCAGGAACGTCTGCACGTAGTGCGCCTCGCGGATGGGGTCGCCGCGGCTCTCGGCGAGCAGCATCGACACCTCGCCCGGCCCGAAGGTGTCCTCGGCTCCGGTGAGGATCGGGATGGTGAACCGTCCGTAGGCGTCGGTGGAGAGCACCCCGACCAGGAAGGACCGGCCGGGAGGCACGGCTCGCGTCTCGGCGCGCACGCTCAGTCCCAGCTCGGTCGCCGCTGCAGCGACGCGTTGCCGCGTCCCCTCGGCGATCTGCCCGCGGCCGTTGAGGACCTTCGAGACCGTGCCGACGGAGACGCCGGTCTGGGCGGCGACGTCGGCGAGCGTCACTTCACGACGATTGACCATCACGTCCTCCTTGCACTCCGAGCGTACGGCACTCGGCAAACCTTGCCGTATCACGATTCCGGCGTCAAGCATTGACACGGCTCGAACCGCACTCTAGCGTCGGCAAACACAGCAAACCTTGCCGCAACGGTGCGGCAAGTAGTGACTTGGAGATGACGATGAAGACATCCACGATCCGGCGGACCGCGACCCTGGCCGCCGCCCTCACGGTCGCGGCACTCGGGTTGGCCGGGTGCTCCTCGAGCGGGACGGCCGACAGCGGAGGCTCCGCGAAGGGCACGGTGACGCTCTGGCAGCGCGACGGAGGCGTCGACCTGACCGACCAGGTGAAGGCCTACGAGAAGGCGAACCCCGGCATCACGGTGAAGCTCTCCACGATCCAGGCCGACCAGTACCTCACGAAGCTCGCGAACTCCGCTCGTGCGGGATCGGTCCCGGACCTCGTCAGCTACGACATCGTCAACACCCCGCTGCTCGCGACCCAGGGGCTGCTCGCTGACGTCACCGACAAGGTGAAGGGCCTGTCGAACAAGGGCGACCTCGCGCCCGCCGGTGTCGAGATCGGCACGCTCGACGGCAAGAACTACGCGCTGCCCGTGGCGCTCACCGGTTCCCAGATGTTCTGGAACAAGTCACTGTTCACGAAGGCCGGCCTCGACCCGACCAAGCCACCGACGTCCCTCGCCGAGGTGAAGGCCGCGGCCGAGAAGATCCAGGCACTCGGCGGCGGCGTCACCGGGTTCTCGACCCTCGGCGGAGTCGGGCAGGCGTGGACCGGCTTCCCGAGCTCGTGGGCGAAGAGCGGCAGCGTCCTGACTGCTGCCGGCAAGAGCCAGAAGGCGGAGTTCACCAGCCCGGAGCTCGTCGGGATGGTCGACTGGTACCAGGAGATGTGGAAGTCCGGGCTCATGCAGAAGACCGACCAGCCCAACCAGGACCCGGGCAACGTGGGGCAGGAGAACGCCCTCAACGGCAAGGTCGGCATCGTCTTCGGCGGCGCGAATACCCTCACCGCCAAGAAGGCGGACTTCGGCAGCGCGGTCGGGATCCCCGGCGTGGACGGCGGCTCGGGGTCGTTCCTCGGCGGCGACGAGATCGGCATGACCGCCGGTGCGAAGAACGCCGACGGCGCGTGGTCGCTCATGAAGTGGCTCGTCAGCTCGAAGAAGGCCGCCGAGATCGACCTGTCGCAGGGCTGGATCGCGCCGGACCTCACGGTGGCGAAGAGCCTCGCGACGGACGACTGGTCGAAGGACATCGTCGACACGCTCGCGATCGGCAAGCTCCCGAAGAGCATCGCGTACAACGCGGTGATCAACGACCCGAACGGCCCGTGGGCGCAGCAGTCCCAGAAGGTCATCTTCCAGGGCGCTGAGGCGAAGACCGCCCTGGCGAGTGCCGAGAAGCAGGCCAATTCGCTCATCGAGCAGGCGTACAGCCAGGTCGGACAGTGACAGCCGTCACCTCCTCGGCGCTCGCCGGGGTCGCGGACGGGGGCAAGCGCTCCCGTCCGCGGTCCGCGAGCCGTCGTCGCCAGACGCTCGCGTGGGTGCTCGTCGCGCCGGCGCTCGTCCTCGCGGTCGTGTTCTTCGTCGTGCCGATGGTGCTGCTCGTCGGGATGTCGTTCTCGAACTGGCCGCTGCTCGGCAAGGTCAGCGTCGCCGGCGTCGCGAACTACACGCAGGCGTTCCAGGACACCGCGTTCTGGCGCTCCCTCGGGTTCTCGCTGCTCTTCACCGTGGTGTCGGTGCCGCTCGGGATGGCCGCGAGCTACGCCGCCGCGACGATGGTCCGCGGCGAAGGGCGACTCGTCTCCTTCGTGCGGACGGCGTTCTTCATGCCCGTGGTCATCGGGTTCACCGCCGCCGCGTACATGGCGAACGTGCTCCTCGTGCCGGGAACCGGCGTGATCAACGTGCTCCTGAAGTCGATCGGCCTGACCAACGGGGACACCGCCTGGTTCACGTCCCCGGACACCGCGTTCTGGGCGGTCATCGTCCTGACGGTGTGGAAGTCGATGGGCGTCGCGATGATCCTGCTCATGGCCGGCATGCAGGCCGTGCCGACCGAGGTGATCGAGGCGGCGAAGATCGACGGTGCCGGGTGGTGGCGACGCGAGGGCTCGGTGGTCTTCCCGCTCGTCCGGCGACAGTTCGCGCTGTGCATGCTGCTCGCGGTGTCCGGGTCGATCCTGGTGTTCGACCAGTTCTACGTGCTGACCAAGGGCGGCCCGAGCGGGTCGACCACGACGACCGTGATGTACACGTACCAGCAGTCGTTCGTCCGCTACGACCTCGGCTACGGCGCCGCCCTGTCGATGATCCTCACCGTGATCATCCTCGTCATCGCGATCGTCCAGCTCCGGGCCCTGCGCTCCACCGGACAGGAGGACGAGCGATGAGCGCCACCGACGTGACCAGACGGACGACCGCAGCGTCCCGACGCGACGCGAGCCGCGCCTCCAGACCGGACTCGCCGGGTGCGCCGGGCCGGACCGACCTGCCGGGCGTCACCCCGCCGCGACGTCGTCGGGTGCACGCGAGCGGCGTCGCGTACGTCGTCGTGGGGACGGTGCTCGCACTGCTCTTCATCGCCCCGGTCCTGTACATCCTGTTCCGGTCGTTCCTGCCGGCCGACGCCGACGCCCGGGGGATCGGGTTCGAGTCGATCGCGACGCTCACGCTCCGGAACTACACGAAGGTGTTCGACCCCTCGGTCGACCTGCGGCAGAACATCGTCAACTCGTTCGTGGTCGCGATCTCGGTCGCCGTACTCGTCGCGATCGTGTCGACGCTCGCCGCGTACGCGCTGTCGAAGATCCGGTTCCGCGGGTCGACGCTCGTGTTCGTGCTCCTGCTGGCGCCGCTCGTCGTGCCGTTCCAGGGGCTGCTCACGCCGCTGTCGATCGTGCTCGGCAAGCTCGGGCTGCTCGACTCGCTCGCCGGGGTGGTGCTGGTGCTGGTGACGCTCCAGCTGCCGTTCTCGGTGTTCGTGATGCGGAACACGTTCGACGGCATCCCGTCGGAACTCGAGGACGCCGCGGCCATCGACGGTGCCGGCACCGGGCGGATCCTGCGTTCGGTGATGCTCCCGCTCGCGTGGCCGGGGCTCGTCACGACCGCACTGTTCGGCTTCATGGCCGGCTGGAACGACCTGCTCAGTTCGGTCACGTTCCTGTCGACCGACAGCAAGTACACACTCCCGCTCGCGCTGTCGAGCATCAGCACGTCCTTCAAGATCCCCGGCGTGCCGGTGATCGACCCGGGGCTCCTCACCGCCGTCGCGTGCGTCGCGACCGTCCCGGTGGTCGTGCTGTTCCTGGCACTGCAGCGGTACTACACCAGAGGTCTCATCGGAGGATCCATCAAATGACCATCACGGACACCCCGACCACCGGCACCGCTGCCGACGCTCCCAGCCCCGGCGGTCGGCCGCACCGGCCCCTGCCGCTCGGGAGCATCACACCCGGCGGCTGGCTGCTCGACCAGCTCCGGCTGCAGGCCGACAACATCACCGGGCAGCTCGAGGCGCTCTGGCCCGACGTCGGACCGGACAGCGGCTGGCGCGGCGGAGCAGGTGAGAACTGGGAACGCGGGCCGTACTACCTGGACGGACTCGTGCCGCTCGCGCACGTGCTGCACGACGACAGACTGCTGGCGCTCGCGTCTCCGTGGATCGAGTGGATCCTCAGCTCGCAGCGCGAGGACGGGTTCTTCGGTCCGACCGGCAACGACGACTGGTGGCCGCGGATGGTCGCGTGCAAGGTGCTCACGCAGCACGCCGACGCCACCGGGGATGATCGCGTCGCACCGTTCCTCTCGCGCTACTTCCGCCACCAGCTGTCGCACCTGCCTGCCCGGCCGTTGACGTCCTGGGGGCGTGCCCGCGGCGCCGACAACGTGCTGTCCGTGTGGTGGCTGTACGAGCAGACCGGCGAGGACTGGCTGCTCGACCTCGTCGACGTGCTCGCGGCCCAGACGATCCGGTGGGACGAGTACCTGACCGGTGACCTCATCACCGGCGCCGCACGAGTGTTCTCGCACCGCACCCACGGACCGAACGTCGCGATGGGGCTGAAGACCGGCGCCGTGGACGCCCTCCGTGACCGCGACCTCACCGGACACGCCGCCCGTACGGAGTCGGCGTTCGGGAACCTCGATCGGTGGCACGGGCAGGCCCACGGATGGTTCTCCGGCGACGAGTGGCTCGGGGGACCGACTGCGACGGCGGGCGTCGAGACGTGCCAGGTCGTCGAGATGATGTTCACGCAGGAGGTCCACGCGCAGGTGTACGGCCGGGCGATCGACGGCGACCGGCTCGAGCACCTCGCGTACAACCTGCTGCCGGCGTCGAGCGACCCGGAGATGCGCGGACACCAGTACCACCAGCAGGCGAACCAGGTGTCGGTGTCGGTGGCCCGTCGGGAGTGGAGCTTCTCGTCCGACGACGCCGGGATCTTCGGCCTCGAGCCGCACTTCGGCTGCTGCACGGCGAACCTGCACCAGGGGTGGCCGAAGTTCGTCGCGAACTCCTGGTTGCGTGATGACGACGGGCTGCGGGTCGTGGCCTACGCGCCCGTGACCGTGCAGACGGCCGTCGGGCCTGACCCGGTGACGATCCAGGTCGACACGACGTACCCGTTCGACGAGACCGTCACCATCCGTGTGGCGACTGAGCGGACAGCACCGTTCGCGCTCCGACTCCGGATCCCCGAGTGGGCGGACGACGCCCGGCTGACGGTCGGCGGTGCCCCGGTGGCGCTCGCCGGTGAGGCGCGACTCCCGGCCGAGGACGGCTACGTGACCCTGGAACGCGATTGGTCGACGGCCGGTGACGTCGTGCTCGTCCTGCCGATGCGGGCGAGGGTGACGCGACGCGAGCGGCAGGCCGCATCGGTCCGGCTCGGGCCGCTGACGATGGTGTACTCGCCGGGGGAGCGCTGGGTGGAACACGAGGGCGCACCGGGCATCGGGGAGTGGGAGATCCACCCGCGCGGGTCGTGGAACTGGGCGCTGGACCAGGTCGGATCAGCCACCTCGTGGCGGGTGACACGCGGAACCGTTCCGACGACGCCGTGGTCGCTCCGGGACCGGCGGAGCGCTGCTGTCGTGCTGCACGCGCCGGGCGCCCGGGCGACCGAGTGGCGGATGGCGGGGGCGCAGGCGGACGTTCCCCCGGCGAGTCCGGTGCTCGACCACGGGCCCGATGACGACCTGCGCCTCGTGCCGTACGGGTCGGCGCGGTTGCGGGTGACGGAGTTCCCGGTGATCGGGAACTGGCGGGACGTGGACGATGTGGAGGAGCCGGGGCGGTAGCGGGAGGCAGCTTTCCGGACTGGAGGCGCGGTGCCGGTTGGTGCCGCGCCTCCAGTTCGGCGAGGCGGGCAGCGCCCATGTCACGCGTCGAGCCGGTGATCCGGAAGCCTGCCGCTCGGAGTTGGCGGTTCCGCGGCTCCTCGGCCGAAGGCACCGCGTTGTCGCCGCCGAGCGACTCCGAGCCAAACGAGCATCGCCGCGATGACGATCCACCCCGTCACTGAGAGAGGGCCGACCAAGCGTGGGTCGAAGGGCGGGAAGAGCGCTGACTGGTAGGTGGTGAAGACGTTGAGGCCTGCATGGGCGAGGACGCAGGGCAGCAGTGATCGGCTGTGCAGCCGCAACCAACCGATGAGTACTCCGACGCCCGTGCACGCCACGGTCATCATGCAGACGCCGAGCAGATCCCGCTGGTCGTAGTTGAGGCCGAGCAGGATCGCCGGCGTGTGCCAGACGCCCCAGATGAGCCCGCTGAGCGGGAGCGCCCACCGTGGCGCGAGCTCCACGAGACGTGGCAGGAGCCAGCCGCGCCAACCGACCTCTTCTCCTGCCACCGCGATGCTCGTCACGGCGAGACCGATGGGGAGGTTCACGAGCTGGAGGGCGGCGAGAGCGGCCATCGGTAGCGGCGGCTCGACGCCGGTGAGTTGCACGATCAGGATCTTGAGCGGCGATCGTTCCGGGTCGAGTTCGAGCCATCCGAAGGACAGGCCCAGCGCCCAGCTCCCCACCACGAGAGCCGCCGATGCCGCCGTCGCCCAGAGCCCGATCCGCCAACCACGTCGAGTGAAGAAGGCGTCGAGGCCGACGCCGCGGAGCAGTGCGCGGCCGCGGCGCCGCTCCAGGACGACGGCGACGAGCAGTGCGCTCGCCGCAGGGGTGAACATCATCGCAACCGTGGCGAGATACGTCCCGGGGCTGCCCGCCGGATCGGTGAGGTCGGCGCTGGTCAGGAGCGCCGGTGTGAGGAGGGCCCAGGCACCGCCGTGCGCCAGCGTGATGAACATGATGATTCGTGCGACTTGCAACCTAACCGCCCCCGATGCGTAACATGTCGCACACATTATTGGAACTGTTGCCGAGGGCGCATCCCCGGCGGTTCTCCCGTCGGTCGCAAGCCCAGCGCAGATGGAGGCCGACGATGCCCAGTGGGGGCTCCCGCCCGCTTGATGGACCTTTCCCAGCGGATGGGCCTGGTGGGGAATCCGCTTGAGAGTTCCGGTCACTGGCGCGCGAGTCTTCGCGCAGGCGATGGCCGGCGCGCCGTTCGTGGTCCCCGCGGGCCCTACGCCACCGCCTGGATGCTCGAGTGGGGGAGCATCACGAAGGGACCTGTGGGCACGACGGCCTGGCTCGCACTCGAGGTCGAGCGGCCTGTCGTGCACTACCTTCCCGGCGTGCCCGATGCCGACACGACCGTTGCTGATTTCGTCCACCACACCTCGGGTTTGCCCCGGCTTCCGGCCACGATGCGCGACCGCCTGTTCGGCGACCCGTACCGAGAGCCTGTCGGGGTTCCTCTGCATCTGGCAGCAGCGGTGCCGGCCACGCCCCGAGGCCAGTTCGTGTACTCGAACCTCGGGTACGCGCTGCTCGGCGCATTGCTCGGCGCATTGCTCGGCGCCTTGCTCGACGAGGTGCACGGCGACTGGTTCGCCGCCGTGCGCCAGCACGTCCTCGACCCGGCGGGGATCAGCTCTGCGGCCCTCGTGCCGGCAGACGCAGACCGGGTGGTGGCGAAGCTCTTCGGTCGCACGATCCAGCCGTGGGCGCTCGGGGAGTCGTCGTTCGCGGCGGCCGGCGGCGTCTGGTCCACGTTCGACGATCTCTGCCGCTACGCGTTCTCGACGAACACGGGCTGCCGGCGGCTCACCGCACGGGACTCGTCGTCTGGTCGCAGGCAGGTAGGCCCTGCGGTGGGAGGTGCTGAGTTGGTCAGCGTCAGTGGCGCCAGGAACGGCGTGCGTCCCGGAACCATCGGGGCGTGAGCGGCGGCGGGAGGTACCAGACGCTGCTGGCCCCGACGATGAGTGCGACGATTCCTGTGATCATCAACCAAGTAGGAGTGCCCCGGATGCTCGTGCTGGCACCGATCCAGAAGAGCCCGATGCCGATCCAGAAGAACCCGAAGACCCAGTAGCTCATCCCTTCGTGAGCCCAACGACGCCAGACGCTGGTGTATCCCAACAGGCCGATGATGAAGGGCACGGTGCCCAGCACGAGGAACTGCATCACGAAGCTCCGCGGGATCGGTGACGGCCGACGAGGTCGAGAATCCCCAGGAACACGGTGTCGGACGGAACTGGCCGGAGCAGCGAACCGCCCCCGGTCGCGTCGCGGTGGAAGTACTTCCCGTTCGCCTGAATCAAAGGGAGCCCATCAGTCGAGTCGTGCATCCCGATCTGTACCGAAACCCAGTCCGCTGACCAACATTCCTCAAGGACAGGACCGAGACGCTTCGGACTGGGGACACGCTCGCCGCAAAGCTTCGCGTTCAGAAGATCGTCGTCGAAGACCCGGTCACGATCCGCTTCATCGATCGCTGCCCAGTACGGGTCGAGTGGTAGCCAGGCGATCAAGCGTGCGATCGCCGCCGGGAGCCCCACGATCGACAGCGATTCGGGCGATGTCGCGTGAACTGTAGTCGACTGACTGCGAACGAGTGCTAGGCCGTCCGGGGCAGCGAAGCACGACCATTGCTGAGTCTCGCCTGCGGATTGAAGGACGGAAGCGAGCCGGAATGTCGAGGTCTGCAGCGGTGCGATCACCTCACGCGCCTTGGTCGTTGAACCGCCGAACCGGCTGGTGAGGCCGGCTTCTCGAAGCGCGGTTCCCACCTCCGATGACCGTGTGGCAGTGGAGACCAAACCGCGGTCCTTCGTCGACCAGAGCTGATCGAGCGAGCCAGCCGGTAAGACGTAGTCAGCCGAAGGAGCGACTTGCGAGCCTCGCAGGAAGTCAAGTGATTCCAAAGGCTCGCCGAAGCGCGCCGTGGCCGCTGCGTCGAGCACTGGCAACTGATCGCCAGACTGATTTGTCAGCTCCCGCTCAGCAGTGTTCGAAAGCTCGCTGAACGCTGCAATTTCATCGAAGATCGGGAGCAGGGTGGTGAACGTCGTGAGATCAGCGCTGCACGTCAGATCGATGCGCTGATCGCCGGAGGTGAAGGTGTACTTCGCCACTGCTACGACGACGCGATCGATCTCGTACAGGAAGATCATTCGTCGCCCACGGTTGCCCTGCGCCCAGGGTGAGACCGCCACGATGTGCGTCCAGACCTGGGCCCTCCGGGTCTCGTCGATCGCTGCGAGTGAGTCGGCGGTGATCGAGCCCTGTGTCGGTACGGCGGAGAGAACGACGTTCTCGCGAAAGGCAGGGGTGAGGGGATCGGCCGATGTGACGACCGCGATGGCGTCTTCGTGAGTGTCGTCGACCCTCGTCGCCGGAACTCGAAGGACGCCGACATCCGTGACCCGGGGACGCCAGCCCTCAGTCGAAGCCGTTGCGTCGTCGTCCATCGCCACAGGTTGTCCCACAAGTCCTTTGCTCCTGCACCGATCTTCTCACCAATTCCACTTCCGATCGCGCCGCCGATGAGCCCTCCGACGATGCCCCCGATCGCGGTGCCGGGTCCGGGGAAGACACTGCCGATGACGGCCCCGGCTTCGGCGCAGACCACGGCTCCGCCCCACGCGCCGGCAACCGCTCCACCGCCTTCGAACACGGTGGCCTTGCCTGCGCTGACGGCCTTCTGCTCCGTGGACCATTCGGGATGCGTCTGCGAGTCTTCCTTCCACTGATCCGCGGCCGCTGTACCGAGGGTCAGCGCGGCGCCGGCGACACCCAACGCCCTACCTCTTTTCGCAGCCATCGCAGCTGCGTTCCCCGTCGTCGTCGAGGTTGCGCTCACCAGCGCCTGGTGGGATCGGCTACCCGAACGGATCGCCACGTCGTTCGGCCCCGACGGCAGCCCGAGCGGGTACGGAACACCGTTGGGAACCGCGATCCTGCTCGCGGCGATACAGGCGCTCTTCCTCGTGGCGGCTGTCGGGTCCGCCTTCGCTCGAGACCGGCGCTGAGGGCGCATCTCATGCGCGGTCACCGCGGGGTTCGTCGCCGCGCTCGCGATGAGTTGGTTGATCGTCGTTGGATTGGCGTCTTCGACGTTGAGTCCGACGGCTTGGTGGCTTCCCGCGGCGGCGCCCGTGTGGGCGTTCGTTGCGTACTGGCTGCTCCCCCGCGAGGGGCAGTGGAAGGTGATGCCACTGCCAGCGCGACCTGTCAGCCGGACGGCAGCCGCGCCTCCAGGCCGGATCGACAGCCGCGCACGGGTCGGACGCAACGAACAGAGCGGCCCTCCTCCTTCTGGAGGGGAGCCGCCCTGTGGTTGATGACGACTAACGCGCCGACGGGACCGCCGAGCCGACGAACTCAGCTCGGACGATGTCCGCGCCAGCGGACAGCGCCCCGAGCTTGTCCAGCGCAGCACCCCGCGCCAGCGGAGCCATCCCGCAGTTGGAACTCGGGATGAGCTTGTCCGCGTCGACGAACTCGAGCGCCCGACGGAGCACCTCAGCCACTTCTTCCGGCGTCTCCACGGTCTCGGTCGCGACGTCGATGGCCCCGAGCATGACCTTCTTGCCCCGGATCAGCTCGACGAGCTCGAGCGGAACGTGCGAGTGGATGCACTCCAACGACACGATGTCGATCGACGACTGCTGCAACAGCGGGAACGACTGCTCGTACTGCCGCCACTCCGCCCCGAGCGTCTCCTTCCACTTGTTGTTCGCCTCGATGCCGTAGCCGTAACAGATGTGCACGGCGGTCTCGGCGCGCAGGCCCTCGGTCGCGCGTTCCAGCGCTGCCACACCCCAGTCCTGCACCTCGTCGTGGAAGACGGTGAAGGCGGGCTCGTCGAACTGGATGATGTCGACGCCGGCGGCTTCGAGCTCGCGCGCTTCCTGGTTGAGGATCGTGGCGAACTCCCACGCCAGCTTCTCGCGGCTCTTGTAGTGCTGGTCGGAGAGCGTGTCGATCATGGTCATCGGGCCGGGGAGTGCCCACTTGATCGGCCGGTCCGTCTGGGCGCGCAGGAACTTCGCGTCCTCGACGAAGACCGGCTTCCGACGGCTCACGGCACCGACGACGGTCGGGACGGCCGCGTCGTACCGGTCACGGATCCGGACGGTCTCCTTGCGCTCGAGGTCGACACCGTCCAGGTGCTCGATGAACGTCGTGACGAAGTGCTGACGGGTCTGCTCGCCGTCGCTCACGATGTCGATGCCGCGGCGTTCCTGCTCGTGGACGGCGGAGCGGAGTGCGTCCTGCTTGCCCTCGGTCAGCGCTGCCCCTTCCAGCAGCCAGGGGGACCAGAGCCGCTCGGGCTCGGCGAGCCAGGACGGTTTCGGCAGGCTGCCGACGATCGAGGTGGGGAGGAGAGAACTCATGGAGGTGATGGTCCAGACGGTCAGCGGGCGGGGACGGAGTCGGCAGCGAAACGCGAGAGGAGCGCGTGGTGCGGCGTCACGAGGTGCTCCTCGGTCCACCGACCCTGGGTGATCCCGAGGCGGCTGCGCTCCTCACGGTCGTAGGTGACCGGGGTGGGCGTGAAGTCGGTGTGGTCGAGGGTGGGGTGGTAGGTGCTCCCGGCCGGGGTGTTCGCGGCGTAGATCTCCGGGCGGTAGATCTTCTGGAACGTCTCCATGGTGGCGATCGTGCCGATCAGCTGGAGGTCCGTGTAGTCCCCGGTCAGGTCGCCGCGCGTGTAGAAGGCGAGCGGGGCCGACGCTCCGGCGGGCTGGAAGTACCGGACCCGCATGCCCATCCGGCCGAAGTAGTCGTCGGTGAGCGACGAGTGCTCGTGCTCGTACTCGGCGCCGAGGACGGGGTGGACGTACTCGGTCCGGCGGTAGGTCTGGCTCGTCGAGACGCTGATGCAGACGACGGGCTCGCCACTGAAGTGCGAGTGGAACGCGGACGACTCCAGGAAGCGCTGGAAGAGGGCCCCGTGCAGCGCCCCGAAGTCAGACGGCAAGCCCGGCGATGACGGCAGCAGCACCGAGAAGTCGTAGTCGCGCAGGTACGACGAGAAGTTGTTGCCGAGGATGCCGTGGTGGTGCTCGCCGGTGTGCTGGTCGACGATCGTGACGTCGAGCATCTCGAGCAGCGGGAACACGGCGTCCGCTCCTCCGTCGGAGAACGCCAGTGCGGCCGAGACGATGTCGAGTTGCAGGCGGTAGCGGTCACCGGCAGCCAAGAGCTCGTTCGCACGCCCGTCGATCATCGCCAGCGCAGCACGGAGGTTCTGCTGACGGTGCTCGCCGCGCGCCAGGTTGGCGAAGTTCGTGGTCAGCCGGGAGCTGTCCGCGGGGGAGTAGTCCTCGTCGAAGCGGGTCCTGGTGATGCTGAAGGTGAGGTCGTTCGCCATGGTCGGCAATCTGTTCGTCGAGCGCCCGAGGGCACTGGGGAAGGGGTACGTCGATCATGACGGGAACGGCAGGCCATCAGGTAATACCGAGACGCTATAGGGCGGTATAGCCTCGGCCTATGGCTCGGGTCCCGAACGACATCACCCTGCAGCAGCTCCGCTACTTCATCGAGGTCGCGACCGAGGGCTCGATCAGCGCCGCTGCCGATCTGCTCTACGTGTCGCAACCGACGATGTCCGCGGCGATGAAGGACCTCGAGACCCGGATCGGGCGTCCCCTCTTCGTCCGATCGGCCAGGGGAGTCGTCCTCACCGTCGACGGCGTCGAGTTCCTCGGGTACGCCCGGCAGGTCATCGAGCAGGTCTCCCTGCTCGAACAGCGCTACGTCGGCCGGCAGCGGTCGCGTCGGCTGCTCGGGGTGTCCTCGCAGCACTACTCGTTCGCCGTCGAGGCCTTCGTCCGCATGGTCGAGGCGGCGGCCGCGGACGAGTACGAGTTCTCGCTGCGCGAGACACGCACCTGGGACATCATCGAGGACGTCCGCACCCTGCGGAGCGAGGTGGGCATCCTCTACCGCAACGACTTCAACAAGCAGGTGCTCGGCAAGCTGCTGCGGGACGCCGGGGTCGTGTTCACGCCGCTGTTCGTCGCGCAGCCGCACATCTTCGTGGCCAAGCGCAACCCGCTGGCGTCACGGGAGCGGGCGACTCTCGAAGACCTCGCGGACCTGCCTCGGCTGACCTTCGACCAGGGCGCGAACAACTCCTTCTACCTGGCCGAGGAGATCCTGTCGACGATGTCGAGTAAGCGGGAGATCCGCGTGTCGGACCGGGCGACGATCTTCAACCTCATGATCGGCCTCGGCGGCTACACGATCTCCACCGGGCTGATCAGTGACGACCTGGACCCCGAGATCGTCGCCATCCCCCTCGACGTCGACGAACGCATCGAGATCGGCTGGATCGCGCACGCTTCGGTTCCCCTCACCGTGCAGGCGCAGACCTACCTGGACGAGTTGCGCGCGGTGGTCACCAGTTACGGCGTCGAGCCGCTCGGGTAGGCAGGCGGCGGACCCGCGGGTCCGGTGGATCCGGCGGGTCCGGCGGTCGGCCTGGAGGCCCGTCACGCGTCCGTCAGGAGGCTGCGGTCTCGATCATCGCCGTCACGTGCGGCGCGCTCCACCGCAGGAGCGCGTCAGCAGGTGGACTCTCGAGGTCCTCGCCCCAGATCGCGACGGCCGCGCCCGACATCGGAGCAGCGAGACGTGCTCCGGAGTCGCCGTCCCACGTCCGGAGCGACCAGTGCTCGCGGAGGTCCGTGACGGTGTACTCGCTGTCGGCCGGGTCGAGGTCGGTCGGCACCTCGTAGAGGTAGTACGAGTTGTAGTTGAGCAGGTCGATCCCGGCCTTCTGCAGGTCGACCGCACTCGCCCGGTGCGCTCGGCGTTCGCGGCGCTCGGCTGCGTCCCCGGTGTCGCCGTCGAAGCTCCAGTACGTGACGTGGATGCGCGGATCCAGTCGCCCGACCGCAGCACGATCGATCCCGTCGTTCCAGGCCCACACCTCGCGGTTGCCGAGCGCGGCCGCCATCGCGTTCATCCATGCGACGCGTTGGGCGGCGGTGACGTCGCCGCCCCATTCGTCTCCGCCGATGTGCACGGTGCGGCTGGACGGGAACGTCCGCTGCACCTCCGCGTACAGCTGGGTCGCCAGCGTCAGACTGCCGGGCGCCGAGGGATCGAGCTCGCTTTCGTCCGAACGGATGCGATCGACCCACTGCTTGCCGTGTTTCGCCTCGAGCAAGTCGAAGGCAGCAGCCATGTGGCCGGGAGTGTCGATCTCGGGCACGATCGCGATGCCCCGCTTCGCCGCGTGGTCGGCGATCGCGCGTGCCTGTGCGGCGCTGAGGAACGGACGACCGGTCACTCGACTCGTGTAGACGCCGTGATCGAGATCAGCGTTCGCGAGGGTCTGACCGAGGACCTTGCTCTCGATCCCGACGTTCTGGTCATCGGTGAGGTGGAGGTGCAGGAAGCGGCCACCGTTGCCGGCGAGCAGGTCGATGTACCGGTTGATCAACGCCACCGGGTAGTAGGCGCGAGCGACGTCGAGCATCACACCCGTCTCGGGACGTGCGCGTTTCGTGGGTGTGGTGGTGACGGTCGAAGCAGACGTGCGGCAGTGCTGCCCGGAGTACGCGCCCGCGCAGGCGAGGACCGAGTACTTCCCGGCCGTGGCACGGGAAGGCGCCCGGTGGGTGGCGTGGACCGTGGTGCTCGCACCCGCGGCGAGTGCCTTCACCGTGGCCGGGCCGAGCGTGTACTTCTTGCTGCCGGTGGACAGGGACAGCCACGCGGAGGACGCCGGCAACCGCGCGGAAGTGGTGTTCTCGACCTGCAGGGTGGTGTGCACGGCGGTGCCGGTGGTGGACGCGGTGACCTTCGTGACCGTCACCGTCGAGGCTGCGGTGTCCGCTGATCCGGCCGTTGCACGGATGCCGATCAGAGCTGCGGCCGACAAGGCGATCGCCAGACCGACCGCAAGCATGCGTCTGGCAGACGTTCCGGGAACCACGTTCCCCTGCTGACGCACCACGATGTTCTCCCCCTCGGGCACCCCTTGCCCTCGCTGGGTCAGGATGCGCGCACGATCGTATCCGCACCGCGGAAAAGGCACACACCCAGCGACGTGCAGACGGGCTTCTCAACGGACCTCCGCGCTCGACCACAGCTCACGCACGAGACTCCGACCTTCACGGCTGCACACCTGTACGCACCACGACCTCGCAGCCGCGATGACACCGTGAAGTCGCCCTTGACTACGTAGACAACGGCGTGGTTGTCTTGCTCCCACACCCGGTTCCGGCCGGTCCCACGGAGCAGCGAAGGAGCTGACGATGAGCGGCAATGCATCGGTGCACCGCCTCCGTCCGGCCTCCATGACCGACGTCGCGACCCTGGCCGGCGTCTCCCAGAAGACCGTCTCCCGCGTGGTGAACGACGAACCACACGTCACCGAGGCGGTCCGCGCCCGCGTCCTCGAAGCAATCGACGAACTGGGTTTCCGCCCGAACGCCGCGGCCCGCTCCCTCAAGTCGCAGCGCTCCCGCCGCATCGGCCTGATCACCATCGGCACGGACCTCTACGGCCCGACCTCGATGCTCACCGGCGTCGAGCAGGCCTGCCGCGCCAACGGCTACAGCCTGGCCATCGTCCGCACCGTCGCGGCGACCGCGTCCGAGCTCCAGCCGGCGGTCGACTCGCTCGTCGGCCAGGACGTCGAGGCGATCGTCTTCTCCGAGCCGGTCGAGAACCAGATGGACCAGCTCCGCCTGCCCCAGGGCGTGACGGTGCTGACGCTCGGGCCGCCGGACGTGGCTGACCGGGAGAACACCCTGGCGGTCGGTCTCGACGAGAGCGGCGCTGCCTTCGCGGCCACCGATCACCTGCTGGCCCTCGGCCACGAGACGGTGTGGCACATCGCGGGTCCGGCCGACTGGACCTCGAGTTCACGTCGGCTGGCGGGGTGGCGGGCGGCGCTGCGGGACGCCGGCGTCGCCGAGCACGCACCGGCCGAGGGGGACTGGTCGCCGCAGAGCGGTTACGAGGCCATGCGTTCGTTGCTCGGACGTCCGGACCTGACGGCGGTCTTCGTGGCGAACGACCAGATGGCGATCGGCGCGATGTCCGCCATCCAGCAGCACGGGTTGTCCGTGCCGGGTGACGTCAGCATCGTGGGCTTCGACGACATGCCGATCTCCGCCTACCTGCCGACACCGCTCACGACCATCCGTCAGGACTTCGACGAGGCCACCCGCCTCGCGATGCACCGCCTGTTCCGCACGCTCGACGGGTACCCGCCGGCCGAGCGTCACCGCATGCTGCCCGGCCAGCTGATCACGCGTGCCACCAGCGCGCCACCGTCGCCCGAGCGGAGTCACCTCCGCCCCACCGGCTGAACCCCCGGACGGGAGGCGCAGCGTGCGTCCGTCCCGTGAGTGAGCGCTCACGAGCGCTCGCCGCCACCTCCGTAATCACCTCGACGACGACGTCAGGAGACCTCCGTGACCCCAGTACCCAGGCGACTTTCCCCACCTGCGCCACCCGCGCCTCCGGGTCGTGGGCCGAGCCGACGCGACCTGCTCCGGTGGGGCGCCGCCGCTGGCGGCAGCATTGCCCTCGGCGCGCTGCTCGCCGGCTGCTCCCCGCAGTCGACGGCCGCCGTCCGTTCCGGACACGCCGACCTGTCCTTCTGGACGCACGACCCCGGCTACGAGAAGTTCTTCACCGAGGCGCTGCCGGTCGCCGACCGGAAGTCGGACTTCGACTTCGCACTCGACATCACCACGATCGCAGCGGCGGACATCCCGACGAAACTCATCGCGCAGGCCGTCGCCGGCACCGGGACGCCGGACGTCGCCGGACTTGAGATCGGGGCGTTCTGCCGGATGCTCCGCGGTGACATCGCGGCCGAGCTCCTGAGCGACCTGTCGCCGTCGGTGGCCTCCCGCAAGGACGACCTGATCGGTGCGCGACTCACGCCGTTCTCGAAGGACGGGCACCTGTACGCGCTCGACTCCGACACCCCACTGTGCGTCTACTATCACCGCGCCGACCAGTTCAAGGCCCTCGGGATCCCGGACGACCTGACGACGTGGGAGGAGTACATGGACGTCGGGGCAAAGCTCAACAAGAGCAAGGGTGTCTCGCTGCACGCCGTGGCGGTCACCGACCCGGGCGGGACACTGCAGAGCTACCAGATCCTGCTGCTCCAGCGCGGCGGCGACCTGTACGACGAGGACGGCGGCATCGCCATCCAGACGCCCGAGGCCGAGCGCACCCTGCGGTTCCTCGTCGACGGGGTGCAGTCCGGTGCGATCGCGACGGTCGCCGACATGTACGGACCCAGCCTGCAGTCCGGGCTGAAGGGCGGCACGATCCTGGCCGTCGACATGCCGTCCTGGTACGCCAGCTACGGCATCAAGCCGAACGTGCCCGAGCAGAAGGGCAAGTGGAAGGTGCGGAACCTGCCCCGGTTCGCCGGCGGTGGCAGCACGACGAGCGTCGGCGGCGGGACGGGGTTCTCGGTGCTCCGCGACAAGCCGCTCACGAAGGCGGGGATCGACCTCGTGCTCGCCGCGTACCTCGACCCGGACCAGCAGGTGAAGCGGTACCAGGACCTCGGGTACCTGCCGACCCTGCGCTCGGTCTACGACGACCCACGGCTCGCGGCGCTGAGTGACCCGTACTTCGGCGGGCAGCAGCTGTTCGGCGTTTACAAGTCCGTCGTCGACGACGTGCCCTCGCAGCACCAGAGCGCAGACGCCTCGATCCTGCAGACCGTCCTGAGCGGCTACCTCATCAAGGCCTACAAGGGCCAGATCTCCCCGAAGCAGGCGCTCGACGCCGCTGCGGCCGACTTCCGCGGCCAGACCCGCGCCTGAGGAGGACGACGTTGTCCACATCAACCGCCACCGGCATCCCGGTGTCCGCCACCACGACCACCACCGATCCACCCGATCGGCGTCGCCGCCGCCTGAACACGAACGGTGGCAGCGCGCCGTACCTCTTCATCGCGCCGTTCTACGTGCTGTACGGCCTGTTCATGATCGTGCCGGTGCTCGCCGCCGTGTACCTGTCGCTCACCGAGTGGGTCGGCCTCGGCACACCGAACTGGGTGGGCCTGTCGAACTACGTGAACCTGTTCCGGGACACCAGCTTCGGCACGGCCCTGGTCAACTCGCTGATCTACACGCTCATCGCGGTGTTCGTCATCGTGCCGTGCTCGTTGCTCGTCGCGCAGGCGCTCAACGCCAAGGGGCTCCGCGCCCGGGACCTCTTCCGGGTGACGTTCTTCATCCCGATGGTGCTGTCGCCGATCGTCATCGCGCTCATCTACAGCCTGGTGTTCGACACGAACTACGGCCTGCTCAACGCCACGCTCAAGGCGCTGTTCGGGCTGCCGAACACCGACTGGCTCGGTGACCCGACGCTCGCGAAGGTCGCCATCGGCTTCGTGCTCCTCTGGCGCACGGTCGGGTACCTGACGATCTTCTTCCTGGCGGCGCTGCAGAACGTGTCGCCCGAGCAGTACGAGGCGGCGTCGCTCGACGGCGCCGGCACCTTCCGGAAGTTCACCAACGTGACGCTCCCGGCGATCCGCCCCGTCACGGCGTTCGTCGTCGTGACGAGCTTCATCAGCGCCGCCCAGCTGTTCGACGAGCCCTACCTGCTCACCAAGGGCGGCCCGGGCGAAGCCACGCTGTCCGTCGCCATGTTCATCTACCGCGCCGCCTTCGAACGGCAGCAGTTCGGGTACGCGGCAGCCGCCGGTGTCGTGCTGTTCGTCATCGTGTTCGGGGTCAGCCAGATCCTCAACCGCGCACTCGCCATCGGGAGGGACGCATGACCGCCACCACCGACCGCCTGGACACCCGGGCCGTCACGACCGCCGGGGGCCGACCGCCCCGCTCCGGACCGCCGCGCACGAAGGGATGGCTCGCCCGCCGCGGTCTGCTCTACGCGACGCTCGTGGCGCTGCTGCTGGTGTTCGTCTTCCCGCTGCTCTGGGCGCTGTCCGGCTCCTTCAAGCAGCGCGGTGACATCTTCGCGACGCCGCCTACGCTCATCCCGAACCCGGCGACGGGGGAGAACTACACGAACCTGCTCGCCACCCAGCCGTTCTGGGCCTGGTTCGGCATCAGTGTCGGCACCGCCCTGATCGCGACCGTCGTGTCCGTGTTCGTCTGCGCGATGGCCGGGTACGGGTTCGCGAAGTTCCGGTTCCGGGGCAAGCGGATCCTGTTCGCGGTGATGTTCTCGTCGCTCTCGGTGCCGTTCGCGGTGATCCTCGTACCGCTCTTCATCCTGGTGGTGAAGTCCGGGCTGACGAACCCGTGGTTCTCGCTCGTCGTACCGTGGGTGGCGCCCGCGTTCGGCATCTTCATGATGCAGCAGTTCATCGTGCAGGCGATCCCCGACGAACTCATCGAGGCGGCCCGCATCGACGGCAACTCGGAGTTCGGCACGTTCCGCCGCGTCGTGCTCCCGCTGCTCCGGCCGTCGCTCGGCGCCCTGGCGGTGTGGAGCTTCCTGCAGAGCTACAACTCGTTCCAGTGGCCGTTGGTCCTGCTGTCCGACTCGAGCCAGTACACGCTGCCCCTCGGCCTCAACGCGATCTTCGCGTCGGAGAACCGGTCGTACGACCTGGTGCTCGCCGGCGCCGTGCTGGCCAGCGTGCCGACGATCCTCGTCTTCCTGCTCCTCCGCAAGCAGCTGCTCGACGGCCTGACCGCGGGGGCGGTCAAGGGATGACCGCAACCCCTCCCTCCCACCGCACCTTCTCGAACGGAGCACCCCGCACCATGCAGCACGACCGCGTCCTCTTCGGCGCCGCCTACTACCACGAGTACCAGCCGACCCCTCGGCTCGACGAGGACATGCGCCTCATGCAGCAGGCCGGCTTCTCGGTCATCCGCGTCGGCGAATCCGTCTGGAGCACCTGGGAGCCGGAGAACGGCCGTTTCGACCTCGAGTGGCTCGCACCGGTGCTCGACGCCGCCCGCGAACACGGCATCCGGGTGGTGCTCGGCACCCCGACCTACGCCGTCCCGATGTGGCTCGCGCGCATCGTGCCCGAGATCAACGTCCGCCGCCGGACCGACGGCGAGGCGATGGGGTGGGGTGCCCGGCAGGAGATCGACTACGCCCACCCGGCGTTCCTGTTCCACGCCGAGCGGGTCATCCGGAAGATCGTCGCCCGCTACGCCGACCACCCCGCCGTGATCGGGTACCAGGTCGACAACGAGCCGGGCAACGAGCTGATCGCCAACCCCGAAGTGTTCCAACGGTTCGTCGACCACCTGCGTCACACCTACGGCAGCGTCGAACGGCTCAACGAGGAGTGGGGCCTCACCTACTGGTCGCACCGCCTGTCCACGTGGGCGGACCTGTGGACCCCGGACGGCAACGCGCAGCCGCAGTACGACCTGGCGTGGCGGCGGTTCCAGGCCTCGATCACCACGGACTTCATCGCCTGGCAGGCATCGGTCGTGCGGGAGTACTCGCGTGACGACCAGTTCGTCACGACCTGCATCGCGTACGAGCGGCCGACCGTCGAGGACGAGGTGCTCACCCGGGCGCTCGACGTCACCGCCGGCAACCCGTACTACCGGATGCAGGACGCCCTCGAGCTCCCCAGTGCCGACGAGCCCGCCCAGTTCTGGACCTCGTCCGGCGCCTGGTCGATCGTCGTTTCGGGTGACCGCATGTACGGGTCGAAGCAGGCGCCGTTCCTGGTCACCGAGACGAACGCGCAGGCCATCGGGTTCTCGTGGATGAACGAACCCGCCTACGAGGGGCAGTGGCGCCAGGCGGCCTGGGCGCTCGTGTCTCGCGGGGCCTCGATGATCGAGTACTGGCACTGGCACACGCTGCACTACGGCGTCGAGACGTACTGGGGCGGGGTGCTGCCGCACTCGCAGCAGCCCGGCCGCACCTACGAGGAGATCGCCCGCATCGGCGCCGAGTTCGCCCACGCGGGGGACCGGGTCGCCGGACTCCGCCCGCACGCCGACGTCGCCCTGCTGTTCTCGAACGAGTCCAAGTGGGCACTCAACGAGCACCCGGCACTCGGGGACGGCATGGAGCCCGACCGGCGCTCGTGGCAGACCGTCTACGACGCCTTCGCCCGCGGGGTGTTCGACGCCGGACTGCAGGCGAACACCGTGCACCCCTCGCAGGTGTTCGACCGCGACCCGGCGTCCGTCGCCGCCGAACGACCGGTGCTCGTCGCTGCGGCGTTCACCATCGCGACCGACGCCCAGCTGCAGTGGCTCGCCTCCTACGCCGAAGCCGGAGGCCACCTGGTCGTCGGCATCCGCACCGGCTACGAGGACGAGGAAGCGCGCGCCCGACTCGAACGGAAGCCGGCGTTCCTCGACGTCGCCGCCGGCGTGCACTACGACGAGTTCAGCAACCTCGAACGCCGCGTCCCCGTTTCGGCCGGACCGGCCGCCGCGGACCATGGGTTCACCTTGCCGGCCGGGGCGACGGCCACCCGGTGGGCCGACGGCCTGCTCGTCGACGACGCCGACGTGCTCGTCGGGTACGACCATCCGCACCACGGTCGCTTCGCCGCGGTCACGACCCGCGCGCACGGCGCCGGTCGGGTGACCTACGTCGGCACGGTGCCGGACCCGGCGCTCGCCGCGGCGGTCATCGACTGGGCGGCTTCGCGGGAGAGCGGGGCGCCGGACTGGCGTCCGCAGGTCGACACCCAGTCGGTGCAGAGCGCGGTCAACGGACGTGGGGAGACCGTGCACGTCGTGCACAACTGGTCGTGGACGCCGAGCACCTTCCAGCTGCCGGTCGAGGCGGAGGACGTCCTCGACGGCACGACGCTCGCCGCCGGGTCCGAGCTGTCGCTCGGGGCGTGGGACGTGCGGGTGGTGGCCGTGCGGTAGGGGACCCGCACGGGACGGGAGACGCGGTGCCGGTCGGCACCGCGCCTCCTGTCCGCCGTCAGGTCACCTGCGGTGGTCAGACGATGGTGCTGCCCCCGTCGACGAGGAGCTCGCTCCCCGTCATGCCGGAGCTCTGTTCGGACGCGAGGAAGAGGACGGTGGCAGCGACCTCCTCCGGGCGCAGGAGCCGACCGAAGGGGAGTCCGCTCGCGACCTGGTCCACCCACGCGGCAGAGTCGCCGGACGCCAGTCCCACGACCCCGGGTGTCTCGGTCGGACCGGGGACGGCGGTGTTGATCCGGATCCCACGGGGCGCGAGTTCCGCGGCCCACGTGCGGGTCAGTGCTGCGACCGCTGCCTTCGATGCGCCGTACAGCCCGAGCACGGTCCGACGTCAGCCTCCTGGCGTGGATTGGAGGTCGGGCAGTGGCTTCGTCGGCTGCGGGGGCGTCAGCGAGATCTCGGTCACGGAGCCCGTGGTGGTGAACTCAGGGCAAGGGGCCGACTCGGTCGGCGTCTCCCACGAGCCCGGGGAGAGAGTCGCGCTGAAGCAGCCGTAGACGGATGCAGCGTTGGACAGCCCCCCACCTTGCGCTGTTCCGGACGCGTACGACAAGGCCTCCACCCTCGTCTTGTGAACCGAGGTCTTGTAGACCGCAGTACGGAGATCGCCGCGCTTCTCGTCAAACTCCCCGGATGCCCACGACTCGACCTCTTCGAAGGCGCCGGTGTCCACGGTTCGGATCGCCTCCTGGAGCTCTGTGGCGCTCCGGGCACCACGGGCCACATCACTGAGCGCTTGGAGGATCCGAGCCCCGTTCTCTTCCGCGATCTCCTTCGCCTCTGAGCTCGACGTGTGCACTTGAATGCCGCATCCCGCCGTCCCGACAGCGAGGATGCACACGCACAGGGCGGATCCGAGGAGTCTGCTGGCGGTCATCGTGTGGCTCCGAGCGCTTGTTCCATGACATGGGCGTAGAGAGCGGTGCCCTTGGCGTTCGGGTGGATGCTCGCCTGAGCGATGCCTCCCTTGATCCCGCCCCACGGCGCCGGGATCGTGAACATCGGCTTGTCGCCGTTGGTGCGGGATCCGTACACGTAGTCAACGTAGGGGAGCAGGTTGTTGATTGCCGGATCCTGCCCGCATATCGAGCGTCCGTCGAAAGCGCTCGTGGGGTTGGCAAACACGATCTTGGCGTCACCGACCGCGGTGACCCGGGTTTTGATCGTCGTGTTGAGGTCGTTGTTCATCTGTTGCAACCACTCGACGTCATTCGCGGTGATGGGCATGCACTTCACGCCGTCGCCGAACAACGCCGGATACCCCATCACCAGGATCTTCGCATTCGGTGCCTTGGCGCGGATGGTGTTGAGTGTCTTGTCGAGCTGCCCCTCGAGTCTCTCGAGCTTTTCGTAGACGCTCGGTTTCGCACCGCGGCAGTCGCCTGCGCCAGAAGTGACGAGATAGGTGATGACACATCGCTCGAGCACGGGACTGAACCCGACGTCGTTGCCTCCGATGGAAAACGTGACGAGGGTCGTGTGCACGTCCAGGTACCCCTGCTGCAGCTGCGGTGCCTCATATTGCTTGTCTTCCGCTGTCTCGCCGAACAGATGCCTGGTTTCGGCGCCAGAGCAGGAGATCCCGTGGTAGTCGAGGCTGGGGTCGTTGCTGTCGTCCCGAGCACCGATGGTTGTGCTGGAACCCGGGAGTTTTGCGAGGCGGCTCCACGCATTCGATGAGCGGTGGCAGGCGTTGCGCATTCGGTTGTCATCGCCGTTGTTGTCAGTGACGGGCTCGTACTTCCCCGCTCCCTCCCCGGAGGAGAAGGAGTCCCCAAGGGAAACGACGATGTCCTTGGGCTTGTTCGGCAAGGGCTGGAATGCGACCGCGTCCCAGGCGATGTCGTCGCGTGCGTCGATGTCGTCGGCGTCACCGGTGATGTTTGTCAGCGACACGGTCGGGGCGCCAGTGAAGTCGAACACCCCGAGGGATACCCATTCGTTGGCGTACCGGCGTTGGGGGAGACTGCGGGTGACGACCCGTCCGTTTCCGAGGTCAACCGTGTACTTCGCGTCCGGTGCCCACGCAGCGTGGTCGGGCAAGTGCACGAACACGCGACTCCACTGCGAGAGGGACCGTCCGAGGCTCCAGGTGCCTGTTATTGCACCTTGGCGCGAATCCTGTCGGGCGTTCCAGGTGTGTGAGAAGTAGAAGTGTCCGTTCAGGCCGGCTCCGAGTTGATGGGTGTCGATCTTGGACTGGTGGCTACCAGACCCGCCCGGGGCTCCGAAGTCGAACCGGAACGACCCGGTGGTGGCAACGGTGGTGCAGGCCGGGTTGGCGGGGGAAGCGTGGATCGGACCGGCGTCTGTTTGCAGGGGCACATCGTCAACGATCAAGGAGCCGGATGGCAAACCGGCGCGGGTGCAGCTGGGCGGAAAGCTCTCACCGTTGGCTTGCTCGGCCATGTAATCCGCGGCGGGGGCGAAGCGTTCGAACTCGTTCCCACACGTGTACGAGCAGTCGTTCTTCCAAGTTGCGTTTCCGGTCCACCAGCACTTGAAGTCATCCCGAGAGCAGACCGCCGGGTGAACGGCAGAGCAGTCGTTCACGCTGACGCTGCAGAACGTCGACAGCGGCGGCTTCACCGCTGTGCGGTTCGCTGGACCCGAGGTTCCATTGCCGTTCCACCAAGCGGTGCGGAATCCGACGACCTCGACGGCGCCACCCTCGACGGTTTGCTTCTCGATGAGCCCCAGACTGTTCGCGGCGAACCCCATCACTTTCTCACCGTACGGCCAGTCTTGCGGGTGGGCGGCATCGGCGGCGTTGCCGTCCAGGAAGGAATGTCGGGAGGGGTTGTAGATGGGGTTGACGGGATTGTTGAACCAGCCGAGCCCTTCCGCCCCGTCTTCAGCAGTGTGATAGCCGGTGTTGTACGCCCAGACCGCGGCGAACCAGTTCTCGATCTTCGAGCTGTCGCCATCGTTGACTGTGGTCCCTCCTCGACGGGTCTCATTCCACTTGTCGGTCAGCATCTGCGCCGCACGGGCGATGTTCGCCGTGTAGTCGAGGGCAATCGCTTGTTGTTGCGCAGCCGGGAGGGCTGGGGAGTGGCCGTGCTCACGCCCTGCGAGCCGCATCCCGTCGGTGATCTGGCCGACGCCGTACCCGCAGTCCGCCTTGCTGAAGTCGACCCACCAGAACGCGGTCCCGTCGACGCCCCCGGAAACGTCGGTGCCGTAGAAGTTCCCGATGAGGGGGTTCCCGGCCTCGCCGGGGCTCGTGTAGCGGGATGCCTGCCACAGGTTCGATTCTTGAGCCAGGACTCCCAACAGCACCTGCGAGGGGATCCGCCCGCCGCCTTCGAGGGGCTTCTTCGGAAACATCGCCCCAGGACTGTAGGCAGCCATTCCGGTACCGTTCCAGTTCGCCGGCCGACTGATCGACAGCTGCCCGGACACAATCCGGTTCACTGCCCATTCGACCTGACGGGGTTTGGGCTGCAGCGCCTGCCGGCGTGGGTCGTTCCGCGGAATCGCGCACACCCTTTCGGCTTCCGACGGATTCGACGATGATCCTCGCGTCCCGGACGCACCAGGGCGACCAACCGGTGTCGTGGCCAGACGGCTGCCGCCGTCGTTCGGCGCGACTCGTAGCTGGACGACATCGCCGGTGTTCACGGCGGTGGCATCGACCAGCAGCGGCGTCTCCGAGGCTGTGGTCGCACCGTCGCCTGGCGTGGGCGGGGGCGCGGTGACCGTATTCACGGCGAGTCGACCGCCGGTGGAAACTTCGAAGGCGGCGTCAACACCCTCGATACGGTGCATCGACGGAGGCAGACTGGCTGTCGAGTCGATGCCTGCGATGTACGTGCCGCCGGTGGCGTCGCGCGCGAGGCCGACCTTCGTCAGTTCGCCGGAGCCCACCCGTTCTGCATCCTCTAGGGTGCCGTTGTGTTCGAGGATCCCGGTGCGGATGGTTGCGTCTACGCCGTTGTGCTCGGCAAAGGTCAGTCGATCTCCGGCGAGGGTGAGGTCGTAGGCAGCTCCGTCCGTCTGCACCGTTTTGCTGGAGTCGCCGTCGCTGCTGATGCGTTCGATGCCGCCAGGGCCCGCCGCGAGGATGGTCCCGTCGGGGGCAGCAACTGCCGAGGTCACTTGGTGATCGACCTCCGTGGTCCACACCGGCCCCGCGGCAGCGTCGGCTGCGTCGAAGCTGCCGAGCTCCGTGCCGGTGCCCGTGTGCCGGGCGAGGACCGCGTTCGTTCCGGACCCGCATCCTGGATTCGAGTAGGACAGCGAGTAGCCACGCCCGAGGCTTTGGACGTCGCTGGTCTTGGTGTTCACGACGGCCGCCCATGCACCCTCGTTGAAGAGCCGTTGATCATTGCTGAACGCTCGGGGTGCGAACACCGCAACCGCGTACGCGCCGTCAGTGGTGAGGCAGGTGTTGCCTACCCACTGATCCGCCTCGACCCCTGGCACTGCCAAGGTGGCCAGCGCATCCCACGCGTATCCCTCGGAAGCCCTCGCGCTCAGTAGCTGGAGACCGGAAGCTGTTCCGACACTCGCGAATGCGATGTCCGCATCGGTCGGAGCACCCCGACCGAACAGGGACGCCCTGTCTCGTTCCGGCACGGTGAACGGCGCGTCCTTCGCTGCCGACGGCGGTGGCGTCAACGACGCGTCCGGGTCTCCTCGCCGCGGCGACGCCGTCGACGCCGACTCTCCGGCGATCGCGGTCAGCGGAAGCAACGTCGCCGCGGTGATCACGGCAGCGATCCTCGTGGCACGCACACGGGCATGGCGAAGCAAACGATTCATTGAACAGGTCTCTCTTGGACGGCTCGATCGGACGTGCGCGCTCGGCCCCGGCTCAGCCGGCGGGGACGCTGTACGTGAGGTTGCCCGCGAAGGAGCCGGTGCACGGTCCGCAAGCCCCGGCCTGGTGTCCAGTCACGTAGAACGTGCCGCCAGAGATGTAGGAGGCGCCGTTCGTTGCCTTGAACTTGAACGTTGATGACGTGTTCGTCACGGTGACCTTGGCATGAGACGCGGCGGCCCCCTTGGTCCCTCGCAATCCCACCGTGAGGGTATTGGTGCCGCAAGGGCCCAGTCTCGTCGCCTTGAAGAAAGCGCTGTTCTGGTTCAGGGCATTCACGCGGCCTGTCGCGTAGTACTGATTGTGCCCGCACGGGGTGATCGTCCCGCTGATCGCCGAACTGGCCGCGGTCGCTGGAGTCGACAAGGTGAAGAGGAGGGTTGCGCTGAGGATCAGAGCGCTCAGGCTCGACCAGCCAGCAGTCTTGCGGATGCTCATTTGCTGCTCCCCGGGGTGTACAGGTCCGAGCCGCAGTCCACGCTGAACTCGGTCTCGAAGGGCGACTTGCCGACTTCTTCAGCGAGCGCATGCATCTTGCTGTCGTAATCCGACAGGCCGTCGAAGTTGGTCACGGCCGAGAATGAGTCCCATCGGGCGATCGCGTCCCGCGCTGCCTGCATCTTGGAGGCACGAGACGTGGTTGCGGAAAGCGCGTGGTCGAGCCATGCGCAGCGCCAGTATCGGGCAGCGATGTGCTCCGGAAATCCCTTCTCGTAGACGTTCTCCGCTGTCGTGTCCCCACGCAGCAACGCCGGAGGCTCCGTTGGGTAGTCGAACCCCGCCGGCAAGGGATCCGGAACCGCTTGGGTCGCCGCTGCCCACACCGCTGGGATCTGGTCCTGCGAGTAGAAGCTCGTTGGTCCTCCCGTGATCTTCGGCTCGGGCATCGGATCTCGTTCAGCCGCGATCGCGGCGGAGACTCCGGAAGCCACGAGCGTTAACGCCAGCGTGACGCCGACCAGAACAGTGGATGTCTTGTGCACGTGTTACTCCTCATTGAGCGCATCAGAAATCGAGCCTGGTGGCATGACAAAAGCAGGCGCTCGAGTGTCTGCCCGTGCGCGCTGCGGCGTCGAAGCCCCAGGGGGTGTGAATCTGTGGCGCTAGCCGCCCTGCGTCCTGCTGATCCCGACGGGGCTCTCGGACGCCTGGCACTCGGCACCGAGCCTGTCCACAAGCTCACCCCACTCGGTCGCGCCCGGATCGAACGCGGTATCACCCAAGCTCGATAGGTAGGCACCCGCGTTACCGAATGAGTTCTGAGGTTCCGGGATGGTCGGGATCTGCTCGACGCCGAATTGCACCGCATCGAGTTGAGCCCGGTAGGCCTCATCGCCGATGACTCCGGCTGCTTTATCGGCTCGTGCGTTTTCCTGCACGGTCAAGAGTGCTGACAGCTGCCCGCACGCCGCGGACATCGATGTGTCCACTTCGAGCGCGTCTTCGGCTGAGGCGGTCGAGCTGACCGTCGGCGTGCTCGACCTTGATGGAGCACTGGTTGTTGCGCATCCGGTCAGAGCAATCGCCGTGAGCATTGTTCCGCCAAGTGTCAGCATCGGCCGTTTGGTTGGTCGCACGAGCTTTCCCCTTTCTCGTCGTCGAGAAGCTCTCTGGGGAAACTACCGGAACATGAAACACCAGAAGAACACATTTCACATGCTCGTTATGGATCCGTTATCGTCCACCGCGGCTAGCGCCGACGGTTCACGTCACGTCCGCCGCCGCCGCCGCACCCGACTACGAGCCGAGTCGGGCGACCCGTCGAGGTGGGGAACGCCTCACGGCGTGATCAGGCGGCGTTGAGCTCCGCCCGCAACGCCCCCACGAAGTCGTCGATGTCCTGCTCCGTCGTGTCGAAGGAGCACATCCACCGCACCTCGTTCCGGCTGGCATCCCAGTCGTAGAACCGGAAGTGCTCACGCAGCCGCTCGGCCACACCGGCGGGCAGCGTCGCGAACACCCCGTTCGCCTGGGTCTCCTGGCTGAAGGCGACCCCGCGGATGCTGCCGTCGGCGATGCCGGCCTCGAGCGCATCACGGAGCCGCGCCGCCATGGCGTTGGCGTGCGAAGCGGAGCGGAGGTAGAGGTCGTCGGTGAGCAGGGCGATGAGCTGCGCCGATACGAACCGCATCTTCGACGACAGCTGCATGTTCATCTTGCGGAGGTAGTGCAGCCCCTCCGAGGCGGAGGGGTTCAGCACGACGATCGCTTCGCCGTAGAGCATGCCGTTCTTCGTCCCGCCGAAGCTCAGGACGTCCACGCCGGCGTCGGTCGTGAACGATCGGAGCGGGACCCCGAGCGTGGCCGCGGCGTTCGAGATGCGCGCACCGTCCATGTGCAGCGTCATGCCGAGCGGGTGGATGTGGTCGGCGATCGCCCGGATCTCGTCGACGGAGTAGGCCGTGCCGAGCTCGGTGGTCTGGGTGATCGAGACCACGAGCGGCTGGGCCCGGTGCTCGTCGCCCCAGCCCCAGGCCTCGCGATCGATCAGCTCGGGCGTGAGCTTGCCGTCCGGGGCATCGACGGGCAGGAGCTTGATCCCCGCGACGCGCTCGGGCGCCCCGGCCTCGTCGGTGTGGATGTGCGCGGTCGAGGTGCACACGACGGCGCCCCACCGCGGGAGCATCGACTGCAGCCCGACGACGTTCGCCCCGGTGCCGTTGAACACCGGGAACGCCTGGGCCTGCGGCCCGAAGTGCGAGGTGATGACCTCCTGCAGCCGTGCCGTGTAGACGTCCTCGCCGTAGGCGATCTGGTGGCCGGCGTTGGCCGCGGCGATCGCGTCGAGGATCTCGGGGTGGACGCCGGCGTAGTTGTCGGAGGCGAAGCCCCGCAGGTCCAGGTCGTGGAGTCGAAGGGTCACTGGTTCATCCTAGGGAGACGGGGAGAGGGGGAGTCTGGCGCCGTTGACGTCCGAGGGCGCCTCCGACCAGAGCCGGACGACCTCGTCACCGAGTCGCTGCTCGAGCCCGGACAACGCCCCGACGACGAACAGGGTGGCTGCCGCCGAACCCGGCGCGTCCTTCCCGAAGCCCTGCGCGACGGCACGGACCCAGGCGTCGGATGCGGCCTTGGCGGCGGCGTAGTTGGCGGCGCCGGCGGTGGGGGAGTCGACCGCGGTCGACGAGACGAACGCCAGGCGCCCGGCCGGGGAGGCCACGAGGTCGTCGTAGAACACGCGGGTCGTGTTCCGCAGGGTGCGGAATGCCCCGTCGAAGAAGTCCCAGTCCTCGTCCGTCTGTCCGGCCAGACCGCCGCCGCCACGCCACCCTCCGACGAGGTGGACCAGGCCGTCGACGCGGCCGGAAGCGCTGTGGACGGCGGAGGCCAGTGCGGTGACCGCACCCAGGTCCGAGAGGTCGCACGTGTGGGTGGTGACACCCGGGACGGACGCGCGCAGTGCCTCCAGGGCGTCGAGTCTGGTGCCGACCGCGACGACGGCCGCACCGGCGGCGGTGAGTGCCCGCGCGACCGCCGCGCCGCTGGTGCTGGTCGCTCCGGCGATCAGCACCAGGCGGCCGGCGAGGGACCCGCCGCTCACGCGGCGTCCGCCACGAGAGCAGACGCGACAGACGACGCCCCGGTGATCCCGGCCGTCGACGCGATGACCGCGGCCATCTTCTTGTTGAGCGCCTCGTAGAACATCGACAGCGGGAACTCGTCGTCGAGCACTGCGTCCGTGTAGCCCTTCGGCAGTCCGGCGAGCGTCTCGTCCGGCAGTCCACGCGCCCAGGCCGACGCGGGGTGCGGCGTGAGCGTGCGGGTCAGCATCTCGTACGCGGCGAGCCAGTGCGCTGCCTTCGGCCGGTCGATCGACCGCCGGTACAGCTCGTTGATCTCGTCGCTCAGGGCGATGATGACGTCGGGCACCTCGTCCCAGTCGATGGCGAGCCGCGTGTCCGTCCAGTGCAGGACGTGGTGCTGGTGCATCCAGGCGAAGAGGAGCTGGCCGCCGAGCCCGTCGTAGTTCCGGACGCGGCTGCCGGTGATCGCGAAGCGGAAGATGCGGTCGAACACCACCGCGTACTGCACCAGGCGTGCGTGGTCGCGGATCTCCCGCTGCGCCGCGGACAGTTCGTCGTCGGGGACCGCCGACAGCGTCCGGTCCAGGCGGACCGACTCGCGGAACGCCGTCAGGTCGCAGCGCAGCTCCTCGAGCGAGTAGAGGAAGAACGGCATCCGCTGCTTGATCATGAACGGGTCGAACGGCAGATCGCCGCGCATGTGCGAGCGGTCGTGGATGATGTCCCACATCACGAAGACCCGCTCGGTGAGCTGCTGGTCGTCGAGCATCGCGGCGGCGGCGTCCGGTAGTTCCAGCTTGGTGATCTCCGCCGCGGCGCGGACGACCCTGCGGTAGCGGGCGGCTTCGCGGTCCTGGAAGATCGCGCCCCACGTGAACGACGGGATCTCCCGCATCGCGACCGTCTCGGGGAACAGCACCGCCGAGTTCGTGTCGTAGCCCGGGGTGAAGTCGACGAACCGCAGCGCGACGAAGAGCGCGTTGCCGTGGTCGCCTGCCTCGAGCTCCGCGATGAACTCCGGCCAGATCACCTCGACCAGCAGGGCCTCGACGAGGCGCGAGGAACTGCCGTTCTGCGTGTACATCGGGAACACGACGAGGTGGCCCAGCCCGTCGACGCGGTGCTGCTGCGGCTGGAACTCGTTCAGGGAGTCGAGGAAGTCGGGGACGCCGAACCCCTGGTCCTCCCACCGCGCGAAGTCACGTTGGACGGCGGCGAGGTACGCCGCATCGTGCGGGAAGAACGGTGCCAGTTCGGCGACGGCCTGGAGGATCGTGGCCAGGTCCTCGGAAGCGGCCCCGTGATCGGACGGGTCGGGTACCGAGCCGTCGGCCGTCTGCAGCGCACGGAACGACACGACGGCGGCCTTCAGCCGCAGCCACGCCGGGTGGGTGGCGACCGCGCGGACGGGCAGGCGGTCCTCGACGACCTCGGGCTCACCGACTATGGCGTCCTGTGTGAACCCCTGGACGAACTGCGACATGTCGAACCTCCCGTCATCGGGTCGGCCGCGGCGGTGCGGCGGGATCGTGCTTGCGACGAGCCTAGGGAAGAGCGGCGGACGGATGGTTGCTCATCCCCGGCGGAATCGTGCGCGTTCCCGGGTGCTGCGCCCGAAGTCGGACTCTCCGCGCACGGATTCGCCGGACGGAGCGTTCCGTGGTCACCAGGAGCCGGGCGCGTAGTCCTTCAGGAAGACACCGAACAGGTCCTCGCCCGCTTCGCCCCGCACGATCGGGTCGTAGACACGGGCGGCTCCGTCGACGAGGTCGAGCGGCGCGTGGAACCCCTCCTCGGCCAGTCGCACCTTCGTCGGGTGCGGTCGTTCGTCGGTGATCCAGCCGGTGTCGACGCTCGTCATCAGGATCCGGTCGGTCTCGAACATCTCCTGCGCGCTCGTACGGGTGAGCATGTTCACCGCGGCCTTCGCCATGTTCGTGTGCGGGTGGCCCGCTCCCTTGTAGGCGCGGCCGAACACGCCTTCCATGGCGCTGACGTTCACTACGTAGGTGCGGCGTGCGGCGCTCGCGGCCATCGCGGGACGGAGCTTCGAGATCAGGACGAACGGCGCCGTCGTGTTGGCCAGCTGGACCTCGAGCATCTCGAGGGGGTCGACCTCGTCGACGCGCTGCGTCCACGAGTTCGCGTCGTGGAGGTCCGGGACCAGTCCGCCGGCGTCGATCGCGGTCCCCGTCGCGAGGCGTTCGAGCGAGCTCGAGCCGGGGGCCATCGCCTGCTCGGTGAGCTCGTCCGCCCGGGCAGCCGCGGCCGCGAGGATCGGGTGTGCCGTCACCGACCGAGCGAGTGCCAGCGGGTGCCGGTCGTTCGTGTGGCCGAAGGTCACGAGTTCCGGCAGCGGTCCGTCCGGCAGCGGTGCGAGCTCGGCGTCCACGAGGGGCTGGTACGCCCCCGGCGACCGCCGGACCGTCTGCGTGGCGTTGTTGACCAGGATGTCGAGGGGCCCGGAGGCCGCGACGTCGTCGGCGAGCCCGATGACCTGGGCGGGGTCGCGCAGGTCGATGCCCACCACCTTGAGGCGGGACATCCACTCCGCGGAGTCGGGCAGGCTGGCGAACCGCCGCACCGCGTCGCGGGGGAACCGCGTCGTGATGGTGGTGTGTGCGCCGTCCCGCAGCAGCCGGAGCGCGATGTACATGCCGATCTTCGCGCGCCCGCCGGTGAGCAGCGCGCGCTTGCCCGTCAGGTCGGTGCGGGCATCGCGCTTCGCGTGGCTCAGGGCAGCGCACGCGGGGCACAGCTGGTGGTAGAAGGCGTCGACCACCGTGTACTGCTGCTTGCACATGTAGCAGGGGCGTGCCTTCAGCAGCGTGCCGGCCGTGGACGTCGCGCTCGAGCTGCTGATCGGGACACCGCGGGTCTCGTCGTCGATCCGGTCGGCGGCCCCGGTGGCGGTGGCGGCGATGACCTGGCGGTCGGCGGCGGCGATGACCGCTCGCTTCTCGAGCCGGTGCGCACGCTTGACGGCCTTGAACATCTTCGCCGTGGCCTGTCGGACGCGGATGAAGTCGGGGTGCGTCTCGTCGATCTCGGTGAGTTGCTCGAGGACCTGCAGCGTCACGCTGAGGTCGGCGGGGGAGATGCCGCTGGGGTCGGCGCGCTCGGAGATCACACGGAATCTTACGAGATCGAGACTCCGGATGCCCTGCGACCGGGCGTCTGCGTCAGGCGGCGGGGCCGTTCGACCGGTTCAGGCGGTCGGCCGCGCGTCCGAACAGCCAGTTGACGGCCCACCCGAGCACGCCGATCACGGGGAGGGCGATGATCACCACGGTCCAGAGGACCTTAACGACGTCGCTGCGTCGACGGTCCCGCCAGACCTGCACCAGGGCGAGCGCGTCCAGCGCCAGGATCACCAGGATGATCAGCAGGTGTGCGCCGGCCAGGTTCTCGAGCATCGCGTTCCCCTTCTGTCGTGTTCCTCGCGCAGCAGCGCGGTCCCACGATAGGACTGGGCGCTTCGGGCATCGTCCACCGGTCGGATGACATCGCGAGGGGCGGTGCGGCGCGCGGGGGCCGTGCACTCGCGGTCCGCGCCGCTCGTGGCAGGCTCGGTCCGGACGATCGGGAAGTGGGGGACACCGGTGGACGAAGCACTCTTGTACGACCTCTGCAGTCGGGCGCGGCTCGTCGAGGTGCGGTTCGTCGGTTCCGACGCGGGACTCCGCGGGCTGACGGACTTCATCGCCGAGGCGACCGGGTCCGCCGATCGGTTCGGGCACGAGCAGCTCGTGCAGATGATCGGGGCCGCTCCGAGACCGATCGGCTTCCGCTACGGGCTCCGGCGACTCACCGCGATCACCGCGGTCCGAACCACGCCCCCCGACGACTTCTCCGGCGAGGAGCGTGGCGAGTACGAGGCCGCACAGACCGCCTTGCGCCGGTCCCTCGGGCGGGACTCGGGCGAGCCCGCGCACGGGGTCGTGGGTGTCGCACGGAACGTGCTGGAGCAGTTCGTCCTCCGCTGGTTCTGACCCGGGTCGCGACGCCGACATCGGAGCCGGGTCCGTTCAGCCCGAGCGACCGTCGGTCAGCACCTGGATCGCGACCACGGCGATGACGAACACGACGACCACGCCGAGCAGCGTCGCCAGTGCGGGCGGCCACCCCGTCCGTCCTCGGAGGCGATGAGCGACTGTCCCGCCGATCCCGCCCACCAGCACCACGAGGGTGCCGACGAGGTGCCAGTTCCGCACGGCCTCGCCGCCGTCGACGTCACACCGCGCGGACGGGTCCGCGCACGCCGTGAACGCCAGCTGCCCGATCACGACGGCGAACCAGGCGGCGGAACCGGCCAGGACCGCCGCGCCCAGGAGCAGGACCGAGGCGACGAAGTCGGCCAGACCGGGCGACGGACGCGGGCGGTCCGGCGCGGTTCGCCGTCGGCCGAGGTCCAGGTCGTCACCCGGATCGTCCCACCAGTCCTCGCGAGCCCCCACACGTCCACCGTATGTGGCGGCGGTGGGCGTTCGTCGACGACGGCCTGGAGGCGCGTGGTCGGTCAGAACCGGGTGGACCCGCGCGACCGGCGGGGCCGCCCGTCGGGGTCGACCGCGAGCCTCGCAGCCGGCGCAGCCCACAACCGCTGCAGCGCCGACACCGGCTCCGTGTGGTGCTGCCGGATGCGACCGGGCGGCCTCGGCCCCGGCTCGCCGTCCTCGTGCCAGTGGTCGAGCGCGCGGGCCCGGGACCGCCAGAGCGCGAGGAGCTCGGTGCCGGTGCCGTCCAGCCGCGGGTCGTCCGGCGTGGTCGCCAGGTGCTCCGCCCACAGCTGCCGCCGGAGGTCCCGCGCGAGCGACCCGTCGCCCGCGCCGGAGTCGACCACGGCGCAGGTGAGCTCGCTGTCCGACGTCCACGAGCGGCGGTTGAAGTTGTCCGACCCGATCGTGAACCACTCGTCGTCGACGATGCAGACCTTGGCGTGGATGTAGATCGGCCGGCCGGACTCGTGCTCGAGGTCGAAGACGCCCACCCGGTCCGGCGCGGTCTGGCGGAGGGTCTGCAACGCGTCGATCTGGCCGAGCCGACTCGGGGGGCCGCTCAGGGCGCCGTCGGAGTTCGGGTACCGGGGAACGAGGACGATGACGCGCAGTTCGGGGTTGCGCTCGAGGGCCTCGGCGATGCCCGAGGCGACCTCGCGCGACCAGAGGTACTGGTCCTCGATGGAGATCAGCGTCTTCGCCGTCCGGAACGCCTTCGCGTAGGCCCGGGCGATGCTCCGCTCTCCCTGCGGTGCGAAGGGGAACGGCGGACGCTTCACCCCGTACGTCCGGAGGAGCTGGACGGCGTGGTCACCGGCGGGCGGCGGCGGGGGAGTCCGCTCGGGTAGGGGCTCCGGGTGGCGGGGCATCCGGGTCAGGCGCTGCAGGAGCATCCGGTACGGCAGGCTCCGGTCGAGCGGGTGCGGGTCGTCCCACCGCTCGGCGAAGACCGCGAGCACGTCGGCGACGACCGGGCCGCGCAGCTCCATCGAGGCGTCGTGCCACGCGGGGCGCTCGCCGTAGCGGGCGTCGATGGAGACGTGCTGCGGGTCGCCCTCGTGGTCGGCGTCGTCACGGCGACTGTGGCACAGGTCGATGCCGCCGACGTAGGCGACGTCGCGGGCGGGGTCGTCGTGGTGCTGGATGACGAAGAACTTCTGGTGGTGCGATCCGAACACGCGGACGCGCTGGTCGAGCAGGACCTCGCCGCCGGCGTCGTTGATCTTCCGTCCGAGCATCTCGTTCGAGCGGGCGCTGAGCGAGGCGGAGACCCGCTCACCGTGGGAACGCCAGATCAGCCCGCGGACCTCGACGCCCGCGCGTGCACGGTCGGCGAGCAGGTCCCCGATGGTCGGGCCGTCGGGCAGCAGTCGTTCGTCGGCGTCGCCGCGCCAGTCGGTGAACCACACGCGGTCGCCGGGGCCGAGCGCGGACAGCTCGGCGTGGAGCCGCTCGAAGTACGGGCCGCCGTGCACGAGCGGGCGGACGAGGTTGCCCTCCGACCACGCGGGTCCGTCACCGCTGCCCGAGTGCACCTCGGTGGCGGTGTTGCCGCGCTCGTGGCGGGCGAGGAACCAGTGGGCCGGGTCGGTGGGCACTCCTGGAGACTACGGGGCGGGGTCGTCGACGGCACCACCGGGGAGGCAGGGTGCTGTAGAGGTCTTCAGATCGCCCTGCGAGTCGGACGGGAAGCGCACTCCCCGCGGACGCGGGACAGGGCCGCGCCTACCGTGAAGGCGTCATGACAGCTGAACACCGCACCTCCGCCGAGCCCGACGCGGCTCCCACCGACCAGCCGGACCCGAACCGTTGGAAGGCACTCGTCATCTGCCTGCTCGGCGGCGGGATCGTGCTGCTCGACGTGTCGATCGTCAACGTCGCCCTGCAGTCGATCTCGAAGGGGCTCCCCGGCGCCTCACCCGAGGCGGTGCAGTGGATCCTGTCCGGGTACGCGCTGTCCTTCGGCCTGCTGCTCGTCCCCGGCGGACGGCTCGGTGACGCCACCGGACGCCGCCGGATGTTCGTCATCGGGGTCGGCCTCTTCACCGTGGCGAGCGCGCTCTGCGGCTTCGCCCCGAACGGCATCGTGCTGGTGGTCGCCCGCCTGGTGCAGGGCCTCGCCGGCGGCCTGCTCACCCCGCAGGTGACGGCGCTCATCCAGCAGCTGTTCCGCGGCAAGGAACGCGGGACGGCCTTCGGGCTCTTCGGCGCGACGGTCGGCATCGCCACGGCGATCGGCCCCCTCGTCGGCGGGCTGCTCATCACGGCCTTCGGCACCGAGAACGGGTGGCGGTTCGTCTTCTTCGTGAACCTGCCCGTGGGACTCGTCACGATCCTCCTGGCCTTCCGGTACCTGCCGAAGCCGCAGCGGACCGAAGCCGGGCGCAAGCACGACTTCGACCCGGTCGGCATCGCGCTCCTCGGGGCTGCGGTGGTCGCCCTGCTGCTGCCGTTCGTGCAGTCCGAGCAGTGGAAGGGCAGCGCGAAGTGGTGGCTCGTCGTGGTCGCCGTCGTGCTCGGAGTGCTGTTCGTGCTCTGGGAACGCCGGTACCAGCGGACGAAGGAGCCCGTGATCGACCTCCGGCTCTTCCGCCGCCGCTCGTTCACGCTCGGGGTGGGCTTGGCGACGGTCTACTTCGCCGGGTTCACTCCGCTGTTCTTCGTCCTGACGCTCGCGCTGCAGTCCGGGCTGCACTACTCGGCGCTGCTGGCCGGCCTGTCGTCGGTGGCCTTCGCGATCGGATCCGGCGTCGCCTCGACGGTCGGCGGACGGGTCGTGCACCGGTTCGGGCGGCAGCTCATCGTCGTCGGGACGGTCCTCGTCCTGCTCGGTCTCGGCGGCGTGATCTGGGTCGTCGCGAACCACTACGAACCCGACCTCGGGTGGTGGCTCGTGATCCCGCTGCTCGTCGCCGGCGTCGGCTCGGGGCTGACCATCTCGCCGAACCAGACGCTCACGCTGTCCGAGGTGCCGGTCGAGCAGGGCGGATCCGCGGGCGGTCTCATCCAGGTCGGCGCCCGGGTCGGGTCCGCGATCGGGATCGCCGCGGTCGGCAGCGTCTTCTACTCGTCGCTCGCCGACTCCCGGGGCGACTACTCCGAGGGGCTGCCGCTGGCGCTCGGGGTGTCCCTCGGGTTCGTCGCGGCGGCGCTGCTCGCGGGCGTCGTCGACGTCGTGGTGGGGAAGGTGCGGGGGACCGAAGCGTCCGTGTAGGTGCGCGCGGGACGGCCACCGGTTCGCGGGTGGGCGAATCATCGGGGACACTGGACTCCGCTGTCCACGTGGCTGCGTGAACTCTCACTCTGCAAGGAAGGCTCCGGATGCCCGAGCTCCCCGTCGTGTTCGAAGTCGGGTCGATCGTCGCGCTCGTCGTGATCCTGCTCGCCGACCTGCTCATCGTCGCCCGCCGCCCGCACGTCCCGACGCTCAAGGAGTCCGGGATCTGGGTCGGCGTCTACGTCGGCCTCGCGCTCGTGTTCGCCGTCGCGATGTTCGTCTTCGCCGGTGGTGAGCCGGCCGGGCAGTTCCTGGCGGGCTGGCTGACCGAGTACAGCCTGAGCATCGACAACCTGTTCGTGTTCGTCATCATCATGGCGCGCTTCTCGGTGCCGAAGAAGATCCAGCAAGAGGTGCTCATGCTGGGCATCATCATCGCGCTCGTGCTGCGGGGGATCTTCATCCTCGTCGGCGCGCAGCTGATCGAGAACTTCTCGTGGATCTTCTACATCTTCGGCGCGTGGCTCGTGTGGACGGCGATCCAGCAGCTCCGTGGCGAGGACGAGGACGAGGAGCAGAAGGACAGCTTCATCGTGCGGCTGCTGCGCCGTCGTGTGCCGATCACCGACACGTTCGACGGGATGAAGTTCCGCACGCACCAGGACGGCGTCCGGCACTTCACGCCGCTGCTCATCGTCCTGATCGCGATCGGCACGACGGACCTGCTGTTCGCGCTCGACTCGATCCCGGCGATCTTCGGCATCACCGAGAGCCCGTTCATCGTCTTCACCGCGAACGTGTTCGCGCTGATGGGCCTGCGGCAGCTCTACTTCCTGCTCGGCGGGTTGCTCGAGCGGCTCGTCTACCTCAAGTACGGGATCGCGTTCATCCTCGCGTTCATCGGCGTCAAGCTCGTCCTGCACGCACTGCACGGCAACGAGCTGCCCTTCCTCAACGGCGGGGAGCACATCGAGTGGGCGCCCGAGATCCCGACCTGGGTCTCCCTCGTGGTGATCGTCGTCGCGATGGCCGTGTCGACCGTCGCCAGCCTCGCGAAGATGCGGCGGGATCCGGCCCCGGCCGACGAGGAGACCGCCCGGGCGTCCGACTGACGTTCCGGGGTCTCCGCAGACGGACTGGAGGCG
>NZ_MJGN01000006.1:37451-105020 GCF_001865065.1 Curtobacterium sp. MCBA15_008 | reverse complement strand
ACCACCGACTGAACCCAAGACGTCGTCCGACATCCACGGTGTCGTTCGGCGTCGGCACCGGAAGAAGACCCCACGACCCAGCCCGACCGACCCGCCCGCGTTGCGCCGTGTGTCCGTTTCCCTCGCAGTCGTCAGGGGTCACGTTTAGCCTGAGCGCCATGGCCCCCGTCCTGACCTCGCCGCTCGTGTCGACGCAGTGGCTCGCAGACCACCTCGGTGCTGACGAGCTCGTCGTGCTCGACGCCTCCGTGCACACGGAGGGCACGGGCCTCGACACGATGTGGCACACCGCTCGGGCCACCTACGAGCAGCGCGGCCACGTGCCCGGTGCCCGCTACGCCGACCTGGTCGAAGCGTTCTCCACGCCCGAGGCCGACGTGCCGTTCACCCGTCCCGGTGCCGAGCAGTTCGAGGTCGCCGCGCGGGACCTCGGCGTGACGAACACGTCGACGGTCGTGGTCTACGACGACAGCCTCGGCGAGTGGTCCGCACGGCTGTGGTGGATCTTCAAGTCGTTCGGGTTCGACTCGGTCGCGGTCCTCGACGGCGGCTTCACGAAGTGGCGTGACGAAGGCCGACCGGTGCGGGTCGGCGCCCTCCGGACCCCGGCGCGCCGCACGTCTGGTGGCCCGACCCCGACGGACGCGGCACCGGCGCCCGGGGCCGACACCGACGTCTTCCTCGCCGGTGAAGAGCGTCCGCTCTGGGCCGACCACGAGCGCGTGCGCCGCGCCGTCACCGGCGAGCAGCCTGCCTCCCTCGTGCTGGCGGCACCGCAGTCCTCGCTCGGCACCGATCACCCGCCGGTCGTGCCGGGCAGCACCTCGATCGCGCTCGACACGATCGTCGACCCGGACACGAACGCCTACCTGCGGGGGTCGGCGCTCGCGGCCGCCTTCGCCGAGGTGATCGACGCTGACGAGATCGTGACGTACTGCGGCGTGGGCAGCGCCGCGTGCTCCGACGCCCTCGCGCTGACAGTCCTCGGGCACGAGAAGGTGCGCGTCTACGACGGCTCCCTGCTCGACTGGTGGCGCCGCGAACCGGAGCCCCTCGCGTCCTGACGGCTCCGACGGCGGTGGCGCCGCGAACCGGAGCCCCTCGCATCATGACGCCACCGTCGGCGGTTGCACCGCGCGCGAGCGCACTACCGTTGCACGCATGAGCACCAGACGCGCCGTCGTCCTCGGCGGCACCGGCGGGATCGGTTCGGCCGTGGCACGCGAACTCCTCGACGCCTCGGGCCGGGGCGGTGACGACTGGCAGGTCGACGTGGTCGCCCGTCACGGGGGCCCGGTCGCCGACGCCTTGACCGCTGCCGGGGCGTCCTTCGTCCCCGGCGACCGCCGCGACACGAGCACGCTCCGCGAGCTCCTCCGCCCCGGGGCCGACCTGCTCGTCGACACCGTCGGGCTTACCCGCGACGACGCCGTGCAGCTCCGCCCGTTCCTCGACGACGTGGGCTCGACGGTGTTCGTGTCGTCGAAGGCCGTCTACGTCGACGAGCAGGGGCGGCACGCGAACTCCGTCGAGAAGCCGGTGTTCGGCGGTGCGGTCACCGAGCTGCAGCCCACCGTGACCGCGTCCGACGGTGACCCCACGAGCCGCGACGGCTACGGTGCCGCGAAGGTCGCCGCCGAGCAGGTCCTCCTCGACCACGGCGCTCCGGTCACGGTGCTCCGTCCGTCGAAGGTGTACGGCGTCGGCATCGGCCGGCCACGCGAGTGGTTCGTGGTCCGCCGGGTGCTCGACGACCGGGAGCGCATCCTGCTCGCCGACCGGGGTCGCGGGGTCGACCACACCACCGCGGCCAGCGGCATCGGTTCGCTCGTCAGGCTCCTCGCGGACAGCCCGGACCGGCGGATCCTGAACGTCGCGGACGAGTCCGCGCCGTCGGTGCTCGAGATCGTCCGCACGATCGCCGGGCACCTCGACCACCCCTTCGACGAGGTCCTGCTCGACGAGGACGCCCCCGCCTTCGTCGGCACCACGCCGTGGTCGTCCCCCTCACCGTTCGTGCTCGACACGTCGGCTGCGCGGGCCCTCGGCTGGCAGCCGCCCTCGTTCGCGACCGCGGTCGTCCCCGAGCTCGACTGGCTCGTCGAGACCGCGCACGCCGTCCCCGCCGACGGCGACGTCCCGTGGGCGGACGACCCGTTCTGGGACCGGATGTTCGACTACGGCCCCGAGGACGCCGCCCTCGCCCTGCTCTCGCTCGGTCTGGACTGACGCGGTGCCCCGCTCCGAGGTCCTCTTCATCGGGGGGCGTTCCGGCGTGGGGAAGTCGACCGTGGCCGAGGCGCTGCACGACCTGCTCGCAGCCGCCGACGTCCGGCACGCGGTGATCGAGGGCGACTTCCTCGACCTCGCGCACCCGGCCCCGCACGTCGAGCACCCGGAAGCACACCTGGCCGAGCGCAACCTCGCGGCGATGTGGGCTGCGTACCGCGAGCTCGGACACCACCGGCTCGTCTACACGAACACGGTGTCCGTCCTCGAGCACGAGCGACTGGCCGCCGCGATGGGCGACGAACCCGTGGTCACCGTGGTGCTGCTTCGGGCCGGCGACGACGCGACGGCCGAGCGGCTCGCCCGACGGGCAGGCGGTGCCGTTCCGGCAGCGCAGCTCGCGCACAGCACGCGGACGGCCGGGAGGCTCGACACGGCCACCGCGCACACGGTCACCCGGATCGACACGGACTCCACCGCCCCGGCCGCCATCGCACGTCGACTCGCGTCCCTGACGGGGTGGCTTCCCGACTGAACCCTGTGGAGGGGGCCGATCCGTCCACAGCGCTCGCTCCCGATGCCCCCGCCCAGGCCGGACCGTGCACGCTGGAGCCATGAACGACAACCGACTCGGCACCTCGGTCAGCCCCTACCTCCGCCAGCACGCCGGCAACCCGGTGGACTGGCGCGAGTGGGGCCCCGACGCCTTCGCCGAGGCACGCGAACGCGACGTGCCCGTCCTGGTGTCGGTCGGGTACGCGACGTGCCACTGGTGCCACGTGATGGCGCGCGAGAGCTTCTCCGACCCCGAGGTCGGCGCGCTGCTGCGGCAGGACTTCGTCGCCGTGAAGGTCGACCGCGAGGAACGCCCCGACGTCGACGCCAGCCTGATGGCCGCGGCGAGTGCCTTCACGCAGCAGCTGGGGTGGCCCCTGACGGCGTTCCTGACCCCGGACGGACACGTGTTCTTCGCGGGGACGTACTTCCCGCCGTCGCCGGTCCGGCAGGTGCCGTCGTTCCGACAGATCACCGGCGCCGTGCTCGACGCCTGGACGGCACGTCGGCACGAGGTCGACGCGAACGCGAGCGCCATCGCGACGGCGATCCGGCAGGGTGCCGAGGCGGACGCGACCGCCCGCTCGGCGGCGGCGGGCGCCGGGGCCGAGCCGCGCCTCCCGGCCGTCGACCGCATCCGGGCCGTCACCGACCAGCTGTCCGAGGCCGAGGACACCACGTTCGCTGGCTTCGGCGGCGCACCCAAGTTCCCGAGCGCGCCGCTGCTGGAGTTCCTCGCCGACGTGGCCGCGGACGGCGACGGCCGCGCCGACGCCGCGGCAGGGCTGCTCGACCGGTCCCTGCACGCGATCCGGAGCTCCGAGCTGACCGACGCCGACGGCGGCGTCTTCCGGTACGCGACCCGGCGCGACTGGACCGTGCCGCACTACGAGCGCATGCTCTACGACAACGCCGGACTCATCGCCGTCGCCGGCCCCGAGCAGGCACGGGGCATCGCGGACTTCCTGCGCGACACGCTCCGCCGCCCGGACGGCGCGTTCGTCGCCGCACAGGACAGCGAGTCGACGATCGACGGCCGCCGCGTCGAGGGCGAGTGGTACCGGCTGCCGCTCGACGAGCGCGCGCGCCTCGACCCGCCGCCGCTCGACGACCAGGTCCTGACCGGCTGGAACGGCCTGGCGATCCGCGGACTCGCCGTCGCCGGCGCACGGCACGGAGACGACGAGATGATCGCACTCGCACGCGGCGCAGCGGATGCACTGCTCGCCACCCACGTCGAGGACGGGCACGTGACGGTGCGGTCGAGCACACCGCGCGGAGCGTCCGCCGCGCCGCCCACCATCGAGGACGTCGGGCTCCTCGCCGAGGGGCTGCTCGAGCTGGCCCTCGTGACGGGCGACGTGCGCACCGCCGAGGTCGCACGCTCCCTGGTCGACGACGGCCTGGCCGAGCGGTTCGACGTCGACCCGGTGCTCGCAGCCGCCGGCACGGCCACCGGCGAGCAGCCGCAGACCGCGCTCCGCTCGGGGACGGTCGCGCTGGCGTCGGCCGCGGCGACCCTCGCCGCACTCACGGGCGACGCGTCGTACCGGACCGCTGCCGCCCGGCTCGTCGCGGACCGCGCGGAGACCGGCACGGAGCGGCCGCTCGGGCACGCTGATGCCCTCGGGGTGGCCCTCGCACTGCAGCGACCGTCGCGCGAGGTCGTCGTCGTGGCGTCCGACCGGTCGGACCCGCTCCGGACGGCGGCACGGGCCGCTCGTCGGCCGGGTACGGTCGTCGCCCTGGTCACGCCGGCGCAGGCGTCCGCGTGGGCCGCGGCGGGCTTCGAGCTGTTCGAGGCAAGAGACTCCGCGGACCCCGCGGGCTACGTCTGCCACGACCGGGTCTGCGCGCTCCCGGCCCGAACCAGTGACGAACTCGCTGCACAGCTCGGCGACGCTGCCGATCGCGGCTGAGCAGCGCCCCTCGCGGCTGTAAGCTGGAATGCTCATGTCGACCACGCCCGTCATCACGTACCCGCCCGAACTGCCGGTCTCGCAGCGGCGGGACGACATCGCGGCCGCCATCCGTGACAACCAGGTCGTCATCGTCGCCGGTGCGACGGGCTCCGGCAAGACGACCCAGCTGCCGAAGATCGCGCTCGAACTCGGGCGGACGAGCATCGGACACACGCAGCCGCGCCGCATCGCCGCGCGCACGATCGCCGAGCGCGTGTCCGAGGAACTCGGCGGCGAGCTCGGCGGCCTTGTCGGCTACCAGGTCCGCTTCACCGACCGCGTCAGCTCGGACACCCGCATCAAGGTGATGACCGACGGCATCCTGCTCAACGAGATCCACTTCGACCGCGACCTGAAGCGCTACGACACGATCATCATCGACGAGGCGCACGAGCGGTCCCTCACGATCGACTTCCTGCTCGGGTACCTCAAGCGGCTGCTGGCCCGTCGACCCGACCTCAAGCTGATCATCACGAGTGCGACGATCGACCCGGAGTCGTTCTCGAAGCACTTCGGCGACGCCCCGATCATCGAGGTCTCCGGCCGCACCTACCCGGTGGAGATCCGGTACCGGCCGCTCGTGGCCGAGGACGCCGGCGACGAGGGCGACGCCGACGACGAGTCCGACTCGCGCACCGGGGACAGCGGCAGCAACGCCGACGACCGCGACACCATGCAGGGGATCACGGACGCCCTCGACGAGCTCGCCCGTGAGGACCCGGGCGACGTGCTCGTGTTCCTGTCCGGCGAGAACGAGATCCGCGACGCGCAGGACGCCATCGAGGGCAAGCACTACGCGGGGACCGAGGTCCTGCCCCTGTACGGCCGGCTGTCCGCCGCCGACCAGCACCGAGTGTTCGAGCGTCGGCACACCCCCGGCATCCGCCGCCGTGTCGTGCTCGCCACGAACGTCGCCGAGACCTCCCTGACCGTCCCCGGGATCAAGTACGTGATCGACGTCGGGACCGCCCGCATCTCGCGGTACTCGCCGCGGGCGAAGGTGCAGCGGCTGCCCATCGAGGCGGTCTCGCAGGCGAGTGCGAACCAGCGCTCCGGTCGCGCGGGCCGAACGAGCGCGGGCATCGCGATCCGCCTGTACTCGGAAGCGGACTTCGACCGCCGTCCGGAGTTCACCGACCCCGAGATCCTCCGCACCAACCTCGCCGCCGTGATCCTGCAGATGATCTCGCTCGGGTTCGGCGACATCGAGTCGTTCCCGTTCCTGCAGCCACCGGATTCCCGCGGTGTGAAGGACGGCCTCGACCTGCTCCGCGAACTCCGCGCAGTGGACAAGGGCGGCCAGATCACGAAGACCGGCAGGCAGCTCACGCGCCTACCGATCGACCCGCGGCTCGGCCGGATGGTGCTCGAGGCCGGGCGGCAGGGCGTCGGGCGCGAGGTCATCGCGATCGTCAGCGCCCTGAGCATTCAGGACCCCCGCGAACGACCGCTCGAGAAGCGTGCCCAGGCCGACCAGCTGCACGCGCGCTTCGCCGATCCGACGAGCGACTTCCTCACCCTGCTCAACCTCTGGAACCACATCGAGGACAAGCAGGAAGAGCTGTCGTCGAGCGCGTTCCGGCGGCTCTGCAAGGCCGAGTTCCTCAACTACCTCCGCATCCGCGAGTGGCAGGACCTGTACCGCCAGCTGTCCCGTGCCGCCAAGCAGGTCGACGTCCGGGTCGGGCAGTCCCGCAGCGAGGACGGCGACGCCGTGCACCGCTCGCTCCTCGCCGGGCTCCTCAGCCAGATCGGGCTGCGCGACCGCGAGAAGCGCGACTACCTCGGCTCGCGGAACACCCGCTTCGTGGTCTTCCCGGGCAGCGTGCTGGCGAAGAAGCAGCCCGACGCGGTGATGGCCGCCGAACTGGTCGAGACGAGCCGGCTGTTCGCCCGCACCGTCGGCCGGATCGACCCGACGTGGGTGGAGCCCCTCGCCGGCGACCTGCTCAAGCGCACCTACGGCGAGCCGCACTGGGAGAAGAAGCAGGGCGCCGTCGTCGCCTACGAGCGCGTCACCCTGTTCGGTGTCCCGATCGTGCAGCGCCGCCGTGTGCAGTACGCCCGGATCGACCCGGTGCACTCCCGCGAGCTCTTCATCCGGCATGCCCTCGTCGAGGGCGAGTGGGAGTCGCAGCAGGCGTTCGACCGCGCGAACCGTCGACTCCGGAAGGAACTCGAGCAGCTCGAGGAGCGCACCCGCCGCCGCGACATCCTGCTCGACGACGAGAAGGTCTACGAGTTCTACGACGCCCGTGTCCCCGCCGACGTGGCGACGATGCGCGACTTCGAGGGCTGGTGGCGGACGACCCGCCGTGAGCAACCGGACCTGCTCACGATGCGCCGGTCGGACCTGCTCGACGAGTCGGCCGCCGAAGCCGCCGAGGACGACGACGAGTACCCGACGCAGTGGCGGAGCGGCGATCAACGGCTCGCGATCAAGTACCGCTTCGAACCCGGCGCGCAGGACGACGGCGTCAGCGTCCAGGTCCCGCTCGCGCTGCTGCCCCGGATGCGCGAGGAGGGCTTCGACTGGCAGGTGCGCGGACTCCGGAAGGAACTCGTCACCGCCCTCATCAAGTCGCTGCCGAAGCAGATCCGGAAGAACGTCGTGCCCGCGGCGGACTGGGCCGAGAAGATCGTCGCCGAGCTGCCGGACGACGCCCCGACCGAGCCGACCGAGTCGTTCCGCGCGACCCTCGCGAAGGCCATCCAGCGGATGACCTACGTGCCCGTCTCCGAGTCCGACTTCGACCTGTCCCGCGTGCCCGCACACCTGCTGCCGACCTGGGCGGTCGTCGACGAGCGCGGTCGCCGGGTCGAAGCAGGCAAGGACCTGTCGGTCCTGCAGACCAAGCTCAAGGACCGCACGCAGCAGAGCGTCGCCTCCGCCACGGTTCGGGCTGCGAACCGACCTGGAGGCGCGGCGCGCGTCGCGTCCGCCGGTGGCGGTCAGCAGGTGGAACGGTCCGGCCTGACCGCGTGGCCGTCCGACGACCTGCCGCAGGTCCTCGACACCAAGCAGGCCGGCGGTGTGATCCGCGCCTACCCCGCGCTGGTCGAGGAGGGCGAGGGGCCGAAGGCGACCGTCGGCGTGCAGCTGCTCGCCACACCGTCCGACCGCGCCGTCCGGATGCCCGCCGGTGTCCGTCGCCTCGTCATGCACGCCGTGCCGTCGCCCGTCTCCTACATCCAGTCGCACCTGACCGCGCAGGAGAAGCTCGCGCTCGCCGCCAGCCCCTACCCGTCGACGGCCGCGCTGTTCGACGACGTGCTCGCCGCGGTCGTCGACGCGGGCATCCGCCGCCAGCACCCGGACGGACTCGTATTCACGAAGGCGGCGTTCGAGGCCGTGCGCGACACCGTGTCATCGACCGTCGTGGACACGATGTTCACCGCGGTGTCCGAGGTCGCCGCGGTCCTCGCCGCCCACCGGGCCGCCGAGCGGTCCCTCAAGCAGGCGAACTCGATGTCCCTCCTGCCGGCACTGACCGACATGCGCCAGCAGATGGAACGGCTCGTGTTCCCCGGGTTCGTCTCGGTGGCCGGGCTCGACCGCCTCCGGCGAATCCGCGTGTACCTGCAGGGCGTCGACGCCCGCGTGCAGAAGCTGCTGCAGAACCCCGGGCGGGACGCAACCTGGATGCGCGAGGTCACCGTCGCGACCGACCGCTACGTCGACGCCGGGGGCACCTTCCCGCCTGCGGTGGGCGCACACCCGGAGCTCGTGCACGCCCGGTGGATGCTCGAGGAGTTCCGCCTCAGCCTCTTCGCGCAGGAGCTCGGCACGGCCGAGACGGTGTCGCTGCAGCGCATCACGAAGGCCCTGACGGCCGCGCGCTGATCGGGCTACTGTGTCGGCCATGATCGGCACACTCGACGTCGTCGTCCTGGACTGCCCGGACCCACGCGTCCTCGCCCGCTTCTACGCCGAACTGCTCGGCGGGGAGATCGTCGGTTTCGACGAGGACTGGGCCGAGGTCGCGCTCCCCTTCACCGACCACCGTCCGATCCTGGCGTTCCAGCAGGTGGCGGACTACCGGAAGCCCGAGTGGCCGGGGCGGGACGTCCCGCAGCAGAGCCACCTCGACGTGAAGGTCGACGACCTCGACGCGGGCGAGACCGCGGTGCTCGCGATCGGCGCGACCGCGACCGGATCGGGGACCGACACGTTCCGCGTCTACCTCGACCCAGCGGGCCACCCGTTCTGCCTCATCCGTCCGACCGACTGAGGTGCGGACCCCTGAGCCGACCGCTGCCGCGATCCGTGCGGTCGTGTTCGACCTGGACGGAGTGATCCGGCACTTCGACCCGGAGCACGTCGCCCGCATCGAACGTGACCACGCCCTCCCGGTGGGGTCGATCGAGTCGTTCGCCTTCGCCTCGCCGGTCATCGACGACGTCACGACGGGTCGGATCAGCCGTGCGGACTGGGTCAGGGCGATCGGCGAGCACGTCGGCAGCCCGACTGCGGCCGAGGCGTGGGGACGGCAGCCGTTCACGCCCGACCCCGACGTCCTCGCGCTCCTCGACGACCTCCGCGCCGCCGGTCACACCACCGCCGTGCTGACGAATGGGACCGACGGCGTCCCGGCCGAGGTCGCGTCGTTCGGGTTGCCGGAGCGCGTCGACGCCGTGTTCAGCTCGCACGAGATCGGCGTCACGAAGCCCGACGTCCGCGCGTTCCAGCACGTGCTCGAAGCCCTCGGGGTCGACGGGCCGGAGGCGTTCTTCACCGACGACTCCGAGCGGAAGCTCGCGGGTGCGGTCACGCTCGGGATGACGGTGCACCACTACACCGGGGTCGACGGCCTCCGGTCGGCGCTGGCAGCGCGGGGTGTCCTCAGCTGACCGGCTCGGTCGCAAGGCCGCCGACCACGGTCACGTTGGGCAGCGCGCCCAGGACGGCACCGGGCAGGAACAGCTTCGCGCCGCGTCGACCAGCGCCGATCACGACGTCGGGGGCGCTCAGCACGCGCTCGTCGACGTACACCGGCCACGACGCGGGCAGGCCGATCGGGGTGATGCCGCCGTACTCCATCCCGGTCAGCTCGACGGCCTCGTCCATCGGGGCGAAGCTCGCCTTCCGCACGTCGAGGAGCTGCTTCACGACACGGTTCACGTCGAGCCTCGTGGACGCGAGCACCACGCAGGCCGCGTACCGGACCTCGTCGCCGCGCTTCCCCACGACGACGATGCAGTTCGCACCGCCCTCCAGCGGGAACCCGTAGGCGTCCGAGAAGGCTGCGGTGTCGGCGAGGTCCGGGTCGATCGGCGCTCCCTCGATGCGCGTCAGCAGTTCGCTCGGCAGGGCGACGAGGGCTTCGGCGACGGGGATCGCGAGGAATCCGGTGGCGACCAGGGCGGGGACTCGTTCGAGCGTCGGCATGGCTCCACCCTAGGGAGCGCCACCCCGACCACTCTGGAGCAATGGCCACGTACGACGCCGACACCGCCACGCTCGAGTCCGCTTCGGCCGGACTCGCCGAGGTCCTCCGGTCGTCCGACCCCCGGACCGCGATCCCGAGCTGCCCCGGATGGACGATGACCGACCTGGGCGGACACGTCGCCGACATCCACCGGTGGGTCCTCGGGCAGCTCACCGGCGCCGAGCCGCCTGCCGTGGCGGACGAGACGGACCTCGCCACTCGCTTCACCGCCGGAGCGGACGCCCTCGTCGCCGCACTCCGCGAGCGCGGGCCGGACGATGCCTGCCCGGCAATCTACCCGCCGGACAGTGCGGCGACCTGGGCACGGCGGCAGGCGCACGAAACGGTGATCCACCTGTGGGACGCGCGGAACGCCGTCGGGGCCGCGCCGCGCCTCCAGGCCGACACCGCCGCGGACGGCGTCCGCGAGGTGCTCGAGGACCTGTACCCGCGTCAGGTCCGGCTCGGCCGCGTCGAGCCGCTCGCGGCGACGGTCGTGATCGCGTTCTCGGACGCGGCCGGCACGGGCACGCTCGCCGGGACGGCCGGCGGAGCCCCCGCGGTGCGGGTGACCGGCCGTGCCGAGGACCTCCTGCTCGTCCTCTGGGGTCGTCGGGAGCTCGACGCGGTCGCGCTGACGATCGACGGCGACCGAGCCGCGTTCGACGCGGCCCTGGCGACGAAACTGGTGCCGTGATGGAACCCCGACCGATCGACGTGACGCAGTGGCCCCGGCGCGAGCACTTCGAGCACTACCGGCAGCGCGTGCAGTGCTCGTACGAGGTGACCGTCGACGTGGACGTGACCGCCTTCGTCGCGGCCGTCCGCGCGAGCGACGTCCGGACCTACGCGTCCCAGATCTGGGCGATCGCGACCGTGGTGAACCGCCACGAGGAGTTCCGGATGCAGCTCCTGGACGACGGCTCCCCGGGTGTCTGGGACGTGGTGCACCCGATGTTCACGGTGTTCCACCCCGAGACCGAGACCTTCTCGGCGCTGGTCGTGCCGTACGACGACGACTTCCGTGTGTTCCACGACGCCGCCGTCGACATGATCGAGCGGTACCGCGACGACGTCCGGATGTTCCCGCAAGACGACCGACCGCGGAACGTGTTCGACGTCTCGACCTTCCCCCGGACGTCGTTCACCGGATTCGCCCTGCACGTCCGCGACGGCTACGACCACCTCATGCCGATCATCACCCTCGGCCGCTACCGGATCGTGGGCAAACGGACCGTGATGCCGCTGGCCCTGCAGGTCAACCACGCGGCGGCGGACGGCTTCCACGCGTCGCGGCTGCTCACCGAGCTCGAGGAGCTGTTCGCCGACCCGTCGTGGCTGCGCTGACCGTCCGTCGCGTCCGCCCGACGGCCCGGAAGCGACGGCACGGCGCGTGGGCGCCGATGTGGTCCGCTCCGCCGGGCGGGACGTTCCTGCAGGCTGATGTCGGATCCGGACCGCAGAACCCGGCCTGGGCCGTCCGGATCCGACAGCGGCGGAAACGGATCTGACCCTCCCGACCGCGCTGGACCGGAGTAGAACGACGTCATGGTGAACGCCGTCGTGCACGTCGAGCTCATCGGCCCCGAGCCGGAACGGCTACGCGCCTTCTACGCCGCGCTGTTCGGCTGGGACTCCCCTGCCGGAGCACCGGTCGCCGACGCGATCTCGGCACCGTCCTCGTACTCGTTCATCGACCCCGTCGACGGCGCGGGCCCGGTGGCCGGCGGCATCGGCGGCGGTCCGGGGTTCGCGGCGCACGCGGTCTTCTACGTCGGCGTCGACGACGTCGCGGCGACGCTGCAGCAGGCCGAGGAGCTCGGTGGCAGGGTCGTGCTGCCGCCGCAGCGGAACGAGGGCGGCGGGGTCACCGTCGGCCACTTCCGCGATCCTGCCGGCAACCTGGTCGGGGTGGCCGGCCAGGCGTGAACGGCGCCGCCGGCCGCCGGCTTCCTGCCGGGGCACACGCCGTCAGTACGCGCGCCCCTCGGTCCTTCGACCGTTCCGGTTCGCGAATGCCGGGTTGATCGAACCGGAACGGTCAGAAGGCGCGAGGAACCGCCGCTCGCCGAACGCGACGCCGCCAGCTTGTGGGTCGGGACCGCGCGTGCTGACGGACTGGGGGCGCGGTGCCAGCCCGCACCGCGCCTCCAGTCCGCGGACCCGACGCTCAGTCGCCGCGCGCCTCGAGCGCCTGCTCGTACTCCCGCCGGATGGCGTCGCCGCCGCGGCGACGCCAGTCGCGGACCGTCGCCTTCCACGACGACACCTTCGCGCGGCCGAGCAGCACGTCGTTGATCGCGTTCGTCGCGAACGTGCCGAGTGTCGGTCCCTTCGTCGAGTTGGTCGGCGAGTACAGGCCGTAGACCGGGTTGGGCAGCCCGTCGTCGAGCCACGACGAGAGCGACTCGTGCACGGTGTCCGTCATCGCCGCGTTTCCGGCGTAGTAGAGCGGCAGCGGGCACTCGGTGAAGTACTGCAACGGGAACTCACCGAGGGCGGTCTCGCTGTTCCCGGTCTTCGTGAGCACCGGGGCGCCGTCGCGGTACTCGAAGTCGCGTCCCTCGATGCCGAACTTGCGGTACGTCCAGGCCTCAGTGCCGAACGGGGACGCGCACCAGTTGAGGACCTCGAGGAGCATCCGCACGCGCTCCTCGGACCCGGCAGCGATCGACGCGATCGTGTTGTTCGGGTCACCGAGCCACGGCTTCGCGGACGCACCGGAGGGGCCGACGAAGGGTGCGACCGTCAGCTCGAACCCGCTCCCGGGCGTCGCTTGCTGCAGCAGTCCGGGGATCGCGGTGTACGTGTCGGCCAGCATGAGGGCGGAGCCCTGCACGAACCAGACCTTCCCGTTGTAGGCCGTGATGCTGTCCGGGTGGACGAGGTCCTCGGCGATGAGCCGGCGGGACACGTCGAGGAGCTCCTGGTACTCCTCGAGCTCGTACATGTGGGTGAGCCGTCCGCCCTGCTGCTGCCACTGGTTCGGCAGCCCGAGCATCGGCGCGAGGATGTTCGTCGGCACGGACGCCAGTGCCCACCGGTTGGCGTGCGGGTCCGACACCTGTCGGCACAGCTGCACGAACTCGTCGACGCTCGAGAACCCCGGGTCGACCCCGAGCCGCTCGAAGACGTCCTGCCGGCGGTGCAGGGCCTGCGAGGCGAGCGGCCCGCGCGGCACCGGCACGCCGTAGATGCCGCCGGAGAACACCGTGCCCCGCCAGGACGCGGTCGGCAGGTTCGCCAGGTAGGGGTAGTCCCGGACCCCGCTGCCGGACAGGTACGGGCTGAGGTCGGCGGCCTTCGCCTCGAGGAACTGCGGCAGGTACGAGAAGGACCCGTTGATGGTGAACACGTCACCGAGGGTGTCGCCCGCGACCTGGGTGGCGAACTTGTTGGCGAAGTCCGCGTTCGGGGTGATCGTCAGGTCGAGGTCGATCCCCATCCGTTCGTCGAGGCCCTGCCAGTACGGGTTGCTGCCCTTCGCCGGCGGGATGGGCGAGTTCGTCGGGACGCTCCCGTGCACGGTGGAGCCGTCACCGGGTTTGCCGCGGGTGGGCACCAGGCGGTCCGGGATCCTGCGGAAGGCACTCGGCATGAGCGCGCTCGTCTTCGGCAGGACCGGTTCCGGTCCGCCGGTCCACGGCACGTAGTCCGGCAACCGCACGGCCTTGTTGATCGCCTTGACGTCCGTCGACCGGGTCACGGTGGAGCAGCTGGCCAGGAGGCCCGTGGCCGCGGCCCCGAGTCCGCCCGCGATGAGCGCGCGGCGGCTGAAGGGCGTCGCCAGGCCCTGGGTGGTCGTGTTGCGGTGCATGGGTTCAGCCCTTCACCGCGCCGGTCAGGACACCCTTGGCGAAGTGCCGCTGCAGGAACGGGTAGACGATGAGGATCGGCACGATCGAGACGACGAGGATCGCCATCTGGATCGAGGCCTGCGGGGGCAGCGCGTCGGAGGACGTGCCGAGGTCGGCACCGCCGAGCTGCGCGTTGTTGATCACGTACGTGCGGAGCACGAGCTGCAGCGGCCACTTCGCGGTGTCGTTGATGTAGAGCAGCGCGTTGAAGAACGCGTTCCAGTACCCGACCGCGTAGAACAGGCCGATCACGGCGAGGACGGCCTTCGACAGCGGGAGCACGATCCGCCAGAACACGGCGAAGTCGCCGGCCCCGTCGATGCGGGCGGACTCGATGAGCTCCTTCGGGATCGCCATGAAGAAGGACCGCATCACGATGACGTTGAACGCGCTGAGGGCCGTCGGCAGGATGAGCGCCCAGTACGAGTCGAGCAGACCGAACTGCTTCACGACGAGGTAGTTCGGGATGAGCCCGGGGGCGAACAGCAGGCTGACGAGGACGAGGCTCAGCACGAAGCCCGACCCGTACGATCCCGGGCGGCTCAGCGCGTAGGCGAGCATCGCGGTCACGAACAGGCTGATGAGCGTGCCGACGACGGTGATCCCGATGCTGACGACCATCGCCCGGGTGACGACGCCGCCCGCGAAGATGCTCTCGTACGCGCCGAAGTCCAGGCCCTTCGGCCACATCACGAAACCGCCGGCGTCGTTCACCTGCGCGACCGGCGCGAGGCTCGTCGACACGATGCCGACGAACGGCAGGATCACGACGAGGCAGATCACGAGCAGGACGAACCCGGTGAGCAGCCGCCCGGGCAGCGGTGGCGCGTCGAGGACCGGGCGGCGGCGCGGCTTCTTCCGTCCGGGGACGGTCACGGTCTGCGTGGCGGTCATCGCGACTCCTTCTGGTAGACGCCCGCTTCGCCGAAGACGTGCGCGAGCTTGTTGGCGCCGAGGACGAGCAGGACGCCGACGACGCCCTTCACGAGGCCGACGGCCGCGGCGACGCCCCACTGCCCGCCGAGCACGCCGTTGTTGTAGACGTAGGTGTCGAGGACCTCGCTCGCGGCACGGCCGACGGCCTGCTGCTGCAGGAGGATCTGCTCGAACCCGACGGTCAGCGAGTCCCCGAGCCGCAGGATGAGCAGCAGGATGATGATGCCCCGCATGCCGGGCAGGGTGACGTGCCACAGCTGCCGCCAGCGGGAGGCGCCGTCCATCTTCGCCGCCTCGTACAGGCTGGCGTCGATCGAGCTGAGCACCGCGAGGAACAGGATCGTCGCCCACCCGGTGTCCTTCCAGATCACCTGGCTGGTGAGCAGCGCGATGAACCCGTTCGGGTTGCCGAGGAAGTCGATCGCGTCGCCGCCCGCGGCCCGGATCGCGTTGTTGACGAGCCCGGAGCCACCGAGGATCTGCTGGAACACCGCGACGACGATCACCCACGACAGGAAGTGCGGCAGGTACAGGATCGACTGCACGACGCCCTTGATCCGCTCGGACAGCAGCGAGTTGAGCATGATCGCGAGGATGATCGGCGCGGGGAACACGAACACGACCTGCACGAGGGTGATGAGCAGCGTGTTGCCGAGCGCGCGGAGGAACTCGGGGTTGCCGTCGAAGATCACCGAGAAGTTCTCGACGCCGACCCAGGGGCTCCGTCCGAGCGGGACGAACGGCAGGTACTCCTGGAACGCGATGAGGTTCCCGAGGAGCGGCAGGTACTGGAACGCCAGCAGCAGCGCCAGCCCCGGCAGCCCCATGAACAGCAGCACCTTGTCGCGCCGGATCCGCTGCCACCGGGTCCGGCGACGCAGGCCCGGATCGGGCGGCGGCGCGGCCCCTGGATCGTGGTGTGCAGCGGTCCGCGTGCGGTTCGTCGCGCGGTCGTCGAGCTTCGTCACTCGTTGGCCCCCTCCGTTGGATTCCTGGAGCGACCCTCGCGTTCATGGCAACCGTGCGGCAACCCGTTGCCAAACCTTTCCATCGTTGTAACGGTCCATCTCCTACGCTGGCCCCATGACGCTGCAGTCGACACCCCGCCCACGCAGGCGGATCGGTCTCGTCGGAGCGGGCGGCATCGCCGTCGCCCACGTCCCCGGGCTGCTCCGCCTCGGCGACGTCGTGGTGCACTCGCAGGAGGGCGCGCTCGCCCTCGCCGACGCCTTCGCCGACGAGGCGGCATCGGTCGGCAGCACGGTCACGGTCGCCGACTCCCTCGACGAACTGCTCGCCGCCGTCGACGTGGTGGACGTGGTCGTCCCCACCCCGGCGCACGCGGCGGTGGTCCGGGCAGCGCTCGCCGCCGGCAAGCACGTCGTGTCGGAGAAGCCCCTCGCCCGCACCGTCGCGGACGCCGACGACCTCGTCGCCCGCGCCGCCGACGCCGGGCTGCAGCTCTACCCGGCGCACGTCGTCCGGTGGTTCCCCGCGTACGCACGACTGCACGAGGCCGCCGCCTCGGGCGTGCTGGGCGAGCTCGCCGTCCTCCGGTTCTCGCGATCGGGAGCGTTCCCGACCCGCGTCGCCTGGTTCGGCGACCGCGCGCAGTCCGGCGGTATCGTGATGGACCAGATGATCCACGACCTGGACGCCGCGCGCTGGGTCGCCGGGGAGGTCGTCCGCGTGTCCGCCGTGTCCGTGCGCACCGGGGACGACGAGCACCCGGTCGAGGCCGCGCACGTGCTCCTCACCCACGCGTCCGGTGCGATCAGCCACGTCGCCGGGCTCTGGGGACCGCAGCACCTCGCCTTCACCACCGAGTACTCGGTGACCGGGACGCTCGGCAGCCTGTCGCACTCGTCCCTCGCCGAGGAGTCCACCCGCAGCGACCTCGCCGCACCGACCGCGGTGGACGGGTTCCTGCCCGCGGTCGACCCGGCGGAGGACCCGTACGCCCTCGAGCTCGCGGACTTCCTCGCCGCGTTCGACGGCGGCCCGCTCCCCCGCGTCACCGCGCAGGACGGCGCCGTCGCGGTCCGGGTCGCCACCGCCGCCCTCGAGTCGATCGAGTCCGGGCAGCCCGTGGAGGTGGCCCTGTGACGCTCCGGGTCGGCGTGCTGTCCTTCGCCCACACGCACGCGATCGGGTACCTGGCCGCGCTCGCCGCGATGCCCGACGTCGAGGTGCGCGGCGCCGATCCGGACGGCGTCTCCACCGGCACGACCGTCGGCGAACTGCGGGGCGCCGACCTCGCCGCCGCCCTCGGCGTCGGGTACGCGGACTCGTACGACGAGCTGCTCGCGTGGGCGCCGGACGCCGTGGTCGTCACGAGCGAGAACGCCCGGCACCGGGAACTCGTCGAGCTCGCCGCCGCGGCCGGCGCGCACGTGCTCTGCGAGAAGCCGCTCGCGACCACGTGGCAGGACGGGCTGGCGATGCGCGACGCCGTCGAGCGCGCCGGCGTCCTGCTGATGATGGCGTTCCCGGTGCGGTTCACCTCGGCGTTCGACCGGTTGCGCGCCACCCACGACTCGGGAGCCCTCGGCACCGTCTTCTCGGTGCGGGGTGCGAACACCGGCATGCTCCCGCGCACCCGCGACTGGTTCACCGACCCGGCGATGAGCGGTGGCGGCGCACTCGTCGACCACGTCGTGCACATCGCCGACCTGCTCGAGGGCCTGACCGGTGCCGCCCCGGTGTCCGTCACCGCGGTGGCGAACCGGGTCCTGCACGCCGACCGGGCCCGCGCGGAGACCGCCGGGCTCGTGACCGTGACGTACGACTCCGGGATGGTCGCCGCGATCGACTGCTCGTGGAGCCGACCGGACACATCGCCGGTGTGGGGCGGGCTGACCCTCGACGTCGCGGGCACGGGCGGCACCGTGTCGGTGGACTTCTTCGGCGCTGCGGCACGGGGGCTCGACGCGGCGCACGGGCGACCGATCGAGCTGCGGTACGGCGCCGACCCGGACGTGGCGATGCTCCGCGTGTTCCTCGACGCGGTGCGGTCCGGCGTGCAGCCCCAGCCGGACGTCGCCGTCGGGCTCCGCACGCTGTCGATCGTGCTCGCGGCACAGGAGTCGGAGCGGTCCGGTCGGACGGTCGCCGTCCCGTCGGCGTGACCCGCGGGGGCGGCCCCGCCGCGCACCGTCCAGCAGGTCGGTCTGGAGGCGCGTGGCGGCGCCGCCCCGCGCCTCCCGGATTCGTGTCGGCACCGTCCCGAGCGGTAGGTTCACAGGGCGCGGGCCCGACCGCGGACCGTGAAGCAAGGGGGGTCTCGTGACCGTCGCGCCGCCGCGCGCAGCGCGCCATGCACCCGACGCCCGCCACCGTTCACGACGGGTCACGAGCCATCGGGGTGCCGCGGCGTCCACCCGGAGCCTGCGACTCGAGATCCAGGCCGTCCGTGCCGTGGCCATCGCCGCCGTGGTGCTGTACCACCTGTTCCCCCAGGTGCTGCCCGGCGGCTACGTCGGCGTCGACGTCTTCTTCGTCATCTCGGGGTTCCTCATCACGGCCCACATCGCGAAGCCGCTCGCCACCGGCCGCTTCAGCTTCCGGGTCTTCTACGCCCGACGCGCCTGGCGGCTGCTGCCGGCGTCGATGGCCACGCTGTTCGTCACGGTGATCCTGACGGCGGTGTTCGTGCCCCGGACGCTCTGGAAGGACTTCACCGAGCAGATCATCGCGAGCGCGCTCTACGTCGAGAACTGGGCCCTCGCCGGCAACTCCGTGGACTACTCGGCGCTCGCATCGGACTCGAGCATCGTCCAGCACTTCTGGTCGCTGTCGACGGAGGAGCAGTTCTACGCCGTCTGGCCCCTCGTCCTCTGGCTCTGCGCGTTCCTGCGCTACCGGCGCCGCCGCCGGAGCGGCGTGTCCCTCGCACCGGCGATCGCCATCGCCCTCGGTGCGGTCTTCGTGCTGTCGCTGGCGTCGTCGATCTGGGAGACCGCGCACTCGCCGGCGTCCTACTTCCTCACCACGACCCGCGCGTGGGAGTTCGCCGCCGGCGGGCTGCTCTGGCTCGGCCTGCAGCGCGTGCGCATCCCCCCGCCGCTCGCGGCGACGATGAGCTGGGCCGGCCTCGCGCTGATGCTGACCACCGCGCTCCGGTTCGACGCGTCGACGCCGTTCCCGAGCTGGACGGCGATCGTCCCGATCACCGGCGTCGCCCTCGTCATCGCCGGCGGGATGCCCGAGCCACGGTGGGGTCCGGCGTTCCTGTACCGGCTGCGGAGCGTGCAGTGGCTCGGCGACGTGTCCTACTCGCTGTACCTCTGGCACTGGCCGCTGCTCATCGTCATGCCGTTCGTGATCGGGTTGACCGCGGGCGAGGCGACGCCGCTCTGGGCGAAGGGCATCGTCCTCGTCGTCGCCCTCGCGCTCGCGCACGCCTCGCGCCGGCTCATCGAACAGCCGGTGATCGCGTTCTCGACCGAACGGATGCGCGCGCCACGGCCGCGGCACCGCGGCATCCTCGTGCTGGCGATCGCCGGCATGCTCGTCGTGGCGCTGCCCGCGGCCGGCATGTACGGCAGCGTCGTGCGGGAGCAGTCGGCGAGCGCCGTCACCGGGGTCACCACGGCGTCCGACGGCACGCTCAGCAGCCCCGCCTGCTACGGCGCCGCAGCGATGCAACCCGGCGCAGACTGCCCGCAGGTGTCGCCGGACGACATCGCCCCGAGCCCGGTGCAGGCGGCGACCGACGACTTCGCCGACCACGCCGGCAGCGGCTGCCAGATCGCCGGCGACGACACCACCGTCAAGGCGTGCGAGGTCGGCGACCCCGACGGCACCGTCCGGGTCGCGATCGTCGGCGACTCGCACGCGGCCAACTACGTGCCCGCGCTCGAGCTGATCGCGAAGGCGAAGCACTGGAGCCTGACGACCTACCTGCACTCCGGCTGCCCGATGACCCGAGCGCTCATCACCGCGTCGTGCGACACCTGGAAGGCCGACACCCTCGATCGGCTCAAGCAGGAGCGCTACGACGTCGTCTTCGTCGCGGCCTTGTCCCGCACGCCGTGGCCGCACGGCCTCGTCCGGCACGCCGACGAGCTCACCCCGGCGATCCGCGACGACGCCGCGGCCGCCTACGCGACGACCTGGGTGCGGCTGCAGCAGGCCGGGTCGAGCGTCGTCGCACTGCGGGACAACCCCGACCCGGGCATCGGTGGGGTGTCGGACGTGCCGAGCTGCGTCGAGCAGCACGGTGACGGGTCGGCGTGCGACGTCAGCGAGGCCGACGCCCTGCTCGACGACCCGGTGGCCCAGGCCGCCCGCACGACACCCGGGGTCACGCTCATCGACTCGACCGCGATGTTCTGCGCGGACGGCACCTGCCCGGCCGTCATCGGCGGCGTCGTCGTCTACCGGCAGGTGCAGCACGTCACGCAGACGTACGCGCGGTCGATGGCGCCGTTCCTCGAGCCCGAGGTGACCGCGGCGGTCGAGGCGGCCCGCGCGCGCTGACCGGCACGGGTTCTCAGGGACCCGGGTCCGGGTTCTCGGGCTCGGGTTCGGGTTCTCGGGTTCGGGCTCGGGTTCTCGGGTTCGGGCTCGGGTTCTCGGGCAGGCTGGGGGCATGACCTTCGAGCAGCACGCGCGGTCGTTCGGGGCGGCGGCCGACGCCTACGAGCGAGGACGGCCCGGGTACCCGTCGGCGGCGGTCGAATGGCTCCTGCCGGACGACGCCGGACTCGTGGTCGACGTCGGAGCGGGTACCGGGAAGTTCACCCGGACCCTCGTCGGACACGCGCGTTCCGTGACCGCGGTCGAGCCGGACGCCGAGATGCGCGCGCGCTTCACCGCCGCCGTGCCCGACGTGCGGGTGGTCGACGGCTCGGGCGAGGCGATCCCCCTCGACGACGGGTCCGCCGACGCCGTGACCTTCGCGCAGGCCTGGCACTGGGTCGACCCGGCACGCGGTACCGCCGAGGTCGCACGCGTCCTCCGACCCGGCGGTGTGCTCGGCCTGGTGTGGAACGTGCGCGACGAGACCCGGCCGTGGTCCGCCCGGCTCAGCGCGCTCGTCCAGCAGCCGGAGTCACGGGTGATGGACCACGGTGCTCCCGTCGTCGGCGCCCCGTTCGCCGACGGCGGGTACGAGCGGTTCCGGTGGGTGCACGAGCAGGAGCGCTCGGCGTTCCTCGACATGGTGGCCTCGCGCAGCTACGTCATCGTGCGACCGGACGACGAACGGGCCGCACTGCTCGCCGCCGTGCAACGGCTGCTCGACCAGGACCCGGACACCGCCGGTCGCGACACCGTCCCCGTGGAGTACACGACGCACGTGCACCGGTACGTCCGGCCCTGACGCCCGGGTGCACCGTCCCCGCCCGCCCGCGCTACGCTCGTCCCGATGCGCGCAACCGTGCGGGACGTGGCCGCCCTCGCCGGGGTGTCGCCGAAGACCGTCTCCAACGTCATCAACGGCGGCGTCGTGGTGCGCCCGGAGACCCGCGAGCGCGTGGAGCAGGCGCTCGCCGAACTCGACTACGTGCCGAACCTGTCGGCGCGCGGCCTGCGGAACGGGCGGTCGGGCGCGATAGCGCTGACGCTGCCCGAGATGGCGAGCGCGTACTCCGCCGAGCTGGCGCAGTGGTTCGTGGAACTCGCCCGCGAACGCGGCTGGACCGTGCAGCTCGACCAGACCGGCAACGACCCGGCCCGTGAGCGGGACCTCGTCTCCCGTGCGCGCGCACACCTCGTCGACGGGCTGATCCTCAACCCGGTGTCGCTCAGCGCGAGCGTCCTCGCCTCGACCGAGGGCCTGCCGCCGACCGTCGTCATCGGCGAGGTCGAGCCCGAGCACGTCGACCAGGTGCACGTCGACAGTCTGGCGGCGTCCGAGCAGGTCACCGCGTACCTGACGGGACGGGGCCACCGTCGGATCGCGATCGTCGGCGCCGCGCGCGCCACCGCCCCCACGGCCACGAGCGAGCTGCGGGAGCGCGGGTACCTCGCCGGGCTCGCCGCCGCCGGCATCGACCCCGACCCGGCGCTCCGCGTTCCGCTGGCCGGCTGGACGACGAGCGAGGCCGCCTCGGCGTTCGCGACCTGGCTCGACGAGCACCCGCTGCCCGACGCCGTCTTCGCGTTCACCGACTCGATCGCGTTCGGCGTGCTGCACGTCCTCGCCGCCCGGGGCGTCCGGGTGCCGGAGCAGGTGAGCGTCATCGGGTTCGACGACGTCGACGGTGCCGCGTACGCGATCCCCGCGCTCAGCACGGTGTCGTTCGACCGTCGGGCCTTCGCGACCGCTGCCCTCGACCTGCTCACGCGTCGGATCGAGGACCGCGACGCCCCGCCCGAGACCGTCGTGATCCCGCACCGGATCGTCGAGCGCCAGAGCGTCGCGCCGCGCTGAGGTCCGCCCGCGCCCCGCTTCGTTCGAGGCCGTGGACGCCATGCGGCGTACGCTCCGCCGCATGACCGCCGCTGACCCGTCGATGCCGACGCTCTCCGCCACCGTGCTGCAGTCCCCGGACGCCATCGCCCTCGCCCGCTTCTACGGCGCGCTCACCGGCTGGACCGTGCACGAGGACGACCCGACCTGGGCGCGCGTCCGCCCCGAGGACGGCCCCGGGCTCTCCGTGCAGTACGAACCGGCGTACGTGGCGCCGACCTGGCCGGGCACCACGGAGGCTCCGGGCATGCAGCTGCACCTCGACTTCCAGGTGGAGGACCTGCCCGCCGCGGTCGCCCGGGCCGAGGGGCTCGGTGCCCGGCAGGCGGAGCACCAGCCGCAGGAGGACGTGCGCGTGCTGCTCGACCCCGACGGCCACCCGTTCTGCCTGTTCCTGCCCGGCGCCTGACCCGCAGGGCACCCCGAGTCTCGCTGGCGCCGCCGCCGGCGCCGCCCAGAGTTTCGCGCTGCGCGACAGTTCTCGGGCTGTTCGGCGCGAGAAGTGTCGCTCAGGCCGAATCTCGGGCACCCGGGGCGCCGCCGGCCCCCGGGACGCCGCCGGCGGGCGGCGCGTCCGCGGCGGCCAGCACGGCCTCGCGGGTCCGGGCGTCGCCGAGGATCCGGAAGTGCCCGCCGACCGGCACCCGCACGTTCGTCGCCCCGGCGAGCGCACTGCCCTCCGGGATGAGCGTGTCGAACACCCCGAACACCGAGGTGATCCGCGCGTTCGCGTCGAGCTCCCGCGCCAGCCCGGACAGCACCGGGTCCGCCGCGCGGAACGCCCGCAGGTGCCGCACCGGCGCGAGTCGCGCGTACCCGGAGCCCGCGAACGGCGTGGACACCGCCACCATCCGGTCGATCCGCCCGTGGTCGTCGAGGCGTGCCATCGCGTACTTGCCGATCAGCCCGCCCTTGCTGTGCGCCACGAGGAGCACGTTCTGCAGGCCGTGTTCCTCGAGGTACGCCAGCACCTCGTGCGCCGACTCGGGCACCGGCCGCAGGTTGTGCCGCAGCACCGGCAGCACGTGCACCGGATGTCCGCGGTCGTGCAGGGCGTCCATCAACGGGCGCATGAAGTGCCAGGTCTCGTAGACGCCCGGGACCACGACGACGGGCTGGCCGTCCCCGGTCCGGTAGTCGTCGGCGGTCGTGGGTCCGAGGCTCCGCAGCTGCCACCTGGCCGCGTACCACCAGTCGAGTGCGGCCCACCATCCGCGGCGCACCAGCGAGATCCGGACGGGAGGCGCGGTGCGGTCCGTGCGCGTCGGTCCGGCTCCGGACGTGGTCGCGTCCGTCATCGAAGTCCTTCCAGGGTCTGGTCGTCCGGCGTACGGCCGTCGGGCACGGGGACGGCCCGCAGACCGTCCAGGAGGCGGGCGACGGCCACCGGCTGGTGCTCCTGCACGTGGTGCGGCCCGGGGAGCTCGACCACCCTGCCGTCGGGTGCCGCCGCCGCGAGTCGTGCTGCCCAGTCGCGCCGCGCGATCGGGTCCCGGGTGCCGCGGACCACGAGGACGGGCTGCCCGACGTGCGGCAGGGTGTCCTCGAGGCGGTGCCGGAGCATGGGTCCGAGTTCGCGGAGGTACTGCGGCACGCTGCGGAAGTAGTCGGTGAGCACGACGGTGTTCATCCGGACGCCCTCGACCGTGCAGTCCCGCGCGAGGTCGAGCGCCTGCAGCACGGCCGACCGCCGACCCGGCACGACGACGGGCCCGATCAGCACCACGGACTCGACGGCCTCGGCGTGCCGACGAGCAGCCTCGGCGACGACCTGGGTCCCCATCGACTGCCCGACGAGCACGAGCGGACCGGCACCGCGCGACCGGACCGCTCGGACGACGAGGTCGGCGAGCTCCTCGATCTGCAGCCGGCGTCCGGCGCCGGGCACCCCGCCGAACCCGGGCAGGTCGACGCCGACGGTGCGGTGGGTGACCGCGAGCGCGCGCTGCGTCCGGCGGAAGGACCGGTGGGACATCCCGATGCCGTGCACCAGGACCACCGTCGGTGCGAGGTCGTCGTGGAGCCGTCCGGCCGGGGCCAGGGTGTGCAGGCGCACGGCCAGTCCGTCGACCGACACCGTCTCCACCTTCGCGCCCACGAGCCGAGGGTACGCGGCAGGTCCTGCACGCCCGCGTCCGCTCCACAGTCACGCGTCAGCCTCGTCATCACCCGTTGATAGGGAACCGGTGTGCACTCGTCCGCATGACCGAGGACTCCCCCACGACGCCCGCCGACCGCCCGACCGACGCCACGCCCAGCGGGTGGGCAGCCGCACCGGCCCCGACCTCCACCGCGACCTCCACGACCCCGCCGCCCCCGACGTTCGGCCCGTCCGGTCCGACGCCCTGGTACGGCACGGCTGCCGCGGCGCCGCGGACGGGACCCAAGCCGCCGTGGTTCTGGCCGATCGTCGCCGTGGCCGTCGGCCTCGCCGCGCTGCTCGTCGGCGGAGGCGTCGGCTTCGCCGTCGGGCACGCCATCGGGGGCGCCGGCCACGGGACGACGCAGGTCCCCGGCGCGAACGGCGGCGGCACCGGGCAGTTCCCCGGCGACGGCCCCCGGGGCGGCACGGGGACCGGATCCGACACGAGCGGTTCCGCTGGGAACAGCTGAGGGCTACGCTCCGGTCATGCGCAAGGTCACCGCAGGACTGTTCGCCTCCGTCGACAACGTCGTGCAGGACCCGTACACGTTCCAGTACGACTCCTTCGACGACGAGCTCGGGGCCGGGATGGGCGCGTTCATGGCCCGCACCGACACCGTGCTGCTCGGGAAGAACAGCTACCTCGAGTGGGCCGAGTGGTGGCCCGCCCACCCCGAGGACGGCTTCGGCCAGTGGATCAACCCGATCGAGAAGTACGTCGCGTCGACCACCCTCGGCGACGACCTGGCGTGGCAGAACAGCACGCGGATCACGGGCGACCTCGACGACTTCGTGCGCGACCTCAAGCAGCGCGACGGCGCGGACATCGCGGTCTGCGGCAGCGTGACCGTGGTCCGGCACCTGCTCTTCGCCGGCCTCCTCGACGAACTCCAGCTCATGGTGCACCCCGCGATCGCCGGCGCCGGCCGCAAGCTCTTCGAGCCGACCGACCCGCCCACGCGCCTGCGGCTGGTCGACAGCACCGTGACGAGCAAGGGGAACGTCCTGAGCACCTACGCACCGCTGGAGGCGTGACGGAACCGAGCCGCGCCTCCAGGCCGGCCCTGTGAACGGGGCGTTGGCGAACCGCGCGTACCCTCTGAGGTGACCATCTCACCAACCGAGGAAGCCGGAATCAGCATGCCCCAGGACACCCGCCCGCACGTCGTCATCGTCGGCGGTGGATTCGCCGGTGTCGCCGCGATGCGCGAGCTCGCCGACGCTCCGGTCCGGGTGACCCTGGTCGACCGCCACGTCTACAACATGTTCCAGCCGCTCATGTACCAGGTGGCGACCGGCGGCCTGAACGCCGGGGACGTGACGTACTTCCTCCGCAGCCTCCGGGCGAAGCAGAGCAACGCCGAGTTCCGACACGGCCTGCTCACCGGCATCCGCACGGACGAGCGCATCGCCGAGATGTCCGACGGCGAGCACCTGCACTACGACTGGCTCATCCTGGCGAACGGGGTGAACACCAGCTACTTCGGCACCCCCGGCGCCTACGAGTACGCGTACTCGATGTACTCCCGCTCGCAGGCCCTCCGGATCCGCGACGAGCTGTTCACCCGGCTCGAGGAAGCCGCGGCGAACCAGGGCCCCGACGAGATCAAGGTCGTCATCGTCGGCGGCGGTGCGACGGGGGTGGAGATGGCCGGTGCGCTCGCCGAGCTCCGCGACCAGGCCCTCGTCGGCGCGTACCCCGAGATCGAGCGGGGCAACATCTCGATCACCCTCGTGCACCGCAGCGGGGAGCTCCTCAAGCCGTTCGCCCCGCGGCTCCGGCGGTACGCGGCGAAGATCCTGCGGAAGCGCGGCGTCGTGCTGCGGCTGAACACGGGTGTCTCCGAGGTCAAGCCCGACGGCGTGATGACGGCCGAGGGCGAGTTCATCCCCGCGTCGCAGGTCATCTGGGCGACCGGTGTCGCCGCCCACAAGGAGGTCGCCGGGTGGGGGATGCCGCAGACCCACGGCGGACGCATCCAGGTGAACGACGACCTCAGCGTGAAGGGCGTCGAGCGGATCTTCTCCGCCGGCGACATCGCCGCACAGGACGACGCCCTCGCCCAGCTCGCACAGCCCGCGCTGCAGGGTGGCCGGCACTGCGCACGGCAGATCGTGCGGCGCGTCGAGGGCAAGCCGAGCGAGCACTTCAAGTACTTCGACAAGGGCACGATGGCGACGATCGGCACGAACGCCGCGGTCGCGCAGCTCCGAGGTGGCATCACGCTCGTCGGGCCGATCGCGTGGGCGGCCTGGGTGGCGGTGCACATCGCGTCGCTGCTCGGCAACGGCAACCGGCTGTCGACCCTGTCGCACTTCTTCGTCCGCTACCTGTGGTTCATGCGGAAGCGCTCGATCCCGATCGTGGGCGACGTCCGGCCGGTGCGCCCGAACGGGGACCGCGAGCCGGAGCCCTGGCAGATGCAGAAGGCCGAGTAGGCGCGGGTCTCGGGGCGCGCGCGGCACGGGGGGCGCGGGCGTCCGCCGGGGCGTCGGGGGAGCAGCAATCGTCGGGTCCCTCGATGGCACCCGACGATTTCTGTTCCCTCGACGGACCACGCAGCCCAGCGCGTGCTCGCTACGCCACCCGCACGGCGGAGTAGGCGCCTGCGGCGATGTCCTCGAGCAGCCCCGGTCCGGTCGGCTCCCACCCGAGGAGGTCGCGCGTGGCGCCGGACGTCGCGGACATCTCCATGCCGAAGAACTGCCCGATGAACCCGAAGTGGGACACCGCGTCGGCCGGGTCGACCGAGGTCACGGGCAGCCCGAGTCCCTCGCCGATGGCTTCGGCGATCGCCCGCGTCGGGATCGCGGTCTCGGCGACGGCGTGCAGCTTCGTGCCAGCGGGTGCCCGCTCGAGTCCGAGCCGGACGAGTCGCGCGGCGTCGGTGACGTGCACGGCGGCCCAGGTGTTCGTCCCCTCGCCGACGTAGCCGGACACGCCGGTGCGCTGCGCGGCGCCGACGATCGCGGCGATGAAGCCGTGGTCGCCGGTGCCGTGCGTGGTCGGGCTGAAGCGGGCGGCGATGCTCCGGACGCCCTGGGCGACGAAGTCGAGGGCACGGTTCTCGCTGCCGCCGCGCATGCTGTCCGGGCCGACGAAGGGGTTGGGGTCCTGCTCGTTCGCAGGTCGGCCCTGTGCGAGTCCGGCGACCCCGGAGGCGACGACGAACGGACGGTCGGTGCCGACGAGGGCCCCGGCGATGGTCTCGACGGCGGCACGCTCGCTGGCGTTCGTGGCGGCCGGGTTCGCCCAGTCGTGCTTGTTCGCGAGGTGCAGGACGCCCTCGGCCTCGGTCGCGCCGCGGCGGATCGCGTCGAGGTCGTCGAGGTCGCCGCGGAGGACGGTGACTCCCTTCGCCTCGAGCCCTGCGGCGGAGGCGTCGGACCGTGCGAGGCCGGTGACGGTGTGGCCGGCTGCGAGGAGGTCGTCGACGGTGTGGGAGCCGATCCATCCGGAGGCCCCGGTGACGAACACGTGCATGGTGAGTCCTTTCACGGGTGTCCACAACGTGATGTCATGAACTGACATCACCGTAGCACTCGATGTCAGCGACTGTCATCAGTAGACTTCGGCCATGGCCCGATGGCAACCCGGAACGCGAGAACGCCTGCAGGCGACGGCACTGCAGCTCTTCGCGTCTCACGGCTACGACCAGACGACGGTGGCCGAGATCGCCGCTGCCGCCGAGGTCACCGAGCGCACGTTCTTCCGGCACTTCGCCGACAAGCGCGAGGTCCTCTTCGCCGGGCAGGACGACTTCCTGGCGATGTTCACCGGTCCGATCGAGGCCGCCCCAGCCGACACCGCGCCGTTCGACCTCGTGCGGCTCGCGCTCGTCGCCAGCGGCGCGTTCTTCCCCGACGACCGCCGACCCTGGTCGAGGCAACGGCAGGTGATCATCGACGCGAACCCGGCCCTCGGCGAACGGGAACTCGGCAAGCTGGCGACCCTGAAGACACGGCTGGGCGAGGTCCTCCGCGCGCGCGGTGTCCCGGAGCCGGCCGCGACGATGGCAGCCGAGACGGCCGTCACGGTGTTCCACCTGTCGTTCGCGCAGTGGATCGCCGCCGACGAGGACCGGCCGTTCGCCGCCATCGCCGACGAGCGGCTCGACGCCCTGACCCGTCTGGTGCACCCCGGTCGTTGAGGCCGCTCTTACCTGCGGAGAGGACCCTGGTGGAGACCAGGCAGGCCGACCCCGCAGGGAGGGGACGTGGAGACGAGCACACTCGCGGCGGAGCGCTCGCGGACCAGACCCGCGCGCGGCGACACCCCGGCACGGCCGACCCCGCCGCCGCCGCTGACGCACCGCGCCCCGGCACTCGACGGCCTCCGCACGGTGGCGATCATGATCGTGATCCTCTACCACCTGCACGTACCGCAGTTCGAGGGCGGCTTCATCGGCGTCACCGTGTTCTTCGTGCTCTCCGGCTTCCTCATCTCGACGCTGCTGCTCGGCGAGCGTCGCCGCACCGGACGCATCCGGCTCGGGTCGTTCTGGACGAAGCGGCTCCTCCGCCTCTACCCGGCGCTGCTCGCACTCGTGGTCGTCGGGCTCGCGCTCTGGAACTGGGTGGGCGACTACAAGGGCGCGTCGTTCTCCCCGGGTGAGGCCGCGTTCATCGCCCTGAGCTACACCGGCAACCTGTTCCGGTCGTACTGGGACACCACGCAGGGCGTCTTCGCGCACACGTGGAGCCTGTCGATGGAGGAGCAGTTCTACCTCGTCTGGCCGCCCGTCCTCGTGCTGCTGCTCGCGGTTCGGTCGCGCCGACACTGGCTGATGGCCGGCCTCGGCGTCGTCATCGTCGCGGCGGCGGCGGCGTCGTGGGCGAGCTACCGCACGCCGAACGGCGGCGCCACCCCGGACGTGTACTTCTCCCCCGTGCTCGGCGTCGTGCCGCTGGCGACCGGGTGCCTGCTCGCGCTGCTCCTCGACGACGAGCGGGTCCGCACCTGGGCAGCCGGTATCGCCGGACACGTCGGCACCTGGGTCGGCCTCGCACTCCTCGTCGGCGTGCAGTTCTGGATCGACGACGACTGGACGCAGCACGCCTGGTCGTTCGGTGTCGTGCTGCCCGTCACCGGGCTCATCTCGGCGCTCCTGATCGGCGGGCTCGTGTCCGTCCGCTCGCCCGTGTCCGTCGCGCTCGCGTGGACGCCGGTGTCGTGGTTCGGGCGACGCGTCTCCTACTCGGCGTACCTGTGGCACCCGCTCGTGATCGCCCTGCTCGGCACCTTCGCGATCGGGCCGTGGGGGGACGTCTGGCTCGTCGCGGTCGCCCTGCTGGTGGCCGTCGGCGCCGCGTACGCCGTCGAGGTGCCGGTGGAGCGCGCACGGAAGCGGCTGCGCGAGGCGCGCCGCCTCGTCGCAGCCGACCGGACCGGCCGCGAGACGGCGGACGCGACCACCTGACCGACAGGAGGCGCGTGGCGGCCCCGCACTGTGCCTCCAGTCCGACGGTCGAGGGAGCACGAACCGTCCGACGGTCGAGGGAGCACGAACCGTCGGGTGCACCCGGGCGACCCGACGATTCCTGCTCCCCCGACGAGACCCCGCGCAGCACGCGAACCCAGAGCCACCCGCGGGGCTGGGTGGACACGTCACCCAGCCCCGTAGGCTCGCACCGTGACCACGGAGCGCGTCGACGTCCTCGTCGTCGGCGGTGGCCCCGTCGGCCTCTTCACGGCTGCGCTCCTCGCCGCCCGCGGCGTGCGGGTCGCCGTGTGGGAGCGTCGTGCGGCGCCCCCGGTCGGCTCCCGCGCGATCGGGATCCACCCGCCGTCGCTCGACGCCTTCGCGACGATCGGCCTCGACGGGCCGGTGCTCGCCGAGGCCACCAAGGTGCGCACCGGGGTGGCCCGCAGCCGCGGCCGAGCGCTCGGCACCCTCACCTTCGACCGCGCCTCGGCAACGCACCCGTACGTCGCCACGCTCGACCAGCACCGCACCGAGACGCTGCTGCGCGACCGCCTCGAGGAGCTCGCCCCGACGTCGCTCCGCACCGGCACGGCCCTGTCCGGGCTCCGGCGCCACCGCGACCACGTCGACGTGACCGGCACCGGACCCGACGACGCCGCGGTGACCGTCCGGGCCGCGTTCGTCGTCGGTGCGGACGGCGCCCGCAGCGTCGTGCGCGACCTCCTCGGCATCGGCACCACCGGTCGGGACTACCCGGACCGCTACGTGATGGGCGACTTCGCCGACCCGGAGGAACCGTCCGCCCGGTCAGCCGCGCTCGTCGACGTCGGGCCGGACGGGGTGGTCGAGTCCTTCCCGCTCCCCCACGGCCGACGCCGCTACGTCGTGCTGGTCCCCGACGACGAGGCCTTCGCCGCCGCCGGCACGAGCTACGGCGAACCGGAACCCGAGGTCGCCGTCCGCCTCGCCGCGCTCGTCGCCGAACGGACCGGCGTCGCGCCCGACCCCGCGAGCTGCTCGATGACGAGCGGGTTCCGCGTGCGCCGCCGAGCGGCCGACCGCGTGGGCGTCGGACGGGTCGTCCTCGCCGGGGACGCCGCGCACGAGATCAGCCCCATCGGCGGGCAGGGCATGAACCTCGGCTGGCTCGACGCCGCCGAGCTCGCCCCGCTCCTCGCCCACGCGGTCGCCTCCGGATCACCCGGGCCGTGGCCCGGCTACGCGCGACGCCGGCAGGCCTCCGCCGGTCGCGCGGCACGACAGGCCGAGGTCAACATGGCGCTCGGCCGCCCGCTGGGTGCGCTGGGTGCCGTCGGCCGGGAGGCGCTGCTCCGGACCGCCCTGTCCCTGCCGACCGCGCACGGCCTGGCCCGGCTCTACGCCATGCGCTGGTCCTGACGGGTCCGGTCACGAGGCGCTGCGTTCAGGCCACGAGTCGTGCGCCGGCCAGCCCGAGCTCGACGACCAGCACGAGCGACGACGCGATCACCAACCGGAACAGGGTCCTCGAGGCGCGCCCCACGACCACCAGCCGGATCCCGACCGCCGCGAGCACGACCACCACGACGGTGCCGACCACGGCCAGCACGACCCCGACGCCGCGCACCGGGTCGTCGCCGAGGACCTGCCCGCCGAGCACCAGCAGCGCCGCGACCACGAGCGAGCCGAAGGCCGTGATGCCGGCACCCCGCAGGCCGAGCCGGTGCGGGAACCCGCGGACGCCCGTCGCCGCGTCGTCCACCAGGTCGGGCAGCACGTTCGTGCAGTGGATCGCCACCCCGAACACCGCGCCCGTCGCCAGCGCCCACCACGCCGGCCAGGGCGCGTCGGGGCCGGCCGACACCGCCACCACGGGCAGCAGTCCGAACGCGACGACGAACGGCACGACGGACCACACCGTCCGCTTGAGCCCGGCGTCGTAGGCCCACCCGGCGGCGACGAGCACGAGGTGCGCGAGCGCCGCCACCGGTCCGAGGAAGAGCGACAGGACGACCGCGACGCCGGCCGTGACGAACGCCGCAGTGCGCACGGTGCCGACGGCGACGAGGCCCTGTGCGACCGGCTTGTCCGACCGCCCGACGGCTCGGTCGCGGTCGGCGTCGATCCAGTCGTTCGCGAGCCCGATGGACAGCTGTCCGGCGACCACCGTCAGCGCCACGAGGACGACCAACCACACCGGGTGTCCGACCGCCGCGGCGATCACGGCGGCGAGCACCGTCACGGTCAGGGTGGGTCCCGGGTGCGACGACGCCACCAGGAGACTCGGCAGGGAGCGTCGCGGACGAGGGGTCACCGGGCCAGCGTACGGGCGCCCTCTCCGACGGGTCGCAGACGACGACGGGTGAGCACGCCGGACGCCAGCGCGATGCCGACCAGCACGACGAGTCCCCCGACCGGTTCGTTCCAGCGAACCCGCTCGCCGAGCACCAGCACCCCGAGCGCCACGCCGACGACCGGTGTCAGGTAGGTCACGGTCGAGGCGCGGCCCGCGCCCCAGGCCTGCACGAGCCTGGTGTTCCACGCGTAGGCCAGCCCCGTGCCGACGCAACCGAGTGCGACCATCGCGGCCACGATCCTCCAGTCCAGCTGCACCGGACCGGTGGCGATCGCGGGCGCGACCAGCAGGAGCAGCCCGGAGGCGAGTGTGAGCTGCACCGTCGCGAGCGTCACCGGGTCGTACGAACTCGTCACGGCGACGCGACGCAGGTACGCCAGCCCGATGCCGTAGCACGCCGTCATCCCGAGGAGCGCGACCTGCCCCGGGATGCTCGCCAGCACCGCCGGGTCGCCGATGACGTCCCACGGGCCGACCAGGACGAGCACGCCGACGATGCCGAGCACGATCCCGACCACCTGACGCCCGCGGAGCTTCTCGGAGGGCACGAGCACGGCGAGCGCCGCCATCGTCATGATCGGCGTCGTCGCGTTGTAGATGCTCGCGAGTCCGGACGGTACTGTCTGCTCGGCCCACGCCATGAGCGACGACGGCACGGCGTTCAGGAACACGGACACGACGAGCAGGTGCGCCCACACCTTCGGCTCCCGGGGCCAGCGACGCCGCGTCGCGAGCAGGACCAGCACGAGCGTGACGGCACCGAGGACGGTCCGGACGGTCGCGACCTGCTGCGGCGCGAGGCCGTCGAGCCCGATCTTCGCGAACAGGAAGCTCGAGCCCCAGGTGAGTGCGACGAGGAGGTAGAGGACCGCGTTCATGTCGCCTAGTGTCGACACCTCCAGCGCATGCGGCAAACACATGCGGTTCATGCCGACATGAGGACGACGCATGACCGTCTCGGTCCCCCAGCTCCGCGCCTTCGTCGCGACGGTCGACGCCGGGTCGTTCACGGGCGCCGCCACCGCGCTCGGCGTCGGCCAGTCCGCGGTCTCGCACGCCGTCGCCGGTCTCGAGCGCGAGGTCGGTGGCCCCGTCGTCCGCCGTGGCGGCGCCGCCGCCACGACCCCGCTCGGCGACCGACTGCTCGCCCACGCCCGCAGCGTGCTCGCCTCCGTCGACGCCCTGGAGGCAGTGGTCCGGCCCGCCACGGCCCGCGGCACCGTGCGCCTCGCCGCCGTCCCCACCGTCTGCCAGGGCCTGCTGCCGCGGCTCCGCGAACTGTGGGCGGTGACGTTGCCCGACGTCGACGTGCAGGTCTACGAGGGCGACGACGACGAGATGCCGGAGTGGCTCGAGGCCGGCACGGTCGACGCCGCCGTCCTGGTCGACCCGACGCCGGTGCCCGACGGGGGCGTGGTCGTCGCGCAGGACGAGATGGCCGCCGTCGTCCGCCGCGACCACCCGCTCGCGGACCTGCCCGCCCCGACGCTCGACGACCTGCACGAGGACGGCCTGGTCGCCGGTGGCGGTGGGTGTGAGTACCAGATCCAGAAGCTGCACGAGCTCGACGGGCAGCCCTTCCGCTACGCCCACCGGGTGCGTGAGATGAGCACCATGTTCGGCATGATCGAACGGGGCGAGGGGGTCTCCATCGTGCCGACGCTCGGGCGGGTGATGCTGCCGCCGGACCTCGTGATGGTGCCGATGGCGCGGCGGCTCGAGCGGACGCTGGTGCTGAGCGGACCGTCCTCGCGGGCGTGGCACCCGCTCGCTCGGGCACTGGTCGACGCGGTGTGACGTGTCCGACCTTCGGTTGATCCGCCGGGGTCCCCCGCTCCCTAGGCTCGGCACATGACCACGACCGCACTGCCCGACGTCTCCCGGGGGCGCCGGGTGTGGGCGGAGTCGTGGCGGCTGGCCGTCGCCGTCCTGACCGGCCTCGTCACCGCCGCGCTGGTCTGGCCGACCATGGACACCCGGGGCTGGAGCGACGCGCACGTCGGGGGCCTGGTCCTCGGGGACTTCGCCGCCGGCCTGGTCGCCGCCGTCCTGCTGCCGTTCCGGCACCGCGCGCCGCTGCTGGTCACCGTCGTCATCGCCGCCCTCAGCTCGGTGTCGACGCTGGCCGTGGGCGCCGCTGCGCTCGCCCTCGTGTCGCTCGCCACCCGGCGCCGAGCCGTCGAGCTCGCGATCGCCGGGGCGGTCATGCTCGGCGCCACCGTGCTCTACGACGTCGTCCTCGCGCCGGACCAGGACACGCCGGTGTGGCAGATCGTCGCCGTGGGGGCCGGCGGCATCGCGCTGCTCGTGGCGATCGGCATCGGGATCGGGCAGCGCCGGGCGCTCCTGCTGTCGCTCCGCGAGCGGGCGGCGCTGGTCGAACGGGAGCAGCAGCTGCGCGAGGACCGCGCCCGCGAACAGGAACGCGCCCACATCGCACGCGAGATGCACGACGTGCTCGGCCATCGCCTCTCCCTCGTCGCGCTGCACGCCGGCGCGCTCGAGTACCGCGGCCCCGGACTCACCCCCGACGAGACCGCTGCGGCGGCCGGCGTGGTCCGGGCCGAGGCGCACTCGGCGCTCACCGACCTGCGCGACGTGCTCGGAGTCCTGCGCGACCCCACCTCGACCGGTCGCGACGAGGTCACCGCTACCGCGCCGCCACAGCCGACCCTGGTCGACCTGCCCGAGTTGCTCGACGAGGCACGCGCCGGCGGTGCGGTCGTCCGGGCGAACATCGACGCAGGCGCCTCGTCGGCTCCGACGGGGGTGGGGCGTCATGCGTACCGGATCGTGCAGGAGGGACTGACCAACGCCCGTCGGCACGCCCCGGGGCGTGTCGTCGACGTGGTGGTCGAGGTCCTCGACGGCCCCGCGCTCCGGGTGGTCGTGTCGAACACCGTGGCGGACGGCCCCGCGCCGCCGGACACCGCCGGCCACGGCCTGCGCGGGCTCGCCGAGCGCGCCCGGCTCGTGGGCGGCACCTTCCGCGCCGGGGTCGGGACCGACCGGGTGCACGTCGTCGAGGTGGTGCTGCCGTGGACCGCGTGACGGGTCGGATCCGCGTCGTCCTCGTCGACGACGACCACCTGGTGCGTGCCGGCCTCCGGCTCCTGCTCACCGGCGACGACGACGTCGAGGTGGTCGGCGAGGCGGGCGACGGGCTCGAGGCCGCGCACGTCATCGCGACGACGGAACCCGACGTCGTGCTCATGGACATCCGCATGCCGCGGTGCGACGGGCTGGTCGCGACCGAGCGTGAACTGCGTCGCCGCCCGGACCTCGCGGTGCTGGTCCTGACGACGTTCGAGGGCGACGACATGGTCCTCGGGGCGCTGCAGGCCGGTGCACGGGGGTTCCTGCTCAAGGACACCCCGCCGCACGAACTCGTCGAGGCGGTCCGGACGGTCGCAGCGGGCCGCTCGATCCTGTCGCCGTCCGTCCTCGACCGGGTCATCGCGTTCGCGGCGCAGCCACGGCCGACGCGCGAGGCCGACGGTGCCGAGGAGCGTCGACTGCTCGCACTCCTGACCGAGCGCGAGACCGAGGTCGCCCTCGCCGTGGCGGACGGAGCGTCGAACGCGCAGATCGCCGCCGACCTGTTCGTGGGGCTGGCGACGGTGAAGACGCACATCGGGCACGTCTACGAGAAGTTCGGGGTCGAGAACCGGGTGCAGCTCGCCCTGGTGGTGCACGCCGCCCGGCGCTGAGGTCGGGGGTACTGAGTCGCCGGTCGGACGCGGTCGGCAGGATGGGCACATGGCCGAGACGCACGTGAAGACCTTCACCACCCCGCACGAAGCCACTGCCGAGGCCGCCGGGCTGGCCTGGCTGGCCGAAGCCGAAGCGGCCGGCGGCACGCGGATCGCCCGCGTCCTCGATCGTCCGAGCCCGACCGTCCTCGACCTCGAGCTGATCGACGACGGCTCCCCCACGGCGCAGCAGGCGGAGCGGTTCGGCCGGTCGCTGGCGCACACCCACGCTGCGGGCGCGGACGGCTGGGGAACGCCGGCCCCGGGCTTCCCCGATGACGGGCCGCTCCGGATGGGTCGCTCGGGGACGGCGTTCGTCACCGCGGCGCACGCCCCCGCGACGTGGGGCGAGTTCTTCGCCGAGTACCGCATCCGCGACTACGTACGCCGGATCGTCGACCGCGGCGGGGCGGGCCGCGGCTTCGGCCCCGGTTTCGATCCCGACGAGGTCGCGCTCTTCGACCGGGTTGCGGACCGGGTGCAGGACGGGACGCTCGGGTCGCCGCAGCCCGCGCTCGTCGGGGATCGGCCGGCGCGGCTGCACGGCGACCTCTGGGCGGGGAACGTCCTCTGGCCCGGTGATCACTCCGAGCCGACGGGCGCCGTGCTCATCGACGCGAACCCGCACGGCGGCCACGCCGAGACCGATCTGGCACTGCTGGCACTGTTCGGGCTCCCCCGGCTCGAGACCGTGCTCGACGCGTACGACGCCGAGTCCCGGTTGGCCGACGGCTGGCAGGAGCGCGTGGAGCTGCACCAGCTGGCCCCGCTGCTGCTGCACGTGTTCCTGTTCGGCGGGTCCTACCGCGGCGCCGCCGTCCGGGCCGCCCGCCGCTACACCTGACGCGGGCGCTGGCCGGGCCCCCGCCGGCCGGCCCGCCGCCCCGGCCGCCCGGCCGCCCGGCCGCCCGGCCGCCCGCAAAACGCAACCCGGGCGGTTGCCCGCAGCGGAACACCGCTGCGAGGAGTCGCCGAGGTTGCGTCTTGCGAAGACCGGAGCGGGCGCGACTCGGGGCCAGCCCTTCCGACGGCGCACGGCGCATACTGAGCACACCGGACGAGGAGGCCCGCATGCCGAACGACTTCGCACGACTGCCCGGCCGACCGCGCCCCGAGGACCTGGTCGTCGAGGTCCCCGCGTTCGAGGACGACCGCCCCCAGCCGGAGCCCGCACCGCCCGCTGCCGCGCCGGAGCTCGTCGCGGCGACCGAGTTCGCACGCAGCTCGCACGCGGCGCCGACCATCCGCCGGACCCAGATGCGCGCCGGAGCCTGGATCGCGGGCGTCCCGATCGCCGTGCTCGCGGTCATCGCCGTCGTCCAGATCCTGCTCCCGCGCTGACCCCACCGGGCGGCCTGCCGATCCCGCCGAACGGCCCGCGCGCTGTGGTGTTGCGTGCTCGGTATACCAGGCCGTAGCATCGCCCTACCGCACCACCACCCCACAGGGCCCGACTGTCACCACCGGTCTGCCCGCGGCGAGCGCTCCATCGATGCAGCCTGGCCGTCCGCTGCCGGCAACGCCCCACTGGACCCGCACACGTGAACCCCTCCTCCTTCGGTCTCTACGACCCTGCCCGCGAATCGAGCGACTGCGGCGTCGGTTTCATCACCCGACTCGACGGCACGCCGAGCCACGACGTCATCCGCAAGGGCGACGAAGCGCTCTGCGCGATCCCCCACCGCGGCGGCAAGTCCGCCGAGGGTGTCGGGGACGGCGCGGGCGTCAGCATCGACCTGTCGGTGGAGTTCTTCAGCGCGATCACCGGCGAGCACCTGCGGGCGGGCCACTTCGGCGTCGCGAACTGCTTCGTGCCCACCGGCGCAGCGCCGACCGGCGCAGCCCCGGACGGCACGGACGAACGGGCCGCAGCCGTGCGCACCGTCACCGACGCCATCGAGCAGCAGGGCTTCGAGCTCCTCCTCGTCCGCGACGTCCCGGTGGACCACTCCGTCGCCCGCCCCGAGGCCGAGCAGTACCAACTGCCGATCGTCCAGTGGGTCTTCCGCGCGCCCGACGAATGGGCCCGTGCGGAGGTCGACGCCGCCGCGAACCGCGCCCTGCTCGCGATCGAGGCCGTCTCCTACGGGCAGGCCGCCGCCGACCGCGCCGAGCACGCAGCCCTGTACCCGCTGTCGCTCAGCGCCCGGACCCAGATCCTCAAGGGCCGCCTGAACTCGGGCGAGGTCATCGGGTACTTCACCGACCTGCGCGACCCGCGCCACTCGGTGCGGACGCTGTACTTCCACACGCGCTTCTCGACGAACACCGAGCCGCACCCGACGATGGCGCAGCCGTTCCGCCTGATGGCGCACAACGGCGAGCTCAACACGGACCGCAAGAACCGCCTGTCCGACGAAGCCCTGGCCCGTGCCCGCACCCGGAGCATCGTCCGTCCGCCCGGGCAGTCCGACTCGAGCCGCCTCGACCAGACCCTGCAGAGCCGGGTGTTCGACGACGGCCTCGAGATCGTCGAAGCCGTGGTCTCGCTCATGCCGCCGGCGTGGGAGAACGACCGCACGCTGACGCCCGACGTGCGCGACATGCTCGAGTACTTCTCGCTGTACGAGGAGAAGAACGACGGCCCGGCCGCGGTGATCTTCAGCGACGGCGACGTCGTCGGTGCCCGACTCGACCGCCTGGGCCTCCGACCGCTGCGCTCGGTGCAGACCGCCGAGTACCTGATGGTGTCGTCCGAGGCCGGTCAGGTCGAGTTCGACGCCGACGAGGTGGTGCACCGCGGGCGCATCGAGGCCGGCGGCATGCTCGTCGTCGACCACCGCACAGGCACGCTCATGCGCACCGACGACGTCCTGCGCATGCTCGCCGACCGTCGCGACTACAAGACCCTGCTCGACGCCGCCCGGGTGAACCTCGACGACCTGCCGGCGCCGGAGTACCACCGCACGACGAGCACGCTCGGCTACGACGGCGATCTGTCGCTGCAGGGCCGGTACGTGGCGTACTCGCTGAACCAGGAGAGCTTCCGGTTCATGCTCGACCCGATGCTGCAGAACGGGTCGGAGCGGATCTCGGCGATGGGCTACGGCAACGCGATCAACGCCCTCAGCGACACCGAGGGCGGCATGGCGAAGTACTTCTCGCAGCGCTTCGCCCAGGTGACGAACCCGCCGCTCGACTCGATCCGCGAAGCCGACGGCATGAGCATGCGCGTGACACTCGGCAGCAAGCCGGACGGTACGGGCAGCGGCACCGGCACGCCGACCCGGCAGCTCGTCGTGCAGTCCCCGATCCTCGGGCACCTCGACATGGTGCGCCTGCGCGACCAGGACATCGTCCCGCTGGAACGCTTCGACATGCTCTACACCCCGGTGCTCGGCGACGAACGGGCCAACGCGGACGCGATGCGCGCCGCCGTCGACGCGCTCTGCGACGCCGTCGAGCAGTTCGCGAAGGCCACCGGCGGCATCGCCGTGGTCACCGACCGCGAGGTCTCGTCCACCCGTGCCCCGCTCCCGGTGATCCTCGCCGTGGCCGCCGTGAACCAGCGGCTCATCGAGACCGGCCTGCGCCTGCGCGTGTCCGTCGTCGCCGAGTCCGGCCAGCTGCCGTCGTCGCACCACGTCGCGACGGCGCTCGGCTTCGGCGCCGCTGCGGTGTACAGCCTGTCCGCGCGTCTGCGTGCGGAGGAGAAGTACCCCGCTGCGCCGGCACCCGCCGGCGAGCTGACCGCGACGGACCTGGCGCTCAAGCAGTTCCGGAAGGCGGCCGAGAAGGCCCTCGCGAAGACGATGGGACGCGTCGGCCTGTGCACGGCGGAGAGCTACATCGGCGGCGAGTTCTTCGAGCCGAACTACCTCGACACCCGCGACGACCTGTTCGCTCGGGTCTTCCCGCACATGCAGGCGCCCGTCGGCGGTGTCGGTTTCGCCCGCATCGCGCAGGCGGCGACGGACTGGCACGAGCGCGCCCGCACCGTCGAGTCCGAGGGCCAGGTGCCCCTGCTCGGCCTGTTCAAGGAACGCTCGGACGGCGCCGGGCACTCGTTCGGCGTCGCCAGCGTGCGCGGCTTCGGCGGCATGACCGAGGAGCGTCCGGCCTTCGAGCGCTCCGGCGACTCGGACGCACTGCGACTGCTCACGCTCGGCCAGCTCGACGACTCGTTCGGCATCACCGACGCCGCGTACCGCAACACCGGGTACGACCGGCTGAGCGACGCCGAGATCGACGCGCACCGGATCACGCCGGGCTACGTCACGTTCCTGCAGACCACGCACGACGAGCGTTCACGCCGTCCCGCGGCACTCCGCGACGTGCTCGCGCTGCCCGCGGACGTCACGGGCATCGACGAGGCCGAGGACTTCGCCCGCGAGCTCGGTCGCTTCGCCACCACCGGCAACGCCAGCATCACGGTGCGCGGCCTGTCCGGCTCGCGTCCGTCGGACGACCAGGACCTGCCGGGAGGCACGGCTCGCTTCCGCCTGGAGCTCTCCTCCACGGGGGCCACGGGTGCACTGCGCCACGCGGCCCTGGCAGACGGGCTCGCGCTGCTGCACCCGGGCCTGGTCGACGTCGACGCCGTCGACGAGACCCAGGTGACGCTCCGCGCCACCGGTCCGGCGGTCGACCTGCTCGCCCTGCTCGAGAGCGCCCCGGCGAGCGTCGTGCTCGACGAGGTCCAGCCGGCCCACGAGATCACCCGCACCCTGGCGTCCGGCGCGATGAGCCACGGTGCCCTCGTCGCGACCGCGCACGAAGCGGTGGCGCACGGCACGAACATGGTCGGCGGCATGTCGAACAGCGGCGAGGGCGGCGAGCACCACTCGCGCTACGGCACCATCCGCGGCTCGCGCATCAAGCAGTTCGCCTCGGGCCGGTTCGGCATCTGGGCCGGCTACCTCGCCGACCCGATGCTCGAGGAGCTCGAGATCAAGATCGGCCAGGGCGCGAAGCCCGGCGAGGGCGGTCAGCTGCCCGCGCCGAAGGTCACGGTGGACATCGCCGCGGCCCGTGGTGGCACGCCCGGCGTCGAGCTCATCTCGCCGCCGCCGCACCACGACACGTACTCGATCGAGGACCTCGCGCAGCTCATCCACGACTGCAAGGCCGCCCGCGTCCGGGTGATCGTGAAGCTGGTGTCCTCCGAGGGCATCGGCACCATCGCGGTCGGCGTCGCGAAGGCCGGCGCGGACGTCATCAACGTCGCGGGCAACACCGGCGGGACCGGGGCCGCTGCGGTCACGAGCCTGAAGTACGCCGGGCGTTCGGCGGAGATCGGCGTGGCCGAGGTCCACCAGGCCCTCGTCGCGAACGGCCTCCGTCAGAAGGTCACGCTCCGCTGCTCCGGCGCGCACCAGACCGGCAGCGACGTCGTCACGAGCGCGCTGCTCGGCGGCGACAGCTTCGAGTTCGGCACCACCGCGCTGATGATGCTCGGCTGCGTGATGGCGAAGAACTGCAACGTGAAGTGCCCGGCGGGCCTCACCACGAACGCCGAGGCGTTCGAGGGCGACCCGCGCGCGCTCGCGCAGTACCTGCTCAACATCGCCCACGACGTCCGGCAGATCCTCGCCCGCCTCGGCCTGCGCTCCCTGCGCGAGGCCCGGGGCCGCACCGACCTGCTGCAGCTCCTCGACCACCCGGCGAGCGTCGGACGGCTCGACGTCCGCGCCCTCCTCGCGCAGGTGCCCGAGAAGGTCGTCGTCGACCCGGAGTACCTCGAGAAGGACTTCCACACCGACGACGCGCTGCTCGAGCGGGTCCGCACTGCCCTGGTCGACCACGCCCAGGAGCACGTGCTCGTGCACGGTGTGCTGCTCGGCAACGCGGACAAGTCGGTCGGCGGCCAGCTCGGCATCGACCTGGAGCGCCTGCTGAACCACGAGCTCGGCGCGGACGACGTCGCCGGGCTCCCCGCCGTGACCACCGACGACCGTGGTCGTCGTCGCCTGGTGGACGGCGCGGTGACGATCCGCACGCAGGGGTCGGCCGGGCAGTCCTACGGCGTGTTCAACAACGACGGCGTCGTGCTCGACCACACCGGTACCGCGAACGACGGCGTCGGCAAGAGCCAGAGCGGCGGCCGGATCATCGTCCGTGCGCCGGGCGGCGGCAGCGCCGAGCGGGGCGGCAACGTCCTCGTCGGCAACTTCGCGCTGTTCGGCGCCACCGGTGGCCGCACCTTCGTCGAGGGCGAGGCGGGCGACCGGTTCGCCGTCCGCAACTCCGGGGCGACCGCCGTCGTCGAGGGTGTCGGCGACTTCGGCTGCGAGTACATGACCGGCGGCGCCGTGTTCAACCTCGGGTCGTTCGGCAAGGGCCTCGGCAACGGCATGTCCGGCGGGTTCCTGTACCAGTACGACCCGTCCGGTCAGGTCGCCGAGCGCGCCAGCACGGACTCGCTCCTCGTGTTCCCCGTCACCGACACCGCGAGGGGCGCCTTCCACGAGGACGCCGCACGGCTGCTCCTCGAGTGGCACCTCGAGGCGACCGGCTCCGCGCTGGCCGAGCGGCTGCTCGCCGAGTGGGAGACCACCCGCGCGCACGTCTACGTCGGCATGCCCCGCGCGCTCCTGCTCACCCAGGACGCCGGCGAGATCCTCGCGGCGGCGACCCGGAACGAACTGCTCGACGAGCTCGCGACCTCGATCGCGACCGACAAGCTCCGCGCGTTCAAGGTCGACTACCGCGACCAGCGCGCCGTGCTCGGTGGCCGTGCTCCGTCGCTCGGCGACCAGGGCGACGACATGTTCTCGCTGCTGTCGTCGTACACGGTGCTCGGCGTTGCGCAGGACCTGGCGCTCGAGCGCGTCCCGGGCGCCGCGGGGCCGAACGACCCGCGGGTGACCGAGGCGGTCAAGAACCTCATCCTCACCGAGGACTTCTTCGTGAAGCAGCGCGTCGTGAAGTACCTCCGCGGCACGCTCGACCGGTTCGCGGACGACGAGCTCGCGACCCTCATCGCGATCAAGCGCCTCGACGACTACAAGCGCGCGCTCACGCAGCGGAACAACCGCAGCATGGACGCGCCCGGCACCACCGGGTGGATCATGCACCAGAACGCCAAGAACGACGGCCGCGTCCGCGAGGCCCGCTTCGACGAGCTCCTCGCGACCGCGGCGCTCGAGGACATCGCCCGCCGTGCACCGCAGGCCCCGACCGAGGCGGTGACCGCGTGAGCACCCTGCCCCCCACCGGTTCGCTGATCCCGGTCGACGCCCCGTTCTCCGCCGCGCAGGAGTCCTGGCTCGCCGGGTTCATCGCGGGCATCGCGGCGGCCGGCAAGAAGACGGCCGCCCCCGCGCCGACGACGACGATCGACGTGCTCTACGGCACGCAGACCGGCAACGCCGAGTTCCTGGCCGACGAGCTCGTCGCGGGTGCGACGGCCCGCGGACTCGGCGGCCGGGCGAGCGCGCTCGACGCCGTCACACCGGAGCAGCTCGCCGGGATGTCGCACGTGCTCGTGGTCACCTCGACCTACGGCGAGGGCGAGATGCCCGACAACGCCGGACTGTTCTGGGACGCGATCCAGGCGACGACCGTGCCACGGCTCGAGGGGCTCCAGTACGCGGTGCTCGGCCTCGGCGACACCAGCTACGACGAGTTCTGCCAGGCGGGCAAGCTCCTCGACACCCGCTTCGAGCAGCTCGGCGCGACGCGGGTCCACGACCGCGTGGACTGCGACGTGGACTTCGAGGACCAGGCTGCGCTCTGGACCGCCGCGGTCCTCGACCGACTCGCTGCGGAGGCCGGAGCCGCGCCGACGGCGGGCGCCGCACCGGCCACGTCGACCACCGCAGCCGGCGCGCCGGGGGCGAGCCGCGCCTCCAGGCCGGGTGCCCAATGGAACAAGCGCAACCCGTACCCGTCGCGCCTGGTCGAGAACCGGCTGCTCTCCTCGCCGCGCAGCGCGAAGGAGATCCGGCACTACGAGTTCGACCTGGGCGACTCCGGCATCGAGTACGCGGCCGGTGACGCGCTCGCGGTGGTGCCCGTCAACGACGAGGTCTTCGTCGAGCAGCTGCTCGAGCAGGTCGGCGCGACCGGCGACGAGGCGTTCGACGGTCGGCCGATCGCCGAGGTCCTCCGGACCGACCGCGAGGTCCGGACGCCGTCGAAGGACCTCATCGCGGACCTCGTGCAGCGGGCGCCGTCGAGCGAACTCGCCGCCGTCGTCTCGCACGGCGACAAGCACGAGCTCGACCGGTGGCTCTGGGGCCGGGACGTCCTCGACCTGCTCCGCGACGCCGGCCCGGCCGCGCCCGGACTCGACGAGCTGCTGCCGAACCTGCGGCCGCTGCAGGCGCGGCAGTACTCGATCTCGTCGAGCCCGCTGGCGCACCCGGACCGCATCCACCTGACCATCGCCTCGGTCCGGTACGGCGACCCGCACCGGATGTACGCCGGCGTGGCGTCGACGTTCCTCGCCGACCGGGTCTCCCCCGACGGCACCGTCGACGTGTACCTGCAGCCGAACGCCGCGTTCGGGGTGCCGGCGGACGACAGCGCGCCGATGATCATGATCGGGCCGGGGACCGGCATCGCGCCGTTCCGCGGCTTCCTGCACGAGCGGGCGGTCTCCGGGGCGACCGGCAGGAACTGGCTGTTCTTCGGTGACCAGCACCGCGACACCGACTTCGTCTACCAGGACGAGCTCACGTCACTGCAGGAGCAGGGAGTGCTGCACCGCCTCGACCTGGCGTTCTCGCGCGACCAGGCCGAGAAGGTCTACGTGCAGACCCGGATGCTCGAGCAGGGCGCGGAGCTGTACCGGTGGCTCGAGGACGGCGGGCACGTGTACGTGTGCGGCGACGCCTCGCGGATGGCGAAGGACGTCGAGTCGGCTCTGCTGTCCGTCATCGGCTCGCAGCGCGGCCGTGGCGAGGACGACGCGCAGGCGTACCTCGCCGACATGCGGCGCGGGAAGCGGTACGTCCGCGACGTGTACTGACCCCGCGGCGCGCGACGGAGCGCGCTGTCCGCCGCCCCGGTGCAGAACCCGAATCCACGCCGGGGCGGCGGCGAGGGAGCGTTCGTGGCCCGGGAGGCCCCTGATCCAGGACTCCCACCACGTGGTTCCCCCTCGACCGCGGACGTGTCCACCCCGGTTCCCTGTTCCGGCGAGGACCGCAATCGCGGTAGGAGCACCGTACGTCGATGCACGCCCCGGCGGAACCCGTTGACCGTCGTGTACCCCTGTGGTAGGGATCAGGCCGGGTCCCCGCCTGGGCGCTGGTGGTCCTCGGACGCGTCGTCGGCGTCGCCCGGCACCACGGCGCGCGACCACGCCGAGTCGTCCGCCGTGCTGGTGTCCGCCGGCTCCGGCGTCAGGACGAGACCGGCACCCGAGGTCGCCGCAGCGTAGAGCTCCTCGAGCCAGCTGCGGTTGATCGACGGGACGCGGCTGCCGCCGAACTTGAAGTGGAGGCTGACGTTCGGGTGCAGCCAGATACTGCTCCGGCCGTTGCCGTGGACGACGTCGTCCTTCCACGAGAACACGAACCGGTGCTCCCGCCTGAGCATGTTCACGATGACGATCTGCAGGTGCGTGAGCGCGCGGTCGTCGATCCGGAGGTCGAGCGCCTCGCCGTCGTAGATGAGCTGACCCATGCGTCCTTCTACACCGGAGGGGTTGTGCAGTCGACGGGACGCGCGTAACGTGCAACCAAATGGTTGTACGAATCGAACTGAGCGACACCGAGGTCGACCGGGTCTTCCACGCCCTGGCCGACGCGACCCGGCGGGACATCGTCCGTCGCACCCTCGTCGGCGGGGCGTCCGTGAGCGAGCTCGCGGACGCGTACGCCATGTCGTTCGCCGCCGTCCAGAAGCACGTGGCCGTCCTCGAAGGAGCGGGACTCGTGACGAAGCACCCCCGCGGCCGCACGCGGATCGTGCGGGCCGAACCGAGCCAGATCGACCGGGTCCGCGGTCTGCTCGACACCTACGCGGACCTGTGGCGCGGCCGGATCGACCGGCTCGACGCACTGCTCGGGGACGACCCCGACGCCGATCGAGACACCCACACAGACACCAGGAGCCGATGATGCCGACCACGTCCGTCCACACCGATCCCGAGGAACTCACCCTGACGCTCGTCGCCGAGTTCCCGGTGCCCGTCGAGCGACTCTGGGGCGCCTTCGCCGACCCGCGGCAGCTCGAGCGCTTCTGGGGCCCGCCCGGGTTCCCCGCCACCTTCACGTCGTTCGACCTGCGCCCCGGGGGCCTCGCCCACTACCGGATGACCTCACCGCAGAACGAGCGCTTCCTGTCGCTGTGGCAGATCAGCGAGGTGGACGCACCCCGGCGGATCGTCTTCCGCGACCTCTTCGCGACCGAGGACGGCGACGTCGACGAGTCGATGCCGGGCAGCGAGACCGTCCTGTCGTTCGAGTCGATCGACACCGGTTCGCGGGTCACCGTCGTCACCGCGTTCGCGTCGTCCGCCGACCTCGACCAGCTCGTCGAGATGGGCATGCAGGAGGGCTACACGCAGGCGTTCGGCCAGCTCGACGCGGTGCTCGCCGACCTGCGGGAGTACGCGCTCGGCAAGGGCACCGTCACCGAGCTCGTCGACGACACGCACGTGCGGATCACCCGCGCGTTCGAGGCGCCGCAGCACCTGCTCTGGCGCGCCCACACCGAGCCGGAGCTGATGCGGCGCTGGTTGCTCGGCCCGGACGGGTGGGAGATGACCGCGTGCGAGAACGACCTGGTCGTCGGTGGATCGTTCCGGCAGGCGTGGGCACCGGTCGGGGACACCGCGGGCGAGGCGTTCGGCTTCGAGGGCGAGAACCTCGTCATCGAGCCCGAGCGCCGCATGGTCACCACCGAACGCATGACCGGTGCACCGTTCCCCGCCAACGTCAACGACCTGCAGTTCGCCGAGGCCGACGGCGTCACCCTCATGACGCTGCTCATCAGCTACCCCGACCAGGCCCAGCGGGACATGATCCTCGCGACCGGCATGACGGACGGGATGGAGACGAGCTACCAGCGGCTCGAGCGCGAGGTGCTGACCGCCGCCGCGTGACCGCCGGCCGGTCGGCCGGTCGGTCGGTCGGTCGGTCGGTCGGTCGAGATCGCACTTCGGGACGCGGCCGTGCCGCGAGGACCGACCAGACTGCGATCTCACGCCCGCGACGTGGGTGGTGACGGCCGGGAGGCGCGGTGCCAGCTGGCACCGCGCCTCCAGGCCGTCAGCCGGTTGCGTCTCGTGCGCGGAAGCGACAGATCGCGGCCGCGCACCACCGTCCACGTCGCGAGGGCGACAGGTCGCCGCGGAACTTCCGCGGCGATCTGTCGCTTTCGCGAACCGTCGGGGCCGGCCCGGCCGACGGCCCGGCCCGGCGCCCGGTCAGTCCTGCGCGGTCGCCTCGTAGTGGCGGGCACCGCCGCGCACGCCCGCGAAGCGGTACGGGGCGGTGGTCACGCGCGGACGCTCGACGTCCTCGCTCGTCGCGGCACCGCCGGCGTGCAGCTCGCGGTAGGCGTCGACCGTCAGCGGGACCCGGGCGCCGAGCAGCTCGCGCACGCGGTCCACGCGGCGGTGGTCGCGGTAGTCGGGCCGGACGATGCCGGTGATGAGCTCGCCGACGCTGCCCGAGCCGTAGCTGAACAGCGCGACGCGCTCCCCGCCGAGGTCGTCGTCGAGGTCGAGCAGCGCCGCCAGCCCGATCCAGAGCGACGCCGTGTAGGTGTTGCCGGTCTGCCGGTTGTAGGTGAAGCCGATCGCGAGCTCGGACTCGTCGAACGGCACCCCGACGTGCTGCGTCAGCTTCCGGTGCGCCTTGATCGCCATCTTCGTGAACGGCTGGTGGTGGACGAACCGCACGATGTCCTCGTACGCCGGCCCGCCCTGCGCCGCGAGGTCGTCCCACGCGCCAACGAAGGCGTTCACGTACGCGCTCACCGACAGGCGGCCGTCGACCAGGGCGGTCGAGCGGTCGTTCGGGCGCCAGAAGTCGTCGACGTCCGCGGTGAAGACCCCGGCGGCGGGTTCGAGCTCGATGAGGTCCGGGTCGGCAGCGATGAGGATCGCGGCGGCGCCGGCACCCTGCGTGGGCTCGGCGGCGGTGTCGACGTCGTACCGGGCGACGTCCGCGGCGATGACGAGCACCCGCTCGTGCGGCGCGCGCGCGACGATGCCGAGGGCGAGCTGCACGGCTGCGGTCCCGCCGTAGCAGGCCTGCTTCAGCTCGACGACACGGACGTTCTGCGGCAGACCGAGCAGCCCGTGCACGAACACCCCGGCGGCCTTCGACTGGTCGACGCCGGACTCGGTCGCGAAGAGCACCGTGCGGATGCCCTCGACGCCGTGCCGGTCGATGATCTCCTTGGCGGCTGCCGCACCCATCGTGACGATGTCCTCGTCGGCGGCCGGCACGCTGAACGCGTCCTGCCCGATGCCGACGTGGTACTTCGCCGGGTCGACGCCGAGGCGCTCGGCCAGGTCGTCGAGTTCGAGGACGTGGTGTCCGGTCGCGATCGCGATGTCGTGGATGCCGACGGAGAGCGGCTGCGGCGTGGTCATGCTGCACCCCCGGCCGGCTTCGCGCCCCGGCGTTCCATCGCGACGTGCGCGGCCATCAGTTCGCCCGGGTTGGTCTGCGCGGCGAGCAGCGAGAGCTCCCCGCAGAGGACGGTGGCAGCGCACAGGGCGGCGAGGCGGCGGGCGTTCGCACCGGGCTCCCGGTCCTCGCGGCAGCCGAGGCGCACGAGGGCGTCCTCCACCACGGGCAGGTCGCCGCCCTTGCCGTTGCCGACCGTGCCGACGATGAGGTGCGGGAGCGAGGTGGCGAAGTACAGGTCGCCGTCGCGGTCCTCGGCGCTCGTGATGCCCTGGGAGCCCTCGACGATGTTCGCCGCGTCCTGCCCGGTGGCCAGGTAGAACCCGAGCAGCATGTTCGCGTAGTGCGCGTTCGCGGAGCGGATGGCCCCGGCGATGGTCGACCCGACGAGGTTCTTCGCGACGTTGAGCTCGGCGATCCGCGCGGCCGACGACCGCAGGCGCTTCTCGACGATCTCACCGGGGATGACGATCTCGGCGATCGTGTTCCGGCCGCGGCCACGGATGCCGTTCACGGCGGTGGCCTTCTTGTCGGTGCAGAAGTTCCCGGAGACGGAGACGTACCGCAGGCCCGGCTCCCACGCGAGGATCGCTGGCAGCAGCTTGTCCGCCGCCTGGGTCACCATGTTGTGCCCGGACGCGTCGCCCGTCGTGAACGCGAAGCGCAGGAACAGCAGGTCCCCGACGATCTCCGGGTGCACCTCGATGAGCTTCGCGAACCGGCTCTGCCCGGCGACGATCTGCTCGAGCTCGTCCTGCCGGGCGAGGATGCGTCCGGTCGCCAGGTGCGCGGCGGCCGCGCTGTCGGCACGGACCACGACCGAGCGGGTCATGCGCTCGTCGACGACGGTCGAGACGATGCCGCCCTCGACCATGCGCGAGACGCGGGCGCCACGGCCGACCGACGGCCAGAGCGGCGACTCGTACGTGGCGAGCGGCACCTCGTGCTCGCCCTCCACGGCGTTGCCGCTGATGCGGATCGGCCCCACCCACTTCGTGGGGATCGGGGTCAGCAGGTCAGTCATCGACGCTCCCTTCGGGCGCTTGCACCGCGACGCTGAGGTGTCTGATGTCGTGCGCCTCCCAGGCGCGGTGGATGCCGGCGAGGTCGGTCTCCGCCGGGACGAGCGCGATGCCGCAGTCGCCGCCGCCGGCACCGGACGGCTTCGCCGCCCCGCCCGCGGCCTCGACGACGTCGCACAGGGTGGCGAGGCGTTCGGTCTCGATCTGCGACCCGACGGACGCGCCGAGGCGCTGCAGCAGGCCGCGTGCCCGGCGGAGCGCGCCGAGCGTGCGGTCCGCGTCGCCGGTCTGGAGGCCCGTGGTCAGGTCGTCGACGCAGGCCCGGCTCTCGTCGAGGAACGCCTGGTACCCGCCGTTGCGGTGCCGGCGGACGACGCCGACGAGCTTCGTGGTGGACGCCGGCGAACCGGTCCACCCGACGAGGAGCTCGAGGTTCTCCGGCGCCGGGAGGCGCTGGACGTCGAACCCCTCCCAGGCCTCGGCGTCGCCGAGGATCTCGGTCACGCTGCGACGGTCGAGCTGCGCGGCCAGGCGCTCCCGGTCCGGCGCGCTGTAGCGGAGCCAGCCGCCGAAGGTGCTCGCCGCGAGGTCCCCGCCGGATGCGCGCGGGTTCACCCGGATCGTCGCGAGCAGGGCGACCTGGAACCGCTTCCGCTGCGAGAGCCCGAGGCCGTAGAAGCGGTCGAGGGCACCGACCGTCGCGACGGTGACCGCCGCGGACGACCCGAGGCCGAACTTCCGGCCGCTGGCGTCGTCGAGCTGGCTGTGGATCCGCAGGTCGTGGAAACGAGGCGCGATGGCCTGCTCGCCGCGGAGCTTCTCGACCAGGTCGATCGTCGCCATCACGTAGTCGTAGGGGTGGTGCTCGGTGTCGAGCGCGATGCCGTCCTCGGCGCGGGTCCAGGTGAGCGGCAGGTGCCCGTACTCCTCGGAGTGCACGCTGCCGGCGCCGTGGCCCTCGGTCACCCGTGCCGTGATGGCGCGGTCGAGCGCGATGAGCACGGACGGCTGGCCCGGCTCGACGACGGCGTACTCGCCCGCGACGAACAGCTTGCCGTGGGCACGGAACTCGATCACTCGGTGCGCTCCTCCTGGTCGGGGGCGGCGCCCGCTCCGGGCGTCCCCGTTCCTTCGGAGCGGACCACGCACGCGGCGGGTCCGGTGCCGGACTCGATGACGTCGCCGAAGCCGGACAGCGCGGACGCGACGGCGGACCGGTCCTCGGGCTTCGTCAGGACGACGACGTTGGGTCCGGCGTCGGCCGTGGCGTACGCCTCGACCCCGGATGCGCGCAGTTCAGCGACCGCGTCGAACACGGCGACGCTGCGGGCGTTGAGGTAGCGGATCGGGGGGAACGCACCCTCGATGGTGGCGTGCATGCGGAGCGCGTTGCTCTCGGTGAGCTCGCCGATCCGGGTGAAGTCGCCGGCGGCACACGCGGTGAGCATGTCCCCCACCGTCTCGGTCGTCGAGGTCACCCAGGCCGGGTAGAACGGCGAGGTCGCGATGGTGCGGCGCATGGCCTCGCGCGAGCCGATCGGCTTCGGACCCGCGTCGATCGTCACGACGACCATGGCCATCGGCGGCGCGGGGATCGGCTCGGCGTAGGAGCCCCGGTCGTCACCGGCGTGCCAGACCGCCACGCCACCGGGGATCGACCGGGTCGCCGAGCCCGATCCGCGCCGAGCGAGCCGGGACAGGTCGCGGGGGGAGAGGTCCAGCCCGTAGGCCGCCGACGCAGCGGTGGCCAGGGCGGCGAAGCCGGAGGCGCTCGAGGCCAGACCGGCGCCGGTCGGCACGGTGTTCTCGGAGACGACGCTGGCGCGCGCGTCGCTGCCGGCGAGCTCGCGCACGAGGTCGAGGAACTGCTGCACCCGTACCAGGGCGCCGTCCTCGACGACGCGACCGTTCAGGGTGAACGCGTCACGTGCCTCCAGGCCGACCCGCGACCCACCGTCCACGGTGACGGTCGTCGTCGTCGGGAACACGTCGAGCCCCATCGAGACGCTGCCCGTGGCGGGCAGCGCGAGCGTCGCGTCCGCCTTGCCCCAGTACTTGACGAGGGCGATGTTGGGGTGCGCGACGGCGGTGGCGGTCATCAAGCGCGGTCTCCGATCGTGGTGGTCCAGGTGGCTGCGGCACCTGCGCCGCGCAGTGCGGCGGCGATGCGCTCCGCGTGTTCGCCGTCCGAGGCGAGGGCGAGGACGCATCCGCCGCGCCCACCGCCGGTGAGCTTCGCGCCGAGGGCGTCCGCGGAACGTGCGGCGTCGACGAGCCGGTCCAGGTCGTCGCTCGACACGTCGAGTGCGGTGAGGAGTCCGTGCGCGGCGTCCATCGTGGCACCGAGCGCCTGTGCGTCGCCGTCCACGAGTGTCCCCCGTGCGCGACGGGCGAGTTCGCCGATGCGGTCGACCACCTCGTCGACGGCGGCCGGGTCGGCGTCGTGGCGAGCGCGGACGGCCGCGACGGCTTCGCGGGTGTGCCCGGGGACCCCGGTGTCGGCGACGACGAAGGTGAAGCGGGCCCCGAGTTCGACCGGCTCGATGCGGCCGCCCTCGAACCAGACGGGGGCGTCGGCGACGACCCCGCGGGCGTCGAGTCCGGAGGGACGACCGTGGGCGACCCGTTCGCACTGCTGGATGAGCTCGTGGTGGGTCTCCACGTCGAGCGTCTCGCCCAGGGCGTCGGCGACGGCGGCGGTCACGGCGGCGGCGACCGCGGCGCTGGACCCCATGCCGCGTGCGGTCGGGACCTCGCTGTCGACGCGGACGTGGAACTGCTGGTCGGTGCTGCCGAAGTGGCGGAGGGTCGCGGTGACGGCGGTGACGGTCGGCATCACGGCGGCGGGGGCGAGGTCGAGCGGGCCGGTGTGCACGGCGGACTCGAGGTGGTGGCCGAGGGCGGTCGTGCCGGTGCCGGTGCTCGCCGCTGCTGGCTCGATGGGTGTCACGGTGGCGACGACCCGGGCGTCGAGGACCGGCAGCACGAGAGCGGGGGCGCCGTAGACCACGGCGTGCTCCCCGATCAGGATCGTCTTGCCGTGGGACGACGCCCTACCGGTGCGGCGGGTGTCGCCGGCTCCAGTGGTCGCTGGGTTGTCGAGGTCGTTGCTGGTCATCGTGGGTCACGTCAGCCTAACCGGCTCACACCCGCAGCGCCCGCCGGTCCCGGATCCGACGGACGGGAGGCGCGGGTCCGGCCCGCCCCGCGCCTCCGGTCCGCTGGGGACTCGCCGACCGAACCGGTGGTCGGTTGTGCACAACTCGGTTGCGTGCAATGCTTGTGCCATGCCCGTGACCGACGAGATGGTGTGCTTCTCCCTCTACGCGGCCTCCCGTGCGACGACCCAGGCGTACCGGACGCTGCTCGAACCGTGGGGGCTCACCTACCCGCAGTACCTCGTGCTCGTGACCCTGTGGATCGAGGGCGACCAGACCGTCTCCGGCCTCGGCGACCACCTGCAGCTCGACTCCGGCACGCTCTCCCCACTGCTCCGCCGCATGGAGCAGTCCGGACTCGTCCGCCGCGAGCGCCGCAGCGCCGACGAGCGCGTCGTCACGGTGACCATCGGCGAGCGCGGCACGGCCCTCCGTCCGGAGCTCGCGCACATCCCGGCCCGGATCGCCGCCGGGATGGGACTGTCCGACGAGCAGGCCGCGACGGAGCTCATCGCTACGCTGCACCGGCTCACCGCGACCATGCACGCGGCCGCCACCGACGCCCCGCGTGACGTCACGGTCTGACCGACACCTCACGCGTCTCCGAGTCCGTGAACTGTCGCTCAGCGCGAAGGAACGGCTCGCACCACGACGAAGACCACACTGACCCCACGAAGGAAGGAACACCACATGGAAGCCCTCTACACCGCCGAGGCCCTCTCCACCGGCGCCGGCCGTGACGGCCGCGTCGCCACCAGCGACGGCTCGTTCGCGCTCGACCTCGCCATCCCGAAGGAGATGGGCGGCTCCGGCGCCGGCACCAACCCCGAGCAGCTCTTCGCCGCCGGCTACGCCGCGTGCTTCCACTCCGCACTGCAGGGCGTCGCCCGCAGCCAGAAGGTGAAGATCGCCGACTCGTCCGTCGGCGGCCGCGTGCAGATCGGCCCGAACGGCCAGGGCGGCTACCAGCTGGCCGTCATGCTCGAGGTCGTCATCCCCGGCGTGGAGCACGACCAGGCCCAGGCCCTCGCGGACGCTGCCCACCAGGTCTGCCCCTACTCGAACGCGACGCGCGGCAACATCGACGTCACGATCACCGTCTCGGAGGACTAGTCCATGACCGACACCACCACCCCCACCACGATGCGCGCCGTCGTGCACGAGACCTTCGCCGAGCCCGCCGACGTCCTGACCGTCGCCGAGCGTCCGGTCCCCCAGCCCGGCGCCGGGCAGGTCCTCGTCCGCACCGTGCTCTCCCCCATCCACAACCACGACCTGTGGACCGTGCGCGGCACCTACGGCTTCAAGCCCGAGCTGCCCGCCCAGTCCGGCACCGAGGCGCTCGGTGTCGTCGAGTCGCTCGGCGAGGGCGTCACGAACCTGCAGGTCGGCCAGCGCGTCGCCGGCGGCACCTTCGGCGTCTGGGCCGAGTACTACGTCGCCGACGCGGCCGGGCTCATCCCGGTGCCCGACGCGATGTCCGACGAGGCCGCCGCCCAGCTCGTGTCGATGCCGTTCAGCGCGATCAGCCTGCTGCACTCGCTCGACCTGCACGAGGGCGACTGGATGATCCAGAACGCCGCGAACGGCGCCGTCGGCCGCATGGTCGCGCAGCTCGCCGCCGCCCGGGGCATCAACGTCGTCGGTCTCGTCCGGCGTGCGGCCGGTGTCGACGAACTCCGCGAGCAGGGCATCGAGCGGATCGTCGCGACCGACGGCGACGACTGGCAGGACCAGGTCACGGCGATCACCGGCGGTGCGCCGATCATCGCCGGCGTCGAGTCGGTGGGTGGACAGGCCGCCGCGGACATCGTGTCGACGCTCGCCGAGAACGGGACCCTCGTCGTGTTCGGCGCCATGGCGTCGCCGACGATGACGATCCCGTCCGGGGCCGTGATCTTCAAGCAGGTCACGATCAAGGGCTTCTGGGGCAGTGTCGTCAGCCGCACCATGCCGGGCGAGACGAAGCAGCAGCTCTTCGGTGAGCTCATCACCCGTGTGCTCGACGGCTCGCTGACGCTCCCCGTCGCCGAGACGTTCGCCTTCGAGGACGTCCGCGACGCGGTGCGCGCGAGCGACACCGCCGGCCGCGTCGGCAAGGTGCTCCTGCGCCCGTAGCGCGACCAGCAGACGGACGGGAGGCGCGGTGCCAGCTGGCACCGCGCCTCCCGTCCGTCACTCGGTCGCCCGTCGAGGGAGCAGAAGACGTCGGGTGCCATGGGCTGACCCGACGTCTTCTGCTCCCTCGATGGACTGCGTCAGCGACGCCCCACCGTCACCGACGCGCCTTCTTCGGCGGGACCGTGAAGATGTTGCCGGTGGTGACGCCCTCTTCGACCTCTTCCAGGGTGCGGCCGCGGCTCTCCGGCACGAACTTCCAGATGAAGAGCAGGGCGAGGACGCCGACGATCGCGAAGCCGAAGAACGTGCCCGTGATGCCCGTGGCGGCGACGATCGTCGGGAAGTACAGCCCGAGGAACGCGTTCGCGATCCAGAGGCAGAAGACCGCGATCCCCATGCCGAGCGCACGGATCTGCGTCGGGAAGATCTCGGACAGGATCACCCAGGTCGCGATGTTGAGGAAGGTCTGCATCGAACCGACGAAGGCGACGACGAGGAACAGGATGACCCAGGGTCGAGCGGGGTTGCCCTCGACGAGCGTCATCGAGGCGATGCCGATCAGGAAGTGGCAGACCGTCGTCAGCGAGTACCCGAGGATCAGCGTCGTCCGACGGTTGATCTTCTCCATGTTGTAGATGGCGATGAAGCCACCGACCACGGCGATGATGCCCGGCGCGATGTTCGCGATGAGCGCCGCCGACTGCTGGAAGCCCGACTCGATCAGGACGGTCTGGCCGTAGTACATGATCGAGTTGATGCCGGTCAGCTGCTGCGCGACGCCGATGCCCGCACCGATGAGCACGATCCGGATGAGCCACTTGTTTCCGAGCAGGACGCGCCAGCCGCTCTCGCGCTGGACCTTCTCCTCGAAGGCGTTCGTCCGCTTGATGTCCTCGAGTTCGGCCGACGCACGCTCCTTCGAGCGGATCTGCCCGAGGACCTCGAGCGCCTCGTCGTTGCGGCCCTTCGACGCCAGCCACCGCGGCGACTCCGGCACGCGGAGCATCCCGATGAAGAGCGCGATCGCGGGCAGGGCGCAGACGGCGAGCATGACGCGCCAGACCCCGTTGCCCTCACCCCAGAGGTTGCCGATGATCGCGTTCACCACGAACGCGGCGAGCTGTCCGATGACGATCATCAGCTCGTTGCGACCGGAGAGCGATCCGCGGATCTCGTACGGCGCGAGTTCGGCGAGGAACACCGGCACGACCGTGGAGGCACCACCGACCGCCAGCCCGAGCAGCACGCGACCGACGACCATCACGCCGAAGGCCGGCGCGAAGACGCAGACGAGCGTGCCGACGAAGAACGTCACGGCGAGCAGGATGATCGTCTTCCGACGACCCCAGCCGTCGGCGATGCGACCGCCGAGCATGGCACCGATGGCGGCACCGAAGAGGAGCGAGCTCGTGACCACGCCCTCGGTGAAGTTCGTGAGGCCGAGCTCCTGCTTCATCGGCAGCAGCGCGCCGTTGATCACACCGGTGTCGTAGCCGAACAGGAGGCCGCCGAAGGTGGCGACGAGGGCGAGGACGCCGAGGCGGCGGACGTGCGGGCCCTTCCCGACCGGCGGGAGCGCCGTCTTCGGGGCTGTCGGTTTGATGTCGACCATGCGGGTGACTCCTTCGTCAGTGATCACGCTTCATCGCTTGGAAGGATCGTAACCCGTTTCCATGTCCTGTCAATCACACATATGGACATCAGACGGATTGGATCGCTCCACGAAAGTCCTGATCAGGGGCGAGGGTGCCTCACCCCTCGTCGCGGGGCGGTTCGGCGAGCACGTCCCCCAGCGAGGACATGTCCGCACCGTGGTCGGTGTAGCGCCGGACCGTCCGGCGCGCGGCAGCGCTGGCGGCTCCGGCGAGCCGGGGGTTCCGGCGTGCGGCGTCGGCGACCCGACCGGCGTGCCCGGCGGTCGAGAGCAGGACGTTCGCGAGCGCCCGCGCCTCGCCCGGTTCGGGGACCCCGGTGACGGTCCAGGCCGTGCGGACCTGGTCGTCCGGAGTGACACCGCGTCGGGTGCCCATGCGGTGCCAGTCCGACAGGGACCCCTCGGTCCGGGAGGCTGCACGGTCCGCCTCACCCGCGCGACGGCGGTCGGCGTCACGCGCGTCGGACTCGGCGCTCGTCCCCTCGACGGTGTCGAACCGGTCGGTCAGGCCGTCGGCACGACGACGGACGCTCTCGGCACGTTCCCGCGCGGCAGCGTCGTCACCGCCTTCCTCGGCGATGCGGGCGGCGTGCGCGGCGGCTGCAGCGGCGAGGATCTCCGAACGCTCCATACCCACGACGGTAGCCGCTCCGACCGACACCGTCCCACCACCCCCGGACCGGTCCGGTGTGCCGCAGGACACAGCCCGCGACCGCCCCTCGGTCCGGGCGCGACGCCGCGCTAGCATCGTCGCGAGGGGGGAACCATGAAGCGTTTCGTGACGATCGGTGCCGTCGTCCTGGCGACCGTCGCGCTGTCCGGGTGCTCGTTGCTGCGCGGATCCGACGGAGCGCTGCCCGCGCCGTCCAGCCCGCCGGCGACGTCCGCGCCGCCGAGCGCCACCCCGACGCCGACCCCCGACGGCGAGTCCGCGTCGGACCTGCTCGAGGCATCGGCGAACCCCCGCACGCCCACCCCGGAACCGACGGAGGCCGCCGCCCCGGCCCCGACGCTCACGCCCATCCCGGCCGGCACCGTCCTGGCGCAGGGCGACGTCGCCTCCCCCAAGGGCAGCATCCACTTCCACTTCCGGATGGTCGCCAACGGTGACGACTCCTTCACCGCGCAGTACTCCGGGATCACCTCGACCCTGCCGGTGCCGATCGGCGTCGGGCTGTTCGACCTGCCGCGGAAGGTCGGCGACGGGCTCACGTACCACGGCGTCGGCGACCACACCCTCGGCGGCCCGACCAGCGGTGCGATCGCGGCGAACGTGCCGCTCAGCGGGTCCGGGGTCGACCCGTCGCACCTCGGGACGCTCGTGACGTACTCCGCGGCGGCGCCCGGGCAGGACGTCCCCGTCGAGATCGCCGCCGACAAGGTCCTCGCCGTCACGACCGTCCGCTGGTCGGTCCCCGCACGGCAGACGAACGTGCACCCGAAGGACGCCGGCACCCGCGCGAACGCGAACGGGCCGGTCACGGCGACCACGGCCTCCGGTGCGCCGAAGACCTACACGGTCGCGCCGGACGACCTCATCGGCGACGTCGCCGCGCGCTTCGGCATCACGGTGCGCGACCTGGTGTGGCTGAACGAGGGCGTGCAGGTGTTCGGCGAGGACCAGCACCTCTACGAGGGCACATCGCTCAACCTCGACCCGCTCGGCCGCTGACCCCGGCGGCCACGGCGCCGGCGACGTTTCGCGGTGAGCGACACCTCACGGGCCGCGCCGCGCGTGAACTGTCGCTCAGCGCGAAAAGCGCCTCGGGTCCGCCCCGCGGCCAGCGTGAGCGGCGGACGGACGGGAGGCGCGGTGCCAGCTGGCACCGCGCCTCCCGTCCGTCAGGTGCGCGCGTCACTCGCCGCGCAGCTCCAGGTACTTGGCGATGAGCGCCTTCGTCGAGGAGTCCTGCGCGTCCAGCGCGGCCTGGTCGCCGTCGACCGCCGGGGCGATCTGCAGCGCCAGCTGCTTGCCGAGCTCCACGCCCCACTGGTCGAACGAGTCGATGCCCCAGATGGTGCCCTCGGTGAACACGATGTGCTCGTAGAGCGCGATGAGCTGGCCGAGCACGCTCGGGGTGAGCTCCGGCGCGAGGATCGACGTCGACGGCTTGTTGCCCGTGAAGGTGCGCGCTGCGACGATCGCCTCGTCGGTGGTGCCCTCCGCGCGAACCTCGTCCGCCGTCTTGCCGAACGCGAGCGCCTTCGTCTGCGCGAAGAAGTTCGCCAGGAACAGCGCGTGGACGTCCTGCCCCGGCTGCACGGCCTTGCCGTCGCCGGACTCGTCCTTCAGCGGACGGGCCGGCTTCGCGACGGTGATGAAGTCCGTCGGGATGAGGCGGGTGCCCTGGTGGATGAGCTGGTAGAACGCGTGCTGGCCGTTCGTGCCCGGCTCGCCCCAGAAGACCTCGCCGGTCTCGGTGGTGACGGGCGAACCGTCCCAGCGGACGCGCTTGCCGTTCGACTCCATCGTGAGCTGCTGCAGGTACGCGGCGAAGCGGTGCAGGTACTGCGTGTACGGCAGGACCGCGTGGCTCTGCGCACCGAGGAAGTTCGAGTACCAGACGTTGAGCAGCCCCATCAGGACGGGGACGTTCTGCTCGAGCGGCGTGGTGCGGACGTGCTCGTCGATGGCGTGGAAGCCGGCGAGGAACTCCTCCCAGTTCTCCGGGCCGATCGCGATGACGACGCTCGTGCCGATGGCCGAGTCGACCGAGTAGCGGCCGCCCACCCAGTCCCAGAAGCCGAAGGCGTTCTCCGGGTCGATGCCGAACGCGGCGACCTTGTCGAGCGCGGTCGAGACGGCGACGAAGTGCTTCGCGACGGCGTTCGACTTCTCGTCGTCCGAGGCGTCCGTGAGGCCCAGCTTCTCCCACAGCCACTGGCGGGCGAGGCGGGCGTTCGTCAGGGTCTCGAGCGTGCCGAAGGTCTTCGACGCGACGATGAAGAGCGTGGTCTCCGGGTCGAGGTCGACGGTCTTCTCGTAGATGTCCGACGGGTCGATGTTCGAGACGAAGCGGGCCTCGAGGCCGGGCTGCACGTACGGCTTCAGTGCCTCGTAGACCATGACCGGGCCGAGGTCCGAGCCGCCGATGCCGATGTTGACGACGGTCTCGATGCGCTTGCCGGTGACACCGGTCCACGAGCCGTCGCGCACCTGCGTCGCGAAGGCGTAGACCTTGTCGAGCGTGGCGTGCACGTCGGCGTCGACGTCCTGGCCGTCGACGGTCAGCGGGGCGGCGGGGACGAGGCCCTCGGTCGCCTTCGGCCGGCGGAGCGCGGTGTGCAGCACGGCACGGTCCTCGGTGGCGTTGATGTGCTCACCGGCGAGCATCGCCTGGAAGCGCTCGGCGACGCCGGTGTCCTTCGCGACCTGCAGCAGTGCGCCGAGGATCTCGTCGTCGACGAGGCCCTTCGACAGGTCGACGGTGAGGTCCGCCGCCTGGAACGTGTACCGCTCGGCGCGGCCTGGGTCGCTGTCGAACCACCCTCGCAGGTCCGGGGTGAAGCCGGCGGCGATGCCGTCCAGCTTCTTCCAGCCTTCGGTCGATGTGGGGTCGACGGGCGCGGATTCGGTCACGGGGTCCTCCTGGATCACCTTCAAGACGTACAAGCCCGCGGGTCACCGCAGCACTGCGTCGCGGACCGAGTTCGAGCGTAGTGCGCTCCGGCGGGTGGTGCGCACAGTCGGGCCGCCGGGTCAGGGGCGGTCGAGCGGGGTGAAGCGACGGAGGCGCAGGCTGTTCGTCACGACGAAGACGGACGAGAACGCCATGGCCGCACCCGCCAGCACGGGGTTGAGCAGCCCCGCCATCGCGAGCGGGATCGCCGCCACGTTGTACGCGAACGCCCAGAACAGGTTCCCCCTGATCGTGCGGAGGGTGGCACGGGAGAGCCGGACCGCATCGGCCACCACGGTGAGCCGGCCACTGACGACGGTGATGTCGCTGGCCGCGATCGCCGCGTCGGTGCCGGCGCCCATCGCTATGCCGAGGTCGGCCGCGGCGAGGGCTGCTGCGTCGTTCACGCCGTCCCCGACCATCGCCACGCTCCGCCCCTCGGCCTGCAGCCGGCGGACGGTCTCGAGCTTCGAGGCTGGTGTGGCGCGCGCGTGGACCTCGTCGATCCCCACGGACGCGGCGACGGCGTGTGCCGCCCCCTCGTTGTCGCCCGTGAGCAGCACCGGACGGAGTCCGAGCTCGACGAACCGACGGACGGCGTCGGCTGCGTCGGGCTTCACGGTGTCGCCGACGACGACCACGCCGAGCGCGGCGCCGTTCCGAGCGACCACGACCGCGGTCCCGCCGTCGGACTCGGCCTCGGCGAGTGCGGTGGCGAGCGTCTCCGGCAGGCTGATCGACCACGACTCGGCGAGCCACCGGGCGGTGCCGACCAGCACCACGTCGCCGTCGACCACAGCCTGCACGCCGGCGCCCGGCGTCGCGGTGAACTGCGATGCCTCCGCCGTGCCGATGCCCCGGTCACGCGCGCCGGCGATCACCGCGCGGCCGACCGGGTGCTCCGAGCCGTCCTCGACCGCCGCGGCCAGTCGCAGCACCGCGTCGGGGTCGACGTCGGCGTCGGGGGCGGCCGCGACCGAGCGGAGCGCCATGGCCCCGGTCGTCACGGTGCCGGTCTTGTCGAGCACGATGGTGTCGACGGCACGGGTGCGTTCGAGCACCTGGGGTCCGCCGATGAGGATGCCGAGCTGTGAGCCGCGCCCCGTGCCGACCAAGAGGGCGGTGGGGGTGGCGAGACCGAGCGCGCACGGGCAGGCGATGATGAGGGTGGCGACGGCCGCGGTGAACGCCGCCGTCAGGGATCCGCCGAGCACGAGCCAGCCGACGAACGCCACCAGCGCGAGTCCGATGACGATCGGCACGAAGACACCGGAGACGCGGTCGGCGAGGCGCTGCACCTCGGCCTTGCCGGTCTGGGCGTCCTCGATGAGTCGACCCATCCGGGCGAGTTCGGTGTCGGCGCCGACGCGGGTGATCGTGACGACGAGTCGTCCGCCGACGTTGATCGTGGCACCCGTGACGGCGTCGCCGGGGCGGACCTCGACCGGCACGGACTCGCCGGTGAGCATGCTGAGGTCGACGGCGGAGGAGCCCTCGCGCACGGTGCCGTCACTCGGGATCCGCTCCCCCGGGCGGACGACGACCACGTCACCGACGACGAGCGAGGCAGCCGGCACACGGGTCTCGGTCGCCGCCCGCAGCACTGTCGCGTCCTTCGCGCCGAGCTCGAGCAGGGCGCGGAGCGCTGCGCCGGACTGCTGCTTCGCCCGTGCCTCCATGTACCGCCCGGCCAGGATGAAGACCGTGACGGCGGTGGCGACCTCGAGGTAGAGGTCGCTCGCCTCGGGGTCGGTCGCGAACCACGAGAAGGTCATGTGCATGCCGGTCGTGCCGGCGTCACCGAGGAACAGCGCGTAGAGCGACCAGCCGAACGCGGCGAGGACCCCGACGCTGACGAGGGTGTCCATCGTCGCGGCGCCGTGCCGGGCGTTCACCCACGCGGCGCGGTGGAACGGCAGCGCTCCCCAGACCGCGACGGGCGCGGCGAGGGCCAGTGCCAGCCACTGCCAGTTCGGGAACTGCAGCAGGGGGACCATCGACAGCACGACCACGGGCAGCGCGAGGACCGCCGAGACCACGAGCCGCTGCCGGAGGGGCGCGGAGGGATCGGACCCGGCGGTGTCGGCGGTGTCGTCGTCCGGGGAGACGGGCGGCGCCGGGACCGAGGCGCCGTACCCGGCGGCCTCGACCGCGGCGATCAGCACTGTTGGATCGGCGGAGTCCGGGCCGTCGACCTGCACCTGCGCCTTCTCGGTCGCGTAGTTCACGGTCGCGGTGACGCCGGGGAGCTTGCCGAGCTTCCGCTCGATGCGGCTGGCGCACGAGGCGCACGTCATCCCGGTGATGTCGAGTTCGACCACACGGTCGACGACGCCGTCCGTCACGAGCGCACGACCTCGTACCCCGCCTCGGCGACCGCGTCGCGCAGCGCCTCCGTCGTGACCGGACCGTCCGACGTGACGGTGACCTCGGACCGACCGCCCGGCACGAGCTGGACGGCGACGTCCGACACCCCGTCGAGTTCGGTGAGTTCCTCGGTCACGCTCATCACGCAGTGCTCGCAGGTCATGCCCTCGACGAGCAGGAGTTCGGTGTTCACGGTGTCGTTCACGGTGTTCCTTCCGGTGTTCAGGAGCGGACGAGTCGGGCGATGGCCTCGCTCGCCTCGCGCACCTTGGCGTTCGCGGCGTCCCCGCCCTCAGCGACCGCCTCGGCGACGCAGTGGGACAGGTGGTCCTCGAGCAGCGACAGGGCGACGCGTTCGAGCGCCCGGTTCGCCGCGGAGATCTGGGTGAGGACGTCGATGCAGTAGGTCTCGTCCTCGACCATGCGGGCGATCCCGCGCACCTGACCCTCGGCGCGACGGAGCCGCTTCAGCAGGTCGTCCTTGTCGCCGATGTACCCGACGTGTTCGTACATCGTGTCCTCCACCCGACTCAATACGGTACCCCCCTAGGGTATTCCTTCGACGTGTCGGCGCAACCGTGGCAAGATGCGCGCATGACCGCCTCGTCGCCGAACGGCTTCCGCAGACTGCGGTTCACCGACGGCGACGGCTCCGACTACTCCGCCATCTTCGAGGCCGAGTACCACGGCTCGGACTTCGCGTCGGGCACCTTCGCGACCGAGGACGCCCGGTACGAGTACACCGTCGTGGGCGACGACGACCTGACCCTCCGGACGATGCGCGCCGAGGGCGGCAAGCGCGGAGGCGTGATCGGCGCGCGGGACGACCACGTGGTGTTCTGGCTGACGAAGGGCCGGCTGGAGATGCACTTCGCCGACCGTTCCCGGGTCGTCGAACCGGGCAGCCCCTACATCGCGTCGGCCCCCGAGGCCTACCGGTTCGAGTCCTCCGGAACCGTCTACAACGGGGTCCACGTCGCCGACCGGTTCCTCCGCGAGGTCGGGAAGGACCTCGGGTTCCGGCTGCCGGCCGGTCCGCTGCTCTTCGACCAGCAGGACGAGGTGGTCGCACGGCGCGAACCACTCCGCCACCTCATCCACGAGATCGGTCCGATGCTCGTCGACGACCGGGTGCTCGGCGCGATGCGGACCGAGTTGAACCGCCGTCTCGCCGTCGTGGTCCTCGACACGTTCCCGATCCGGAACCGCGGGACCGACGTACCGGTGGCGAACCGGCTGCGGGACGCGATCCGGTTCATCGAGGCGAACGCGTCCGATCGGCCGTCGGTGCCCGACATCGCCGCAGCGTGCGGCCTCAGTCAGCGCGGCCTGCAGGACGTCTTCGCCCGCACGCTCGACTCGACCCCGCACCGGTTCCTCCGCGACCACCGCCTCGACCGCGTCCGGCAGGAGCTCCTGCGCGGCGACGGCTCCGAGGGCGTGGCGTCCGTCGGTGGGCGCTGGGGGTTCACGAACGCGGGCCGCTTCGCCGCCGCGTACCGCGAGCGCTTCGGCGAGGACCCGGGCACGACGATGCGCGCCTCACTGGCCGCCCGCCCCGACGCCGGACGGGCGTCGTGGCGCCTCCGGCGCGCACTCGCCTTCATCGAGCAGCACCTCGACGAGGACCTGACGGTGCAGGACATCGCCGATGCGGCCGGGGTGCGTCCGCGACGGCTCCAGCAGCTCTTCCAGGAGGAACGGGGCGAGTCCCCGATGGCGGCTGTCCGTTCGATCCGCGGTGCGACGGAACGCAGCGGCGCGGCCGGAATCCGCGCGGCCGACTGACCCGACCACCCCTCGGGGTACGCCACCACTGGGATCTGGCCGATTCTCTGGAAATCGGCTGAAACCGATGACCCGGGTGTGACGAACCTCTGGTGAGCCCCGTCTCATCCGTGAACAGCAACCGCTGGGAACGCCCGGCGGGACGATCGGAAGGAACGACAATGGCTGACACCACCCTCACCCCCACGACCACCAGCACGGCCGCCACGCGCAACACCGGCACCCACTCCGGCGCGAACGGCGTCACGGGCAAGACCGTCATCGACGACACCGTCGTGTCGAAGGTCGCCGGCATCGCCGCCCGCGAGGTCAACGGCGTCCACTCCCTCGGCAACGGCGCCGCCCGTGCGATCGGCGCCCTCCGCGACGCCATCGGCCAGCGCGACTTCGGCCAGGGCGTCAAGGTCGAGGTCGGCGAGAAGCAGGTCGCCGCGGACATCGTGATCGTCGCCGAGTACCCGGTCGCGCTCCAGCAGGTCGCCGACGGCGTCCGTGCCGGCGTCGCCCGTGCGCTCGAGCAGATCGTGGGCATGGAGGTCGCCGAGGTCAACGTGACCGTGCAGGACGTCTTCATCCCGGGTGACGACGACGACAAGGACGACGAGAAGAAGGAAGCGCGAGTCGCATGAGCAACACACTGATGGGCGCCCTCATCGGCGCCGTCCTCGCCGTCGTGGCACTGCAGTTCGGCTTCTGGGGCTTCGTGCTCGTGGTCGTGTTCGGAGCGGTCGGGGCCCTCGTGGCCGCGCTCGTGACCGGCCGCATCGACCGCGGTGCCCTCGCCGACGTGCTGACCGGGCGCCGGAGCTCACGATGACCCCCGGCCCGGACGGCGTCTCGTCTACTGCTGTCGCGGGCCGCGTCGAGATCACCGCTCGCGCACTGACCTCGCTGGCGCGGGCCGTCGCAGCCGAACGGCTCGGCGCCCCCGCCAAGCGGGTGCGGGTCGGACTCGGCGACGCGTCCGGCGCACTCTCCCTCGACATCACCGGCCCGATCTCGGCGGGCGACGACATCGTCGGCCGCTCCGCCCGGGTCGCCGAGGAGGTCAAGGGCCGCGTGGGTGACCTCACCGGCCGTCGCGTCGGCAGTGCCCACATCGAACTCACCGGGATCGTGCGCGAGCGCGAGACCCGGACCGTCTAGGAGGCCATCATGAGCAACGGTTCCGTGGAACGGCGCATCCGTCGCCGGAGCGTCCACCGCTCCCGCTCGACCGCCGTGGCCGTCGCCCTCGTCGTGCTCGTCCTCGTCGCGGCGTGGATCGGCACTGAGTCCGTCCTCCGGGCGATCGGCCGACCTCCGCTCCTCGCCGACCCGCAGTCCGCGGTCGACGCGGCACTCCGGCCCGACGCGGCGTTCCTGACGATCGCCGAGGTCGTCGCCGTCGTGCTGATCGTCCTCGGGGTCGTGCTGATCGTCCTCGCGCTCAAGCCCGGCCGGCAGCACCGCTCCGTCGTCGAACACGAGCGCGGTGCCGTCATCATCGATAGCCGCATCCTGGCCTCGACCGCGGCGAACGCGGCCGGCACCGCCGCGGGCGTGCCCGAGGGCAACGCCTCGGCGACCGCACGTGGTCGCCGGACCGAGGTCCGCGTGGTCCCCGTCACCGGGATGCCCGTCGACGAGGGCGTCGTCCGCGACGCCGTCCGCGACCGGCTCAGCGGTCTCGACGAACGATTCGGCCGGAGCGTCCGCGTCCGGGTCGAGGAGAAGGGAACCCTCGCATGACCAAGAGCAACCGGACCCTCAACCGGATCATCCTCCTCGTGCTCGGCCTGGTCGCCGTCGTCGTCGGACTCGTCATCGGCGCGGGCGTCCTGCCCGCCGTCCGCGACGCGACCGCCCCCTACGTCGACCTCCCCCGCAGCCTCGACGTACCCGCGTCCTCGCTGTGGATCATCGCCGGTGCATGCGCCCTCGTCATCGTGCTCGCCCTCGTGTGGGTGTTCACGCGTGGCGGTGGCGGTACCTCGGTCGCCGTCCGGGAACGCTCCGGCGACGACGCGGTGACCGTCAACGTGGCGCTCGTCCGCGACGTCCTCGACCACGAGCTCTCCGGCGTCCGTGACGTCGTCGGCTCGCGGGTCGACACCTACCTCGTCCGCCGGCAGCGTGCTGCTCGGATCCGGGTCGCCGTCCGCCGCGGCGGCGACGCGGTCACCGTGCTCGACGCCGTCGACCGGGCGGTCGCGGTCCTGGACCGCACGCTCGGCCGCCAGGTACCGGTGCTCGTGCACCTCACCGGCGGCACCCGCTCCGCGCTCGCGAAGCCGACCCGCGTCCGCTGACACCCGTCGGCACGACGCACCACGGGCCTCCCGGCCCATCCAGCACACCCACCGGGCGCACGCCCGCCGAAGAAAGGACCCGTCATGGGACTCGACGACAAGATCAAGAACGCTGCACAGGACCTCGCCGGCAAGGCGAAGGAAGCGCTCGGCAACGCCACCAACGACGACTCCAAGGTCGCCGAGGGCAAGAAGGACCAGGCCGCCGCGAGCGCCAAGCAGACCGGCGAGGACGTCAAGGACGTCTTCAAGAAGTAGGTCGCACGAACCGTGTCGGGGCACTCGCGCAGTCGAGTGCCCCGATGCGTTCCGGCGGAACCCGAACGAGGAGAGAACCATGCAGCACGACCCGAACGCGCACACGCAGGTCACCGAGGTGGCACTGCCCGCGGAGCTCACGGAGCCGTTGCCCGACGACGCGAGCACCGTCACGATCGTCGCCCGGACGGCAGCGGAGACCGCACTCGGCGTGCCCGGTGTGCACCACCTCGGCGGGATCGCCGCCCGTGCAGCCGACCAGTTCCGCAAGCAGCTCGGCCGGAGCGCCGGCACCGCCGGCGTGCAGGTCGACGAGGACGACGGCGCGCTCGGCGTGCAGGTCTCCATCGTCGTCAGCTACCCGGAGCCCGTGCTCCACGTCGCCGACGAGGTGCGGAAGCAGGTGACAGCCGCGACGCGGCAGGTTTCCGAGCTCCCGACGAGCGTGGACGTCCGCGTCCTCGACGTGCACGGTCCCTTCGACGACGAGCAGTCACCGCTGGGCCGCGCGACCGAGGCCGCGACCGACGCCGTCAAGCAGGCGGCCGAGACCACCGGCGACGCGGTCAAGCAGGCCGCCGAGACCACGGCGGACGCGACGAAGCGCGCTGCCGCGGCGACCGCCGACGTGACCAAGCGCACCGCGGACGCCACCGCCGACGCCACCAAGCGTGCAGCGTCCGCGACCGCCGATGCCTCGAAGCGTGCGGCCGACGC
>NZ_MJGN01000006.1:21047-36847 GCF_001865065.1 Curtobacterium sp. MCBA15_008 | reverse complement strand
GCGGCCGACGCCACCGCCGAGACCACGAAGCGTGTCGTCGAGACCGCCGCCGACACCACCGAGGACGTGCGTGACGCCGCCTCCGAGTCGCTCGCCCGGGCCTCGGAGCAGGCCGCCGACGCCGCGTCGTCCGCGAAGGACGCCGCGGAGCAGGCCCGCGACGTCGTGGTCGACGCCGCCGAGAGCACGCGGGACCGAGCCGCTGACGCGGTCGAGCGCACCCGGGACCGAGCCGCCGACGCGGTCGAGACCGTCCGCGACACGGCATCCACCGCCCCAGCCGATCGTGCGGCCGCGGCTGCGGACGCCGCTGAGGACGCCGCCGACGCCGCTGAGGACGCCGCATCCGCTGCTGCCGACTCCGCCGACGCGGCCGCGACCGCCGCGGACGGCGACGCCGCCCGGCACCGCCGGGAGCAGCCGTGACCACCGCCTGGTCCGGGAACCGCCGGACCAAGCTCCGCCGTCCCCGGCCACGCGGCGTCTGGATCGCCTCGGGCATCGGCGTGGTCCTGGTCCTCGGCACCGCACTCGGGGCGTTCCTGCCCCTCGTCGGGTTCCTCGGCGGCGTCACGGCGACCACCTCGGGACTCGTGCCGTTCCCGTTCGTGCGGGTGGCACTCGTCACGATCGCGGGGTCGTTGGTCGTCCTCGCGCTGCTCGTTCTGGCCTTCACCCGACGGCACACCGCGACCGCCGCCTCGGCCGTCGTGCTCGCCGTCCTCGTGGCCATCGCCGTCACGATCGTGCCGATCGTCCTCGTCGCGATCGGGTCCGCCGACCGCGCCGGTGACGTCTGGCCGATCGTCACCGAGCTCTGGAACCGCTTCACCGGCTGACGCGCCGAACCCGTGCACCACCAACGAAGGAGCACCACCATGCGCAACCGCATCATCCTGATCGGCGCGATCGTCCTCATCGGCTTCTGGTTCGGTTCCCGTGCCAACCGTCCGGTGATCAAGACCTCCAAGGCCGAGACCGCGCGGCGGATCTGGAACGACCCGCGCGCCCGAAAGGGCCGGAAGAAGCTCGGCAAGAAGCTCGCGAAGGCGGCGAACCGACACCGCTGACGCCTCCGGCGCATCACACATGGATCACGACGTGGACGACTCGCGTCGTGATCCGTGTCATGTTCGGCGTTCTCCCGACATTGTCGTAGTGAAGGGAGCACCGTGGACAACACCGCAGAAGACGACGCCGGCCTCGCACGGCGCCTCGCCTCGGGGGACAGAGCAGCGCTCGCGACGGCGTTCGACCGCTTCGCGCCGACACTCACCCGGTACGCGTGGGCGATCGCGGGCAGCCGTCAGGACGTCGAGGAGATCGTCCAGGACACGTTCCTGACCCTCTGGCAACGCGCCGACGGGCTCCAGCTCCCCACCGGCAGCCTGCTGCCGTGGCTCCTGGTGGTGTGCCGCAACCACGCCAGGAACACCGGCCGCCGCACCGCGAAGAACGCCGGCGACGAACTGCCCGCCGAGCTCGCTGCGCCCGGCGACACGACCGAGGCCTCCGAACAGCTCCGCTGGGTGCGCGACGAGATCGCCGCCCTCCCGGACACCGACCGCCGGATCTGCGAACTCTGCCTGCTGCAGGGGTACTCCTACGCGGAAGCCGCCCAACTGCTCGGACTCAGCGTCGGAGCGGTCACCCAGCGGGTCTCCCGGTCCCGCCGACGACTCAAGAAGGCGGTGACGCACGATGAACACTGAACCCCCCGAGGGAGACGACCTGCAACGCATGCTCGTCTCGATGAAGCAGAACGTCCTCGAGCGGGCCACCCCTCGCCCGAAGCGACACGGACGTCGTGCGGGCATCGCGATCGGCGTCGTGGGAGTGCTCCTGCTCGGTGCCGCCGGCGGCGGGGTCGCGCTCGGCCTCATCCCGACGTCGATCACCGCCGAGCCGGTGCCGACCGCCACGCCCACCGTCGAGCCGACCCCGACCGAGACCCCTTCCGGGGCGCCGGTCGTGGGACGCCCGACGCCGACCTCGACACCGTCGCCCACGTCGACCCGGCCGCCGTACGCGCTGTCCGATCCGTCCACCTGGACGATCTCGGGGAGCGAGGTCGGGCCGATCGCGCTCGGTGGGGAGGACGCCGCCGAGACCGACGACCTGGACGGGATCTACTCGCCCGAGCCCTGCCTCAACCCGGCTGTCACCTTCTGGCTGTCGCAGGACTTCCCGGAACTGACGGTGGTCCGGGCGGACGACGGCACGGTGCAGAGTGTCGCGATCGGGACCGGCGCCCCGGACGCTCAGGGCAACGGCCCCACGACGGCCGCTGGACTGGGCGTCGGCAGCACGCTCGCCGAGTTGCGGGCGGCGTACCCCGACCTGCACTACACGGAACCGGGCAACGACGACGCCCAGCCGTCGGACTCGCCCTACGGCGGCTGGACGACGACGATCAACGGCGTGTTCGTCAGCTTCCGCTTCCCGCCGGTCGGCTCCGGCGACCGAGCTGACTCGGTCTGGGTGAGCAAGGTGGATCAGTCGCCGCCGACGGAGTTCTGCGGGTGACGTCGCCGGACTGGAGGCGCGGATCACGTGAGCCGGTCGGCTCGCGTGGTGCGTGCCTCCAGTCCGCTACCCTCGCGACGTGAAGCGTCTCTCCCCCGGCCAGCGCTGGGTCCTCGGTCTCGGCGTGTTCGCGCTGGTCTGCCTCGTCGTCGGCGTCATCGCGATCGCCGTCGGTGTGACGAACGGGAACGCGATGTGCGGACCGTTCGACGAAGACGGGTTCCCCGAGCCCTGCCCCGGCGACACGTCCGGGGTCATCTGGGGCAGCGTCCTGGGCGTCATCGGGCTGCTGCACCTCGGGTTGACGGGCGTCGCGGGAGCCCTCGTGTGGACGTCGACGCCGACGATCGGTCCGAAGCCGATCAAGCGGCCCGCTCCCCTGCCCGGCCAGACGCAGCGGGTGTTCTCGTACGGCACGCTCCGGCAGCCGCTCGTGCAGGAGTCGTTGTTCGGCGGGCACGTGCCGACCGAACCGGACGCGCTGCCGGGGTGGCGCCTCGAGTGGGTGACCATCACCGACCCGGAGGTCATCCGGACGAGTGGGTCCGACCGGCACCCGATCCTGCGACGGGGCTCCGCGGGCGACGTCGTCGAGGGCTCGGTCCTCGCCCTCGGGTACGAGTGGCAGCTCGGCGCGGTCGACCGGTACGAGGTCGCCGACTACCAGCGCATCCGGGTCACGCTCGCGTCGGGGTGGACCGCCTGGGTCTACGTGGCGGCCGACCAGGCCTGAGCTCGGCTGCGCCGGCCCGAGACCCGGCCGCGCGGGTCGGAGATTCGGGGTGCGCGACAGTTCTCGCGGCCCAGCACCCGAGAAGTGTCGCTCAGCCCGAGGTTCGGGTACGGGCCGGGGCCGGGCTGGCCGCCGCGGCCGCCGCCAGCCGTGCCAGGCCCTCGTCGATCGACACCGCCGGCGCCCACTGCAGGTCGCGACGGGTCCGGCGCTGGTCGAACCAGTGCGCCGTCGACAGCTGCTCCGCGAGGAACCGCGTCATCGGCGGCTCGTCCTGCCCCGGGCGCACCCGCCACACGGCCTCGACGAGCGACCCGGCGGCCCGGGCAACCCCCGCCGGCACGTGCAACCGCGGCGCCGGCACACCGGACGCCGTGCAGATCCCGGCGAGCAGCTCGGCGACCGGCCTCGGCTCACCGTTCGTCACGACGTAGGCGTTCCCGTGCACCCCCTCGTCGGCGGCGTGCGTCAGCGTGGCGACCATCGCGGACGCGGCGTTGTCGACGTAGAGCGTGTCGATGAGGGCTGCGCCGGAGTCGAGCACCGGCAGCCGGCCGGTCCGAGCGCGGTCGACGATCCGTCCCACGAGCTGCGTGTCGCCCGGCCCCCACACCAGGTGCGGCCGGACGGCGACGACGGCGAACCCCGGGGCGTCGGCGCCGAGGGCGACGAGCTCGGCGGCGGCCTTCGTGCGGGCGTAGTCGCCACGCGCACGAGCCGGTTCGGCCGGACCGGCACCCGCACCGACGAGCGACGACCCGGTGTGCGCGACGGAGGGCGAGGAGACGAACACGAAGCGACGGGCCCCGGCCTGTCGGGCCGCGTCGACGAGTGCCCGGGTGCCGTCGACGTTCACGCGGACGAAGTCGGCCGGGTCACCCGCGAGCGAGACCTTCGCGGCGAGGTGCACGACGGCCTCGACGCCGTCGACGGCGCGGCGGATCGCGTCGGGGTCGGTCATCGAGCCGAGCACGTCGGACGCCCCGGACACCCCGGAGGGCCGGCGCTGGAACGTCCGGACCTCGTGCCCGGCGTCCCGCACGGCCGCGGCCGTCGCCTGCCCGAGGAACCCGCTCGCCCCGGTGACGAGGACGGTCACGGCCGGACCATCCGTCCGCCGGAGAGCACCGCGGCGGTTCGCCGTTTCGCGCTGAGCGACAGTTCACGCGCCCGACGGCCCGTGAAGTGTCGCTGAGCGCGTGAGCACGCACCGCGCGCACCGCACGCACCGCACGCACCGCACGCGCCGGTCACGGCCGGACCATCCGTCCGCCGGAGAGCACCGACGCCGCCCACCGGGACAGCCGCGCACGGTCGACCTTGGAGTTGTGCCGGATGTCCGTCGGCAGCACGGGCACGGTCAGCACCGCGGCGAGCGGGACCCCCGCGGCAGCCCGGACCGCTGCGGCCAGCGCCGGTTCGGCGAGCCCCGGACGGCGACGAACACGACCACGCGCAGGGCCCTGCCCGGTGGTCTCGACGACGGCGACGGCCTGCTGCGTCCCGCTTGGTCCGATCCCGGCGAGACCCGCTCGTCCGACGCCGTCCACACGCTCGATGCGCTGCTCGGGACCGACCGGCGTGACGACGCCGGACGGGGTGGTCAGCACGTGCTGCAGCCGTCCCTCGACCCAGAGCCGGCCCGACGCGTCGAGGTGTCCGACGTCACCGGTGCGGTGGCCGCGGGGGTCGTCCACGCCGAGCCGTGACACCCGGTTCGTCCGCCAGAGCCGGTCGTACCGCTCCCGCACGTGCGGTGCCGCGACGACGATCTCGCCGGTGACGCCAGCCGCGTCGGTCGGGGACCCGGTCGGCCGTCCGGCATCGTCGAGCGGCGCGATCCGGACGCGCACGTTCGCGGCCGGGACCCCGACGCAGATCCCCTCGTCGGCGGACTCCGACGCGGCCAGCACCCCGTCGAGGTCGACGTCCGTCATGAGCAGCCCCTCGGTCATGCCGTAGGGGGTGTGCGCGCTCGCGTTCGGCATGAGGTCGGTCGCCGCGGTCAGCAGCGCGGCCGACACCGGGGCACCGGCCGACAGGAACAGCCGCACGCGGCCGAGCGCCTGGCGGTCGGCGTCCGTCAGCGCGGCGGCCGTCGCCACCACGTTCGCGAGCGCCGCCGGGGACAGGAACACCACGGTCGCGTCGGCGGCCGTCACCGACGCAGCGACCGCCGTCGCCGTGAGCGTGCGGGGCGCGGTGACGTCCATGTCGGGTGCCACCGACCGTGCGCCGAGCGCCGGCCCGAGCAGGGCGAACGGCGCGAACCCGGCGACGAGTCCGGTGCCGACGCCGATGTCGTACTGGGTCGCGAGGGCGTCGCGGACGGCGCCGAGCTGCCCGTGCGTGTACACGACGCCCTTCGCCGGCCCGGTCGACCCGGAGGTGAAGAGGACCGCCGCGAGTGCGTCCGACGCGGGGACGGCCGGCAGGGCCGCGCCCGCCGCGAGCTGCGCCGCACCACGACGGGCGACGTCGACGAGCGTGTGCTCGACACGGAGCGCCCGACGTGCGGCTCCGGGCAGCGAGACGGTCGCGATGCGTCGGCCCGGCCACCCGAGCGCGCGGGCGGCAACGAGCCCGGGCAGGGCCCCGATGACCCAGTCGGGACGGGCTCCGCGGACGGCACGGGTCAGCCCGCGCAGCCCGAGTCCGGCATCGGCCACGACGACGACTGCGCCGATCCGGACGCACGCGTAGAGGACGGCGGTCAGGTCGGCTCCGGGCGTGACGAGCAGCGAGACACGGTCGCCCGAGCGCACGCCGAGGTCCGCGAGTCCGGCCGCGATCTCCTCGACCCGGCGCGCGAGCAGTCGCCACGAGACGGTACGGACCCCGCCGGGTGCGGCCATCTCGACCAACGCGGGTTCGTCGCTGTCGCGCAGGTCGTCGAGCGCAGCCCACAGGGGGCGGCTCGCGTCCGTCGCGGCCTCGGTGCCGGCCCGGAGGCGCGGCTCGTCCCGCGCGGGCACGTGGCCGTCCGGCAGGTGGTCGCCGAGCCACTCGAAGACCGTCCCGGCGACGTCGGCGTCGTCCGGCAGCAGGTGCCCGGCGCCCTCGAAGCGGTGCACGTCGGCCTGGGGCAGCCGCTCGGCGAGGTCGTCGAGGTACCGCTCGAGGAACACGGGGTCGCGCGGGCCCCACATGAGGAGCGCGGGGACGTCGAGCGCCGCGACCCCCGCGGCGATCCGGTCGAGTTCGGGGGCGCTCGGGTGCGTCTGGTCGACGGGGATGTCGGCGACGAACCCGCCGATCCCCCCGCGACGGGCGGCGCCGCGGTACGGCGCCCGGTACGCGTCGGCCGTCGGACGGTCGAGCTTCGGGTGTGCGATCGCGAGCGTCGTCTCGAGGAACGCCGGCGTCACGACGGTCGCCCGGCCGAGCAACCCCGGACGGAGCGCCAGCCGGAGCGGCGCCGGGATCGGGGCATCGGCGGGCTGGTGCACGGCGGTGTTGCACGTCGCGACCGCCACCACGAGGTCCGGGTGGTCGACGGCCCAGCCGAGCGAGACGACGCCGCCCCAGTCGTGGCCGAGGGTCACCACCGGGCCGGTGAGCCCGAGTTCGTCGGTCAGCGCGCCGAGGTCGCGGACGCGTTCGGGCAGGCCGCGCTGGCGCCCGGTGCGCTCCGAGAAGCCCATGTCGAGCTGGTCGACCGCGACGACCCGCCACGCCGGACCGCCCGCACGGGCGACCTCGAGCGACCGCGCGGCGACGGACCGCCACAGGTACGACCAGGTGGGGTTCCCGTGCACGCAGAGCAGGGTGCCCACCGGGCGCACGCCGAGCGCGTCGAGGGAACCGGCCGTGTCGAGGAGGTGCCAGGTGCGCGCGGGGCGAGTCGTGCCTCCCGGCCCGTCAGCAGCGACACCGGGGACGGTCACGAGACGCGACCAGGCGGGGTCGAGTCCGGGCAGGGGCGGCGGGAGCGTCGCCGGAGCCGTGGCAGCGGCGACGCGCGGGAGGCCGGACCTCACCAGCGCAGTTCCATCATCGCCGTGTTGATGCCGGAACCGACACCGCCGAGGAAGACCCGGTCGCCGCGGGTGATGCCCCCGTTCGCGACCTCGTCCGCCAGGGTGATCGGGATCGACGCCGGACCGACGTTGCCGAACCGCTGGTAGGTCGTCGGGACCTTGTCGCGCGGGATGCCGATCGCCTCGACGAAGGCGTTCGTGTGCACGTCGGAGACCTGGTGCAGCACGTACCGGTCCATGTCGGCCCAGTCGAAGTGTGCGCGGGCCTCGTTCCAGGCGGCGACCACGAGCTCCATGCCGCCCTTGAGCAGCATCTTCGCGTCGGTGAACATGCCGTCCACGCTGCCCACGCAGAGGTCGTACCACTGCGTCGCGGCGCGGGTGACGCCGCCCACGATGCGGTGCCCCTCGGGGTGCGCGTCGGACGGGCCGAGCACGGCGGCCGCGGCACCGGACCCGAGGGTCAGGCTCGCGAACTCGCTCATGAAGTCCTTGCGGTTCCGGCCGCCCTGGTTCAGGCGGTCGATCGTGTTGAGCTGCACCTGGTCGGCGTCCTCACCGTCCACGACGAGCGCGTACTTGATCTGGCCGGAGTCGATCATGCCCGCGGCGACGCTCATCGCGTTGACGAACCCGAGGCACGCGTTCGCGATGTCGAAGTTGATCGCCGACGTCGGCAGGCCGAGACCGTGGTGCAGGCGGACCGCGACGGACGGCTCGAGGTGCGGACGGGTCACCGACGTGTTGATGAGCAGGCCGATGTCCTCGGGGCGGACACCCGCCTCGGCCATCGCGCGACGGCCGGCGTCGATCGCGGCGTCCTGGAAGGTCTGGCCCTCGCCCCAGTTGCGGCGCTCGGTGACACCGGCGACGCGTTCGAGCAGCCCCATCGGCAGACGGAGGCGACGAAGGACGCCGCGGAGGCGCGCCTCGATGTCGGCCGAGGTCGTCACCCGCTCGGCCGTGGTGGTCGCCACGGACAGCAGCGAGACGTTCTGGTGCTTCGCCGTGGCGTTGCCCGGCCGCTCCGGATCGTTGCTCGTCGCCTGGTCGACCGGCCGTTCCGTCATGATCGTCACCGATACATACTTCCCCATCCAGCCTGGAAGCGCGATCCGGGAGCGCTGGGCCGCCGGTGTCAGGCGTCCTTCGGGAGCTTCCGGACCTTGCTGCGACGGCGTCGGCGGTCGGGCACCATCGACCGCATCTCCTCGAGCTTGCCGAAGCAGAGCAGCCGGTCACCGGCCTGCAGCTCGACGCCGCTGCGGGGGTTCGGGATGACGGTGGCGCCGCGGTGCAGGGTCAGCACGGTGATGTCGCGGTCCCAGAGCCCGGACTCCTTGATCGTCTTCCCGACCAGTTCCGCGTTGGTGTGCACCAGGAGTTCGGCCACGCCGTACCCCGTCGAGACCGTCAGCCGCTGGCGGACGTCGATCTCCGGGAAGGCGACCTGGTTGCCGATGAAGTCGATGATCGCGCCCGCGACGTCGAGGCTGGTCGCCCGCTCGATGCCCTCGAGCCCCGGCGACGAGTTGACCTCCATCACGAGGGGTCCGTCGTTGCCCTCGAGCATGTCGACGCCCGCGACCCGAAGGCCCATGATCTGCGCCGAACGGACAGCGGCCTCTTCGTACTCGGGCGTCAGGGTGACCTTCTCGACGGTGCCGCCGCGGTGCACGTTCGACCGGAACTCGTCGCCGGAGGCACTCCGACGCATCGCCGCGACGACCCGGTCACCGACCACGAGGGCACGGATGTCCTTGCCGCGGCTCTCCGAGATGAAGGACTGGATGAGGACGTTCTGCTTCGTCGAGTGCAGCGTCTCGACGATCGACTCTGCCACCTTCTCCTCCGGCGCCAGGATCACGCCGATGCCCTGCGTGCCCTCGAGGAGCTTGATCACGACCGGCGCCCCGCCGACCCGTTCGATCGCGCCGCGCACATCGGCGCGGCTGTTCACGAACGTCGTCGCCGGCATGCCGATGTGGTGCCGCGACAGGATCTGGTTCGCCCGGAGCTTGTCGCGCGAGTTCGTGATGCCCGTCGCGGTGTTCGGCGTGTACACGTCCATCTGCTCGAACTGCCGCACGACGGCGGTGCCGTAGTACGTGATCGAGTTCCCGATGCGGGGCAGGACGGCGTCGTAGTCGCTGAGGAGCTTGCCGCGGTACAGCAGGTCGGGGTCCTCGCCGGACAGGTCGATCGCGAACCGCAGGGTGTTGAGCACCTTCACCTCGTGCCCCCGGTCGATCGCAGCGGCCCGGAGGCGCTCGGTCGAGTACGCGTGCGGGGCCCGCGACAGGATGGCGAGTTTCATCGGTGCGGCTCCGCGGGGTCTGGGTACGAGGGGGCGACGACGCTCCATCCAAGCATGCGACAGGATGGGCACATGGCCCGCGCTCCGAAGTCCCCGAACGGCGGTCTCGTCGTCGCCGGTTGGCGGGAGTGGGCGGGGCTGCCCGACCTGGGGATCCCGTGGATCAAGGTCAAGCTCGACACTGGAGCCCGGAGTTCGGCGCTGCACGCGTTCGACCTCGAGGAGCTCCCCGGCGACCGGGTGCGGTTCTCGGTGCACCCGTGGCAGGACACCGACGCGGACGCCGCCACGATCGAGTGCGACGTGCACGACCGCCGCTCCGTGCGGAGTTCGACGGGCCACACCCAGGAGCGGATCGTCGTGCTGACCGAGATCGCCCTCGCCGGGCGGGTGTTCCAGGCTGAGGTCACGCTGAGCAACCGCGACCAGATGGGCTTCCGGATGCTCGTCGGACGCGAGGCGCTCCGGCAGGGGTTCCTGGTCGACCCGGCTCGCTCGTTCATGGCGGGGCGGGCGCCGAAGGAGATCCGCCGGCGCAACCGCGGGCGCGCCTGACGCAGCCCCGACGCTCGCCGGTCAGGCGTGCAGGTGGTGCGCCAGGAACGCGAGTTGCTGCGGGGCCATGCGGCGCCAGTACGCGTGCGTGTGCCCTCCGGGCTCGAACCCGCCGGACGGGCGGCGGGTGAAGCCGTCCACGTAGGTCCGGACCGCCGGCTCGAAGCCGTCGCCCGTGCCGCAGTCCACCCGGACCGCGACACCGTCGAGCGCGTGCTGCCGACCGAGCACGGTGTTCGCACGGAAGTCGGCCGCGTCGTCGAAGGCCCCGCGCGCGGTGTCGCCCGCCGACGTCCAGAGCGCCGGACTGATCGCGGACACCGCCCGCACGTGCGCCGAGCCGAGCACGCCCCCGAGGTGCAGGGCGCCGTACCCGCCCATCGAGTTGCCGACGAACGCCAGGCGCGTGGTGTCGAAGCCCCGGCGGGCGAGGAGCGGGAGGAACTCGTCGACGACCATCGTCGCGGGGTCGTCGCCGTCCGCCCGTCGGTGCCAGTACCGGTTGCCGCCGTCGACCGCGGCGATCGCGAACGGCGCACCCCCGGCGGCGACGTGCGCGGCGAGGAAGCGGTCGTACCCGAGGTGGGTGCCGAAGAAGTCGCCGTGACCGCTGCCGTACCCGTGCAGGGCGACCGCGATCGGCAGGGGCGCGTCCGTGTGCGGGGCCGCGACGGTCCAACCGACGGTCCGGCCCGCCCGCGCGGTGGAGACGAACGAGCCCGAGGTCGAGGGGACCGGCGTGGCGTCGGGGATGGTCCCCGCTGGACCGTCGAGACCGAGCGCGCGGTACATCGTCGACCGACCGGGCAGCAGGCGCAGGTTCACCGCCTCGCCGACCGCTGCGGCGCCGAGGACCGCGACGCCGCCGGCGAGGAGCGACCTGCGGGTGACCCGTGCCGCGCGCGAGCCGCTCATCCGAGCGGGACGGTGCCGTCGGAGGTCACGCGTTTCATCACGAGTGTCGAGGAGAGTCGCTGCACACCGGGCAACGTACCGAGTTCGGTGTCGTAGAAGACCTGGTAGGCGGCGAGGTCTCGTGTGAGGACACGCAGGAGGTAGTCCGGGTCGCCGAAGAGCCGCTGCGCCTCGACCACGTTCGGCATCGACCGGACCCGCTCCTCGAAGCCGGCGATGGTCTCGAGGTCGGTGCGGCCGAGGGTGACGAACACGATCGCCTCGAAGTGCAGCCCGACCGCCTCGGGTGCGACCACGGCACGGTAGCGCTCGATCGCGCCGGACTGCTCGAGCGCCTTCAGGCGGCGGTGGCAGCTCGAGAGGCTGAGACCGACCTCGGATGCCAGATCGGTGGCGCTCATCCGACCGTCGTGCTGCAGCAGTGAGAGGATCTCCCGGTCGAGTGCGTCCATGCCGGGAATCATCGCAGACGAACCGGGTGTCGCGCGGGAGGATCGGAGCACATCCCACCGGATCCGCCGTAGCGTCTCGGATCGTGGACCTGACCCTGATGCTCCAGTTCTGGACGGTGGCGCTCCTGCTCGCCCTGACGCCCGGCGCGGACTGGGCGTACGCCATCGCGGCCGGACTGCAACCGCGGTCCGTGGTGCCGTCGATCCTCGGCATGGTGAGCGGCTACGTGGTCGTCGTGATCGTCGTCGCGCTCGGCATCGGTGCGCTCGTGACGGAGTACCCGGCGGCACTGGCGGTCCTGACCCTGGCCGGAGCGGCGTACCTGCTGTACCTCGGGGCGAGCACGTTGCTGGCCCGCGCCGGCGCGGTCGTCGCGGCCAGTGACCGTCCGGTGGGGACGAGTGCGCGGACCCGCTTCCTCCGCGGCGCCGGCGTGAGCGGCATCAACCCGAAGGGGGTCCTGCTGCTGCTGGCGCTCCTGCCGCAGTTCGTGTCACCGCACGGCTGGCCGGCCCCGGTGCAGATGGGCGTGCTCGGCAGCCTGCACCTGCTCGACTGCGCCGTGGTCTACCTGCTCGTCGCGCTAGCGGCGCGGCGGATCCTCGGGTCACGGCCGAGGGCGAGCGTGGTGGTGACGAAGGTGTCCGGCGTGCTCATGGTGCTCATCGGTCTCGGGCTGCTGGCCGAGCAGGTCGCGCCGCTGGTGCACCGCTGACCTCGGCGGTCGCCGTGTCGACGAGCGCCGCAGCGACCGTCCGGGCGGTCTCGGTGTCGAGCGCCGGATCGCGCAGGCGCATCGCGAGGTAGCCCGACACGACGAGCACCAGCTGGTCGGCGAGCGCCGCGGCGTCGCCGACCACGGGGCCCGCGAGACCGAGGAGCCGGCCGCGCAGTGTGCCCGTCTCGAGGTCGAGCACGGCTCGGACGTCACCGGGAGCGTCGGCGTACTCGGCGGCGGTGCCGAGGAACGCGCACCACCGCGACCCGGCGGGAGTGGACCGGTAGGCGTCCAGCGCGTCGAAGACCGACAGCAACCGGCTCCGGTCGTCCGTGGCCCCTTCGGCGACGCGCTCCCACGTCGCCACCCAGTCGTCGTGCCGTCGCCGGAGTGCGGCGGCGACCAGGGCTTCCTTGCTGGCGTACCCGCGGTAGAGCGTGGCGCTGGAGATCCCGGCGCGCTCGAGCACCGCGTCGATCGGCGTCGCGGCGATGCCCCGTGTGAAGAAGAGCTCCTCCGCGGCGTCGAGGAGCTTCTGCTCGGTTCCTGGACGCATCGCCATGGAAGCACCCTAGGCTCTCAAAAGTGAAACGATCGTTTTCGTCACGGCAGCGGGTCGTACTCGCGTCCGGGCTCGGCCTCATCGCGGCGACGTACGGACTCGTGCGGCTCGTCTACGGCCTCTTCCTGCCCGACGTGCAGCGCGACCTCGCCCTGCGCTCGGACGCAGCCGGCTGGATCTCGTCCGGCGCCTCGGCGATGTACTGCCTGGCCGCGCTCGCCGGGTTCGTCCTGGCCGCGCGGGTCCCCCGCGTCCTCGTCGCCGTGGCGGCCGTGGTCGCCGGGGGTGGCGCGCTCGGCATGGCGGCCGCCGTCGCACCGGTGTCGTTCGGTGTCGCGTGCGTCGTGGCCTCGGGCGGCGCCGGACTCGCGTCGCCCGCCCTGGTGCAGCTCGTCGCCGCACGGCTCCCCGCTGCCGCACAGGGCCGCGCGCAGGCGGTGGTGAACTCCGGCACGGGTCCGGGGCTCGTCGGCGCCGGCGTCCTCGCGCTGGTGCTCCTGCCCGACTGGCGGACGGCGTGGGCGAGCTCGGGCGTGTTCGCCCTGGTGGTCGGCGCCGTGCTGCTCGTGTCGACGCGGGGCGGTCGGCCCGGCCACACGACCCGGACCCCCGTGCCGGACACCGCGTGGTGGCGAGCACACGGCGCGGTGCTCGCGGTCGCGCTGCTCTTCGGCGCCGGGTCGGCGGTGGTGTGGACCTACGGTCGCTCGGTGCTCGTCGACGCCGGCGCCCCGGTCGTCGTGTCGGTGTCCGCGTGGATCGCGCTCGGTCTCGGCGGCGCGGCCGTGGTGGTGACGGCGCCGTGGACCAGTCGGCTGCGTGCGCGGGGGCAGTGGGCCGTCACGACGGCAGCGGTGGCACTCGCCGTCCTCGCGCTCGGGACCGCGCCGCAGTCGACCCCGCTCGCGCTCGCGGCCTGCGCGGTGTTCGGTTGGGGTTACACCGCGGCGACCGGGGCCCTGATCGCGTGGACGACCGAGATCGATCCGGACCGGGCGTCGGCCGGCACGTCAGTGCTCTTCGTGGCGCTCGTCCTCGGGCAGGCCGGTGGAGCCGCCGCGGCCGGAGCGCTGCTCGGCTCGTCCGGCGCCCCCGTCGTGTTCGCGGTCGCCGCACTCGTCACCGCGGCGTGCGCGGCGCTCGGGCTGCGGATCAGAGGAGCGGCCGCAGCTCGATCGTCCGGTTGCACGCCGCCGATGCCTCGCCCGCCACACGGAGCGCGGTCTCGGCATCCGGCAGGTCCATGACCCAGAACCCGGCGGCGAAGCGATCAGCGGCGACGACCGGCCCGGGGGTGGTGCTGGTCGTGCCGGAGCGGGCGTCGACCACGGTCGCGTCGGCGGGCGCGGAGACCCCGGCGGCGAACACGATCGCGTCGCCGAGTCTCGTGTTGAAGGCGTCGACCGCGTCCATCTCGGCCTGGGTGCCGGACTCGGTCCGGCCGGTGGCCTCGGCCTGCCCGTCGTCGATGACGTTGACGAGGAACTGCATGGTGTCTCCCCTGCTCGGTTGGCGGGAGGCTACTCCTGCGCTACGGTCACCGGGAGACCTTTCCGAACACCTCTGACACGACAGCGGAGTCATGGCAACGAAGCGCTGAGCCGGCACCTGAGCCGGCTCCCCCTCCACACGGACCACGCGGTCCGTGCGCTTCCAGTACGCCCGCGCGGCACCGACGCCGCGCGACGACTCCGAGGGACTCCCCGTGTTCTCCATCCGCGCCCGCTTCCGGGCCTCGTTCTCCACGCTCGCCGAGCACCGCTTCGTCACCTTCGCGGTCCTCGTCGACACGATCGGCGCCGGCCTCACGCTGCCGCTGACGATCGTCTACTTCACCCTGACGACCGACCTCTCCCTCGCCGTGATCGGACTGCTGTCGACGGTCGCGTCCCTGCTCGCGCTGCCCGTGGGACTCCTCGGCGGCGTGCTCACCGACCGGTTCGGCGCGCGGGCGTCGATGATCACGAACAACCTGCTGTCCGCCGCCGGCTTCGCCCTGTACCTCGTCGCGCACGACCCGGTCGTGGTCTTCGCGGCGATCTTCCTGGCGAACGCGTCGGAGCGCCTCTACTGGACGTCGTGGACGGCGTACGTGCACGACCTCTCCGACGGTCGCCCGTTCGAGCGGTGGTTCGCCTTCCTCGAGGCGACCAAGGCCGCCGCCCTCGGCGCCGGCGCGGTGGTGGCCGCGATCACCCTGGCCGGCGGCGGACACGACGGCCTGCGCTGGCTCGTCCTCGCGAACGTCGTGACGAGCGTCGCCGCCGCGATCGTGTTCGCGACGCAGCGCACCGGCGGTGCCCGGGCCACGGAGCCGGTGGCACGCGACCTCGACGACGAACGGACGGGGTCGCTCCGCGAGTTCGCCGCCGATCGGTCGATGCGCCTCATCACGCTCGGGCAGCTCCTGATCGGCCCGGCGATGGTCCTGCCGAACGTCGCCCTGAGCGTCCTGTTCGTCGAGCGGTGGCACATGCCGGCAGCGGTCGCCCCGGTGCAGTTCGCCGTCGCGACCGGGCTGGCCGCCTGCCTGCAGACCTCGGTCACCCGGTGGGTGGCCGGCCTGGACCGTGGTGTCCTGGTGGCGGTCGGCGCAGCACTGACCGGGCTGACGGCGGTGCCGCTCATCGTGCTCCCGCCGCTCGAGGGCGTCGCGGCCTGGTCGTTCGTCGTGCTCGTCGCGGTGGTGCTCGCGGTGGCGGACATGGTCGCGCTGCCGGCCGCCAACGCCGTGATGGCCGAGGCGCCGCACCCGCGGATCCGAGGACGGGCGATCGGCGTGTTCCAGACGGCGAGCTCGGTGGGGATGGCGCTCTTCCCGCTGACGCTCGGACTGTTGGACACCGACGTGCCCTGGGTGCTGTGGGCCGTCACGGCGCTGGTCTTCGCCGGGGCGGCGTGGGCCTGGCGTGCCGCGGTCGCAGGGCTGCCGCAGCGGGTGCGCACGGCGACGCCGGCGGACGCCGACGCCTGACTGGTGCGGTCTGCGGACCGCCGACGGCCGTGGCCTGGAGGCGCGGCTCGCGTGACCGACGTCGGTC
>NZ_MJGN01000006.1:0-20398 GCF_001865065.1 Curtobacterium sp. MCBA15_008 | reverse complement strand
GTGACCGACGTCGGTCACGCGATCCGCGCCTCCAGGCCGGGGCGCGCACCCGCTAGCGTTGTCGGCATGGGGACGACAGCGGAGTGGTCACGGCTGCCGGTGGGGCGGCACGAGCTCCGGCAGGACGCGGTCCTCGCCCTGGTGCTCGGTGGCGCGCTGACGATCACCACGGTGCTGTACGGCTCCGCCGGGGTCTACGGCGAGGACCAAGCGGCATGGTGGGTGTCCGCGCTCGTGATCGTCGCGAACGCCGTCCCGATCGCGTACCGTCGTCGCTTCCCGATGTCGGCCGCGATCGTCTCCGCGCTGGCATTCGCATCGTCGCAGCTCCTGCGGGTGCCCGAGCTCTTCGTCGTCAACTTCACCCTCTTCATCGCGCTGTACTCGGTCGGGGCGTGGTGCGCCGACCGAGTCCGGGCCGAGGCCGTCCGCTGGGTCGTCATCGGCGGGATGTTCGCGTGGCTGTTCATCGCGATCTCGTTCGGGTGGGCGATCCCGAACGCGCTGCCGAACGACGGCGACTCGCTCATCCCGCCCGCCATCGCGTACTCGCTGATCGACATCGTCATCAACGTCGTCTACTTCGGTGCTGCCTGGTACGCGGGCAACCGAGCGTGGGCGTCCGCGGTCGCGAAGCACCAGCTCGACGAACGCACCGCCGAGCTCGCCGCCGAGCGCGAGCGGAGTGCCGCCCAGGCGGTGACGATCGAACGCGTCCGGATCGCCCGTGAGCTGCACGACGTGGTCGCCCACCACGTGTCCCTGATGGGCGTGCAGGCCGGTGCCGCGCGCCGCGTGATCGACCGCGACCCGGCGCAGGCGACCGCCTCGCTCGGCGTCGTCGAGGAGAGCGCCCGCACCGCCGTCGAGGAGCTCCGTCGGATGCTCGGCACGCTCCGGTCGTCCGACGACGCGCTCGGCGACCACGGCGCTCCGAGCACCGAGGGACTCGGTCGGATCGGCGAGCTCGCCGACTCCGCGCGGACCGCGGGCCACCCGACCGAGTACGTCGTCGTCGGCGACACCCGCGACGTCCCCCCGACGGTGTCGGCGGTCGCGTTCCGGATCGCGCAGGAAGCCGTGACGAACGTGCTCAAGCACGCCGGTCCGGACGCCCGTGCCGACGTGCGTGTCCGCTACCTCGACGACGGTGTCGAGGTCGAGGTCACCGACGACGGCCACGGTGAGCGGGCCGCGCGCAACACGACGGGCAGCGGGCTCGGGCACGTGGGCATGCGCGAACGCGTCGCCGCGGTGGGCGGACGGATCGAGATCGGGCCGCGCGCCCGGGGAGGCTACCTGGTGCGGGCATGGCTACCGACGACCTGACCATCGTGCTGGCGGACGACCAGGACCTCGTCCGCGCCGGCTTCCGGGTGATCCTCGAGTCGGAGCCCGGCTTCCGCGTCGTCGGCGAGGCCCGCGACGGCGCCGAAGCGGTCGACACCGTCCTGGCGCAGCGGCCCGACGTGGTGTGCCTCGACGTGCAGATGCCGAACGTGGACGGCCTCGAGGCGGCCCGGCGCATCACGGCGCTGCCGGACCCGCCGGCAGTGCTCATCCTGACGACGTTCGACCACGACGATGCCCTGTTCCAGGCGCTCGAGGCGGGGGCGAGCGGGTTCCTGCTGAAGAACGCCTCCCCCGAACGGCTGATCGACGCGGTCCGGACCGTCGCCGCGGGGGATGCCCTGCTGGCGCCGGACGTCACGCGGCGGGTGATCAGCCGCGCGACCGCGACGGTGATCACCCCTCCGGTGGCCGACACCGCTGCCGCGGACGGGGCCGCTGCGCTCGTCGCCGCCGGGCTCACCGAGCGCGAGTCGGAGGTGCTCCGGCTGCTCGCGCGGGGGCTCAGCAACGCCGAGATCGCGCGCGAGCTCTACGTCGGGGAGGCCACGGTGAAGACCCACGTCTCGAACACCCTGCAGAAGCTCGGGTTGCGCGACCGCATCCAGGCCGTCGTCTGGGCGTTCGAGCACGGCGTCGCCGGCTGACCTGCGCGGGGGCTGTGCGTCCGGCGCCGCGCTCCGCTATCGCACCCCCGCGCGAACATCGCGCCCCGCCACCCCGGGGTGCGACGTCCGTGCGGGGGTGCAACGCCGGCCACGCCGGCCACGCCAACGCCCTCCGCCGCACGGCGGAGCGACAATCCCCGCCCCCAGCAGGAGGCGCCCGCCCCAGCCCTCCCCGTAGCGTCGACGGCAGGCGGACCACCCGCCGGGGAAGGGAACGACATGCTCACCATCGAAGGGGTGACGAAGCAGTACGGGAACCGCCGCGTGCTCGACGACGTCACGTTCACGGTCGGTCGAGGCCGGCTCACGGGCTTCGTCGGCGGCAACGGCGCCGGTAAGACCACGACGATGCGGATCCTGCTCGGCGTGCTGCAGGCCGACTCCGGCACGGTGTCGATCGACGGCACCCGGATCGGTCCGGCCGACCGGCGCCGCTTCGGCTACATGCCCGAGGAGCGCGGGCTGTACCCGAAGATGCCCGTCGCCGAGCAGATCACGTACTTCGCCCGGCTGCACGGCGTGGACAAGCGCGCGGCCACGAGCCGCACCACCGACCTGCTCGACCGGCTCGGCCTCGCGCCGCACGCCGACGACGCCGTCGAGAAGCTCTCCCTCGGGAACCAGCAGCGCGTGCAGGTCGCCGCGGCGCTCGCGCACGACCCCGAGGTCCTCGTGCTCGACGAGCCGTTCTCCGGACTCGACCCGATGGCCGTCGACGTCGTGCTGAGCGTCCTCCGCGAGGCCGCGGCCGGCGGCGCCCCCGTGCTCTTCTCGAGCCACCAGTTGGACGTCGTCGAGCGGCTCTGCGACGACGTCGTGGTGATCGCCGACGGCACCATCCGGGCGGCTGGCCCGCAGGACGAGCTGCGGAAGCAGGCCGGTCCCGCGGCGTGGGAGCTCCTCGTCGACGGCGACGTCGCCTGGCTCCGGGACGAACCGGGCGTCACCGTCCGCGAGTTCGACGGCGGCTACGCCCTGTTCGAGGCCGACGACACCACGGCCCAGCGGGTCCTGCAGCGTGCCGTCCAGCACGGCACGGTCGGGTCGTTCACACCGCGGGTCCCGCGGCTCAGCGAGGTCTTCCGGGAGGTCGTCCGATGAACGCGTCGTTCGTGCAGGCGGTGCGGCTCGTGTCCGCCCGCGAGATCCAGGCCCGCGTCCGCAGCAAGGCCTTCATCGTGTCCGCCCTCATCCTGGTCCTGATGGTCGTCGCCTCGATCGTCGTCGGCGGCATCGTCAGCAAGGCGACCGCCGGCGACACCACCCCGGTCGCCGTCGTCGACGGCGTCGACCTGCCGACGAGCAAGGGCCTTGACGTGACCGCGGCACCGACCGCCGCCGCCGCGGAGCGACTCGTCGAGCGCGGCGACGTCGACGCAGCCGTCCTGCCCTCCGACGATCCGCTCGGGTACAAGGTCGTCGGGCTCGACGACGCCCCGGCCGACGTGGTGCAGGCGCTCAGCGTCACCCCCCGGATCGAACTGCTCGACCCGAACGCGATCCCCGGCGGACTCATCTACATCGTGGCGCTGGCGTTCGGCGTGGTCTACTTCGCGTCCGCGGTGACGTTCGGCCAGTCCATCGCGCAGAGCGTCGTGGAGGAGAAGTCCACCCGCGTCGTGGAGATCCTGATGGCGGCGATCCCGGCACGAGCGCTCCTGGCCGGCAAGGTCCTCGGCAACAGCGTGATGGCGTTCGCCCAGATCGTCGCGGTGGCGATCGCGGCAGCGGTGACGTTGGCGGTGACCGGGCAGGACAACATGTTCACGGTGCTCGGCCCGAGCATGCTCTGGTTCGTCGGCTTCTTCGCGATCGGGTTCGTGCTCATCGCCTCGCTGTTCGCCGCGGCCGCCGTGCTGGTGTCGCGCCAGGAGGACGTCGGCAGCGTGACCACCCCGGTGATGATGCTCGTGATGATCCCGTACATCCTCATCATCGTCGCGTACAACAACCCGACGATCCTCGGTGTGATGTCGTACGTGCCGTTCAGTGCGCCGATCGGCATGCCGATGCGGATCTTCCTCGGAACCGCGGAGTGGTGGGAGCCGATCCTGTCCCTGGTCATCGTCGCCGTCTCGGTCGTGCTCGTGGTGGTGGTCGGCGCGCGGATCTACGAGAACGCGCTCCTGCGCACCGGCAGCCGGGTGAAGCTGACGGAGGCGCTGCGCGGCTGACACCGCGATCAGGACGGGAGGCCCGGATCACGTGAGCAGGTCTGCTCACGTGATCCGGGCCTGGCGGTCCGTCACGGCGTCCGCACGGAGAAGACGTCGCCGGGCTGGCAGTCCAGCACCTCGCACAACCGGGTGAGGGTGGAGAAGCGGATCGCCCGCGCGCGGTTGTTCTTCAGCACGGAGAGGTTCACGACCGTCACCCCGACCCGGTCCGCGAGCTCGGTCAGGGTCATCCCCCGTGCGGCGAGCAGGTCGTCGAGGTGGCACACGACCGCGTGGCCGTCGTCCTCCGGCGGCATCAGACCAGCCCGGCCTGGTCGCGGACCATCCGCTGCGACGCGCTGAGCGCGAACCGGAAGCAGGTGACGACGAGCACGCCGAGGTAGACGGGCACGTACTGCGGCTCGATGAGCGGCACCGGCAGGTGCCCGTCCCAGCCGAGCGCCGACACGACCCAGTTCCAGCCCATCCGCCGGACGAAGTCGGGGAGGATCCCGGCGGTGAGCGTCAGCGCGACGATCCAGTCGAGGATCCTCGGCGTCGCCCGGTCGAAGAGTCCACCGCGGCTGATCCGCCACGCGACCGCGCCGACGAGGGCGATCAGGGCGGTGACGGCGACGACCTCGATCGCGTCACCGACGCGGATGTAGCCGAGGGCCGCGCCGGGGAAGTCCGCCGTCCGGACCTGCAGGGCGAACTGGTCGGACCGGACGGTTGCCCCGCCGGGCGGCTGGAGCACGTCGGTGGTCGTGGACGTTCGGATCGGGACCGTCACCACTCCCCGGCTGACCGAGGACATGAGGTCGGCGACGTACCGCCACACCACGAACACGATGCCGATGCCGCACGCGGTGACGTACGCGAGGTAGGAGTTCTTCCCGCGGGGCGGGTCGTAGACGGGCGTGCTCATCGGTTCATCCCCTGTCGTTCATCGATACCATCGAATGTCAATGGCAACGATAAACGATATGCATCCGTGCCACAAGGCCTAGCACCGGGTCGGACTCAGAGCAGCCCGCACACCGCCTGGGCGCCGAGGCTCGTGCCCGCCACCAGGACCCACAGCGCGATGCCGAGCAGCATCGGCCGGAACCCGGCCCGCCGCAGCGCGCCGAAGTCCGTCGAGACCCCGATCGCGGCGAGTGCCACCGTGATGAGGAACGTCGCCGCCGTCGAGAACCCCGGGGCCGCCGCGGCCGGCAGGGCCCCGACGGTGCGGAGCAGCACCACCACGAGGAACCCGATGAGGAACCACGGCACCAGCCGGAACACGCGGAGCCCTGGACGCGGGCCGCTGTCGGGGGCGAGCTGCGTGCGGGCGGTGCGTCGCGCCTCCAGGCCGGCCAACCCGACCACGATCGGGATGATCATGAGCGTCCGGACCAGCTTCACGACGACCGCGGTGTCGGTCGCCTGGCGACCGTAGACGGTCGCGGTCGCGACCACGGACGACGTGTCGTTCACGGCGGTCCCGGCGAAGACGCCGAACGCGTGCTGGCTCAGGCCGAGCGCGTGCCCGACGATCGGGAAGACGAAGACCGCGGCGATGTTGCAGAGGAAGATCGTCGACATCGCGTAGGCGACGTCGGCACTCACCGCACCGATCACGGGGGTGACCGCCGCGATCGCCGAGGCCCCGCAGATGCCGGTCCCGACCCCGATGAGCGTGCGGAGCGCGCCGGACACCCTGAGCAGCCGGCCGATCCCCCACGCCGCGACGAGGCAGACGACGAGCGTGGACAGCATGACGGGCAGGGTCTCGCCGCCGATGCGGAGGACCTCGGCGATGGAGAGCTGGGCGCCGAGCAGGACGACGGCGAACTGCAGGACGCGACTCGACGAGAACTTCACGCCGGGCTGCAACGGACCGAGCTCGCCCTGCACGCCGCCCGCCCGGGCGCTCCGTCGTCGCACCAGCCAACCGACCACGGCACCGAGGACCACCGCGGGCACCGGACCGCCGACGACGGGGACGACGCGGCCGACCACCGTGGCGACGAGACCGATGGCGACCGCCAGCGCGATGCCGGGCAGGGCGGCGGCGATCGCCGGTCGGGACAGGGGCACCGCTCAGAGCACCAGACGGCGTTCCACGATCGCGCGTGCGACCTCGGACAACGGCTCGTGGTGGTCCACGGCGTGGGTGCGGATCACGCCGAAGGCGTCCTCGATGGAGACGCCCCGCAGGTGCGACACGACCCCCTTCGCCTGCTCGATGACCTCGCGCGAGCCGATCGTGCGCTGCAGCTGCGAGCGGACGATCTCCTGCTCGCGCAGGGTGCGCTCGTGCAGGATGCCGATCGTCGCGACGTCGGCGAGCGCCCGGGCGATCCGGAGGTGCGTGTCGGCGAGGCTGCCTGCGACGGTCCCAAACAGGTTGAGCGTGCCGATCACCGTCGTGCGCAGCCGGAGCGGCACCGCGTGCACCGAGCGGATGCCGAGGCCGAGGGCCCCCGTGCGGAAGGCGTCCCACTCCGGCGGGGCGTCCGCGATGTCCGGACAGGCGACCGATCGTCCGGTGGCGAACGACGTCATGCAGGGCCCGGCTTCGGCGTCGAGCTGGAGCACCTCGATGAGCCGGCTCGCCTCGGACGTCGACGCGACGACCTCGAGCTCCTGGTCGTCGTTGGCGAGCATGATGCCGGCGGCGTCGACCGACAGGACCTCGGTGCAGGTCTCGACGAGCGTCTGCAGGAGCTCGACCACGTCGTACCCGTCGACCAGGGTGTCGGCGAGGGTCGCGAACGCCTCCACGATCTTCATCTCGCGTTCGTCCGTCGTCATCGTGCCTCCTCGATCAGACCGCCGTGCTGCTCGAACCGGACCGTGCCGTCGAGGACTTCCTCGGCCACCTGCCGCATCGACGTCCGCCGTGCGAAGGCATGGCCCTGGATGAGCAGGTAGGCGTCGTCCGGGCTGATGTCGAGCTGCGCGAGCACGACACCGGTCGCCTGGTGCACCACGCGACGTGAGAACGGGCTGCGGTCCTCGGGCACCTCGTCGTCGATGGCACGGAGCGCCCGGCGGAGGACGCGGCGGCCGACCGCCGTGGCGAGCGAGGCACCGTGCTGCACCTGTTCGGGCGCGAGGGAGGTGGGGCGCGGGGCGTAGACGTCGACCGCGCCGAGCGGGAAGGGGCCGAAGACGATCGGGAACGCGAAGACGGCTCGGACGGGTTCTTCCCGTACCGCGTCGTTGAACGCCGGCCAGGACTGGTTCGGTCGGCCGACGACGTCCTCCTCAAGCACCGGGGCCTCGTTCCGGAGCGCCGTCCAGCACGGCCCCTCGGTCAGGTCGAACTGGATCTCGTCGATGCGGAATGCAACGTCGTCGGACGCCGAGATGGTCTCGCTGGCGACCAGACCACCGAAGGCTGAGACCGAGACGCCGCCGATCGGGAGCGCGTCGGCGAACGGGCGGCTGAGCTCCCGGTCCGGGACGTCGGCCGAGGCGAGCGCCCGGTAGGCACGCTCGAATGCGTCATTCATGCGCGCCTTCCCTGCTGGCTTCCGATCCTACTCCGGAGGGGCCCTCCGAACGCGGCCCCTCGTGCTGTCCGCGCGGCTGGCGCGGAACCGCCGACGGGCTCGGCCGCCAGGCCGGCAACTCCGCTGCCGCGTACTCCCCGATCGCGTCCGGCACGCGGACCATCGGGTCGACGGCGACCAACCGGATCCCGTCCGTCTGCGCGGCCGCGTCCCGCACGGCGTTGCCGAACACGTACGCCACGATGCCCTCCGGTCCGCCGTTCGGTCGGTAGCCCTGCCAGGATGCCCCGTCAGCACGCTGGTGCGCACTGTCGAGCGCAGCGGCCAGGTCGTCCACGTCGACCTCGCAGTCCAGCACGAGGCGGAACCGTCGACGCGGCACAGTGTCCACGCCCGGCTCGTCGGGCTCGAAGAACCGCAGCGCGTCCGAGGGCGGGACCCCGTAGGCGGCACGGTAGGCCGCGGCCATCCTCCCGGCGTTGCTGAACTGCCACCTTCGGGCGATGTCGGCGATCCGTTCCCGGTCGGGAGCGGCGGCCATGGCCTGCAGCTCGCGCCGGACCCCGTCGAGCCGGATCGACCGCAGGTACTCGCCCGGGGTCTGCCCGAGCTCGGACCGGAACGCCTTCTGCAGGCTCCGGGGCGAGAGCCCGACGGCGGTGGCGACGTCGCTGATCGACACGTGTGTCCGTGCGCGCTCCCGGAGGATGCGCACGGCCTCCCGAACGGCACGCGGAAGTCGGTGCTCTCCGTCGCGCTCGAGGGTCATCGCATCAGCCTAGGCACCGCCGTCAGCCCGCCGGGGGCGTGTCCCCCTGCATCTGCACGCGACCGGCCGAGTCGCTCCACGTGAAGGTGGCCTCGGCGCGGCCGCTCGCCTCCGCCAGCGGCTCGTCCGGCTTCGCGTAGTGGTAGGTCACCGCGATGGTCGACGGGTCGGTGCGGGACACGTCGGGCGTGAAGGCGTACTGCTCCTTCGTCGCCGTGCCGAGGTAGCGCCCCTGGTGGAAGAGCAGGATCGCCACCGGTGAGCTCCCGGTGGCGCGCTCGAGCGTGACGGTCGCCCAGGACAGCGCCGCGCAGGGGTCGTAGCCGGCGAGGTCCGCCGTCGCCGGGTCCCACCGCGAGTCCTGCAGCCCCGAGGGCAGCGGAAGGTCCGCGATCGCCCGTGACGCCACCGCGGTGCCGTCGGTCGGTCCGCAGGTGGGCGTCGGCGTGGGGACGGTGGCGGGGTCGGTCGCCGCGTCCGTCGCCGGAGCGGTGGTGGGCGACGACGTCGGTGACGCCGTCACGGTGCGGGTGACGGTCGGATCGGACGGCGTGGTGCCGCCGGTGCAGCCGGTCAGCCCGAGGGCGACCGCGGTGACGAACAGGATTCCCCCGGAGGTGTTCGAGATGCGCATCGGTTCAGGTTCCTCCTCGCCCTCCGGGGTTTTCACGGCGTATTCTTCGATTCGGAAGCAACGACGATTCCGGCCAGGCCTCGTCGTGCGTTCCCCTTCGGCACGACGGGCGCGAACTGCGAACAAGAGCCCCTCGTGACCGAACACCTCATCGAGTACGTCGCCCGTGACCGAACGGGCATCACCGCCGTCGTGACGACCACCAGCGTCATCGACGTCGACACCGTCATCCAGCACATCCACGCCGGGCACGCCGGCTACTACGTCGCGGCCGACTCGTGGAAGCGGACCCCGGTCCGCAGCCTGTCCTTCCTCGGTGGCGCGTACCTCTTCGCGAACTGGGACGGTTCGAAGCGGAACATGCTGCACGACCTGGCGTTCCGCGGGCCGACCCGGTCCGTCGAGACCAAGCCCGCGCCGGAACCGCGCTTCGCGCGCCTGATCGCCGCCCTCTTCGGCCGACGCGCCACGCACCGGCACCGCGCCACCCCGCGCTGACTGCGCTGACCGCGCCTTCGCCCCGACCGGTGACGGCCTGGCGGCGCGTGGCGGGCCCGCACCGCGCCTCCAGGCCGTCGGTGGGCGCGTCGAGAGCCGCAGCGTCCGGACGGGCGGACAACAGGACTAGAGCCGCAGCGCCAGCGCGTTCGCGGTGAGGCCAGCGGCCGTCCCGCACAGCAACACGGTGTCACCCGGGGCGAGCCGACCGTCCTCCAGGCACCGCGCCAGCGTGAACGGCACCGAGGACGACACCATGTTGCCGTACTCGGCGACCGCGTCGACGTAGGCGTCGGACGGGATGCCGATCCGTCGCATCGCGATGCCGAGCGCCCCGCTGGCCTGGTGCGGGACGACGAGGTCGAGGTCCTCCAGACCGAGCCCCGCCTTCGCGAAGAACCGGTCGAAGAATCCGGGGAGGACCCGGAGCATCCCCATCAGCGCCCGCCGTCCGTGCATGTCGAACCGGTAGTCCGCCGGGTCGCCGTCCGCGTAGTCGTGGGCGGGGAAGCGCGACAGGCCACCGCGGAGCTCGGTGTCGTGCGCGTGCTCGGGCCACGTCTGCTGCAGGCTCGCGAGCACCCCCTGCCCGGCGTCACCGCGGGTCAGGACGACCGCTGCCGCCGCGTCCGAGAACAGCTCGTACGACTCCCGCTGCTCGGGGTCGAGGAACCGTGACCCGACGTCGCCGGAGACGATCAGCACGCGTTCGTACTCCCCATCGGCGAGGTACCGGGACGCGATGTCGACGGCGGTGATGAAGCTCGTGCACGTGGAGTTCACGTCGAGCGCAGCGGCGCGCGCGCCGGGTGCGACCCGTTCCATCACGAGGGCAGCCGTGCACGGGATCGGTTGCACGCCCGCGGCGCACGCGGCGATGACGCAGTCGACGTCGTCGGGGCTGATGCCCGCGCTGCGGATCGCCCGGTCGGCGGCTGCGGCGAGCATGTCGAGCTGCGAGACGTCGTCGGGGATGCGGTAGCGGGTGACGGTGCCCGAGCGGGACGCGAACGTCACTGCGGTCTCGGGCAGGTAGGTCCCCCAGCCGCTGATCCGGCAGTTCCTCATGACGGTCCCCCTCGGTCGGTCGTTCGGTCGGTCGCGGCGTCGTCCGCTGCGTCGTCGCTCGTCGTGGCGTCGTCCGCCGCGTCGTCGCTCGTCGCGGCGTCGTCCGCCGCGAGCAGGTCGGTGTCGGTCGGGTGCGCGTCGTGGCTGAACAGCAGCCGCACCCCGGTCCGTTCCGCGGCGAGCAGCCGACGTGCGGTGTCCGCCTGCGCGACGTGGTCGTGGGCGACGGCCCGCGGGACGGCGCGGATGCGGTGTTCCTCGCCGAGCAGGTCGCGTCCCCACGCGGCGTCGCCGGCCAGCAGGGCGCGGCCCTCGACGAGCGCACCGACGTGGCCGGCGGCGTGGCCCGGCAGGTCCACCAGCAGGTAGGTGCCGTCGCCGAACAGGTCGGCGGTGCGCAGGCCGGTCGCGTCCTCGTGGAAGGCCGAGTCCGGCACGACCTGGAGGCGCGGCTCCAGCCCGGCGGGCAGCAGCCCGTCGAGCACGCCGTCACGCAGCGTCGACGACGTCATCGTCCGCCGCACGGGTTCCGTCACGACGACGGTGGCGTGCGGGAACGCCGCGAGGCCGCCGATGTGGTCCGGGTGCAGGTGGGACAGGACGACGTGCGTGACGGTGGAGACGTCGAGCTGCTCGCCGATGCCCGCGCCGGCAGGGACGCGGGGCGGCAGCAGTCGTCGGTAGGCCCAACCGGCGACGCCGGTGCGCCAGGGGAACGGGGCGTAGCCGGTGTCGAAGAGGACGCGGCGAACGGGTCCGTGGTCGTGCTCGTGCTCGTGCTCGCGGTCGTACACGAAGGCGTTGGCGGGGAAGACGCGTCGCTCCCGCGGCGCCCCGCGGAGGAGCTGGTGCACGCCGTGCGTCGTCCACCCGCACGCGACGGCCCGGAGGCTACCCACGAGCGCCTCCGGCGTAGCTCGCCAGGGCCGCGTCGAGCGTGACGACCGGCTCGTACCCGAGCACCTCGCGCGCACGGCTGATGTCGAGCGTCTGCGAGTGCGTGATCGTCGACACCGTGTAGCGCGTGACGGGCGGCTCGGGGCGCCCCGGGAGCACCCCGCACACCGCCTCGAGGACGCCCGCGAGTCCGTACACGAGCCCGGCCGGCAGCCGACGGTGCCGCACCGGCAGACCGAGGCCGGTCAACAGCTGGTCGAGCAGGTCGACGAACGGCCGCGGATCGCCGTTCGTGATGTTGAACGCCGTGCCGGCTGCTGCGGGGACCTCGGCCGCAAGCCGCACGGCCAGTGCGACGTTCTCGACGGCGGTCAGGTCGACGAGCCCGCGACCGCCGTGCATGAGCGGGACGCCGACGCGCTCGTGCACGCGGAGCAGTCGGGGCACCAGGCCGGGGTCCCCGGCGCCGATGATGCCGCGCGGGCGGAGGACGACGACCTCAGGACCGTCCGGAGCCGCAGCGCGCAACAGCGCTTCGGCGTGCAGCTTCGACCGGATGTAGTGGTTCATCGGACGGCTCGGGTCGACCTCGGGCTCCTTGATCGCCAGACGGTCGCGCGGCGCGGCGTAGATGCCCGGTGACGAGACGTGCACGAGACGCCGGGCGCCGACGCGACGCGCGTACTCCAGCACCCGAGCGGTCCCGGTGACGTTGGCGTGCTCGAACTCCGACCAGCGCCCCCACGGCGACGACAACGCAGCGCAGTGCACGACGACGTCGGCGGGGACGTCCGCGCGCGCCAGGTCGTCGAGGTCCCCGACGAAGGTCGGCCCCTCGGGCAGCGCCTCGGCCCGACGGCCGGCCGCCGTCACCGCGTAGCCGTGCGCCCGGAGGTCCCGGACGACGTGGCCGCCGAGGAACCCGCTGGCACCCGTGACGAGCGCACTCTCCCCCATTCCCCCGATCCTAGGGGCCACTCCCCCTAGGCTCGGCTCCGTGCGGATCGCTCTCGTCACCGACTACTACCTGCCGACGCTCGGGGGCGTCCAGACCGCGGTCCGTGCCCTCGCCGAGAGTCTCCGTTCGGCCGGGCACGACGTGGTCGTGTTCTGCCCGCTCGCCACGGCGTCCGCGGACCCGGACGTCGTCGGGCTGCCGGTGTCACCCGTCTTCCGCCCGGACGGCTACCCGTTCGCCTGGTCGCCGGCGCGCCTCCGGAGCACGCTGCGTCGCGAGTTCACCGATCGACGCATCGACGTCGTGCACACGCACTCCGAGATGTTCGCCGCGCTCGGCGCCGTGCGGGCGGCGCAGGACCTCGGCATCCCCGTCGTGCACACCATGCACGGACGGATCGACGTCTACACGCGGAACGTGCTGCCGCTCCCGTCCGTGACGACCGTCCTGCTCGCTTGGCTGCACGGGCGGCAGGTCAGCGCCGCAGGCATCCGCGTCGGTGCCGATGCGCCGTACACGAGGACCCGGACCGCCCGCCGGATGTGGCGGGTGATGCTCGCGCAGTCGCGGGCGAGCGACCACGTCGTGGTGCCGTCGGCGCACTTCGCCGCGAAGCTCGTCGACCGCGGCGTGCGGACGCCAGTGACGGTGCTGACGAACGGCATCGAGCCGTCCGTGCTCGGCACCATCGGCTCCGTTCCCGCCCGCATGCTCCTCCCCGACGAGCCCCTCCGGATCGTCTGGGTCGGTCGGCTGTCGCCCGAGAAGCGTCCGGACGTGCTGGTCCGTGCCGCGCACGACTTCCCGGCCGGCGTGCACGTCGACGTGTACGGCGACGGCGTCGCACGAGCCGCCGTGGCCCGCGCCGCCCGGGGCGCCGACGTCACGCTGCACGGCTCGACCCCGCACGACGAGGTCCTCGCCGCCATGCGCTCGGCGCACCTGCTCGTGTCGAGCTCGTTCGACTTCGACAACCAGCCGATGGTGATGCTCGAGGCCATCGCGTCCGGCCTACCCGTGCTCCACTGCGACCCGGACCTGGCCGAGGTGGTCCCGGTCGGCGCCGGCTTCCTCGCGTCGACGCCCGACGCCGCCGGTCTCGCAGCCGAGGTCCGTCGGCTCCGAGCCGATCCCGGCGCGATCACCCGAGCGTCCGAGGCCGCCCTCGCCGCCCGCTCCCGGGTCGAGCAGCCGACGGACGCGCTCGTCGACGTCTACCGGTCGGTGCGCACGGGCTGATCGGCGGACCGCGCCGACACCGTGGCAGGATGTCGAGCAGGGGACGGCAAGCACGAGGGGGAGACATGCGCGCAGCAGACGTGGCGGAGAAGCGGTTCCAGCCGACGAAGTTCCGGCAGGGCTACGACCAGGGGCAGGTCGACGACTTCCTCGACCGCGTGCGGACGACGCTCGCCGGGTACGAGCAGGGGCGTCCGTCCGAGCCACTCACCCCGGAGGACGTCGTCGCCGCGCGGTTCACCCCGACGGTCTGGCGCGAAGGGTACGACCAGGGCCAGGTCGACGACTTCCTCGACGAGGTCGTCGTCGCGCTCCGGAGGCTCACCGCCCGCTGATCCTCCACAGGTCCGTACCGATGTGCTAGATGTGACGTATCAGGTACTAGAATCCCTCTGAGAAGGGGGTCTCATGGGGGACGGTTGGCAGGTCGACATCGCTGCGGCGCAGGCGGTGATCGACGGCGCGGCGAACGCGGGGGCGTCGATGCAGACCGCGGCGATCGACGTCGACGCCGCACTGCGCGACGTGGTCACCGCACTCACCGACACGGACGCGGTCGGTGCAGCGCAGGTGTTCCTCGACGTGCGCCAGGGCGACGCGACCTCGGCCGTCCGGTCCGTCGCACGGGCGATCACCGCCGCGACCGGAGCGATGACGGCGTTCGCCCACGCTGACACGGACATGGCGAGTGACACGGGCGCGGCGAGCGCCCGTTCCGCCGGTACTGCGCCGCGATGAGTCAGGGGCTGATCGACGAGCGTGCGCTCCCGACCGTCACCCCGACGAGCGGTGCGGTCGGCGACAGCGCCACCGCGCTCAAGTCGTCCACGACGCAGGTGGAGCACGACGCCGAAGCCGCACAGGACTCGTGGTCGGGCATCGGGGCGGCGCTGTCCTCACCAGGCGCGACCGATGCCCTGCCGCAGGCGATGACCGGCGCGGTGCACACCGCCGGTGGCTTGGCGAAGGCCGCCTCGTCCGTCGCCACCGCACTCGACGCCTTCGCGGTCGACGTCGCCGCGATCCGGAAGACCCGTCGCTCGCTCGCGGCCGACATCGAGGAACTCCGCAACAGGGTCGCCGCATCGGACAGCGACGACGCCGTGCCCGCCGAGTACCAGGCGGACAACGACGACCTGCACGCCCGCGCCACTCGGCTCCGGACGCGATGGAGCACCGCCCAGGACGAGCTCGACCAGGCGATCCGAGGGCAGGTCGGTCGAACGCCACAGCTCTTCCCGCCACTCAGCGGCAACACCCTCGCCCCACCCTTCGCCATGGTCGACTTCGCCGAGGCCTCCCGCGCCTTCGGAGACGCCGCAACCCTCCCCCTGCTGACCGCCCTCGCCGCGCAGGGGCCCGACGCACTGCGGAAGTGGGCCGCCGCGCACCCTGCCCGGGCGCAGCGGATGCTCGACCACCCGCCGGCCACCGGTGACGTGAAGGCGTGGTGGTCCGGGCTGGGCTCCGCCGAACGCGACGCCCTCGTGACCGGGCTCTCGATGGTCGTCGGCAACCTCGACGGGGTGCGCTACGCGGACCGAGGACGGGCGAACCGGCACACGCTCGACACCGAGTTCCGGAAGGCGCTCGCGGACCAAATCGAGATGCAGGGACGCGTCACGAGAGGGGGTCCGCTGACACCCGCCGAACGAGAACGCTACGAAGCGCTGATCGAGCGCATCGAGGCTCTCCAGGCCCTCGCCCTGACACTGAGCGCGAGCGTGTCGTCGGCACCGCGCACCATCGTCTCGTTGACACTCGGCGACCCGCCCCTCGCGGCGGTCGCGATCGGTGACCTCGACATCGCGAGCAACGTCACGGTGACCGTGCCCGGGATGGGCAACACCGTCGCCGAGAGCATGCGGGGGTGGACCGGTGGCGCGGAGAACCTGTACACCGAGCAACGCAAGCAAGCCGAGATACTCGGAGCCGATCGCAACGTCGCTACGATCGCGTGGATGGGCTACGACACCCCACAGATGCCGCCGAGCCCTGAGGTCCTTATGTCCACCAAGGCCCTGGACGGCGCCGTCAGACTGAGCAGGTTCCTGACCGGGGTCTCGGGCACTCGCGGCTGGGCAGCGGGCGACCACCTGTCCGTCGTCGCGCACTCCTACGGCACGACCACCGCGACACTGGCCGCGGCGAAGACCCCGGTCGACAACCTCACGTTGCTCGCCTCAGCCGGGATCGACGACCGGGTGCCCGACGTGCACGCCGTGCAGGTGCCGGCCGGGCACGTCTGGGCGTCGCAGGCCAAGTCCGACCTCATCGCCAACATCGGCCGCGGCGTGGTCGAGGTTCCGCGTCCGGGCTTCGGTGGCGACCAGCCGCTCAACACCGGGAACCCGTTGACGTCGAATCGCTCGCTCGCGCTGCAGCTCTGGAGCACCCACGCCCGCAATCCGGGCGATCCCGACTGGGGAGCTCGCACCTTCTCGTCCAACGACGAAGAGATCGAGGGCGACGTCTACGGCGGCTCCGACGGGCACTCCGCGACCCCGGCCACCAAAGCCGACATCAACGGCGTGGCGGTCACCGACAGGGGATACCTGGACGCGCAGACGTCGTCGCTGTACAACACCGCCCGGACGAGCCTCGGGTACACCCCAGAAGGGCGCGCGATCCCGTGACGAACCACCGACCGCGACAGATCATCATCCCGGCACTCGCGGCATGTCTCGTGCTGTCGGGATGCGCGAACACAGCACCTCCGAAGGAGTCATCGATGTCAGGTACCGGGTCGACCGGCGCGAAAGCGGTCTGGGACAGCATGAACGCGGAGATCGAGGCCTCCCAAGCGGTCGTCGGCACGGAATGGCTGTCGTCCGACACCGCAGCCAGAGCGTGCGGTGCGGATGGTGCACAGTGGGTGCTCACGCGATTCGGACCCGGCACGCAACCGGAGGACCGCGCCGCGCCGCTGGACGCCTTGGAAGCACGCTGGGGAGCGAAGGGGTGGAATCCGGTGCGGTCGGAGTTCGGCGGCGATGCCCCCGGTGTCGAGCTCCGCTACCCCGGCGCCTCCTCGCTCGACAACGGCTTCTTCATCGAGTTCCGGTCGAGCGTCCACGGCTCGACACTGCAGCTGCAGACGCCGTGCGTGCAGGGCGACGTCGACGCGCTGAACCGCGAGAAGTACGGTGAGCGGCACACGAACACACCGCCGGACATCCCCGGCACGGCATCACCCTCCGCCTCCTCGGAACCGACGACGGGAGCAACACCGTGAGTTCCACGATGGGCAAGGACCACCTCGCCAGCGAACAGGCGCGTCTCGACCGCCCTCGCGGCTGGCGGATCGCCGGCCCAGGACTCGCGGCGGCGGTGCTCGGGATCGGGTCCTTCATCGCGCAGACCACGACGTTCGCGCTGCTCTGGCCGTCCGCGGTGTTCTCGCTGGTGCTCATCGCCCTGATCGTGTGGGTCGCCATCGCCCTGGCGAAGACGGGCGGTCGACGCCCACTCGCGCGGACGGCCGGCATCGCGGGGATCGTCCTCGCGGGCCTCGGGGTCGTCCAGTCGCTCGGTTTCCTGCTGGCGATCGTGCTGCTCGGCGGTGCAGTCTGAGCTGCAGCAGGAACAGGCACAGGCACAGGGACACCCCGCGACCCGAAGGAGCACCACTGTGGAGCACGTCGACGTCGCCGTGATCGGTGCCGGTGTGGCCGGCCTCACCGCCGCCAAGCTGCTGACCGACGCCGGCCGCCGCGTGGTCGTCCTCGAAGCACGCGACCGGATCGGCGGACGTGTCCACACGGACCGACGCGACGGACTCGTGACGGACCTCGGCGCCTCGTGGATCCACGGTGTGGACGGCAGCGCCGTCGCGGACGCGGCTGCCGCGTTCGGGCTGCGGACGACCGAGTTCACCGTCGGTGGGTACCAGGTCGACAGCCGCCCGATCGCGTACCACGGGCCGGACGGGGCCCGGCTCGACGACGCGGCAGCGCAGCGGTTCGCGGCGGACGTGCACGCGCTCGACCGAGCACTGGCCGAGGTGATCGCGCGATCGGGTGCGGAGGACAGCTACCAGGACGTCGTCGAGCGGGCCCTGGCGGACCAGGACTGGGACGCCGACCGGACGGAGCGGGTCCGCGAACACCTGGAGCACCGCAGCGAGGAACAGTACGGGGTGTCGAGCACCGAGCTCGCCGCGCACGGCCTCGACGACGACGTGGTCGAGGGGGACGAGGTGGTGTTCCCCGACGGGTACGACGCCCTGCCCGGGCACCTCGCCCGCGGCCTCGAGGTCCGACTCGGGCACGTCGTGCACACGGTCGAGCGCGGGGCGGAAGGGGTCGTCGTCACGAATGACCACGGGCAGGTGCACGCGGACGCAGCCGTCGTCACGGTGCCCGTGGGTGTGCTGCAGTCCGCTGACTTCACGATCACCCCACCGCTGCCCGAGCGCCACCGCGCAGCCCTCGCTCGGCTCCGGATGAACGCCTTCGAGAAGGTCGTCCTGCGCTTCCCGGCCCGCTTCTGGGACGAGGACGTCTACGCGATCCGACAGCTCGGACCCGCGGGCGGCTGGTGGCACTCCTGGTACGACCTCACCCGGCTCGACGGGGTCCCGACCCTGCTGACGTTCGCCGCCGGTCCGGCCGCGCGTGCGATCCGTGGCTGGAGCGACGAGCGGGTGGCCGACTCCGTGCTCGAGCAGCTCCGTTGCCTGTACGGCGATCGGGTGGGATCACCGACCTCGGTGCACGTGACCGCGTGGCAGGACGACCCGTACGCCCGCGGGTCCTACGCGCACATGCTCCCGGGCTCGATCACCGCGGACCACGACGACCTCGCCCGTCCGATCGACGGGGTCCTGCACCTGGCGGGCGAGGCCACCTGGACGGACGACCCGGCGACGGTGACCGCGGCCCTGCACTCGGGGCACCGGGCCGCGGTCGCGGTGCTCGGTCACGACCTCCCGATCGCACGAGCGTGGGAGGCCGCGAACGAGTAGCGGTGCGGATCAGGCCGTGCCGTCGTCCTCTTCCGGGTTGAAGTGGGAGTCGTCGCCCTGGTGTCCGACCGCGATGCCGTCGGGCTCGTTGGGGATGGTGCCGTCCTCGCCGAGACCGTCCGGCTTCGTCGTGCCCTCGGCGTCGTTCTCGGGTGCCGCCCCGTCCGGGGTACCCGTGTTGTGCGTGTCAGTCATGGTCTGCTCCACTGCAGTGATCGATCCGGAAGCCGAACGACTCCGGAGTTCCTGGACCTCGGACGCTACGTGGTGCTCCTCGGAGATCGCCCCGCCCGAGCGCCTAGGCTGATCGAGTGGCCACCGCACGTCAGCAGCTGTCCGCCCTGGTCAGCCCCGGCGGCGCTCCCCTGGTCCCCGAGATGCCGGCGGCCGCGTCGTCCCGGCGGGCCGCCGTCCTCATCCTCTTCGGCGTGCTGGACCGGGTACCGAGCGACCGCACCGCGCAGGACCCGAGAGTCGGCCGCGACCTCGACGTCCTCCTGCTCGCCCGCGCCGCCACCCTCCGGGCACACCCCGGCGAGGTCGCGTTCCCCGGTGGCCGCATCGACCCCGGTGACGCCGGTCCCGTCGCGGCGGCCCTCCGCGAAGCGCACGAGGAGACCGGCCTCGATCCGTCCGGCGTCGACGTGCTCGGCACGCTGGACCCGGTGCCGCTCGCGTTCTCGCGGCACCTCGTCACCCCGGTGCTCGGCTGGTGGCGCCAGTCCTCACCGGTGCGCGTCGTCGACGAGGCGGAGTCGGCCGCCGTCTTCCGTGCTCCCGTCGCCGACCTGCTCGATCCCGCCCACCGCGGCGTGACCGTGATCCGCCGCGACGGCCACGAGTGGCGCGGTCCGGCCTTCACCGTCGACGCCGGGACGGGGACGCACACCGTCTGGGGGTTCACCGCGATGCTGCTCGACGCCGTCTTCGACCGGCTCGGCTGGACCGAGGCGTGGGACGAGCGACGCGAGATCCCACTGCCCGTGCGCCGCTGACGTGCCCAGAGCCGGTCAGCCTCCGACGAGCGCCGTGACCGCGTCCACCACGATCTGCCGACGACGAGGCGGGGTGACGGCCGGGACGGTCGTCTCGAACTCGGGACTCGTCACGCTCCAGAACGCCGCCGTGTGCAGGACGAGTCCGAGCAGGACGGGCGCCCGGTAGGACCGTGGCGCGACCCCGGCGCGCTGCGCCCGCTCGACCTCCGCGATGACCTCGCCGTTGCTGTGCACGACGGCTTCGAGCGGTGCGTCCTGCGCGCGCTCGAGACGGTGCCAGGTCGCCAACCGCGGCACCCACGGTCGTGCGACGAAGTGGTCGTGCAGTCGGCCCGCGTACTCCGCCAGGTCGGCCGCGTCGATCGGGACCTCGGTGAACACGTCGGCGACCGTCTGCGCGAAGAGGGCGTCGAAGAGCCCCTCCTTGCTGCCGAAGTAGTGGAAGACCTGCGCCTTGTTGCTCGCCGACGCCGCGGTGATGCGTTCGATCCGGGCGCCGCCGATCCCCACCGCGGAGAACTCGTCCCGCGCGGCGAGCAGGAGCTTCGCGCGCATCGCGTCGGCGGCTGGGGGCGTGAACGGGGCCATGGCGTCCACCGTATCGAGCGCACGGTCGCGGTGGGCGCACTGGCGGCGACCACGGATCCGAGCAAGCAGTCGCGGTGGGCGCACCGCAGACGGACTGGAGGCG
>NZ_MJGN01000005.1:161086-161515 GCF_001865065.1 Curtobacterium sp. MCBA15_008 | reverse complement strand
CCCCGTCCCGATAGCCGATCCGTTACTGGCACGGTCGGAGGTACGGTGACCCCATGAACCGTTCGAACGCCCTGTGGCTCATGTTCGCGCTGCTCGGCGTGGTGTTCCTTGGAACCACAGCCGCCTTGTTCGCGCACGAATCATCGAGGCCGTTCGGATGGATCACCCTCATCAGCGCCATCGTCATCATGGCGAGCGCCTGGTTGGGCTACAGACGTTCCAAGATGTGAAAAAGTGCCGAGCGTTTCGATAGCCGATCGGCCACCGGACAACGACGTGGAGGCTCGACGGATGCCGATCGTCCTGGTGTGGTGATCGCCGCGTCCGTTGGACTGAGGAGCTGCGTTGACGTCATTGGGGCTGTGGGGCGCACGGCTCCCGCAGAGTTTCGTCGAGCCACGCGTGGATCGCGCGCTCGTCGTCGTGCGT
>NZ_MJGN01000005.1:137057-160332 GCF_001865065.1 Curtobacterium sp. MCBA15_008 | reverse complement strand
ATCGCACCGTTGGAGAATCCCAGGAGAATCCGGTGCCGGGTTCCGCCGACCAGACGCTGGCCGTGCTGTATCGCATCGACCAGCGCGCCGGTCCGAGCGCCGACTTCCTCGTCGTCGATGGTCCTGTCGGCGTGGCGGTCGAAGAAGGCACGGCCCCCAGTTGTTTCCGCGGCACCGCGAAGGGCGACCTGCGCAGCATCGGGGAGGAGGCGGTCCGCGAGCGGCAACAGGTCAGTCTCGTGCCCGTCCGAACCGTGTAACAAGATCCAAGTCGCGTCGGCTCGTCCCGATGCCGACGCGACGGACAGTGCGATGCCGAGAGGCGCGGTCACCAACCGTTGCGATGAGCACATGAGTGAATCCTGGCGCGTTCACACCACGTTTGCCCGCGTCCCGAGAAAGCGCCGGTCCATCAACACGGTGTCCGGTCACCGATCGGCTATCGAACAATCATGCAACAATCTGCGCATGGATGCAGATAGCAAGTGCGGCCGCCACGTTGACAGCGACTACGTGGCGCTGGCGGTCGAGGTGTTCAGCATGCTCGCCGACGCCACCCGGGTGCGGATCGTCCTGGCGCTCTCCGACGGCGAGCTGCCCGTGAACGACCTCGCCGAGCGGGTCCGCAAGTCCCCGGCCGCGGTCTCGCAACACCTCGCCAAGCTGCGCCTCGCCCGCGTGGTCGCCACCCGGCACGAGGGCACGCGTGTCTTCTACCGGCTCACCAACGAGCACGCCCGACAGCTCGTGTCCGACGCGATCTTCCAGGCCGAGCACCAGCTCGACGGCACGCCCGCCCACCACGGGGGAGCCGCGCGTGCTGACCGCTCTGCGTAGCCGCGGCGTCCAGGCGGCGTTGCTCTCGGCGGTGCTCTTCGGTGCGGGGACCCCCGCGGCGAAGCTGCTCCTCGATGCGGTCAGCCCGTTCATGCTCGCCGGACTGCTCTACACCGGGTCGGGTCTCGGGCTCGGCCTCATCCGACTCGTCCGGCGTTCCCCGCGCGTGCACCTCGCTCGAGGCGAGCGACTGCCGCTCGCCGGTGCGATCGCGTTCGGCGGCGTCCTCGGGCCGGTCCTCCTGCTGATCGGCCTGGTGAACATGCCGGCGTCGGGGGCGTCGCTGCTGCTGAACGCGGAGGGCGTCGCGACGGCGCTGCTGGCCTGGTTCGTGTTCCGCGAGAACTTCGACCGCCGCATCGCGCTCGGCATGCTCGCCATCGTCGCCGGTGCCGTCGTGCTGACCGTCCCGGCCGGGATCGCCTTCGGCAGCGCCTGGCCGTCGCTGGCCATCCTCGGCGCATGCCTGTCGTGGGGCATCGACAACAACCTCACCCGGAAGGTCGCGATCCACGACGCGTCCTGGCTCGCCGCCGTCAAGGGCGGCGTCGCCGGACCCGTGAACCTGGTCCTCGCGTTCGTGCTCGGCGCCGAGCTGCCCGCCGTCGGGAACGTCGCTGCCGCGATGGTGGTCGGCTTCTTCGCGTACGGCGTGAGCCTGGTGCTGTTCATCGTCGCGCTCCGACACGTCGGCACCGCCCGGGCGGGCGCCTACTACTCGGTGGCGCCCTTCTTCGGCGCGGTCCTCGCGATCGTGCTCGGCGAACCCGTGACCGTGCCGCTCGTCGTCGCCGGCGTCCTGATGGCGGTGGGCATCTGGCTCCACCTCACCGAGCGACACGAGCACGAGCACACCCACGAGGCCGTGACCCACGACCACTGGCACCACCACGACGAACACCACCAGCACGAGCACGCGGAGCCCGTCGCGGTCGGCACGTGGCACCGACACGTCCACACCCACGAGCCGATCACCCACACCCACGAGCACTACCCGGACAGTCACCACCGGCACACCCACTGAGTCGTTCCGCGGGCGGACCGCGGGAAGACCGCACCGCTGACGGACGGGAGGCGCGGTGCCTGCCCGCACCGCGCCTCCCGTCCGTCGCGTCAGCCGTCCAGAGCCCGTGGCCGTCCCGACGCGACCGCCCGGGCGTCAGGCCCGACGGCGCCGACGCACGACGAAGGCGGCCGCAGCGGCGGCGAGCAGCAGGACCACGACCACCCCGAGCACCCAGGGGAAGGGGCCCGCGGGGACGACCGAGGCGGACGAGACGGCCGCCGACGCACTGGCCGAGGGCGCGACTGACGACGAGGGCGCCGCGGACGACGAACCGGCTGACGGGGTGGCGGCCGGTGACGCCGGGGCGGCGGCCGTCACGGTGAAGGTGACCTGCCCGTCGATGGGGTGCCCGTCCGGCGAGACGTACCGCCAGAGCACGGTGTGCGGTCCCGCAGTCAGTTCGACGGCCTTCGACATGGTGTCGCCGTCGACCGTGACCTCACCGGTGGACTCGTCGGTGCCGGCGGCGTCGCGGACCTCGATCCGGAGTCCGGCGTCGAGGCCGGCGAGCGGTGCCTCGGAGAAGGTGAGTTCGACGCGCTCGAGCTCCGTGGAGACCGTCGACCCCTCGGCGGGGTCGCTGGCGGTCAGCGCGGCGTGCGCCGAAGCGGGGGCCGCGAGGGACAGTGCGGGCAGCACACCGACGACGGCGACGAGCGCGGTGCCGAGCAGGGTGCGGGCCAGCCGCGGGAACCGGTGGTCCTGACGAGCGTCGTTCACCCCGGGAACTCTACGGTGCGGGCCGCTGAACATCGTCACAGACCGTCACCGCCTGCTGTGCAGCGAGCAACCCTAGGTTTCCCCCATGAGCGACGACCCCTTCGAGCCGCCGATCCCGACCGCGGCCGAGCAGCACGCGGCCGAGCACCACCCGGCCGATCAGCACCCGGCCGCCGAGCACGGCGGGCGCGGCCGCGCGCACACCGCGGTCCGCCACGGGCGCCAGCGCCGCAGCGGACTCCGGATGGTGTTCCCGGCGATCGGCGGCGTCCTCGCGATGGCCCTCGTCCTCACCGGTGGCTACGCCGCGTGGTCGTACGCGCAGCTCGACGACAGTCTGACCAAGGTGCACGTGGCACTGCCGCACGCATCGTCCTCGCCCGGGGCCGATGCCGACGGTGAGGCGCAGAACATCCTGCTCGTCGGTGACGACCACCGTCCGGCGGACGCCACCCCGCAGGAGCTCGCCGACCTCGGCACGCAACTCGACGGCGGCGCGACGAACACCGACTCGATGATCGTCCTGCACATCCCCGCCGGGGGCGGCAGCGCGACGATGATCTCCTTCCCGCGCGACTCGTGGGTGCAGATCCCCGGGCACGGCACCTTCAAGCTCAACAGCGCGTTCTCGGACGGCGCTGCGAACGGCGGCGGGGACGCCGGCGGCATGCGCCTGCTCATCCAGACGATCGAGAACATGAGCGGCCTGACGATCGACCACTTCGTGCGGGTCTCACTGCTCGGCTTCTACCAGCTCGTGAAGGCGCTCGGCCCGGTCGACGTCTGCCTCAACGAGGCGGTCCACGACACCAACTCGAACGTCGACCTGCCCGCGGGAAAGTCCACCCTCAACGCCTCGCAGGCGCTGTCGTTCGTCCGGCAGCGCGACGGCCTGCCGCGCGGCGACCTCGACCGCGAGGTCCGGCAGCAGTACTTCCTGTCGCAGGAGGCCCGCAAGGCACTGTCTGCCGACACGCTCCTCAACCCGGTCAAGGTCTCGAACCTGCTGCACGGGGTGGGCGACTCGATCCAGATCGACGACGGCCTGAGCATCCCGAGCCTGGTGAACACGTTCCGGAGCATCGACCTGTCGGCCATCAGGTCCACGGCGATCCCGACCTCGGGCACGCCGACGATCGACGGCTACTCGACCGTGGCGGTCGACTTCGCCGCGATGCCGGCGTTCATCCAGAGCATCGTCGGCGCCCCGGCCGCGTACACCTCCGCACACGCGGCGTCCCCGGCGAGCGTCCGGGTCTCGGTGCAGAACGGCGGCTCGACCCCGGGCGGTGCGACGGCGGCGTCGTCGGCGCTGACCGCGAAGGGCTTCGTCGTCGGCGCTCCGTCGGACACCACGACGACGAGCGCGACCGTGATCCAGTACCCGAAGGGCCAGGAGGCCCAGGCGAAGGCCGTCGCCGCGGTGGTCCCGGGTGCGACCGCGGTGCTGTCCACCACGGTGTCCGGCGTGACGCTCGTGCTCGGCACCGACGGGCACACCGTCGCGACCACCGCCCCGAGCGGGACCGGGACGGGAGCTGCGACGGGTACCGGGACCGGCGCCACCACCACGAACCCGAAGCCGGCCGCGCCGTCGAAGCCCGCGCCGGCGTCGCCCTCTGCCAAGCCGGTCGGCAACGCCTACGGCGACCAGGGGACCTGCATCAACTAGGCCCGACCCGGGCTGGGTTCATCCCCGGTCCCCCGCAGCGACCGCACCATGCTGCGCAGGGCCCGGAGTGCCGCCGTCTGCTCGTCCTGGTCCATCCCGTGCAGCATCCGGACCTCGACCGACCGGACGGCGGCGGACGCCTGCTCGAGCTGCCGTCGACCCGCCGCGGTCAGCCGGGTCGGCAGGACCTTCCCCACCGGCGCCTCGGACGGACGCGTCACGAGGCCGTCGCGTTCGAGCGCCTGCAGCAGCACGTTCATCGACTGCCGCGTCACGAAGGCGCCGCGGGCGAGCTCCGAGTTCGACAGCCCGGGTCGCTGTGCGAGCAGTTCGAGGCACGAGTAGTGCGTCATGGTCATGCCGAGTGGGCGCAGCACCGACTCCATCGCGGTGCGGAGCGCGCTGGCGGCCTCCTTGAGCAGGTATCCCAGGGACGTGTCGAGATCGATCCCGTCGCCGTGTTGACTCATGTCAGTAGTCTGACATAGATTGCTCCGTGTCAGAAGACTGACACATCGACAAGGAGCACCGCATGCCCGTCACCGGACCCGACTTCATCTCCCTCCAGACCCGCGACCTCGACGCGTCGCAGGCCTTCTACGAGCAGTACCTGGGGCTCGTCCGGTCGCCGGCCGGTCCGCCCCACGCGGTCGTCTTCACGACCACCCCGATCGCGTTCGCCCTGCGGGACGTCGTCCCCGGTACCGACCTCGACGCCGCTCCTCAGCCCGGGATCGGTGCGGCGCTCTGGCTGCACGCCATCGACGTCCAGGCCATCCACGACGCCCTCGTCGCGGACGGCCACACGATCGTGTCCGCACCGATCGACGGCCCCTTCGGCCGGACCTTCACCTTCGCCGACCCCGACGGCTACCACGTCACGCTGCACGACCGCGCCTGACGACACGACCGCCCGTCACGACGCGACCACGGCCAGGAGGCGCGGTGTGCGCCCGACCCGCACCGCGCCTCCAGGCCGTGGTCCGTTCCACCGACCGTCACCGGTCGTCCCGACCGGTAGCGTGATCGAGGGCGGCACCGGAGCAGCCCGGAGGGCGGTCACCGATGACGGCACGGACGTTCGTCGACGAGCATGCAGAGCGACTGCGGGCGCTCGTCGACCAGGTGGTCCCCGCCGACGCGTACCCGTCGGCCTCGCAGGCCGGCGCACTCGACTTCCTGGCGACGGTCCTCCGGGACCGGCCCGACTGGACGGACCGGCTCCGCGCGGTCGTCGAGCACGACCTCGCCGAGGACGACCCGGACCGCGTCTGGTTCGCCGAACTCGTGTCGGCGGGGTACTACGCCGACGCCGCGAACGGCGGCAACGTGGGCGAGCGCTCCTGGGAGATGGTCGGCTGGCGACCCGACCCGCCGACCGGGTGGAGCGTCCCAGTGCCCGTCGCCACCGCCTCGCCGACCGTGGTGCACCCGAAGGCGCTCGCAGCCCGGTACGACGCGGTCGTGATCGGTTCCGGCGCGGGCGGGGGCGTCGCCGCGTGCGGCCTGGCGGAGTCCGGTCGCCGCGTGCTCGTGGTCGAGGCCGGGCCCTGGCCGGGGACCGCCGAGCTCAGCCGGGACCACCTGCGGAACCCCCGGTCGAACTGGGGTGTGGCCCCGCTGACCGGACCCGCCGACGCCGGGAACCCGCGCACGGTGTCGGACGGGCGCGAGCGCCTGCTGCTCCGCCCGTCGTCGCCGGGCTGGCACGGCAACGCGGGCACGGCCGGCGGTGGGACCCGGGTCTACGGCGCGCAGGCGTGGCGGTTCGGCCCACGCGACTTCGCGATGGCGTCGACGTACGGGGTGCCGGACGGCAGCAGCCTGGCGGACTGGCCGTTCGGGTACGACGAGCTCGAGCCCTGGTACGAGCGGGCCGAGTGGCAGGTGGGTGTCAGTGGCGGCGACACCGACGGGCCGTGGGCCGGTGACCGGGCCCGTGCGTTCCCGATGCCGCCCCTGCCGTCCGGCCCGGCCCGCGAGCGGCTCGCCCGTGCCGCCGAGGCGCTCGGGATCTCGACCGTGCACGTGCCGTTGCTCATCAACTCGACGCCGTACCTCGGTCGCCGGGCGTGCGAGCAGTGCGGCATGTGCGTCGGGTTCGCCTGCCCGGTCGACGCGAAGAACGGCAGCCAGAACACGATGCTGACCCGGGCGTTCGCGACGGGTAACGCCGCGATCCTGCTGGACAGCCGGGTCGCCCGACTCCGCACCGACCACACCGGTCGGGTCGTCGGCGTGACGATCGTCGGCACCGTCGACGGCCGGGACTGGCGCGTCGACGTCGACGCCGGCGAGGTCGTCGTCGCCGCGGGCGCCGTGGAGTCCGCGCGCCTGCTGCTCAACAGTCGCAGCGCCCGCGAGCCGGACGGCATCGGGAACGGCACCGACCAGGTCGGACGCCACCTGCAGGGGCACGTCTACGGCGGCGCGATGGGCGTCTTCGACGACGTGGTGGACGACGGTCTCGGGCCGGGGCCGTCCATCGCGACGACCGACTTCCGGCACGGCGTGGACGGGCAGGTCGGCGGTGGGATCCTGGCGAACGAGTTCATCGCGACCCCGGCGAACACCTACCAGTACCTCGTGGGCACCGGACTGATCCCCCGCGCGGGGCTCGGCAGCAAGCGGGCCATGCGGGACCTCGCCCGCCGGAGCATGCGGATCATGGGGCCGATCCAGGAGGTCACGACGGCCGACGCCCGGGTCCGCGTCGACCAGTCCGTCACCGACCGGTACGGCACCCCGGTGGCGTGGTTCAGCGGCGGCGTCCACCCCGAGGACGTCCGGGCCCGCGACCACACCAGCGCCCGGAGCGGCGACTGGCTGCGGGCCGCCGGAGCGACCCGGGTCGCCGAGCTGCACGGTCCGGTCGTCGGCGCGAGCGGTGGGCAGCACCAGGCCGGCACGCTCCGGATGGGCGCGGACCCGGCGACCTCGGTGGTCGACCCGTACGGTCGGGTCTGGGGGCACGACAACCTGCGCGTCGCGGACGGGTCGGTGCACGTCACGAACGGGGGTGTGAACCCCGTGCTCACGATCTTCGCCACGGCCATGCGGACGATCGACGCGATGGTCACCGGCCGCGCCTGATCCCGGCGAGTCGGGCTAGCCTTCCGTCATGAGCAACGAAGCCACCCGCTCTCCTTGGCGCACGATCGTCGGCCGACCACGTGTCTGGCAGGGCGTCGGTTCGACCCTCCTCGGCGTGGTCTGGCTCGTGCTCGCCGCGCTCGGCACGGAGCCCTGGCGCTGGATCGTCGGGAGCCTGTGGCTCCTCATCGGCGTGCTCCTCCTCGTGGTCGCCGTCTCCGACCGGCGCCACGGCCGCGGGCGCTACGCCGCGACCCCGCTCGTCGTCCGTGCCCCGGAGCGCCCCGCCGACGTGACCGGGTCCTCGCAGCGCTGACCGCGCGTCCGCACCGCGGCGACGGTGCGGACGATCCGGACGGGTGGCACGGCGCCGGGCCGCCCCGCGCCTCCCGTCCGCCCGACGCCGGGACGTCGTCGAGCCGGTCCGGGCGACCCTGAGCCGACGGAACCCGGGGCAGTCTTCGGCGATCCCTCCCGACCGGGTGGTTCGTGCGCTACCGTCCGACCATGATCGTGTGGCTGAACGGCACCCACGGCGTCGGGAAGACGACGACCAGCAGGCTCCTGCAGCCCCTCCTGCCCGACGCCCGCGTACTCGACCCGGAGAAGGTCGGCGAGACGCTCATGGACGTCCGGCCCACGCTCCGCGCGACCGACGACTTCCAGCACTGGGACCCGTGGCGGCCGCTCGTCGTCGAGACCGCCCGGCAGGTCCTGCAGTACGTCGGCGGGATCCTCGTGATGCCGCAGACCGTCCTCGTCGAGCGCTACTGGCGCGAGATCGCCGGCGGACTCGCCGCGCACGGGATCCCGGTGCGGCACTTCGTGCTGCACACCGACCAGGCGACCCTGCGGCACCGGATCGAGCACGACGCCGACCTCGGACCGTCGACGTTCCGCTTCAGCCGGGTGGAACCGTACGCCGAGGCCGCCCGTACCTGGCTGCACGCCGACGCCGAGGTCGTCGACACCACGCACGCGTCCGCCGAGCAGGCCGCGCAGCAGATCGCCGAGTCGGTCCTGCAGACCGCCCCCCACAGGCGGCTCTGACCGTGACGGGCATGCTCCAGCGCACGCAGTGGACCGTCACCGCCGCCGACCCGTCGGCGGCCGGCCAACTCGTCGCGCGGCTCCCCGACGTCCGCGAGGCCACCGTCGAGCCGGGTCCCGCCGACCTCGGGTTCGAGGCCCGGCGCCGGGGCACGAACCTGCTGTCGCTCGTGTCGCTGTCCTGCGGCGGCACGGTGTCCGCCGACATCGAGGCGAAGGCGGCGATGACCGTCTTCTGGATGAAGGGCGGCGACGGACGGGTCGACGGCGACCCGGTCGAGACCGGTCGTCCCGTCCTGTTCCGGCACGACCCGCAGACCGCACGGTGGCAGGACTTCCACCTCGACCTCATCCGCATCGACCGTGCCGTGGTGGAGCAGGTCGCCGCCGAACGCGGCGCCTGGCACCCCGGCCCGCTCGAGTTCCGGCCGCGGCACATCCCGGAGGGGCCGGCGCTCGCCGCCTGGTGGCTGATGGTCCGTGCGGTCGCGTCCGAGGTCCTGCGCGGCCCCGCCGAGGTCGACGCGGCGCGGGAGCGGGAGCTGACCCGGTTCGCGGCGAGCGGCCTGCTCACCGCGATCCCGCACTGGCCGGTCGGGCAGCACGAGCCCCGCACCGCCGCAGCCGCACGGTTCGCCCGCGCCGAGGCCTTCCTGCTCGACCACGCCACCGAGCAGATCACCGTCGACGACGTGGCCGAGGCGGCGGGGCTCAGCGTCCGCGGGCTGCAGGAGGCGTTCCGCCGGCACCACGGCATCACGCCGACGACGTACCTCCGGCGCATCCGGCTCCTGCTCGCCCGGGAGCAGCTCGAGTCCGGCGACGGCCGGGGCATCGGCGAGATCGCGCGGGCCTCGGGCTTCGCGCACCTCGGCCGGTTCGCGGGCAGCTACCGCGACGAGTTCGGGGTGCTGCCGCGGGAGACCTGGCAGGCGGCGCGGCGGCGCTGAGGGCTGTGCCCGTCGGCCGGGTCAGGCGGCCTGCCGTCCCTCCGGTCCGCGGAGCGCCGGGCAGTGCTCGGGGCTGGGGTGCTCGCTGATCCGGATGACCTCGTCGAGTCGGTCGCGCGCGGCCTCGAGCTCCGCCAGCTGCGCGGTGATCCGGTCGCGTCCGGCGACGAGCAGCGCGAGGGACTCCGGCGTTGCGACCCCGGCGTCGACGCACGGCAGCAGCTGCACGATGGTGCGGCTCGGCAGCCCGGCGCCGAACAGCTGCTGGACCAGTCGGACCCGCTCGGCGGCCGCCGGACCGTAGGTGCGCTGTCCGCTCGGAGTGCGGTCGGCGGTGAGCAACCCCTGCTCCTCGTAGTACCGCAGGGAGCGGACGCTCACCCCGGTGTCGGCGGCGAGGTCACCGATGCGCATGCGTGCTCCGATCCGGGCTTGCCCCTGACATGGATGTGAGGTCTTAGCGTAACCGAGCCGGAGCGGGAGACGCCCGCGCGGCAGGAGGAACACACCATGGAGATCGCTGGATCGGTCGCACTCGTCACGGGTTCGAACCGCGGCATCGGACGTCGCTTCGCGCTGCAGCTGCTCGAGCGGGGTGCGGCCAAGGTCTACGCCACCGCGCGGCGCCCGGAGCTCGTCGACGTCCCCGGCGTCGAGGTGCTGCCGCTCGACATCACCGACGAGGCCTCGGTCACCGCCGCGGCCGCCGCGGCGACGGACGTCACCCTGCTCGTCAACAACGCGGGCATCGCCACCCAGGGCTCGCTCGTCTCCGGCGACCTGACGGACGCCCGCCGCGAGATGGACACGAACTTCTGGGGCACCCTCGCGATGGTCCGGGCCTTCACGCCGGTGATCGAGGCCAACGGCGGCGGCGGGATCGTGAACGTGCTGTCCGCCCTGTCGTGGTTCGCGCACCCGGGCTCCGGCGGGTACGCGTCGGCCAAGGCCGCGGAGTGGAACATGACGAACAGCGTGCGGCTCGAGCTGGCCGGCCGGGGCATCAGCGTGCAGGGCCTGCACCTCGGCGCCGCCGACACCGACATCATGGCCGGGTACGACGGGCCGATGGTGGACCCCGCCGACGTCGCCCGGGCCTCGCTCGACGGTGTCGAGCGGGACGCGGCCGAGGTCGTCGTCGACGACTGGAGCGCGCTCGTCAAGGCGTCGCTCGCGCACGCGCCCGAGGGGTTCTACGCGCAGTTCGCCTGACGAACGGCAGGCGCGGTGCCAGCCGGCACCGCGCCTCCAGGCCCGTGGGTCCCGCGTTCAGGACCGGTCGGGCCCCGTCTGCTGGTCGGACGCCGTCGACTCGTCGTCGGCGGTCTCCTGCCGTGCCGGCGGGTCGAGCCGCTCGTCGATGCCCGCATCCGGCGAGACCGCCTCGGGGTGGACCGGGAACGCGTCCGGCGACGTCGACACGAGGGGCCGCCGGGCCGCGCGCCCGCGCAACCGGTTCTTCACCGCGTCCCAGGGACGACCAGCCGTGCGCTCCGTCGGGGCGTCCACCTCGAGCCCGTAGTACGCGCCGACGTGCTCGAGCAGGACCTCGCGTTCGGCCTTGTCGTACGCCCGTCGCTCACGGGTGAACGCGATCACCGTCGACCAACACGTCATGAGCAGCACGATGCTGAACGGCAGCGCTGTCGTGATGGCCGCCGTCTTCAACGCGTTCAGTCCACCCGTGAGGAGCAGCGCGACCGCCAGGAGCGCGGCGACCACGGCGAAGAACACCCGTAGCCAGTTCTTCGGTTCGATGTCCCCGCCGGACGCGATCATCGCCATCACGAGCGATCCCGAGTCGGACGAGGTGACGAAGAAGACGCCGATGAGCAGGATGGCGCCGAACGTCAGGACCGTCCCGGCCGGCAGGTCGCGGAGCAGGGTGAAGAGCGCGCTCTCGACGTCGACCGAGCCGTCCGAGCCGACGAGGCCGCCGGCACCGTCGATCTGCTCGTGGATGGCCGCGCCACCGAGCACCGCGAACCAGAGGAACGTGAGCGCCGTCGGCACGAGGAGCACACCGAAGACGAACTCACGGACCGTGCGGCCCTTCGAGATGCGGGCGATGAAGATGCCGACGAACGGCGCCCACGACATCCACCAGCCCCAGTAGAACGTCGTCCACGCGCCCTGCCAGGCCTCGCCCGCCGCGCCCTGCTGGGCGCTCACGTTGAAGGAGAGGCCGACGACGTTCTGCAGGTACGCGCCGATCGACTGGACGAAGTCCCGCAGCAGGTACTGCGTCGGCCCGACGATCAGGATGAAGAGCAGCAGCGCGGCGGCGAGCAGCAGGTTGAAGTTCGACAGCAGCTTCATGCCCTTGGTCACACCCGTGACGAGCGAGACGATCGTCAGCGCCGTGATCACCGCGATGATGGCGAGCTGGCTGACCAGGGAGCTCTCCGCGATGCCCGCGCTCTCGAGGCCGGCGCCGATCTGGATGACACCGAGGCCGAGCGAGGTCGCGACGCCGAAGAGCGTCCCGACCAGGGCGATCACGTCGATGAGGTTGCCCCAGCCGCCGCGGACGCGGTTGCCGAGGAGCGGTTCCAGCGCCCAGCGGATCGACACGGGCCGGCCGCGCCGGTGGATCGCGTACGCCAGCGCCATGCCGAGCACGACGTAGATCGCCCACGCGTGCAGCCCCCAGTGCAGGAAGGTCTGTACCATCGCCTGCTGTGCGAGCTCGTTCTCGGTGCCCGTGACGCCGGGTCGGGGCGAGGCGAAGTGGCTGAGGGGCTCGGAGACGCCGTAGAAGACGAGGCCGATGCCCATGCCGGCGGCGAAGAGCAGGGCGAACCACGACCCGGTGGTGAACTCCGGCTCGTCACGGTCCTTGCCGAGCTTGATGTCGCCGAACTTGCTGAAGCCCACGAAGAGCGAGAACCCGACGAAGAACGCCACGATCAGGACGTAGTACCAGCTGAAGTTGCGGACGATGCCGCTCTGCAGGGCGTTGAACACCGCCTCGGCAGAGGCGGGGGCGATCAGCGTCCACGCGACGAACCCGAGGACGATGACGGCAGCGGGCCAGAAGACCCACCGCCGCACCTCCGACTTCTTGGTCGCGGGATCGCCGAGTGCGGGGCCGGGTGTCGCCCGGCCGGGTACGGGGGGTCTCGTCGTTGCCATGCACCCATGGTGCCCGTCATCCGCGCTGAGGGGACAAGGCGATCCGGGACCCGCAAGTCAGGCCAGGAACGCCTCGATCTGTCCGACCACCAGGTCCGGTCGGGTGATGAAGGGGTGGTGCCCGGTCGGCAGGTCCACGGACCGGGTCGCCCGCTCGGCGTGCCGTCGTTGCAGCGCGACGGTCGTCGACCGGTCGTCGACGCAGACGATCGCGGTCGAGTCGACCCCGGACCAGCCGGCGGCGCTCGTCGGCGTCCCGAACGCCCGGAGGTCCTGGGCGGTGGTCCGCTCCCACGCCGCCCGCTGCGTCGCCGCGTCGGCGTCCTGCAGGAACCGGGCGCCGAACGAGTCGACGTCGTACCCGTCGAGCACGATCCGGCCCGCGTCGTCCGGGCGGATCCCGACCGGGTCGGGCTCGGTCGACATGATCGAGCCCTGCGTCGACCCGACGTCCGGCAGGTACGACGACACGAACAGCAGGTGCTCGACGGCGGGGTGCTCGCCCGCCTCGGCGATCACCGTGCCGCCGTAGGAGTGGCCGACCACGATGGCGGAACCGCCGGCGTCGGCGGTCTCGTCGAGTGCCCGGCGGAGCGCCGCGGCGTCGTCCGCCAGGTCCCCGCCCGCTCCCCCGGTGCCTGTTCCGCCGCCGCCGTCCGTCTCGCCGCAGGACGGCAGGGCGACGGCTCGGCTCTCGATGCCGGTGCGCTCCCGGAGCAGGTCGGCCGTCGGCGACCACCACCAGGCGCCGTCGCGGACGAGGGCACCGTGGACGAAGAGGAGCGTCGGCGTCGACACGGTCAGTTCCGGAGGAAGTCGGCGATCGGGGTCGACCCGGTGTTGAACCGGATCGTCTTCCCGATGGTCGCGTCGCTCTCGAGGGCGTCGGCGACGACGTGCGCGACGTCCCCGCGCGGCACCTCGGTCGCGGAGCCGTCCCAGTCGACCGACCCGGTGCGCTCGTCGTCGGTCAGGGTGCTCGGCGCGACGACCGTCCAGCGGAGGCCGGAGTCGCGGAGCACCGCGTCGGCGATCATCTTCGACTGCGCGTACGCGAAGAAGTCGTTGTCCTGCGGCACCCCGTGGTCGAGGACGGACCCTGACCAGGACACCATCAGGTAGCGGTCGACGCCGGCCTTCGCGGCGCCCTGCACGGACAGGATCGCGGCGTCGCGGTCGATCGCCCAGGTGCGGTCGGCGGATCCCCCGCCTGCGCCCGCCGACCACACGACGGCGTCGTGCCCGTGGATCAGCTCGGCGAAGTCGGTGAGCGTCTGCTGCTGGATGTCCGCCACGTGCGGCTCGCCGCCGTGCGCGCGGATCTCGTCGGCCTGGTCGGCCTTGCGGATGACCGAGGTGACCGTGTGGCCGCGGTCGGTGAGGATGCGGGTGGCGCGGAGTGCGACCTTGCCGTGGCCGCCGAAGAGGATGACGTTGCTCATGCGGCGGACGCTACTCGGGGCGCCTCAGCAGACCGGGTGACGCCGTGCAGGTGACCGGGTGACGGACTGGAGGCGCGTGACGGCGCCGCCACGCGCCTCCAGGCCGGGGTGGGTCACCTCAGCCGATCCGCCGGCGCTGCACCAGGGTCGCGGCGCCGAAGGCGACGAGCAGGATCCCGACGCACCAGGCCAGGGCGACCCACAGGTCGGCGTCGAGCGCCTCGCCGGCGAACAGCGCGCGGATGGAGTCCACGATCGACGTGACCGGCTGGTGCTCCGCGAACCAGCGGACCGGACCGGGCATCGTGTCCGTCGGCACGAACGCGGAGCTGATGAACGGCAGGAAGATCAGCGGGTACGAGAACGCACTCGCACCGTCCACCGACTTCGCGGACAGGCCCGCGACGACCGCCACCCAGGTGAGGGCGAGCGTGAACAGCACCACGATCCCGAGCACGGCGAGCCACGCACCGATCCCGGCGCTGCTCCGGAAACCCATCAGCACGGCCACCCCGACCACCACCGTGACCGACACCAGGTTGGCGACGAGCGAGGTGAGGACGTGTGCCCAGAGCGACGCCGCACGGACGATCGGCATCGACCGGAACCGTTCGTCGATGCCGGTCTGCAGGTCGAGGAACAGGCGGTACGAGGTGTAGGCGACGCCCGATGCCACCGTGATCAGCAGGATCCCGGGGAGCAGGTAGTCGACGTACGAGGCGGTGCCGGTGTCGATCGCGCCGCCGAAGACGTACACGAACAGCAGCAGGAAGGCGATGGGCATCACGGCGGTGGTGATGATCGTGTCGGGGCTCCGCCAGACGTGCTTGAGGGAGCGGCCGGTCAGGACGGCGGTGTCGTGGATCGGGTGGGCGGACATCACGCGACCTCATTCCGGTGTGCGGCGGGGCTGGCCGTGCCGGTCGTGCCGGCCGCGCTGGTCGTGCCGGTGCCGCCGCCGATGACGGCGAGGAAGACGTCCTCGAGCGTGGGCTGCTTCGCGACGTACTCGACCCGGGCGGGCGGGAGCAGTCGCTGGAGCTCGGCGAGCGTGCCGTCGGCGATGATCCGGCCCTGGTGCAGGATCGCGATGCGGTCGGCGAGCTGTTCGGCCTCGTCGAGGTACTGCGTGGTGAGCAGCACGGTCGTGCCGCCGGCGGCGAGGGCGCGGACGGCGTCCCAGACCTCGAGCCGGGCCTCGGGGTCGAGGCCGGTCGTCGGTTCGTCGAGGAACACCACCTGCGGGTCGCCGATCAGGCTCATCGCGATGTCGAGCCGGCGCCGCATCCCGCCCGAGTAGGTGCCCGCCCGGCGCGAGCCGGCATCGGTGAGGGAGAACCGCGCGAGGAGCTCGTCGGCGGTGCGGCCGGCGTGCGGGAGGTGGCGGAGCCGCGCGACGAGGACCAGGTTCTCGCGGCCGGTCAGGACCTCGTCCACGGCGGCGAACTGGCCGGTGAGGCTGATCGCCTCGCGGACGGCACCCGGCTCGGTGGCGACGTCGTGCCCGGCCACCGTGGCGCTGCCACCGGTGGCCTTCGCGAGGGTCGTCAGGATGCGGATCGCGGTGGTCTTGCCGGCGCCGTTCGAGCCGAGCAGGGCGGTCACGGCGCCGGCCGCGACGTCGAGGTCGACGCCGCGGAGGACATGCAGGTCGCCGAAGGACTTCTCGAGCCCACGGACCCGGATGGCTGCGGTCATCAGTTGCCCTGTTCCCGATCGGCTTCGTCGATCGCGTCGACGAGGCGCTGCTGCTCCTTGCTGAGCCACGAGCCGAGGCCGTAGTTCGCCTTGAAGTCCTCGGCGAACGCGATCGGGTCGTCACCGACGATCGTGCGGACGCTCGTGGCGTCCGCGGCGCTCTGCTCGAACAGGTCGGCGAGGTCGTTGAGCATCCGCATGAGCTGGTCCCCGTCGCTCGGGCCGGTGTACATGAGGTACCGCTCGATGCCGTCGACGGCGGTGCGGTGGCTCGTCGGCAGCGATGCCGTCCGGGCCTTGTACGCCCGCCAGCGCTTCTTGTCGCCGATGAGCTTGGTCGTGATGTCGGAGATCGAGATGGCCATGGTCAGTCCTGTCCTGTGTCGTTCTGGTGCTGCAGGTGGTCGAGTCGCTCGCTGAGGAAGGCCCAGGCCCGCCAGAAGTCGTCGAGCTGCTCTCGGCCGTGGGCGTTCAGGGTGAACACCTTCCGGGGTGGCCCCTTCTCGGAGGGGACCTTCTCGACGTCGACGAGGCCGCGCTGCTCGATGCGGACCAGCAGGGCGTAGATCGTGCCCTCGGCGATGTCGGTGAAGCCCTGCTCTCGGAGCGAGGCGGTGATCTCGTACCCGTGGGCCGGTCGGCCGACGAGCACGGCGAGGACGATCCCCTCGAGGATGCCCTTGAGCATCTCGGTGTCCTGCTTGGGCATGCGTGCCTCCTGCGGTGCTACTCAGTGTTGCTGACTACCGGTACATAGTAACGCTGAGTACCAGGGGCGCAAGAGTACTTTCCGAACGGACACGACAAGGAGCGACGATGAGCAAGAAGAACGAGCAGCACACCCTGGTCCGCACCCTGGTGCTGGGCATCCTCAGTGGCGGTCGGAGTGCCACTCCGCTCGCCGTGATGGCACTGAACCACGACCGGTCCTCGCTCAAGGGCGCATGGCAGGACTGGAAGGTCTTCAGCACGCCGCTCGGCCGCGGTGCGCTCGTAGCGTCCGCCGTCGGCGAGCTCATCGGCGACAAGCTCCCGAAGACCCCGAGCCGGATCTCCCCCGCCGGACTCGTCGGTCGGATCGCCTCCGGTGCGCTCGCCGGAGCAGCGCTCGGCACCACCGGCAAGCGCGACCTCCGCATCGAGGGCGCGATCCTCGGCGGCGTCGGTGCGATCGTCGGCTCGTTCGTCGGGTGGGGCGTCCGCAAGGCCGTCGGCGGTGCCACGAAGCTGCCCGACCCGGTCGTCGCGCTCGCCGAGGACGCCGCGACCATCGCCGGCTCCGTGAAGGTGATCACCGCGGACTGACCGGCGGGTCCGTGCGCGGCGGGTCCGTGCGCGGCGGGTCGTTCCGGGCGTACTCGGCGTTTTCGGGCATAGGAGGTCGGAACTTCCGACCTCCTATGCCCGTTTCCACCTTCCATCGCGGATGCAATGGGAGAGAACGACCGCCAAACAGGCACCGGCGCGGCCTCCCTCGCACAGCGACCCCGGCCTAGCGTGGCGGCATGCGCATCGTCGTCATCGGAGCCACCGGCCACATCGGCACGTTCCTCGTCCCCCGCCTCGTCCGCGCCGGCCACGAAGTCGTGACCATCAGCCGCGGCACCCGGACGGCCTACGTCGACGCCCCCGAGTGGCAGCAGGTCGAGCAGGTCACCGCCGACCGCGAGCAGGAGGACCGCGACGGCACGTTCGGCGACCGGATCGTCGGGCTCCGCGCGGATGCCGTCGTCGACCTCGTCTGCTTCACGCTGTCGTCCGCTCAGGCCCTCGTCAACGCGCTCCGAGGCACGGACACCCACCTCGTGCACTGCGGCTCGATCTGGCGGGCCGGCGTCTCGCACGTCCTGCCGATCACCGAGGAGAACGCGACGCCTCCCTTCGGCGACTACGGCGTGCAGAAGGACGCCATCGCCCGGATGCTCAAGGAGGAAACCGCCTCAGGTGGTCTCGTGACGACGTCGATCCACCCCGGCCACATCAGCGGCCCGGGCTGGATGCCGATCGGGCCGCTCGGCAACCTCGACCCCGGCGTCCTCACCGTGCTGTCCGCGGGCACGCCTGTCGCCGTGCCCGGTCTCGGCGCCGAGACGATGGCGCACGTCCACGCGGACGACGTCGCGCAGGCGTTCCAGCTCGCGGTCGAGCACCGCGAGGCAGCCGCCGGCGAGGACTTCTTCATCACGGCCCCGACCGCACTCACCGTCCGCGGGTACGCCCACCTGGCAGCGTCGTGGTTCGGCCAGGAGGCGCGGCTCGAGTCCGTCACGTGGGACCGGTTCCGCGAGACCACGGCTCCGGAGCACGCCGGTGCGAGCTGGGAGCACCTGTCCCGCAGCCAGGTGTTCAGCACCGAGAAGCCCCGCCGGCTGCTCGGCTACGACCCCGGTTACACGGCCGAGGAGACCGTGCTCGACGCGGTCCGCTGGCTCGTCGACCACGAGGAGCTCGACGTGGCCGGCCCGCTCGTCGCCTGACCGCCGGCCGTTTCCCTTGCGCATGACATCAGTTGCGGCTAATATGAGTCGAAACTAATGTTGTGTCCATGCGGCCCGACTGGCCCCGAGCGTTCAACGACCAGCTCGATCGTCTCGAAGCTGACGTCAGCGAGCGTGGGCAGAGGCGACTCGAGCTCCTGACGTTCATGCTCAAGCGGCTTCGCGATCTCGAGGCGCCGCCGGTGCAGGACACGGCCAGGATCAAGCGCGTCCGGCAGTCGAAGCAGCACATGGTCTGGCGGGTGTCCCATCCGTACGTCGAAGGCACAGCGCTGCGGGTCATCTGCTGGTTCCCGCCGGACACGGACACCGTGGTGGTCGCGCTCTTCTCCGGCGACAAGGCCACGATGGGCGACGTGTTCACCGACACCGTCGGCATCCGAGCCGACCACCTGATCAACGGATGGATCGACGAGACGAAGGAAGCATGATGAGCGAGAAGGACTTCGTGAGCGGTGACGACCGCCTGGAGCGGCTCCTCCGGCGTCCGGGGATGGCCGAGGCCGTCGACGCGCTCGACTCCGAGGCGGATGAGCTCGACCGGATCCACGCCATGAGCCTCGCGATGGTGCGGGAAGCGGGGAAGCGGACCCAGGCCGAGATCGCGCACGAACTCGGGATCAGTCAGGGTGCGGTGTCGCAGATGGAACGCCGGGAGGACATGTTGCTGTCGACGCTCCGCAGCTACATCACGGCCACCGGTGCCGAGAACCCGCGGATCATCGTCACCGTGAACGGGCGCGACGTCGAACTCGCGATCTGATCCCGGCGCGGCGTCGCGGGGTCAGGCGGCGGGGGCGCCGTCGTTCACGGCGGCGAGCCCGTTGAGCGTCCGGGGGTAGCCGAGCCACGGCACGAGGACCGTGAGCACGTCGAGCAGGTGCTGCCGCGTGTTGCCGACCCGCAGGTTCGCCGCGACGTGGCTCCGTGCCTGGGCGTCGGCGCCGCCGAGTGCGACGAGCATCGCGAACGTCAGGAGCTCTCGCGTCCGCAGGTCGAGCCCGGAGCGGCCGACGGTGTCGCCGAAGCAGTTGCCGGACAGGAACCGCTGGAAGTGGACGGTGTCCGCCGCGGCGTTCTCGTAGAGCGAGTCGACGACGTCCGGCCCGACGACCGCGCCCTGCACCTGGCGGCCCCGCTCGAGACGGTCGTCCGGCGTGGTGGTCGACTGGCCCGGGAGCGGCAGGGTGACTCCGCGGGCGGTGAGGACCTCGTTCGTGGTGACGAGGAAGTCCGTGGCGCGGGCGAGTCCGACGTAGGCGACGGCCTGGTACACGATCTCCTTCGCCTCGATCGGGGTGACGGCGTCGTCGAGCGCGCGGTCGAGCAGGTCCCCGAACGCGGTCCGGGCCCCCGTCGCGACGACCGCGCCGAGCTGCACGACGAACCGGTCGTGCGCGCTGAGGGACGCGTGCTGCAGGGTCTCGTCGGCGAACGCGGCGGAGTACTGGGCGAACTCGGGATCGGTCTCGGTGAAGCGCATGCCCCGACGCTACGACCGTCCGGGGCATCGAGGGAGGTGCTGTCCTCACCCCTCTCCCCGGCCCACCGCTGCCACACGACCGGCGGGGTCAGTACGCTGAAATACCAGACAACGACGGAGGCACCGTGCGCAACCTCGTCACCGGCGTCCCGTTCGCCGGCGTCGTCAGCGTGGCCCTGGTGGTCCTCGGCGCGGTCGTAGTGACCCAGCCCGCGACGGAGGGTCGTGGGTCTCCCACCTGGTCGCTGCCGTCGCACTGTTCGCCGCGATCGTCACCACAGGCACCGCCATCCGCCGCCGCGGTCGTCGTCGGAGCCGGTGATCAGCGCTCGGTCGATCCGACCACGAGACCCCGGCGTCGGTGCGCGGCCCACACCGTCACGGCGAACCCCATCAGCACCGCCCCGCCCACGGTGACGGCGGTCCACCCACCGGCGTTCCACAGCACCGACGCGACGGCCGACCCGATCGCACCCCCGATGAAGTTGCCGGTGACGAACGCGGTGTTGAGCCGGCTGCGTGCCGCGGGGTCGATCGCGAAGAGCCGGGTCTGGTTGAGCACGTTCGCGGCCTGCACGCCGACGTCGAGCAGGACCACAGCGAGCAGGACGACCACGATCGAGCGTGCGCCGATGCCTGCGATCACGAGGGACACCAGCACGAGCACGAGTGCTGCTCCGCTGACCGGCACGGAGAGGCCCCGGTCGTGCAGTCGCCCGACCCGCTGTGCCGCGACGGCGCCGGCGAGTCCCGCCAGCCCGACGAGCCCGATCGCCGTCGTGGAGTAGCCGAAGGGCTCCACGCTGAGCAGGAACGTCAGCGCCGTCCAGAACATCGTGAACACCGCGAAGACGGTGGCGCTGATGACGAGGGTGACCTGCACCGAGCGGTGCGCCCAGACGGCGCGGAACACCGACAGGATCAGCGCCGGGTAGGGCACCCGGTCACGGCGCTCGAGCTCGGGGATCACGCGGCGCAGCAGGACCGCGAACACCAGAGCGGCCACCGCCGCGAGCACGTAGATGGCGCGCCAGCCGAACGCGTCCGCGACGATGCCGCTCACCGTGCGGGACACCAGGATGCCGGTGAGGACTCCCGAGGCGATCGTGCCGACCACCCGGCCGCGTTCCGCCGGGTCGGCCAGGTCGCCGGCAAGGGGGATCAGCAGCTGCCCGGCGACGGTCGTCAGCCCGACCAGGGCGAGGGCGACCAGGAGCGTGGTGAAGGTCGGGGCCACGGCGGCCCCGAGCAGCGCGACCGCCGACGCGACGAGCACGACGGGGACCAGCCTGCGCCGGTCGAGGACGTCGCCGAGCGGCACCACGAGCAGGATGCCGAGGGCGTAGCCGACCTGGGTGAGGGTGACGAGGAGCCCGGCGACGGCGGTGGAGGTGTCGAGCGATCGGGCGATGTCGTCCAGGAGCGGCTGCGACCAGTACAGGTTGCCGACGGCGGCGCCACCCGCGACGGCGAAGAGGAGGGTCCGCCCGCGGGTCATCCCCGCGCCGGACGTCATCGTCGCCGCCGGAACAGCTGTGCGATCTGCCACGGGCCGGGTGCGAGGCAGACAGCCGCGTCGTCGAGGATCCGCGCTTCACGTTCGCGGTCACGGGTCAGCTCGTGGATCTCCTCCGCCGTTGCGATGCGGAAGCGCAGGCGGGCGGTGAACGACGACGGCGAAGACGGCGAACACGGCGCGGTCGTGCGGATCGAGCCCGTGTCGTTCATGCGTCCTCGGATGCTGATGTTGCTGAGGCGGCGGAGCGGGCAGCGGTCCGTGCCGACTCGGTCGCCACCAGGTTCGCGAGCAACTGGAGCCGCTCCTCGGACGGCGACCCCGGTTCGGCGCTGTAGACGACGAGCGTCAGCCCGGTGTCGGTCACGAGCTCCATCGCCTCGTACGTCAGGTCGAGGTCGCCGACCTCGGGGTGGTGCACCCGCTTCTGACCGGTCCGGTGTCGTGTGACGTCGTGCGCCGCCCAGCGCTGCCGGAACTCCTCGCTGCGGGTGGACAGCTCGCCGATGAGGTCGCTGAGCCCCTTGTCGTACGGGGTCCGGGCGGCCTCGGCGCGCAGCACCGCCACCATGTCGCTCGCGACGACGTCCCAGTCGAGCCAGAACTCTCGACCGCGGGGGTCGAGGAAGGCGAACCGGGCCGAGTTCGGTGTGCCGGACGGCTCGAGGAACAACGGCGAGTACAGCGCTCGCGCGAGGGCGTTGCCGGCGAGGAAGTCGGATCGACCGTTCCGCACCCACGCGGGCGCGGTCATCGAGTCGAGCACGCGTTGCACGTTCGGCCGGACCTTCGAGGTCGTCGTCGTCGTCCGGCGGGTGGTGGCCGAGGCGTTCTGCGTCCGGGCGAGGTCGAACAGGTGCGCGTGCTCGGCGTCGTCCAGCCGGAGGGCGCGGGAGAGCGACTCGAGGACGCTCTCCGAGACGCCGGTGAGGTTCCCGCGCTCGAGTCGGACGTAGTAGTCGACGCTCATCCCGGCGATGAGGGCGAGCTCCTCGCGTCGGAGTCCCTTGACGCGTCGGGCAGCGCCCCCGAAGTCGGGCAGCCCGACCTGCTGCGGCGTGAGGCGCTCGCGGCGGGTGCGGAGGAAGTCCCGCACTTCTTCGGTCGTGTCCATGCCTCCACGGTAGGTCCGATCACCTGCGCGGAGCAGGGGTTGCTGGTACCCGTCAGCGCCGGGCGGCCGGTCGTAGCGTCGTCGGCATGGACACTCTCACCCTCAACAACGGACTGCAGATCCCCGCGATCGGGTTCGGCGTCTTCCAGAGCGCACCCGAGGAGACCGTCGACGCCGTCCGCACGGCGCTCGAGACCGGGTACCGCCACATCGACACCGCCGCCGCGAACGGCAACGAGCGCGAGGTCGGCGAGGGCATCCGCGCCTCCGGCGTCGACCGCGACGACATCGTGCTCGAGACGAAGGTCTGGGTCTCGGACTACGGCTACGACGAGACCCTGCACGCCTTCGACAAGGCCACCGGCAAGCTCGGGTTCGACACCGTTGACGTGCTGATCCTGCACCAGCCCGCACCGGATCGGTTCGAGCGGACGGTGCAGGCGTACAAGGCCCTCGAGACGCTGTACGCCGACGGCCGGGTCCGGGCGATCGGCGTGAGCAACTTCATGCCGCACCACCTCCGCTCGCTGCTCGAGCAGACGGACGTCATCCCGGCGCTCAACCAGATCGAGCTGCACCCGTACTTCACCCAGCCGGACGTCCAGCGCGCGGATGCCGGGCACGGGATCCTCGACCAGGCGTGGTCGCCCATCGGCGGGATCACCTTCTACCCGGGCTGGGGCGACGAGCGGGTCAGCGTGATGGACGACCCGACGATCCGCCAGATCGCCGAGGCGCACGGCAAGACGCCGGCGCAGGTGATGCTCCGCTGGCACGTGCAGCAGGGCCGGAACGCGATCCCGAAGTCGACGAACCCGGGGCGGATCCGCGAGAACTTCGACGTCGTCGACTTCGCGCTGTCCGATGACGAGCTCGCGCGGCTGGACGCTCTCGACACCGGTCGCCGGAACGGGCCGGACCCGGACGGGGCGGACACGAGCCGCTTCGAGCGGGTGATCCCGGAGGCCTGACGCGACCACAGGGCGGACGGGAGGCGCGGT
>NZ_MJGN01000005.1:136166-136504 GCF_001865065.1 Curtobacterium sp. MCBA15_008 | reverse complement strand
CACCGCGCCTCCCGTCTGTCGCGGGGTCACGACCACCGCCTCAGGCGAGTGCGCGCGCTCGCTCCGCGATCCGCTCCGTCGCCGCCCACGAGGCGAGCACCCGCAGGGCGTCCGCGGTGGGCGATCCCGGCGTCGCCGGGTAGATCGTCAGCGCCAGCCCGGGGTCCTCGGCGAGCTCGAGCGTCTGGAAGTGCAGTTCGAGGTCCCCGACCACCGCGTGGTGGAAGGACTTCACGCCCGCGTAGTGCCGCCGCACGTCGTGGGACGCCCAGAGCTCCCGGAAGTCGTCGCTCCGCATCGACAGCTCCCCGATGAGCGCCGCGAGCTCGCGGTCGTTC
>NZ_MJGN01000005.1:135173-135485 GCF_001865065.1 Curtobacterium sp. MCBA15_008 | reverse complement strand
CCGCGAGCTCGCGGTCGTTCGGGGTCCGACCCGCCTCGCGACGCAGGATCGCCACGTTCGTGTGCGCTGCCCGCTGCCAGTCGCGGTAGAAGTTCCGCGCCTGCGGGTCGAGGAAGATGAACCGCGCGAAGTTGAGCGGGCGGGCCGGCGCGTCGACGAGGTCGGAGTGCATCGCGTAGCCGAGCGCGTTGGCGGCGACGATGTCCTGCCGGTTGTTGACGATCATCGCCGGAGCGTCGGTGACGACGTCGAGCAGGTACTGCAGCTCGGGTCGGACGGCCGCCACCGGGGTGACCCGGGCGGCGCGTCGTG
>NZ_MJGN01000005.1:107733-134413 GCF_001865065.1 Curtobacterium sp. MCBA15_008 | reverse complement strand
CGTCGAGCACGCTGTCCGAGACGCCCTGCAGGTTCCCCCGCTCGAGGCGTGTGTAGTAGTCGATGCTGACGCCGGCGAGCCGGGCGACCTCCTCGCGCCGGAGTCCGGTCACGCGGCGGCGGGTGCCGAAGGTCTCGACGCCGGCCTGCTCGGGGGTGATGCGTGCGCGACGACCGGAGAGGAAGTCGCGCGCTTCGTCGCGGTGGTCCATGCCGTCACGGTACTTCCGTGGGGTGCGCGCGAGCGAGGTGCTGCCAGAACCCCGATCAGCGCAGGACCCCGGTCAGCTGCTGGCGAGCGGGACGGACACGATCCGGTCGTCGCCCTCCGTCGGGTCCCCGCGGCCGTCGGTGTTGTTCGTGACGAACCAGAGCGCGCCCTCCGGCCCCTCCAGCACGGTGCGGATGCGCCCGAAATCCCGCGCGAAGTACTCGGTCGACGTCGTCGGGTCGTCCGCCGGGATCCCGCGCACGACCTCGCCGCGGAGGTTCGCGATGAACACGGTGTCGTCGATGACGGTGAGGCCGCTCGGCGAGGCGTCGTCTGTGGACCACTGCTGCACGGGGTCGACGAACCCCTGGTCCGTGCCGCCGGTGCCCTCGACCTCGGGCCAGCCGTAGTCCTTCCCCCGCTCGATGACGTTGAGCTCGTCCCAGGTGTCCTGCCCGAACTCCGACGCGAACATCGTGCCGTCGGCGGTCCACGCCATGCCCTGCACGTTCCGGTGCCCGAGGCTCCAGACCGGCGAGCCCGGGAACGGGTTGCCGCCCGGCACGTCGCCCTCCGGGGTGAGCCGGAGGATCTTGCCCGCCAGGGAGTCGCGGTCCTGCGCGTCCGCCCCGGTGCCGGCGTCGCCGACGCTCGCGTAGAGCATCCCGTCCGGGCCGAAGGCGATGCGGCCGCCGTTGTGGAAGCTGTTCGCCGGCAGGCCGTCGATGACCGTCGTGGCGTCGCCGAGGCCGTAGGAGCCGGTGCTGCCGGTGAGGTCGTACCGCTGGATCCGATTGCCGTCGTCGGCGGTCGAGTACACGAACAGGTCGCCGTCGTGCAGCGCGAGGCCGAGGAGCCCGCCCTCGCCGCCGTGGCTGACCCCGTCGACGGTGCCGACGGTGCGCGCCTTCCCCGAACCGTCCAGCTCGAGCACCTGCGCCGAGTCGCGTTCGCTGATGAGGGCGTCCCCACCGTCGCCGGTGCGGACGACCGACCACGGTGCGTCGAGCCCGGTCGCGATGTCGGTCGTCTCGCCGCCCGGACGGAGTTGTCCCGCTGCCGGGGCGGTGGGGTCGGCGCTCGCCGACGGGGCGGTCGTGGCGTCCGCGGTGCCCTCGAGCGTCCGGGCCGAGTCGTCCGAGCAGCCGGCGAGGACGAGCACGGCGGCGGCGGCCAGGCCCGCTCCGGTCAGGATGCGGTCGCGAGCGCGGTGCGGGGTGGTGTCCACGGTGTTCCTCCCGGGTCGTTGCGTCGATTGCACACGCCGCACTCGGGAAAGGCCTGGATCCGCACCGCTGCTGAGGGGTTCCGTCGTCCCCTCCCTCGGCCGCACGCACCGGCCTACCGTCGGGGACATGCAGATCCAGCCGAAGCAGCCCACCGTCAAGAACCCGCCCGAGCAGTTCACGGGCGACGTGTACCTGGACGCCATCGCCTCGCCGCAGGAACCCGGGCAGACCATGACCGTCGCCAAGGTCCGCTTCCTGCCCGGTGCCCGCACCGCGTGGCACTCGCACGCCAAGGGGCAGACGCTGCACGTGACCGAGGGCGTCGCGCGCATGGGCACCCGGGACGGCGGCGTTCTCGAGGTGCAGGCTGGGCAGACCGTGTACACGCCGGCCGGCGAGGAGCACTGGCACGGCGCGACGCCCACCGACTACATGGAGCACCTCGCGATGCTCGACTCGGCCGACGACCCGGCCACGACCACCACCTGGCTCGAGCACGTGAGCGACGAGGAGTACACCGCATGACCACCATCGCCATCGTCGGGGCCGGCAAGGGCCTCGGCCTCGCCGTCGCCGACCGCTTCGGCCGCGAGGGCTTCTCGATCGCCCTCCTCTCCCGCAACCAGTCCCGGCTCGACGAGCTCGCCCGTTCGCTGCAGGACCGCGGGTACGAGGCCGCCGGCTTCGCCACGAACGTCCGCGACCAGGACTCCCTCCGGGCCGCCCTCGAACGCGCGACCGAGCAGCTCGGCCCGATCGAGGTGCTGCAGTACAGTCCGCTGCCCGCGAAGGAGTACATGCGACCGGTGCTCGAGACGACGGCGGACGACCTGGTCGGTCCGATCGAGTTCTCGGTCTACGGCTCCGTCACCGCGGTCCGGCAGGTGCTGCCCGGCATGCGCGCGCTCGGGCACGGCACGATCCTGTTCGTGAACGGCGGCAGTGCCGTCCGTCCGGGCGCCCGGGTCACGGGCACGTCGGTGGCGTTCGCGGGCGAGAGCGCATACGCGCAGCTCCTGCACGACGACGTCCGCCAGGAGCAGGTGCACGTCGGCCAGCTCATCATCCCGTTCGGGATCGACGACGGGCAGCCGGAGCACTCCGGCGAGTCGATCGCGGACCGCCTCTGGGCGATCCACACGGAGCGCGGCGACTTCCGCACGTACGCGGAGCCGCTCCCCGAGTGAGTCCGCGCTGACGGCCGGGAGGCGCGTGGCGGGGTCCGCCCCGCGCCTCCCGTCCGTCGATGGGTCGCCGGACACAGCCGTCGTGCCCGGGTCGTCCGCCGAACGGTCGCGCTCCTAGCGTGGGCACGTGGATCCGGAGACCTTCGACGGCACGGCCGGCATCGCCCTGCTCGTCCTGCTGCCGGCGTCCGTCCTGTTCGCCGCGGCGGCGATCCGTCGCCTCGGGCCGCCACGCTGGGCGTGGGCGTTCTTCGTGCTCGGCGTCGTCGGGGTCCTCGTCCTGCTGCACCTCGCCGGGCAGGTGCGGTACGAGGTGGACCCGCCGCCGCGAGCCGGGTGGGCCTTCTTCCAGTTCGTCGGACTCGGCCTCGGCCGGGTCGGCGTCGCGGTGAACGCCGTGGCCGCGACCGTGTGGTGCGTGCTGCGGCCGGCGCCGTACCACGAGCGACTCCCCCGTCGTGAGACGCGGCTGCTCGTCGCCGCGTACACGGCGATGGCCGTCGCGACCGCTGTCCCCGCGGGGTGGTGGGGCGCCGGCCTCGGGGTGGTGCCGCCGGTCGTCGAGCTGCCCGTCGTGCTCGCGGCAGCCGGGTTCCTGACGACGGCGCTCACGATGCGGTGGCGTCGTCTCCGCACGGTGGCCGAGGACGACCGCCCGTCGATCACGACCCTGTGGCCTGCCGACGCCGTGGTGGCCGTCTGGCTCGTCGGAGCGCTCGCCGTGGGGCCGCTGTTCGCCGGCAGCGGGTTGCCGGAGGGGACCCGGGCACCGGTGGCGGAGCCGGAGCCGTCGTCGACGTGGACGCTCGAGCCCGAGTGGCCCGGGCCGACCCCCGCCGACGCGACGACCCTCGACGCCGCCGGGATCGAGGCGGGGACGCGTGCGCTGCTCGAGGACACGGTCCGCTGGGCCGGCCCGCTGGACGACCTGTCGTCGCCGACGCCCGCGCGGACCGAGGCGCCGCCGGTCGTCGTGACGGAGCAGGTGTGCGACGGCGGTGGCCGGCGGTGGACCGGGTCGCTCGTGCTGCCGACGGTCCGTCCGCAGGACCTCGCGCCGCGCGTCCTCGCCGGCTGGCGCGACGCGGGCTACGAGCCGATCGACCGGGCGATGGGGACCGACCTGGTCGGGCCCCTGCACGCCGACGCCGCGGTCGAGCGGATGCGCCTCGGGGGCGGCACCGACGGCGTGCACGTCGCCGTCGAGTCGTTCTGCACCACCGGCTGAGGCGATGCGCACCGCGTGGCCGAGCCGGCGTGCTGCCCCGTCAGCGAACGCGGGGCGTGCCGGAGGCGAGTCGGTCCCAGTGCCGGTGCCGTGCCTCCAGGGCGGTGCGCTGCTCGTACGCGAGCCGAGCCGCCCCGCGGTCCGGACCGAGGGCGCGGTCGGCGACGCGGGCCGCCCGTGTCTCGCTCCACCGGAGCAGGGCGAGTCCGAGGCGGTGTGCGGTCCGTTCGAGCGGACCGACGTGGTCGAGGTGGAGTGCTGCGCTCATGATCCCTGGCGTTCGTCGTCGAAGACGGGTACCGCCGCGAGGCGGATGAAGACGCGGCTCGTGTCCGCGTCGGAGTCGTCGTCGAGCACGTGACGGCGCCGGAACGAGTCGACGAGGGCGTGGACGCCGTCCATCAGCTCGGTGAGTTCCTCGGGGCGCAGTCGCATGATCGCGACGGAGAGGTCGCTGGCGTCCCGCCAGCCGGGGGACATCGTCTCCTGGTCGCGGGCGATGAACTCGCGGATCATCTGCTCCGCGAACTCGTTCGACCCGGTCGCGATGAGGCGGGCCGCGGCGATGCCGGCGGGGGTGTCCCCGACGTTCGTCTGGACGGCGACCGGGGTGCGCCGCCACCAGCGCTCGCGACCGTTCCCGCGGCCGACGATCTCCTCGATGAAGCCGTGCTTCTCGAGCTGGCGGAGGTGGTAACTGGTCGAGCCGGTCGACTCACCGACCCGATCGGCCAGGCTCGTCGCCGTTGCCGGTCCGTGTGCGGCGAGCTCGTTGAAGAGCTGCGTGCGCAGCGGGTGGTTCAGCGCCTTCATCGACGGGAGGTCGAGGACGCGTGCTTCGGGAGCCATGTGTTGAGCGTACGACTGCAAAGAAATCTTTGCAAGCAGATGTTTGCAACTGGTTCTTTGCAGTTGCCCGCCGCTAGCGGGATGCCTCCGTGATCGCCGTGGCCATGGCCCGTGCGACGCCGACGTTCGTGGACGCGGTGCCGTGGATCCCGTCCGGCGACGTGCCGCGGACCCAGGCGCCGTCGTGCTGGCGGAACGCCGCGAAGGGGTCCGTGTACGACCATCCGTGCTCGGCCGCATCGCGCTCGAGTGCTCGGCTCAGGACGACCTGGCCCGTGCGTCGGTCGGCGCCCCACCGGCTGGTCGTCCAGTCCGACGGCGGACCGGCGACGACCAGGACGTGCTCCGCCCCGACCCTCCGGACGACGGCGTCGACGTTCGCGATCGTCGTCGCGGTGGGGACGGCCTGGTTCACGTCGTTCGTGCCGAGTTCCACCACCAGGACGTCGGCGTCGTGCACCGGACCGATCTCGGCGAGCACCTGGTCGGCCCGGTACCCGCTGTGCGCGTAGCCGCCGACCGCGTGGAACCGGGTGTCCGGCTCGAGTGCGTGCAACCACGAGTCCGGTCGCGCCGTGATGGAGTCGCCCGCGTAGGCGAACGTGATCGCCCCCGACCGGTCGCCGGACCCGAGCGGTCCGGAGACGACCTGCTCGCGGACCGGGACCCGGGCGTCCGAGTGGACGTCGGCCCGGGTGTCCGCGTGGACGTCGGTCCGGGTGTCCGCGCGGGCGTCCGCGTGCTCGACCCGTGCCGGTGCCCCCGCGACGGCCACCGCACGGGTGCTGCTCACCACCGGAGCGGTGTGCGTGGAGACGACGACGAACGACCCGACCGCGACGAGGCAGGCGGCGGAGACGGTGCTCGCGAGCAGTGCGCGGCGACGAGTGGTGGACACGACTCCAGGTATCCCGCGGATCGCGTGTCGGTACCAGACCCCAGACCTGGGGAACCGGACGGTTCGCTGTGGGTCCTCGTGGCCGTTCCCAGCTCCGCCGAGCGCTGCTCCGCCGATCCCTGCTCGTCCGGTCCCTCCTCCCCTGGTCACAGCGAGCCTGGTCACAGCGAGCGCCGGACCGCGACCCGACGCCCGCGTCCCGCCGTCAGCCAGGTGCCGGCCGTCACCAGGATCGGCAGACCGAGGGCCAGGAGCGCGAGCACGGGCCAGTCCGCGACGAACGGCATGTGCGACGCACCAGCCGGACCACTCGTGAACCGCAGGGTGAGCGCCCGGATCGGCAGCAGCCCCAACAGGGTGCCGATCACCGCGCCGACCGTGGTGAGGATCGCCGCCTGCCACGCGGACACCCGACGGCGGAGCACCGGAGCGGCCCCCACCGCGTCGAGGACCTCGTCGTCGCGGCGTCCGTCCGACCGGGCCAGGCCGATCGCGACCGCGGTGGCCCCGATCGTGACGGCCGCCGCCAGTGCGAGGACGAGCGCCTTCACGATGCCCTGGGCATCCACCGGTCCGGCTTCGTAGGCGAACGTCGGCCCGTACCAGCGGTCGCGGTCAGCGCCGCCACGGCTCTGCCACGCGGACGACAGCTCGTCCCACTGAGCGGGTGTGAGCTCGCCGGGGAGCTTCGTCACGAGCATCCCGGCGACTGCGGGGACCCGGTGGCGTTCGGCGGTCTCCGGGGTCATGAAGACGCCCACCTCGATGCGGGGCGACTGCACGTCGAGCACGGCGGGGATGGTCGTCGAGGCGTCCGGCCGCGAGTCGGTGGTGATCGTCGGCGACTCCCAGGTCCGGTCGCGGAACGTGTCGAGGCGGACCACACCGTCGTGGGCGTACTCCGGCCAGAGCGAGACGGCCTTGCCCGAGGCCAGGGCGTCGCGGACGGTCGCCGAGGGTCGGTGCCCGGTCAGCAGGGCGTAGTCGTCGACGGTGCCCGTCCAGATGTGCGGCGCCGAGCTGTCCTGCGACGTGAGGTACCGCGAGCAGGACGTGGTGTCGTTGGTCGGGCACTCCTTGCCGACCCAGTCGTGCGGCACGGTGATCGTGGTCGGTTCGTCGCCGGCCTGCTCCGCGACCACGCCGAGGACCCGGATGCGGTCGTGGCGGAGCACCCCGGACGCGATCTTCGCGGCCCGGGCGGTCAGCTCGGCGTCGTACCCGCTGGCCGTCCCCTCGTCGCCGGAGACCGAGACGTCGGCGGTGGCCACGCCCACGGCGGTCCGGTACTCGTAGTCGCGGACGAACTGCGCGTGCGCCGAGGCGCTCCACGTGATCGCCACGGACGCGACGAACACCACGCTCATGACGCTCGCGAGCACCGGCACCGTGCGCACCGGGTTGCGGCGGGCGTCGCGTGCGGCGAGCCGTGCGGACAGGCCGAGGCGCGTCGAGGCCTTCGCGACGAGCGCGAGCAGCCAGGGCGAGCACATCGCGACCCCGAGCTGCATGAGGCAGGGTCCGATCGCGACGCCGGCACCGACCACCCACGCCAGCTCGTCCTCTTGCACGGGGCGGTCGTTGAGCAGCAGCACGCCGACCCCGCACGCCAGGGTCATCAGGGCGCCCACGACGATGAGCACCGGCGCCCAGATCCGTCGGCGGCGTTCGGCGCGCGGGTTCGCCGCCGCCGGGCGCAGGGACCCCCGGAGGGCGGCGAGCACGTTGATCCTCGTGGCGGCACGCGCGGCGACGAGGGCGGACACCAGGCCGGCGAGCACCCCGGCCGCCCCGATCGAGAGCAGCAGCGGGACGGGCACGTGCAGGCCCGGCCAGGTCGCGACGTTGCCGTTGTCGATCAGGCGGAACGCGACGACCCCGATCCCCGTGCCGAGCCCGACGCCCAGCACGGCGCCGGTCGCCCCGAGCACGAGCCCGGAGCCGGCGACGATCGTCCGGACGAACCGCCGGTCGCCGCCGACGCTCGTGACGATGGCGTACGAGCGGGTGTCGGCGCGGGTCCCGACCAGGAACGCGGCGCCGGCCAGCAGCGCCACCTCGAACATCGCGAAGACGCCGAGGAGCGCGAGGGCGCCGAGGAACCAGCCGATCTGCGAGCCCACCTGGCCACCGCGGAGTCGTGCGTCCGGCGGGTCGAGCACGACCGGCCGGGACTCCACGACGATCCCGTGCTGGTTGAGCTGTCGGATCTCCGACCACGTCGGGGCGTCCGAGGCCAGGTACACGGTGACGTCCGTGGTGCCGGTGCGGTCGGCGCCCGTCGTCGTCGACAGGGTGGTCCCCCACGGCAGGAACACGCCCTGCGCGTCCGGGTCGGACGCTGCGTCGCGCATCGTGCCGGTGATCGTGAGGCGCTTCGTCACGGGGTCGGTCAGGTCGACCGTGTCACCGATGGACGCGCCGAGGCGCTGGAGGGTCGCCGGGGTGACCATGAGTTCGTCGCGTGTGGTCGGGGCGGCACCGTCGAGCACGTGCCAGTGCCCGTCGAGCACCTTCGACCACGCCGAGCCCTCGACCGCCGTGATGCCGATCGGCCCCTTCGGACCGGCGAGCACGACCGACGACGAGCCCACGGGGATCGAGAGGGCACCAGCGGGCACGTGGTCGAGCACGTTCGCGGGTCGCTCGTCGCCATCGGCCTTCGCCGCGGGGCTCCCCCGTTCGGACTCGGTGTACTGCCAGTTCACGGGGTCCTGGCGCATGCCGCGGACGTCCGGACCGGCGACGCGCATCTGGCCGGCGGCGTGCCCGAGGTCGTAGCGCAGCTGCTCCGTGGAGGTGGCCTGCGTGGACTGCACCACGATCGAGGCCGCGGTGAACCCGGCGGTCGGGATGCCGATCAGTGCGACGATGAGCGCCGCACGACCGACCTTCGCGAACGCCAGCCGTCGCCCGAGCCGCAGTGCCGGACGGATCGCGAACGGCGTCCGGACGCGGTCGCGCCGATCGGTCCGCGCGCGCGCCGGTCGACGTCCGGACCGGCGGTCGGCGCGCAGTGCGCCGGAGTCACCCGTCCGGGGCGGATCGGCGTCGGCGGTGCGCCGACGCGCGCTCACGACGCGGCTCGGTCCGCGAGAGCCATCTCGACGCCCGAGTACACGGTCTCGTCGACCACGCGGCCGTCCCGCAGGAAGACGATCCGGTCCGCCCAGGCAGCGTGCCGGGCGTCGTGCGTCACCAGGAGCGCACCCGCCCCGGCGTCGACGTGCCGGCGGAGCATCCGCAGCACGACCTCGCCCGTCTGCGAGTCGAGGGCGCCGGTCGGCTCGTCCGCGAGGACCAGGCGGCGCTCGCCGACCACGCCCCGGGCGATCGCCACGCGCTGCTGCTGGCCGCCGGACAGGTCGTCCGGGAACGCGTCGGCGCGGTGGCCGAGTTCGACGTTGTCGAGCGCGAGCTCGGCGGCGCGGCGGGCCTGCGAGGCCTTCCACCCGTCGAGCTCGAGGGGCAGGGCGACGTTCTCGACCGCGGTGAGCGAGGGGATCAGGTTGAAGTCCTGGAACACGAACCCGATCAGTCGGCGTCGCAGCGCTGCGAGTTCCTTGGCCGGCCGGTCGGACACGAAGGTGCCGTCGATGAGGACCTCGCCGCTGGTCGGCGGCAGCAGGGTGCCGGCGCAGGCGAGCAGCGTCGACTTGCCCGAGCCCGAGGTGCCCATCACCGCGACCATCTCGCCGCGGCGGATCTGCAGGTCGATACCGGCGAGGGCGGTGACCGCCTTCGACCCCGTGCCGTACTGCACGCTCACCGCGTCGAGCTCGAGGAGCGGTGCCGCGGCGTTCACCGTGCGCTCCGGACGGTCGCGTCGGACACGGCTGCGTCCGGGGTCGGCGACGGGTGCTCGTCCGGTCGGTACCGGGCGACGCTCGACTCCACGTGGTCGAGCCAGCGGACCTCGGCCTCGGCCTGGAACAGCATCGACTCGAGGACGAGCGACCACGCCAGGTCCGACGCGGGGTCGGACGTGCGCTTCAGCCGGGTCAGGTCCTGCAGGTTCCGCACGGCTGCCGTCCGCTGCACCTGCACGAGGTGCGTCACGTCGACGCCGGGCACCGTGACCGCCAGGGCGAACTTGATCGCGAGCTCGTCGCGGCCACGCTTCGCGGGCACCGGCTCGCTGAACCAGCGTGCGACCTCGTCGCGGCCCGTGTCGGTCGCCGTGTAGACGACGTGCCCGTCGTCGTCGGTGTCGCCGCGGGCCACGAGGCCGTCGCGTTCGAGACGGTCGAGCGTCGTGTAGACCTGGCCGATGTTGAGGGGCCAGGTCCCGCCGGTGCGGTGCTCGAACTCCCCCCGGAGCTGGTACCCGTACCCGGGTCCCCCCACCAGCAGCGCGAGTACGCCCATCCGTACGCTCATCGTCTTCCCCCGTCGTGGCCACCGTGACCATACCCAGTATGCCCATACCCGGTATGCAAACGCAAGCAGCAGACGGACGGGAGGCGCGGTGCCAGCTGGCACCGCGCCTCCCGTCCGTCCTCCGGTCGCCTCCGCGACCCGGGGTCAGCTGCCCAACTTCGACAGCTCCTCGAACTCGTCGTCGGTCAGCTCCACGGTCGCGCCCGACAGGTTGTCCTCTAGGTGAGCGACGCTCGAGGTGCCCGGGATCGGCAGCATGACGGGCGAGCGCTTCAGCAGCCAGGCCAGCGCGAGCTGCGCCGGGGTGGCGCCCTTGCGCTCGGCGATCTCGGTGAGGGGCGAGTCCTCGCCGGTCAGCCCGCCGGTCGCGAGCGGGAACCACGGGATGAACCCGATGCCCTGCTGCTCCGACCAGTCGAGGAGCTCCTCGGCGTCACGCTTCTGCAGGTTGTACAGGTTCTGCACCGTGACGATGGTCGCGATCTCCTGCGCGGCCTTGACCTCGTCGACGGAGACCTCGGAGAGCCCGATGTGGCGGATCTTGCCCTCGTCCTGCAGCTTCTTCAGTTCGCCGACCTGGTCCTCGAGGGGGACCTTCGGGTCGATGCGGTGCAGCTGGAACAGGTCGATGCGCTCGAGGCCGAGTCGGCGGAGGCTCATCTCGGCCTCCTGGCGGAGGTACTCCGGACGGCCGACCGGCGGCCAGACGTTCGGGCCGGTACGGGTGAGGCCGGCCTTCGTGGCGATGACGATGTCGTCGCCGTAGGGGTGCAGGGCCTCCTTGAGGAGTTCCTCGGCGACGTAGGGGCCGTACGAGTCGGCGGTGTCGAAGAAGTCCACGCCGAGCTCGACGGCGCGCTTGAGCACGCGGACGGCCTCGTCGTGGTCCTTCGGCGGCCCCCAGACGCCGGGGCCGGTGAGCTGCATGGTCCCGTAGCCGAGGCGGTGGACCTCGAGGTCCCCACCGATGCGGAAGGTGCCGGATGCGGCAGCCGGACGGTTCGTGGTGTCGGTACCAGTGGTCATGACCCCGGTCTACGCCGCGTCCGTTGCCGCTCTCTGAGTCGCTGTCCCCCGGGTGCCGCCTGGCGGTCGAACCACCTTTCCGACATCGAACCGACCCCGGCGCGCGGTTCGACGTCGGGAACGTGGTTCGACGCGGCTGCCCGATCCGTCAGGGTTTGCGCGGGTACGGGGTCTCGCCCCGCTCCAGTCCGCCGACGAGCTTCGTCAGCCGGTTCGTCCGTGCCGTGGCGCTCGGCGCGGTCACGATCCGGTGCACGACGGCGTACCGGTTCGTGGCGTCGAGTTCGGCGAAGAGCGCCGCAGCGGCCGGCGAGGCGTCGAGCGCGGCCCGCAGGTCCTCCGGCACGGCGGCCGTGGCGGCCCCGGCGTAGGCGCGGTCCCACCGGCCGTCGCCCTTCGCCCGGTCGATCTCCGCCTGGCCCCGATCCCGCATCCGTCCCTCGGCCACGAGCGTCGCCACGAGGCCGATGTTGCGCTGCGACCAGAGCGAGGCCTTCCGCCGCGGGGTGAACCGCTGCCGGAACGTCGCCTCGTCGCGGCCGCGCTTCTGGCCGTCGATCCAGCCGGAGCAGAGCGCCTCGTCGAGCGCCTGGTCGTAGTTCAGGGTCGTCGGCTCCGTGGTGCCCTTCTTCGCGAGCACGAGCCACACCCCGTCCGGGTCCTCCTCGTGCGCATCGAGCCAGGCGCGCCACGCTGCGGCGTCCGGTACCACGAGCTCGTCGGCGTCCATGCGGTCATCGTAGGGCGACCCACCGCGGTCGCGACCGACGATCCGGGCGTCCGCCGCGCCTCCAGGCCTGGCCGTCCGCGGCGAGATCGCACTTCCGCGGCCGACCGGCCCACCGGTGGCCGACGGAGTGCGATCTCACCACCGGGATCGCGCCGCCGGGGCCGGCCGGGGCCGCCGCGCCCGTCAGACCCAGTGCGGCTGCACCAGCATCCCCGTCGGGTCCGCCTGCTCGGCGATCCGGTGCAGCCGCGAGGTGTTCACGTCGAAGTAGTCCGCCGGGTCCGTGATCGCCGCGTCGCAGTAGTTGGCGTACGCCGCGTCCCCCCACGCCGGCCGCATCGCCTTCCGGAACCCCCGCACGTACGCGTCGAAGGGAGCCGGGTCCGCCCCGTCCGCGAACACCGCCGTGTACTGCACCGTCATCAGCGCCGACCGCCACGGGAACGCGGAGTCGGTCCGGCCGACCTCGGACACCACGCCGCCCAGGGCGTCGAGCGCGACCCCGCCCTCCCGGTTGCCGGCCACGTCGCCGGCAGCAGCGGCGTGCTCCACGAGCGTGTCGATCTGCGCGTCGGTCAGCTTGGCGTTCCCGATGGACGAGGTCGCCGCCTCCGACACGCGCTGCGGCTTGCCGGCGAGCGCGGACATCGCGGCGCCGTACGTCATCTCCTTGGCGGTGTGAGAGAGCGGCTTCGCTCCGGTTGCCTGGATGAAACCGTCGACGCTGGTGTCCGCTCCGGTCTTCGCTCCGGTCCAGACGCCGGTGACGGTGACGGTGGGCGATGTGTGGCGCGTGCCGTTCAGCAGCTTGAGCGTCGACCACAACTGCCGGTCGGCGGTGGGCGCCCAGTCCTGCCAGGCGCGCACCACGGCAGCGGCGGCGGACCACGCGAAGGTGATGGTGAAGAGCAGGACGGGAGGCGCGGCCTGCGTCCGGTAGGTCAGCGCGGTCACGACGCCGACGGTCCCACCCCCGCCGCCCCGGCACGCCCAGAACAGGTCCGGGTCCGCGGTCGCCGAGACCTCGTGCACGGTGCCGTCCGGCGTGACGACGGTCGCGCCGGTGAGCTGGTCGCAGGTCAGGCCGAAGGAGCGGACGAGCACGCCGACCCCGCCGCCGAGCGTGAGCCCGCCGATGCCGACGGTCGGGCACGACCCCGCGCCGATCGCCCGTCCGGCCTTCGCGAGGGTGGCGTACACGTCACCGAGCTGGGCACCGGGGCCGATGGTCACGGTGTCGTCGTCGTGGAGCTCTACCGCGTCGAGGTCCTGCGTGCTGATCACGAGCGACCGCGGGACGTCGGTGCCGCTCGCGCCGCCGGCGGACCACCCCGTGTACGAGTGTCCGCCGGCACGGAGTGCCACCGGGGTGTGCGTGTTCCGTGCGAAGGCGAGCCCGACCTGCACGTCGGCCGTGCCCGCGGCGCGGAGGATGCCCTGCGGGTCGGCGTCGTCGTAGCGGGGGTTCTCGACGAGCCGCGCGGTGTTCCACCCGTTCGACCCGGACCGGAGCAGTCGCCCGGAGACGGCCGCGTCCAGGGCGTCCCACGAGTCCGGGCCCCCGGGCGTCGGGGTCGACGTCGGTGTCCTCGTCGGGCCGGGCGTCCCGGAGTCGGACGGCGACGGGCTCGGGCCCGGTCGGCTGCACGCCGCCAGCACCCCGGCGATCCCGAGGCCCACTCCCCCGGCGAGCAGCACCCGCCGGGTCGTCGCGGGGGTCCGGCGGTGGGGCTCTGGTTCGCTCACCGGACCTGTCTACCCCGCGGCACTGCTGATCCGTGTCGCGCCCGCCCAGTCGTGCACCCACTCGGGGAGCGTCAGGTCGCGCTCCGGCTCGCCCGCGGCCTCGAGCAGCTCGGCCGGCGAGACGGTCCCGCCCGTCCGCTGCAGGAACCGCGCCTGCACGACGGCCCGTGCGACCACGGTCCCGCGACGGACGAACGTCTGCTCCAGGTAGGCGGCGCGGTCGTCGAGGCCGAGCACCCGCGTCACGAGGTCGAAGCGCTGCCCGAGCGTGAGCGACCGCTTGTACGTGATGGTCTGCGCGGACACGACCGGGTACCAGCCGCGCTCCGCGATCTCGCCCCAGAACCCGGAGCGGAGCATGAGGTCGAGGCGGCCGAGGTCGAGCATCGACAGGTACTTGCCGTTGTTGACGTGCCGCAGCGGGTCGAGGTCGGTGACGGTGACCCGGAACGGCGTGCGGACCTCGTCCCAGAGCGACGGACGGCGGGCGCCGATCGACGGACGGAGGCGGACGCGCAACTGCAGCAGGAACAGCCGGAAGTACAGGTTCACGTCCCGATCACACCAGGGCGAGGCGAGCGCCGGGGAGACCTTGGAGGATCCACACGAACGCCCGCCGCAGTCTGACCGGCCCGGTCAGTGCCTCCCTCCAACCCGGGCTGCCGGAGTAGACCTGGGGGCATGCAGACACGCAAGCTCGCAGACCTCGAGGTCGGACCCGTCGGCCTCGGAACCATGGGCATGAGCGCCTTCTACACGGGCGCCGGCTCCGACGACGACGAGTCGATCCGCACCATCCACCGCGCGATCGACCTCGGCGTCACGCTCTTCGACACGGCCGAGGCGTACGGCCCCTACACGAACGAGGACCTGCTCCGCCGGGCCCTCGCCGACCGCCGCGACGACGTCGTGATCGCGACGAAGTTCGGCCTCATCACCCACACCGCGGGCGAGGAGACCCCTGCCACCGGTCGGGGCATCAGCTCGGCGCCGGAGTCCGTCCGCGAGGCGCTCGAGGGCTCGCTCCGGCGCCTCGGCACCGACCACATCGACGTGTACTACCAGCACCGCGTCGACCCGGCCGTCCCGATCGAGGACGTGATCGGCCAGCTCGCCGGCTTCGTCCAGGAGGGCAAGATCCGCCACATCGGCCTCTCCGAGGCGGGCGCCGCCACGATCCGGAAGGCCCACGCCGTCCACCCGATCACGGCGCTGCAGAGCGAGTACTCGCTGTGGACGCGCGACCCCGAGGGCGAGGTGCTCGACACCCTCCGCGAACTCGGCATCGGCCTGGTGCCGTACTCCCCGCTCGGCCGCGGGTTCCTGACCGGTGCGATCACGAAGCCGTCCGACCTGGACTCCGACGACTTTCGTCTGGCGAACCCGCGCTTCCAGGAAGAGGCCTTCGCGCAGAACATGCGCATCGTCGACGCGGTCAAGGAGATCGCGACCGAGGCCGGTGCCACCCCGGCGCAGGTGTCGCTCGCGTGGCTGCTGGCCCAGGGCGAGGACGTCGTCCCGATCCCCGGCACGAAGCGGGTCTCGCGGCTCGAGGAGAACGTCGGCGCCGCGGACCTCACCCTCACCGACGACCAGATCGCGCGGCTGTCGGCGCTGCCCGTCCCGACGGGCGACCGCTACCCCGACATGTCGACCATCGGTCGCTGAGCCGAGCACCTGACCGACGGGAGGCCCGTGGCGGACGCGCCACGGGCCTCCCGTCGCTCTGGGCCGCGCCGCCTCGCCCCGCCAGCGCGCGTCCCCCCCCCTCCCGCCGCGCCGCGATCCGCGAGCGGGCGAAATGCCAGGGTGCGCTCGCGGTGCGACCCCGCGTTTCCGCCCGCTCGGCCGTGACGCATGCCCGGCCACGCATGGACCCGCGCGAGCGGGCGAAATGCCAGGGTGCGTCCGCCACTCACCCTGGTATTTCGCCCGCTCGGCCTGGGGCACGTACCGCAGACGGCATACGCCCCCTCGCGGCCGCGCGAGCGCGCAGCGCGCCGGGCGTCAGCTGCCGCGGTACGTGCTGTACGCGAAGGGGCTCAGCAGCAGCGGCACGTGCAGGTGCCCCGTGCCCGCGACCGAGAACGCCACGGTGACGAACGGGTGGAACGTCGGCACCCCTGCCGCCGCGAAGTACGCTCCGGTCTCGAACCGGAGCACGTGGTCACCCCGTCCGAGCACGTCCGGCCCGAGCGACGCTCGACCGTCGTCGTCCGTCGCTCCGGTCGCGACCACGTCGCCGTCGACCGTGCTCAGGACGAGCGCGACGCCCGCCGCGGGCACACCGGAGGTGGCGTCGAGCACGTGCGTGGTCAGCTGCGGGACGCTGAAGGTCGCTCGGATGCGGTGCAGCGCGATGTCGGCGAGTGCTGCTGCCGCTTCGGCCTCCTCGACGGAGGGCTCGTTCCCGAGTCGCCGCTCGAGTTCGGCGAGGAGCTCCTCGGGACTCCGCCCGGCAGCGCGCACGAGGAACACCCGCCCGAATCGCCGCTCGTACTCTGCGTTCCCGTCGGCGATGGCGCCGGCGACCTCGTCGGCGGCGGTGCGCATCGACGACTGCTCTCGAGCCGAGGACGCGTCCGTGGCCCGCTCCCCGATCCGCGGGTGGTGCGCCAGCGCGGCATCGAGTTCCGCGGCGCCCCATGCGCCGGCGAGCGAACGGCCTCGGTTCAGTAGGTCGGCGACGGACGCGTAGGGACGTGCCGCCACGAGGGCGTCGACCCACGGATCGACGTCGGCCCACCCCCGCACGGTGGCGGCAGCGTCGGTGTCGGTCGCGTCGTTCAGCTCGCCAAGGTCCATGCGGCCACGCTACGAGAGGATCGTGTCCCGCGCGTTTCACGGTGGTTTCCCCCGGAACGCGACCACCGGTCCCGGAACGTCCGGTCGGCGGGCCTGGAGGCGCGGGTCGGGCCCGCCCCGCGCCTCCAGGCTGCCGACGCGGGAACGTCCAGAGCCGCCGGGGGCTACACCTCGGCCGCGAACGACGCGGCGCGGAGCCGCAGGTCCTCGATGCGCCGGAGCCGGGCGGCCTCGACGTCGTAGCCCTCGTACGCGGGCGGCGGCAGCTTCCGTACGTTCCGCGAGCACTGGAAGTCCTGGCAGACGAGCGTGCCGACGGTGTTGCCGTTCCGACCTGCCTTACCGGACCGCTTCGCGCTGTAGAACACGACGTCGTTCGGCAGCTTGACGTCCTGGCACCACGAGCACTGCGCCCGCGACCGCGAGGAGGCCTCGGCCTGCCGGAACAGGATCCCGACCAGCTCCCCGTCGAGCGTCGGCACGACGGCGTACGCGCGCCGGCCGATCTTCGGGTCGCGCCAGCCCAGGTAGTCGAGGGCGTCCCAGTCGATCGTGTCGAAGTCGGCGGGGAGGGTGAGGTCACCGACCTCCTTGCGGGAGGCGTTGACGAAGGACGTGCGGAGGGTCTTCTCGCTGATGGGCAGCATGGTGTGCGCTTTCGTTCGGTGCCCGGGGCGCAGGGGATGCGCCGCACCGGGCGGAGGGCTCAGGGTTCGATGACAGCGGCCACACCGAACGGTGCGACCGGGGGCATCACGCCCTGATGTCGGCGATACGGGCGCCGACCACCTCCTGGAAGCTCACCGGACCAGCCTACGACGACGTGTCAAGCCGCGGAGCGTCGGAGGGCGCGACCCGGAGGATCCCGGGCCGCGCCCTCCACGGCGTGCTCCGGGACTCAGCAGGTGTAGACGCCGCGTGCCGTCGCGTAGGCGAGGCCCGGGTAGGACGTGTACGCGATGCCCATGCGCTGCCCCTTCTTGAAGGTCGTGCACGGCGAGTCGAAGCCGTATTGCACGTCGACCTTCAGGCGGAGGTTGGCCTGGCAGTTGTTCTTGACGTACACGAGGCCGGTCTGCGTGACGATGCCCGCCTGCGAGATGTACGGCGTGTTCCCGCTGAGCGCGACGCAGGACGGAACGTAGGCCTGGGCGGCGGTCGCCGAGACCGTCGTGAAGCCGAGCGCGAGCGCCGCGACGGCGACCACCGCGCCGATCCGACGGAGCATTCGTCGCGGCGCAGTCCGAACGGCTGCGTCGGTCGTCGTGGTGTGGATGAGGTGGTTGTCCATGACGGGTCCCCTGTTCTTCGTCGATGAAAGAACGTTCAGGGTACGGGGTGGAACGAGCGTTCCGCTACCCCACGGGTTCGTCCGTCGGGATGGCGGTGACGAGCACGAGCGAGCCCTCGTACGACGGTCGGACGCGGAGCGCGCCGTACCGGCGATCCCACTCGCCGGACTCGATCGCGGTGCGGAGCGCGGCGACGGAGCGGCGGGCGGTCATCTCGTCGACGCGGCTCCACGCCGGGTCGGCTCGCCGCGCTCCGGGGTCGAGGAGCCGCTCAGGCCGGGCGTAGTACGCCTCCGAGAAGCCGTCGACGCACGTGAAGGGGATCGGCAGCGTGGTGGTCGTCACCACGTCGTCGCCCAGCGCTGCCGCGATCCGGTCGAGCGTGGGGAGGGCATGGGCCTCGGCCGCGGTGACCTCCGGGGCGTACTCGGCGAGCCACGACCGCTCCACGCGTGCGGGGTCGCGCGTCAGGACGACGATCGGTCCGCGCGTGACCCGGCGCAGCTCGGCCAGCCCGTGCTCCAGGTCGTCCCACTCGTCGAGCGAGAAGGTCACCACCGAGGCGTCGAACGCGCCAGCGTCGTCGTCGTCGTCGGCGAAGGGCAGTCTCGCGGCGGTCGCGGCCGGGGGGACCGTCGTCACCGCTGCATCGGCCGGCGAGTAGGAACCCGCGCCGTCGTCGGAACGGACCTCGAGCACCGATCGTGCGCCGCCCAGGGCCTTCGCGATCGCCCGTGCGAAGGACGGCTCCGGCCGACGGTACTTGCGGTCGTCCTGCCCGGTCACGGGTCAGTCGACGGACTCGGACTGGCGCTCCGCGTCCGACCGGCGGCGCTCGGCGTCGTGTTCGGCCCGCTCCGTGGCGGCCCACGACCCGAGCAGCGACAGGGATCGTTCGGACTCGCTGCCGGGTTCGGCCGAGTACGAGAACATCACCAGGCCCGGGTCCGCGACGAGGTCGAGCGCTTCGTAGTCGAGCCGCAGCTCGCCGACGATCGGGTGCACGATCCGCTTCTTGCCGGCGCGGTGCACCCGGACGTCGTGCGCCGCCCACCACGTGCGGAACTCCTCGCTGCGGGTGGAGAGCTCCCCGACGAGGGTGACGAGACCGGGCTCGCAGGGGTTCGACACCGCAGCCGCGCGGAGGATCGCGACGGCGTCACGAGCGGTCTGCGCCCAGTCCGGGAAGAAGTCCTTCGCCGCGGGGTCGAGGAACGTGAAGCGTGCGGTGTTCACCGGACGCCCGGGCCCGGCGAACATCGGCGAGTACAGGGCGTGCCCGAGCTCGTTCGTCGCGACGACGTCGCCGCGCTCGTTGCGGACCCACGCGGGTGCCCCGGTGATCGCGTCGAGCAGCCGCTGCACGCCGGGTCGGACCCGGGTCGGGACGTTCCGGTGCATGACCTTGACGCCGGCGTTCGCCAGACGCGCGAGGTCCCAGAGGTGCACGCGCTCGTCCTCGTCGAGCTGCAACGCGCTCGCGAGCCCGTCGAGCACGCTGTCCGAGACGCCCTTGAGCGAACCCCGTTCGAGCCGCGTGTAGTAGTCGACACTCACCCCGGCGAGCATGGCGACCTCGTGGCGACGCAGCCCCGGCACCCGCCGGATCCCGCCGCCGAACGACGGCATGCCGACCTGGTCGGGGGTGAGCCGTGCCCGTCGGGAGGACAGGAAGTCGCGGATCTCGTTGCGCACGTCGATACCCATGGGTCGAGCGTACGTCGCGCTCCCGGGAGGTCGGGGGCACTGGCGGTACCCGCCGCCGTGCCGTCCGGTCCGTGAGAGCGACAGGTTCCGGGGCGGGGGTGCCGTCCCGCTCGCAAGAGCGACAGATCGCCGCCGAACATCGGGAGCGATCTGTCGCTCTTGCGGAGCAGACCGGACGAACAGGACGGACCGGACGAACAGGACGAACAGGACAGACCGGAACAGGACGGACTGGAGGCGCGGGGCGGGCCCGCCACGCGCCTCCCGTCCGTCAAGCGGTCACGTCGGCCGTGATGCGCACGCGGGCCACGCGGTGACCGTCCATGGCGGTCACCTCGAGCCGGTGGTCGCCCGCCTGGACGACGTCGCCGACCGCGGGGATCCGGTCGAGGAACACCTGCACCAGGCCGCCGACGGTCTCGTAGTCGCCGTCGGGCAGGACCGGGCCGCCGTCGGCCGCGAGGTCCTCGAGGACCGTCGCACCGTCGACGCCGTCCTGCGCCGCTGTCGACTCGTCGTACTCGGCGGTGTCCCACTCGTCGCGGATCCGGCCGACGAGGTCCTCGAGCAACGCCTCGAGCGTGACCATGCCGGCGCTCCCGCCGTACTCGTCCACGACGAGCGCGATCTGGTGGCCGTCGGTGCGCATGTCCGCGATGGCGCTCGACAGCGACTTCGTCTCCGGCAGCGCCAGCACGGGGCGGACGAGCGTCGCGACCGGTGCCGACGGGTCGGCCGGTCGGAGCAGATCGCGCAGGTGCACGAACCCGTCGACGTGGTCCCGCGAGCCGTCCGTGACGAGGTAGCGGGAGTGTCCGGCGTCGATGGCGTGGTCGGTGGCCTCGGCGATGGAGACCGAGGCATCGATCGTGGACACGTCGTACCAGGGGCGCATCGACTCGCGGAGGATGCGGTCGCCGGCGTCGAGCGCGCTCCGGGCGATGCGGCGACCCTGGGGGTCGATGGCGTCGTGGTCGTCGACGAGGCCGCGGAGTTCCTCGGTGCTCATCGACTCGCTCCGGGCGTCCGGGTCGCCGCCGAGCAGCCGGACGACCGCGTCGGTGGACTTCGACAGCAGCCAGATCACCGGACGCATCGCGGTCGCGAAGCGGTCGAGCGTCGGAGCGACGGCCATCGAGAAGCCCTCGGCCCGCTGCAGCGCGAGTCGCTTCGGCACGAGTTCGCCGAACACGAGCGACAGGTAGGCGATCACGAGGGTCATCAGGACGAGGGCCACGACCTCGGCGGCGCCCTGGTCGAGCCCGAACCCGCCCAGCAGCGGCGCGACGTCCGGCGCGATCGACGACGCACCGTAGGCGGCCGAGAAGAACCCGGCGACGGTCACGCCGATCTGCACGGCCGACAGGAACCGGTTCGGGTCACGGCCGAGCTCGGCGACGCGCATGCCACGGGACCCGCGGCGCTCGAGCTGCTGCAGCTGCGACTCACGCAAGGAGACGAGGGCGATCTCGGCGGCGGCGAACACCCCGCCGACGAGTACGAAGAGGATGACGAGCCCGAAGGCGATCCAGGTGTCGGCGCCCATCAGCGGGCGGTCCGGTCAGATCGTCGTCGAGCGGGCGGTCTGTGGCAGTCGTCCATGCCTGTGAGTGTGCACAGGCAAGCTGATCAGGCGGTGAGGGTCCGCCCGATGCGCGCTTCGAGCCAGGCCTTCGGGTCGATCGGGGTCACGCCGTCCATCAGGACCTCGAGGTGCAGGTGCGCTCCGGTCGAGACCCCGGAGGAGCCGACCTTGCCGATGAACTCGCCGGCCTCGACCGTGTCGCCGACCTTGAGCGGCGAGGAGCCCGGGATCATGTGCCCGTAGAGCGTCGAGACCTCGCGCCCGTCGACCACGTGGTCGATGATGACCGCGTTGCCGTAGGAGAAGTACGTGCCCGAGACGCGGACGGTCCCCGCGGCGACGGCGCCGATCGGGGCGCCCATGCCGGGGTTGAAGTCGAGGCCCTGGTGCAGGGACGAGCAGGCACCGCACGGCGCGGAGCGGTAGCCGAAGCCGGAGCTCATCCGGACCGGCCCGGGGAACGGCGACCGGACGGCGCCGCCGTAGGAGACCGCCGTGCCCGGAGCGGCCGAGCTGCTGGCGGTGCCGCCGCCGACCGTGAACTCGTCGCGGTCGAGGGCGCTGGCCGAGATGGCCTGGGTGACGGCGTAGTCCTGCGTGCGGACCGTGGGGGCGAGGGTCGAGGTCGCCATCGAGGTGCCGGCACTGGCGTGCGCGGGCATCGCCGAGGCGGCGAACATGGCGAGGGCGGCGAGGGCGCTCGTCAGCGTGATCCGGGTGGCGCGCTGCGGTCGCGACGCACGCTGCTGCCTGGAGGCGCGTGGTGCGGCCGGCAGGCTGGTCACGGTGGCCGCGGGGCGACGGACGACTCGCTGGATGCGTGCGTCGGGGGTGTTCCGCAGGCCGTGCTCGGTGGTCGCCCGGGCGATGGTCGCTCGGCGCCCGGTGCGCTCCGGCTTCGGCTTCGGCGTCGGCTTCGGGCGGTCCGCCTTGGTCGCCGAACGCTCCGCCTTTCGCGCAGAACGCTCCGGCTTGCGGGCGGCGGCACGCTCGGCCTCGAGGGCCGCGCGACGGGACAGGTGCACCACCGGGGTCCCCGGGTGCTGGTCGATTTCGCGTGGTGTCGTCATGGCCGCCCACCATTCTGCACGACTCTGTCGCTTTGTACAGGTCCTTTCGTGATCTTCTCGTTACCGAACCGCTGGGAGGGTCCTGACCGGTCCGGCCGGTCCCGCCCGTCCGCTGCCGACCGTCGGTAGTGTCCGCGATGAGCGAGCCGAAAGGACCCTGAGCATGGCTCGAGCGCCGCGTGACCGGCACGAACCCATCGACCTGCGGGTCGCCGACGTGGTGCTCGCGGGCACCCGTGACCTCCTGCCGGTGCTCCGCGCAGCGGCCGTGCGGGCGGGTGTGGACGCCTCGCGGATGCGGGTGGTGGGCGACGACGACCTGCCGGAACCCGGCGAGACCGGCCACGCCGAACTCGCCGTGATCGCGATCCGCCGACCCGGCGACGACCCGGCCTTCCACCGGGCGCAGGAGACCGCGGAGACGATCGAGCCGCTGCTCGCCCCGAACGCCGTGCAGATCGTGGTGACGGTGTCCGGACTGACCCGGCTCGCGCCGAAGGTCGAGCGGACGCTGACCTCCGAGGTGCTGCACCAGATCGGCGTCGCCTCGCACACGTCGGGCTTCGGGCGACCGTTCCGGAACTTCCGGATGCGGCTCGGCGTCACCGGGCTGCGGGCCGCGGGTGTGCGGGTGTTCCGGGTGTCGATCGGGCACTGAAGGGGTTTCGACCGGCACTGACCTCGGTCAGCGCACGGGCGCTCCCCGGAGCTCGAGCGCGATCTGCTCGGCGTCGAGGTTCCGCAGCATCGACTCGAGCACCTCGGCGTCGAACGAGCCGTCGTCGCGGGCGTCGAGGATCGCGGAGCGCTGCGCCTCGAGCACCGCCGTCCGTCTGGCCTTCTCGCGCCCCATCCACGCCCGGAGCTCGGCGGGGTCGGCGGCCTGCAGTTCCTCCTGCGTGCGGGGACCCTCCTCGCCCGTCCCCGGGACCTGCTCGGCCGCGGTCCGCATCAGCTCGAGCAGTCGCCGTCGTTCCTCGACGTCGTTCGACGCCGTGTCCGGGGCCGGTGCCGCGATCCGTCGGACGAGCGGGCCGATCGTGCTGCCCTGGACGACGAGCGACAGCAGGGCGACCGCGAACGCGATGAACACCAGGAGCGACTTCTGGGGCGTGCCCTCCGGCAGCGTCTGGGCCGCGGCGACCGTGACCGCGCCGCGCATCCCCGCCCAGATCACGGTGGTGCCCTCGCGCCAGCCGAGCGGGGCCTTCGTGTAGTACGCGATGTCGGCCAGGGTCCGCCGCACCCGCACGGCGAACCGGTCGAGATCCCGTTCGGACGGTGCGCGGTTGCCCGGGCGGTGTTCGCGGATGACGTCGCTCATGGCGTCGCGGTCGCTCGCGTGCATCTCCTCGAACCGCGCCTGCATCCGTTCGCCGCGCTTGGCGCTCGCGGACAGGGCGAGGAGGAGCGGCACGACGTAGGCCGCGCGCACGAGCAACGTCAGCACGAGGGCGACGACCGCGATGAGGAGCGCCGGGCCGATGCCGGTGTGGTCGTCCTGCACGTCACCGAGGATCGACGACAGCTCCAGCCCCATCGTCAGGAAGACGGCGCCCTCGAGCACGAGCTCGATCGTCTGCCAGTTCTGCGCGTCCGACAGCCGGTGCCCGGGCGGCAGCTTCCGCGGGCCGACGATGCCGGTGAACAGCCCGGCGACGACGGCCGCGACGAGCCCGGAGCCACCGAAGTGCTCGGTGGGGACGGCCGCGACGAACGGCACCGCGAACGAGAGCGCCGTGTTGACCGCGGCGTTCGGCACCCGGGCGCGGACGAGCACGTTCACCCAGCCGACGAACCAGCCGATCACCACGGCGATGGCGACGGCCTTCGCGAAGTCGCCGAGGGCGCCCCAGAACGAGAACGACGCTGCGGCGGCGACGATCGCGGTCCGCAGCAGCACGAGCGCGGTGGCGTCGTTGAGCAGGGACTCCCCGTCGAGGATCGAGATCGCACGGCGGGACACCGAGGTCTGCTTCACGATCGAGGTCGCGACGGCGTCGGTCGGGCTGACGATCGCTCCGAGCGCGATGCCCCACCAGAACCCGAGGCCGGGGATCACCCACGCGAAGAACAGCCCGAGGACCAGGCTCGACGCGATGACGAGCAGGACCGACAGGCCGCTGATCGCGCCGAACTCCCGTCGGAAGTTCATCGACGGCATCGACACCGCCGACGAGTAGAGCAGTGGTGGGAGCACCCCGGCGAGGATCCACTCCGGATCGATCTCGGCGTCCGGCACGAACGGCAGCAGGCTCGCGACGATCCCGAGGACGACGAGCACGAGCGGGGCCGCGACACCGATGCGCGGGCCGAGCACGGCGGCGCCCGCGATGGCGATGACGGCGACGACGCCGACGACGAGGAGTTCGGTCACGGGTCCAGGGTGGCACCTGGGCGCTCACCCGGGCGATGTATCTTGATGTCGAGACATCCTGCGCCACGAGTACCGTGGACGTACCGACGGTCGAACAAGGGAGTACCCGCCAGCATGGCCAAGATCATCTACACCCTCACGGACGAGGCGCCGTTCCTCGCCACCCACTCCTTCCTCCCGGTCATCCAGGCCTTCGCCGGCACCGCGGGTGTCGACGTCGAGACCCGCGACATCTCGCTCTCCGGCCGGATCATCGCCCAGTTCCCGGAGCGGCTCACCGCCGAGCAGCGCCTGGACGACGCCCTCGCCGAGCTCGGCGACCTGGCGAAGACCCCCGAGGCGAACATCATCAAGCTGCCGAACATCTCGGCGTCGATCCCGCAGCTCAAGGCCGCGATCAAGGAGCTCCAGTCGCAGGGCTACGACCTGCCGGACTACCCCGACGAGCCGAAGACGGACGAGGAGCGCGACACCCGCGCCCGCTACGGCCGCACCATGGGCAGCGCCGTGAACCCCGTCCTGCGCGAGGGCAACTCCGATCGTCGTGCACCGCTGTCGGTGAAGAACTACGCCCGCAAGCACCCGCACCGCATGGGCGCGTGGAGCTCGGACTCGAAGACGAACGTCGTCACGATGGGCGTCGACGACTTCCGGTCGAACGAGCAGTCCTGGATCGCCCCGGCCGACGACGTCCTGACGATCGAGTTCGTCGGCGCCGACGGCGAAACGACCGTCCTCAAGCAGTCGATCCCCGTCCTCGCGGGCGAGGTCGTCGACGGCACCGTGCTGCACGTCCGCGCGCTCGAGGCGTTCCTGACCGACCAGATCGCGGCCGCGAAGGAGCAGGGGATCCTGTTCTCGGTGCACCTCAAGGCGACGATGATGAAGGTCTCCGACCCGATCATCTTCGGCCACGTCATCCGCGCGTTCTTCCCGAGCGTCTTCGAGCGCTTCGGTGCCGACCTCGTCGCCGCGGGCCTGACCCCGAACGACGGCCTCGGCTCGATCCTCGCCGGCCTCGACGCCGTGCCGAACGGTGCCGAGATCAAGCGGGCCTTCGCGGACGGCATCGACGCCGGCCCCGAGCTCGCCATGGTCGACTCCGACAAGGGCATCACCAACCTGCACGTGCCGAGCGACGTCATCGTCGACGCGTCGATGCCGGCGATGATCCGCACCTCCGGGCACATGTGGGGCCCGGACGGCGAGGAGCACGACACCCTCGCGGTCATCCCGGACTCGAGCTACGCCGGCATCTACCAGGCCGTCATCGAGGACTGCCGCGTCAACGGCGCGTTCGACCCGGCCACCATGGGCTCGGTGCCGAACGTCGGCCTGATGGCGCAGAAGGCCGAGGAGTACGGCTCGCACGACAAGACGTTCGAGGTCCCGGGGGCCGGCACGGTCCGCGTGACCACGGCCGCCGGCGAGACCGTCCTCGAGCACGCAGTCGAGGCCGGCGACATCTGGCGGGCCTGCCAGACCAAGGACGTCGCCATCCGCGACTGGGTGAAGCTCGCCGTGACGCGTGCCCGTGCGACCGGCTCCCCCGCCGTGTTCTGGCTCGACGAGTCCCGCGCGCACGACGCCAACCTCATCGGCCTCGTCCGCGAGTACCTCGGCGAGCACGACACCGAGGGCCTGCAGATCGAGGTCATGAGCCCCGAGGACGCCATGCGCTTCTCCCTCGAGCGCATCCGCCGCGGTGAGGACACCATCTCGGTCACGGGCAACGTCCTCCGCGACTACCTCACCGACCTGTTCCCGATCATGGAGCTCGGCACCTCGGCGAAGATGCTCTCCGTCGTCCCGCTCCTCGGCGGTGGCGGCCTGTTCGAGACCGGTGCCGGCGGTTCCGCGCCGAAGCACGTGCAGCAGCTCGTGCAGCAGAACTACCTGCGCTGGGACAGCCTCGGCGAGTTCCTGGCGCTCGCGGTCAGCCTCGAGCACCTCGCCGGCGTGACCGGCAACGCACGCGCCCGCATCCTCGGCGAGACGCTCGACCGCGCCACCGGGACCTTCCTCGAGCAGGACAAGTCCCCGGGCCGGAAGCTCGGCTCGATCGACAACCGTGGCAGCCACTTCTTCCTCGCGAAGTACTGGGCTGAGGAACTGGCGGCGCAGACCGAGGACACCGAGCTCGCAGCGGCGTTCGCGGAGATCGCCGGGTCGCTCGCCGAGCAGGAGCGGACGATCGTCGACGAGCTCGTCGCCGTCCAGGGGCACCCCGCCGACATCGGCGGCTACTACCGTCCGGACGACGCCAAGACGAGCGCCGTGATGCGCCCGTCCGCCACGCTCAACGCGGTCCTGGCCGCCCTGTAACCAGCCGGACCAGTGATGGACGGGAGGCGCGGTGCC
>NZ_MJGN01000005.1:64165-107186 GCF_001865065.1 Curtobacterium sp. MCBA15_008 | reverse complement strand
ACCGCGCCTCCCGTCCGTCTTTGCGTCCGTCTCAGGCGCGGGACGGCACGGGCGGACCGATCACGAGCAACGCGCCGAAGACGAGGGCGACGGCCACGACGCCGATCCCGGCGGACACCGCCGGCCGGCGCACCACGAAGAAGAGCAGCCGGTCCCAGAAGCCCGTCCGGGCACCGATGTCGGGCGAGCGGCGCCACGGCCCGTCGAGCATCCCGCGCCGTGCCACCGCGACCTCGAACGGCACCGTCGCGTAGGGCACGACGGCACTCGCCCAGCCGAGCACGAGCGCGCCGGCCGACCACCGCTGGTTCACCGCGACCACGGTCGTCACCACCAGGTACGCCAGGAACACGAACCCGTGCACGCCGCCGCCGATCCGGACGCCCCAGTCCCCGGCGCCGACCCCGTACTTCAGGACCATCCCCGCGATGAGCAGGGTCCAGGTCACGAGTTCGGCGATCGCTGCGGCGCGGAACAGGGAGCGTGGCGTCATGACGTTCATGGTGACGGACCGCTCCGGGGAAACACCCGGTAGCGTCGAGTGCATGTCGACGCCGACCGAGAACCGTCCCCTGAACATCGTCGTCTGGAACGAGAACGTGCACGAGACCCGCGGTGACGCGACGGTCGTCGGGCACTACCCCGACGGCATGCACACCGTGATCGCCGCCGCACTCCGCGAGCTCCAGCCCACCGACGACGTCTCCACCGCCACGCTGCAGGAGCCCGAGCACGGCCTCACCGCCGAACGCCTCGCCGCCACCGACGTCCTGTTCTGGTGGGGCCACGCCGCCCACGACGAGGTCTCCGACGAGGTCGTCACGCGCGTCGTGGACGCCGTGCACGCCGGGATGGGCCTCGTGGTGCTCCACTCGGGGCACTACTCGAAGCCGTTCAAGCGCCTGATGGGCACCACGTGCTCGCTGAAGTGGCGGAACGACGGGGAGCGCGAACTCGTCTGGACCGTCGCCCCGGAGCACCCCATCGCCGCCGGTGTGCCGCACCCGATCGTCATCGAGCGCCAGGAGATGTACGGCGAGTACTTCGACATCCCGCGCCCCGACGAAGAGGTGTTCCTGTCGACGTTCGCCGGCGGTGAGGTGTTCCGCTCCGGCGTCGCCTACCGTCGCGGGCTCGGCCGGGTCTTCTACTTCTCGCCCGGCGACCAGGAGTACCCCGTGTACCACCACCCCGACATCCAGCGGGTGCTGTCGAACGCTGCGCAGTGGGCCGCGCCGGTGTCCGAGCGGCGCGAGTTGACCGCCGACCCCCACCCGCGGGATTGGTTCCTCGGCGACGGGGCGAGTAGACAGGACACGTGACACAGCTCGACCCCGCAGCGCACCGCTCGGCCGTCGTCGAGGCGCTCGGCGTCCTCGGCAGCGGACCCGAGGAACGCTTCGACCGCATCACCCGGATGACCCAGGAGGCGTTCGGCGTCCCGCTGACCTTCCTCAACCTCGTGCACGACGGCCTGGTGACGGCGCAGTCGACGCAGGGCTGGCGGCAGGGCGGCAGCGCGCCGGCCGAGCAGGTGTTCTGCTCGACCACGGTGCTCGACGACGAGCCGATGGTGGTGCCGGACGCGACGCTCGACCCCCGCTTCGCGAACCTCGCCGCGGTCACCGAGCAGGGCATCCGGTTCTACGCGGGGGCACCCCTGTCGATGCTCGACGGCACGCGGGTCGGCACGCTCTGCATCATGGACGCGCAGCCGCGGACCCTGTCGGCGGCGGACCTCGACCTGCTCCGTGACCTGGCCCGTTGGGCGGAGCGCGAGCTCGGCCACTCGATCGAGGACGACCGCGTCCGACGGGTCGTCGACGGTCTGGTCCCCGAGCCGGTCTCGGTGCCCGGCCACGACCTCCACGTCCTGTCGCTGCCGAGTGCCGACGCCGGCGACGTCGCCGACTGGCGGGTCGCCCGCGACGGGCGACTCCACCTCACCGTCGGCGCGATCCCGTCGGCTGGCAGTGCCTCGGCGCTCCTCGCCGCGTCGGTGCGGGCAGCGGTCATCGCCCGGACCGACGTCCCGATGGAGGACGCCTTCCCGGGCCTGGAGGCGCAGGTCGCCGCCGACCTGTCGGTCGCGGACTCCGTGGGGTCGCTCTTCCACCTGCGGCTCGACCCGACGACGGGTCAGGTCGAGTACGGGGACGCCGGTCACGGTCTCGCCGCCCTGGTGCGGGCGGACGGCAGCACCGTGGCGCTGCGGTCGAACGACCTGCCGGTCGGCCTCCAGCCCGCGACGACCCCGCGGACCCCGGGCTCCCTGCAGCTCGCGTCCGGTGACCGCATCGTGCTGTGCACCGACGGCGTGCTCGCGGGCACCGGCGACCTCGACGCGCTCGTGGACCTCGCCCGGACGACCGCCGACGGCGCCGAGCTCGTCGAGCACGTCCGCCGGACCGCGACGCACGGCACGCTCCTCGTCCTCACCCGTCACTGACCGGCTTGTCCACAGCGGTGGGAGCCTGACCCGCGGGAGTCCTCCCGGTCCGGCACGATCGTGGCGTGCAAGCACACGATGTGTACCGGACGATGGTCGACCTCGTCGGGCTCGCGGCACGGTTCGACGGCGCGGTCCCGGCTGACGCGCACTCCGACTGGACCCTCGCGGTGCCGTGCGAGGCAGACCGGTTCGTCTGGGTGTCGACGAAGGCCCGACCGCTCCGGATCGGTTCCGGATCCGTCGTCGAGTACCTGGAGCCGGGTGACGCCGCGCTCATCAGGTCCGACGGTGAGGTCACCATCCAGACGGGCCCCGACGGCTCGGGACCACCGAGGGTCGACGAGTCGTTCGTGGAACTCCTGCGGGAGACGGGGCTCCTCGGGGCGTCCGACGATCCCGACTCCTTCGCGGACTCCGGGGTGTTCTACGGCACTGCTGCGTTCGGAGCCCTCGAACCCGAAGTGCTGGCGCTGCCCTCGGCGCTCAACTCGAGCCAGTGGACACCGACGACGATGGTCGTCCGCGAAGCGCATCAGCTCCTCGACGACCTCGCTGCGGGGCACCGGGCGGGTCCCCAGCGAGACGCTCTCGCCCGGGTGGTCGTCACGGCACTCGTCGACGGGTGGACACCACCCGCCCTCCGTGACGGGAGCCTCAGTCGTGCGCTCGAGCGGATCGTCCATGCCGAACAGCCGGTGCCGGTCGGGGAACTGGCCCGGATCACGAACGTGACGGACCGCACGCTCTTGCGGCGCTTCCGGGCTGCCACCGGCCGGACGCCCGACGGGTTCCAGCGGTGGTGGCGGTCGCTGCCGGTCCGCCGCGCGTTGCTCGACGGTGAGGACGAGTGCGCCGTTGCCCGCGCGTCCGGGTACAGCTCGGTCCGTGCGATGCGTCGGTCACTCGAGCGCGTCGCGAGGGCGGATCCGTTCGCGCGGATGTCGGATCCGGACCACGAACCCCGGCATTCGCGGTCCGGATCCGACATCCCGGAAACGGGATGCCGGTCTGCTAGCGGCGGGTGGGCTTCGTGGTGAGGGTGACGACGAGCAGGGTGGCGAGCAAGCCGACACCGGCCAGCTCGACGCCGAGGCCGAGGAGCTGCCAGTAGGCGCTCCCGACGACCTGCGGCTGGGTGATCGACTCCGGCCACCACGGGTCGATGAGCGGGAACGACCCCGGGAACGGGTCGAGTCCGAACACCGCGAGGCCACCGAGCAGCAGCACGACGCCGAGTCCGGCCATCGCGCCGCGCGAGCGTCGGAGCATGTGCGCGACGAGGGCCGCGGCGATGCCGGCGAGCCCGACGACGGCGACGAGGAACGCCAGCACGACGATCGTCTGCGGTGCCAGCGCCACCCAGTCGAGGACGGCGATCGGCAGCAGCAGCCACCGCCCCGTCCGGGCCCAGCGCGCGGGGTTCCGCCATCCGTCCATGCCCGGAACCGTACGACAGTCCGCCGGTGAGGATCCGGTGATCGGCCGCGGGTACGCTTGTCAGATCATGGCGCAGGACGGTCGGACGCGGCAGCAGCGGGCGGTCGCCACGCGCGCCGCGATCATCGAGGCTGCGGCGGGCGAGTTCGACGATCGCGGGTACACCGGGACCTCGATGGACGCCGTGGCCGAGCGCGCCGGGCTGACGAAGGGTGCGCTGTACTTCCACTTCACGTCGAAGGCCGACCTGGCGGGTGCCGTCATCGCCCGGCAGCACGAGGTCTCCCGGCAGTACGGCGAAGCGGCGGCGGCACGGGGCTCGACGCCGCTCGAGGTGCTCATGTGGATGTCGCAGGGCCTGGCGTCGCAGATGGTCCACGAGGTCGTGGTGAGCGCCGGCATCCGGCTCTCGACCGAGCCCGCCACGGCTGACGTCGCGCGCCAGGACCCGTACACGGACTGGATCGCCGTCGTCACGGGCCTCGTGCGACAGGCGGTCGACGCCGGCGAGGTCGACCCCGCCTGGGAGCCGGACCTCGTCGGACGCGTGGTGATCCCCGCGTACACGGGCGTGCAGACCGTGTCGGACGTCCTCGCCGACCGTGCTGACCTGTACGACCGGCTGCGGGAGCTGTGGACCGTGCTCCTCGCCGCGATCGTCACGGAGCGGATGCGGCCGGAGATCCCCCGACTCGTGGCCGTCATCGCACCGCTGCCGACGGGGAACTGACACGACGCGGGAACCGACGCGACGCGGGTCCCCCCAGGGACACCCACGTCACCGTTCCCTGTGAGGATACCAAGAGCGTCGCGAGCACTCCGGCCCCCGTTCACGGGTGCCGTCGGCGGTGGCCGGGGCTAGCCTGTGCCGATGGCCACTCCCGTTGCCGAGGTCGACGTCGACGTCCCGCTCGTGCGCGCGCTGCTCCGCGACCAGCACCCCGACCTCGCCGAGCTGCCGCTCGAGGTCGCCGCCGCCGGCTGGGACAACGTCATCGTGCGCCTCGGCGACCTGCTGGCGGTGCGGCTCCCCCGACGCGAAGCGGCCGCGACGCTCATCGAGCACGAGCAGCGCTGGCTGCCGGAGATCGCGCAGCGGGTGGCGGCGATCGTCCCCGTCCCCGACCCGGTGCGGATCGGCCGACCGGCTCTCGGCTACCCGTGGTCCTGGAGCGTCGTCCGCTGGCTGCCCGGCACGCCGGTCGGTGTGGGCACCGGCGGGGTGCACGTCGCGGAGGCGCTCGCCGCGTTCGTCGGCCTGCTGCACGTCCCCGCTCCCGAGGACGCCCCGGTCAACCCGGTCCGCGCCGTCCCGCTCGCGACGCGGAGCGACGCCGTCGTGACGCGACTCGACGCCGAGGAAGTGCCCCGGGCCCGCGAACTGGCTGCGGTCTGGCGGGCGGCGGCCGCCCTGCCCGCGTACGCCGGGCCTCCCGTCTGGGTGCACGGCGACCTGCACCCGTTCAACGTGCTGGTCGAGGAGGCACCGTCGGGCGGGACCCGCCTGGCGGCGGTCGTCGACTTCGGCGACCTGACGGCGGGGGACCCGGCCGTCGACCTCGCGACGGCCTGGCTGACGCTCGACCGGGAGGCGCGGCGCGCCTTCCGAGCACACGTCGCCGCCGACGACGACACCTGGGAGCGCGCGCGGGGCTGGGCCGTCTCCATCGCGTCGGCCCTGTCCCTGTCCGACGACCGCACGTTCCGTGCGGCTGCGCGCCGGGCGATCGACGCAGTGCTGGACGGCTGAGTCCGGGCGGGGCTATCGTGACCGCACCAATCCGTGCACGTGAAGATCGGAGGGGCCGTCATGACCCTCGAGTTCCGCGTCCAGCACGACGTCGCCACCGACGCCGCTCCACTCCCGTCCGTTCCCACCCGCACCGGCTTCCGAGGGCTCCTCGACCGACTGACCGCCCGGCGCGAGGCAGCCCGCGTCCGCCGGGTCGAGGCCCGTCTGCAGGAGCTCAGCGACCTCGAACGCCTGCTCTCCGGTGCCCGCAGCGTCATCGAGCGGGGGTGGATCCAGCACGCGTGGTTCGCGTACGTCGACGAGCACGGTCGGATGCGGAAGGCGTCGAGTGCCGCCGCGATGGACGTGCAGGGCCGACCCCTCGTCGCCGCGTGCCTGGTCGGCTCGGTGGTCTCCGCCGCCGGCGGGCCGCACGCCGTGCACTCGCAGGAGGTCCAGCGCGCGCTCGACCTGGTGTGGCACGCGCTCGCGGTCGAGGAGGGACAGCCGGTGCTGTGGTGCCCCGCGCCGGACATCCGGATGGGCCGTGTCCGCGACCTGACGAGCTGGAACGACTCCCCCGCGCGGAACTCGGGCGAGGTCGCCGGGCTGCTCCTCACCGCCGAACGCGTCGCCGTGCACGAGGCGGAGCGCGTCCGCGAGCGAGCGGTGGCACGATCGAGGGCATGAGCAGCGCCGACCCGGTCCCCGAGGTCCACCCAGCACCCGCACCCGCCCCGTCGGGTGGAGCGACGTCGATCGCCGCGGTCGGCGGGTCGCTGCTGTCCGACGAGGGGTCGGTGCCGCGGACCGACGACGCGCTCGTCAAGCAGACGCTGCACCGCTACCTGCAGAAGACCCGGGCAGCGCTGCTCGGCAAGCTGGACGGACTCGCGGAACGGCAGGCCCGCTGGCCGGTGACGCCCACCGGCACGAACGTGGCCGGGCTCGTGAAGCACGTCGCGGGCGTGCAGGCCGGGTACTTCGGCGAGGTGTTCGGGCGGCCGCTGCCGGACGCGCCCGCCTGGCTCGACTCCGACGGCGACGAGGACATGTACGTGACGGCCGACGAGACCCTGGACGACGTCGTCGCGTTCCACCACCGCAGCGCCGCGCACGCCGACGCCACGATCGAGGCGCTCGACCTGGACGCCCGCGGGGTGGTGTCCTGGTGGCCAGAGGGGCACCGCGACGTGACGCTGCACCGCGTCCTCGTGCACATGGCGTACGAGACCGCACGGCACGCCGGGCACGCCGACATCGTGCGCGAGATGCTCGACGGCCTCGCCGGTGACGGGGACGGCAACCTGGCCGAGCGATCACCCGAGCAGTGGGTCGAGTGGCGCGAACACCTCGTCGAGCTCGCCGAGCAGTCGGGCCTCCGCGGCCTCGGGGCGTAGCCGAACACTCCTCGGGATCGTTACCGTTCTCCCAGGGGCGGCCCCGTACCTGCCGCCTGACCTGGGGTTCCGGTCTGACCGAACGCGCAGGAAGCCGCCCGGATCGTCGTGGTGCGTTGTACAACGACCACGCGTGATGCGTACGTTTGAGCCCACTTGTGCCCCGGTCCGTGGGCACTTCGGCCGACCGGAGAGGGGCGCTTCCGCGTGTTCCAGTACATCGGGGAGCGGTGGGACCAGATCTGGTTCGCGTCGTGGCAGCACTTCTCACTGGTGGTCCAGTGCACGGTGCTCGCGACGGTCATCGCGGTGGTGCTCGCCACACTCGTCTACCGCAGTCCACGGCTGACCTCGGTCGCCAACGGGGTGTCCGCCATCGGCCTGACGTTGCCGTCGTTCGCGGTCATCGGTCTGCTCATCGTCCCGCTCGGCTTCGGTGTGCTGCCGTCCGTCGTGACGGTCGTCTTCTTCGCCGCCCTGCCGATCCTCCGGAACGCGGTCGTCGGCCTCGCCGAGATCCCGGCGACCGTGGTCGAGTCCGCCCGCGGCATCGGCATGAGCCGGTTCCGGACCCTGCTGCAGATCGAGCTGCCGATGGCGTGGCCGATCATCCTCAGCGGCGTCCGGGTGTCGGCCCAGATGGTGATGGGCATCGCCGCCATCGCCGCGTACGCCCTCGGCCCCGGACTCGGCGGCTTCATCTTCTCCGGGCTGTCGCGCCTCGGCGGTGCCAACGCCCTCTCCTCCGTCGTGGTCGGGGTGGTCGGCGTCGTCCTGATCGCCTTCGTCCTCGACCTGCTCCTCATCGGCCTCGGCCGCCTGACCATCTCGAGAGGTATCCGTGTCCAGCACTGACTCCGCCACCACCACCGCTCCCGACGGGGACGTCACCGGCCGCAGCATCCTGCTCGACGAGGTCACCAAGCGGTACCCCGGCCAGTCGAAGCCCGCCGTCGACGGCATCACGCTCGAGATCCCGGCCGGCCAGATCGTCATGCTCGTCGGCCCCTCCGGCTGCGGCAAGACGACGACGCTCAAGATGATCAACCGACTCATCGAGCCGACCGAGGGCCGCATCGTCGTCGGCGACGACGAAGTCACCGGCATCGACGCCGACGAGCTCCGTCGGCGCATGGGGTACGTCATCCAGGCCGGCGGGCTGTTCCCGCACATGACGGTCGCGGCGAACATCGCGATCGTCCCGAAGATGCTCGGCTGGTCGAAGGACAAGATCGCGGCGCGCGTCGACGAGCTCCTCGACCTGGTGTCCCTCGACCCCGACACCTACCGCGACCGCTACCCCCGGGAACTCTCCGGCGGCCAGCAGCAGCGCGTCGGCGTGGCCCGGGCGCTCGCCGCGGACCCGCCCGTCCTGCTCATGGACGAGCCGTTCGGCGCCGTCGACCCGATCACCCGGCAGCGCCTGCAGGACGAGCTCCTGCGCATCCAGGAAGAACTGCACAAGACGATCGTCATCGTCAGCCACGACTTCGACGAGGCCGTGAAGCTCGGCGACTGGATCGTCATCTTCACCGAGGGCGCGCACATCGTGCAGTACGACACCCCGGAGCGGATCCTGGCCGAGCCGGCGAACGAGTTCGTCGAGAACTTCATCGGCTCCGGCGCCGGCCTCAAGCAGCTCACGCTGAACCGGGTCCGCGACGTCGAGGTCGCCTCCGCGGTCACGTGCTCCCCCGGTGAGGAGGCGAAGGCCGTCCTGCAGCGCATGAACGAGGCCGGTGGCCACCAGCACGCCGTGGTCGTCGACGCTCGCCAGCGTCCGATCGGCTGGCCGTCGCGTCGGCAGCTCGAGCGTCTCGACCGCATCCCGGACGGCACCGAGCCGGACCTGCCCGTCGTCGGCGAGGGCGCGACCCTCAACGACGCGCTCGACACGATGCTCGTCTCGAGCGCCGGCGCCGCCCTGGTGACCGGTCGCCGTGACGCGTTCCGCGGCGTGATCACCGTCGAGACGGTCATGGAGGCGATCACCCGCTCCCGTGCGGCCGCCTCGGACGACCAGGCCTACACGCCCGTCGGGACGAACACGAACCCGATCGAGACGATGCCGTCCTCGCCGGCGTCGATGCCCACCGGGGAGGAACTGTGAGCGCAGTCGCCGCCGGCCCCGCCACCGGGGCCAGCACCTCGTGGAAGGGGCTGCTGTTCCAGCCGATCGCCATCCTCGTGGTGCTCGCCGGCTTCGTGGTCTGGCTCACGACCGCCGACCTCACCGCCACCGAGCGCGGCACGCTGAACCCGTCGACGATCCTGGAGCTCACCGGCCAGCACCTGCTGCTGACGGCGGAGTCCACGGTCCTCGTCCTCGTCATCGGGATCCCGCTCGGGATCCTGCTCACCCGCGGACCGCTGCGCCGGATCAGCCCGGCGGTCATCGCCGTCGCGAACTTCGGGCAGGCCGCCCCGGCCGTGGGGCTCATCGTCCTGCTCGCCGCGTGGCTCGGACTGAACCCCTGGTCGGCGGTCGTCGCCCTCGTGCTCTACGCCATCCTGCCGGTGCTCCGGAACACGATGATCGGCGTGCAGAGCGTCGACGCCCGTCTCGTCGAAGCCGGCCGGGGCATGGGCATGAGCGCGTTCAGCGTGCTCCTCAAGGTCGAGCTGCCGCTGGCCGTCCCGGTCATGCTCTCCGGCATCCGGACCGCCCTGGTCCTGCTCGTCGGCACCGCCAGCCTGGCGACCTTCGTCGGCGCCGGTGGCCTCGGGCTCCTCATCACGACGGGGGTGACCCTGTTCCTGACGAAGGTCCTGGTCTCCGGGGCGCTCCTGGTGGCCCTGCTCGCCCTGTCCATCGACTGGCTCGGCCGTGTGGTCGAGACGGTTGCACGACCGAAGGGACTCCGATGACGCACGACGACCTGCGCGACGCACGCCGCGCCTCCCGTCCGTCCGCCCGTCGCCGCCTGGCGACCGCCGCAGCCGTGGCGGGGGCGAGCGCCCTCGTGCTGACCGGCTGCGGGCTGCAGCCCGCGACCTCGTTCGTGCCGGCGGCCGGCCCCGGCTCGATCGAGCGCATCGACGACCTGCCGGACGGCGCCCACATCACCGTCACGTCGAAGAACTTCACCGAGCAGCTCGTCCTCGGCAAGATCGCGGTGCTCGCCGCGAAGGCCGCCGGGTTCGACGTCACCGACGAGACCAACGTGCCCGGTAGCGTCGCGGTGCGTGAGCTCATGACGTCGCACGGTGCGGACTTCACGTACGAGTACACCGGGACGGCCTGGCTGACCTTCATGGGCCACGCCCAGGGGATCCCGGACAAGACCGAGCAGTGGCAGGCGGTCAAGAAGGAGGATGCCGGCAACGGGCTGACGTGGCTCGAGCCGGCGCCGATGAACAACACGTACGCCTTCGCCGTCCGCGACGAGGCCGTGTCGGAGCTCGGCGACGTGAAGACCCTCTCGGACATCACCAAGCTGCCCGTCAGCGAGCGGACGTTCTGCGTCGAGTCGGAGTTCAACTCCCGCGCCGACGGGTTCAAGCCGATGCTCAAGAAGTACGGGCTCGAGCTCGGCGGCTCCGGCGACAACGGCATCCCGACGAGCAACGTCAGCATCCTCGACACCGGCACCGTGTACACGGCGACGGACCGGGGCAAGTGCAACTTCGGCGAGGTGTTCACGACGGACGGCCGCATCAAATCGCTCGGGCTCACCGTGCTCGAGGACGACAAGGGCTTCTTCCCGGCGTACAACGTCGCACCCGTGCTCGACTCGGCGACCCTGAAGGAGTACCCGCAGCTGAAGGGGATCTACGACCAGATCTCGCCGAAGCTCACCGACGAGGTGCTGCAGGAGCTGAACCGCCAGGTGGACGTCGAAGGGCGCGAGCCGGCGGACGTGGCCTTCGACTGGATGGTCAAGGAGGGCTTCATCACCCGCGGCTGATGCGGGCGGCGGTGTCGCGGATCATCGCGACCACCCGCTCCCGCACCGTCTCCGGGTCGGAGCCCTCGTGCCGCGCCGAACTCCGCAGGCCGGTCATGCACATGCCGAGCAGCATCTCGGCCGCCTGCGGGGTCGCCGCGTCCGGTCCCCACGCCGGGTCCCGCTCGAGGACCGTGCGGACGGCACCGGTCATGGCCTCGGCCACGGTCGTCATCCGCGACACCTGCCGCCGCATGAGCTGCGGGAAGCGCACGATCACCGCCTTCCGGGCGAGCCGTTCGTCCTCGTCGCCGAAGGACTCCCCGAACACCAGGAACGCCAGATCGACGACCGCCTGGGCCGCGGGCTCGCCCGCCACGGTCTCGAGGTGGGCCTCGAGCGTCTCCGGCCGGAGGTCGAGCTCGGTGTGCCCGAGGACGGCGTCCTCCTTGCTCTCGAAGTAGTTGAAGAACGTCCGCGGCGAGACGTCCGCACGCGCGGCGATCTGCTCGATCGTGGTGTGGTCGATGTCCTGCTCGAGTGCGAGTGAGCGGGCGGACTCGGCGATGCGCTGTCGGGTCTCGATGCGCTTGCGGTCGCGGAGGCCCAGTTCGGAGGCGGGCGCGGTGTCGGGCATGAGGCTGACTGTAACCCGAACATCCCGGCGCTTACAGCAGATGCAAACTTGCAGTCGTGCACCGGACAGTACGGTGGGCGCATGACCACTCCCGTGCTCGAGGCCCGTGGCCTCGCCAGGACCTACGGCCGCGGCTCCACGCGGTTCGACGCCCTCAAGGGGGTGTCCCTGCAGGTGCACCGGGGCGAGAGCCTCGCCATCGTCGGCAAGTCCGGCTCCGGCAAGTCGACGCTCATGCACCTGCTCGCGCTGCTCGACAAGCCCTCGGCCGGGCAGATCCTGCTCGACGGGACCGACGCGGCGACCCTCAGCGCCCGGCAGGTGAACCGCACGCGGAACAGCACCTTCGGCTTCGTGTTCCAGCAGTTCTTCCTCACGCCGAAGACCTCGGTGCTCGACAACGTCGTGCTGCCGCTGAAGATCGCGGGCGTCACCGGCGCCGAGCGGAAGCGCAGGGGCATGGCGGCGCTCGACGCCCTCGGCCTGGCCGACAAGGCGAAGAACGACGCGAACGACCTGTCCGGCGGGCAGAAGCAGCGTGTGGTCATCGCCCGCGCGCTCGTCGGCGAGCCGAGCGTCATCTTCGCCGACGAGCCGACCGGCAACCTCGACACGAACACCGGTGAGGTGGTCGAGGACATGCTCTTCGGGCTGCAGCGGGAGCGCGGGATCACGCTCGTCGTCGTCACCCACGACGAGGAGCTCGCCGAACGGTGCGACCGACGCGTGAACGTGCGCGACGGACTCATCGTCGAGACGTCCGGCGCCGGCGCACCTGGCGCGCCCGGCGCCGGCGCACCTGGCGCGCCCGGCGTCGGCGCTGGCGCACCCGGCGTCGGCGCACCTGGCGCGCCCGGCCCGTCCGAGTCGGCGGCGTCGGCCTCGCACGGAAGGCACTCCGCATGAACTTCCTCGACCTCCTGAAGACCGCGGTGTCGAACACCTTCCGGTCGAAGCTCCGCACCACGCTCACCGTCATCGCCATCTTCATCGGTGCCTTCACCATCACGCTGACCTCGGCGATCGGCACCGGCGTCAGCAACTACATCGACACCCAGGTCGCCTCCATCGGTGACACCGGCTCCCTGACGATCACGAAGACCGTCGAGGCCTCCACCGACAGCGGCCCCGCGAAGTACGACCCGGACGAGTCCAGCCAGAGCGTCAACCGCGGTCCGGCGTCCTTCGCCTACCTGTCCCAGTCCGACGTCGACACCATCAAGTCGGTCTCGGGCATCAAGGCCGTCCGTCCCGCTGTGGCGCTCAGCACCAAGTGGGTCGAGCACGGCAGCGACGGCAAGTACGTCGTCGACGTCGCCGCGAACGCCGGCGAGCTCGACGCCGACCTGGCCGCCGGCAAGCAGCTCGACGACTCGTCATCCGCCGGCAACCAGGTGCTCCTGCCGACGAACTACCTGAAGAACCTCGGTCTCGGCAGCGCGAAGGCCGCGGTCGGGCAGGAGCTCACGCTGGCCGTCGACGACTACCAGGGCAAGGAGCACACCCTCACCGCCACGGTCGTGGGCGTGCAGAACGAGTCGCTGTTCGGTGGCGGGGCCGGGGCGAACGCCGCCCTCACCGACGCGATGCAGGCGGCGCAGGAGACCGGCAAGCCCGCGTCGATCGCGACCTCGTACGCCAGCGCCACCGCGACGCTCGACTCCGGCGCGGACGCGTCCGCCGTCAAGAGCGCGCTGTCGAAGGACGGCTACACGGGCCAGACCATCCAGGACCAGCTCGGGCAGTTCCAGACGGTCATCAGCGGCATCGTCGGCGTCCTCAACGCCTTCGCCGTCATCGCACTCGTCGCCGCCGGCTTCGGCATCATCAACACCCTGCTGATGAGCGTGCAGGAGCGCACCCGCGAGATCGGGCTCATGAAGGCCATGGGCATGGGCGGGGGCAAGGTCTACACGCTGTTCTCGCTCGAGGCCGTGTTCATCGGGTTCCTCGGCAGCGCGATCGGTGCCGGGGTGGCGATCCTGCTCGGCACGGGGATCTCGAACGTCCTCGCCGGCAGCGTCCTCAAGGACCTGCCGGGCCTGCAGATCATGCAGTTCGCCCCGTCGTCGGTGATCACGATCATCCTCGTCGTGATGTTCATCGCGTTCCTCGCCGGCACGCTCCCCGCTCGACGGGCGGCCCGGCAGAACCCGATCGAGGCACTGCGCTACGAGTAGCGGAGCGCGCCAGCCGCGCTGCTGATCCCGATCACGCGAACGCCCCCGTCCACGCCGGACGGGGGCGTCGTCGTGTGCCTAGGGTCGGAGCGTGGCGGCATTCGGGCGGGACCTCGGGGACGGGTACACGCTGACGCTGCGGGACCTGTCGACCGTCCAGTCCCTGCACGAGCTGGTGCTCGCGAACCTCGACCGTCTCCGTGCCGCCGAACCGTGGGCGTGGCAGCCGCAGACCCTCGACACCGCCGTCCTGCACACCGAGCACCTGCTCGGTCAGTACGCGATGGACCGCGCGCTCCCCTGCGTCATCCGGTTGGACGACCGCATCGTCGGGGCCGCCTCGCTCGCCTTCGACCCCTACCTCGGGCAGGCATCGCTCGGCTACTGGGTGGATGCGGGCCTGGAGGGACGGGGTGCCGTCCGCCGCGCCGCCACCGTCCTCGTCGGGGTCGCCCGGGCACGCGGGTCGGCGCGGGTCGAGATCCGGACGGCGGTCGACAACGAGCGGAGTCGCGGCCTGGCCGTGCGGCTCGGCTTCACCGAGGAGGGCACCCTGCGGAGCGCGCTGCCCCTCGGGACGGAGCGGGTCGACGTGGCCGTGTACGGGCTGGTGTTCTGAGCGCGCATCCGCCCTGCACGTCGGACGGTGGGTGCGTCCGGCACGTCGGGCAGCGGGTGCGTCCGGCATCGCACCCCCGCGCGGACGTCGCGCCCGCGGGCGGCGGGGCGCGATGTGCGCGGAGGGGTGCGACCCGCGTCACGACCGCGGCGTCAGGAGCCCTGCGTCGCGGCCTGCCACACGGCGAACGCCCCGCCGACGACCAGCAGCACGATGAGCAGCACCCACACCGCGAGCGCGATGAGGTTGAGGAAGATCCCCCAGCCCGCACGCCCCCGGGCGAACGGCTCCCGGCTCCGCGAGGCGATGCCGAGGCAGAGCCCGACGACGGGGGCGACGAACGTCCAGCCGGCGAGCAGCGAGCAGATCCCGAGGACGAGACTCGCCGTGCCGAGTCCGGTGCGGGGCGATTCCGAGTACGTGGCCATGCACCCGACGCTACGGACCCCGCCGAGGCGAGTCGTCCCTCCAGGGCCTGATCCGGGTCCACCTGCGGACGGAGGGTCACCGGACGCCGGTATCGTCGATGTCATGGCCCTGTTCGGACGACGCAACAAGCACGACGTGCGCGACCGGCCCATCAGCCAGGTCGAGTTGAAGCGCGCCGTCGACGAGGGGTTCCTCATCGCGAAGGCCGCCGTCACCATCGCCGTGGCGAACCGGATCATCACGAACGCCCTGCGTGACCAGGGGTACTTCGACCACGCCGTCATCGCCGAGGCCGCGCGCGAAGAGCTGCACCGGATGGCGGACGAGGAGCGCGGCGACGCCGAGCGCATGCGCGACATCCGGTCGAAGTCGAGCAAGCAGAAGGGCCGCTCGCGGCACCAGCACGACTACCGGCGCGGTGACGACCTCAAGCTCCGCACGCGCGAGGCGACGTACGAGAAGCTCGCCGAGATGCTCGACAAGCGCCGGTCGGACCAGGGGTTCGTCGACGGCATCGTCCTGGCGGCCCGGGCTCGGGCGTGGGACGACATCGGGACCACCGTTGTCGGGCGCCTCGGCTGGGCTCAGCGGCCGGCCGACGACTACGAGGTCGGGCGCGACGACCGTCTGCAGCAGATGCTCGACGAGGACTTCGCGACCCTGCTGGCCGAACACCCCGTCGGGTCGGAGACGCCCGCGGACGCCGACGAGCCGGACGCCGCGGACGCGGGCGACGACGGGACGGACCCGGCCGACCCGGACTCGACACGCGCCTGACCCCTGGTACTTGATACTTCACGCTTGCCTGGATAGGGTGAACAGGTAACGCCCCAGGACAATTCGGCACCGCCGGACTCCTGGGGCAATTGCTTTCCCAGGGGTGTTCGTGATCGATCCGGCAACCCTCGGCGCGCTTCCCACGCTCGTCTCGGCGCCACGCTTCGAACCATACCGGCGTCGGTACCGCGGCCGTTCCGACCTGGCCGCACGCCTGTACGCATGGAACATCGAGCTCACGACGGCGTTCTGGGGCCCGGTCGGCTGTCTCGAGATCTTCGTCCGCAACGCGGGTCCACGATGCCCTCCGCCGCGGTCGTCGGGACGACTGGTGGAACGACCCGGGCGTCCGCCTCCTCGACCGTGAACGCCGCGCGCTGGACGACACGGTCCGGACGCTGCAGCGCCGTGGCGAGGCTGATCCGGCGCCGGACCGGGTCGTCGCGGCGACGAGTTTCGGACTCTGGGTCGGACTGACCGATGCCGGACGGCCCCGCGACCCGCTGTGGAGCTACGAGACCACCTTGTGGCAGCCACGGATCGTCCACGCCTTCCCCGGTCTCGCCGGGGTCCGCCGCAAGCAACTCCACCGGCGGCTGGACGACGTCCGCCGTTTCCGGAACCGGCTCGCGCACCACGAACCGATCCACACGGCGCCACTCGAGCAGATCCGTGACGACATCATCGCGATCGCCGGGTTCGTCGCGCCGGACGCTGCCGCACTGATCGATGGGGCGCACCGGATCGACGCGGTGCTCGCCAGGAAGCAATCGGCCGTCGAGACCGGTGCGTCCGTCATCTGACCGAGACCACGCGCAGTCGGGGAACCCTAGGCTCGGAGGCATGGTGGATGCGGTGGTCGTCGGAGCCGGACCGAACGGGCTGGCGGCCGCGGTGACCCTCGCGCGCGCTGGACTGTCCGTCGAGGTCGTCGAGCGGAACGACACGATCGGCGGCGGTGCACGGACGTCTCCGCTGACCCTGCCCGGCTTCCTGCACGACGTCTGCTCCGCCGTGCACCCGATGGCGCTGCAGTCCGAGTTCTTCCGGCTGTTCCGACTGGAGGACCGGATCGAGCTCCGGCTCCCCGAGGTGCAGTACGGCCACCCGCTCGACGGCGGACGTGCTGGTATCGCGTACCAGGACCTCGACCGCACCGCCGACGAGCTCGGTGTCGACGGACGGGCCTTCCGCCAGCTCATGCGACCCCTGTCGGGCAACGCCGACCAGGTCGCCGACTTCGCCACCGACGCCCTGCTCCACGTGCCGCGGCACCCGCTGAGCGTCCTGCGCTTCGGGCTGCGGGCACTCGAGCAGGGCACGAGCGCCTGGAACCTGCGCTTCCGCGACGAGGTCGCGCCGGCGATGGTGTCCGGAGTCGCGGCGCACTCGATCCAGCACCTGCCCTCGCTGGCGACCGCGGCTGCCGCCCTCTCGCTCGGCGCCTACGCCCACGCGCGGGGCTGGCCGGTGCCGATCGGCGGGAGCCAGGCGATCGTCGACGCGCTCGCCGCGGACCTGGTCGCGCACGGCGGCCGGATCGAGACCGGGCGCGAGGTGCACTCGCTCGCCGACCTCACCCCGGCGAAGGCCGTGCTGTTCGACACGAGCGTCCCCGGGATGCTCCGGATCGCCGGCAAGCAGATCCCGACGCCCCGACGCGGAGCGCTCCGCCGCTTCCGGTTCGGCAACGCGGCGTCGAAGGTCGACTTCGCCCTGTCCGACCCGGTGCCGTGGACGAACGAGGCGCTCCGGAAGGCCGGCACGGTGCACATCGGCGGGACGCGCGCGGAGATCGCTGCCGCCGAGGGTGCCGTCGCCCGCGGCCAGCACGCCGAGTGGCCGTACGTGCTCGGTTCCGAGCCCACCGTGGTCGACCCGAGCCGTGCCCCGAGGGGCAAGCACGTCTTCTGGGCGTACGCGCACGTCCCCGCGGGGTCGGACGTCGACCAGACCGAAGCGGTCACGCGGCAGATCGAGCGCTTCGCGCCGGGGTTCCGCGACACGATCCTGCAGTCCAGCAGCCGGACCGCCGTGCAGATGGCCGAGTACAACCCGAACTACGTCGGCGGGGACATCGCGGCGGGTGCCGCCAGCTTCTGGCAGCTCGTCAAGCGGCCACTGCTGTCATCCGATCCGTGGCGGATGGGCGGCGGCATGTACCTGTGCTCCGAGGCGTCCGCGCCCGGCCCGGGCGTGCACGGGATGGCCGGCTGGCACGCCGCGCGGAGCGCGCTCCGCCACACGTTCGGACTTCCCGGAGACGTCCAACTCGCACCGGAGGAGTGACCCATGGCGAAGAACGTCCGCATCCTGCACACCACACCCGAGGCCGTCTTCGACGTGCTCGGCGACGGCTGGCTCTACACGACCTGGGTCGTGGGGGCCTCACGGATGCGGAAGGAAGAGGCCGGCTGGCCGCAGGTGGGCACCCACCTGCACCACTCGTTCGGGTCGTGGCCGTTCGTGATCGACGACGTCACGACCTCACTGGTGTGGGACCCGCCGCACCGCATGGTGATCCAGCCGAAGGGCTGGCCGATCGGCGAGGCCCGCGTCACGCTGACGGTCGAGCCGCACGCTCGTGGCTGCAAGGTCACGATCGTCGAGAACGCGGTGGCGGGACCGGGCGCCCACGTGCCGAACGTGATCATGCAGCCGATGATCTGGATCCGGAACCGCGAGACGCTGCGGCGACTCGGCTGGGTCGCGGCGGGTCGCGCCGAGAACGGATGACGAGTCGGACTGGAGGCGCGGCGCGGGCCCGCCCCGCGCCTCCAGTCCGTCACCCGGTCACGTCCGCGACGCCGTCACTCGGCCCGGCTGAACTCGCTCGCCCGTCGGACCTGGTCCTCGGTCAGGGCGACGCCCGTGTACCGCTCGAACTGACGCGCTGCCTGCAGCGCGATCACCTCGGCGCCCGTGATGACCCGCTTGCCCATCGTGCGACCGGCGCGGACGAGCGGTGTCTCGGAGGGGAACGCCACGACGTCGAACACCGTCTCGGCCGCTTCGATCCGTTCTTCCTCGAAGGCCAGCACGTCCTGCTGATCGCCGCGCATGCCGAGCGGCGTGACGTTCACGACGACGTCCGCCGAGGACGCGTCCCGCTCGTCGGCGACCCACTCGTACCCGTACTGGCGCGCCAGCGCGGGCCCGGTGTCAGCGTTGCGAGCGACGATGGTGAGCTCGTCGAAGCCCGCACCCCGGAAGGCCGCGGTGACGGCCTTCGCCATCCCGCCGGATCCGCGTAGCAGGACGCTGGCCGACGGGTCGACCGCGTGCGAGGCGAGCAGCGCCGCGACGGCTTCGTAGTCGGTGTTCGAGGCCGTCAGCACGCCGTCGTCGTTCACCACGGTGTTGATCGACTCGATCGCGGCCGCTGATTCCTCGACCACGTCGACCAGGGGGATGATCGCCTCCTTGAAGGGCATCGACACCGAGCAGCCGCGGATCCCGAGGGCGCGGATGCCGGTCACGGCGCCCGGCAGATCGGTCGTCGTGAACGCCTTGTAGGCGAAGTTCAGGCCGAGTTCGTCGTAGAGGAAGTTGTGGAACCGGGTGCCGATGTTGCTCGGCCGAGCGGCGAGTGAGATGCAGACCTGCATGTCCTTGTTGAGGATGGGCATGCCTCCAGTCTCCCACTGACATGCCGATGGAGCGGTCCACCTTGACGAGGTGGGGACAAAGGTGGGGTTGTCCCCACCTCGGTTCAGGGTGTCCCCCGGATGTGGTCGGGGTCGGCTGGTCCGTACCGTCGACGTCATGAGCACACTCACTCGCCCGCGCCAGGGTCGACTCCTCGCCGGGGTCTGCGCCGGCATCGCCGACCGCTTCGGCTGGTCCCGCACCTTCGTCCGCATCGCCTGGGTCATCCTGAGCTTCTTCCCCGGCCCGCTCTGGATCGCCTACGTCGTCCTCTGGATCCTCATGCCGAACCAGGGCTCGCGGCGCTGATCCCGTGCCGGGGCCGCTGACCGCTCCCCCGTCCGGACGGGTTAGTGTGGCGTGGTGCCGGTCTCCGTATTCGATCTGTTCAGCATCGGGATCGGTCCGTCGAGTTCCCACACCGTCGGGCCGATGCGCGCCGGTGCAGGCTTCGCCGCGCAGCTGGTCGACGCCCCCGTGGCGTCGGTCGCCGTCCACCTCTACGGCTCCCTGGCGTCGACCGGACAAGGGCACGGCACCCTCGGGGCCGTCGTCGCCGGTCTGATGGGCGCCGATCCGGAGACCGTCGACCCCGACGCGATGACCGCTGCGCTCGCCGAACTCGAGGGGACCGGGGTGCTCCGGCTCGCCGGCGGCGCCACGGTGCCGTTCCGGCTGGCGGACATCGTCCTGCACCCCCTCACGATGCTCCCCCGGCACCCGAACGCGATGCGGCTGCGCGCCGACGACGCCTCCGGAGCGACCCTCGCCGAGGAGACGTACTACTCGATCGGCGGCGGCTTCATCACGAGCGACCGCGGGTCCGACGTGGCCGAAGACCGCGCGGGCGACGTGGCCGAGGCTGCGATCCCCGTCGACGACGCCGTGCCGTACCCGTTCTCGAGCGGCGCCGAGCTGCTCGCCGCGTGCTCGGCATCCGGGCTGCCGGTGAGCGGTGTGGCCCTGGCGAACGAGACCGCCACGCGCAGCAGCGACGCGGTCCGTGACGGGCTGCTCCGCATCCACGACGTCATGGAGTCGTGCGTCGACCGGAGCGTCGAGCGCTCCGGCACGCTGCCCGGCGGCTTGACCGTCCGCCGTCGCGCGGCGAACTGGCACGACCAGCTCACCCGCGACGACCCCGAGCACGACCCGCTCTTCGCGATGGAGTGGGTGAACCTGATCGCCATGGCCGTCAACGAGGAGAACGCCACGGGCGGCCGTGTCGTCACCGCACCGACGAACGGTGCGGCTGGGATCATCCCCGCCGTCCTGTACTACGCGCTCACCTACGTGCCGACCGTGACCCCTGCGAACCGTGACGACACCGTCGTGCGGTTCCTCCTCACCGCCGGCGCGATCGGCTCCATCTACAAGGAACGGGCATCGATCTCCGGCGCCGAGGTCGGCTGCCAGGGCGAGGTCGGCTCCGCGGCGTCGATGGCGGCCGCCGGGCTCGCCGAGGTCCTCGGTGGGACGCCCGAGCAGGTCGAGAACGCGGCGGAGATCGCCATGGAGCACAACCTCGGGCTGACCTGTGACCCGATCGGCGGTCTCGTGCAGATCCCGTGCATCGAGCGGAACGCGATCGCGGCGAACAAGGCGATCAACGCCGCCCGGATGGCACTCCGGGGCGACGGCGTGCACCACGTGTCGCTCGACCAGGTCGTCGAGACGATGCGCCAGACCGGGGCCGACATGTCGACGAAGTACAAGGAGACCGCGATGGGCGGTCTGGCGGTGAACGTCCCGCTCTGCTGACGGCCGCCGCTGACGGCCACGGCTGACGGCCGCCGGGCATCAACCCGGCAGCAGCGTCAGCCGAGCAGCAGCGTCAGCCGTGCAGCAGCGTCAGCAGGCGCGCGGTCTCGGTCGCGATCGCGTCGCGGCCGGCCGCCACGTACTTGCGCGGGTCCACGAGGTCGGGTCGCTCGTCGAGCACCTCGCGCAGTGCCCGGGTGAACAGGCCGTTCAGGTGGGTCGAGATGTTGATCTTGGCCATGCCGGCGCGGACGGCCCCGCGGAGTTCGTCGTCGGAGAGCCCCGACGAGCCGTGCAGGACCAGGGGGACCGGCACGGCGGTACGGAGCTGTTCCACGAGCGACCGGTCGACCGAGGCCTCGCGTGTCTGCATGGCGTGCGAGGTCCCCACCGCGACGGCGAGGGCGTCGACACCGGTGTCGGCGACGAACGCGGCCGCGTCGACCGGGTCCGTGCGCACTCCCGGAGCGTGCACCCCGTCCTTGCCGCCGACCTCGCCGAGTTCAGCCTCGATCGCGATGCCCGCCGCGTGGCAGGCCGCGGCGAGCTCGCGCGTGGCGGCGACGTTCGCCGCGAAGTCGAGGTGGGAGCCGTCGTACATGATCGAGTCGACGCCGAGGTCGATGCCAGCGAGCACGAGGGCGCGGTCCTCGACGTGGTCGAGGTGCACCAGGACCTCGACGTCCGCCGATCGTGCGATGGCCTGCGTCGCGGTCGTGATCGGCGCGAGACCACCGTGGTAGCGGACGCAGTTCTCGCTGATCTGCAGGATGACCGGCAGGCCGGCGAGCTCGGCGCCGGCGACGATCGCCTCGGCGTGCTCGAGCAGGACGACGTTGAACGCGCCGACGCCGCGGTGGTCGGTGCGGGCGGCGTCGAGCAGCCCGGTGAGGGCGAGGTCGGTGATCATGCGGTGCTCCTGGTTCGGGCGTCCGGGGACGCGGGTTCGGCGCGCTGGGTGGAGGACTGGAGGAAGCGTCGGACGGCGGCGGCGTCGACCTCGCCCGCGACGGGCCGGAGGACGGCCGCCGCACCGTAGGCGGCGGCGGAACGGAGGGTTGCTTCGTCGACGACGGGAGTCGAACGGGCCGTCTGCGCCTGGACCATCGCCATCACGAGGCCCGCCGTCGCCGCGTCGCCCGCGCCGGTCGGGTTGCCCGTCACGCCGGCGACGGCAGGGACCTCGAGGACGGCCGCGCGGGTGTGTGCGGCGATCCCGTCGGAGCCACGTGAGACCACGACGACGCCGGCACCGCGGTCGAGGAGCCGGAGCGCCCCGGCCCGTTCGTCGTCGGTGCCGGTGGCCTCGAGCAGTTCCGACCGGTTCGGCTTGCAGATGGTCGCTCCGGCGTCGGCGGCGGCGAGGAGCGCCCCGCCCGAGCAGTCGACGATGCTCGGCACACCGTGGCGGCGAGCGGCCCTCACCCAGGCGGCGACCACGGCGGGGTCGGCCCCGTTCGGCAGGGAGCCCGACACGACGAGGGCCGCGCAGTCCGGACCGGCGAGCAGCCGGTCGACCACGGCGGTCACGGCGTCCCACTCGTCGACCGCGACGACCGGGCCGGGCTCGCCGTACATGGTCGGGTGCGCGAGGTCGTCGACGACGGTGACGGTGGTGCGCGTCTCCTCCGCCACCGCGACGTCGCTGTGCGAGAGGCCGAGGCCGTCGAGCGCATCGGCGACCCAGCGGCCGGGCGCGCCGCCGAGCGGCAGGACGGCGTGCGTCGCGAGCCCGGCACCCGCCAGCACGCGACCGACGTTGAGGCCCTTGCCACCGGGGCGGCGGGCGACGTCGAGCACGCGTCGTGTCTCGCCGATGCGCTGCTCGGCGACCCGGTAGGTGACGTCGACCGCGGGGTTCGGGGTCACGACGAGGATCACGGCGTTGCCTCCTGTGATGTGGATCGGTGCGCGGACGCGGGCACTGCCCGCGCCGCGCCGATCGGGACGGTCGGGGCGGTCGTGCGGCCGTCGTGGTCGACCACGACGAAGTCGGCGGGCGCGCCCACGCTGAGCGGTACCGGTCGGCCCAACAGCCGTGCGGGGCGGACCGCTGCGGCCGCGACGACCTCGGCGACCGGCACACCGGCGGTCAGCAGTCGGCGGACGGCGTCGGCGACCGTGATCGTGCTGCCCGCGAGGGATGATCCGTCCGCCAGGCGGGCGACTCCCCCACGGACCGAGACGGCGGACCCGGCGATCGTGTGGTCACCGTCGCCGCACCCGGTGGCGGACATGGCGTCGGAGACGAGCACGAGGCGGCCGGGAGCGGCCGCACGCACCACGTCGACCGCGGTCGGGTCGAGGTGGTGCCCGTCGACGATGCACTCGAGCAGGAGCCGCTCGTCGGTCAGTGCGACGCCGACGGGGCCCGGAGCACGGTGGTGCAGCGGCGGCATGCCGTTGAAGAGGTGGGTGACGAGCGTCGCACCGGCGTCCACCGCCCGTCGAGCCTGGTCGGCGGTCGCGTCGGTGTGGCCGATCGCCACGACGACGCCCGCGGCCACCAGTCGGGTGATGGTGTCGAGGGCTCCGGGGAGTTCCGGCGCGAGGGTGACGACGCGGAGGGCGCCGTCCGCCGCTGCCAGGTAGGCGTCGACCTCTGCCGGGGTGGGGTGGTGCAGCAGGTCGGGGCGGTGGGCGCCCCGACGTGCGGGCGCGAGCCAGGGGCCCTCGAGGTGGAGCCCGGCGAGCGTGCCGTCGGCGACCAGGGGGCGCAACCGGTCGAGGGCGTCGACGGTGTCCTGGACCGGCCCGGTGGCGATGGAGGCTATCAGTGCCGTGGTGCCCCGCGAGCGGTGGTGTGCGGCGGCGGCCCGGGCGTCGTCCGCCGAGCAGCTGGCGAAGTCGTGTCCGAGGGCACCGTGGGCGTGGAGGTCGACGATCCCCGGCACGATCGTCCCCTCGACACTCGTCGTGGTCTCGGTCGTGGGCGCCGCGCCGGAGCCGGTCGCGCTGACGAGGCCGTCGTCGACGAGCAACCAGCCGTCGTGCAGATCGGCGTCGGCGGTGACGATGCGTGGCGCGCGGACGAGGGCGGTCACACCGACACCTCGTGCCGCGAGCTGTCGGACGCGAGACCGGCCCGTCGTGCGAGCAGTGCGGCGCCGATCGCACCCGCCGCGTCACCGTGGCGGGCCGGGACGATCGCCGGGGTCCGGAGGCCGGCCGTGCGCTCGGCGACGGCGGACGTCAGCGGGTCGAACAGGAGCGCGCCTGACTCCGCGAGTCCCCCGCCGACGATGATCGTGTGGCACCCGGCGACCGCCGTGGTCCACACGAGCGCATCCGCGAGCACGTCGACGCACTCGTCCCAGACGCGGGTCGCGGCAGGGTCGCCCGACCGCACCCGGAGCATCGCCTCGTGTGCGGACGCAGAGCCGGAGCGGCGTGCGACTCCCCCGGCCGATGCGATCTCCTCGACCCGGAGTCCGGCGTGCGGCCCGGAGGTGATGCGGACCTGACCGATCTCCCCCGCCCATCCGTCGCCCGGCACGACGGCACCGTCGACGACGAGAGCACTGGCGAGGCCGGTGCCCACCGGGACGAACGCGACGGATCCCCGGCGCAGGGCGGCGCCGGCACCGGCACCGGCACCGGCGGGGGCGTTCGCACCCGTCACCGCTGCTCCCTGGGTGGTCTCCGCCAGGGCACCGGCCCGGACGTCGTGCCCGAACGCGACGGGAACGCGTAGGCCGCGCCGTGCGAGTTCATCGCGCACGGCATCGCGGACCGGTACGTCGCGCCACCCGAGGTTCACGGCCAGCACCACCCGTCCGGTCGACTCGTCGACGACCCCGGGTGTCACCAGCCCCACCGCGTCGAGGGGTCCGTGCGCGAGCGCCGTCTCGGCCAGGTCGGCCACGACGCCCGCGAGCCGCGTGGCGTCGTGGTCGTCGCGCGGCGTCGGCAGCCGGGTCTCGCCGAGGACGGTTCCGTCGGCATCGGTCCTCCGGGCCTTGATGCCCGTGCCGCCGACGTCGACGCCGAGCACCGCGCCCGCGGCGGACGGCGGCATCGCGCCTGCGGCGGACGGCGGCATCGCGCCTGCCGCGGACATCAGGTGAGGATGACCGAACGGGTCAGCGAGCGGGGGTTGTCGGGGTCGAGCCCGCGCCCCTCGGCCAGGGCGACGGCGAAGCGGTGCACGACGACGAGCCCGGCGATCGGGTCGAGGTCGTGCTGCACGAACCGTGCGCCCGTCGCAGCGACCTCGTCGGCGAGGCCCTCCGGAGCGGCGCCGAGTGACCAGACGAGGCGTCCGGGCTGGGCGATCGCGATCGGGCCGTGCCGGTAGTCCATCGCCGGGTACGACTCGGCCCAGAACTGTGCCGCTTCGCGGGTCTTGAGCGCCGCTTCGAACGTCAGGCCCACCGCCGGACCGCGTCCGACGAAGCTGACCTGTTCGGCGTCGAGCAGGTCGTCGATCGGCAGCGCGAGGGCGACCTCGGCCTGGGTGGCGAGTGCGTCGACGTCGTCGCCGATCGATGCCCGCAGCAGTGCGAGCGTCGTGGTGGCGAACCGGGTCTGCACGACGGAACGCTCGTCGGCGAAGGGCAGGGCGATGACGTCGTCGGCGACCGCAGCGGCCGGGCTGTCGGCGACGGCGGTGATGAGCACCGTCCGCTGCCCGGGCAGGGCCTGCAGCAGGTCGACGATCTCGGTCGTGGTGCCGGAGCGGCTGATGGTGACCACGCGGTCGTACTCGCGGGTGGGCGGGTACTCCGAGCCGGCGAAGGCGTCGGTCACGCCGAGGCCGGCCTGCTCGCGGGCGACGGCGTAGCTCATCGCGATGAACCAGCTCGTGCCGCAGCCGACGACCGCCACGCGTTCACCGGCCTGGGGGAGTGCATCCGCGAAGTCCGGCAGGAGCGCCGCTGCTGCGCGCCAGGTCTCGGGCTGCGAGGCCAGTTCGGCGCTCACGAAGGTGTCGGTCATAGGTGCCTTCCGTCCGGGTCGATCTCGGTGATCGATGATCAGGAAGCGTAGCGAGCGATCGTGCGCAACGGAAGGGCAAAACGTCATTACCGATCACGGCGTGCGCACGGCGACGCCATAGGATGGCCGTCATGACTCCGCAACAGCGGCTCAACGCCCTGCTCGAACTCGTGAGCGAGCGCGGCAACGTGTCCATCGCCGAGATCGGCGAGATGCTCGGGATCTCGCCGGCGACCGCCCGTCGGGACCTGGCGACGCTCGCCGACCAGCGGCTCGTGACACGCACCCACGGGGGAGCCGCTGCGCTCGGCGCCGGGTACGAGCTGCCGCTGCAGTACAAGATCGCCCGCCAGGCCGAGGCCAAGACCGCGATCGCCCGCGCAGCGGCGCGGCTCGTGCACCCGGGCGACACGGTCGGTCTCAACGGTGGGACCACCACGACCGAGGTCGCGCGCGAGCTCGGCAAGAGCGAGCGCTTCACCCGGGCCGACGGCGAGTACGGGGTGACCATCGTCACGAACGCCCTCAACATCGGGTACGAGCTCTCCGTCCGCGCCAACGTCAAGATCGTGGTGACCGGTGGGGTCGCACGCCGCCAGTCGTACGAGCTCGTCGGGCCGCTCGTCCGCGACACGCTCGACGAGTTCGCGTTGGACGTCGTGGTCCTCGGCGTCGACGGCCTGAGCGGGCAGTACGGTGCGACGACGATGCACGAGGGCGAAGCCGAGGTCAGCCGGCACTTCGCGTCCGTCGGTCGTCGCGTCATCGTCGTGGCCGACTCGACCAAGATCGAACGGGCGACCTTCGCCCGGATCTGCCCCCTCGACCGGATCGATGCACTCGTGACGGACCAGCCGGTCCCTCCGGCGTTCGCCGCCGAGCTCGCCAGCGCGGGCGTCCAGCTCGTCGTCGCGGACTGAGCGGCCGGACGCGTCCCGTTCCGCCGGACGTTACCGGCGTGTAAAACCCTTGCATCTCGCTTCCGTGAGCGATCCGTGAGCGCCTATTGTGCATTCATGATCGATTCGGCATCATGGGCGTCACAATCACGCAAGGGAGCGAGATGACCCTCGACACGAACACCCCCCTCCGCGTCGCCGTGGTGGGGATGGGCCAGCGGTCCGCCATCGCGCAGCACGTCGCCGAGGCGGTCGCCGCAAACCCCGACCTGGAGGCACGGGTCACCGCCGTCGCGGACGTCACCGCCGACGGACGGGCACGCGGGCACGCCGAGTACCCCGACGCACGCGTCGTCGAGTCGCACCGCGACCTCGTGGGTGCGGTCGACGCCGCGATCGTCACCACCCCGGACTGGACCCACGCCGAGATCGCGATCGACCTGCTCCGCGCCGGCATCGCGGTCTACCTCGAGAAGCCCCTGGCCATCACGGTCGAGGACGCCGACGCCGTGCTGAACGTCGCGGCCGAGACGGGCACGCCGCTCTACGTCGGACACAACTTCCGGCACGCCGCCGTCGTGCGCCTGATGCGCGAGGTCATCGAGCGCGGTGAGATCGGCGAGGTGAAGGCGGTCTGGGTCCGGCACTTCGTCGGCAACGGCGGCGACTACTACTTCAAGGACTGGCACGCCGACCGCACGAAGGTGAACTCGCTGCTGTTGCAGAAGGCGAGCCACGACCTCGACGTCATCCACGCCCTCGCGGGTGGGTACACGAGCCGGGTCGTCGGGATGGGCACGCTGTCGGTGTACGGCGACGTCACCGACCGGCGCGACCGCAGCGGCGAGCTGATGGGGGACTGGTTCTCGTACGACAACTGGCCGCCGCTGGAGCAGACCGGTCTCAACCCCGTCGTCGACGTGGAGGACGTCTCGATGGTCATGATGACGCTCGACAACGGCGTGCAGGCGAGCTACGAGCAGTGCCACTTCACGCCGGACTACTGGCGCAACTACACGGTCATCGGCACCGAGGGCCGACTCGAGAACATCGGCGACACCGGTGGCGGTGTGGTGAAGGTCTGGAACCACCGTCGCGGGTGGGACGTCCAGGGCGACCACGAGTACCCGATCGACGGCGTCGAGGACGGCCACGCCGACGCCGACCTGCTCACCATGACCGAGTTCCTGCGCAGCGTCGCCCTCGGCGAACCGACCTCGCTCTCGCCGATCGCGGCACGTGCCGCTGTCGCCGCCGGTGCCCTCGCGACCCGCTCGCTCCGCAGCGGATCCGAGCCCATCGACGTCCCCACGCTGCCGGAGGCGACCCTCCGGCACTTCGCGACCACCCCCGTTCCCGAAAGGACCACCCGATGACCGCTCCCACCGCCCGCCCGGGCCGCGGCCGACGCCGCGCACTGCTCGGTCTCGCCGCCGCCGTCAGCGCCGTCGCGCTCCTCGCCGGCTGCAGCACCTCGTCCTCAGGCAGCACCGGCGGCTCCGGCGAGGTCGCGAAGGACACCAAGGCGAACCTGACGTACGCCGTCTGGGACCAGAACCAGGTGAAGGCCATCAAGGCCAACATCTCCGGCTTCAACGAGAAGTACCCCGACATCAAGGTCAACGTCGACGTCACCCCGTACGCCAGCTACTTCACGAAGCTGCAGACGCAGGGCTCGAGCAACACGCTGCCCGACCTGTTCTGGATGAACGGCCCGAACTTCCAGCTGTACGCGGGCAACGGCAAGCTCGCCCCGATCACCGACGAGGTCAAGTCGGGCGCGATCGACCCGAAGAACTACTCGTCGGCGCTCAACAAGCTCTACACGTACGACGGCACCCAGTACGGCGTCCCGAAGGACTTCGACACCATCGGCGTGTGGATGAACAAGTCGCTGTTCGAGCAGGCCGGCGTCGCGATGCCGTCGAAGGACTGGACCTGGGACGACTTCCAGAAGACCGGTGCCGAGCTGTCCGAGAAGCTGAAGAGCAAGGGCGCGTACGGCGCCGCTGCCGGCATGGACGGCCAGACGACCTACTACGACACGATCTTCCAGGCCGGCGGTTCCGTCCTCGACGGCGCCCAGTCGGAGTACGACACGAAGGCATCGGAGGAGGGCCTGCAGTTCTGGACCGACCTGATCGCCTCCGGCGCGTCCCCGTCCATCAAGCAGCTCACGGACACCACCGCTGACCAGTGGTTCACCTCGGGCAAGGTCGCGATGTACCAGGGCGGCAGCTGGTTCCGCTCGGCGCTGATCGGCAGCGACATCGAGAAGGACGTCGTTGCGTACCCGCTGCCGAAGGGCAAGGAGCGGGCCACGGTCATCCACGGCGTCTCGAACGTCGTCGCCGAGGGATCGAAGAACAAGGCTGCGGCGCAGGCGCTGCAGGCCTACCTGGCCTCCAAGCCCGCTCAGCAGCAGCAGGGCGACATGGGCGCGGTCATCCCCGCGTACACGGGGACGCAGGACGCCTTCACCAAGACCATGCCGGACGCCGACCTGCAGGTGTTCCTCGACGCAGTGGAGTACGCCAAGCCGCTGCCGGTGTCGAAGAACACCGCCGCGTGGAACACCCTCGAGACGAACCTGCTCCCGAGCGCCTTCGACGGCTCCGAGCCGGTCGACCAGGTCGCGAAGGACCTGGCGAAGAAGATGGACGCCGCACTCGCCAAGGAGTGACGGCCCCGGTCGACCGGCCGGGCCTGATCCCCGGCCGGTCGACCGTCCTTCGTCCCCCGTGCGACGAGCCACACGTCGCACCAGATCCGACCGCCCTGGCCGAGGAGCGACCTGATGACGACCAACACCCAGCGACGCGATGCTGTACAGGCGTCCCCGCCCCCGACGACCCCCGAGGTCCACCGCACCAGCGCGCCGCGTACCGACGGCTGGTGGCCGTGGCTGTTCGTCCTGCCGCTGCTCATCGGCGTCGGCACGTTCTTCATCTGGCCGATCGTCCAGACGTTCTACTACTCGTTCACCAGCTGGGGGGTGTTCGGCGGGCCGAGCTTCACCGGGATCGCGAACTACGTCCGCCTGGTCACCGACCCGCAGCTCTACCAGTCGCTGCTGAACACGATCGTCTACACGGTCATCGTGCTGCTCGGCATCCCGATCGCGGTGTGGCTCGCGAGCCTCCTGAACACCCCGGGCCTGCGCTTCGCACAGTTCTACCGCGTGCTCTTCTTCCTGCCGTACGTCGCGATGCCGGCCGCGATCGCCCTCGTCTGGCGCATCATGTTCAACGGCGACTTCGGCATCGTGAACTCGTTCCTCGGACTGTTCGGCATCGACGGCCCGTACTGGATCTCCACACCGGGCTTCGCGCTCGTCGCCGTCTCCCTGGTCGGCCTGTGGTCCTCGCTCGGCTTCTCGATGATCATCCTCGGCGCGGGCCTCAAGGACATCCCGCCGGAGCTCTACGAAGCGGCCGAGCTCGACGGAGCCAGCCGGTGGCGGCAGTTCCGATCGGTCACCGTGCCGCTCCTCAGCCCGAGCATCTTCTTCGTGCTCATCGTCACGACGATCTCGAGCTTCCAGCTGTTCGACCTGCTCTACGCGATCCTCGGCCCGCTCAACCCGGTGATCCCGAAGACGATGTCCCTCGTCTTCTACTTCTACAACTCCGGGTTCGTCGACGGCGACAAGGGCTTCGCGGCGGCGATCGCGATGGTGATCTTCCTGCTGATCGGCATCATCACCGTCATCCAGTTCCGTGTCCAGAAGAAGTGGGTCCAGTCATGACCGGCATCACCGCACCGCGCGGCGCCCAGACCGGCGTCACCACGAAGGCGTCCAGCACCGCCCGCGCCCGCTCGGGGACCGGGCCCCGTCGTCGTCAGGGCAGCCACTGGTGGATCCACGTGGTGCTCGGGGTGGGTGGGTTCGTGATGGCGTTCCCGTTCATCTGGCAGATCATCATGGCGCTGTCGACGAACGCGCAGGTGACGTCGCCCACGCCGGTGTTCTGGCCGGGGGAGCTGCAGTGGCAGAACTTCGCGCAGGTGTTCGAGCGCCTGCCGTTCCTGAGCCAGCTCGCGACGTCCGTGTGGGTCACGTTGATCCGCACGATCGCGCAGATCATCCTCTGCACCCTCGCCGGGTACGCGTTCGCGCGCATGCGGTTCCGGGGGCGCGGGCTCATCCTCGCGATCGTCCTGTCGATCCTGCTCGTCCCGTCGCAGGTCTACCTGATCTCGCAGTACCAGATCGTGCAGGGCCTCGGTTGGCTCGACACCCTCGCCGGCATCGTCGCGCCGGGCCTGTTCAGCGCCTTCGGCACGTTCCTGATGCGGACGGCCTTCCTGAACATGCCCGCCGAGCTCGAGGAAGCCGCCCGCATGGACGGCGCGAACCCGTTCCAGACGTTCTGGCGCATCATGCTGCCGCTCGCCCGACCGTCGATGAGCGTCCTCGCGATCACGACCGTGCTCTGGTCGTGGAACGAGCTCCTCTGGCCCCTCGTGGTGTCCACCCGTGCCGAGTCCATGCCCCTCGCCGCCGGACTCGCGACGCTGTCGAGCGACCGGACCGTCGACTACCCGGTGCTGATGGCCGCGAGTCTCATGGCGATGGCCCCGGTGCTCATCATGTTCATCGTGCTGCAGCGGCGGGTGATCGACGGACTCGCCTCGTCCGGGCTGAAGTGACCGCCACCACCCCCGAGCAGGCAGCGCGCCCCGCGTCGGTCTCCCTCCTCACCGCCGCCGCGGCGACGCCCACCGCCGCCGCGGAGGTGGCGTCGGCGCTCGCCGCGACGGTCGCCGACGCCACTCCGGTGGAACAGGAGGCGCTGCTGACGGCGGCGTTCCGCGCCGCGGTGCCCGGCAGCGCCGAGGCGCTCGTGGCGCGCGGGCTCCCGCGCAGCGTCGCCGAGGCGTCCGTCGCCGACGTGGACCGCAAACTCGAGCGGTACGGACTCCGCGGCGCCGGGGTGGACTGGCTCATCTCGGTGCTGACCGGTGGCGTGGTGGCGGTGGGCCGCCTCCAGTTCGAAGTGGGAAACCGCCTGGCGGACGGTTCCCCCGCCTGGGGCGTGCACGTCCCGGAGACCGGACCGCTCGACCCGGACGCGTGCGACCGCGCGTTCGCCCGTGCCCCGGAGGTCCTCCGCCGGTTCGCGCCGACGCTCGCGGCCGACCGGTGGCAGTGCCGTTCGTGGATCCTCGATCCGGGCCTCGCCCGAGCGCTCGGCCCGGACGCGAACCTCGTGCGGTTCGCCCGTCGGTTCCGGCTCGTCCCGCCCGGACCGCACGACGCGGCGGAAGGGGACGCCAGCGTCGCGAAGTTCGTCTTCGGCGTCCCGTTGGCCGCCGCACGGGCGTCGAAGGCACCGGGGCGGCTGCCCGCGGCCGTGCTCGACCGGTGGGCGCGAGGGGCGCACTGGACGGAACGGACCGGCACCGCGCCCGTCGGCTGAGCGTGCCCGCCTCGCCGGAGCGGCCACGGCCACTCCCGCATCGCCGGACCGGCCACAAGCGCGTCCGGGTACCGTGCTGGCCATGACGAAGCCCGACCACGACCACCTCGGCGACGGCGTGGACATGTCCTTCGAGGAACGCCGCCAGGACACCTTCCGCCGCATGTCGGGTTCCGACGAGCACGACGCCGACCCCCGGGTCGAGGTCTCGCGCGCCGAGGACGGCGACGTCCGCATCGACGTCGCCGACACCGCCGCGGTCCGTCCCGGCGGTGTGACACGCTCGAAGGACGACGACGGGCAGGGCTCCGGCGAGGTCGTCGAACTCGACTGACGGTGGAGCACGGCATGATCGTTCCGTGCACCTCGTCCTCCGCCGCGTCGACGGCGGCGTCCTCGCGACGCCCCTGACGGACGCGGGGACCGCCGACGGTGAGCCGATCCGGGTGGACGAGCCGCGCCTCCCGGCCTTCATCGCGTCTCGTGACGCACCCGATGTGCGCTGGGTGTGGGACGACACCGCACGGTGGTACCCGGCCGTGCTCGCGGCCGGTGGCCGGGTCGGCCGCTGCACCGATCTGCGACTGTGCCGCCGGATCCTGCGGTCCGCCCTGTCCGCGCGTGGCTCGGCGCTCGCCGCGGCTCCCGTCGACGGATGGGACGCCGCCGTCCAGGAGGCACGGGTCGTCCGCCCGACGCAGGCCCAGCTCTTCGACGACGCCCTGTTCCAGGTCTCCCCACCCGACGACGCGCTGGATCCGGTCGCGGAGCTCCGCTCCCAACTCGACGCGATCGCCGGATCGACTGCGCCAGGCGCGCTGCGCCTGCTGACCACCGCCGAGTCGGCGGGTGCGCTCGTCGCCGCGGAGATGCTGCACGCTGGCCTGCCGTGGCGGTCAGACGTGCACGAGCAGCTGCTCGAGGACGCCCTCGGCCCACGCGTGCCCTACGGCGTGCGACCCCGACGGCTCGAGGAGATCGCCGCCGTCGTGCGGGACCGGGTGGGGGACGCCACGCTCAACCCGGACTCGCCGGCGGACGTCCTGAAGGCGCTGCGGCGTGCCGGACTGATGGTGACGAGCACCCGCAAGTGGGAGCTGCAGGAGATCGAGCACCCGGTCATCGAACCGCTGCTCGAGTACAAGCGGCTCGCGCGCCTGCTGACCGCGAACGGCTGGACCTGGCTCGACGAGTGGGTGCACGACGGACGGTTCCACCCGAAGTACGTCGTCGGCGGGGTCGTCACCGGGCGCTGGGCCGCCGACGGCGGGGGAGCGATGCAGCTGCCGAAGGGCATCCGCGGTGCCGTCATCGCCGACCCCGGCTGGAAGCTCGTCGTGGCGGATGCCGCACAGCTGGAACCGCGGGTGCTCGCCGCGATGGCCGGTGACCGCGCGATGGCCTCGGCCGGCGACGGGCGCGACCTGTACGACGGCGTGGTGGCCTCCGGTGCGGTCGAGTCGCGGCAGCAGGCGAAGGTCGCGATGCTCGGTGCCATGTACGGGGCGACCCAGGGCGAGGGCGGTCGGCTCGTGCCCCGGCTCGCGCGGGCGTTCCCGGACGCGATCCGGCTCGTCGAGCGGGCCGCACGCGCGGGGGAGCGCGGCGAGCCCGTGACGACGCTGCTCGGACGGACGTCGCCGGTGCCGGAGGCGTCGTGGTTCGAGGCCCGCAACCAGGCGTACACGGTCGACGGGACCCCGGCGATGCAGCGCGCGGTCGAGTCACGCGCCCGGAGCTGGGGGCGGTTCACCCGGAACTTCGTCGTGCAGGGGACCGCGGCCGAGTGGGCGCTGGCGTGGATGGGGTCGCTGCGGTCGCGGCTGGCCGAACGCTTCCCGGGGCGGGTGACCGACGGCCCGCACCTGGTGTTCTTCGTGCATGACGAGATCGTCGTGCACGCCCCGGCGGAGCACGCCGAGTGGGTCGCCGAGCAGGTCCGGGCCGCGGCGGCGGATGCCGGACGGCTGCTGTTCCGGGACTTCCCGGTGGTGTTCCCGCTCTCCGTCGCGGTCGTCGACGACTACGGCGCCGCGAAGGACTGACCTGCTCCGTCCGCGGGGTACGGCATGCACATGCGGACTCGGGCAGGGTGGGTCGATGGACACCGAGCACGCCGACCACCCCGACCAGCGCGAGGTACCGGACCAGCGCGTCGGTGACGTCGACCTCACGACCTGGCGGACGAAGGCCGGGCGTGCGGGTGCGGACCGCTGGACGGAGCTCGGGCACCGGTGGGGGGCCCTGCCGCTCCTGATCGTGACGCTCGTGATCGGCATGGGCGTCGCCGTGATGGCGACCTGGGCAGCGTCCGAGGTGTACGACGCCGTCCGCGAGGGTGACGACGTCGCCGTGCTCGACCGCCCCGTCCTCGACTGGATGCTGACGCTCCGGTCGCCCACCGCCGACACGCTCGTGACGTGGTGGACGGACATCGCCGGCACGATCGGGATGCCGATCGTCGCGCTCGGCTTCCTGGTCGGCTTCACGATCCAACGGCGCGCATGGACGCCGCTCGTGCTCCTGGTGGCGGCGAGCGGCGGGTCGCTGCTCATGACCGTCGCCGGCAAGGACCTCATCGGACGCGCCCGGCCGCCGCTGTCGGACGCGGTGCCGCCGTACGAGCACTCGCCGTCGTTCCCGTCGGGGCACACCCTCAACGCGACGGTGATCGTCGGGACGATCGTGTACCTGCTGATCCTCCGGCAGTCCCGCACGGTCACTCGGGTGTGGACGATCGTCCTGGGCACGGCCTTCGTCGTGTCCGTGGGGATCTCGCGGGTGTTCCTCGGTCACCACTGGTCGACGGACGTCCTGGCGGCGTGGGCGCTCGGGCTGGCGTGGCTGGCCCTGGTGATCACGGCGCACCGGCTGTACCTGACCGCGCTCCGCCGCGGTGCGCGCCCCGTCCGGCGCTGATCGCGAGGAGCCGTGTGCGATATCCACAGGGCTTCGTGGCGGCGAGCCGGAACCGGGAGGATCGAGACGTCGGCCGGGAATCCAGGCGAAGCCCGGCCGGACTCGAAGAAGCACGAGAAAAGCCCCCAGCAGCAACTGGGGGCTGATCTCACCTCGTGAAGAGGTCAGTGGTCTGAGTTGCGTAGTAACTCGAACCGCCGCGGTGTTCGAGTGTACGCGACCCTGCCGGTCATCCGGAAGGGGAGCTCGGACCGCGGTCTCCTGCCCTGGGAACGGAGGCCGGCGATGGCGAAACACCGACATCGTTGCGGTGACCGCAGGCGGCTCGTCGTCGTGCTCGAGGTACTCGGGTTGACGACGGCGATCGTGTCCCTCGTGGCCGCGATCCTGCAGTTGTCGTAGGTCCGCGGGGCGGTCGGAGCACGGTCTCCGGCCGCCCCGTCCTCCGCCGCGGTGCGCGCCCCGTCAGGTCCTCCCGGTAGGTTTCCCCGCATGGAAGAACGGGTCTTCGGCGGTCGGTACCGCGTCACGGGCACGCTCGGTCACGGCGGCATGGCCTCCGTCTACCGAGCGGTCGACGAGCAGCTCGGACGAGAGGTCGCCGTCAAGGTGTTCCGCATCGGACCGGTCGACCACGGGGAGCGGGCACGGGCCGAGGCCGAGATCCAGACGCTCGCCGGACTGCGGAGCCCGGCGCTCGTCACGCTCTACGACGCCGCCCTCGACGACGCCGACGGCGACTCGTACCTGGTGATGGAACTCGTCCCGGGCAGTGACCTGGCGACGCGGCTGCGTGAGGGTGCGCTCGACCCCGCGACCACGGCGCGGGTGGGAGCGCAGGTGGCCGACGGCCTCGCCGCGGTGCACGCGCAGGGCATCGTCCACCGTGACGTGAAGCCGGCGAACGTCCTGCTGGAGAGCGACGGCTCGCACGTCAAGCTCGCGGACTTCGGCATCGCGCTGCTCCGCGACGCCGCGCGCGTCACCGGCACCGGCACCGTGATGGGCACCGCCGCGTACCTCGCACCGGAGCAGGTGACCGCGCAGGGCATCAGCGGCAAGGCGGACGTCTACTCGCTCGGACTGGTCCTCCTCGAGTGCCTGACCGGCCGCCGGCCCTTCCCGGGCAGCGCGGTCGAGTCGGCCACCGCACGGCTCACCCGCGGCCCGGAGATCGACCAGCACCTGCCGACCGCGTGGCGCACGCTGCTGCACGTGATGACGGCGCAGGACCCGGCGGAGCGTCCGAGCGCCGCCGAGGCAGCCCAGCGTCTCCGGGCCCTCGGCCACGACGAGGTCTCGACGGCGACCCAGCTCCTGCCCGGTGGGCCGGGCACGGTCACGCGGGCCGGAGCGGCCGGCGTGGCCGGCGCGGCCGGTGCCGCAGCGGCGGGAGCGGCGGGGGCTGCCGGAGCCGCCCACGCCGACGAGGCGACGCAGGCGATGCCGGTGAGCAGCGCCTCCAGGCCGGACGGCGCGGGCGGTGCGGACGACGCGACCCGCGTGCTGGGCGTGCCTGCCCCGAACGCCTCCGACGACGTCGCGACCACCGTCCTCGGCGCGCAGCGCGGCGCCGGAGCGGGCCAACCCGGCGGACCGGGCCAACCCGGCGGACCGGGCCAGCCGCGTGGTCCGGTCGGTGCGCCTCCGGCCTCCGTGGACGACCCGAAGCGGCGGCGCCGCGGACCGATCATCGCGGCGGTCGTCGTCATCGTGCTCGTGCTCGCTGGCATCGGTGTGGCCCTCTTCGCGCTGAACGGCGACGACTCCACGCCCGCGCCGACGAACTCGAGCGAGCCCTCCAGCCCGACCGACCAGCAGCAGCCGAGCGAGCCCGAGCAGCAGCCGAGCGAACCCGAACAGCAGCAGCCGAGCGAGCCGGAACAGCAGCCCAGCGAGCCCGAGCAGCAGCCGAGCGAGCCGGAGCAGCAGCCGAGTGAGCCCGAGCAGCAGCCGAGCGAACCGTCGGTCGGGCCGGAGCCCAGCACGCCGGTCACCAACCCGGTCGAGGACCCGCAGACCGGCTCCGGCACCGCAGCGGACGGCTCGGGTCCGGGTGGCGCCGCCGACGCCGGACCGGGGAACTCGGAGAACGCGCCGGGGCAGAACAAGCCCTGACGGACACGCCGCGGGTTTTCATCCAGACGCTGGACCAAATAGGCTGACAGCGTGCGAGAACTGCAACGGAGCGGTGGCCCGACGACGGCGGTCGCGGCGCGGAACGGTGTCGGGTTCGGATCGGCAGAGGGCTTCCTCGTCGAACGGCCCGCGGGGGACGCGACCGCTGTCGCCGTCGTCCCCGGCTTCGACGGTCGGACGCTCCAGGGCGGCGACGAGCTGTCGTGGGTGTGGTTCCCGGAGCGGACGCTGCCGGACGGGGCGACCGAACCCACCGAGGCGGACCTGCCGCACTTCTGGGACGCCACGGCCTTCACGCTCGACGTCGTCTTCACCGACGGCACGCGGCTCAGCGACACCGCGGACGTGCACGACCAGTACGGCGACGCGCTGACGCCAGCGGCGCAGGACGGCGCCCGCAAGCAGTGGGTCGACCAGTGGAACCGACGTGCGGTGGACCTCACGTCGTTCGCGGGTCGGGTCGTGGACCGCCTGGAGGCGCGGCTCGGCTCCGCCCCGCAGCCGGACCCCGACGACGACGGACGCCCGGCACTGCGCGGCTGGCTCGACGACGTCCGGATCGAGGCCGCACGCCCGGCCCCGGCCACCCCGCTCGACCACGTCCGCACGACCCGCGGTACCCAGGCGTCCTCCCGGTTCTCCCGCGGCAACAACGCGCCCCTCGTCGGCCTGCCGCACGGCGGGGTCTTCGGGCTGCCGATGACCGACGCGTCGAGCAACCGCTGGCCGTACGCCTACCAGGAGCACGACCGCGTCGACGCCGAGGGACGACTCCGCCCGGCGATCCAGGCGTTCGCCACGAGCCACATCCCGTCGCCGTGGATGGGGGACCGGGGCGTCTTCCAGGTGATGCCCTCACCGCTGGACACCCCCGACCCGGACCGCTCGGCGCGCGCGCTCGGCTTCGACCACGACGACGAACTCGACGGGCCGCACCGCTACCGGGTCGCCCTCGACGGCGGCGTGACGGCCGAGATGACGGCGGGGGAGTTCGCGCTCGGCTTCCGCTTCACCGGCACCCGCAGCGTCGTGCTCGACCACCACGGCCGGGTGTCCGACGTCTCGGTGACGGTCACGGACGGCACCGCCGTGGTCGAGGCCCTGCTCGACGACCGGCCGGGCACCCCGCCCCACCACGTGCACGTCCGGGTGCCGGGTGTGACGGCGGACCACACGACCGTCGGCGAGCACGAGCTGCGCGGGTGGCTGACCGTCGGGGGAGCGACCACCGACGTGCTGCTCGGCATCTCGACGGTCTCGGCGGAGGACGCCCGCGCGAACCTCGACGCCGCCGGGTCGTTCGACACCATGGTCCTCGTCGCCGCGGAACGCTGGACGGCGGAGCTCGCGACCCTGTCCTTCGACGGCGCGACCCCGGACCAGCTGACCTCCCTGTACTCGGGGCTGTACCGGCTCTTCCTCTACCCGAACCGTGCCGGCGAGACCGCACGCGACGGGGTGCCGCGCCACCGCTCCCCGTACGGCGCCGTGCAGGCGGAGCCGATCCGCGACGAACCCGGCCCCGAGATCGTGGAGGGCCCGTTCACCACGACGAACGGCTTCTGGGACACCTACCGCACCGCGTGGCCGCTGCTCGCGCTCCTCACCCCGGACACGGCGGCCGGACTCGCGCAGGGCTTCGTCGAGCACCACCACGACGGCGGCTGGACGCCCCGGTGGAGTGCCCCCGGCGCCGAGGACTGCATGACGGGCACCACGAGCGACACCGTCTTCGCCGACCTCGCGGCGAAGGGCGTGACGGGCTTCGACCTGGCGGAGGCGTACCGGAGCGCACTGCGCAACGCGACCGTCCCGCCACGGGACGAACGTGTCGGGCGCAAGGGGAGCCTCCCGGGCGCCTTCCGCGGCCACGTCGACACCGTGACCCACGAGGGGATGTCCTGGACCCTCGACGCCGCCATCAACGACTGGGGGCTGGCGGTGATGGCGAGTCGCCTCGCCGCGCGGGCCCAGACGCCGGCGGACCTCGCCCGCTACGAGGCCGAGGCGGAGTGGTTCTCACGCCGTTCGCTGCAGTACCGGAACGTCTTCGACTCCGAGCGTGGGTTCTTCATCGGCCGCGACCCGGACGGCTCGTGGCGGATCGGCACCGAGTTCGACCCGCGTGACTGGGGTGACGACTACACCGAGACGAACGCGTGGGGCACGGCCTTCACCGCCCCGCACGACGGTGCCGGCGTCGTCGACCTGCACGGCGGCCCCGAGCGGTTCGACGCCGCACTCGACGCGTTCTTCGCCACGCCGGAGACCGGAGCGACCGTGCGGTCCGGGTCCTACGGCTTCCCGATCCACGAGATGACCGAGGCCCGCGACGTCCGGATGGGCATGCTCGGCCTGTCGAACCAGCCCGCGCACCACATCCCGTTCTTCCCGATGTTCACGGGCCGGCACGACGACGCGCACCGGGTCGTCCGCGAGGCCCTCGAGCGCCTGTTCGTCGGCTCCGACCTCGGCCAGGGCTACCCCGGAGACGAGGACAACGGCGAGATGAGCGCCTGGTACGTCTTCGCCACGATCGGCCTCTACCCGCTGGCACCGTCGACTGGTTCCTACGTGCTCGTGCCGCCGTCGGTCCGCAGGACGGTGCTGCGCCAGCCGGGAGGCGCGGAGACCGTCATCGAGGTCGCCGCCGGTTCCACGGGCGCCTACGTCGCGTCGGTGACGGTCGACTGCTCGCCCTGGACGTCGGTCAGCATCCCGCACGACGTGGTGGTGCGGGCGTCACGCATCGAGTTCACGCTGTCGGAGACGCCGCAGGGTTGGGCGTCGGACACCCGCCCGGTGTCCGCGTCCGACGTGCACGGGTACCGGGACACCCCGGTCGACGTGCTGCCGTGCACGTCTCCGACCTCGGACGACGTCGGACGGACGGTGACGGCGCTCGCCGCTGGGTCGTCGGTCGCCTTCGATGTCGCACCCGTCGAGAGCTCGCTCTACACGGTGACCGTGGCGACACCCGGCACGTACTCGTGGGAGGCCTCGCTCGGCGACACCCGCGTCACGGTGCAGGACGCCGTCTTCGACTGGGCCGGCCAGACCCGGGTGTTCCGGCTGCAGGGCAGCGGTTCGGCGTTCGCGTTCACGGCGCGCTCCGACCTGGAGCTCACCCAGCTCGAACTCATCGCGGCCGACGGACAGCGTTGACCCGCCGTTCACCCGACCGGAGCATGCTCGGCGCATGTCGATGAGCGCACCCTTCGATCCCGAACAGCCCGGCCGTTCCGTCCCCGTGGACGGGTCCGACGAGGACGAACTCCAGGTGGAGGAGGACCGCGGCGCCGACGTCGGCGAGGACTCCGACGACCCGAGTGCCTCGCCGGTCGACCACCACGACGAGGACGAGGCCGGCGGCGGACCGGTCTTCCGCCGCCCGCACGCCGGCGACCGCCTGCACCCGGACGACCTCTGACCACATCGCGCGTGCCGAGCCCGCTCTTGGCGGATTGCCAAGCGCGCCCGGCATGCTCGTCCGCATGTCGATTGCGAACTCGTTCGATCCGTCCCAGGGCCGCGCGATCCCCGAGGACCAGCTGACCGAGAGCGGGCTCGAGCTCGACGAGGACCCGGCGATGCTCGGGATCTCGTTCGACGTGGTGGGCGGCGCGTCCGCCGACCCCGCGGCGGTGTCGCCCGTGGACATCGCCGTGCCGGTGCCGGTGCCGGTGCCGACGTCCGCCGACTCCTCCGACGACTAGCGCGCGCCTGGTCGAACCGGGCGTACTCGGTCGAACCGGGCGTACTCGGACGAATCGGGCGTACCTGGTCGGAAGTTCCGACCGGGTACGCCCGAAGGTGCAATGCATCGCGTGCGTTCTGGGAAGGAACGTCAGCGGTGCCGGGTCAGGGAACGGTGTGTCCCGCGGCCGTGAAGATGCGGTACCACTCCTCGCGGGAGAGCTCGACGTCCGAGCCCGCCGCCGAGTCGCGCACGCGCTGCGGGTTCGTCGTGCCGAGGACGACCTGGAAGTGCGCGGGGTGCCGGGTGATCCACGCAACCGCGATGCCGGTCGGGGTGACGCCGTGCGCCGCCGCGATCTCGTCGAGCAGGTCGTTGAGCTCCGCGTACTGCTCACGGTCGCCCAGGAAGACGCCGTCGAAGAAGCCCTTCTGGAACGGCGACCAGGCCTGCAGCGTCACGTCGTTCAGCCGCGAGTAGTTGAGGATGTCGTTGTCGCGGTCGATCGACTGGACGAGGCCGCCCATGTTCGCGGACACGCCCTGCGCGATGACGTTGGCGTGGGTGATGCTCAGCTGCACCTGGTTGAACGCGAGCGGCTGCTGCACGTGCTTCTTGAGCAGCTCGACCTGACCGGGGGTGTGGTTCGAGACGCCGAAGTGGTGCACCTTGCCGGCGGCGTGCAGCTCGTCGAACGCCTTCGCGACCTCCTCCGGCTCGACGAGCGCGTCGGGGCGGTGCAGGAGCAGGACGTCGATGTAGTCGGTGCGCAGGGCGGTGAGTGACTCCTCGACCGACTCGAGGATGTGCTCGTACGAGAAGTCGAAGTAGGCGCCGTGCGGCGTCGGCCGGATCCCGACCTTCGTCTGCAGCACGATCTCGGCGCGCTCGGCGGGGGACAGGCCTAGGGCGGCGCCGAAGCGCTCCTCGCAGCCGTGCCACTCGCCGTACACCGCGGCGTGGTCGAACATCGTCACGCCGGCGTCGCGCGACGCCGCGTAGAGCGAGCGGATGTCCTCGTCGCTCATGTCGTTGATCCGCATCAGGCCGACGATGACGTCGGAGGCGGTGAGGTCCGTCTGTGGCAACTCCAGTGTCTTCACGCCCACGATCCTGCCACCGGCACCCGCGGACAGGCAGGCCCTGCCCGTACCCGTGACGGCCCGCCTCGCCGACGCCCGTACGCTGAACGGGTGCGAGACGACCTGCTGCCGATGCTCGCCTGCCCCGTCTGCGCGGAGCCCCTCGCCCGCGTCGGACCCGGGCAGGTCGGCTGCGCGACCGGACACCGGTTCGACGAGGCGAAGCAGGGACACCTGACGCTCCTGCCGGCGAAACGGCGGGCCCTCACCGCGGACACCCCGGAGATGGTCGACGCCCGCCTGCGCTTCCTCGGCCGCGGACACTACGCACCCGTCGAGCGTGCGCTCGCTGCGGTCGTCGCCGAGGCGACCGCCCCGGGCATCGTCCTCGACGTCGGTTCCGGTCCGGGGACCTACCTCGCGCACGCGCTGCGCGGGGCGGAGGGGAGGCGCGGGGTCGCTTTGGACCTGTCGCCGGTCGCGATCCGTCGCGCGGCTCGGGCACACGAGCGAGCGGGGGCCGTCGTCGGGGACGTGACGGAGCGCCTCCCGGTCGTCGACGGCGCGGCAGCCGTCGTGCTCGACGTCTTCGCACCCCGCAACCAGACCGAGTACGCCCGCGTGCTGCACCCCGACGGTGTGCTCGTCGTGGTGACGCCGCGGACCGGGCACCTGGCAGAGCTCGCCGAGGCGACGATCACCGTCGACCCCGAGAAGGAACGACGCCTGCACGACTCCCTGACGCCGGCGTTCGTGCTGCGGTCCTCCGAGGACCTGACCTGGACGATGGACCTCACCGCCGAGGACGTGCACGACGTGGTGCACATGGGCCCGAGTCACCACCACGTCGCACCCGACGCGGTGTTCGCCACCGCGACGGTCACGGCGGCCGTGACGATCAGCACGTGGACGCCCACGCGCTGAGGAACGCCCTGACCGGTTTTTCGCAATGTCGGATCCGGACC
>NZ_MJGN01000005.1:48662-63621 GCF_001865065.1 Curtobacterium sp. MCBA15_008 | reverse complement strand
GGTCCGGATCCGACATTGCGCGGGAAGACGGACGGGCCTGACTAGGCTCGGCGGCATGCGGGTCCGGGGGTTCGTCGCGGTCGGTCTGGCGCTGGTCGTGGGCGCTGGTGCGATCTCGGGGTGCACCTCGTCATCGGGCGGCGTGGGCCCGCGAGGTGGCGGGTGTGTTCCCCGGCTCACCGTTGTGCCGGCGACCGCGCATCCTGGCGAGATCGTGACCGTCTCGTCGAAGGACGTATGCCGCGACCGGGTTCCCGACGCCGGATGGGAGGTCTCGGTCACCCAGCCGATCGAGGGCGGCCGACGGGTCTCCGTCCGGAGCTCGGACCGCTTCGACGGGTCGTGGTCCGTGCCGATCACGCTGCCGCGCGACTTCCCGGCGGGCGAGACCGCCGTCGGCATCGACAACTGGGACTACTCCTTCTGCGACGACACCGGAAGCTGCGCTGCGGTCAGCGGGGTCCTCCAGGTCGAGGCGGCGCCGACGCCGACGCCCTAGGCTCTGGTGCCCATGAGCGTGATCACCGACCGGCTCGCCGCGCAGCCGACCCTGACCACCGAACGCCTCACGCTCGTGCAGCTCGGGCCGGAGCACCTCGACGCATCGCTCGCGGCACTCGAGGACCAGGACGCGCTGCGACTGACCGGCACCCGTGGCGCGTTCACCCGCGAGCGGGTCCGCGCGCACCTCGAGCGGCTCCCCGGCGCGGACGACCGGGCGGACTTCGCGATCACCGATGCCGAGGGCACGTACCTCGGCGAGGTCGTCCTCAACGAGCTCGAGGAGGACGACCTCGCGGTGAACTACCGGATCGCGCTCGCCGGGCCGGCGCTGCGCGGGCAGGGGTACGGCACGGAGGCCGGTCGTGCGGTGGTCGACTGGGCGTTCGACGTGGTCGGGCTCCACCGGATCTCGCTCGAGGTGTACGCGTTCAACCCGGCGGCGCAGCGCTCCTACGAGAAGATCGGCTTCGTCGTCGAGGGTCGGGCGCGCGACGCCCTGCGGTGGGACGGCGCGTGGACCGATGCCGTGTGCATGGCGATGCTCGACACCGATCCCCGCCCGCGCTGACCTACTCCTGCGGCGCGGCGACGTCGAGCTGCCAGACGACGCCGAAGCGGTCGCGCAGCTGCCCGGCGAGCGGTGCCCAGGCCGACGGTCCGAGCGGCTGCCGGACCTCGGCGCCCTCGGCCAGTGCGGCCCAGTACCGCTCGACCTCGGCGGCGTCGTCCCCGTGCACGTACACGGAGAAGGCGTTCGTGCCCTGGTCGTACGGCTGCCCGGGCCAGACGTCGAACGCCATGACCCGCAGGCCCGCGGCGGTCGCCACCTGGCCCCAGACGATCCGCTCCGCCCAGTCCGGGTCGTCGGAGGCGCCCATCGCGCCGTAGGTCATCGCAGCGACCTCGCCGCCGAAGACCGATGCGTAGAAGTCGAGCGCCGCGCGGGCGTCGCCGTCGAAGTTGAGGTGGGTCGTCGTTTCGATGCTCATGGGACGAGTGTGTCGAGCAATGCGGTCAGATCGTGTCCGCTTCTCCGGCCATACTGATCGACATGGCCGGACCCTCGTCGCGCATGCTCGCCCTGCTCTCGCTGCTGCAGGTGCACCGCGACTGGCCGGGCGACGAGCTCGCCGGCCGTCTCGACGTCAGCCCGAGGACCGTGCGCCGCGACGTGGAGCGGCTCCGGGACCTCGGCTACCGGGTGGAGTCCCTGCGCGGCCCTGCCGGCGGCTACCGGCTCGGGGCGGGATCGGACCTGCCGCCGCTGCTCTTCGACGACGACCAGGCCGTCGCCATCGCACTGGCACTCGCCGTCGCGCCCGCTTCCGGTGCGGACATCGCCGAGTCCGCCGCGCGGGCGCTCGCGACGGTCCGCCAGGTCATGCCCGCGCGACTCCGTGCCCGGATGGACGCCGTGCGGGCCGTCACGACGACCGGCCGCACCCGCACCGACCCCGACGTGCTCGTCGCGGTCACCGAGGCGGTGCACCTCCGCGAGGTCCTGCGCTTCGGCTACGGCGACGACGAGGCGCCCCGGCACGTGGAACCGCACGCGGTGGTCGCCCGGAACGGCCGCTGGTACCTGCTCGACTGGGACCTCGACCGGCAGGACTGGCGCACGCACCGGATCGACCGCATCGTGCCGAGGCTCCGCACGCGCGTCGTCTTCGTGCCGCGCGCGATCCCCGGCGGCGACCCGTCGGCGTTCGTCTCCGCTCGATTCAAGGGGTCCGACCACGACGACGTCTGGCCCTGCGTGGGGACGGCGGTACTCGAAGCACCGGCGGGGAGCATCGCGCCGTACCTGCCCGACGACGCCGAGCTCGAGGCGCTCGGCCCGGATCGGTGCCGTCTGACCCGGGGCTCGTGGTCATGGGAGGCGCTCGCGGCGGCCGTCGCGGCCCCCGCCGTCGACTTCACGGTCGAGGGTCCGGACGAACTCCGCGCGGCGACCGCCGCACTCGCCGACCGGCTGCGGGGTGCGAGCGCGCGTTAGCGAGGCGCATGCGTCCGTCAGGAGCGCGTTAGGGAACCGTCAGGACCGGCCTGGAGGCGCGGCCGAGGACACAGCATCGGTGTCGGCACCACACGTGGTGCCGGTCCGCGTCACCCGGCGCGGACACCGCAGATCCTTCTGGAGTCCCTCGTGTTCGACGTGTTCGTCGTCGCCGGTGTCCTCGCCGTGTTCGGCGTGGTGGCACTGATCGCCAAGGGGGTGGAACGGCTGTGATCGGCATCACCATCGCGGCCGCCGTCCTCGGCATCGCCGCAGTCGTCTACCTCGTCTGGGCGCTCGTGCGCCCGGAGCGGTTCTGATGGGCGCCGCAGACGTCTGGGCGGGCATCGTCCAGGTCGCCACCGTGGTCCTGCTGCTCGTCGTGGCGTACCGCCCGGTCGGCGACTGGATGGCCCGCGTCTTCACCCCGGTCCGGCACGCTCGGGTCGAGCGCGGTGTGTACCGGCTCATCGGCGTCGACCCGGACGCCGAGCAGTCGTGGCCCGCGTACCTCCGCGGCGTGCTGCTGTTCAGCGTCGTCGGGCTCCTGCTCGTCTACCTGCTGCAGCGCGTCCAGGTCGTGCTGCCGGGTGACCTCGGGCTCCCCGCGGTCGGCCCGTCGCTGGCGTTCAACACCGCCGCGTCGTTCGTCACGAACACGAACTGGCAGTCCTACTCGCCCGAGGTCACCCTCGGCTTCTCGGTCCAGATGGCCGGCCTCGCGGTGCAGAACTTCCTGTCCGCCGCCGTCGGGCTCGCGGTCGCCGTGGCACTGGTCCGCGGCTTCGCCCGTCGCCGCACGGGCACGATCGGCAACGTCTGGGTCGACGTCGTCCGGGTGACCGGTCGCCTGCTGCTCCCCGGCGCGTTCCTCTTCGCGATCGTCCTCATCGCCGGCGGCGTCGTCCAGTCGTGGGGCGCCGGCACCGACGTCGCCACGCTCGCCGGTGGTACGCAGCACCTCCCGGACGGGTTCGTCGCCTCGCAGGAGGCCATCAAGGAACTCGGCACGAACGGCGGCGGGTACTTCAACGTCAACTCGGCGCACCCGTTCGAGAACCCGCAGGCGTGGACGAACCTCGTCGAGGTCTTCCTCATGCTCGTCATCCCGTTCTCGCTGCCGCGCACCTTCGGCCGCCTCGTGGACGACGACCGACAGGGCTACGCGATCCTCGCCGTGATGGGCGCGATCTTCCTGGTGTCGCTCTCGGTGATGTCGATCGCCGAGCTCGGTGCCGGCGGCAGCGCCACCCACGCCGCAGGCGCCGCGATGGAGGGCAAGGAGGTCCGCTTCGGCATCCTCGGCACGACGCTCTTCGGCACCACCTCGACGGCGACCTCGACCGGTGCCGTCAACGGGATGTTCGACAGCTTCACCCCGATCGGCGGGATGATGGCGCTCGTCAACATGATGCTCGGCGAGATCTCGCCAGGCGGTGTCGGGTCCGGCCTCTACGGGATGCTGGTCCTCGCCGTGATCACGGTCTTCATCGGTGGGCTGTTGGTCGGCCGGACGCCGGAGTACCTCGGCAAGAAGATCCGTGCCCGCGAGATGACCTTCGCGTCGCTGTACGTCCTCGTCACCCCGACGCTCGCGCTGCTCGGCACCGGGCTGTCGCTCCTCATCCCCGGGGTGCGCGAACAGGTGCTCGGCACGTCGATCTTCAACCCCGGCAACCACGGGCTGTCCGAGCTGCTGTACGCCTTCACCTCCGGGGCGAACAACAACGGCTCCGCGTTCGGCGGCCTCACCGCGAACACGACGTGGATGAACTCCGCGCTCGGAGTCGTGATGCTGCTCGGCCGCTTCCTGCCGATGGTGCTCGTCCTGGCGCTCGCCGGGTCGCTCGCCGCGCAGGACCGCGTGCCGGAGACCGTCGGCACGCTGCCCACCCACCGACCGCTCTTCGTGGTGCTGCTCGGCGGCGTCGCGATCGTGGTCACCGCACTGACCTACTTCCCGGTGCTCGCACTGGGTCCGCTCGCAGAAGCCCTCGCCCGATGAAAGCCGACACCATGACCACCGCGACCTCCGCGCCCGAGGCGACCAGCGCCTCCAGGCCGGCCACCCGCTCGTCCGCGTTCGGACCCCGTCAACTCGTGGCGGGCCTCCCGGGCGCCCTCCGCAAGCTCGATCCGCGACTGATGTGGCGGAACCCGGTGATGTTCATCGTGGAGATCGGTGCCGCGCTCACGACCGCAACCGCGTTCGTCGAGCCGTCCGTCTTCACGACGGCGATCGCCGTCTGGCTGTGGCTCACCGTCGTCTTCGCGAACCTGGCCGAGGCCGTGGCCGAAGGCCGCGGCAAGGCGCAGGCCGAGACCCTGCGGAAGACACGCTCGACGACCAGCGCACGCCGGGTCGTGGACTCCGTGTCCACGGACGCGGCCGCCCTGTCGGCGACGACCGAGGACATCGCCTCCGTCGACCTGGCCAAGGGCGACGTCGTCGTGGTGGTCGCCGGCGAGGTCGTCCCCGGCGACGGCGACGTGATCGACGGCATCGCGTCCGTCGACGAGTCCGCGGTGACGGGGGAGTCCGCCCCAGTGATCCGTGAGTCCGGCGGCGACCGCAGTGCCGTCACCGGCGGCACCCGGGTGCTCTCCGACCGGATCGTCGTCCGCATCACCTCGACCCCCGGCGAGACCTTCATCGACCGGATGATCCGGCTCGTCGAGGGTGCCGCGCGGCAGAAGACCCCGAACGAGATCGCGCTGAACATCCTGCTCGCGTCGCTGTCGATCGTCTTCGTGATCGTCTGCCTCACCATGCAGCCGATCGCGGGACTCGTCGGAGCGACCGTGAGCGTCCCCGTCCTCATCGCCCTGCTCGTCTGCCTCATCCCGACCACCATCGGGGCGCTCCTGTCCGCGATCGGCATCGCCGGCATGGACCGGCTCGTGCAGCACAACGTCCTGGCGATGTCCGGCCGTGCGGTCGAGGCGGCCGGCGACATCACGACCCTGCTGCTCGACAAGACCGGGACGATCACCTACGGCAACCGCCGGGCGTCCCGCGTGGTGCCGGTGCCGGGGGTCTCGGTCGCCGAACTGCTCGAGGCGTCGGCGCTGTCGTCGGCGGCGGACAGCACACCCGAGGGACGGTCCATCGTCGACCTGGCGGCGGCGTCCGACGTCGATCCCTCCATGCCGACCGGAGCGGTCGAGGTGCCGTTCACGGCGCAGACCCGTATGTCCGGGCTCGACCTGCCGGACGGCTCCGAGATCCGCAAGGGAGCCGCTGCGGCAGTGCTGAACTGGGCAGAAACCGGTACAGCAGGTGTCGACGCGTCGGTGCGGGAGGCCATCGAGGCCACCGTCGTCGAGGTCTCCGACCAGGGCGGGACCCCGCTCGTGGTCGCGCGCCGGTCGCCGTCCGTTGCCGTGACCCTGCTCGGCGTCGTGCACCTCAAGGACGTCGTGAAGGACGGCATGGCGACCCGGTTCGCCGAACTCCGGTCGATGGGCATCCGCACGGTGATGATCACCGGGGACAACCCGCGCACGGCGGCCGCCATCGCCGCCGAGGCCGGCGTCGACGACTTCCTCGCCGAGGCCACCCCGGAGGACAAGCTCGCGTACATCAAGCGGGAGCAGGAGGGCGGGAACCTCGTCGCGATGACCGGCGACGGCACGAACGACGCCCCAGCCCTGGCGCAGGCGGACGTCGGCGTCGCGATGAACACGGGGACCACCGCCGCGAAGGAGGCCGGCAACATGGTCGACCTCGACTCGGACCCCACGAAGCTCATCGACGTCGTCCGGATCGGCAAGCAGTTGCTCATCACCCGCGGGGCGCTGACGACCTTCTCGATCGCGAACGACATCGCGAAGTACTTCGCGATCATCCCCGCCATGTTCCAGGTGGCGTTCCCCGGCCTGGCCGCGCTCAACGTCATGGGGCTGCACAGTCCGTCGTCCGCGATCCTCAGCGCCGTCGTCTTCAACGCGCTCGTCATCGTGGCGCTCATCCCGCTGTCCCTGCGTGGCGTGAAGTACCGCGCAGCCTCGGCGTCGTCGATCCTCGGCCGCAACCTGCTCGTCTACGGGCTCGGCGGCGTGATCGTCCCCTTCATCGGCATCAAGCTCATCGACCTCGTCGTCGGTCTCATCCCGGGATTCTGATCATGGCATCTGCACGCAGTTCGTTCCGTTCGCTCGGTGTGGCGGTCCGCCTCACCCTCCTGTCCACGGTGGTGCTCGGCATCGCCTACCCGCTCGCCGTCTGGGGGGTCGGCCAGACCGCGTTCCCCGCGCAGGCGAACGGCTCCGTCGTCCGCTCGTCGGACGGCACCGTCGTCGGGTCGTCGCTCATCGGGCAGTCGTTCGCCGGGCGCGACGCCGACCGCTGGTTCCAGTCGCGGCCGAGCGCCGCGGGTGAGCACGGCTACGACGCGGGTGCGTCGTCCGGCTCGAACCTCGGCCCCTCGAACCCCGATCTGCTGAAGGCGGTCGAGGAGCGGCGTGCCGCCGTGGCGAAGGCGGACGGGGTCGCTCCCTCGGACGTCCCCGCCGACGCGGTCACGGCCTCGGGGTCCGGCCTCGACCCGGACATCAGCCCGTCGTACGCGCTCCAGCAGGTGTCCCGCGTGGCCGCCGCGCGGGGGCTGTCCGACCCGGACGTGCGGGCGCTCGTGGCGGAGCACACCGAGTCGCGGCAGCTCGGGTTCCTCGGGGAGCCCGTCGTGAACGTGCTCGAGCTCAACCTCGCGCTGGCGAAGCTGTCCTGACGATGCCGGACCGGCACGGACGTGCGGCGTGCGACCAGGGTCCGCGACGTGGGGACGATGGTGGTCGGCATCGAACGGCTCCGAGATCGAGGGAACGGGCGATCTCGGGCAAGCCGGCAGCAACTACAGCGTGGGGAACGAACGTGAGCGGTGAAGAACTCCGTCCCGCGCCCAGAACGGACGCGGGACGGGACAGTCCCACCCGATTTGAGGAAGCCTGGGCTCGAGCCTTGGTGGGAACGGTTGCGAGGAACACATCAGTCGATCGGATGCCCGGCAACCCGGAACGCGAGAGGATGAGCGCGTGAAGCGCGGGAAGCTGCGGGTCCTGCTCGGTGCGGCGCCCGGTGTCGGCAAGACGTTCACGATGCTCGAAGAGGGGCGCCGCCTGCTCGACGAGGGCCGTGACGTGGTCGTCGCCGTCGTCGAGACCCACGGCCGCGCCGCCACCGCCGCGCTGGTCGACGGGCTCGAGGTGGTTCCCCGTCGCGTCGTCGAACACCGCGGTGTGGCGCTCGACGACATGGACCTCGCCGCCGTGGTGGCCCGGGCCCCGGACGTCGCACTGGTCGACGAGCTCGCCCACACGAACGCCCCCGACGGCCCGCACGAGAAGCGCTGGCAGGACGTCGAGGCGCTGCTCGCGGCGGGCATCGACGTCATCTCGACGGTGAACGTGCAGCACATGCAGTCCCTCGGCGACGTCGTCCGCGAGATCACCGGGACCGTCCAGCGCGAGACCGTGCCCGACGCCGTCGTCCGAGCCGCCGACCAGATCGAGGTCGTCGACCTCGCCCCGGCCGCACTCCGCGAGCGGCTGTCGGACGGGCTCGTGTACCCGGCCGCCCGCATCGACGCGGCCCTGTCGAACTACTTCCGGCTCGGCAACCTCACCGCCCTGCGCGAGATCGCCCTGCTCTGGCTCGCCGACGAGGTCGACGACGCGCTGAAGGCGTACCGCGCCGAGCACGGCATCGACCACCGCTGGGAGACCCGCGAGCGCGTGCTCGTCGCCCTGACCGGTGGCCCCGAGGGCGAGACGCTCCTCCGTCGCGGCGCGCGCATCGCCGCCCGGAGCGCCGGCGGGGAGCTCGCCGCGGTGCACGTCACCACCAACGACGGACTCCGCGAACGCCACCCCGGCGCCCTCGGCACGCAGCGCGCCCTGCTCGAACAGCTCGGCGGGACCTACCACCAGGTGGTCGGTGACGACGTACCGACCACGCTCGTGCGGTTCGCGAAGTCGATCGACGCGACCCAGATCGTCATCGGCGTGAGCCGTCGGAGCCGTCTCACCGCCGCGATCACCGGCCCCGGCATCGGCAACACGGTGATCCAGGAATCCGGCGACATCGACGTGCACGTCGTCACGCACGAGCGCGCCGGCGGCGGCTTCGCCCTGCCGAAGCTCGGCGGCAGCCTGTCCCGCGGGCGGATCCTCGCCGCCTTCGTGCTCTCCCTGGTTGCCGGCCCGCTGCTCACCTGGGCGCTGTCGCTCGGGAACGACCCCGACGCGATCACCGTGGACGTGCTCGCCTACCAGCTGCTCGTCCTCGTCGTGGCGTTGGTCGGCGGGATGTGGCCAGCCGTGTTCGCCGCCGTGCTGTCCGGACTGAGCCTCGACTACTTCTTCGTGCAACCCCTCTACAAGGTCACCGTGCAGCAGCCGTGGCACCTGGTCGCCCTGGTCATGTACGTCATCAGCGCCGTGCTCGTCAGCTTCGTGGTCGACCGGTCCGCACGTCGGTCCCGCGCGGCTCGGCGGGCAGCAGCCGAGTCCGGCCTCCTCGTCGGCATCGCGGGCAGCGTCCTCCGCGGCGACGACGCCCTGCAGGCCCTCCTCGACCGGACGCGCGAGGCCTTCGGCTTCGCGGGCGTCCGCATCCGCCAGGGCGATGACGTGCCGGCCGCATCGGGGACGTTCGGTGAGACGCCGGACGCGTCCACGCGCCTCCCGTCCGGCGCCGTCCTGGAGTTCGCGGGCGCACCCGACGACCCGACCCAACGACGACTGCTGCGCGTCGTCGAGCAGCAGCTCGACGCCGCCGTCGAGCACCGCGAGCTGACGCGGACCGCCGTCGACGCGGAACGGATCGCGGCGGCGGACCGGGTCCGCAGCGCGATCCTCGCGGCCGTCGGCCACGACGTGCGGCGACCGATCGCGGCCGCCTCGGCCGCCGTGCAGACGCTCAGCGCGTCCGACATCGAGCTGTCGCAGGCCGACCGGGAGGCGCTGCTCGCGACCGCCGACGAGAGCCTGCGACAACTGGCGGTGCTGTTGGCCGACCTGCTGGACGTCAGCCGCGTGCAGGCGGGGGTGCTCGCCGTGACCCCGGTCCCGCTCGCCCTCGAGACGGTGGTCGCACCCGCCCTCGACGAACTCGAGCTCGGCCCCGACGACGTCGACCTCGACCTGCCCGCAGAGCTCCCGCCGGTCCTCGCCGACGCGGTGCTGCTGCAGCGGGTCGTCGTGAACCTGCTCGCCAACGCCGCCCGGTACGCCCCCGAGGGCACCCGCGTCCGGATCGCCGCGAGCGCGTTCGGCGGCGGCGTCGAGCTGCGTGTCACCGACCACGGCCCCGGCATCCCCGCGGACCGCCGCGGTGAGGTGTTCCAGCCGTTCCAGCGCCTCGGCGACACCGACAACGACACCGGCCTCGGGCTCGGGTTGGCGCTCGCACGCGGCTTCACCGAGGGGATGGGCGGCACGATCGAGGTCGACGACACCCCGGGCGGCGGGCTCACCGTGGTGGTGCGCCTGCCGATCGCCGGGCACGTCGGAGTGGAGGCGCGGAGCGCATGAAGGTCCTCATCGCCGACGACGACGCACAGCTGGTGCGGGCGCTCGCCGTGACGCTGGCCGCCCGGGGCTACGACGTGGTCACCGCGCGGGACGGCCGGGCCGCGATCGACTCGGTCATCACCGAACGGCCCGACCTGGTCCTGCTCGACCTCGGGATGCCCCGGCTCGACGGCATCGGGGTGCTCGAGGGCGTCCGGGCCTGGTCGCAGGTGCCGGTGCTCGTGCTCTCCGGTCGGACGGACTCGTCGGACAAGGTCGACGCGCTCGACGCCGGGGCGGACGACTACGTGACGAAGCCGTTCCAGATGGACGAACTGCTCGCGCGGCTCCGGGCACTCGGGCGGCGGCAGGTCGCGGCGGCGTCGGCGGCCGGGGCGACCCCCACCGTCGCGATCGGCTCGCTCGTCGTGGACCTCGTCGCGAAGCAGGTCACCCCCGAGCAGGGACCCGCCATCCGGCTGACCCCGACCGAGTGGCGCCTGCTTGAGGTGCTCGTGACGAACCCGGACCGGCTGATGACCCGCGAGATGCTCCTCACCGAGGTGTGGGGGCCGACGCACGGCAGCGACTCCGGGTACCTGCGGCTCTACATGGCGCAGCTCCGACGGAAGCTCGAGCCGGACCCGTCGCACCCGCGGTACCTCGTCACCGAGTCCGGCATGGGCTACCGCTTCGCCCCTGGAGCGTAGGAAACCGCTGTCGGGGAACTGGCGGGAAGCTGTCGTGTCGGTGGCGGGTCCCTGTCGTGGTGCGCCGTTCCGCGGATCCCTAGTGTTCGGGACATGAACGAGATGCGGATCGGTGAACTCCGACGACTGCGGGGCTGGACCCAGGAACGACTGGCCGAGACGAGCGGCATCGCCGTGCGGACGGTGCAACGGATGGAGAGCGGCAACGACGCGAGCCTCGAGTCGCTGTCCGCGGTGGCCACGGCCCTCGAGGTCCCCGTGCGGGACCTGTTCGCCACCGAGGAGCCGGCGTCGCTCGCCCCCGGGGTGCGCGGTCTCGACGAGCGCGTCGAGCGGGAACAGGCGCAGCGCGACGCTGCTTCGCGCGGCTGGCAGTACCTGTACTCCGGTGTCGGCATCGTCGTGACGCTCGGCACCCTGGCGCTCATCGGCTCGCGCATCTGGCCGGGTGCCGCGATCTTCGTCATCCCCGTCTACTGGGCGGGTGGGCGGCTGCTCTCCCAGTTCCTGATGGCGACCGTCGTCGAGCCCGCGCTCGACCGTCGGTACCCGTTGTCGCGGTCTCTTCGGGACGCCTCGTCGCGGTCCCGTCGGTTCACGCCCGGGAGCTGAACGCCGCGAGCTCGGCCCGGGTCCGGGCGCCGTGCTTCCGGAGCAGGTTCGCCACGTGGTACTTCACCGTGTTGACGCTGATGTCGAGTCCCTCGGCGATCTCCCGGTTGCCGACACCGGTCGCCACGAGCCGCAGGACGTCGCGCTCCCGCGGGGTCAGGTCGCCGTCGTCGACCGCGTCCACCTCGGTCGGCCGCGGGTCGAGCGGCAGTGAGATGTCGAGCACGGACCCCCAGCCGGGCGTGCTCGCGACCTGCACCCGCCCGTCCAGCGTGACGACCCGCTCCGCGATCGGCCGCACGGCGTCGTCGTGCACGTCGAGCGTCCCGGAGCCGTCGTCGCGGAGCTGCATGAGCAGGTTCCGGCCGTCGCAGTCCCACTGGATGCGCACCCGCTTCGCCGCACCGTCGTCGACCAGGGCGAGCACCGCGGTCCGGACGATCGCCCGGGCCGCGTGGGCGACGTCACCCGGGAGCGCACGGCCGGTGGCCGGCGGCTCGACGAACTGCACGTCGAGGTCCCCGAAGCGCACGAGCGGCCGCAGATCGGCGCGCAACCGCGAGAACGCGCCGGTGACGGGTTCGAGCAGGGTGCTCCGCTGCTGATCGGTCACGGTGCGCAGGTCGACGAGGGCGGCCGAGGCGATCTCGACGGCCTCGGCCCGGGCGGCCGCGTCGGTGACCCGCGACGACCGGAGCACGGCGAGGACGGACTCGAGGGTCAGCGCGTGCCGGTCCGCCTGCTCGGCGACCGTGCGGGCGTGCTCGGCGGCCGCGAGCCGGATGGCGGAGCCGCCCCGGGCCTCCAGGGTGTCGACCGATGCGTCCATGGACGCGACCGTACCCGTCCCACCCGAGCGGACGGGCCCACCCGATGGGATGGGACCCCTGCCGGGGCGGGTAGCGGCGTACCGGGGCGTGCGACGGAAGGATCGAGGGCATGGCAGCAACCACCGTCTCCGCAGCGCTCGACCTGGTCGTCCGCGAGGTCGGCGACCTGGCAGCCCGCCTCGACGACGCCCCGGCCCAGCGCGGACTCGACCTGATCGAGGGCGCCGACCGGGTGTTCGTCCACGGCGCCGGGCGCTCCGGACTCGCCCTCCGCATGACCGCGATGCGCCTCATGCACCTCGGCCTCGATGCGCACGTCGTCGGCGAGGTCACCACCCCGGCCATCCGACCGGGCGACCTGCTCCTCGTCGCGAGTGGCTCCGGCACGACCACCGGCATCGTGCAGGCCGCACGCACCGCGCACGAGGTCGGCGCATCCGTCGTGGCGCTCTCGACCACCGACGACTCCCCGCTCTCCGAGCTGGCGGACGTCACGATCGTCCTGCCCGCCGCGACGAAGACCGACCGCTCCGGCACGGCTTCGGCCCAGTACGCCGGAAGCCTCTTCGAACAGGCCGTCGCCCTGGTGGGCGACGCCGTGTTCCACGCCCTGTGGGCCCGAGGCGGGCAGTCCGCCGACGACCTCTGGCCCCGTCACGCCAACCTCGAATGAAAGGCACACCCATGCAGCTCCAGTTCGCCATGGACACCCTGACCACCGAAGCCGCCCTCGAGCTCGCCGCCGCGGCCGCGCCGCACGTCGACGTCCTCGAGCTCGGCACGCCCCTGATCAAGAGCGCCGGCCTGTCCGCCGTCACCGCGATCAAGGAAGCACACCCCGACAAGATCGTGTTCGCCGACCTCAAGACCATGGACGCCGGTGAGCTCGAGGCCGACATCGCCTTCTCGGCCGGTGCCGACCTGGTCACCGTCCTCGGTGTTGCCGGCGACTCAACGATCGTCGGCGCCGTCAAGGCCGCGAAGAAGCACGGCAAGGGCATCGTCGTCGACCTGATCGGCGTCTCCGACAAGGCCGGCCGTGCCCGCGAGGTCGTCGCACTCGGCGCCGAGTTCGTCGAGGTCCACGCCGGGCTCGACGAGCAGGCCGAAGAGGGCTTCACCTTCTCGACCCTGCTCGACGCCGGCAAGGACTCGGGTGTGCCGTTCTCGATCGCGGGCGGCGTGAACGCGTCCTCGATCGCCTCGGTGCAGGAGTCCGGCGCGCGGATCGCCGTCGCCGGCAGCGCCATCTACAGCGCCTCGGACGTCGGAGCGGCCGCCGCCGAGCTGCGCGCCGCCATCACGGCGTAGTCCCGCTCGTCGAGGGAGCAGCAATCGTCGGGTCCGCTCCGAGCGCCCGACGATTCCTGCTCCCTCGACCGCGCGGCCGCGCGGCAGCGCGGCAGCGCGGCAGCGCCCGGGCCGCCAGCGCGCCCGGGCCGCCAGCGCGCCCCGCCGGCGGGTAGCGTCGGGGCGTGACGATCGAGCTGCTCCGGGTGACCGCGGACGACTGGGAGGCATGGCGCGCCGTGCGGCTCCGGGCGCTCGCCGACGCCCCGGAGGCCTTCGGCTCGACCTTGGCGGACTGGGCCGAGGCGCCCGAGCACCGCTGGCGGACACGACTCTCGCTGCCGGGAGCGCTCGACCTCGTCGTCCGCCTCGGATCACGCTCGGTCGCCCTCGCCAGCGGTGTCCCCGACCCCGACGACTCCACACGCGCCGAGCTCATCTCGATGTGGGTCGACCCCGCCGTGCGCGGGCAGGGCGTCGCCCGACTGCTGATCGACGCGATCGCGCACTGGGCCGCAGTGACGGGGGCGACGACCCTCGAGCTCTCCGTGATGCCCGACAACGTCGGCGCCCGGCGGACCTACGAACGGACCGGCTTCGTCGCGGTCGAGGAGCCTGGGGACCTCCTTCCGGACGGTCGGACCGAGGTCGTCATGCGCCGTACGGTGGCCTCATGAACCGAGCTCTCCGCTGGACCGCCTGGGTCGTCGCCGTGGTCGTGCTGCTCGCGGTGGTGTTCCTGGTCTGGGCGAACATCGGCATGCAGGGCACCCGGAGTGCGGCGCTGCAGGTCTGGCGCGACGACCGGGTGTCCGTGCGCGACGCGGGCGACTCGGTGGTGATGACCCCGACCGGCGACGCGAACGGCGTGGGCATCGTGTTCATCCCCGGCGCGAAGGTGGACCCGTACGCCTACATGGCGACCTTCCGGCAGGTCGTCGCGTCCGGCACGACGGTCGTGATCACCAAGCCGACGCTGCACCTCGCGTTCTTCGACACGCGCGGGCTCTCGACGTTCGAGGCGCACGCCCCGTCAGTCGCCACGTGGGCGGTCGGCGGGCACTCGCTCGGTGGGGTGCGGGCGTGCCAGCTCGCGCCGGATGCCGACGGGCTCCTGCTGTTCGGCAGCTACTGCGCGAACGACATCCGCAGGTCGTACATCGACGTGCTGAGCGTGTCCGGGTCGCGGGACGGTCTGTCGACCCCGGCGAAGGTGGAGGCGGCACGGCACCTGCTGCCGTCGACCGCGACGATGACGGAGATCGCGGGCGCGAACCACGCCGACTTCGGTGCCTACGGCGACCAGCCGGGAGACCGGACGGCCACCATCAGCCGGGCCGAGGCCCGTGCGCAGATCGGCGACGCCGTCGAGGAGTGGGTGCGCGGCCTCCGCTGAGTCCCACGGACGGCTGCGTGACGGGGGCGGGTCGCGCCTCCAGGCCGCCGGTCTGACTGGAGGCGCTGCTCGCGTGCGGTGCGCCCGCGTGCTTGGAGGCGCTGCTCGC
>NZ_MJGN01000005.1:16651-47967 GCF_001865065.1 Curtobacterium sp. MCBA15_008 | reverse complement strand
AGGCGCTGCTCGCGTCCGGTCAGTGGATGACGCCCGCCTCGTGGTCGCGACCCGACCGGCGCCCCGTGAACCGGGCGATGAAGTACAGCACCACGCCCACGGCCAGGAGGACGGCCGCGTAGAGCCAGACCTGCCCGCTCTGCTGCGTGAGCAGCAGGATGCAGGAGGCGACCCCGAGCACCGGCAAGAAGGTCCAGACGCGGAAGTGGTCGTGGTCGACCCGGTCCTTCCGCAGCACGAGGACGGCGACGTTCGTGCTGATGAACACGAACAGCAGCAGGAGCACGACGGTCTCGGCGAGGACCCCGACGTCCCCGACGAGCGTCAGCAGCATCGCGACCACGGTGGTCGCCACGATCGCGGTCCACGGGGTCTTCCGGTTCGGCAGGACCTTCGCGAGCACGGCGGGCAGCAGCCGCTGTTCGGCCATGCCGTACGTGACACGGCTCGCCATGATCATCGTCAGGAGCGCGCCGTTCGCCACCGCGACCAGGGCGATGAGGCTGAACACCCAGTACGGGATCGGCGCCCCGGTCGCCGAGACGACCGCGAGCAGCGGCCCGGACGACTCGGAGAGCTCGGACGAGGGCAGGGCGATCGCGCTCGCCAGGGCGACCAGCACGTACACGACGCCCGCCGTGGCGAGCGCTCCGAAGAGGGCCTTCGGGTAGACGCGGCGGGGCTCGCGGACCTCCTCGGCGATGTTCGCGGAGGTCTCGAACCCGACGAACGAGTAGTACGCCACGATCGCCGCGCTGAGGGTCGCGAGCGCCGGGTTCGCCTCGGCGGGGAACGCGCCGATGCGGGAGACGTCTCCGCCTCCGCCGCCGAGCATCACGGCGACGACGACGATCACGATGACGAGGCCGGACACCTCGATGATCGTCATCACCACGTTGCTCTTGAGCGAGTCGGAGATGCCGCGGGCGTTCAGGCACGCGATGAGCGCGAGGAACACGATCGCCGTGGGCACCGGCGGGAGGTCGACGAACGTGCCGAGGTAGTCGCCGGCGAAGGCGAGCGACAGGCCGGCGGCGCTGGTGACGCCGGCGGCCAGCATGCTGAAGCCGACGAGGAACGAGACGATCGGCGACTTGTAGGCGCGCTCGGCGAACACCGCGGCACCGCCGGCCTTCGGGTACTTCGTGACGAGCTCGGCGTACGACCCCGCCGTGAGCAGCGCCAGCAGCAGCGCGAGCACGAGCGGTGCCCAGAGCGCGCCGCCGACGTCCTTCGACAGGGTGCCCATCAGGGCGTAGATGCCGGCGCCGAGGACGTCGCCGAGGATGAACAGGTACAGGAGCGGGCCGGTGATCGCCTGCTTGAGCTTCGAGCCCTCGGTGCGCTGGCCCTCGGCGGCTGCGGTCTCGCTGGTCATGGTGGTGCCTTCCGTCCCGGCCAGGTTGTCCGAGCCGGCCTCGGAGTCCTCTCAGCAGCTGCGCGGTGACATCCGCCTCCACAGGGAAGCGCTCGGTGAACTCTTTCCACACCCGGGACGGCGCGCCTGAACACTGCTCCTGGAGCGGTCCTAGACTCGTCCGGAAGGAACGACGAACCCATGCCAGAAGGGCTGCACATGACGACGCCGGACCGGCGCACCCCCGCGCGACTCGCAGACCAGCGAGCCCTGCTGTTCGACCTCGACGGGGTGCTCACCCCCACCGCCGACGTCCACATGCGGGCGTGGAGTCGACTGTTCACGCTGTACCTGGCCGCGCACGGCGTCGCGCCGTACACGGAGCAGGACTACTTCGCGTACATCGACGGCAAGCCCCGGTACGACGGGGTCCGCTCCCTGCTCGAGTCGCGCGGCATCGACCTGCCGCAGGGCACCCCGGACGACGGCCCCGACGACGACACCGTCTGCGGGCTCGGCAACCGGAAGAACGCCGAGTTCACCGCCGAGCTGACCGAACACGGCGTGGAGCCCTACCCCGGGTCGCTCCGGTTCCTCGTCGCCGCCATCGACGCCGGGCTCTCCGTCGCGGTGGTCTCCAGCTCCGCGAACGCCACCCAGGTGCTCCGGACGGCCGGCATCCTCGAGCGCTTCCCGGTGATCGTCGACGGTCTCGTCGCGCGCGAGGACGGCCTCGCCGGCAAGCCCGCTCCCGACACCTACCTCGACGCAGCCAGCCGCTTCGGGCTCACCCCGGCCCAGTGCGTCGTGGTCGAGGACGCCACGAGCGGTGTCGAAGCCGGCCGGAACGGCGCGTTCGGGCTCGTCATCGGCGTCGACCGCGGCGCGGGCGCGGACGCGCTGCGCGAGCACGGCGCCGACGTCGTCGTGCGCGACCTCGACGAGCTGGTCGACCAGCTGCCCCCGTCGACGGTCGGGGCGCCGACCACGAGCACGACGTAGGCCGCACGACGGAGGCGATCCGCGCCTCCAGGCTGTCCCGCACCCCACTCTCCCTCCTTCCCCACGGAGCAGCATGAACCCCATCACCTCGGACCCCCTCGACCGCGTCCGGTACCCGGTCGACGAGTGGGCGCTCGTCGAGACCGAGTACTCGCCCGACGAGCAGGGCGTCGCGGAGACGAACTTCGCGGTCGGCAACGGGTACCTGGGCCTGCGCGGCAACCTCGACGAAGGCCGTGGCGGTGTGCAGTACGGCACGTACGTCAACGGCTTCCACGAGACCTGGCCGATCCGTCACGCCGAGGACGCCTTCGGCTTCGCGAAGACCGGGCAGACGATCATCAACGCGCCCGACGCGAAGGTGATCCGGCTGTACGTCGACGACGAACCGCTCGTCCTGGCCGAGGCGGACATCCTGCGGCACACCCGACGGCTCGACTTCCGGGGCGGCTACCTCTTCCGCGAGACCGAGTGGTCGACCCCCTCCGGCAAGCGCGTGCTCATCCGTGCCCGCCGACTGGTGTCCTTCACCGACCGGCACCTGGCGGTCATCGACTACGAGGTGACCGTACTCGACGCGGACGCCTCGATCCTGCTGTCCAGCCAGATCCTCAACCGACAGGACGTGCAGGACGAGTACCACGCCGGCATGCGGGCGGCGGCGAACGCCTTCGACCCGCGCAAGGCCGAGGCCTTCACGGAGCGGGTGCTCGAGCCGAAGCTGAAGCGCAGCACGAGCGGGCGCTCCCTGCTCGGCTACCAGGCGGCGAGCTCCGGCATGACGATCTGCGTCGGGGTCGAGCACCACCTCGAGACCGAGAACAGCTGGGACGAGTCCTCGTCGATCGAGGACGACCTCGCGAAGCACGTGTACCGGGTGCAGGCGCGGGCCGGGCAGCCCATCCGGCTGGTCAAGCACGTGGTGTACCACACGTCCCGTGGCGTGCCGGCGCGCGAGCTCGCCGACCGCTGCGACCGGACGCTCGACCGCGCGCACGCCGAGAGCGTCGACGAGACCTTCGCGAAGCAGCGCCTGTGGATGGACGACTACTGGGCCCGCTCCGACGTCGAGATCGCCGGGCAGCCGGAGATCCAGCAGGCCGTCCGCTGGAACCTCTTCATGCTCGCGCAGGCCACGGCCCGCACCGACGGGCACGGCATCGCCGCGAAGGGCGTCACCGGCTCCGGGTACGGCGGGCACTACTTCTGGGACATGGAGATCTACGTCCTGCCGTTCCTGTCGTACACGGCGCCGATCGTCGCGCGGAACGCCCTGCGGTTCCGCTACAACATGCTCGACGCCGCCCGGGCCCGAGCGCGTGAGCTCAACCAGCACGGCGCCCTGTTCCCGTGGCGGACGATCAACGGCGAGGAGTCCAGCGCGTACTACGCAGCCGGCACCGCGCAGTACCACATCGACGCCGACATCGCCCATGCGCTGATGCAGTACGTCCGGGCCTCGGACGACCGCGAGTTCCTGAAGCGCGGTGCGATCGACATCCTCGTCGAGACCGCCCGGCTGTGGGAGGACCTCGGGTTCTGGCGCTCCAACGGTGACAAGAAGTTCCACATCGACGGCGTCACCGGCCCGGACGAGTACACGACCGTCGTCGACGACAACCTCTACACGAACGTGATGGCCCGGGCGAACCTGTGGTTCGCGGTGAACGCCTGCCGTGAGCTCGCGGCCGACGACCCGGAGGAGTACGACCGCATGGTGCGGCGGACCGGGCTGCAGGCGCAGGAAATCCACGACTGGGAGCACGCTGCCGAGTCGATGGAGATCCCGTTCGACCCGCACCGCGGCATCCACCCCCAGGACGCCCAGTTCCTCGACAAGGAACTCTGGGACCTCGAGAACACCCCGGAGAGCAAGCGGCCGCTGCTGCTGCACTACCACCCGCTCGTGATCTACCGGTTCCAGGTGCTCAAGCAGGCCGACGTCGTGCTCGCGCTGTTCCTGCAGGGGCACGAGTTCACCGCCGCCGAGAAGCGCCGTGACTTCGACTACTACGACGCCCTGACCACGGGCGACTCCACGCTGTCGGCGGTCGTGCAGTCGATCATGGCGGCCGAGGTCGGCTACCACGACCTCGCGCTGCAGTACTTCCAGACCGCGCTGTACGTCGACCTCGCCGACCTGCACGGCAACACCACCGACGGCGTGCACATCGCGTCGACCGGCGGCATCTGGGGCGGGCTCGTCAACGGGTTCGGCGGCATGCGGGACCACGGCGGTCGGATGACCTTCAACCCGCGTCTGCCGAAGGGCTGGGAACGCCTGACCTACCGCCTGACGGTGCGTGGGTCGCGGATCCGCGTCGACCTCGAGGAAGAGCGGATGACCTTCACGGTCGAGACCGGTTCCGGCTTCACGGCGTGGGTGCACAACCAGCAGTGGGACGTCACGGCCGGTGCGCCGACCGTCGTGCCGCTGCCCCACCACGGACCACGGATGACCGGTCGCGCCCCGACGACGAGCGACATCCAGGGCACGCTCCGTGCCGACGGCTCGGTGGTCACCGCCTCCATCCCGACGATCTCCCTCGACCGCGACCTGGAGGCCGACGAGACGACCGCCTGACCGCGCGTCCAGCGGCGGGCGGGCACGATGGTGGGCCGTGCCTGTCGGCCGATGGCGTCCTGGACCGATGGTGTTCCTCGGGCACGTTCCGTGCAACGAGAGGAGACACCATGGGCAACCGGTTCGAGGGCAAGGTCGCGATCGTCACAGGAGCCGGGTCCGGCATCGGCGAGGCCACCGCGCGGGCGTTCATCGCCGAGGGCGCCTCGGTCGTGCTGACCGACAGCGTCGAGGAGAAGGTGCGGGCGGTGGGGGACTCGCTGCCGACCGACCGCACGGTGGCGCTCCGCGCCGACGTCGCGAGCCCGCGCGACTGGGAGACCGTCGTCTCGGCGGCGGTCGACCGCTTCGACCGGGTCGACGTGCTCGTGAACAACGCCGGCACGTTCAGCTCGGGTGACATCACCGACATCAGCACCGACGAGTGGCGTCGCGTGATCGAGACTGACCTGTCCGGGGTCTTCTACGGCACCCGGGCCGCGCTGCCCTTCCTCCGTGAGACGAAGGGCTCCATCGTCAACACCTCGTCGGTGTCCGGTGAGGACGCGGACTGGCGCATGAGCCCGTACAACGCGGCGAAGGGCGGGGTCACCAACTTCACGAAGGCGGCGGCGCTCGACAACGGGCAGTTCGGCGTCCGGGTGAACGCGGTCGCACCGGGGCTCATCTGGACCGACCTCACGCAGGACCAGGCGGAGGACGAGGAGCTGCAGGCGAAGTTCGCCGAGCGGATCGCCCTCGGCCGGGGTGGCCGTTCCGAGGAGGTCGCGGCCGCGGTCCTGTTCCTGGCGAGTGACGCAGCGTCGTTCATCACGGGGGCGATCCTGCCCGTCGACGGCGGCACCACCGCGAGCAACGGGCAGCCGCCGCAGTCCTGATCCTCGGCACCGCGGGGGAGCGGGCGGCGGTCAGTCGGCGACGAGCTCGACCTTGAACCGCTCCGCGTCCTCGAGGAAGGCGGCGTGGTGGTCGGGCCCACCGGCGTTCGGGTGGCGGTCCTCGTACAGGCGACGCCAGCCGTGCTCGGGCGCGCCAGCCCACAGGCGCGCGACGTCGGCCCGGTCGCCGGCGTGGAACGCCAGGTGGCTGAGCCCCGGGCGACGTCGGTCGTTCGTGCCGTCCATCGGCGCGACCTCGAGCACGACGTAGGTGCCGCCGAGCCGCCAGCTCCGGCCGTCGTCCCACCGCTGGAAGGGCACGTAGCCGAGCTCCCCGAGGAGCCAACCCCACGACTGCCCGGCAGCGTCGAGGTCGGCCGTTCGGAGCTCGACGTGGTGGAGGGCGCCGCGGGTCACAGGAGCTTCCGGAGGGTGTTCGCGTTCCGGGTCGTCGTCGTCCGCTTGAACCGTGCGGCGCCGGCCCGCTTCGCGAACACGGTGTCCGTGCTGGAGCCCTTCGGGCACGACCAGTAGACGACCCCGGTGCCGCGGGCGACTCGTTCGACCGAGTCGTCGACCACCAGGTCGTCGAGGAGGTCGTTGAGCGCCTGGTCGTCGGAGCCGAAGAGGACGTAGTCGTGGCGGTCCTCGGCGGAGGCGAACGGGAAGTCGGCGAGGATCGCGGCGAGGGCGTCGTGCGGGACGAGCACGATCCACGCGTCGTAGCCGAACCGGTCGCGGAGCGCCGACTCGATCGTCGATTTGAGCTCGGGCAGCGCGCCGTCCGCCGTGAACACGACGTTGCCCGAGGCGAGCACCGTCCGGACGTCGGCGTACCCGGCGTCGCGGAAGAGCGCCGCCAGCTCCGCGCTCCGGATCGTGATCCCGTTGACGTTGACTCCGCGCAGCAGCGCGACCCACCTGGCCATGCCGGAACCGTACCGCGCCCGGCCGACTACCCTCTTGTGTTCAGAACACGTTCTGAATAGCCTGGCTCCATGTCGCTCCTCGCTCCCGCCCGATCCCGTCGGTCGGTCCAGTCGTCCGACCTCTCGCGCCATGCGAAGGACGTCTTCGCCGCGGCAGAGGAAGAGCCGCTCGAGGTCACGCGCCGCGACGGCAAGCCGCTGGTCTTGACGACGAAGGAGCGTTCGGACGACGACGAGGCCGTGCTGGAGATCGCCGCACAGCTCATCGCGGCCGTCACCGTGAACGAGCAGCTCCCGCTGCACGACCGGCTCGCAATCCCCTACCCGTGGCTCAAGCTCCTGAGCAGAGAGGACCAACAGCGGTTCGCGAAGGAGATCGTCGACGTTGCCCGAGGCTCGTTCTCGCTCAGGCAGCCGCGGCGTCTGCTCCTCGAGATGCAGGCGTGGCGCAACTCGGCCGAGGCGATCGCTGCTGGATGGGACCGGACCGAGCCGGACATGCTCGACGACCAGATCCGCGTCGAGAAGCCCTGACCGGTGGCCGTGCGGCGCGCGGACGTGACGCGGCCGGTGCGCACGACCGAGTACACCATCGTGTTCGGGACGCGGTCGGCTGAACAGGGCTGGCGCGACCTCGTCGCGACACAGCGGAACGCGGTCGTCGCGCTCCGCGGCGAGCTCGGGACGGCCACGCACTCCGGCCGCGAATGGGTCCGGCGGCAGTACGAGCTGAAGCGCGGCGCCCGGGTCTGGTTCACGGTCGCCGAGGAGACCCGCACCGTGCACCTCCTCGCCGTGCACACGCATCACCCGAACGCGACGAAGTGACCCGCACCTCGGAGCAACTGCAGCCCGCATCCGGTAGACGGGACCCATGACGAACGACGACGCCCAGGGCCACGACGAGCAGGGACCGGACGACCAGCACCAGGTGCCCGAGGGAGTGTCCGAGGCCACCGTCGAGGCCCTCGGCACGCTGTCCGCCGCCGTCGAGGTCATCGAGCACGCCCGCGGTCTGCTCTACGGGTTCCACCGGCTCACCGGCACGGCCGACCTCAACCTCGGCGAAGCCGTCGAGCAGCTGCGGAAGGCGGGTCACACCGAGCTCGCGGACCGGATCGACACCGAGCTCGTCGGGCGCAACGTGATCGCCGGGCGGTGGACGTTCCAGGTCGTCGAGGACTACGACGACGGGTACTACGCGCTGGCGAAGGAGCTCGAGCGGACCGCGCGCGACGAACTCGTGCAGGGTCGTCGGCACCTCTTCGAGGCGGGCATGAAGGAGGACCGGCGCACGCAGGGGCACCGCCACCACGAGGCTCTGCCCGCCGACCTGCCGAGCTGACCTGCGCCGTCCCGCTCCGCCCGTCCCGCTCCCCCCGCAAAACGCAACGTCGGCGACTGTCCGCAGCGGAGTACCGCTGCGAGCAACCGCCGACGTTGCGTTTTGCGAAGGGGGGCTCAGCCGACGCCGAGCAGCGCCTCCAGCGGTCCGCGCGCGAAGTACAGCAGGAAGCCCGCGGCGACGACGTAGAGCAGCCACGACACCTGGCGCCCGCGGCCGGACAGCAGCTTGATGAGCACCCAGCTGATGAAGCCCGCGCCGATGCCGTTCGCGATCGAGTAGGTCAGCGGCATGATCACGATCGTCAGGAAGGCCGGCAGGGCAGCACCGAAGTCGGTCCAGTCGATGTCCTTCACCTGCGCGACCATGAGCGCACCGACGACGACGAGGCCGGCGGCGGCGACCTCGAGCGGGACGACCTGCGTCAGCGGGGTGAGGAACATCGACGCCAGGAACAGCAGGCCGGTGACGACCGAGGCCATGCCGGTCCGGGCTCCTTCGCCGATCCCGGCGGCCGAGTCGATGAAGACGGTGTTCGACGACACCGAGGCGCCACCACCGGCGATCGCGCCGGCGCCCTCGACGACGAGCGCCGACTTCAGCCGCGGGAAGGTGCCGTCGGGGTGTGCGACCCCGGCGGCCTTCGCCAGCCCGGTCATCGTGCCCATCGCGTCGAAGAAGTTCGTGAAGACGAGCGTGAAGACGAGCATCGACGCGGCGATCGGCCCGATGCGGGTGAAGGCGCCGAAGACGTCGGCGTGCCCGACGAGCGACAGGTCGGGGACGGCGAACAGCGCACTCGGCAGACCGGGGGCGTTGAGGTTCCAGCCGGTGGGGGAGTCGACCGAGGTGGGCACCTTGAAGATCGCCTGCAGGATGATCGCGATGACAGTGGTCGCGACGATGCCGATGAGCAGGGCGCCCTTGACCTTGCGGGCCATGAGCGTGCCGATGATGACGAGCCCGATGAGGAACACGATCGTCGGCAGCGCGGCCACGGAGCCGTCCTCGCCGAGCTGCAGCGGCGGCGACGCGTTCTTCGTGGTGCGGACGAACCCGGAGTCGACGAGGCCGATGAACGCGATGAACAGGCCGATCCCGACCGTGATCGCGGCCTTGAGCTGCGCGGGAACCGCGGTGAAGATCATCGTCCGGATGCCGGTGAGCGCGAGGATCACGATGACCACACCGTTGATGACGACGAGCCCCATCGCCTCGGCCCACGTGACCTGGTGGACGACGCTCACGGCGAGGAACGAGTTGATTCCAAGCCCCGCGGCGATGCCGAACGGCAGGTTCGCGATGAGCCCCATCGCGATCGTCATGAGGCCGGCGACGAGCCCGGTCGCGGCGGCGACCTGCGCGTTCTGCAGCCATCCGCCGAGGACGTCCTGCGGCGCCTGGTCCTGGCTGAAGCCGCCGAGGATGAGCGGGTTGAGGATGACGATGTACGCCATGGTCACGAAGGAGACGAGACCGCCGCGGACCTCGCGGGGGATCGTCGATCCGCGGTGTGTGATCGAGAAGAAGCGATCGAGGCCGGTCGCGAAGCGGTTCCGGGGCGTGGTGTCGGTCTGCGGGGCGCTCACCGACGAAGTTTAGAGGACGCTGGGATCCGGGCGGGTCACAGCATCTCCACGGTTCGGCGGCCGGGAGGCGCGGCTCGTCTCCCCGGGGGACGTGCCGCTGGGCAGGCGCTCGCGTTCTCCGGCCACGGCTGGTGTTGGATGAGCAGGTGACGTCACGCATGGACCGCGCCCGCGTCGAGGCCGCCGTGCGCGAACTCCTCCTGGGCATCGGCGAGGACCCGGACCGACCCGAACTGGTGCGCACCCCCTCCCGGGTCGCCGACGCGTACGCCGAGTTCTTCGCCGGCATCGGCACGGACGCCGTCGCGATCGCCCGCGGCGGAACCGTGCACGCCGAGGACGGCGACCGCGGGCAGCTCGTCATCGTGCGGGACGTCCGGTTCCGTTCGGTCTGCGAGCACCACCTCCTGCCGTTCACCGGGGTCGCGCACATGGCGTACGCCCCGGGCGACCGGCTCATCGGCCTCGGCACGCTCTCGCGGGTGCTCGACGCGGTGGCGTCCCGACCGCAGCTGCAGGAGCGACTCGGTGAACAGGTGGCGGCGACGATCGCCGAGGGCCTCGGGGCCGTCGGGGTCCTCGTGGTGCTCGACGCGCAGCACCAGTGCGTCACGACGCGGGGCGAGCGCCAGTCGGCGTCGACGACCGTGACCGTCGCGGCGACGGGCACCCTGGCGGACGCCGCCGGTCGCGCCGAAGCGATCGCCCTGATCGGCGCCGGGGCCGGGTCCGGCAGTGGAGCCGACCACGAGGCGGGCGCATGACGACGGACGGAGCGGTCCCGCGCCTCCAGGCTCCGGCCCCCGGCTGGGTGGTACCGGACCTGCGCGACCCGGTCCGCACCATCGGGCGGCGGACGTTCGACTTCGACCGCCGCGTCGCCGTGATGGCCATCGTGAACCGCACGCCGGACTCGTTCCACGACCGCGGCGCCACCTTCGCCCTGGACCGTGCCGTCGAGGCAGCGGTCCGCGCCGCCGAGCAGGGCGCCGACTGGGTGGACATCGGCGGGGTGAAGTTCGCTCCCGGCCCGGAGCTGCCCGCCGCCGACGAGGTCGACCGTGTCGTCCCGGTGGTCCGGCAGCTCGCCCAGCAGTCGGACGTCACGATCAGTGTCGACACCTTCCGCCCCGAGGTCGCAGCGGCCGCGATCGAGGCCGGCGCGAGCGTCGTGAACGACACCACGGGTCTGTCCGACCCCCGGATGGCGGCGGTCGTCGCGGAGTCCGACGCGACCATCGTCATCACGCACTCGCTCGCCGAACCACGTCGCCCCCTGGCGACCCCGCCGCGGTACGCCGACGTCGCCGGCGAGGTCGTGGCATTCCTGCGGGAACGGGTCGACCGGGCGCTCGCCGCCGGGATCCCGGACGCGCGGATCATCGTCGACCCCGGGCACGACCTGCACAAGGACACCGTGCAGACCCTCGAACTGACGCGGCGACTGCCCGAGGTCGTGGCGCTCGGGTACCCGGTGCTCGCGGCGGTCTCGAACAAGGACTTCGTGGGGGAGTCGCTCGGCCGGCCGCGGGGCGAACGGCTGGCCGGCTCGCTCGCGGTGGCCACGGTGAGCGCGATGCTCGGTGCCCGGATCGTGCGCATGCACGACGTCGCCGAGAGCGTCGACGCGATGCGGATGGTGGAGGCGACGCTCGGGTGGCGCGCCCCGGTGGAAGCGAGGCACAACACGTGAACGTCCTGCCCCCTGCGGTCGCGGAGCTCTCCGACGACGACCTGCTCGCGCTGTACGCGGCGGACGTCCCGTCGGGTGCGTGGCTCCGCGTCAACTTCGTCACCACGCTGGACGGTTCGGCGTCGGCCGCCGGCACCACGGGCTCGCTCGGCGGCCCCGACGACCTGCGCGTGTTCGACCTGCTGCGCCGGGTGGCCGACGTGGTGCTCGTCGCGGCCGGCACCGTGCGCGACGAGGGCTACGGGCCGATGGTGCTGCACGACGCCGACGTGGCGTGGCGTCGCGCCCACGGGAAGCCCGACCACCCGGTGTTCGCGCTCGTCTCCGGGTCGCTGTCACTCGACCCGGCGTCGCGGGTGTTCACCGAGGCGCCGGTGCGTCCGATCGTGCTGACCTCCGCCACGGCGGCGGCCTCCGCGCGGGGCGCGGCGCTGGCCGCAGTCTCGGACGTCGTGCCCTGTGGCGACGACACGGTCGACCCGGCGCTGCTCCGCGACGCACTCGTCTCGCGGGGGCTCACGACGATCCACTGCGAGGGCGGCCCGTCGTTCTTCGGCGCCCTGGTGGCGGCGGACCTGGTCGACGAGCTCACCCTGACCGTCGACCCGACGCTCGAGGGCGGTGCCGGACCGCGCATCACCCGCGGCTCCTCGCCCGAGCTGCGGCGGATGCGGCCCGCGCACGTGCTGCGCGGCGCGGGCGACGTGCTCCTGACCCGGTACATCCGCGCACGCTAGGGTCGCCTGCGTGATCGACATCGTGGCGTCCGGGGTCCTCTTCGACATGGACGGGACGCTCGTCGACTCGATCGCGGTGGTCGAGGCCACCTGGACGCGCTTCGGGCAGCGGCACGGCATCGATCCGGACGAGATCCTCGCGTTCTCGCACGGGCGTCAGGCGATCAGCACCGTGCAGCGGTTCCTGCCCGACCTCGACCTCGACGAGCAGCTGCGCGTCGCCCAGTCCCTGGTGGACGAGGAGAGCGCCAGCACCGAGGGAATTTTCGAGATCCCGGGTGCCGCCGCCTTCGTCGAACGGCTCCTCGGCGCTGGCGTCCCGGTCGCCCTCGTCACCAGTGCCCCGCGGGACCTGGCCGTGGGCCGGATGGCGGCCGCAGGGCTCTCGATGCCGACGGCGTTCGTGCCCTCCGAGGACGTCGAGCACGGCAAGCCGCACCCGGACGGGTACCTGCGCGGAGCCGCGCTGCTCGGGGTCGACGCCGCCGACTGCGTCGCGTTCGAGGACGCGCCCGCCGGGCTCGAGGCGGCCATCGCCTCCGGGGCCACCACGGTCGTGGTCGGTCCGCTCGAGGCCGAGTCCACTGCGGGCCTCTACCGGGTCACCTCGTACGACGGCATCGCGGTCGAGCCCGAGGGAACGGCGTTCCGCATCCGCGGCTGAGCAGCGCGCTGTCCAGGACCCGCGGGCCCCTCCACGCGTGCTCAGCCCGTCCGGAGAACCCTGGTCGTGCGGCCGGAACGACCGGGCCGCGGAAGGAGCGACCATGGCAGCCCTCGACGGCAAGAACGTCCTCGTCATCGCGACGAACTACGGCGTGGAGCAGGACGAGATCGTCGTCCCGGTCGAGCAGCTCCGCGAACGCGGGGCCTCGGTGACGGTGGCGGCGCAGCAGACCGACGCGATCCAGACCCTCGTCGGTGACAAGGACCCGGGGAAGACCCTCGATCCCGACACGACGATCGCCGGTGTGAACGTGACCGGCTTCGACGCGCTCGTGGTGCCCGGCGGCACGATCAACGCCGACAACCTCCGCACCGACCAGCAGGCGGTGTCGCTCGTGCAGGCCTTCGCCCAGGCCGGCAAGCCCGTCGCGGCGATCTGCCACGGCCCCTGGACCCTCGTCGAGGCCGGGGTCCTGCCGGGGAAGACGATCACGTCCTACCCGTCGCTGCAGACCGACGTGCGGAACGCCGGCGCCGAGTGGGTCGACCAGGAGGTCCAGGTCGACGGCGGCGTCATCACCTCCCGCACACCGGACGACCTGCCGGCGTTCGTCGACGCGATCGAGCGGGCCCTGACGGCCTGACGCCCGGCGCGGCCCCGCCCCGGCCCCGCCGGCGCCGCAGGCCCGCAAAACGCAACTCCGGCGGTTCCTCGCAGCGGTATCTCGCTGCGAGGAACCGCCGCCGTTGCGTTTTGCGGAACGACGAGTCAGACGAGTCAGACGAGTCAGACGAGTCAGCCGAGTGCGACGGGGCGAGCCGTGCGGAGCACCGCGGGGCCGAGGGCGAGCACGCCGTCGGACTCCGGGTCGCACCGCACGCCGCCCCGCCCGCGCATCGCCCGGAAGGCCCCCGGCGCGACCTCGTGGTCCATCCACGCGCACGGGTTCGCCGCCCGGTACCCGCCGAACCGGACGGGACCGCCCGCACCGGGGCTCTCCAGTGAGAACGGCTCGCCGCGCAACGCCTCGACGTCGGCCCCGCGCAGGAACACGTTCCGCCGGGTGGCCGCCGGGTCCACCGTCACGCCGAGCGCCTCACCCACGGCTTCGAGCGACTCGAGCGCGATCACGGTGACCGAGGCGTGCACGTGAGCCCGTGAGCCGAAGTACCGGTCGCCGACGATCCCGAGCCCGGCCCGCAGTTCGACCCGGTCCCGCAGCTCGTCGGGGTCCGACGGCCGCACGGGCAGCGCACCGTCCGCCGGTCGGCCCTCGTAGCGGTGCCGCCGGGACACCAGGAGCAGCGCGATCTCGACGTCCGTCCGGAAGGGCAGGTCGCCGGGGCCGGCCACGTCGTCCACGGGGGTCACGCAGGCCACGCTAGCCGTGCCTCCAGGCCGTCGCCCGAGCCGCACCGGCGGCCGACGCGCGCCGCACTGCCCTGTCCGATTCCCGCCAGTGGTGCGTCGGTGGCGCGTGCCAGGCTGTGCCCATGAGCACCCTGGACACCGCAGCGGAGCACGACGCGCTGCACGCCGAACGGCACCGCGCCGTCGCCTCCCGCGACGCCCGCTTCGACGGCCAGTTCGTCACCGCGGTGCACTCCACCGGCATCTACTGCCGGCCGAGCTGCCCGGCCCGCACGCCGAAGGTCACGGGTGTCACCTTCTACCGGACGAGCGCCGCGGCGCACCTCGCCGGCTTCCGCGCCTGCAAGCGGTGCCTGCCCGAGGCGACGCCCGGCAGCCCGGAGTGGGACCTGCGCGAGGACGTCGCCGGCCGCGCCATGCGGCTCGTCCTCGACGGCGTCGTCGAACGGGACGGCGTCCCCGGACTCGCGGCACGCGTCGGGTACTCGGAACGGCAGCTGAACCGCATCCTCACCGCGGAGCTCGGCGCCGGACCGAAGGCGCTCAGCCGGGCGCACCGCGCGCAGACCGCGCGGACCCTGCTGACCTCGTCGGACCTGCCCATCGCGGACGTCGCGTTCGCCGCCGGGTTCGCGAGCGTGCGCCAGTTCAACGACACCGTGCGCGAGGTCTTCGCCGTCACCCCGTCCGAGCTCCGCTCCCGACGCACGCTGCAGCCGGTCGCCGACGGCGCCCTGCACGTGCACCTGCCGGCGCGCGCGCCGTTCGACGTGCAGGGACTGCTCGACTGGCACGCGCTGCACGCCTTGCCCGGGCTGGAGCAGGTGGACCTCGACGCGACGGGGCGGGTCACGTCGTACGGGCGGCTGCTCGACCTGCCTGGAGGCGCGGCCCACGTCAGCGCGTCGGCCGCCGTCCCCGACGCGGCCGGCCGGGGCGTAGGGATCGACCTGCGCGTCCGGGTCTCGGACCTGACCGACCTGCCGACGCTCGTCGCGCGGATGCGGGCCTTCTTCGACCTCGACGCCGACCCGGTCGCCGTCGACGCGGTGCTCGGTGCGGTCCCCGCCTTGTCCGGCGTCGTCGCGCGGGTGCCCGGTATCCGGCTCCCCGGCGCCGTGGACCCGCACGAGATCGTGTTCCGCACGCTGATCGGCCAGCAGGTGTCGGTCGCGGCGGCCCGCACCGCGCAGAGCCGGCTCGTCGCCGCCCTCGGCGCACCGGTGTCGGCAGCGCTGGTCGACGGCGGGCGGCTGTTCCCGGACGCGGCGACGATCGCCGAGCGCGGCCGCGAGGTCCTGCGTGGACCGGCGGCCCGGGTCGACACGATCATCCGCGTCGCCACGGCGCTCGCCGACGGCTCGCTCGTCGTCGACGGCGGGCAGTCGCTCGACGACCTCCGCGCCGGGCTCCTCGCAGTGAAGGGCATCGGACCCTGGACCGCCGACTACGTGGCGCTCCGGGTACGACACCACCCGGACGTGTTCCTCCACAGCGACCTCGCCGTCCGCAACGGTGCACAGGAACTCGGTCTGCCCGGAACGGCGCGCGAGCTCTCCCTATGGTCTGAGCAGGTGGCGCCGTGGCGGAGCTACCTGACCATGCACTGCTGGCGGCCGATCATCGATCGCGCCGTCGCGGCGGGTGCCACCGCACGCGCCGCCAGTGCCCCAGCTGCCCTCCGGAAGGAAGAACGATGACCGACGCGACCATCCAGACCCTGGACACCCCAGACGGACCCTTCACCGTGCTCGAGGACGCCGAAGGTCGTGTCCTCGCCTCCGGGTGGACGAACGACGTCGAGCGCATCCTCGGGCGCATCGCGGACAAGCACCGCCCGGATCGCATCACCGAGGGACGGGTGACCTCGGCCGACGCCGTCGACGCCTTCTACGCGGGCGAGGTCGAGCACGCGATGCAGGTGCCCGTCCGGCAGTTCGGCACGGACCTGTTCACCGAGGGGTGGCGGCAGCTGCGGCTGATCCCGGCGGGCGGGGTGCTCACGTACACCGAGTTCGCCGCCGCGATGGGCCGACCGGACGCCGTCCGTGCCGCCGCGAGCGTGTGCGCCCGGAACGCCCCGGCCCTGTTCGTGCCGTGTCACCGGGTGCTCCGGACCGACGGCACGCTCGGGGGCTTCGCCTGGGGGTTCGACGTCAAGCGGTCGCTCCTGGAGCGGGAGTCGGTCGGCACCACGGCACTCGTCTGAGTTGTACAAAACGCTCTAGAATGTACAGGTGAGCGAAGTGTCGATCTCGGAAGCACGAAGCCGACTGGCGTCGATCATCGACGACGCCCGTCACGAGCCGGTCTGGCTCACGCGGCGGAACAAGCGGGTCGCGGCCGTGGTGGACGCGGACGTCCTCGAACGCTTGCTCGAGGCTGCGGAGGACCTCGACGACCTGAAGGCCGTCGAGGAAGCACGGATCGAGAGTGAACGCATCGGCGGCGAGAACGTCAAGTGGGAGGACCTCAAGCGCGAACTCGGGATGGAATGAGCTACGAGATCGAGTTCGAGCCCAGCGCTGGCCGGGCGATCCGGAAGCTCCCGCCGAACGCCAGACGGCTGGTGGAGGGCGTGCTGGCGATCCTCGCCGAAGAGCCACGTCCGCCCGCGGCGCGCAGGCTCGTCAACAGCCCCGAGTGGCGTGTGCGCGTCGGTGACTACCGGGTGATCTACCTGATCGACGACGGCCGACTCGTGGTGGTCGTCGTGCGCGCCGGACACCGACGAGAGGTCTACCGGGACCGCTGACCGACGACCCGCCGGTCTCCCCCTGGTTGCGGGTGTCGACGCGGGTCCCCCCGGCTGTCATGCTCAGGAGACCGACCCGCCAGGACCGTTCCCGATGGACCCGACGCAGCCTGCGATGCCGCGCGGTCGCACCGACTCCGAGGGAACCCATGGACCAGCACGTCGACCGCACGGTCGTCTCCGCGGACGGGACGGTGCTCGCCGTCTCGGACGGGGGGACCGGTCCTGCGCTCGTCGTCGTCGGCGGGGCCTTCGACCACCACGGCACCCCGTACGTGGAGCGGCTGACCGCCGAGCTCCGCGACCGTTACCGCGTCATCACGTACGACCGCCGCGGCCGGGGTGCGAGCGGCGACGCCGGGCAGTGGACGATCGACCGTGAGGTCGAGGACCTCGCCGCGGTCGTGGCCGACGTGGACGGGCCGGTCACCGCACTCGGCATGTGCGTCGGTGCGGGGGTCGTGCTGCACGGCCTCGCCGGCGGCGTGCCGATCGACGCCGCCGTCCTCCACGAACCGCCCTACCGTGCCACGGTCGACCCGCACGCCGACGACGTCGCGTTCGCCGACGCCCTCGACGAGCACGTCGCCGCCGGCCGCCGGGCGCAGGCCGTCCGGGCCTTCCTCGCGCAGGTGCTCGGCGTCCCGATGGGGCAGATCACCGCGCTCCGGCTCAAGGGAGCACTCTGGCGCTCCCTGGTCACCGACGCGCACGTGCTCAGCCGCGACGTCCGGGTGCTCAACCAGCTGGCGGTGCCCGACCGGGTGGCCGCGGCGGTCGGGGTCCCCGTGCTCGTCACCGCGGGCACCGAGAGCGTGGAGTGGATGCGTCGGGCCGGCCGCGCCGTGGTCGAGGCCGTGCCGGGTTCGGAGTACGCCGAACTGCCGGGCCAGGGGCACGTCCCCGAGCCTGAGGCGATCGGCATCCTGCTCGACCGCTTCACGGCACGAGCAGCCGCACGAGCCGTCGCACGGGGGTCTGCGCGGGGCTGACAGGATGGTGGGGTGAACGCACCTCGCCTCGGCCTCCTGCTCGACGTCGACGGACCCATCGCCAGCCCCGTCTCGCGCACCATCGCGATCCAGAGCATCGTCGAGGACCTCGTGGCGCTCGCCGCCGAGGGCATCCCCGTCGTCTTCAACACCGGGCGCAGCGACGCCTTCATCCGGAGCGAAGTCGTGGGGCCGCTGCTGGCCGGGGGTCTCGCCGCCGGTGGTCGCGTGCACGCCGTCTGCGAGAAGGGCGCTGTCTGGTGCTCGATCGGCCCGCAGTACGAGGGCGGGATGGGTGAGCTCACCGTTGCCGAGGACCTCGCGCTGCCCCGTGACTACGCGGACGAGATGCGCGAGCTGGTGCGTGACGAGTACGCGGACCTGGTGTTCTTCGACGAGACGAAGCGCGCCATGGTGTCGATCGAGCAGCGCGTCGAGGTGCCGAACGCGACCTACCTCGCGCGGCAGCCGGAGTTCGACGCGAAGGCGATGGCGGCCCTTCAGCGCCGCGGCCTCGGGGTCCGCCGCCTCGACGACGTCCGCCCGGACGCCGACGGTGCCGTGCAGTGGCGCATCGACCCGACGATCATCTCGACCGACGTGGAGTCGGACCGGAGCGGCAAGGACCTCGGGGCCGAGCGGTCGCTCGAGCTCCTCGCGCAGGACGGCGAGCTGCCGGTGGCGTGGCGCACGATGGGCGACTCCCGGAGCGACTACGCGATGGCCGACTGGTTGCACGCCCACGGCCACGACGTGGCGCACGTGGACGTCCGTCCCGCCGACGGGGTGCCGGCGACGCCGTACCCGGTGCTCACCGCACCCGACGGCGTGATCCACGACGAGGCCGGAGCCCGGTTCCTGTCGGACTGGCGCCGGTCCGTCTGAGCCGACCCGTGCCTCCAGGCCGGTACCGACCGCGCGGACGACCGCGCGCCGTGCATCCCGGCTGTTTGCGTGCCGGGCTGGTACACCAGTAACCTCGCGTGGTCCGCCGCCAGCCGATGACGGGAACCACCCCATGGCACCGAAGCTCCGCATCAAGTCCATCGAGGCCTCACTGGCCGACTCCGAGGAGCAGGGGCGCTCGCTCAAGCGGTCGCTCCGCACCTTCGACATCGCCGCGATGGGCATCGCGGTCGCGGTCGGTGCCGGCATCTTCTCGGTCGGTGCGAACGCCGCCGCGAACTTCGCCGGGCCGGGCGTCATCGTCTCGTTCCTGCTCGCCGCCGTCACGTGCGGCCTGGCCATCATGTGCTACGCCGAGTTCGCGTCGACGATCCCCGTCGCCGGCTCCGCGTACACCTTCACCTACGCGACCATGGGTGAACTGCTGGCCTGGATCGTCGGGTGGGACCTGATCCTCGAGACCCTGACCGCCAGCGCCGTGATCGCGAAGTACTGGGGGATCTACCTCAGCACCGCGTTCGGCGTCTTCGGCGTCGACCTGCCCGACACGATCCAGCTCGGCCCGATCCCCTTCACGTGGGGTCCGGTCCTGATCGTCGGCATCTTCACGGTGCTGCTGGCCTTCGGCACCCGCCTGTCCTCGCGGGTGTCGGCGGTCATCACGATCATCAAGGTCGCGATCGTCGTCTTCGTCATCGTCGCCGGTGCCTTCTTCGTGAAGGCCGCGAACTTCACACCGTTCATCCCGCCGGCCGAGCCGACGAAGGGCGCCGAGGGCAGCGTCTGGACCCAGTCGCTCGTGTCCTGGTTCACCGGGGCCGAGCCCGCGCAGTACGGCGTCTTCGGCCTGCTCGCCGCGGCGTCGCTGGTGTTCTTCGCCTTCATCGGCTTCGACGTCGTCGCGACCAGCGCCGAGGAGACCGAGAACCCCCAGAAGACCCTGCCCCGCGGCATCTTCATCGGCCTCGGCATCGTGACCCTGCTCTACGTCGGCGTCAGCATCGTCATCACCGGCATGGTCTCGTACCAGCGCCTGGCGGAAGAGGACGCGCCGTCCCTCGCCTCGGCCTTCGACATCGTCGGGCTGCCCTGGGCGGCCGGCATCATCGCGATCGGTTCCCTGATCGGCCTGACCACGGTCGTCATGGTGCTCCTGCTCGGCCTGTCCCGCATCGTCTTCTCGATGAGCCGCGACGGCCTGCTGCCCCGCTGGTTCTCGCAGACGAACCCGAAGACGCAGACCCCGGTGCGCGTGCAGGTCGTCGCCGGTGTCGTTGTGGCGCTGCTGGCCGGGTTCACCGCGGTCGACAAGCTCGAGGGCATGATCAACATCGGGACGCTGTCGGCGTTCGTGCTGGTGTCGATCGGCATCGTCGTGCTGCGTCGTTCGCGGCCCGACGCGCCGCGGGCCTTCCGGGTGCCGTGGTCGCCGGTGCTGCCGATCGTGTCGGCCGTGCTGTGCTTCTGGCTGATGCTGAACCTCGAGGTCGAGACCTGGCTCCGCTTCGTCGTCTGGCTCGTCATCGGCTTCGCGATCTACTTCGGGTACAGCCGCCGGAACAGTCGGGTGGGCAAGGGCCTGCAGTAGCGGGGCGCGGCCAGGCGGTGCGCGCTGCGCGCGCTGACGAATCACGAATCCGACATCGAACCAGTCCAGCAGGGCGGTTCGACGTCGGATTCGTGGTTCGACGTCAGCGCCTCCGCGCCTAAGCGCCCAGCACGAGCGCGGCGCCGAAGCCGAGCATCACGAGCGCGACCAGCCCGTCGAACACGCGCCAGGTCAGCGGCTTCGCGAACAGCGGCCGGAGCAACCGCCCGCCGAACCCGACGCCGGCGAACCACAGGCAGCTCGCCGCCACCGCGCCGATCGTCCAGGCCCAGCGGTCGTCGACGCCCTGCTGGTTCGCGACGGACCCGAGGAACACCAGGGTGTCCAGGTAGACGTGCGGGTTCGCCCACGTGAAGACGAGCATGGTGGCCACCGCCGCGCGCATGGTCACCTCCTGCTGCCGGCCTGGAGGCACGGTGCGCGCCCGCCCCGTCACCCCGCCCGCGCAGGTCTCCGGTTCCGCGGCGCTCGCTGCGGGGGCGGTCGCGCTGGCCGCGCGGGTGTCCGGTTCCGTCCCGCTGTCGCGCCCCGCCACGAACGTCGCACCCGCGGGTGCGGGGGCGCGATGCCCACCAGCGGGTGCGACCACGGCGACCCCGTCGTCCGGCGCTTCCTCCTCCACCCGGATCGCGTCACCCGACGGTCGGAGCGCCCGACGCGCTGCAAGCACGCCGTAGGTCACGAGGAACGCCGCCCCCACGAACCGGACCACGACGAGCGCCACCGGGAACCGTTCGACCACCGCCCCGACACCGAGCACCCCGGCCACGATGAGCACGGCGTCCGACACGGCGCACACCACGACGGCCGCGGCGACGACCCGGAGCCGCGCGCTCACCGCGAGCCGGAGCAGGTACGTGTTCTGCACGCCGATGGCGACGATCAGGGCGAGTCCGGTGCCGAGGCCGGAGAGCAGGGGGAGGAGCACGGTCACGGTCCGACGCTAGGGCCGGAGCGGCATGCAGTACAGCTCACGTTCCTGATGCTGCGTAAGCTGCGCTGCATGGTCCGGTTGCAGCGTGAACACCTCGAGACCCTCCTGGCCGCGGTCGACCACGGCACGCTCGACGCGGCGGCCAAGGCCCTGGCGATCACCCCGTCGGCCGTGTCGCAGCGGATCAAGTCGATGGAGCAACAGCTCGGTCGGGTCCTGCTGCAGCGGACGACGCCGGTGCGGCCGACGGCGGACGGCGAGGTCGTCCTGCGCCACGCGCGGCAGGCGCAGCTGCTCGACGAGGAGACCTCCCGCGCGCTCGGCGGCGGGGACTCGCTGGTGCCGTCGATCCCGCTCGCGGTGAACGCCGATTCGCTCGGCACGTGGTTCCTCGATGCGCTGGCGCTGGTCCGTGCCGACACCGAGGTGGTGTTCGACCTGCACCGTGAGGACCAGGACCGCACCGCCGAACTCCTGCGTGCGGGCACGGTGATGGCCGCCGTCACCGCCGAGGCCGACCCGGTGCAGGGCTGCTCGTCGGTCCCGCTCGGCGTCGACCGGTACCGGGCCGTGGCGTCGCCGGCGTTCGTCGCACGCTACCTGTCCGGGGTCGACACGGAGCGGCGGATGCTCGGGCAGCTCGACCGGGTGCCCCTCGTGGACTACGACCGCGCCGACGACCTGCAGCAGGGCTACCTCCGTCGCGTGCTCGGGCACGCTCCGTCCGGCCCGCGGCACTTCGTCCCGACCTCGGCGGACTTCGCCCGTGCGGTGTCGCTCGGCTTCGGGTGGGGGATGCTGCCGGAGGCGCAGTGCCTCGAGGCGCTCGACCGTGGCACCCTCGTCGAGCTCACGCCGGGGCGCCGGGCGGACGTCGCCCTGTGGTGGCAGCGGTGGAACCTGGCGTCGCCGCTGCTCGAGCGGGTCACCGAGGCCGTACGGGCCGTCGCGGCGGAGCGGCTCCACCCGGCGCGCTGAACGCCAGCACCGACGCGCCGCGCAAGCCCACCGCGCGCGAGCCTGCCGCGCGCGAGCCTGCCGCGCGCGAGCCTGCCGCGCGTGAGCCTGCCGCGCGCGAGCCCGCCGCGCGTGAGCCTGCCGCGAACGCCGGCCCGCTGGTCAAGCCGTGGCCCGGTACCGCAACCCGTCGACCAGCAGCCCGACCATGAGCTGGCTCTGCTCCGCCGACTGCGCCCCGTGGCACAGGTCGCCCACGGCGCGCAGGAGCTGCGGGGCGTCGATGTCGGGCCGGATCGTCCCTGCGGCCGCCGCGGCGGCGAGCAGCCCTCCGAGCGCGTCGCCGAGCCGCCCGATGAAGTAGTCGGGCAGCGCTTCGAACGCCGGGTCCCCGGAGTGCAGCGCGGCGGCCAGCCCGCGCTTGGTTGCGACGAAGTCGGTGAAGCGCTGCAGCCACTGCGCGAGTGCCTCGTCGGGGGCGAGGGCGGCGGCGAGGTCGTCGGCGGCGTCGGCGCAGGCCTCGACCGCGTTCCGGAACACCGCGACGACCAGGTCGGACCGCTGGGGGAAGTGCCGGTAGAGCGTGCCGACCCCGACCCCGGCCCGGTCGGCGATGACCTTCGCGGGGGCGTCGACGCCGTCGGTGGCGAAGACGGCCTTCGCGGCGTCGGTCAGGGCGTCGAGGTTGCGACGGGCGTCGGCGCGCACGGGTCCTCCTGGGTCGGGACGGCGCGGGCGCACATCCGGGGTTGCGGAAACGGAAAGACGTTCCGTATAGTTCCGGAAGGGCGTTCCACTTCGGACCACGATACGACACCGCGGACCAGGACGCTATCGACAGGAGGCATTCCCATGCACTACCGCACCCTCGGCCGAACCGGCATCCAGGTCAGCCCGTTCGCCCTCGGCGCCATGATGCTCGGCACCGACGGCAGCATCGGCAACGGCGACGAACAGGACTCCATCCGCATCGTCCACCGCGCCCTCGACGCCGGCATCAACCTCATCGACACCGCCGACCGCTACTCGCAGGGCGGTTCCGAGGCGCTGCTCGGCAAGGCCCTGAAGGGGCGCCGTGACGACGTCGTCCTCGCGACGAAGTTCAACGGCCCGATGGGCGACGACCCGAACCGCCGCGGCAACTCCCGCCGCTGGATCACGACCGCCGTCGAGGACTCGCTCCGCCGCCTGCAGACCGACCACATCGACCTGTACCAGGCGCACCGCCCGGACGACACCGTCGACCTCGAGGAGACCCTCTCGGCCCTCACCGACCTGGTCCGCAGCGGCAAGGTGCGGGCGATCGGCAGCTCGGACTTCCCCGCGTCGATGCAGGTCGAGGCGCAGTGGACGTCCGAGCGCCGGGGCCTCGAACGATTCCGGACGGAACAGCCCACGTACTCGATCCTCAACCGGGGCATCGAACGCGAGGTCCTCCCGGTCGTCGAGCGGTACGGCATGGGTGCCCTGGTCTGGAGCCCCCTCGCCGGTGGCCTGCTCACCGGCCGCTTCCGGAAGGGGCAGGACAGCGACCTCGCCCGCGTCGGCATGTTCCGCCACAACCAGGACGAGCGCCGCATCGACGCGGTGGAGCAGGTCGTCGCCCTGTCCGAGGAGACCGGCATCCGGATGACCCACCTCGCCATGGCGTTCGCGATCGCCCACCCCGGCGTGACCAGTGCCCTGATCGGCCCGCGCTCGATCGAGCAGCTCGACGACCTGCTCGAGGGTGTCGACGTCACGCTCCCGGACGAGGTGCTCGACCGGATCGACCAGATCGTCCCGCCGGGGTCCGACGTCGGTCGGCTCGACCAGCAGTACAACCCGCCGGCCGTCCTCGACGCCACCCTCCGACGCCGCCCGGTGGCGGCACGCGCGGCCGGCTGACAGGCAGACGGGCCAGGGCCCGCGGCCCCCGAACCCTGGCCCGGCCCGGCCCTGCCCCCGGCCGACCCCCGACCCCGGCCGCCCGGCCCCCGCCCCGGCGGCCCGGCGGCGCTGGCCGGACCGGCCGCCCGAATGCAGCGCGCGCCGTGGCTCGTCTGGGACGGCGCTCACCGGGGCTCGCCTACCGTCCTGGGCATGTCCACGCGAGCGAAGACCGCCACGGCGCTGCTCGGCGCCGCCGCCATCGCCCTGCTGCTCACCGCCTGCGACCCCGGCGGCGCCCAGAACCCGAACCCGGTCGGCAAGGTCCCCGGGTCGGAGGAGAAGTCGCAGTCCGCGCAGTGCGACGTCGCCTCGAGCGCCGCCGTCGACCTGATCGACAAGGCGGTCGGCACGCACGACAAGGCCGAGTTCGCGAACATCCAGAAGGGCGACGGCGGCTGGTACCTCGGCGCGACGATCGTGCCCGAGGACAGCAACGACCCGAACGACGACGAGGTCACGATCTGGGCGTCCACCGACGACCCGACCGCCGACGACTTCGACGGCCCGCTCTACGCGGTGAACCAGACGGCGAAGGACGCCACCGCCGACGAGTCCAGCTCGGTCTCGCCCGCTCCGAGCTCCTTCAGCGCGGACTCGGAGCTCGCGCAGCAGGTGGAGAGCTGCGTCGTCGAGGCCTCCGACCGTTGATCGCGGGCGGACCGTTCAGGTCTGGCAGCGCGGGCACCAGTACGTGTCGCGCAGCGTGAGGTCGGACTCGCCGAGTTCGCCGTACCGGATCGGTGTGCCGCACCGCAGGCACGGCTTGCCGGCCCGGCCGTAGACCCAGAAGCGTCGGCCCGGGCGGTCGACCCCGGTCGTCACGCGCGCGCTGCGGTCGCGGTTGGCCAGGATCAGCTTGCTCGCCAGTGCGATGGTCCGTGCGGGGTCGCGGGTCTCGCTCACCGGACGCGTCGGCAGCACCCCGCGCAGGAAGCAGAGTTCGTTCCGGTAGACGTTGCCGAGGCCGGCGAGCACGCGCTGGTCGAGGAGCGCCAGCCCGATCGGTCGCGTCGGGTCACGGGTGAGGTTGTCCAGCGCGAGGTCGGCGTCCCAGTCCGGGCCGAGCAGGTCCGGGCCAAGGTACCCGACGACCTCGTCCTCGTGGTCGCGCGGGACGACCTCGAGCACACCGAGGGCGAACCCGACCGTCGACACGTCGTCGGCGTCGAGGATCGCCCGGGCCTGGTGCGCCGGCCGACGCCACCGGTCGTCCGGGCCGTAGACGTCCCACCGGCCCTCCATCTTCAGGTGCGAGTGCACGGTGAGCTCACCGATGTGGTGCAGCAGGTGCTTTCCGCGGGGGACGACCTCGTCGACCGTCTGCCCGACGAGGTCGAGTGTCGCGAACGCTGGCACCCGGAAGTCGCTCCGGGTCAGCACCTTCCCCGCCAGCGCGGTGTGCAGCCGACGGGCGGCCCGGTAGACGGTGTCGCCCTCAGGCACGGGTCACCTCCGGCGCGTGGTCGCGATCGGGCCTGGAGGCGCGGCTCGCCTCACACACGGAGCCGCAGTCCCTGCGGGGTTGCGGTGAACCCTGCCTCGCGCAGCGCCGCGCCGAGCGGCGACTCGAGCACGAACGCCCCGTCCACCCGCTCGACCGCGAGCTTCCGCAGGCCGGTCCGCACGATCCCGGCGATGGAGGCCGCCGCTGCCGACAGGTCCGCCGGGTCGTCTGTGAAGGTGAGCACCGACTTGCCGCCGCGCTCGACGTAGACCGCGAGCTTCCCGTCGACCGTGGTCACGAGCGCGCCGGCCTTCCGCCCCGGACGGTGGCCACGCCCCGTGGTCTTCGTCGAGCCCTCAGGGGCATCGGCGTCGTCCTCGACGGTGTCCCCGGTCGGCCACGGCAGCGACGCTCCGTAGGGGTTCGCGGGGTCGGTGGCGGCGAGGGTCAGTGCCTCGCGCTTCCGGTCGGGGTCGGCGCGCTCGTCGTCGTCGAGGTCGCGCGCGTACGTCCGGAGCCGGTCGATCGTGGGCCCGGTCGCGAACTGCGCAGCACCGAGCCCCTCGATGAAGTACCCGCGGCGAGCCCGCCCGGACTCCTCGAACCGCGAGAGCACGCGGTACACCCCGGCGAACCCGCCACGGACACCCTCGACCTGCACGGCGCCGCGGGTGACCACGCCGTACCGCTCGAGGAGCTGTTCCGCGGTGGCGGCAGCGCGGACGGTGGAGTCGGACTCGGCCAGGGGCAGCAGGGACCACCGGCCACCGACGGACGGCGGACCGGCTTGGGCCGGCATCGTCGGACGCCGACGCCCGCGGTACGCCCGTGCCCGTGGTGCACTGGTGCCCTTCGCCTTGCCGCCGAGCATCGCCCGCAGCGGCGCGAAGGTGTCGTTCGTGATCTGGCCGGCCCAGACGAGGTCCCAGAGGGCGGTGGTCAACGCCTGGTCGTCGGTGCTGCCCACAGCCTGCCCGAGCTGCCGGAAGAAGTACGCGCCGCCGCCGGCCAGGGCCGTGAGGACGTCGCGCTGGAGCTCGGTGGTGTCGTCACCCGCGGGTTCGGCCAGCGTGGTCGGGGACGTGTCGGCGAGGTGCAGGCGGACCCAGCCGTCGTTGCCGGGCAGCGTGCCGCCGCCGGACCAGAGGACCTCGCCCGTCGCGGTGAGCTCGTCGAGCATGCTCGGTGCGTAGTCGGTCACCCGGGCGGGCAGCACGAGGGTCTCCCACGAACTGGCGGGCAGCGCGACGCCGGCGAGCTGGTCGATCACCTGCAGCACACCGTCGACGCCACGGAGTCCACCACGGGTCCCCGGGGTCTGCACGTGCTGCCACGCCGGCAGGAACCGGGCGAGGGTGTCGGGCGAGACCGGCTCGACCTCGTGCCGGAGCGCCGCGAGCGACTTCGTGCGGATCCGACGGAGGACCTCGGAGTCGCACCACTCTGCGCCCTGTCGGTCGGGGCGGAACTCGCCCTCGACCACGCGCCGGTCGGCCACGAGTCGGCGCAGCGTGTCCTGCACGACGGCGATGCCGAGCCCCAGGCGCCCGGCGGCGTCCTGCGCGGAGAACGGCCCGTGCGAGCGGGCGTACCGGCCGATGAGGTCGCCGAGCGGATCGGCGACGGGCTCGATGAAGGCCGTCGGCACCCCGATCGGCAGCGGCACGCCGAGGGCGTCACGGAGGCGTGCAGCGTCCTCGATGACGGCCCACCGGGTGGCTCCGGCATGCGAGAACGAGAGGACCCGGCGGTCGCGTTCGAGGGCGGTGAGCGACCCCTGCACCGTTGCGAGGGCCTCGGCGCGGTCGGTGGCCTCGGCCAGCCAGCTCCGGTCCACGACCTCGTCGAGGTCGAGCGCGCCGACGAGCCGCAGCACGTCGACGATGCCCTCGGCGTCCCGCGCCCGGCGGTCCGGCGAGAGGCGCTGCAGGTCACGCTCGACCCCGGCGATGACGGCCGGGTCGAGCAGTTCGCGGAGCTCGGCACGGCCGAGCAGCTCGCCGAGCAGGGTCGAGTCCAGCGACAGCGCGGCGGCTCGTCGTTCGGCGAGCGGGGTGTCGCCCTCGTACATGAACGCCGCGACGTACCCGAACAGGAGCGACCGGGCGAACGGCGACGGCTGCTCGGTCTCGGTCTCGACGAGCCGGATGCGGCGACCGGCGATGTCGTCCGCGATCCCGAGCAGCGACGGCACGTCGTACACGTCCTGCAGGACCTCACGCACGGTCTCGAGCACGATCGGGAACGACGGGTACTTCTGCGCGACCTCGAGCAGCTGCGAGGCCCGCTGCCGCTGCTGCCACAGTGGCGAGCGCTGCCCCGGGTTCCGGCGCGGCAGCAGGAGCGCGCGCGCCGCGCACTCGCGGAACCGCGCGGCGAACAGGGCGGAGGCCCCGACCTCGTCGGTGACGAGGGCTTCGAGGTCGTCGCGCTCGAAGACGAACAGGTCAGCCCCCGGCGGCTCGGCGTCGGTCTCCGGGATCCGGACGACGATGCCGTCGTCGGCCGCCATCGCGTCGCCGTCGATCCCGTGGCGTTCGCGGAGCCGAGCGGCCACGGCGAGGGCCCACGGCGCGTGCACCTGCATGCCGTACGGGGAGTGCAGGATGAGCCGCCAGTCCCCGAGCTCGTCACGGAAGCGCTCGATGACGAGCGTGGTGTCGTTCGGCACGTGCCCGGTCGCGGCACGCTGGTCGCGCAGGAACGTGAGCAGGTTCGTGACGGCGCGCTCGTCGAGCCCGCCGGCGGACACCCGGGCGCGGGCGTCCTCGTCGGAGGCGCCCTCGACCTCGCGCACGAAGGCCCCGGTCGCGCGGCCGAGCTCGGCGGGTCGGCCGATGCCGTCGCCCTTCCAGAACGGCACCCGCCCCGGTTGGCCGAAGACCGGGCTGACGATGACCCGGTCGTGCGTGATCTCCTCGATCCGCCAGCTCGTGGCGCCGAGGGCGAAGACGTCCCCGACGCGGGACTCGTAGACCATCTCCTCGTCGAGCTCACCGACGCGGCTGGCCTTCTCGCCGACCATGAAGACGCCGAACATGCCACGGTCCGGGATGGTCCCGCCGCTCGTCACGGCGAGCCGTTGCGCACCCGGACGACCCGTCAGGGTGCCGTGCACGCGGTCCCAGACCAGGCGCGGTCGGAGCTCGGCGAACTCGTCGCTCGGGTAGCGTCCGGTGACCAGGTCGAGCGTCGCCTCGAACGCGGAGCGGGGCAGACCGCTGAACGGGGCGCTCCGCCGCACCAGGTCGAACCAGTGCTCGACTTCGACGGTGTCGATCGCTCCGGCTGCCACGGTGTGCTGCGCCAGCACGTCGAGCGGGTTCGAGGGCACCGCGATGGACTCGATCTGCCCGGAGACCATCCGCTCGACGGTCACGGCGCTGTTCACCAGGTCCGCGCGGTGCTTCGGGAACAGGACGCCACGGGAGATCTCGCCGACCTGGTGTCCGGCGCGGCCGACGCGCTGCAGACCGCTCGCGACGGACGGCGGCGCCTCGACCTGCACGACCAGGTCGACCTCGCCCATGTCGATGCCGAGCTCGAGCGAACTCGTCGCGACGACGCAGCGGAGCCGTCCGGACTTCAGGTCGTCCTCGATGATGGCGCGCTGGTCCTTCGACACGGAGCCGTGGTGCGCGCGGGCGAGCACCGGTACCGTGGCCTCGGATCCGCCGCCACCGGTCTGTCCGGACGCACCGATCATCTGCGCCGGCGGCCGAGCGTGCGCAGAGAGCCTGGCCGGGGACTGGGCACGGGGACCGGCGGCCGGGAGTCCGTCGTCTGCCGGGGACGCCCCGGCCGGGACGAGCATCCCGTCGCCGGCCGCGGCGAGCACGCGGTCCTGGTGGATCTCGTTGAGCCGCGCGGTCAGCCGTTCGGCCAGCCGCCGGGAGTTCGCGAACACGATGGTCGATCGGTGTTCCTCGATCAGGTCGACGACACGTTCTTCGACGTGCGGCCAGATCGACCCGTTCGACGGCGCGTCGGAGGCATCGGCGCCGACCGGGGGCGCACCGAGCTCGGCCATGTCGTCGACCGGCACGACCACGCGGAGGTCGAAGGTCTTCTGCGCGGGCGGCGCGATGATCGTGACGGGTGCCCGGCCGCCGAGGAACCGAGCGACCTCTTCCGGTGGCCGCACTGTGGCGGACAGGCCGATGCGCTGCACGGGCTTCTCGAGCAGGTCGTCGAGGCGCTCGAGCGACACGGCCAGGTGCGCGCCGCGCTTCGTCGACGCGACCGCGTGCACCTCGTCGACGATGACGGTGTCGACGTTGACGAGGGTCTCGCGTGCCTGCGACGTGAGCATGAGGTACAGCGACTCGGGCGTCGTGATGAGGATGTCCGGCGGCTGGCGGAGCAGCCGCTGCCGGTCGGACGACGGGGTGTCGCCGCTCCGGACCCCGACCGTGACGTCCGGCGGTTCGAGCCCGAGCCGCCGGGCGGTCTGCGTGATGCCGACGAGCGGGCTGCGGAGGTTCCGCTCGACGTCGACGCCGAGCGCCTTCAACGGTGAGACGTAGAGCACCCGGGTCCGCTGCTTCGCGGGCGGCCGGTCGGACGCGCTGATGAGCCGGTCGATCGACCACAGGAACGAGGCCAGCGTCTTGCCGGACCCCGTCGGGGCGATGACGAGCGCGTGCTGCCCGGTGGAGATCGCGTCCCAGGCTCCGGCCTGCGCTGCCGTCGGTGCGTCGAAGGCACCGCGGAACCACTCCGCGGTCGCGGGGGAGAAGCGCTCGAACACGTCCGTCATGGTCCGTCCCATCCTGCCCGGCGCCACCGACAGCGAGCCGTGCCAGGAGTACCCCTTGACAAAGCGATAGTTACCGATCTATCGTTAACGCATCGCGACAGTGCCGGAACAATCCGGAACACATCGCGAGCCAACTTCGAACAGACAGCTGAAAGGAGTCATCATGCGCCCCATCGATGACCACGACCACACCCACCACGACCACGGCCGACGCGACCAGCGCGGCTTCGGACCCCGCGGGCCCCGCTTCGGCGGCGCGCGGCAGCACCACGGCGCCGGCTTCCCCGGCCGCGACCGTGGCGACCACGACCACGGACGCGGCTTCGGCGGCCCGGGCTTCGGTCGGGGCTTCGGCCTCGGCACGGGCTTCGGCCCGGGGTTCGGCGGTCCCGGCTTCGGCCGGGAACGCCGCCGCCGCGGCGACGTCCGCCTCGCGATCCTCGGCCTGCTGGCCGAGGGCCCGCAGAACGGTTACGCGATCATCAAGACGATCGCCGAGCGCACCGGCGGCGCCTGGAAGCCGAGCCCCGGCTCGGTCTACCCGACGCTCCAGCAGCTCGTGGACGAAGACCTCGTCGTCTCCACGGGCGACGGCCGGAAGACGCTCTTCGAGCTCACCGACGCCGGCAGGACCGAGGCCGAGGCGAAGGCCGACGAGATCGCCGCGGCGTGGGAGTCCACGCCGGGCCTCCCGGACTCGCAGCGCGAGTTCTTCGAGGCGCTCCGGAAGACCATGGGCGTCCTGCACATGTACCGGACGAGCGCGACCGAGGAGCAGACCAAGGCCGCCACGGCCAAGGTTGACCAGCTCCGCAAGGACCTGCTGCAGATCCTCGCCGACTAGCGAGGCCAGACAGCGGACGGGAGGCACGGTGC
>NZ_MJGN01000005.1:0-16200 GCF_001865065.1 Curtobacterium sp. MCBA15_008 | reverse complement strand
CTGGCACCGTGCCTCCCGTCTCGTCGTCTGGTCCCGACCACAGCATCGAGGGAGCAGGAATAGTCGGGTCGCCACCGCGCACCCGACGATTCCTGCTCCCTCGACAACGTGTCAGCGCAGGTGTCAGCTGCTACGACGCAGCGATGAAGGCGGTCACGTCCGCCAGCTCCGCTGCCGACACCGCGTGCGGGAGCCCCGCGTACTCGCGGTCGGTCACGTCCGCGTTGGCGGCGGCCCACGCCTGCGTCCGCGCGGTGGCCTCGGCCGGGATCACCGGGTCGAGGTCGCCGTGCCCGAGGAACACCCGTGGCCGGACCGCGGCGACGGCCTCGTCACGTGCGTCGGGCACCCCGGGCACCACGAAGCCGGACAACGACACCGCGAACGCGAACCCCGTCGGGCGGGCGCGCAGCAGCTGCAGCGCCATCGAGCCGCCCTGCGAGAACCCCAGCAGTCCGATCCGCGGGTGGTCGGCGGCGACGGAGTCGATCCACGCGAGCACGTCCGCCACCACGGCGTCGACCGGCTCGAGCGCGGGGGAGCCCGGCGTACCGAGCGGGTACCAGCTGTGCCCCTGCCCCCACGGCATCGGCGCTCGGAGCGAGGCCATCGTCCACGCCGCGGGCAACGCGGGGGCGAGACCGAGCAGGTCGCGCTCGTTCGACCCCACCCCGTGCATCGCCACGAGCAGCGGGGTCCCCGCACGCTCCGACGGCGGCCGGGTCCACTGCACGAGCTCCGCATCGATCACGTGGACCACGCTAACCGTCCCCGACACCCGCGCCGTGCGCCGAACTCGCCGGACTCCCTGGTAGACACGGTGCATGTCCTCGCTGCGCACCCCCGACCCCGACTCCGGCTGGCTGTCCGACGAGGAGCTCGCCAACGTCCGTCGTCGACTGCCCATCTGCTACGTCGAAGCGGTCCCCGTCCGGACCGACGGCCTCGGCGTCGTCACGGAGGTGGGCGTGCTGCTGCGCGTCTCCCCGAGCGGCTCGATCGCCCGGACGCTCGTCTCCGGCCGCGTGATGTTCGGCGAGTCGATCCGCACCGCGCTCTTCCGACACCTCGAGAAGGACCTCGGCCCGATGGCGTTCCCGCAGCTGCCGTCGAGCCCGACGCCCTTCACCGTGGCCGAGTACTTCCCGCTGCCCGGCGCCTCGGTGTACACCGACGAGCGGCAGCACGCGATCTCCCTGGCGTACGTCGTCCCCGTCACCGGCACCTGCGAGCCCCGGCAGGACGCCCTCGAGCTCACCTGGATGAGCCCCGCCGAAGCCGCGTCCGACGCCGTCGCCGACGAGATGGAGGGCGGCCGCGGAGCACTCCTGCGCGCCGGTCTCGCCTCGGTCGGCGCCCTGATGTAGCCCGCCCGACCCCGCACACGGCACCCCGCACACGACGAAGGCCCCGGATCCACTCGGATCCGGGGCCTTCGCAGCTCGGTGCGGGACCGGCTTACTTGTCGTCGTTCTTGAGGCTGTCAGCGACGCCGTGAACGGTGTCCTTCGCGTCCGTGCCCGCCTGCTTGGTGTCGGCCTTGACCTGATCGGTCTTGCCCTCGGCCTTGAGGCGGTCGTTGTCGGTCGCGTTGCCGACGGCTTCCTTGGCCTTGCCTGCTGCCTTCGCAGCGGCGTTCTTGACGTCTTCGATCCCAGCCATAGGCACTCCTTCCAACGACGGACGATTCCCCATCAGCCGCTCGCGCGGCCTCCGGTGACACAGAACGTACCCGTCGCGGTCGCCGCCTTCGCAGGCAGCGTCAAGGTTGTGGCCGGGGCCGACGGATCAGCGGGCGGAGCCGGCCGGACGGGAGGCGCGGCGCGAGCCACCACGACGGGCACCGCCCGACTCGGAGCCGGCACCACGGCCGGCGGCGTAGCCACCCTCCGAGGACCAGACCGGAGCGGAGCCACCGCGGACGGTGTCGCTCGAGGCGCGGCGGCTGCCGCCCCCACGACGCTGACCGCCGGCGGAGCCTGCGGAGGCGCCGACGCTGGCCTCGGCGGCACGGCCACCGCGACGCCCTGCACCGGAGGACCCGGTGGCCGAGCCGGTGCGCGCGGGCTGCGCCGCGCCTCCCGTCCGACCGCCGCGACCACGACGACGACCGCCACCGGCCGTGTCGGACTCGCCCGTGCGCTGCTTGGGCTGGCGCTGCTGCTGCACCGGCTGCTCGGCGACGTGGCGGACCGGAGCGACCTCGCCGACGAGCGACGTGACGGCGGGCGACGACGCGGTGACCTGCTGCGGCGTGACCTTGATCGCTGCGGCACGCATCATCTGCGCGACGTCGCGACGCTCGGCCGGCGTCGTCACGGTGACGACGTCGCCGGACGAACCCGCACGCGCGGTGCGGCCGGAGCGGTGCAGGTACGCCTTGTGCTCGGTCGGCGGGTCGACGTGCACGACGAGCTCGACGTGGTCGACGTGCACGCCACGGGCGGCGACGTCGGTGGCGACGAGCACGAGGGCCTCGCCGGAGGAGAACTTCGCGAGGTTGCGCTCACGGGCACCCTGCGACAGGTTGCCCTGCAGGTCGACGGCCGGGATGCCCTGGCTGCTGAGCTGCTTCGCGAGGCGCTTGGCGTGGTGCTTCGTGCGCATGAAGAGGATGCGACGACCGGTACCCGAGGCGAGCGTCCGGACGAGGTCCTTCTTCGCGTCGGCGTCGGCGACCTCGAACAGGTGGTGGGTCATCGCCTCGACGGGGCTGTGCTCGTCGTCGACCGAGTGCATCACCGGGTTGTGCAGGAACTTCTTGACGAGCTTGTCCACGCCGTTGTCGAGCGTGGCGGAGAACAGCATGCGCTGCCCCTGCTCGGGCGTCGCCTGCATGATCTTCGTCACGCCGGGCAGGAAGCCCATGTCGGCCATGTGGTCCGCCTCGTCGAGGACGGTGACCTCGATCGCGTCGAGCCGCACGTGGCCCTGCTGCATGAGGTCGGCGAGGCGACCCGGGCAGGCGACGACCACGTCGACGCCGCCGCGGAGCGCGTCGACCTGGCGGCCCTGCGAGACACCGCCGAAGATCGTCGTCGTGGTGAGGCCCATCGCCTTGGCGAGGGGGGCGAGCGTCGCGTCGATCTGCGTCGCGAGCTCACGGGTCGGGGCGAGCACCAGCGCACGGGGGCGGCCGGCGCGTCGCTGACGGGGGTTGGCGGCCAGGCGCGCGGCGAGCGGGATCGCGAAGGCGATCGTCTTGCCGGAGCCGGTGCGGCCGCGACCGAGCACGTCCTTGCCCTGGAGGGAGTCGGGGAGCGTGTCGGCCTGGATCGGGAAGGCGTTCTCCTTGCCCTGGGCGAGGAGGACGTCGACCATCGGGGTCGGGACGCCGAGGTCGGAGAAACGGATGTCTTCGTTGGTCATGGTGACCTTTCGAGCCGGAGTGGTCCGGCTGTGGGCGCGCTCTGAGGCAGCACGCGGGCGGGATGCGCGCCAACGGATGTGGCTGGCGCAGTCGCCGCAGCAGAGAAGCCTGGGCACCTTCGGGAGGTGCTCGATCATCGACCGTTCAGACGAGCTGACGTGGTCGGGAGTTCGGGGCGTCCGTACGACGCACGAGGCGATCGGCGCCTCGAGTACCTCCATCATAGCGTGCGAGGATCGGATCGTGCGAGACCGGACCCTGCTGCTCACCGTCGCGACCGTCGCCGTGGCGGTGATCGGCCTGAGCGGCTGTGCCGCCGCGGCCCCGTCGTCGTCCGCTCCTGCTTCGTCGTCCTCGACGTCGGACGCCGCGTACGCGAACCTGCCGACGTCGGGGATCCCCGACTACCAACTCGGTGGTGGTTACACCCCGCCGGGCGGCGTCACGATCGTCGAGCGGGACAGCACCGACCGTCCGGCCCCGGGCAAGTACGGCATCTGCTACGTCAACGGCTTCCAGACGCAGCCCGAGGACGCCGACGCCTGGCTCGACGACCACTCGTCCGCGGTGCTCCGCGACGACGACGGCGATCCCGTGTCCGACCCGGGGTGGCCCGACGAGATGCTCCTCGACACCCGCACCCCGGCGAAGCGCGCGGAGATCGTCAAGGTGCTGACGGCGTCGATCGCTCGGTGCGCCGACCGGGGCTTCGACGCGGTGGAGTTCGACAACCTCGACTCGTGGACCCGTTCGGACGGCGTGCTGACGCGGTCCGGGAACCTCGCGCTCGCCGCGGCGCTCGTCCGGGGCGGGCACGAGCACGGGCTCGCGGTCGGGCAGAAGAACACCCCGCAGCTCGGGGCCTCCGGCCGGAAGACCACGGGGTTCGACTTCGTCGTCGCCGAGGAGTGCGTGCACTACCAGGAGTGCTCGGCGTACACGAAGGCCTACGGGAAGCACGTCATCGACGTCGAGTACTCGGACGAGACCGACCGCTCGTGGGCCTCGGTCTGCGCGGACGACGACCGGCCCACGATGACGATCCTGCGCGACCGCGACCTGGTCACGCCGTCGGACGACGACTACGTGTTCGAGCACTGCTGAGCGCGGGGCGCCGGGGTCAGGCGGGCCAGGCGTCCCGGAGCGCTGCTGCGGCCTGGTCGGCGGACAACCCGGCCGCCCGTGCCGCCGCAGCGAGTGCACGTGCCGCATCGGCCACCGGCTCGGGGACCTCGGCGGGGCGGATCACCCGGGTGCCGGCCCCGCGTGCCGTGTGCACCAGGCCGGACTCCTCGAGCAGCTGGTAGGCCTTCGCGACCGTGCCGGCTGCGAGCCCGAGCTCGTCCGCGAGCGTCCGGACGCTCGGGAGCCGCTCCCCGTCGACCAGGTACCCGGCCGTGATCTGCGCCGCGATCTGCGACCGCACCTGCTCGAACGGCGGGATGCGTCCGCCGGCGTCCAGCGCCACGAGACTCGTCGATGACATGCGTTCCACCCTGGATGTCGTGGTGCTCGGACTGCTCGTCAGAAGTCGTACTGCTCGCCGACCGGGATCGGCACGGCGACGGTGTTGCCGGGCGGCGCGAGCGGGCAGGCCCACGCCGGGTCGTACGCGCACGAGGGGTTGTACGCGAAGTTGAAGTCGAGGACGATCTCCCCGTCGTCGCCGCCGAGGTCCGCGCCCTTGATCGTGTCGACCAGGTAGCGGCCCCCGCCGTAGGTGCCGCGGGCCTTACCGGCGCTCGCGTCCTTCACCGGGATGAACACCCCGCCCGCGTAGCCGCCGTGCGCCCACACGTCGAGCGATCCGACGCCGGGGAGCGTGACCACCCCGAGCCGGTCGAAGTGCACGATGCCGTCGGTGCCGGTCTCGACGTCCATCGCGACCGACTCGGCCGGTTCGATGCGCGCCCGGAAGCGCCAGGAGGGGTCGTAGTCCGGCACGGGGAGGGACTCGAAGTCGCGCGCGTCCTCGTCGAGGAGCGGACTGGCCGGGTGCTCCCCGAACATCGCGTCACGCGTCTCGCGCCACATCGCGTGGGCGGTCTCCGGGTCCCCGGTCGCGCGCACGCGGCGGTACAGGTCGAACGTCATCCGCCGCCAGTCCACGGTGGCGAGCGTGCTGTGCACGCGGTCGTCGGTTCCCGGCTCCTGCGTCTGGCTCACACGACGAGGCTACGCCCGCGGGGCGTCCTGGGCATGGCAGACTGGCGCGATGACCACGAACGAGGGGACGATGGCCATGACTCGGAGCTCCCGGCGGATGCTCGCGACGGGGATGATCGGAGCGGCCGTGGCCCTGGCGGCCAGCGGGTGCTCGTTCTCGGCGTCGGTGCACAGCACGGTCTCGCCCTCGAAGTTCGAGACCGTCGTCGCCGACGCGCTCGAGAAGAGCGTGGGGCAGCGACCACAGGTGGACTGCGGCGACGACGCGATCGACCTCGAGGACGGCAACACCGTGCACTGCGACATCGGTGCAGCGGGGGACGCCACGAAGTTCGACGCGACCGTCGAGGTGCGCGACGTCTCCGGCTCGAAGTACTCCGTGCACGTCGAGGTCGCCGACGAGCCGAAGAACTGAGCGCTCCGGTCAGTGCACGCTCCGGTCAGTGCAGTCGGGCTGACTCCAGCACCGACCGCAGGACCGGCACGAGTCGCTCGCCCTCGTCCGCGCCGCACGTCGCCGTGAGGGCGATGACGTCGGCCACGGCCCCGTGGTCGATCGTGGCGAGCTGCAGGGCCTGGAAGACCGTGCCCACGCCGGGCATCACGAACGCGCCCTCGACCCGGTAGCCGTCGAGACCGAGCACCGTGCGGTACTCCGATCCCAGCTCGGCCCAGCGCTCTGCTGCCTCGAGCGCGGCGGTGTTCTGCTCGACGGCGAGCGACAGCGCCGCACTGCCGTCCGCGGTCGTCGCGATCCGACGGACGGTGACGACGACGTTGGCGCGGAACGGGCCCTGCTGCTCGGTCTCGGCCACGGCGACGAGCGCGTCGGGGAGCACGAGCGGCTCCCACCCCGCGGGGACGTCGAGACGCACGACGGGGGTCGGGACGAAGGGCGGGGTGTCGGATCGGACTGTGGTCACGAGGTGCTCCTGCACGGTCAGAAGGGGAGGACGGACTGGAGGTCCTTCACGAACTCCTCCGGGTCGATGTCGATGCTGACGTTGGCCCCTGCGCCGAGACCGAGGGCGGCGCCGAGCTTGCCGTCGAACGCGATGTCCTCCGGCGTGACGACGAGTCCGACGTTCGCGTCACCGCCGGCGCCGACCTTGGCCTTGGCGCCGATGCCGACGTCGATGCCCATGAAGGAGCGGTGCAGCGTGGCGCCGGCGTCGGCCCCGGCGAACCCCTCGACGCCGGCCTTCGCGCCGACGCCCTGCGGTCCCGCGTCGAACTGGGCGTCCGCGCCGACGCCCGCTCCGGCGCGGGCGTTGCCGTCGATCGCCGTGCCGTTGAAGCCGTTCTCCTGCGAGACGCTGCCGTCCGCCTTCGCCCCGGCGAACCCCTCGACACCGACCTTGCCGTGCACGCCGGTGTACTTGTTGGCGCTCAGCGCGGCCGTTCCGGAGAGCATGATGCCCGCGAACGCGTCGGCGATCCCGTCCAGGCTGATGCCGTTCCCCTCGGCGTGGCCTTCCGCGTGGGCCTCGGCCCCGGCCTTGGCCTCAGCCTTCGCGTCGGCGGAGACGCCGTCGCCGTCCTGGTGCGCTCCGGCGCTGCTGTCGGCACCGACGCCGGCCCAGGCGGACGACTTCCCGCTCGCCGATCCGACGCCGTCCTTCGAGGCCGACCCCTCGGCCTCGGCGCCGACACCTGCCCGAGCGTGCGCCTCTGCCTCGGCGTCGTGCCCGTCGGCCGACGCGGAGGCACCGGTGTCCGTCTGCCACCCGTGCGCGGAGGACGAACCGGTCGCGTGGTCCGGGGCGGTGTCCCGGGCGATGCCGTCGAGCGTCGTCGAACACGCCTTCGCGGCGGTGTCGTACTGCATCGCCGCGAGCAGCACGGAGGTCTCGATCATCGCGTTCTTCACCGACACGGCGGGGTCGTCGTGCCAGTCGTATGCAGCGTCCGAGGACGCCGACGTGCGGACGTCCGAGCGGAGCGCCGCGGCTGCGGTCTCGGCGCCCGCGAGCGCCTTCTTCGCCGTCTCGACGGCGTCGGCGAACGTCTCGAGAGCGGTCGCGGCCCGGTCGAACGCCTCGGCGAGCGCAGCGGCCTGCCACTTCGGGGCCAGGGTCGCGCCGAGGAGCTGCTCCGTCTCCTGCGCGAGGTAGTACAGCCCGAGGCCGTTCCAGGTGCGGTCGATGGCGTCGGTGACGGTGTGGACGGTCTTCGCGCTCGACCGCATGTCCTTCGCGGCGGCGCGCAGCCCCTCGGCGTCGGCGTCGATCGTCGGGAAGGCCCCGGCGTCGACGAGGGCGGCGCTCACCGTCCGGAGCCCGCGTCGTCCGCGGAGGGGGTCTTCGCGGCCATCTCCTCGTCCGCGTCGACGTAGGCCTGCGTGGCCGACGTCGCGGCGACGTGCGCGGCCGTGATCCGCTCGTGCAGGTTCGGCACGACGTTCCGGAAGTCGTCCAGTAGCCGCTCGAGTCCGGGCCGCGCGCGCGAGCTGCCGACCGCGGACAACGCCGCTTCGGCTGCTGCCAGCACCGCGGCGTCGGCGGTCGTGAGCTTCTCGAGGTCGCCGTCCACCCCGGTCAGGACGCTCGAGACGCCGCCTGGATCGATCGCGTACCTGCTCATCGGATGTCCCCCTCCGTGACGATGTCGGCCGACAGTGCGAGCGTGGACCGACGCCGATGATTGTACCTGAGGGAGGCTCGGGACGCCCGACGGGCAGCCGGCGACCGATCAGCGGCCGAGCAGGCCCCGGAAGAACCGGCTGAAGGCGTTCGGCCGGTGGGTCCACCCGTGCTCTGCGAGGACGGCCTTGACCGGGCGGCTGACGTCCGTCGACCGGAAGTCGAAGTAGGTGTTGTCGTCGTCGAAGTTCTTCGCGAAGACGCTGTCCTTGTACTGGCCGGACTCGCCCAGCAGGGTCACGCGGTACCGCCACTCGACGGAGCCGAACACGACCCCGGGGCCACGGGCGCCGTGTCGCCAGACGGCTTCGATCCGCTGGCCGTTCCGGACCACCTCGAACGGGTGGGTGCCGTCGTTCAACGCGAACAGTGCCTGTTCGACCTCGGCGGCGGGCCGGTGGGACGCGGCGGTGTGCATCCCGACATCCTAGGGAGACGCCGGTGGGGTCAGGCGGCGGCCCGGCGGTGTCGCCGCCACTGGGGTGCCATCGACCGCATCCGCAGTGCTCGCCACTGCCAGATCACCCACATCCCGGGCCACAGCAGGGCACCGAGCACGGCCGGGCGCATCCGGTAGCTCAGTCGGTCGACGAGCAGGGTCCGTCCGTCGGGGGTGGGGCGGACGGCCATCCGGTGCTGCATGGTCATGCGTCCGAAGAGGCCGGTGACCCCGCCACCGTTGTCCCGCTGCACGGGGACGCCCTGCACCTCGTAGAGGTCGAGGTCCACGTGGGTGTCGCCGCTCGGGACGACCCCGAAGGCGCTCGCCGTGATGGGGTGCGGCTCGCCGGGGACCCATCGAGGGGGGAAGCCCTGAGGGTCGCGGGACCGGTACACGAGGAACGGTTTCGTCACGGCGACCATCACGGCCGGGGACAGCAGGGCATCGCGCACGGCGTCGACCGGCGCGTCGAGGACGATCCGGAGGCCGACGTGCATGGCGTGGACGCTACTCCGGCGGGCTGGCGACTTTCCACCGCTCCGTGAAATGTAATATGTTTGGAATGCGCCGCTCCTCTCGCGTCCTCCCCGTCCTCGCCCTCTCGACCCTCGCGCTCGCCGGCTGTGCCACGCAGACCGCGACGACCGCCGCCCCGACCCCGACTGCAGCCCACTGGGGGTACGAGGGTGGCGACGGGCCTTCGCACTGGGCCGGGCTCTCGGACGAGAACGCCGTGTGCGGGGCCGGGCAGCGCCAGTCCCCGATCGACCTGCCACGGCTCGGATCCGGTGCGCCGATCGACCTCAGCGTCCCCGACGCCGTGGTCGAGGGCACGACGGCCGACAACGGCCACACCGTGCAGCTGACCGTCGGTGACGGCGAGACGACGGTCGTCGACGGCGTCGACTACCACCTGCAGCAGATGCACTTCCACGCGGGCTCCGAGCACACGGTCGAGGGGAAGCGCTCGCCGATCGAGCTGCACTTCGTCCACGCCGACGGCGACGGCAACCTGCTCGTCGTCGGGGTGTTCGCCACGATCGGCGCGGGCAACCCGGCCTTCGACGAGTACGTCCGCGGAGCGCACGGGGACGCGGCACGGCCGGCGACGGTCGACCTCCGCAAGATGCTCCCGGCCGAGCGCTCGTACTGGAGCTACGAGGGCTCGCTCACCACGCCCCCGTGCACCGAGGGCGTGCGGTGGGTCGTCCTCGCCACCCCGGTCGAACTCGGGCAGGACCAGGTCGACGCCCTCACCGAGGCGCACGAGGGGAACGACCGGCCGACGCAGCCACTGAACGGCCGCACCGTCCGCACCGGCGGCGCCTGAACCGGAACTGCTCGGACGCGGATCAGGCGTGCCGGGCGGAGCGGCGTCGTGCGCCCTCTGCCCGGTCGTGCCGACGGAGCCGTTCGGTCAGCGACAGCCGGACCGCGGGCCACTCCGACGCGATGACCGAGAAGACGACGGTGTCGCGCAGGGTGCCGTCGCGGCCGATGGCGTGGTTCCGGAGGACGCCGTCCTGCTTTGCGCCGAGCGCGGCGATCGCCGTCCGGGACTGCAGGTTGTGCCAGTGCGTCCGGAACTCGACCGCGATGCACTGCCAGACGTCGAACGCGTGCGACAGCATGAGCAGCTTCGACTCGGTGTTGATCCCGGAGCGCTGCGCCGACCGGGCGAGGAACGTGCTGCCGATCTCGACGCGGCGGTTCGCGGTGTCGACGTTCATGAAGGTCGTGGCGCCCACGACGCGGCCGGTCGGTCGGTCACGCACCGCGAACGGCACCATCCGGCCAGCGGCGTGCTCCGCCAGACGGCGCTCGATCTCGTCGTCGACCTGCGCCGGAGCGGGGATCGAGGTGTACCAGGTGCGCCACAGATCACCGTCCGCGACCGCCGCCCGGAGGTCGTCCGCGTGCTCCGCCCCGAGGGGCTCGAGTGTCACGCGGTCGCCGGTCAGGGTGGGTGCGGGGGCGATCTCCATGGCACCCGATCCTATGGTCGCCGCCCCGACGGGAACCCCGCGGGAGGGTCACCTGTGGAAAAGGTCAGGGTCCTCCCGGCGGCTATCGTGGATCGGGTGGCAGCACGCACGCAGCAGAAGTACCAGGTCCGCTTCGCATGGGGCACCGGCGGCGCCGGACGCATCGCCCCGGACGCCCACCTGCTCGTGTGGGTCGACGCGCTGCCGGGCTCCGCGGGCGTGACCGAGCGCGAGCGCCAGCGAGCGTTGCGCTCCCTCGCCGCGCAGCTGCCGGACGGTCCGGAGGTGGTTCTCGGCCACCTCGGCAACGCGACCGCGATCGCCGTGCGTGTGACGCGCCTCCAGGCCGAACGCGGCGACCGGTGCGTCGTCGCGATCGTCGCAGCCGGACGCCACCATGCACCCGCCGACGACGCGGCCGAGGCGGCGGGCGAAGCCGCCGACATGCCGGACGCACCGGACTTCGCCGTCGAGGACCTGCTGGCAGCCGGGGCCGTCGTCGACGCGCTCACCGAGGTCGGGATCGACCACACCTCGCCCGAGGCGGCAGCGGCCTGTGCGGCGTACACGGGACTCCGTCGTGCGGTGAAGCACCTCGTCAGCGCGTCGGAGTCGGCGACCGCCCTCGAGCCCTCCGACGTGCACGCAGCGCTCGCCGCGCAGGACGGCCTCGTCACCCTGCGGGAATCGACCTCGCGCGCGTAGCGTTCCGGACGACACCCGAAGAGCAAGCGAAGGAGCAGCCATGAAGGCAGTCGTCGGAGACACCGTGATCGCCGAGGCCCCGCAGGAGGACCTCATCCAGATCGAGGGCAACTGGTACTTCCCGCCGTCGAGCGTGAAGTCCGAGCTGTTCACCGAGAGCCCCACCCAGTACCACTGCCCGTGGAAGGGCGACACGCAGTACTTCACCGTGAACGTGGACGGGCAGGCGCTGCAGGACAACGCGTGGTCGTACCCGACGCCCATCCCGTCGTCGTTCGACCGCGTCGGCAAGGACTACAGCGGCTACGTGGCGTTCTGGAAGGGTGTCCGCGTCGTCGACTGATGCGACGGCGCCACGGCGCCACGGCGCCACGGCGGCACAGCGGCAGCGGCCCCAGCCAGCCTGCGTCAGCCGGCCACCGTCAGCACGATGAGCGCGACGTTGAGCGCGACGATCACCAACGCGATGACCCCCGCCACCACGCGGGTGGTCATCGCGTTGACGTCGTCGCCCATCACGCTCCGTCGCGAGGTGTAGACGACCAACGGCACGATCGCGAAGGCGATCCCGAAGCTCAGCACCACCTGGCTCACGACGAGCAGCATCGTCGCGTCGGCGTTCACCGCGAGCAGGACGATCGCCGGCACCAGCGTCACCACCCGTCGGGCGAGGAGCGGGATCCGCACGTGCAGCAGCCCCCGCATGATCTCCGCACCGGCCATGCAGCCCACCGAGGTGGACGCGAGCCCGGACGCCAGCAGCCCCACCGCGAAGAGCACCCCGACGACCGGGCCGACGTGCTCCGCGATCGCGCGCTGTGCCCCGGGGATCGAGTCGGTCCCGGCGACCCCCGGCAGCGTGGCCGCGGCGAGCACGAGCATGCAGATGTTCACGCCGCCGGCGACGATGAGCGCCAGCGCGACGTCCCACCGTGTGGCGACGAGCACCCGCCGACGCTCCGGCCCGGCGGGGACGTCCCCGTGGCGGTCACGCGCGAGCGCCGAGTGCAGGTACACCGCGTGCGGCATCACGGTCGCGCCGAGCATCGACGCGGCGAGCATCACGGACTCGGACCCCTCGAATCGCGGGACGAGTCCGGCGACGAGGTCACCAGGTGACACCTGGGCGAAGAGCAGGCCCGCGCAGAACCCGACGGTGAGGATCGCGAGCATCGCCGTGACCACGGTCTCGAAGGTCCGGGTGCCGCGGTGGCTCTGGAGCGTGAGGATCGCCATCGACACCACGCCGGTGATGAGCCCGCCCGCCACCAGCGGCAGCCCGAACAGCAGGTGCAGGGCGAGCGCGCCGCCGATCACCTCGGCGATGTCGGTCGCCGCGGCCACGATCTCCGCCTGCGCCCAGAACAGCAGCCGTGGCGTGCGCTTCATCCGCAGCCCGAGGTGTTCCGGCAGGGACTTGCCGGTGACGACGCCGAGCTTCGCGGAGAGGTACTGCACGACGACCGCGCTGGCGTTCGCGGCGACGAGCACCCACAGGAGCAGGTAGCCGTACTTCGCCCCGGCCGTCAGGTTCGCGGCGACGTTGCCCGGGTCGACGTAGGCGATGGCGGCGACGAACGCCGGGCCGAGCAAGGTGAGGCCGGCTCCGCGTCGGCGCGGAGTGCGTTCGGGCGCGCGCGGCGGTGCAGCGGTCTCGGTCATGCAGCCCAGCATGCCAGAGGATTCGGTGTACCGAATCCTTGGTTTCGGAGGCACCGCGGCCGTGTGCTCAGGCGGACGCGCGCCGGGCCCGGTGCGCCCGCACCTTCGCCCGGTTCCCGCAGCGCTGCATCGAGCACCACCGCCGGGTCCCGCCGCGCGAGGAGTCGTAGAACACGAGGCCACAGTCCTCGGCCGAGCAGCGGCTCAGCCTGGTCGGTTGGCCGTCCGCCGCGACGTCGTCGAAGCCGACCTCGGTGAACAGCGAGACCGCGTCGCGCGCGACGCTCGAGAGCGCCTGTGCGAGCCGCACGCGGTTCGCTCCGGCTCGGCGGCGGCCACCCGGGAGGCTCGGGGGCACGTCCGGCAGGGCGGCGAACAGGTTGACGGTGTCGATGTCGTCGGGCGCGGGGCGCGTCCGGCCGGTCCCGGCGCGCAGGCCTGCGGCGACGGCGGTGCGCTCCGCCGCGGTCGACGCCGGTGCGGGTGCCGCAGCGACCGCCAGGCGGGCGATCGCAGCGCGGAGCGCACGGGCGTCCTGCAGCTCGCGCGCCGCGGCGCCGACGTCGATCGGCTCGGTGTGGTCGGTCAACCACTCGTCCAGGTCGGCCGGCGTCATCAGGAGCTCGCCGAGCTGCGCTCGGGGGCGTCGACCGTCCGGATCGTCGGCGAACCCGCCGGTGTGGGCGAAGTCGAGGGCGATCCGTCCGGCGTCGAAGAACCAGGTGGAACCGGCGTCCGTGCGGATGTGCTGCCCCGTGTGCATCCGCCCAGGCTAACGGGTTACCGGCGCGCCTCCTCGCCGAGGGCGGATCATGCGGTAGCCGAGCGCTCCTGGTCCGTTCGTCGGGTCCACGTGATGACGTTCCGGGCATCGAACCGTCGGGCGCACCGCGCGCACGCCAGGGGCCGGGTGGGGGTGCGGTACCGGAAGTGCTCGTGGCCCGCCGGGCAGGTGCCGACCCAGGGTGCGAGTTCGCTCGCCACCGGTCCGTCGTGGAGCCGCGAGCCCGTGTACCCGAGGGCCTTGGCCGTCCGTCGCCACGTCGGGCCGTGGGCGGCACGGGCACCGGCGAGCGCGTGAGCGATCTCGTGCAGCAGGACCTGGTCGACGTCGGCCTCGGAGAACCGGACGGCCAGGTGCCGACTCACCGTGATGCGTCTGCGGGCGAAGTCGCACTGCCCGGCGCGGGTCTTGGCGTGGTCGAAGTCGAACGACCACGTACGGGCGCCGAGGTGCGCCGTCATGAGCTGCTCGGCGCGGGCGCGGACGGACTCGAGCGTCGCCTGTCGTTCCTGCCGTGCAAGCCGCGCCTGCTCGGCCCGGTCCGACGCAGTCGCCTCGGTGGTCACCGGCCGTCGTCGTCCGGTTCGTCCCGGCCGGCCTGGCCCTTCTGCGCTGCGCGGGCGGCGATGCGGCCCCACAGGTCGTCGGCTTCGGTGCGCGCGGCGTCCGGCGCACCCAGCACCCGGCGACGGATCGGCGGCACCTGCTTCACCGGCTCGGCGACCCGCGTCGTGGGCTCGTCCTCGTCGGAACGCCGTGCGGCGATGTCCCGGGCGGTGCGAGGCCGGTCCTCGGCGGGCTTCGGCTGCGACACGGAGGCGCGGAGCGCGGCCTCGACAGCGGTCCGCAGTGCCTCGGTGCGTTCGGAGGGGGCGCCGGCCTTCCGGAAGGCCTGGTACGCCCGCGACAGTGCCGAACGGGCCTCGTCGAACCGCGAGAGCTCGAACAGCGACCAGCCCTCGAGCTCGGCTGCCGCGCCCTCGAGCTCCGGCCACTCCTCGGTCCGGGCGGTGTCCCGTGCGAGCGCCGACTCGGTGGCGGCACGCTCGTAGCGACCGAGGTCGTGCAGGACGTGCGCGCGGCGGATGCGAGCGGCCACCTTGTCCGCACGCTCACCCGTGAACATCGTCAGGCGGAAGACCTCCTCCGCGATGACCAGGGCTTCGTCGAGCCGGCCGAGCAGCCGGAGGAGCTCGGCGCGTTCGGCGAGCGCGTCGGTGCTGCGGCTCTGCCCGAGGTCGCGCAGGCGCTGCTGGATCGCGTCGGCGTCCACGGCGGGACGGAGGCTGATCGGGGCGAACGTGCTGCCCGGGCTGACACCGGCCGTCACGGGCGCGGCATGACGGGGTTCCCGAGCGCGGTCGAGGCGGTCGGGCTGCTGGCGGTCGTCGGGCGGGAGGGACATCGGTTCGAGGGTAGCCGCGCCGCCCCGAGAGCGAGCGGTGCCACGCGCACGGGGGTCACGCGTCGTTCGGAGAACACCGACGGCCCGCCGTGCTGGTGCACGATGGGCCGTCCGGAGGAGATCGGCTGTCAGGCCAGCTGCGTGCCGAGCACCACGGCGAACACGATGTAGAGCGCGATCGGTGCGACGACCGCGACGATCAGCGCGACGACGCCGAAGGCCCGGCCGCGCTTCGTGATGATCGCGATGATGCCCTGCACGATCGCCCAGAGGCCGAGGACGGTGCCGATGATCGCTGCGATGCCGCCCCCCGCACTGCTCGTGAGCATGTTCGGGTCGTCCATCAGCTGCTGCTGGAGGTCACGCTGCCCGGACTCGGTCGCCGCCGAGCCGTCGAGGAGCGAGTCGCGGATCGCGGAGCTGCCGCCGAACGCGTTCCCGAAGACGATGCCGGCGACCACGGCGAGCGCGAGTGCGAGCAGCGCGACGATGAACGCCACGACCCCCACGGTCTTCTTCTTGCGCTTCGGTTCCTCGTAGCCCTGCCACGCGGGGGCCCCGGCGCTCGTCGGGGCCGACGAGGCGGCGTAGGGCTGCTGCGTCTGGTGCTGGTCGCCCCAGGATGCCGCGGGCTGCTGCCCGTACTGCCCCTGCTGCTCGCCGTACTGGGTGGACCCGTACTGCTGCTGCCCGTACTGCGACGTCTCGCCCTCGGGGGCGCGCTCGCCGTAGCGGGGTGCGTCCTGCGCGCTGCGCTCGCCGTAGCGCGGCTCGTCGGCGGCGGCGGAGGCTGGCTGCTGCGGCGCTTCGCCCCAGTTCGGCACCTGGCCGTCGCCGGTCCGGTCCTCGTTGCTCCGGTCGTCGTTCGTCATCGGGGATTCCCATCGGTCGGTCGCGCGCCTGCACGGTCGTTCCGTCCATCCTGGCAGCCGCGCCCCGGCAGCGCCCGACAACGCCTCGCCGTCGCACTCCCGCCTCGCGCTGGTGACGTGCCCGCCTGTCGGCCTGGAGGCGCGGGTCGGCGCCGACCCGCGCCTCC
>NZ_MJGN01000004.1 GCF_001865065.1 Curtobacterium sp. MCBA15_008 | reverse complement strand
AGTCCGGCGGCGTCCTACTCTCCCACAAGGTCCCCCTTGCAGTACCATCGGCGCTGAGAGGCTTAGCTTCCGGGTTCGGAATGTGACCGGGCGTTTCCCTCTCGCTATGACCACCGGAACACCTTCGACTTGACCTGTTACGGATCAAGAAAGCTGTCCCGCGCGTCGGCGCGGTATTCAGTTTCATGTTCCCGATCGTCTGTCGGGAACCACAAAGTGGACGCGAGCCCCACACCCGAAGGTGTGGGAAATAGTTGTGTTGTCAAGTCTTCGGCTTATTAGTACCGGTCAGCTCCACGGGTCGTTAGTCCCCGCTTCCACATCCGGCCTATCAACCCAGTAGTCTGCTGGGAGCCTCTCACACTCAAGGTGCATGGAAATCTCATCTCGAAGACGGCTTCCCGCTTAGATGCTTTCAGCGGTTATCCGGTCCGAACGTAGCTAATCAGCGGTGCCCTTGGCAGAACAACTGACACACCAGAGGTTCGTCCATCCCGGTCCTCTCGTACTAGGGATAGATCTTCTCAAATTTCCAACGCGCGCAGCGGATAGGGACCGAACTGTCTCACGACGTTCTAAACCCAGCTCGCGTACCGCTTTAATGGGCGAACAGCCCAACCCTTGGGACCTACTCCAGCCCCAGGATGCGACGAGCCGACATCGAGGTGCCAAACCATGCCGTCGATATGGACTCTTGGGCAAGATCAGCCTGTTATCCCCGAGGTACCTTTTATCCGTTGAGCGACAGCGCTTCCACAAGCCACTGCCGGATCACTAGTCCCGACTTTCGTCCCTGCTCGACCTGTCAGTCTCACAGTCAAGCTCCCTTGTGCACTTACACTCGCCACCTGATTGCCAACCAGGTTGAGGGAACCTTTGGGCGCCTCCGTTACTCTTTGGGAGGCAACCGCCCCAGTTAAACTACCCATCAGGCACTGTCCATGAACCCGATCAGGGTCCTACGTTAGACATCCAAAGTGACCAGAGTGGTATTTCAACAATGACTCCACGAACACTAGCGTGCCCGCTTCACAGTCTCCCACCTATCCTACACAAGCCACTCCGAACACCAATACCAAACTGTAGTAAAGGTCACGGGGTCTTTCCGTCCTGCTGCGCGTAACGAGCATCTTTACTCGTAGTGCAATTTCGCCGAGTTCGCGGTTGAGACAGCTGGGAAGTCGTTACGCCATTCGTGCAGGTCGGAACTTACCCGACAAGGAATTTCGCTACCTTAGGATGGTTATAGTTACCACCGCCGTTTACTGGGGCTTAAATTCAGAGCTTCGCCCAAAGGCTAACCCCTCCTCTTAACCTTCCAGCACCGGGCAGGCGTCAGTCCGTATACATCGTCTTGCGACTTCGCACGGACCTGTGTTTTTAGTAAACAGTCGCTTCCCACTGGTCTCTGCGGCCTTCAACGCTCACGGAGTAAATCCGGTCACGTGTCCGGCCCCCCTTCTCCCGAAGTTACGGGGGCATTTTGCCGAGTTCCTTAACCACGATTATCTCGATCTCCTTGGTATTCTCTACCTGACCACCTGAGTCGGTTTCGGGTACGGGCGGCTGCAACCTCGCGTCGATGCTTTTCTCGGCAGCATAGGATCACTGATTTCCCCTTACGGGTACGCGTCGGATCTCAGGCGTACAGACGACGGATTTGCCTATCGTCAGCCCTACATCCTTACACCAGGTTCACCTTACGGATACCATCGCCTGGCTCAGCTACCTTCCTGCGTCACACCTGTTCATACGCTAACCGCACCAGCATGGGTTCGAGCGTTAGACCGGACCGCATCACCCCGAAGGGATCCGCTGGAACCGGGTTAGGACTCTTAGCACCACTGGATTAGCTTGGGCGGTTGTTCGCCGGTACGGGAATATCAACCCGTTGTCCATCGACTACGCCTGTCGGCCTCGCCTTAGGTCCCGACTTACCCAGGGCGGATTAACCTGGCCCTGGAACCCTTGGTCTTTCGGAGGACGGGTTTCTCACCCGTCTTTCGCTACTCATGCCTGCATTCTCACTCGTGTAGCGTCCACGGCTGGATCACTCCGCCGCTTCACTCGCCACACGACGCTCTCCTACCACTCCGCACGACTGAACCACGAAGGCTTATCGAGTGTGCGAAATCTACAACTTCGGTGGTGTGCTTGAGCCCCGTTACATTGTCGGCGCGGAATCACTTGACCAGTGAGCTATTACGCACTCTTTCAAGGGTGGCTGCTTCTAAGCCAACCTCCTGGTTGTCTATGCAACTCCACATCCTTTCCCACTTAGCACACGCTTAGGGACCTTAGTTGGTAGTCTGGGTTGTTTCCCTCTCGACGATGAAGCTTATCCCCCACCGTCTCACTGCTGCGCTCTCACTCACCGGCATTCGGAGTTTGGCTGACGTCAGTAACCTGTTGAGGCCCATCGGCCATCCAGTAGCTCTACCTCCGGCGAGAAACACGCAACGCTGCACCTAAATGCATTTCGGAGAGAACCAGCTATCACGAAGTTTGATTGGCCTTTCACCCCTATCCACAGCTCATCCCCTCCATTTTCAACTGAAGTGGGTTCGGTCCTCCACGACGTCTTACCGTCGCTTCAACCTGGCCATGGATAGATCACTTCGCTTCGGGTCTAGGACATGCGACTGAAATCGCCCTATTCAGACTCGCTTTCGCTACGGCTGCCCCACACGGGTTAACCTCGCCACATATCACTAACTCGCAGGCTCATTCTTCAAAAGGCACGCCGTCACCCCTACAAGGAGGCTCCGACGGTTTGTAAGCAAACGGTTTCAGGTACTATTTCACTCCCCTCCCGGGGTACTTTTCACCTTTCCCTCACGGTACTTGTCCGCTATCGGTCATCTGGGAGTATTTAGGCTTATCAGGTGGTCCTGACAGATTCACACGGGATTTCTCGGGCCCCGTGCTACTTGGGATACACATCCGGCCATAACACCATTTCGTCTACGGGGCTATCACCCACTACGGCCCGGCTTTCCAACCAGTTCGACTATGATGCGCTGTAACCGCCCCAGTCCGGCAGAACTGAGCGACGTGTCCCACAACCCCGACCATGCAACGCCCGCCGGCTATCACACATGATCGGTTTAGCCTCATCCGCTTTCGCTCGCCACTACTCACGGAATCACATGTTGTTTTCTCTTCCTGTGGGTACTGAGATGTTTCACTTCCCCACGTTCCCTCTACCCGCCCTATATATTCAGGCGGGAGTCACCAGGTCACAAAAGCGCCCAGCGGGGTTTCCCCATTCGGAGATCCTCGGATCGAAGCTCGATTATCAGCTCCCCGAGGCTTATCGCAGATTTCTACGTCCTTCTTCGGCTCCAGATGCCAAGGCATCCACCGTTTGCTCTTAGAAACTTGACCACAAAGATTAAAATTGCGACCAACTCGTCAACAACAACCACCCGAAAGGGTGATCATCATCGCGAGTGATCTAAAAGATGCTCGCGTCCACTGTGTAGTTCTCAACATACGATCGGCACCACACTCCCCCAGCCCATCAGGCTGACTTCATGTGGCCCACCGAAGGACACCCACAAGCCAGTAACGACTCATGCGGCCCAACCCCCACCAACACCACCCTCACGGGCATGCGGCAGGAAGCCTGGTCCCTCAGGACCCAACAACGTGCACCAGCCAACAGCTCCACCCCGACCCCTTCCGACCCTGCAAGCAGGATGTACTAAGACCGGAAGCATCACTCCCGACTGCACTGTCAATGTTCCACCCATGAGCTACCGGCAACCACGTTCGGGTTACTCGGCGCCTGGATCCCAGCAAGCTGGAACCAGATGCTCCTTAGAAAGGAGGTGATCCAGCCGCACCTTCCGGTACGGCTACCTTGTTACGACTTAGTCCTAATCACCGATCCCACCTTCGACGGCTCCTTCCACAAGGGTTAGGCCACCGGCTTCGGGTGTTACCGACTTTCATGACTTGACGGGCGGTGTGTACAAGGCCCGGGAACGTATTCACCGCAGCGTTGCTGATCTGCGATTACTAGCGACTCCGACTTCATGAGGTCGAGTTGCAGACCTCAATCCGAACTGAGACCGGCTTTTTGGGATTCGCTCCACCTTACGGTATCGCAGCCCTTTGTACCGGCCATTGTAGCATGCGTGAAGCCCAAGACATAAGGGGCATGATGATTTGACGTCATCCCCACCTTCCTCCGAGTTGACCCCGGCAGTCTCCTATGAGTCCCCGCCATAACGCGCTGGCAACATAGAACGAGGGTTGCGCTCGTTGCGGGACTTAACCCAACATCTCACGACACGAGCTGACGACAACCATGCACCACCTGTACACCGACCACAAGGGGGCGACCATCTCTGGCCGTTTCCGGTGTATGTCAAGCCTTGGTAAGGTTCTTCGCGTTGCATCGAATTAATCCGCATGCTCCGCCGCTTGTGCGGGCCCCCGTCAATTCCTTTGAGTTTTAGCCTTGCGGCCGTACTCCCCAGGCGGGGCGCTTAATGCGTTAGCTACGACACAGAAACCGTGGAAAGGTCCCTACATCTAGCGCCCAACGTTTACGGCATGGACTACCAGGGTATCTAATCCTGTTCGCTCCCCATGCTTTCGCTCCTCAGCGTCAGTTACGGCCCAGAGATCTGCCTTCGCCATCGGTGTTCCTCCTGATATCTGCGCATTCCACCGCTACACCAGGAATTCCAATCTCCCCTACCGCACTCTAGTCTGCCCGTACCCACTGCAAGCCCGAGGTTGAGCCTCGGGATTTCACAGCAGACGCGACAAACCGCCTACGAGCTCTTTACGCCCAATAATTCCGGACAACGCTTGCACCCTACGTATTACCGCGGCTGCTGGCACGTAGTTAGCCGGTGCTTTTTCTGCAGGTACCGTCAAGAGCAAGCTCCCTTCTTCCCTACTAAAAGAGGTTTACAACCCGAAGGCCGTCATCCCTCACGCGGCGTTGCTGCATCAGGCTTTCGCCCATTGTGCAATATTCCCCACTGCTGCCTCCCGTAGGAGTCTGGGCCGTGTCTCAGTCCCAGTGTGGCCGGTCACCCTCTCAGGCCGGCTACCCGTCGTCGCCTTGGTGAGCCATTACCTCACCAACAAGCTGATAGGCCGCGAGTCCATCCCCAACCAAAAAATCTTTCCACCACCAGACCATGCGGCCGGCAGTCATATCCAGTATTAGACGTCGTTTCCAACGCTTATCCCAGAGTCAGGGGCAGGTTACTCACGTGTTACTCACCCGTTCGCCACTAATCCACCCAGCAAGCTGGGCATCATCGTTCGACTTGCATGTGTTAAGCACGCCGCCAGCGTTCGTCCTGAGCCAGGATCAAACTCTCCGTAAAAAATTACAACCAACACCGAAGTGCCAGCGAGTTGATTCTGACTGTTGACTGTCTACTGACAATCTTCAATCCAAAAGGAATTGTCTCCGACGATCACAACCGAAGTTGATCACGCACGGGGTCAATAAATTGGCATTGACAATGTGCACGCTGTTGAGTTCTCAAGGACCAGACGCACTCCCCGCTCG
>NZ_MJGN01000003.1:56594-56767 GCF_001865065.1 Curtobacterium sp. MCBA15_008 | reverse complement strand
GCCGTAGGTGATCTCGGAGATCTTGAGTCCGGAGTTGCCCAGGTACCTGAATTCCATGGTGTCGACGCTATCGGGCTTCCGCCCCGCGTGAGGGGCCGCGCGAATACCTGTGGAGAACCCGGGGGGCGGGGGCGGTGTGCGGGGGCGAGGTGGGGGGTGCGGGGTGCGGGGTG
>NZ_MJGN01000003.1:8951-55904 GCF_001865065.1 Curtobacterium sp. MCBA15_008 | reverse complement strand
GGGGGGTGGGGCGGGGGCCGCGGGGCCGGCGGGTGCGGGCGGGGGTGCGGGCGGTGCCGGATTCGCGAGCGGGCGAAATCCCAGCGTCCCCCCGTCGGCGCACCCGGGCATCTCGCCCGCTCGGTCGCCGCGCCGCCGGAGCGCGTGCCAACCCGCCTCCGCCCACACGCCCGGCTTGCCCCACACGCGAGCGGGCAGAACATCGGCGTCCGGCCGTTTCCGCACCATGGCATCTCGCCCGCTCGCCGACCGCCCGCTCGTCGTCTGCCCGCGCCGCAGTGGCCGCCCACCCCATCCCGGTCCACCTGCTGGCTCCACGATCGGGCGAATCAGCCGCGTGGCTCCGTCCGCGCACTCCGGCACTTCGCCCGCTCACCCATCGGTCGGCTCGCCCTTGCGCGAACGGGCGGAACAGCCGTGTCCGGCGGCACCCTCACCCGGGTGAATCGCCCGTTCGACGCGAGTGGCTCCCCTCCACAGCCGCGTTGCGACCGCGACCATCCACAGTGGAGGCGCGACTCACCCCGCACTCGTCGGCTCGACTCGACGATGTGGAGATGACCGCAAGAAGTCGCCTTCCGATGATCCTTCGGGATTGCTCGTTCCGCGTGCGAAACGCCTTGCACCGGGGCGTGTCCCGAGGGCGTCTCGACGCGAAGGACCTCGTCCGCCCGTTCCACGGCATCCGTTCCGCGACCGTGCCGCACACCGTCGACGAACGCGCCCGGGCACTGGCGCCCAGGCTCCGCCCCGATCAGGTGTTCAGTCACGTCACTGCGGCGGCGATCCTGGGCGTCCCGCTTCCTCGACGGGTCGAGCGCGATGCACGCCTCCACGTCACGACGATCGGCGTCGACCAAGCACTCCGGGTCCGCGGTGCAGTGGGACACCGCGCGAAGTACGGCTCGGTGCGGATGACCATGAGCCGCGGGGTCCCGATCAGCAACCCTGCCGACACCTTCGTCGCCCTCGGCACACTGCTGACGCTCGACGAGCTCGTCGTCGCCGGGGACGCACTCGTCGGGACGCTGGGCTGGGTGACGCTCGACGAACTCTTCGCAGCGGTCCACCGTCGTCGCGGCATCCGGGGCATCGTGAAGCTCCGGCTCGCCCTCGTGGAGATCCGTACGGGTTCCCGTTCCCCGGGCGAGACCCGGACGAGACTGGCACTCCTGCGTCGCGGGTTGCCGGAACCGCGGTTGAACCACGACGTCGTCGTCGATGGCCGGTGGGTCGCGTGCGTCGATCTCGCCTACCCCGACGCACGTGTGGCGATCGAGTACGAGAGCGATCTCCACCGCACTGATCCAGCCACGTTCCGGAAGGACCTCACGCGGGGCGAGCATCTCAAGGACGTCGACTGGTGGCTCGTCCGGGTCACCGCTGACGACCTCGGACGAGACGTCGAACGATTCGTGCGGCGTGTCCGTCGACTTCTCGAAAGCGGGCTGCACGGGAGGCACGACACACGCTTTGCGTCACTTCAGTGAACAATAGTTGACGCTTCAACCAAAAGGGTGCACACTGGCGTAGCATCAACTTCGATGCGGGCGCATGGATCGGGGCTCCGGTTCGTCCGCGTCGCACTCAGACTCTCGTTCGGAAGAAGGACATCATGACGCTCACCTCTGCAACCGTTCCCGGCTACCAGACCGGCACCTGGAAGATCGACCCCACCCACTCCGAGGTCACCTTCTCGGTCCGCCACCTCGCCATCAGCAAGGTGAAGGGCAAGTTCGAGACCTTCGACGCGACCGTCGTCACCGCCGAGAACCCGCTCGAGTCGACCGTCGAGGCCAACATCGACGTCGCGTCGATCAACACCGGCCAGGAGCAGCGCGACCAGCACCTCAAGACGAGCGACTTCTTCCTCACCGAGGAGCACCCGCAGCTCACCTTCCGCTCGACGAGCATCGAGGCCAAGGGTGACGACCTGCACATCGCTGGCGACCTCACCCTCCGTGGTGTCACCAAGCCGGTCGTCCTCAAGGCCGAGCTCGGCGGCTTCACGACCGACGGCTACGGCCAGGTCAAGTTCGGCGCCGAGGCGACGACCAAGATCGACCGCACCGAGTTCGGCGTGAACTGGAACGCCGCGCTCGAGGCCGGCGGCTTCACGCTGGGCAACGACGTCACGATCAACCTCGACGTCCAGTTCGTCCTCCAGGCGGCCTGAGTCCCGACGGATTCGTCGCCCTACTGAGGGCACCGAACAGCACGACCCGAACACGAGACGAACGCCCCGGCTCCTCCCCCACGGAGCCGGGGCGTTCGTCGTACCCGGATCGGTTCTGCGACCCGCCCACGACGCGCGCCTTTGTCCGGGCGGGCGAATCCCCGTGGTCGATCGTGATCGCGTCGGGACCTCTTCACCCGTTCGTGCGTCCGATGCGAGGACACGTTCAGCTCCGGATGTGCACGGCACCGACCGGGCGCAACGCCCGAGCTGCGACGAGCATCGAGCACGCGGGGCCGAACGGGCGAAATGCCAGGGCCGCTCGGCGTCCCACCCCGCCTTCTCACCCGCTCGCACGCGGCGGGGCGCCGGCCACAGGAACGTTGCGGCGACTGGGCGTATTCGACGGGTCACCCGTGCGCGCACGCTGGTATTCCGCCCGCTCGCGGACACGGGTCGGGCGTAGCGTTGCACCGCACGCACCACGCACCACGGACCCCCACGGGAATCCACCCGCGGCCCCGCGGGTTGCAGGCGAGCACGAGCACGCGCACGCGCACGCGCCACGCGCCGTACCCCCGCGAACACGAACGCAAACGCGAACGCGAACACGAACACGAACACGAACACGACGACGAACAGGAGCACCACCATGGCCACCGACTGGATCGCGCTGCAAGCCCTCGCGGCATCCGAGTTCGGCCGCCGCGTCGCCGCCGTGACGGACTGGGACGCCTCGACGCCCGACTCCGAGTGGACGACCCGCGACCTCGTCCGCCACGTCGTCGCCGAGCAGCGCTGGATCCCGAAGCTCCTCACCGGGTGCGACTACGCCCAGGCCGAGGCGGACCTCGAGGAGGTCGGCGACGACCTCCTGGCCGAGTGGGCGAAGTTCGCCACTGCGGCGACCGACGCCTGGAGGAATTCGCCCGCTGACACGCCCGTGCACCTCGCCACCGACGTCGTGCCCGCCGCGCAGTACCTCACCGAGCAGACCAGCGACATCACGATCCACACGTGGGACCTCGCGCGGGCGACGGGCTCGGACGAGCGACTCCCGGACGAGCTCGTCGAGGCCGTGTGGGAGTACTTCCAGCCGCAGATCGAGCACCTCGCGGCGACCGGGCTCTACGCCGCTCCGGTCGACGTCGACGAGGACGCTCCGCTCCAGGTCCGCCTGCTCGCCGTCACAGGGCGCGATGCCAGGGTGAAGGCATGAGCGAAGCAACCACGCGACTCGGCGCCAGCGGCCTCGAGATCAGCGCCGTCGTCCTCGGCATGATGTCCTACGGCAACCCCGAACGAGGCTCCCACGCCTGGAGCGTCGGCATCGACGAGGCCCGCCCCTTCGTCCGCCGGGCCTTCGATGCCGGCATCACCACGTTCGACACCGCGAACGTGTACTCCGCCGGCAGCAGCGAGGAGATCACCGGCACCCTCCTCAAGGAGCTCGCCCCGCGCGAGGACGTCCAGGTCTTCACGAAGGTCTTCAACCGGATGCGCCCCGGCCGGAACGGCGCCGGGCTGTCCCGCGCAGCGATCATGCACGAGATCGACGCCTCGCTGACCCGCCTCGGCACGGACTACGTCGACCTGTACCAGATCCACCGCTTCGACCCGCACACCCCGGTCGAGGAGACGATGGAGGCCCTGCACGACGTCGTGAAGTCCGGCAAGGCCCGCTACATCGGCGCGAGCAGCATGTGGGCGTGGCAGTTCGCCGAGATGCAGCACGTCGCCGAGCTGCACGGGTGGACGAAGTTCGTCGCGATGCAGGACCAGTACAACCTCCTCGAACGCGAGGAAGAACGCGAGATGCACCCGTTCTGCGCCCACACCGGCGTCGGCGTGATCCCGTGGAGCCCCCTCGCCCGCGGCAAGCTGACCCGCCCGTGGGACGCGAGCGGGTCCGGTCCGCGCGCGGACACCGACGAGTTCGGCAAGACCCTCTACCGCCAGGACGAAGACGCGAACCGTGCGATCGTCGACGCGGTGCAGCAGGTCGCCGAGGCCCACGACGCGAGCATGGCCCAGGTCGCCCTCGCGTGGGTGATGCACCAGGACGTCGTGTCCGCCCCGATCGTCGGCGCGACGAAGGAGCACCACATCGACGACGCGGTGGCCGCAGCCTCGCTCACGCTCACCGACGACGAGGTCTCGCGGCTCGAGTCCGCGTACACACCCCGGGTGCCGTCCGGTTTCTGACGTGACCGGCTGACGGCCTGGAGGCGCGGTGCGGGGCCGACCCGCGCCTCCAGGCCGTCAGACCGTTGCGTCCACCCCGCCGGACGCGCGTCGCTCGTCGTCCGCACGTCGGAGTCGCGCGATGCGCGTGAGCGCTGCGCGCTCCGTGCCGGGCTGGTGGCCGAGCACCGCCCCGATGCCGTCGAGCACGACCCCGGCGGTCTTCCGCACCGGGAACTCGACCGGCCCGAGCCCCGGCATCCGCAGACCGAGCATCGACCGGTGCGCCGGGTCGAGGGAGGCGACCGCGCCGTCGAACAGCGCGCGGTACCCGGGCCGGAGCAGCCGGGCGACCGGCGGGTCCTTGATGAACCGGACGACGTCCTTCGTGCGGGCGGTCACGGCGAGCTCCCCGCGGTCGAGGTACCCGTTCATCTGGGCGCGGAGCTCCGCGTCGGACTCCGGGGCGTCCTCGACGCCCATCAGCCGGCCGGCGATCGCCCACTCGCGGACGTACGCGTCCGGCCCGCCGGGGATCGGGTCACCCCAGAGCTGCGCGCTCCGGAGGAACGCGTCGGTGAAGGCGAGGTGCACCCAGCGCGCCAGGTCGGGGTCGTTCGCGGCGTACGGCCGGGTGACGCCGTGCCCGTCCACGTACTCGCCCCGGACCCGTTCGTGGAGCTTCCGGACCCAGTTGCTGGCGTTCGTGGCGGCCGCGGTGTCGCCGTGGGACACCGTGTAGATCCAGCGGATGGTGCCGGCGAGGCGTCCGAACGGGTCCTCGCGGTAGCGCGAGTGGTCGGCGACGCCCGCGAGGGCGCCCGGGTGCAGCGCCTGGACGAGCAGCGCGCGGACCCCGGCGAGGATCGTCTGCTTGCCGCCGTGCACCGACCAGGTCGCGGAACCGGGGCCGAAGAACCCGGCGTCGCTGCCCTGCTCGAGCTCGTCGATCCACGCCGGACGTTCCGTGGCACCGCCGGTGAACGTGTCGTTGAGACGGGAGCGGAAGGCGTCGGAGACGGAGGGCATGGCGCCATCGTCCGTCCCGCCCCTGACAGTGGGCTCGGACAGTGCGCTTCCCAGCCCCAGCCCGGGCGGCCCGCTAGGTTGGTCCGCGTGAGCATCGACACGCCTCGTCCCTGGCTTGCCTCGTACGCCCCGGGGGTCCCGCACGACATCGAGGAGCCCACGGGTTCCCTCTCCGACATCGTGGAGGAGTCCGCACGGCGGTTCCCGAAGCAGGTCGCCCTCGAGTTCTTCGGCCGCACGACGACGTACGCCGAGCTCGAGGAGCAGATCCTCCGGGCGGCGAACGGCCTCCGGAAGCTCGGCGTCTCGGCGGGTGACCGCGTCGCCGTCGTCCTGCCGAACTGCCCGCAGCACGTGGTCGCGTTCTACGCGGTGCTGCGGCTCGGGGCGATCGTCGTCGAGCACAACCCGCTGTACACGCCGCGGGAGCTCCGCCACCAGTTCGAGGACCACGGCGCGAAGGTCGCGATCGTCTGGGACAAGTCCGTCGCGACGCTGCAGGACTTCCCCGCCGACCTCGCGCTCGACGCGATCGTGTCGGTCGACCTCACCCGGGCGATGCCCCGCGCGACCCGGGTCGCCCTCGCACTGCCGGTCGCGAAGGCCCGCGAGTCCCGCGCCAAGCTGACGACGAAGGTCCGCGGCACGACGAAGTGGGACGACGTCGCGTCGAACCGGAAGCTGTCGAAGCGGCACCCGCGTCCCGCGACCGAGGACGTCGCCCTCATCCAGTACACCTCCGGCACCACGGGTGTGCCGAAGGGCGCCGTGCTGAGCCACCGCAACCTGCTCGCCAACGCCACGCAGGCGCGGCTCTGGGTGCCGCAGATCCGTCGCGGCGACAACGTCGTCTACGCCGTGCTGCCCATGTTCCACGCGTACGGCCTCACGCTGTGCTTGACCTTCGCGATGAGCATGGCCTCGCGGCTCGTGCTCTTCCCCGCGTTCGACCCGGCGCTCGTCCTCACGGCGATGAAGAAGCACCCGCCGACGTTCCTGCCGGCCGTGCCGCCGATCTACACGCGGCTGCAGCACGCGGCGGACTCGGCGAAGGTCTCGCTCGAGGGCATCGAGATCGGCATCTCCGGCGCGATGCCGCTGTCGCAGGACGTCGTCGAACCGTGGGAGGCCCGCACCGGCGGCTACCTCGTCGAGGGCTACGGCCTGTCCGAGTGCTCCCCCGTGCTCATGGCGAACCCGGTGTCCCCCGCCCGCCGGCTCGGCGCGATCGGGCTGCCGCTGTCCTCCACCGAGGCGCGCGTGGTGGACCCCGACGACTCCACGAAGGTGCTCGGCACCGACGAGGCCGGCGAGCTGCAGGTGCGCGGACCCCAGGTGTTCCGCGGGTACTGGGGCAAGGCCGAGGCGACCGACGAGGTCTTCACCCCCGACGGCTGGTTCCGCACCGGCGACATCGTGTCGATCGACGCGGACGGCTACGTGAAGATCGTCGATCGTCTGAAGGAACTCATCATCACCGGCGGCTTCAACGTGTCGCCGTCCGAGGTCGAGGACGCCCTGCTCAAGCACCCCAGCGTCCGCGAGGTCGCGGTCGTCGGGATCACGCAAGCCGGCAACGAGCAGGTCGTCGCCGCGGTCGTGCCGAAGGACCCGGACACGTTCGACGCCGAGGCGCTGCGGACCTGGTCGCGCGAGCACCTGGCGGCGTACAAGGTCCCGCGGCGCATCGTCGTGGTCGAGGACCTGCCCCGGTCGATGATCGGCAAGGTGCTGCGGCGGAAGGTGCGCGACCAGATCCTCGGCGACTGACCGCGGTCGGCCGTGGCCGCAGGCGAACCCCGGCAGGCCGACCGGGCCCCGGCGGGCGGCCGCGACCCCGGCGCAGCAGCCGGGCCGCGACCCGCCCGGCTCAGGCGGCGTCGAGCACCGGCACGTCCTGCGTCGTCATCCACTCGAGCAGCCGGGCGATCCCGGCCTCCGGGTCGACCAGCGGCACGTAGCCGAGTGCGTCCCGGGCCGCCGACACGTCCGCGAACGCCGCACGGACGTCCCCGAGCCGGTACTGCCCGGTCACCCGGGGTGCCGGAGCGCCGGCCTGCGCCGCGACGACCGCCGCGAGTTCGAGGAGCGTCATCGGGCTGCCGGAGCCGATGTCGACCGTCCGGGTGCCGTCCGCAGCGGAGCGGGTGGCGGACGCCAGCGCCGAGACGACGTCGTCGACGAAGACGAAGTCGCGCGTGATGGAGCCGTCCTCGTACACCGGGATCGGCCGCCGCTCGCGCGCCAGACGCCCGAACAGGCTGACGATGCCGGTGTACGGGTTCGACAGCGACTGGCCCGGGCCGTACACGTTCTGCAGCCGGAGCACGCTGAGGGGGACGCCGTGCGCGGAGGCCCAGGCGTGCAGCACGTGCTCCTGGGCGAGCTTCGTGGCCGCGTAGACGTTCGACGGACGCGGCTGGGTGACCGCGGCGGTGTGTGCGAGGGGCCGCACGGCGTGGCCGGCGTGGTCACCGGGAGCGCTCGGGTCCCACTGCGCCCGGTCGAGCTGGTGCACGTCGCGCGCATCAGCCACGAAGCGTTCGCCGTCGTCGGTGGCCCACTCGCCCTCGCCGTACACGGCCCGCGACGACGCCAGGACGAAGCGGTCCGGGACGTGTCCGGCCCGGTGCAGGCCGTCGAGGAGCTCGCTCGTGCCGACGACGTTCACGCGGGTGTGGCGGCTCGCCTCGGTCAGGGACTGCCCGGTGCCGGTCTCGGCGGCGAGGTGGACGACCACGTGGGGGCGCACCGTGCGGAGCACCGCGTCCCACATCGTCGGCACGGTGACGTCGAACGGGATCGCGGTGATGCCGCCGGGCAGCCGCGGCCACCCACCGGTGTGCACCTGCGGGTGCAGCACGTCGAGCAGGACGACGTCGTCGCCCGCGGCGGCGAGGCGTGTGGCGAGTCGGGAGCCGATGAAGCCGGCTCCCCCGGTGATCAGGACGGTACGGGTGGTCATGATGCCTCCTCTCCGGTGAGCAGCACGCGCTCATCGATGGTGTCGTAGACGCTCGGGTCGGCGCCGAACTTGCGTGCGAACGGGTGTGGGGCGGCCAACAGCATCGGCACGTCCTCCACGGTGAAGACGTCGGGTCGCCCCGAACGGTGGTCGGACCAGCGGATGGTGTGGAGCGACGCGTGCTCGACCCGGACGGTCGGGTCGTTGCCGAGGACGGTGGACGTGAACGCCTCGACCGGGATCACCGTGCGTTCGAAGTACCGCACGAGTCCGGGGTCGTCGCGGACGCGGTCGACGACGGAGCGCATCGCCCGCCGGTCGAGGGCGAACCAGCAGCTCGTGTACCAGCAGCGCTCGCCGTGGCGGAACGGTGTGCGGAGTGCTCGGACCCCGATCTTGGCGGGTACGTCCACCTCCGGCTTCGCGGCGGACAGCCGGACGGGTAGTCCGTGCACGCGGAGGCGGTGCGACGCGATGCCGAACGCCCGGTCCAGCAGCGTCCGCACCGGTCGGGGCAGCCGGTCGCCGAGCCGGAGGTCCGGGATCGTGTACCACCGGAACCGGTAGCGCTGGTGGACCTCGGCCCGGAGTTCCGGGTCGGGGACCTCGTCGATCGGCCACGACTCGAGCAGGGCGTTGGTGCCACGGTCGCCGGCGTCCTGCAGGCGGTCGCGGAGTGCAGCGGCCGGAGCCGTCGGGTGGTCCTGCTCGGACAGCAGCATCACCCAGTCGACGTCGAGCGTGTCGAGGATCCACGAGAAGACGCGCCACCGCGCCCGTTCGAGCGTGAGGTCACCCCACCCGATGCGCTCCGGGCTGAGCAGCACGTGCACCCCGAGGTCCTGCAGGGCCGGACGGGGCACGGGGTGGAAGGTCTCGTCGTGCTGCACGACGATCTCGGCGTCGGGGTCGCCGGTCCGCAGCGCTCTGACGAGTCGGAGCAGTTGTGTCCCGTCGCCGTACGACGTGATGAAGTAGGCAAGCCGCAGTGGTGCACGGTCCTCGGTGGTGCCGTGGTGCTCGGACATCTTCGCGTTCCTCGCAGGACGATGGTGCCGGCTGATCGCGGTCGAGCGCCGCGGTGCAGTCAGTATCTGTGCGGGCGCACAGCCACGTCGACGGAGACGTCCGCACTTCCGGTGCGGGAAACCGCACCAGCGCGTCAGCGGACGCGGCGCCCCGGCAGCCCGAGGAACGCCAGGCCGACCACCACGAGCCCGATGCCGGCCCATCCGACCACGCCCAGGTGCTCCCCCACGACGAGGACGGCGAGCACCGCGGCCACGACCGGCTCGAGCAGCGACAGCAGCGTCGCCACCGAGGCGCTGACGCTCCGCAGCCCGGCCGCGTACAGCGAGTGCCCGAGCACCGTCGGCACGAGCGCGAGGTACAGGAACACCGGCCAGTGCGCGGGCACACCGAGGTGCTCGTGGCCGCCCACCACGGCGAGGACGACGAGCGGCACGGCAGCGAGTCCGAACACCGCGCCGACGAGCCCGCGAGCTCCCGCCCGGGTCCGGACACCACGCACCTCGGGGGCCGCCTGCATCCCCCGCGCCACCGCCCACGAGTACAGCGCGTACGTGCACCCGGCGAGCAGCGCACTACCGAGCCCGAGCACGAGGGAGCCGTCCGCTCCGGGCCCCTCCGACCGCGCGAGCGTCACGACGACCATGCCGACCACGCTCACCAGGGTGGCGACGACCCACCTGGGCGTGACGCGCCTCCTGGCCGTCACCCACTCGACCAGTCCGGCGAACACCGGTGACGACCCGATCGCGACGGTCGTGCCCAGCGCGACGCCGGCGTCGGCGAGGGCCGCGTAGAAGGCGACCGCGTAGACGACGAGCGAGGCCGCACCGAGCAGCACCCAGCCGCGGGTCGCGCGCCGTGCGACGGCGAGCACGGTGCCACGGCCGGCGGCCGCGGCGAGCACGAGTCCGCCGAGCCCGAACGTCACTGCCCCGAAGACGAACGCCGGCACGCCGGGCGCGAAGTGCGTCGCTGTCCCGGTGGTCCCCCACACCGCGGCGGCCACGACGACGGCCGCGGCACCACCCACGGACCGTCGTGCGTCCGGTGCGGGCGCGGCGGACCGGGAGGCACGACCCGCGCCCGCAGGGCCGGTCACGACACGTGGACGCTCGGTCGGCGGTTCACGTCGGGTTCGGCTTCGCGGAGGACCTCTCGGGTGACCGGCGCGACGTCGCCGGCGCCGGTGAACACGAAGCGGATCGCGTTCCGGATCGGGCTGCCCTCGTTCCACTCGAAGTAGATGCTCGGCACGACGCCGGCGATGTCGCGGATCGCCAGCAGCGTGGACGCGATCGTGTTCGGCACGTTGCCGGACCGCACCTTGAGGACGCGGAAGCCGTGGATGACGTGCCCCTCGACGACGAGGTCCTCCTCGAAGTCGGACGAGTCGGCGGGCAGGACCTCGAGGAACATCGTCGGCACCCGCGCCGGGATGCCCGAGTCGCGGCGTTCCTCGCGCCCCTTCGACCGGTACGCGTCGGCGGTGCCCGCGCCCGGTTCGTTCGCGATGATGCAGACCGAGCTGAACTGGTCGGCGTCGGCCTCGACGAACTGACGGGCGGTGGCGTCCAGCTCGATCGACGACGCGCGGAGCTCGAAGGAGCGCCGGACGCGGGAGACGAGCGAGACCACGACGATGGCGATGATGAACACCGCGGCGATGCGGACGCCGTCCGGCCGTTCGATGACGTTCGCGACCGTCGTGTAGACGAACACGACGGCGATGACGCCGAACGCGATCGTCCGCTTCTTCTGCTGCTTCCGGCGGGCCGACAGGGTCACCGCGACCGCCGCGCTCGTGATGAGGACGAGCACCCCGGTGGCGTAGGCGCCGCCCTGCGCGTCGACGTTCGCGTCGAAGATGATCGTGATGACGAACGCGATGAGCGTGAAGATGATCACCAGGGGCCGTGTCGCCCGTGCCCACTGCGGTGCCATGCCGTAGCGCGGCAGGAAGCGCGGCACGAGGTTGAGCAGGCCCGCCATCGCGCTCGCTCCCGCGAACCACAGGATGGCCACGGTGGAGAAGTCGTAGACGGAGCCGAACACGCCGCCGAGGTACTCGTGCGCCAGGTAGGCCAGCGCCCGGCCGTTCGCGCCCCCGCCCTGCTCGAACTCGCGCTGCGGGATGAGGAACGTGGTCACGATCGACGACGTGATGAGGAACGAACTCATGATGACCGCCGCCACCGTGAGCAGCCGCTTCGTCCCGCGGATCCGCCCCTCGGGACGGGCGCTCGTGTCGTCCGAGGCGTCCCCGCGGACCTGGGGCATCACCGCGACACCGGTCTCGAAGCCGGACAGGCCGAGCGCGAGCTTCGGGAACACGATCAGCGCGATGCCGATCATCACGAGGGGGTTGCTGTGCTGCGCGGTGAGTCCGCTCCACCAGTCACTCGCCACCGTCGGGTGCTCGAACACGTGCCAGAGCGACACCGCGATCACGATCGCGTTGAGCGCCAGGAACACGCCCACGAGCACCACCGCGATGCCGATCGCCTCCTTGAAGCCGCGGAGGAACACGACGCCGAGCAGGAGCAGCAGCGCCAGGGTCAGCGGGACCGGGATCTCGGTGAACCAGTGCGGCGTGTACGGGTTCTCGGCGATGTGCGCCGTGGCGTCCGCCGCCGAGAGGGTCATCGTGATCATGAAGTCCGTCACCGCGAACCCCAGCAGGACGAGGACGAACAGCTTGCCCGCCCACCACGGCAGCAGCTTCTCGAGCATCATGATCGAGCCCGCGCCCCGGAAGCTGTCCTGCGCCACCCGGCGGTACACCGGCAGCGCCCCGAACAGCGTGACGAGCACGAGGACGATCGTCGCGATCGGTGAGAGGAGCCCGGCCGCGAGCGCCGCGATGGCCGGCTGGTAGCCGAGCGTGGAGAAGTAGTCCACGCCGGTCAGGCACATGACCCGCCACCACGAGTGGGTCTTCTCGACCTCGACCTGGTGCGGACCCTGGTGGGACGCACCCTGGTCGGCCCCGTGGAGCATCCACCGGCGCACCCGGGTGCTGCGGTCGAGGGATGGCTCGGTCGCGTCGCGTTCCGCGGCCCGCTCGGCGTCTGTCGCGGTCACGGAGTTGATCGTAAGCCGTCCGGGTGCCGCTGTCGTGCACCCGGACGACCCTGTGGACGGAGCCGCGCGGTCGGGCCCCTGTGCACTTCCGGCGGGATGCGCTCCCGGCGGGATGCGCTCCCGGCAGCATGCGCTCCCGGAAGGGACGCACTACCGACGGGGACGCGCGACCACCGCCGCGACGCCGGCGACGACGAGCAGGACGCCCGCGGCGATGCAGGCGGCGAGCAGGAGCGTCACCGGGTCCACCGAGAACCACGGCAGCGCGGTCACGGCCATGGCCAGCGCGAACACCAGCAGCAGGACGCCCCAGAAGATCGTGCCGAAGCGGGCCGACCGGCGTGGACGGGGTGCGGCCGGGGTCCTGGTCTGCGGTGCGTCCGGCAGCGTCGGGTCGAGCAGCCGGTCCATCGGGGTGGTCGGGTCCGACGCAGCGCTCCGGTCCGTCGGCGTCGTCGGACGCGTCGGGTCCACCGGACGCGTCGGGTCCACCGGACGGGTCGGGTCGATCGGGGTGGTCTCGTCGTCGTTCGTCATGGTCTCGTTCCTCACTGGTCCACGGGCACGGCGCGCGGGACCTCGACGCCCCCGCCGACGACCCAGACGTGCACGGTCGTGGTGTCGCTGGCGGCCGCGTCGCGCGCCGCTCGGTTCTCGACGGTGGTGGTGCCGAGCACACCGCCGACCGAGTCGTCCCCGGATCGGTCCGGCTCCGTGTCGACGCCGTACCCGATGCCGCTCACCTGCACCCGCACCGGCGCGTCGGTCGGCAGCAGCACGGTGGCACCGCCGGCACCGAGCCAGAGGTTCACCCGCCCTCCGCCGTCCGACTCCTCGAGCGCGCGCAGGTCGAGCGTCGGCCCACCCACGACCATCGCGTAGTTCCGTTCGGCGCCCGGCCCGACGTCGTCCACCCGCCAGGTCGTGCCGCCGATGACACTGAGCTGCGTGCCGCTCGGCAGCACCCCCGTCGCGACGAGCGCCACGACGCCGATGGTGGCGAACAGGCCGAGTCCGCCGCTCTCCCGTCCCCGGATCCCGGCGACGATGGTCGCGACCGCGAGCACCACCACGGCCGCTGCGATGCCGAGCACCGCGACCGGCAGCTCGGCCTGCTGCGCCCAGACCGCGACGCCGGCTCCGGCGACCAGGGCCAGCCCGAGGCTCACCGCGACGTACGCGGCTCCCGGAAGCCGCTCGGCCCGGCAGGCGCGACGCTCGGCAGCGCGCGCCCGCTCCGCCCGCATCCGCTCCAGGTGGGCACGGTTCCGGTCCGCCGCGGTCGCCCCGGGGGTCGGTCCCCACTGCCAGGAGGCGCGCCCCGCGTCCGCCGTCGCCCCCGCGGCACCAGCCGTGGCCGGGTCCGGGGCACCCGTGGTCGTCCCGGTCGACCAGGTCGCCCGGTCGACGGGCGGGTCCTCGGGGCTCGTCCAGAAGTCGCGCCGCGGACCGGCCGCGCCAGGTGCCGCAGCAGGGGCCGCGGGGTCGGCGGCGGGGTCGGTCGGTGCGCTCCGCAGGGGTCCGCGCCGTGCGACCACGACGGTCAGCCACACCACACCGCCGACGAGCGCGATGGTCCACGCCGTGCCGAGGGTCGCGGAGAGCCAGCCCGGCATGCCCCAGGCAACGGGGACGCCCTGCCACCAGATGCCCTGGACCGCCGGCACGAAGGTCAGCACGACGAGCACGCCGATCGCGATGAGCGCCGGGTCGAGCACGCCACGGACCATCCGCTCGACGTGGATGCGCCCGGACGAGTCCGGCAGCAGTGCCCAGCCGGCGGCGTACACGAGGAACACCGGGCCGCCGAGGATCGCCACGACGAGGGCGACGCCCCGCACGACGAGGGGGTCGAGGCCGGTGCGCTCGGCGACGGCACCGCAGACCCCGGCGAGCCAGCGGTCGTCGGTCCGCGTGACGTGGATGCCCCGGATCCAGTCGAAGAACCGTGTCGCCGACGCGGGGCCGCCGGTGTCCTGTTGAGTCATGTCCACCAGCCTCCCGGCAGCGGTCGTCCGACGCCATCGGGGTTGCCCCTGATCGCCCCCTGATCCCGGTCCCCCGCACTGCCCGGGGTGGCGGAGAGGTGTCAGGATGACCGCATGCCCACCGCCACGATGTCCCGCCCGGCCCTCCGGGTCGTCGGTGGCGTCTGCAGCGGCTTCGCCACCCACACCGGCCTGCCCGTCGGCGTGGTGCGACTCGTCACGGCAGCACTCGCCGTGTGCGGCGGGGCCGGGGTCCTGCTGTACGCGTGGCTGTGGGCGACGACGCCGAGCCTTGGCCCCGCCACACCGGTCCCGCTCAAGTCGGTGCTCACCGAACCGACGGACGACGCCGACGCCGAGGCCCGCGGCCGACGTGCTCCGGTCGTGGAGATCCTGCTCGGCGTCGCGCTGTTGACGACGGCGGGTGCGGTGATCGCCGCGCGGCTCGGAGCCGACGTCCCGCTCGAGGTCGTGGTCCCCGGTGTGGTCGTCGTCACCGGTGCCGCACTCGCCTGGCGGCAGTTCGACGCGCTGCGGAACGTCCGGGCACCGGGTTCCTCGGGGCTCGTCGTGCGCGCGCTCGGCGCCCTCGTGCTCGTGGTGCTCGGCATCCTGCTGTTCTTCACGACGAGCAGCCGCCCGAACGCGTGGACGGTCCTGACCGCCGCGGTCGCCGTCCTGCTCGGCGTGGCCGTCGTCGTCGCCCCGTGGGTGGTGCGGCTGGTCCGCGACCTCGCCGAGGAGCGCGCCGCCCGCGTCCGCGAAGTCGAGCGCGCCGAGATCGCCGCGCACCTGCACGACTCGGTGCTGCAGACCCTCGCGCTCATCCAGCAGCGGGCCGAGCCGGGGTCCGACGCCGCACGACTGGCCCGTGCCCAGGAACGTGAACTGCGGACGTGGTTGTTCACCGAGCAGGACGAAGCCTCCGGCGACCTCGGCGCGGAGCTGCGAGCAGCCGCTGTCGAGATCGAGGCCGAGTACCCGGCACGCGTCGAGGTCATCGCGATCGGACCGTCCAGGACGGACCTGCCCGACGGCATCGTCGGCGCCGCCCGGGAGGCCATGCTGAACGCCGCCCGCCACGCCGGCGGGACCGTGAGCGTCTACGCCGAGACCGGGGACGACCGGGTCGAGGTGAGCATCGGTGATCGTGGTCCGGGCTTCGACCCGGACACCGTCCCCGAGGGGCGCTACGGCGTGCGCGAGTCGATCGTCGGCCGCATGCACCGGCTCGGCGGGACCGCGACGATCGGACCCGGCCCCGGGCGGACCGGCACCCAGGTCCGACTGACTCTGCCGATCGCCCGGACCGACGGCGTCCGCCCCGGCGACCGCCGACCGGACGCCACGCGACCCGCCGAGACCGAGGAGACCCCGTGACCGAGGACACCGCGCCCACCGACGGCACCGCTCCCGTCGACGACACCGCGCCGTCCGCGCAGCAGCCGGCCGATCCCCTCACCGTCGCGATCGTCGACGACCACTCCATCTTCCGGGCCGGCGTGCGTGCCGGACTGCCACCGGGCCTCCAGGTCGTCGGTGAGGCGGCCACCGTCGACGAGGCGGTCGACCTCGTCACCGCCACCCGCCCACGCGTCGTCCTGCTCGACGTGCACCTGCCCGGCGGAGCCGGGGGCGGCGGCGCCGAGGTGATCACCCGGGCTGCGCCGGGCCTGCCGGACACCCGCTTCCTCGCGCTCAGCGTGTCCGACGCCGCCGACGACGTGGTCCGGGTGATCCGGGCCGGCGCGCGCGGCTACATCACGAAGAGCTCCTCCGGGGCCGAGGTCGTCGAGGCGGTCCACCGCGTCGCCGAGGGGGATGCGGTGTTCTCGCCCCGTCTGGCGGGGTTCGTCCTCGACGCCTTCGGCGCGGTCAGCGGCGAGACCGCCCAGGGTGACGCCGAGCTCGACCGACTGTCCGCGCGTGAGCAGGAGGTGATGCGGCTGATCGCACGCGGCTACGCGTACAAGGAGGTCGCCGCCGAGCTCTTCATCTCGGTGAAGACCGTCGAGACGCACGTGTCGAAGGTCCTGCGGAAGCTGCAGCTGTCCAACCGGCACGAGCTGACGGCGTGGGCGCTCCAGCGGAAGCTGCTCTGACGGTCCCGCCGGAGGCCGCCGCCGCTACTTCGCGCTGATCCGGGTGTACTTGTTCACCGACCAGGGCACGAAGACCACCAGCATCACGGTGATGCCGATGAGCACCGTGACGATCGGGTGCTGCATCGTCCAGATGTCCGGCACCGGCGCCGACCCGACGTTGCCGAAGAGCTCGCGCGCGGCCTGGACGAGCGACGACACCGGGTTCCACTCCGCGAAGACCCGCAGCACGAGCGGCAGGGTGTCGCTCGGCACGAACGCGTTCGAGACGAAGGTCAGCGGGAACAGGATCATGAACGAGGCGTTGTTGATCACCTCGGGCGTCTTCACGCTCATGCCGAGCAGCGCCATCACCCAGCTGAACGCGTAGCTGAAGAGCAGGAGCAGCCCGACGCCGGCCAGGAACTCCAGCGGCGACGAGTTCACGCGCCACCCGACCGCGAGGCCGGTCAGCATCATGATCGCCATCGAGATCCCGTTGAGCACGAGGTCGGAGTTCGTCCGGCCCACGAGCACCGCGGACGCCGACATCGGCAGCGTGCGGAACCGGTCGATCAGACCCTCCTTGAGGTCCTGCGCCATCGCCGACCCGGAGAACGTCGCCCCGAAGACGACCGTCTGCGCGAAGATCCCCGCCATCAGGAACTGCGTGTAGTCGGTGCCCTGCACCGCGATCGCGCCGCCGTAGACCTGGCTGAAGAGCAGCACGAACATGATCGGCTGCAGCACCGCGAAGACGAGCATGTCCGGCGACCGCTTGATCTTGATGAGGTTCCGCTTCGTGACGGTCCAGCCGTCCTCGAACCAGATCGCGGCGGGCGAGGTGACGACGACGGGCAGCTGCCGGCCGAGCGCCGTGGTGGTGGCGGTCATCGGGCCGGCTCCTTCTGCTTGTCCTTCTTGGCGTCCTTCTTGGCGTCCTTCTTCGTCGTCGCGTCGTCACCGTCGTCGTCGGTGGCGGCGTGACCGGTGAGCCGGAGGAAGACGTCGTCGAGCGTCGGGCGGCGCATGCCCGCGTCGTGCAGCTCGATGCCCGCCTCGCCGAGGTCGGCGAGGACCCGCTGCAGTGCCGAGGGCCCGGCCTCGACCGCGACGGCGTGCGTGCGACCGTCGCCGGAGACCTCGACCTCGCCGACGCCGTAGCGCCGCAGGACGGTGGTCGCGGCGTCGCGGTCGACCTGGTCGACGAGGGTCACGACCACCCGGTGCCCGCCGACCTGGGCCTTGAGGTGGTCCGAGGTGCCCTCGGCGATCACGGTGCCGTCGTCGATCACGGCGATGTCGTCGGCGAGCTGGTCTGCCTCCTCGAGGTACTGCGTGGTCAGCAGCACCGTCGTGCCGTCGGCCACGAGGCCCTCGATGATGCCCCAGAGCGCCAGGCGACTGCGCGGATCGAGGCCGGTGGTCGGTTCGTCGAGGAACAGGACGCGGGGGTTCATCACGAGCGCGCCCGCCAGGTCGATCCGTCGACGCATGCCGCCGGAGAACCCCTTCACGGGACGGTCGCCCGCCTCGGACAGGTCGAACACGTCGATGAGCTCCCGCGCCCGCTGCCGAGCCGTCCGACGGCCGAGGTGGTACAGCCGGCCGATCATCTCGAGGTTCTCGAACCCGGTGAGGTTCTCGTCGACGGCCGCGTACTGCCCGGACACACCGATCGACCGCCGGGTGGCCTGCGGATCGGCGATGACGTCGATCCCGTCGATCGTCGCGGTGCCGGCGTCGGGTGTGACGAGGGTGGTGAGCACCTTCACGGTCGTGGTCTTGCCCGCACCGTTCGGACCGAGCAGCGCCTTGACGGTGCCCTGCGGCACGGAGAGGTCGAGCCCGGCGAGGGCGTGGACCGGTCCGGACTTCGACCGGTAGGTCTTCGTCAGCCCGGAGGCTTCGATGATGGCCATGGCACTCCCTTGTCGACCACGGAGAATATCAGTAGGTCGGTGGGGGGCACGACGCGCTACACGTCGAAGTCACCACCGAAGTCGCCGAAGCCACCGCCGAAGTCAGATCCGCCGTCGCCCCAGCCCGCACTCTCGAACCCGCCGCCGTCGCCCGCGCCGGCATCCGACGCGCCGCCGTCAGCGGAGTCGGCACCAGTGTCCTCCGAACCACCGTCACCCGCAGCGTCGGTACCGCCATCGAACGATCCCGGATCCGGCAGGAAGGCGCTCATGATGGCCGAACCGATCACGTAGCCGGCCACCGTGCCGAGGATCGAGGCGCCGATCATGCTGCCGAACGACGGACCCGAGCGCTGCCCGCCGCCGAACCCACCGAACCCGCCGCCGGGGCCGCGTCCGCCGCCGACGCCACCGAGCGAGCGCTCCATGAAGCCGGGCTGGCGGATCTCGGACCGGGTCGCCGCCTGGGCCAGGGACCGCGGGTCGTCGCCGCGGGGTGCCTCACCGGCGGGGGCGGTGCGGGTGAACTCGTCGTAGACCATCCGGCGCTGCTCGGGCGTCAGGGTCGCGAACGCCTCGGCGTGCACTTCCTCGATGCGCTCGGGCGGCGCGGTGCGGAGGAGGTACCGGTAGCGCTCGACCGCGCGCTCGTCGTCGGTCGAGGCGCCGGGGCCCCCGACCGGTCCGCCGGCGGGCGCACCACCCCACTGCGGCACGCCGTGGCCGCCGTCCTGCGGAGTCGGGGTCGGCGCCGGCGCCGCGGTGGGCTGGTGGTAGGACTGCTGCCCGTAGCGGTACCCCTGCTGCTGCGGCTGCTGCTGCGGCTGCTGGGGTTGCCCCCACTGGTTCGGTCCGGCACCGTTCTGCCCGGCACCGTCCCGGTCGCGGTCGGGGCGTCCGAGCAGGCGGTCGAGGAATCCCATGGTCGATGCTCCTTCGGGTGCGGCCGATCCGGATCGTCAGGGCCGTTGGACTGCCACCCTAGGGAGCGGCGGCGACCGCTGACTGAACGCGCGCACAGAGTCGGCCGAGAGCGTCAGGGGCAGGATGGCACCGTGACCGTGGACCTCGACGAACTCCGACGGCTGCGCCGGGCCCGCAGTCGGATGGACCGTGCGTACGCGGAACCCCTGGATGTCGCGTCCCTGGCCGCCGTCGCGTTCATGTCGCCCGCGCACTTCACCCGGCGCTTCCGGGCCGCCTACGGCGAGACGCCCTACGCGTACCTCGTGACCCGGCGGATCGAGCGGGCGCAGGCGCTCTTCCGGAGCACGGACCTCAGCGTGACCGAGGTCTGCATGGCCGTCGGTGCCACGAGCCTCGGGTCGTTCTCGTCGCGGTTCACCGAGCTCGTCGGGATGACGCCGACGCAGTACCGTGCCGCCGACCACGACGCGCTCGCCGGGGTCTGGAGCTGTCACGCCATGGTCGTCACCCGACCGGACCGAGCAGGATCGGAGAAGCACGCCGAGGTCCCACGGTCCTAGGGTCGCAGCCATGACGATCCAGATCAGTGGCGTGCACGTGCTCGCCGACGACATCGACGCCGCCGTCGCCTTCTACGGGGACGTGCTCGGCTTCACCGTCCGGAACACCGTCGAGAACGGCGGCTTCCGGTGGGTGAGCCTGGTCAGCGACGACCACGCCGACCTCGAGCTCGTGCTGTCGGAGCCGCACGCGGGCCGCTCACAGCAGGACGGCGACGCCGTCGCGGCGCTCCTGGCGAAGGGCAGCCTGTCGATGCTCCAGCTCCGGGTGGGCGACCTCGACGCGACCTTCGACCGCATCGCGGCGAGCGCCGACGCCGAGGTGCTGCAGGAGCCCACCGACCAGTTCTGGGGCGTCCGGGACGCTGCCGTCCGCGACCCGGCCGGCAACACGGTCCGGATCGCGCAGGCCTGACGGTCCCGGCGTCCCCACCCACCGGCCTGGAGGCGCGTGGCGGCCCCGCCCCGCGCCTCCGCGCCGTCCCGTGCCGGGTTCCGTGCTCCGTGCGGTGCGCGGACCGCCGCACCGTGTCCGGAACCTCGCGCCACACGAGCAGCGCGCCGTGCGCCTCAGCCGACGGCGAGCGCCGCCGTCCACACCGCGTGCAGCTCGTCCGCCGCACCGGGGTGCGCCACGAGGAACGGCTCCCCCGACGGCGGGAACCCCTCCACCGGCCCGGAACGGGTGAGGACGACCCCGCCCGCCTCGTGCACGAGCAGCACCGCCGCGCCGTGGTCGACGGGGTCGAACGCCGAGACGCACCCGCCGATCCCCCGACCGGCGGCGACCTGGGCGATCGTCATCGTGCCGGAGCCCTGCACCCGGAGCGTGCACGATCGGTCGGCGAGCGCGTCGAGGAACGCGCCGAACCCCGGCCACGGGCGGTGTCCGTCGAGCTCGGTGCCGACCACGGCCCCGGCGAGTGCCCGCGGTGAGTCGTCCAGCCGCAGCTGCCGGTCGCGGAGGGTGGCTCCGCGCCCACGCCGGGCCTCGAGGACCTCGCCTCGCCACGGATCGGCCACCACGCCGACGAGCGGACGGCCACCACGGGTGAGGCACAGCGACATCGACGTCCACGGCACGCCGTTCGCCAGGTTCGTCGTGCCGTCGACGGGGTCGAGGTACCAGCGGTGCCGGTCGCCGGGGGCGTCGCCGTACTCCTCGCCGGTGAACCCGTGCGTGGGGAACGCCATCCGCACGCGGGAGCGGACGTGCCGCTCGACGAGCAGGTCGACGTCGGTGACGAGGTCCGCCGGGTCCGTCTTCGTGGTCACAGACCGGACCGGGTGCTCCCGGGTGAGCGCGATGACCTCGTGGGCGAGGCGGTGCGCCAGGGCCTGGGCGCGGGTCGCGACCTCGGTCTCGGTGGACTCGCGCTCGCGTTCGGGCCAGCCGTCGCGCTCGGCGGCGGCGAGGGCGGCACGGATCGAGGCGACGTCGTTCGTCGTGATCGAGTCGACGCCGAGTCGGGCCGCCCAGAGCGCGGGTTCGGCGTCGTCCACGGTCCAGACGGCGACGCGGAGCCCGAGGGCGTGCGCGGCCTCGACCGTGCGCGGGGCGAGGAACGCGACGTCGAGGTTGAGGGTGGTCGGCCTCAGCGCGTCGAGGTCGGCCGGGGTCGGCGGCTCGAGCGACTTCCACGCGAGCCACACGTCCGCGTCGGGGAGCTCTGCGCGGACCGCCGCCATCGCCGCGGGCGCGCCGCACCACGCGACCGCCGTCGTGCCGCGGTGCCCGGCGACCGTCCGAGCGGCCACGACGGCGTCCGCCGCGTCCGTCAGGTCGATGAGCAGGGACGAGCGGCAGCCGTCGAGCCGTTCGAGCACGGCGTCGAGGCGCGGGATCCGGTCGAGGCCGTTCCCGAGCCGGGCGACGTCGCACCATGCCACCTCGGACACCCGCCGTGCGTCGCCCCACATCCGCCCGAGGGTCTCGTCGTGCAGCAGCACCGCGACGCCGTCCGCCGTGCGCCGGACGTCCACCTCGACCGTCTCCGCGCCGAGCGCCTCGGCGACCGCGACGGCGGGCAGCGTGTTCTCGCGCCGGACGCGCGGCGCACCGCGGTGGGCGACGAGGCGTGGCGGGCGCACGCCGTGCCTCCAGGCCGGGTCCGGAACGGAGGCGCGTGACGGGTCCGCACCGACCGTCGCGAGCGGGGTCTCCGAGCGCAGCGTCATCAGCGCATCGTCCCAGGAGCGGGCGAACCGCAGGTGGCCTCCCGGTGAACGACGGCCTGCGAGAATGTGGTGTGACCCAACGCACCTGGGGCTGGCTGGCAGCCGTGATCGACGTCGTGCTCATCGTCCTGTTCGCCCTCGTCGGGCGCTCCTCGCACGGCGAGTCGGAGTCCGCGCTCGCGCTCTGGACGACGGCGTACCCCTTCCTCGCCGGATGGGCGATCGGGTACGTGACGAGCGGCGCGTGGGCACGTCCGCTGCGCTTCTGGCCGACCGGTGTCGTCGTGTGGATCCTGACCGTCTTCGTCGGGCTCGCGATCCGCGTCGCGACGGGGCAGGGCGACGTCGACGGCAACCCGCTGCCGATCTCGTTCGTCATCGTCGCGACGATCGTCCTCGCGGTGTTCCTGCTCGGGTGGCGCGGGATCGCGCGGCTCGTGCTGCGCGCGCTCGACCGGCGGAACGCGGTCGCCGGCACCGACGTGCGCTGAGCTCAGAAGAGCCCGCTGCGCGGACCGTCCTCCGGTCCGTCGAACCCACGGAACATGTCCGACACCAGCGCGGCGATCTGCGGCTCGACCAGGCGTTCGACGGCCTCGGCGATCCGCGGGCGGTGTTCGATGAGCGCGAGGCACACCGCGGTGCCCGTGGACCGGGCGCACTCGTCGGAGAGCTCGATCTCGTGGCGCAGCGCCGCCTTAGCCTCGTCCGACAGCGGCTCGCGCGGTGACTGCTCGCCCGCGCCCGTGCCGGTCAGCTCCCCGAGGGTGAACAGGAACGGCTCGCCCGGCGACGGCTCCGGGTCGACGTCGAGGCCCTGGAACTCGGGCGAGAGTCCCTCGGTCGGCTGGTACCCCGCATGCCGCTTCCGCGCGTCCGCGCGCTCGAGTTCGCGCTGCAGCAGCGGGAGGTTCCTGGCCGTGTAGTCGTCGACGGCGTCCTCGACGATGGTCGAGATGCGCCCGATGAGCGCGTGCTGCACGGCATGCGGCACGTCCGGACCGAAGCCCGCGGCGCTCGCGATGGGCGAGCCGGTGCACTTCCGGCAGATGCGGGTGCGCGGACGGGCGGTGCCGATCTGCCAGCGGGGCAGCCAGCGCAGCCAGACATCGACCGCGCCGCGTACGCGCCCCTCGATGCCGTCCATCCCTCCACAGTAGGCCGGGAGGCGCGGATCACCCCCGGAATCGCAGGCCTGTTGACGGATCGGCCGGGTTCTCAGGCCTTCGGCTCGGTCACGAAGTCGATGAGCTCCTCGACGCGGCCGAGCAGCTCCGGCTCGAGGTCGGCGAAGGTGCGGACCTGACCGAGGATCCGCTGCCAGGCCCGGGCGATGTCCGCCTGCTCGGCGTGCGGCCAGCCGAGCGCCTGGCAGATGCCCTGCTTCCACTCGATCGACCGCGGGATCGTCGGCCACGCCCGCAGCCCGACCCGGGCGGGCTTCACGGACTGCCAGACGTCGACGAACGGGTGCCCGACGACGAGCACGTGCGCGCCCCACTTCCCCCGCATCACGGCGTCGGCGAACCGGGACTCCTTCGAGCCGGGGACGAGGTGGTCGACGAGCACCCCGACGCGGCGGTCGCGGGTCGGGCGGAACTCCTCGAGCACGTCGGCGAGGTTGTCGACGCCGGAGAGCTCCTCGACGACGACGCCCTCGACACGCAGGTCGGTCCCCCACACCTTCTCGACGAGCTCGGCGTCGTGCTTGCCCTCGACCATGATCCGACTCGGGAGCGCGACCCGCGCGCGCTGCGACTCGACCGCGAACGATCCGGACGCGGTGCGGAGGCGACCGCCGTCGGACGCCTGCCGGACGGCGGGCGCGGCCCCGGGCCTCCTGGCTGGCGGTGCAGCTTCGGCAGACCGGCCCACCGGAGCCTGCGGGCGACCGAGGGTGACGAGCTCGCCCTCGAGCAGGAACTGCCCGCTGAACGGGAACGAGCGGGTGCGCCCCTTCCAGTCCTCGAGCTCGACGTTGCCGGCCTCGAGCCGGACCACCGCGCCGGCCCAGCCGGTCACCGGGTCCTCGAGCACCATGTCGCGTTCGAGCGGCACCTGCCGCACCTTCTTCACGCCCTTCGAGCGCCAGTCACCCGAGAGCACGTCACTGCCGTACCGGTCGTCGTCCACCCGCACGAGGGTACTGTCGAGGCGGCTCCGGACGACGTCGACCGGCCGATCCCCCACCATCTCGACGGAAGGCACCCCTCTTGCGCGCAGCGATCATCCACGCCCCGAACGACATCCGCGTCGAGGACCGTGACCAGCCCACCATCATCACCCCGAAGGACGTCGTCGTCCGGGTCGTCGCCGCCTGCGTGTGCGGGTCGGACCTCTGGCCGTACCGGGGCGTCACCGAGACGAAGCGGCCCCGCCCGATCGGGCACGAGCTCGTCGGCGAGGTCGTCGCCGTCGGGGACGACGTCACGACGCTCCACGAGGGCGACTTCGTCATCTCCCCGTTCACGATGAACGACGGCACCTGCCAGGCCTGCCGCCACGGCATGACCACGGGCTGCGACCACCTGTCCGGCTTCGGCGCGGACGACGCGTACGGCGACCCGGTCGGCGGTGCGCAGGCCGAGTACGTCCGGATCCCGGACGCCGCCGCGACGCTCGTCGCGGTGCCCGGCCCGGTCGACCCGGCGCTCGTGCCGTCCCTGCTGACGCTGTCCGACGTCTTCTCCACCGGCCACCACGCCGCCGTCTCCGCAGCGGTCGGTCCGGGCAAGACGGTCGTCGTGGTCGGCGACGGCGCGGTCGGGCTGTCGGCCGTGCTCGCGTCGAAGCGGCTCGGTGCCGAGCGGATCATCGCGATGAGCCGGCACGCCGACCGGCAGGCGCTCGCCCGCGAGTTCGGCGCGACCGACATCGTGGCGGAGCGGGGCGAGGCCGGGGTCGCGGCGATCCGGGAGCTCCTCGGGGGCGACCTGGCGGACTGCGCGGTCGAGGCCGTGGGCACCGAGGAGAGCATGGACCAGGCGCTGCACTCGGTGCGGGCCGGCGGCAACCTCGGCTTCGTCGGGGTCCCGCACGGGGTGCCCACGATCGGGACCCGCTACCTCTTCGACACGAACATCGCTATCGCGGGCGGCATGGCGCCGGCGCGGAAGTACATCCCGGAGCTGCTGCCCGACGTGCTGTCGGGGGCGATCGACCCCGGGCGGGTGTTCGACCTCGAGCTGCCGCTCGACGAGGCCGCCGAGGCGTACCGGGCGATGGACGAGCGCCGGGCGATCAAGGTGCTGCTGCGGCCGTAGGCGCCCCACGCGCGCGTCTCGGGCTGCGCGCCGCGCGTGCTGCGGCCGCGGGCCTGCGGGCGCGCGCTGCGCGTGCTGCGGCCGCGGGCCTGCGAGTTTTCGCGGTCACCGACACCTCACGCGCCGTCGTGTCCGTGAGGTGTCGGTGAGCGCAAAACGACGTGACGCGAGCCGACGGCATCAACGCCTCACGCGATCCCGCCGCCGCAACACCCCCACGTTTCGCGCAGCAGAACGCGTGTTTCGAATCGGTAAACAAACCTTTCAGTAAAGAAGGTTGTCCGTTACAGTCCTCGACATGACCACACGAGGACGCACCCCCGGGCAGCCCGGGCTCCTGCGCGTCCTCAACGACCGCGCCGCCCTCGAGCTCCTGCTCGACGACGGCCCGCTCACCCGCAACGAGATCGCGCAGCGCACCGGGCTCAGCAAGCCGACCGCTGCGGAGATCATCCGCCGGCTCGAGTCGGCCGACCTCATCCGCGAAGCCGGAACCGCCTCCCAGGCCGGCCGCCGCGGCCCGAGCGCCGTCGTGTACGAGGCGATCACCGACCGCGACCTCGGCGTCGCCGTGGACGTCCAGCTCGTCGACGTCCGCTCGACCGTGGTGGACGCCGCCGGCCGCACGTTCCCGGTGGCGACGCACACCATGTCCTCCGACGAACTGTGCGCACCCGGCGCCGACATCGTCGCCGCCGCGATCTCCCGCGCCGCCGCCGCGGCCGACGTGGACCCCGAGCTCGTCACCGCGGTCGCCGTCGGCGTGCAGGCGAGCGTCGACCACGCCACCGACACGCTCATCTTCACCGACGGCCTGCCCGGCTGGCCCCGCGACCAGGTGTCCGCCACGCTCTCGCAGGCGCTCGGCGTCCGCGTCGTGATCGAGAACGACGCGAACCTCGCGGCGATCGCCGAACGGAACATGGGCGCCGGCCGCGCTCCCGGCTCGTTCGCCCTGTTCTGGATGGCGGAGGGCCTCGGCATGGCCCTCGACCTGCACGGTCACCTGCACACCGGCGCGTCCGGTGCCGCGGGCGAGATCGGCTACCTCAGCGTGCCCGCCGATGCACGCTCCATCGACCCGACGGCCACGATCGTCGCGGACCTCATCTCCGAGCCCGCGATCGTCGCCCTGGCCGCCGAGCACGGGATCACGGCACCGGACGGCACCGTAGCCGACTGGCGCCAGGTGCTCCCGCAGCTGCCCGGACTCCCCGAGCAGCACCCCTTCACCGCCGCCCTCGGCGAGCGCGTCGGGCACAACGTGCTCCCCGCCCTCGCCGTCGCCGATCCCGAGACGGTCGTCCTGCACGGCCCGACCGGCATCGCGGGCGGACCCGCCCTGGCCGCCGCCGTGACCGCCTGGCTCCGGACCCGCACCCGCTGGTCCACCGCCGTCGTGGCACCCGGCGTCCCCGACACCCCCGTCCTGCACGGTGCGCGGCACGTCCTCATCGACGTCGTCCGCACCGCGCTCGCGGACCGGCTCGAACGCATCAGCGACGATGCGCCCGCACCCGACCCCGTCGAGCGCCCCTGAACGACTCCGCACGACGGAGTCCCACCCGCACCACTCGAGGCACCTCCACCCCAGCCCTGTCCGAGGGCTCTTCGGCGCGCCCGCACGCGGCCCGTACCGGAGCGAGATCAGAGAGCGAGTTCCGCATGTCACTCCCCAGTCCGAAGCTCCGGCGCATCGCCGCAGCCACCGCCATCGCCGCCGCCGGCGCCCTCGTCGTCGCCGGCTGCAGCTCCGGCAGCAGTGCGGCCGACGTCGCCGACAAGGCCCCGAAGGACCTCAAGGGCACGGTGTCCCTCTGGCACTTCTTCACCGGACGCGAGGCGGGTGTCGTGAAGAGCGCCGTCGCCGGCTTCGAGAAGGCGAACCCCGGCGTGACGGTGGACATCCACGCCGGACAGGACGACGAGAAGCTGCAGAAGGCGATCTCGTCCGGGCAGAACATCGACGTGGGCCTGTCCTACTCGACGGCGATCGTGGGCAGCTTCTGCTCCTCCGGCGCCTTCCGTGACCTGTCGCCGTACATCAAGCGCGACAAGGTCGACCTGTCCGACATCCCCAAGGCCGTGCAGTCGTACACGCAGTACAAGGGCACCCGGTGCACGCTGCCGGCCCTCGCCGACGTGAGCGCCCTGATGTACAACAAGGCGGCGCTCAAGTCGGCCGGCATCTCGGCACCGCCGAAGACGCTCGACGAGCTCAAGGCCGACGCGCTGAAGCTGACGACGTACAACGCCGACGGGTCGATCAAGCAGCTCGGGTTCAACCCGCTCATCGACTTCTACGAGAACTCGCCCGAGCACTGGGCGCCGATGGTCGACGGCTCGTGGCTGGACAGCAAGGGCAACAGCGAGATCGGCACGTCCGCCGCGTGGAAGAAGCTCATCACGTGGCAGAAGGGCTTCGTCGACGAGATCGGGTACGACAAGCTCAAGGCCTTCACGTCGGGCCTCGGCCAGGAGTTCGCCGCCGACAACGCGTTCCAGACCGGACAGGTCGCGATGCAGATCGACGGTGAGTACCGCACCGCGTTCATCAAGGACCAGAAGCCGGACCTCGACTACGGCACCGCGCCGACACCCGTGATGGACGGCCTCGGCAACTACGGCTCGACGTACATCGCGGGCAACGTGGCGGGCATCGCGAAGGGCTCGAAGAACCCCGAGCTGTCGTGGGCGCTCCTGAAGTACCTGTCCACGAACACCGACGCGCAGGTCACGATGGGCAACGGCCTGAAGAACATCCCGACGCTCACCTCGGCGCTGGAGTCCCCCGACCTCGAGGTCGACGCGAACTACAAGACCTTCGTCGACGTCGCGGGGAACAAGGACACGATGACCTCGCCGGGCACCGCGGACGGCGCCGCCTACATCGGCACCTTCACGAAGTTCTGGCAGGCATACCAGCAGAACGGCGGCGACCTCGACGCGAAGCTCAAGAAGCTCGACTCGGACATCGACAACGCGAACCAGCTGGCTGGTCCGTGATGAGCGTCACCACCAAGACGACCGGCCGGGAGGCGCGGCTCGCCCGCGCCTCCCGGCCCGCCGGCCCGACGGGGTCGGGTCCAGTGCCCCCGACGGCCGCACGACGTCGGCCGCGGTCCGCCGAGTCGCGGCGCCGCCTGGTCGCGTTGACGATGCTGGCGCCGGCCCTGGCGGGCCTCGTGATCTTCTTCGCGTACCCGCTCGTCGCGTCGATCTTCTACTCGTTCACGCGCTACAACCAGCTGCAGGAGCCGGAGTTCGTCGGGCTGCTGAACTACAGGTTCCTGTTCACGCAGGACCCCCAGATCGGCCCCGCGGTCGTCAACACGCTGTGGTTCGTCGTCATCCTCGTGCCGGTCCGGATCGTCTGCGGCCTGCTGGTGGCGGGACTCCTCAGCCGCGCGAAGACCGCGACCGGGTTCTGGCGCACACTGTTCTACCTGCCCGCCCTGGTCCCGCCGGTGGCGAGTGTCGTCGCGTTCGTGTTCCTGTTCAACCCCGGCACCGGGCCCGTCAACCAGATCCTCAAGGTGTTCGGGATCGAGGGCCCGCTGTGGTTCAACGACCCCGCGTGGTCGAAGCCCTCGCTCGTGATCATGGGCGTCTGGGTGATGGGCGACATCATGATCATCTTCCTGGCGTCCCTGCTCGACGTGCCGCGCGACCTGTACGAGGCCGCGTCGCTCGACGGGGCGAACGGCGTCCAGCAGGTTCGGCACATCACGCTGCCGACCATCGCGCCGGTCATCGGCTTCGCGGCCGTGACGGGCGTGATCGCGGCGCTGCAGTACTTCACCGAGGCCGCGGTGGCCTCCGGCGTCGCGAGCGGCAAGGCGACGATCGGTGGTGGGACCGCTGCACAGCTCGGCTACCCGGGCACGTCGCTGCTCACCTACACCGAGCTGCTCTACCAGCACGGGTTCGCGAACTTCCAGTTCGGCTACGCGTCCGCGATGGCCGTCGTCCTGTTCGTGATCACCGCCGTGGTGCTCGTCTTCACGATGCGCCGCATCTCCGTCTTCCGCCCCGAGGAGTCCTGATGACCGCTGTGTCCCAGTCCCCGCTCACCCGGGCGCCCCGGGGCTCCGCACCCCGCACCGGCAAGCCCCGTGGCCGGACCCTCGTCTGGATCGCCGAGCACGCCGCGCTGGTCGCCCTCGGTGTCCTGACGATCGCCCCGATCGTGTTCGTGATCCTGACCTCGCTGATGTCGAGCAACCAGGCCCTCACGGCGTCGATCCTGCCGCGGCCGTTCGACCTGTCGAACTACGGGCGGGTGTTCACCGAGCTGCCGCTCGCGCAGTGGTTCGGCAACTCGTCGATGTACGCCGTGCTCGCCACCGCGTTCATGCTCGTCAGTTCCGTGCCGGCCGCGTACGCCCTCGCCCAGATCAAGTTCAAGGGCGCGAACCTGATCTTCACGGTGATCATCGTCGCGATGCTCCTGCCCCCGCAGGTCACCGCGGTGCCGGTCTACGTGATGTGGTCGCACCTGCACCTGACCGGCACCCTGTGGCCGCTGATCCTGCCGAACCTGCTCGGCGACGCGTTCAGCATCTTCCTGCTCCGCCAGTTCTTCATGACCATCCCGAAGGAGTACGGCGACGCCGCCCGCATGGACGGCTGCAGCGAGTGGGGCGTGCTCTGGCGCGTGGTCGTCCCGATGGCCCGCCCGGGCATCGCGTCGGCGGCGATCTTCATGTTCTTCCACTCGTGGAACGACTACTACGGCCCGCTCCTCTACGCCTCCGAGAACCAGGCCGCCTGGCCGGTGGCCTACGGGCTCGCCACGTTCCGTGGGCAGCACGGCACCGACTGGTCGATGACGATGGCGATGACCGTCGTCGTCATGGTCCCCGTCGTCATCATCTTCTTCTTCGCACAGAAGGCATTCGTCGAGGGCATCGCGCTCACCGGCGTGAAGGGATAGCACCACAGTGAAACTCGCAGTCATCGGTGGCGGATCCACCTACACCCCCGAACTCGTGGACGGCTTCGCCCGGCTCCGCGACCAGCTGCCCATCGACGAACTCTGGCTCGTCGACCCCGACCCGGTCCGGCGCGAGCTGGTCGGCGGTGTCGCGAAGCGGATGTTCGCGCACGCCGGGCACCCGGGCACCGTGCACGTGACCGACGACGTCGTCGCCGGGGTCAGCGACGCCGACGCGGTGATGTTCCAGCTCCGCATCGGCGGGCAGGCCGCACGGCAGCAGGACGAGACCTGGCCGCACGAGACCTGCTGCATCGGGCAGGAGACCACCGGCCCGGGGGGCTTCGCGAAGGCGCTCCGCACCGTGCCCGTCGTCCTCGAGTACGCCGAGCTCGTCCGGAAGCACGCGAAGCCGGACGCCTGGATCGTCGACTTCACGAACCCGGTCGGCATCGTCACGCGGGCACTCCTCGAGGCCGGGCACCGGGCCGTCGGGCTCTGCAACGTCGCGATCGGCTTCCAGCGCCGCTTCGCGAAGGAGTTCGGCGTCGCTCCCGACCACGTGCGGCTCGACCACGTCGGCCTGAACCACCTCACCTGGGAGCGCGGCGTGCACGTCACCGGCGCCGACGGCACCACGCGCGACGTGCTCGACGAGCTGCTCGCGCCGGGTGACGCGCTGGCCCGGATGGCCGAGAGCGTGCACATGCACGAGGACCTCATCCGCCTGCAGCACGCGGTCCCCTCGTACTACCTGCGGTACTTCTACTCGCACGACATCGTGCTCGAGGAACAGCTCCGCGAGCCGACCCGCGCCGAGGCCGTGATGGCGACCGAGCGGGCGCTCCTGGCGAAGTACGCCGACGAGTCGGTCGTCACGAAGCCGGTCGAACTCGAGCAGCGCGGTGGCGCGTACTACTCCGAGGCCGCGATCGACGTGCTGTCCTCGATCCTCGGAGACCGCGGCGACGTGCAGGTGCTCAACGTGCGGAACGACGGCACCTTCCCGTTCCTGCCCGACGACCACGTCATCGAGGTGCCGGCACGCGTCACCCGGCAGGCGATCACCCCGCTGCCGGTGGCCCCGCTCGCCGAGGACATGGTCGGCCTCGTGTCGCACGTCGCGGCTTATGAACGGCTCGCGCTCGACGCCGCAGTGCACGGCGGGCGCGACCGGGTGCTCCGCGCGATGTGGGCGCACCCGCTCGTCGGTCAGGTCGACAAGGCGGAGAAGCTCACCGACCTGCTCCTGGCCGCGAACGCGGAGCACCTGCCGTGGGCGCGATCGGAGCACCTGACGTGGGCGCGCTGAGCCGGACCGACGGGGCGGACACGACCCGCGCCTCCAGTCCGTCGACCCCGCGACCGACGGACGCGACCGACGTGGTCCTGGCCGTCGACGGCGGCGGCAGCAAGACCGACGTCGTCGCGATCGGACTCGACGGCGCGCTCGTCGGGCACGCGCGCGGACCGGGGTCGAACCCGCAGACGCGCGGGTGGGACCTCGCCGGACCGATCCTCGACGACGTCCGTGACCGGGTCCTCCGCGAGCTCGGGGACCGGCGCATCCGCACCACGCACGTGTATCTCGCCGGACTCGACCTGCACGACGAACTCGTCGCGGCCGAGGCTGCTCTCGCCCACTGGGACGACGACGGCGGTGCCCCGGACGTGCTCGACAACGACCTGTTCGCGCTGCTGCGCGCCGGGACGCTGTCGCCGGACGCCGCCGCGGTGGTGTGCGGGACCGGGATCAACGCCCTCGCGGTGCGCGCCGACGGCGAGACCGCGAGGTTCCCCGCGATCGGCGACGTCTCCGGCGACTGGGGCGGCGGCGCGTACCTCGGCAACCGTGCGCTCTGGCACGCGGCGCGCGCGGACGACGGGCGTGGCCCGGCGACGGCGCTCGTGGACGCGGTCCCGGCGGCGGTCGGACTCGGCACCGTCCGCGAGGTGACCGAGGCCATCCACTTCGGACGCCTCGACTACCGCGTGTTCAACCGGCTGTGCCCGGTGCTGTTCGAGGTCGCCGGAACAGGAGACGCCGTCGCCACGAGCGTCGTCGAACGGCAGGCCGAGGAGATCGTGCTCCTGGCGTCGGTGTCGCTCGGGCGGCTCGGGCTCGGCGGGTCGGCGTCGTCGCCGGTGCCGGTCGTGCTCGGCGGCGGTGTGCTCGCGGCGCGGGACCCGATGCTCGTCGACCGCATCGTGTCGGGGCTCGCTTCGCGGGTGCCGGGCGCCGTGCCGACCTGGGTGACCGATCCCCCGGTGCTCGGTGCGGGGCTGGCGGCGCTGGAGTCCGTCGGTGCCGGCGAGGTGGCGCTCCGGCGCTACCGCGAGGCCGTGCGCTCCCGCTCCTTCGCGTCCACCACGGCCGCGATCCGCTGACGCGGGGCGCGGCGGGGCGCGGCGGGGCGCGGCGGCGGCGGCCCGCGGCCCCGCCCGCGTTTCGCGCTGAACGACACTTCACGCGGCTTCGAGCCCGTGAACTGTCGCTCAGCGCGAAATCCGGCAACCGCGCGCCCGCGCCCGCGCCCCGCGCCCTACGCCGCCCGCGCCAGCATCCCCAGCGTGTCCACCACGCGGTTCGAGAAGCCCCACTCGTTGTCGTACCAGGCCACGACCTTCACGTGCCGCCCCTCGTCGACGCGGGTGAGCAGCGAGTCGAAGATGCTCGACTCCGGCCGCCCGGTGATGTCCGTCGACACGAGCGGGTCCGCCGTGAACGCCAGCACCCCGGCGAGCGGCCCCGCGGCAGCGGCACGGTACGCCGCGTTGACCTCGTCCACAGTGACGGACCGCGACACGACGGTGTTCAGCTCGACGAGCGACCCGACGGGCACCGGCACGCGGATCGCGTCGCCGGACAGCTTGCCCTCGAGGCGGGGCAGCACCAGCCCGATCGCCTTCGCGGCACCGGTCGACGTCGGCACGATGTTCACGCCGGCGGCCCGTGCACGGCGGAGGTCGCGGTGCGGTCCGTCCTGCAGGTTCTGCTCCTGGGTGTACGCGTGCACGGTCGTCATGAAGCCGTGCTCGATCCCGGCGAGGTCGTCGAGCACCGACGCCAGCGGTGCGAGCGCGTTGGTCGTGCACGACGCGTTCGAGATCACCGTGTGCGCAGCAGGGTCGAACACGTCGGTGTTCACGCCGTACGCGATGGTCGCATCGGCCCCGGTCGCCGGCGCGCTGATGAGCACGCGCCGCGCGCCTGCCGCCAGGTGCCCGGCAGCGGCGTCCCGTGCGGTGAAGCGGCCGGTCGACTCGAGCACGACCTCGACGCCGAGTTCGGCCCACGGCAGCTCCGCGGGTTCGCGCGACGCGAGCACCGTGATGCGCCGTCCGTCGATGACGAGCGTGTCGCCGTCGACCTCGACGGTGCCGTCGAACGGGCCGAGCGCCGAGTCGTAGCGGAACAGGTGTGCGAGCGTGTCGGGTGCGGTGAGGTCGTTCACGGCGACTACCTCGAGGTCGTCACCACCGCGGGCGAAGAGCGCGCGGAGGGTGTTGCGGCCGATGCGGCCGAAGCCGTTGATGGCGATGCGGGTCATGGGACTTCCTTTCGTTCCGGAGTCCATGCTCATCGGCCTGGAGGCGCGGCTCCAGTGGCAGGGAAGCCAGCGCCCGGAAGGATCTCGCCAACCGGGCGACGGGTCGCCTCAGTCCTGGAACGTCCGGCGGTACGCCGTCGGCGACGTCCCGAGGATCCGCCGGAAGTGCGTCCGCAGGTTCGCGTCCGACCCGAGGCCGGCGCGCTCCGCCACCTGGTCGATCCCGAGGTCGGAGCGCTCGAGCAGCTCCCGCGCCAGGTCGACCCGGGCACGGAGCACCCACTGCATCGGCGTGTACCCGGTGTCCTCGACGAAGCGGCGGGAGAACGTCCGCGGCGACACCGTGGCGTTCCGGGCGAGCACCTCGAGCGTCAACGGTTCGGCGAGGTGCCGGAGCGCCCACTCGCGTGTCTCGGCGAAGACGTCGCCGAGCGGCTCGGGCATGCTCCGCGGGACGTACTGCGCCTGCCCGCCGCTCCGGTACGGCGCGCTCACCAGCCGGCGTGCCACGTGGTTCGACAGCGCGACGCCGTGGTCCTGCCGGACGATGTGCAGGCACAGGTCGATGCCGCTCGCTGCGCCGGCGCTCGTCAGGACGGACCCGGCGTCGACGAACAGCACGTCCTCGTCGACTTCGACGTCGGGGTACCGGTCCCGCAGCACCCGCGTGTAGTGCCAGTGCGTCGTCGCCCGCCGACCGTCGAGGAGCCCGGCGGCGGCGAGCGCGAACGCTCCCGTCGAGATCGCCGCGATCCGCACGCCGCGCTCGTGCGCCCGCGCGAGCGCCGCGACGACGTCGGCCGGGGGCGGTGTGTCCGCGGGGTACCGGTAGCCGGGCACGAACACCGTCTGCGCCCACTCCAGCGCGTCGAGCCCGTGGTCGACGGCGTACGCCAGCCCGTCACCGCCCGCGATGCGACCGGCGCGTGGCCCGCACACCCGCACCTCGTACGGCATGCTCGGCCGGTTCGAGAAGACCTGCGCGGGGATCCCGACGTCGAGCGGCTTCGCCCCGTCGAGCACGAGGACCGCGACGCGGTGCAGCGGATCCGGGGCCATGCTCCGACGCTAGCCGACCCGGTGACCGGACCGGGCGACCTCAGGCGTCGCGGATCGCCAGCACCCGGTGCGGGGCCGCCTGCTCCGCGCGCCACCCGGTCGGCAGCGCCTCGCGCAGTTCCGGCAGCGTGAACGAGCGTCGGATCGACCGCAGTCCGTCGACCCGCACGAACGTGCCCGCCGCGACGAAGGCCGCTCCGAGCGCGTAGGCGCGGTACGCCTCGGTCGATCGTCGGATGTCCGAGTGCAGGCTCCGGTTCACCGCGAGCGTCTCCGAGTCGGCGAGGAACCCGTGCCGCTCGTCGTCGCCGAGGTGGTGCAGCACGTGGTTCGACACGACGACGTCGAACCGCTCCCCCGCCGCGACCAGGTCGCCGCTGGACTGTTCGCGGAACGTGACGCCGCGCGTGGTCGACCGGGTCGCCGCGTCGATCGCCCGCGGGTCCGGATCGACCCCGACGACCTCGACGTCGAACCCGTCGGCGGCCGCCCAGCGCACGATCGCCCGGGCGAGGTCGCCACCACCGCACCCGAGGTCGAGCACGCGCCCGCGGCCGTCCGCCGGCAGCGCGGGAGCCACGTGGGTCCGCCACACGGCCCGCCAACCGCTGACGAGCGCGTTCACGAGCGCGAACCGCCGGAACGTCCGCGCGAGCGCCTGGGGATCGCAGTCCGGTTCGTCCATCAGCTCGCGCAGGTCGACGGCGCGCCGGGTCAGGTCGACCGGGAGGCGCGGGTCGGGTCCGACGGGCCGGCTCACGACACCCCTGCGGTCGCGGCGGCGAGGACGTCGGTGCGGTCATCCGCCGTGGTCACCGCCGGCACCGCGGTCCGCGGGGTCGTCCCGACCGCGGTGAGCCGCGCCGCCTCGACCGTCAGGCCGGGTCCGAACGCGAGGGCGACGACCGGTGTGCCGTCGTCGACACCGTCGTCGAGTGCGTGCCGGAGGACGAACAGCACGGTGGCGCTGGACATGTTGCCGTGGTCGCGGAGGACCGCACGGCTCGGACCCATCGCCTCGTCGGACAGGCCGAGGGCGTCCTGCGTCCGGTCGAGGATCGCGCGACCACCGGGGTGCACGGCCCACACCGGGATGTCCGCGGCTCCCCCGGCCGGCAGCAGCGGTCCGACGGCCTGCGCGACGGTCGCGCCGACGAGCTTCGGGACGGCGGTGCTGAGGACCATCTCGAAGCCCTCGTCGCCGATGTTCCACGCCATCTCCGACGCGCCCTCGGGTACGACCGTGGTGGCGAAGTCGTCCATCCGCAGGCCGGGGCCGTCCGCCGTCACGACGACCGCGGCGGCGCCGTCCCCGAAGACGCTGTTGGCGACGATCTGGTCCGGGTCGTCCGAGGCGCGGACGTGCAGGGTGCAGAGCTCGGCGCACACCACGAGCACGACGGCGTCCGGGTCCGAGGCGGCGAAGGCGTCGGCGACGCGGAGCGCCGGGAAGGCCGCGCAGCACCCCATGAACCCGATGTGCTGGCGGAAGACGGTCGGTCGGAGGCCGAGTTCGCGGACGATGTCGAGGTCCGGCCCGGGCTGCGTGAAGCCCGTGCACGACACGGTGACGACGTGGGTGATCGACGTCGCATCGATGCCCGCACGCTGCACGGCGTCCTGTGCGGCGGCGACGAACAGCGGCGGAGCGAGTTCGCGGTACCGGTCGTTGCGCGTGCCAGTGGACGGCGAGCGGAGGATGCCCGCGTCGTCGCGGAAGGTGCCGGCCGCATGCGAGGCGTCGAGCTCGTCGAGCACGGTGTGCCGGTGCTCGACGGCGGACGCGTCGAAGGCGGCGGGCACGAGTCGGCGGCCGAGCCGACCGAGGTCGGGCTGCCGGACGAACAGGTCCCGGACCGCCGCCTGCTCGAGCGTCCTCGTCGGGACGGCGGTACCGATGGCGCGGATCGTTGCGGACACGACTCATCTTGTCACCGGGTTGCTGACGCGTCCCCAGGTTGGACGGGAGGCACGGTGCCAGCCGGCACCGTGCCTCCCGTCGCCAGTCAGGTCCGTCTAGGACTGCTGTGCGCGCTCCAGCACCAGCTCACGGACGCGAGCCGCGTCGGCCTGGCCCTTCATGGCCTTCATGACGGCACCGATGATGGCTCCGGCGGCCTGCACCTTGCCGTCCTGGATCTTCGCCAGCACGTCGGGCTGGGCGGCGAGGGCCTCGTCGACGGCGGCGGTGAGGGCCGAGTCGTCGGAGACGACCTTGAGCCCGCGGGCCTCGACGACCTGGGCCGGCGAACCCTCGCCGGCGATGACGCCCTCGAGCACCTGGCGTGCCAGACGGTCCGTCAGGTCACCGGACTCGACGAGCGCGATGACCTCGGCGACGTGCTGCGGCGACACGAGGTCACCGGGCGCGGAGTCCTGCGCGTTGGCGACACGGCTGATCTCGCCGGTCCACCACTTGCGGGCGGCCTGCGGTGCCGCTCCGGCGGCGACGGTGCCCTCGACCTCGTCGAGCAGCCCGCCGTTCACGACGTCCTGGAACTCGAGGTCGGCGAACCCCCAGTCCCCCTTGAGCCGACGACGGCGCGCCACCGGGGCCTCCGGCAGCGACGCCCGGAGCTCCTCGATCACGGCCGGGTCCGGCACCACGGGGAGCAGGTCGGGCTCCGGGAAGTAGCGGTAGTCGTCGGCGTCCGACTTGGGTCGGCCGGCCGAGGTGCGACCGGTGTCCTCGTGCCAGTGCCGGGTCTCCTGCGTGATCGTGCCACCGTCGGCGAGGATCGCGGCCTGCCGCTGGATCTCGTAGCGGATGGCACGCTCGACGGCCCGGAACGAGTTGACGTTCTTCGTCTCGGTGCGGGTGCCGAGCTTCTCCTGCCCGCGGGGACGCAGCGAGATGTTCGCGTCGCAGCGCAGGTTGCCGCGCTCCATGCGGGCCTCGGAGACGCCGAGCGCCCGCACGAGGTCGCGGATGACCTGCACGTAGGCCGCACCCAGCTCGGGGGCACGGTGCTCGGCACCGACGATCGGCTTCGTGACGATCTCGACGAGCGGGACCCCGGCGCGGTTGTAGTCGACGAGCGAGTACTCGGCGCCCTGGATGCGTCCGGTGGCACCGCCGACGTGGGTCAGCTTGCCGGCGTCCTCTTCCATGTGGGCGCGCTCGATCGGGATGTTGAAGATCGTGCCGTCGGCGAGCTCCACCTCGACCTCGCCCTCGTACGCGATCGGCTCGTCGTACTGCGAGATCTGGTAGTTCTTCGGGTTGTCCGGGTAGTAGTAGTTCTTCCGGGCGAACCGCGAGGACTCGGCGATCGAGCAGCCGAGCGCGAGGCCGAGCTGGATCGAGTACCGCACGGCCTGCGCGTTGACGACCGGCAGCGACCCGGGCAGCCCGAGGTCGACCGGGGTCACGTTCGTGTTCGGCTCGCCACCGAAGAAGTTCGGGGCGTCGGAGAACATCTTGGTCTTCGTCGCGAGTTCGACGTGGACCTCGAAACCGAGGACCGGCTCGTACCGCCGGAGTGCCTCGTCGAAGTCCATCAGCGCGTCCTTCTGCGCCATCAGATCACACCTTCCTGCGCAGCGGACTGCTGACTCTGGTCGAGGTCCGGGATGCTGTCGATGAGCGGGTGTCCCCACTGCTGCTCGAGCAGGCGCTCGAGTGCCGCGCCGTAGCGGTAGAGCCGGGCGTCCTCGCGCTGCGGGGCCATCAGCTGCACCCCGGTCGGCAGGCCGTCCTCGGGCGCCAGGCCGTTCGGGATGCTCATGCCGGGCACGCCCGCCAGGTTGGCCGGGATCGTCGTGAGGTCGTTGAGGTACATCGCGAGCGGGTCGTTGATGCGCTCACCGATCGGGAACGCGGTCGTCGGCGCCGACGGGCTGACGAGCAGGTCGACCTGTTCGAACGCGGCCGTGAAGTCGCGCTGCACCAGGGTCCGGACCTTCTGCGCCGAGCCGTAGTAGGCGTCGTAGTAGCCGGCGCTCAGGGCGTAGGTGCCGAGGATGATGCGACGCTTCACCTCGGGGCCGAAGCCGGCCTCGCGCGTGGCGGCCATGACGTCCTCGACCGTGGCACCGTTCTCCGGCGTGACGCGGAGGCCGAAGCGCACCGAGTCGAACTTCGCCAGGTTGGACGACGCCTCGGCCGGGAGGATCAGGTAGTAGGCGCTGATCGCGTACGCGAACGAGGGAGCGTCGATCTCGACGACCTGGGCCCCGGCGGACTCGAGGATCGCCACCGTCTCGCGGAAGCGCTGCGTGACGCCGGCCTGGAAGCCCTCGCCACCGGCGAGCTCCTTCACCACGCCGACGCGGAGCCCACGGAGCGTGTCGGCCTGCAGGCCCTCACGCGCGGCGGCGGCCATCGACGGCCAGGCGTCCGGGATCGAGGTCGAGTCCTTCGGGTCGTGCCCGCCGATGACGTCGTGCAGGAGCGCGGCGTCGAGGACGGTGCGGGACACCGGACCGACCTGGTCGAGGCTCGACGCGAGCGCGATCGCCCCGTAGCGGCTGACCCCGCCGTAGGTCGGCTTCACGCCGACGGTGCCGGTGACGGCGCCCGGCTGGCGGATCGAGCCACCGGTGTCGGAGCCGAGGGCGAGCGGTGCCTCGTGCGCGGCGACCGCCGCGGCCGAGCCACCGCCGGAGCCGCCGGGGATCCGGTCGAGGTCCCACGGGTTGTGCGTCGGGCCGTACGCCGAGAACTCGGTCGTCGAGCCCATCGCGAACTCGTCCATGTTGGTCTTGCCGAGCGGCACGAGGCCGGCGGCGCGGAGCTTCGCGACCGGGGTGGCGTCGTACGGCGGCACCCACCCCTCGAGGATCTTCGAGCCCGAGGTGGTCGGCATGTCCTGCGTGCACAGGACGTCCTTCACGGCGATCGGCACACCAGCCAGCGGGCCGAGGTCGTCGCCGGCGGCACGGCGGGAGTCGATCGACTTCGCCGCCGCGAGGGCGTTCTGGTTGACGTGCAGGAACGCGTGGACGTCGCCGTCCACCGCCTGGATGCGGTCGAGGTGCGCCTGGGTGGCCTCGACGCTCGACACGTCGCGCGCCACGAGGGCGTCGGCGAGCGCGGCGGCGCTGAGGCGGGTGATGTCGTTGGTCACTGTTCTGTCGCCCTACTGTTCTTCGCCGAGGATCGCGGTCACGCGGAACCGCTCACCGTCGGAGTCCGGTGCACCCGAGAGCGCCTGCTCCTGCGTGAGGGTCGGCCCGACCACGTCGGGCCGGGTGACGTTGCCGAGCGGCACCGGGTGGCTCGTCGCGGGGACGTCCGGGGTGGCGACCTCGGCGACGCGGGCGACGCTCTCGACGATGTGCGAGAGCTCCCCGGTCAGCTTCTCGATCTCTTCGGGCGTGAGTGCGATACGTGCGAGGTTCGCCAGGTGGGCGACCTGCTCGCTCGTGATGTCAGGCATGGTGCTCCGTCGATCGGTTCGTGGAATGCCCACCAGTCTATTGGTGCCCCACGACGCGCGAGGCGCCTGTGGAGAACGCGACGGTCTGGAGGCGCGGGGCGGTCTCCGGGACCGGCACCGCGCCTCCAGGCGGTCACTTGCCGTCGCCCGGCTTCGCCGGCTGGCCGTGGCCGCCGTGCTGGGTCGGCTGCTGCTGCGCCGGCTGCTGCTGCGCGGGCTGCTGCGTCTGCGGCGCCGGTGCCTGCTTCGTGGACTGCCCGGATCCCGTCGACGCGGCCGTCGGCGGAGCCGCCACGTGGCCGACGAGGGCCGGGTCCGGCGCGGGCAGGGGGTCGCCGCCGACGGTCTGGTCGAGGTAGCCCATGAGCGCCTTGCCGACGCCGAACTTCGCGCTGTACCCCGTGGTGCCCTGCGGGAAGCCGACGTTCGCCAGCCCGACGTGGCCCTGCACGTTGCCGATCCAGGTCGCGTTCGTGTACTTGGTCGTCGAGGCGACGAGCCAGTTCTGCACGTCGCCGTCGGTCGTCCCGGTCTTCGCGAACTTGTCGACCGTGTCGTTCGGGTTCGCGGCCACCGCCGTGCCCTTGCCGGTGAGGACCCCGCGGAGGGCGTAGTCGACCGTGGCGGCGACGTTCGCGGGGACGCCCTGCGTGCACGACGCCGGCGTCGGGGTGATCTTCTCGCCGGTCGAGGTCGTCACCGAGTCGATCGCGGTCGGGGTGCAGACGACGCCGCCGTGGGCGAAGCCGGCGTACGCCTCGGCCAGGTCGATCGGCGACAGGTCGTTGACCCCGAGGATCGAGGACGGCGTCTGCGTGAGCTCGCCGCCGCCCGCGGGGTGGATGCCCATCGCCTTCGCGAGCCCGGCGATCTTGCAGAGGTCGAGCTGCTTGCCCATCTGGGCGTACGCGGTGTTGATCGACTCGGAGGTGGCGTCCTGCACGGTCAGGGACGGTCCGACCTTCTCGGCGTTCGAGACGTTCCAGACCCCGCCGCTGACGTTTTGGCAGGAGTTCGTGAACTCGGAGTTCTGGAACTCGCTCTCGCCCGTCGGGACCGACTCGGACAGGGTGTGCCCGGTCGCCAGCCACTCGGCGAGTGTGAAGACCTTGTACGTCGACCCGGTCTGGAACCCGCCCGAGTTGCCGTACCCGCTGTCGGCGCTGTAGTTCACCGCGGTCGCCCCGGCCCCGCCGTTGTCGCTCTGCGTGTACGCCGTGTTCTGCACCATCGACAGGATGCGTCCGGTGCCGGGTTCGACCGTGACGTTGGACCCGCCGACGTCGACGCCCGGCATCGTCTGCGGGACGTAGGAGGACAGCGCCGTCTGCGCCTGGTTCTGCAGGTCGAGGTTCAGCGTGGTGTGGATCTGCAGGCCCTCGGTGTCGAGCGCGGCGATCCGCTCCGGGGCGGTCTTGCCGAACGCGGTGTCCTGCAGCACCTGGTCGCGCACGTAGTCGCAGAAGTACCCGGCGTCGTAGCCGGCCGCGGCCGTCGAGCAGCCGTTGGCGGTCGCCGTGATCTTCGGCGTGACCGGCGTGGCCTTGGCCTGGGCGAGCTGGGCCTTCGTGATGTCGTGGTGGACGTACATCCGCTGCAGCACGTAGTCGCGCCGGACCTTGGTCGCCGCGTACCCGTTCGCCGCCCCGTTGTCCTTGTCCTTCGGCTGGTCGATGCGCAGCCGCGACGGGTAGTTGAAGATCGCCACGAGGGTCGCGGACTGCACCAGCGAGAGGTCCTTCGCGTGCACGCCGAAGTAGTACTCGGCCCCGGCCTCGGCGCCGTAGACCTTCCCGCCGAGCCCGACGATGTTGAGGTACCCGGTGAGGATCTGGTCCTTCGTGTACTTCTTGTTGACCGCGACCGCGTACCGGATCTCCTGCAGCTTCCGCGCCTTCGACTGTCCGGCGACCTTCTTGTAGCAGGCGTCCACCAGCGCGGTGGTCGCATCGGTGTCCTTGCCGGTCAGCTGCTCGCACTGCTGGACGAGCACGTTCTTCACGTACTGCTGGGTGATGCTCGAGCCGCCCTGCACGCTGTGGTGCAGCGCGTCCGCGATGGTCGCGCGCAGGGTCCCGATGACGTCGACGCCGCCCTCGTCGTAGAACCGCGGGTCCTCGGTGTCGGTCGCCGCCTGCTTGAGCGTCCGGGCCATCGCCGCGGACGACACGTTCGTCCGGTTCTCGGCGTAGAACGACGCGATCTTGACCTGCTGGCCGCCCTTCGTCGCGTAGACCGACGACACCTGCTGCGGCGTCTGGATGTCGAGGTAGCTCGGCAGGTCCTCGAAGAACGACACCGCACCGGAGGTCCCCTCACCGGCGACGGCGACCCCGGGGGTCACGGCGACGGCGACGAGCATGCCGGCCAGCGCCGACATCGCGACGAACGTCAGGAGAGCACCAGGCCATCGCACCACACGCATGGGGGCACGCTAGGGCGCAGGGCTGTACTGGTTCTGCCGTGGAACGAGATCCGGCTGCGCCGGCACACAGGTTGGCACCCAGCGACGGCCCGACCGTCCCCGCCGTCGGTCAGTCGCGCGGGTGCAGGTCCTGCGGGCGCACGAGGTACATGTCCGGCGACGTCTGCGGGACGCCGTCCTTGCCGCCCTCGCCGCGGCGGAGCTGCTCGCGCACGAGGTCCCCGCGGCCGACTGCGATGAGCGCGACGTCGTGCAGCGAGGCCGTCCCCGGCTTGAGGTAGTCGTTGTGCCCGACGGGCCGCCGGAACACGTCCCCCGCGTCCTGCACGTCGAGGCCGCCGGCGAGGTCGAGGACGGTCGAGCCGAACGCCGACGACCCGGGGTCGGTGCCGAAGTAGCCGGAGCCCGCGATGGGGTCGCTGTGTGCGTCGCCGACGAACACCTGCCCGGCGCCGACGGACAGCTCCGACGACGTCTGCACGTCGCTGCCCGGCGATCCGAGCACGGTGAGGGAGTCGGCGCTCATCCGTCCGGACGACAGCGCCATCAGGGCCGTCGTCGACCCGTACGAGTGCGCCACCACGTTCACCCGGGGCTCCTCGCCGTCGCGGACCCGCCGCAGGCCGTCGACGGCCCGCTCGAGCCGTTCCGCGCCGGTCTTCGCGAGCCCGAGCGACAGGATGTTCGACAGGTCGGGTGTCCGGTACCCCATCCATGCGATGACGGCGACCCCGCTCCCAGGTGCCGGGGCCGCGACGCCGGCCAGGGTCGCCTGCTCGCTGTACAGGTCGTTCGCGGTGTTCGTGAAGTCCGTCATCTGCCCCGTGACGGTGAAGAACATGCCCGGGACGACGACCGTGACGTCGGCCGCCGCGTCGAGGTCGCCGATGGCGATCGCCGCCCGCCCGGACCCACGGAGGTCGAGCGTGACGAGGTTCCGTCGCGGTGCGCCCGGCTCGTGGACGAGCGACTGCTCGACCTGCCCGAGCATGGCGCTGCGAGCGGCTCCGACCGAGGGGTCGGCCAGACCGGCGGCGAGGACGGACCGGTTCGCACGGTCGCGGACGTCGTACGGCACCCCCTCGAGGTTCCCGACGACGGCCGGCGCCGCCGACTCCAGCCGCCGACGTTCGTCGACACCGAGCCCGGCCCACCAGGTGGTGACGTCGGCAGCCGACGGCGGGACGTCCTGCGCGGTCGCGAGCACGCGGCGGTCGGACGCGGCGCGGGTGAGCGCCGACCGGTCCAGACGGGACAGGTCGAGGAGGAACGTCCGGCCGTGTGCCCCCGCGAGGTCCTCCGCCGTCATCTGTACCCCGGTCACGACCGGCCGCGCGGACGGACGCGCGGACGGGTGCACGGACGGCTCGACGGACGGATCGTCGACGAGGGTCGTCGACGACGTCGGCGCCGCGACCGAGTGGACCGCGGGCGCGACTGGGGCCTCGACCACTCCGAGTGAGTGCATCGAGGCGGTGAGCAGAGCCGCGGCGATGAGCAGCAATCGGGTCTCCCCCGGGAAGGCCGTCCCGTCGTCCCCCTGCAGACGACGGGTGATGCTCTCACGAGTGTAAGGAGAATGACCGCTCGATGGCGTGCGGGATGCAACTTGACCCCTGAACTGGGTGCGGAGCCGGGCGCGCCGCGGCGTGCGGACAGTCCGGGTCTGTGCTCCCGAGGACTCCTCAGTCCGTCGGCGTGGTCTCCGGAGTCGGCTCCGGTGCCTCGCCGAGCGCCGCAGGACCCTCGGTGACGAGCAGGCGGAACTGCTCGGCGTCGATGATCCGGAGCCCGAGTTGCTCGGCCTTCGTGAGCTTCGACCCTGCCCCCGGTCCGGCGGCGACGAAGTCGGTCTTCTTGCTCACACTCGACGCGGCCTTGCCCCCGGCAGCGATGATCGCTTCTTGTGCGCCCTCGCGGCTGTACCCCTCGAGCGACCCCGTCGCGACGACGGTCACGCCGCTCAGCACGCCACCCTCGGTCTCGGCGGCCCCGGGCCCCGGGTGACCCGGTGTGGTGAACTGCACGCCGGCCGCGGTCCACCGGTCGATGATCTCGCGGTGCCAGTCGACCTCGAACCAGTCGAGCAGGGCGTCGGCGATGATCCCGCCGACGCCGTCCACCGCCGCCAGGTCCTCGCGCGAGGCGGAGCGGATCGCGTCGAGCGACCCGAAGTGGTTCGCCAGTGCCCGGGCCGCGACGGGCCCGACGTGGCGGATGCTCAGGCCCACCAGGATCCGCCAGAGCGGCTTCGTCTTCGCGGCGTCGATGTTGGCGAGCATCTCGAACGCGTTCTTCGACGGGTACCGGCTCGGCTCGCCGGTGTGGTCCGCGCCGCGGGCGTCCGGGTCGAACGGCGGGTCCGTCTTCTTCCGTGCCCGACTGAACGGCGTCACGCGCTTCGGGGCGCCGTCGTCGGTCGTCTTCTCCATGCCGGTCTCGGAGTCGCGGACGATGACCTCGATCTGGACGATGTCCTCCATCGTCAGGTCGAACAGGCCGGCCTCGGTCACGAGCGGCGGCTGCTCCGGGTGCGACGGCTGGGTCAGCGCAGCGGCCGCCACCTCGCCGAGGCCCTCGATGTCGAGCGACCCGCGCGAGGCGATGTGCTCCACGCGGCCGCGGACCTGCGCCGGGCAGCTCTTCGCGTTCGGGCAGCGGAGGTCGATGTCGCCCTCCTTCGCCGGGGCGAGCTCGGTGCCGCACTCCGGGCAGTGCGTGGGCATCACGAACTCGCGCTCGCTGCCGTCGCGGAGCTCCACCACCGGGCCGAGCACCTCGGGGATGACGTCGCCCGCCTTCCGCAGCACGACGGTGTCCCCGATCAGGACGCCCTTCGCCTTGACCACCTGCTGGTTGTGCAGGGTCGCCTGCCGCACGACCGACCCGGCGACCTCGGCCGGGGCCATCACCGCGAACGGCGTCGCCCGACCGGTGCGGCCGACGCTCACGACGATGTCGACGAGCTTCGTGTGGACCTCTTCCGGCGGGTACTTGTACGCGATCGCCCACCGCGGTGCCCGCGAGGTCGACCCGAGTTCCTCGTGCAGGGCCAGGTCGTCGACCTTGATCACGATGCCGTCGATCTGGTGCTCGACCGAGGCTCGGCGGTCGCCGTAGTCCTGCACGAAGCCGAGCACCTCGTCGATGCCGTCGAACACCCGGTAGTGCGAACTGGTCGGCAGGCCCCACGACTGCAGGAGCTCGTAGACCTCGGACTGGGCGCGGACGTCGGTGTCGCGCTCGAGCTCGCGGACCGGCCAGGCGCCGATGCCGTGCACGAGCATCCGGAGTCGACGCAGCCGGTCGACCATGAGCGCACGCTTCGCCTCGGACTTGCCCTCTTCCTTCTGGCGGAGGGAGCCCGCGGCGGCGTTCCGCGGGTTCGCGAAGACCCGCTCCCCCGCGTCGCGCTGCCGGGCGTTCAGCTCGTCGAACTGCTCGACGGGGAAGAAGATCTCGCCGCGGACCTCGACGATCGGTGGGTGGCCGCTGCCGGAGAGGCGGTCCGGGATCGTGCCCATCGTGAGCACGTTGCCGGTGACGTCCTCACCCACGACGCCGTCGCCACGGGTGGCCGCGGAGACGAGCCGACCGTCCTCGTAGCGGAGGTTGATCGCGAGCCCGTCGATCTTCAACTCGGTGAGGAACCGGACGCGCTCGGCGCCGGCGTCACGCTGGACCTTGACCGCCCAGTCGGTCAGTTCCTCGGGGCTGAAGACGTTGTCGAGTGAGAGCATCCGCTCGGCGTGCTCGACCGGCGCGAACTGCACCGTCTGCACCTGCCCGCCGACGGTCTGCGTCGGGCTGTCCTCGGTCACCAGTTCGGGGAAGCGGTGTTCGATCGCGTCGAGGCGCCGTGCCAGCACGTCGTAGTCGGCGTCGGTGACCGTCGAACCGTTGTCGCCGAAGTAGTACGCGTTCCGCAGCTCGGTGATGCGAGCCCGCAGCCGGTCGACCTCGCGCTGCGCCTGGGCGGCGTCGAGCGCGGCAGGGTCGATGGTCTCGAACGTGGCGTCGGTCTCGTTCATGGAACAGTTCTACAGGGCGCCACCGACCCTGGCGTCAGCGGTCGCGCCGCCCGGGAGCGGCGCGGCACGGCGCCGCCCGGGAGCGGCGCGGCACGGCACCGCGCGCCAGCCGGGCCAGCCCGGTCAGGCCGTCGCCCGGGTCAGGCCGTCGCCGGCACCGCCGGCACCGCCGACACCGCCGACA
>NZ_MJGN01000003.1:0-8238 GCF_001865065.1 Curtobacterium sp. MCBA15_008 | reverse complement strand
CGCCGACACCGCCGACACCGTGGAGTCGATCGTGCACTGCCCGAGCACGCGGGTGCCGACGTAGACCACCGCGGTCTGGCCGGGCGCGACGCCGGAGAGCGGCGCGTCCACGTCGATGACGAGGGTGCCGTCCGACACTCGAGCCGTCGCTGGCACCGGGTCGGCGTGCGCCCGGATCTGCACGTCGCAGGCGAAGGGCGTCTCGGGGTCGGCCGGAGCGGTGCCGGCCCAGGTGAACCGCGAGCCCGACATCGAGGTGACGTCGAGCGCCTCCTTCGGGCCCACCACGACGGTGTTGTCCTTCGGTCGGATCTCGAGCACGAACCGCGGCTTGCCGTCCGGCGCCGGGCGGCCGAGGGCGAGGCCCCGGCGCTGTCCGACGGTGTATCCGGTGGCACCCTGGTGCGCTCCGACGACCGTGCCGTCCCGCTCGACCACGTCGCCCGGTGCCGTGCCGACCCGGTCGGCCAGCCAGCCGCGGGTGTCGCCGTCCGGGATGAAGCAGATGTCGTACGAGTCCGGCTTCTGCGCGACCGTCAGCCCGCGCTCGGCTGCCTCGGCACGGACCTCGTCCTTGGAGGGCGTCGCACCGAGCGGGAACATCGCGTGCTGGAGCTGCTCGGCCGTCAGGACGCCGAGCACGTAGGACTGGTCCTTCGCCCACGCGGCCGAGCGGTGCAGCTCGCGCGCGCCGTCCGCCCCGGTGACGATGGAGGCGTAGTGGCCGGTGCAGACGGCGTCGAACCCGAGGGCGAGCGCCTTCTCGAGCAACGCCGCGAACTTGATCCGCTCGTTGCACCGCATGCAGGGGTTCGGCGTCCGCCCGGCCTGGTACTCGGCCACGAAGTCGTCGACGACGTCCTCCTTGAACCGCGCTGAGAAGTCCCACACGTAGTACGGGATGCCGAGTGCCGAGGCCGCGCGCTGGGCGTCCATCGAGTCCTCGATGGTGCAGCACCCGCGGCTGCCGGTGCGGAGCGTGCCCGGCATCCGGCTCAGGGCGAGGTGCACGCCGACCACGTCGTGTCCGGCGTCGACGGCCCGTGCGGCGGCGACCGCCGAGTCGACCCCACCACTCATCGCTGCAAGAACTCGCATTCCTCCAGGGTAAGCGCATCGCGCGTGGACACCAGGCGTAGCGTTGCCGGAGCGATGACCTCCGACACCCCCGCCTTCGACTTCCGGGCGGTCCTGCTGTCCGGGTTCCTGCCGGCCGCCCTCTTCGCGATCGGCGAGGGGGCGATCATCCCGATCATCCCGATCGCCGCGTCCTCCCTCGGCGCGAGCCTGGCGTTCGCCGGGTTCGTCGCGGCGCTCATCCTCGTCGGGGAGCTCATCGGCGACGTGCCGTCCGGGGTCGTCGTCGCGCGGATCGGCGAACGGAACGCGATGATCGGCGCTGCGGCGGTCTCCGTCGTCGGCCTGCTCGTGTGCACCGTCGCGCCGAACGCCTGGGTGCTCGCGCTCGGGGTGTTCCTCGTCGGTGTGTCCACCGCCGTCTTCGCCCTCGCCCGGCACGCCTACATGACGACCGCGATCCCGCTGCACATCCGGGCACGCGCGCTGTCCAGCCTCGGTGGGGTGTTCCGCTTCGGCTACTTCGTCGGCCCGTTCATCGCCGCCGGGGTGGTCCACCTGACCGGCACGACGCAGAGCGCGTTCTGGATCCACATCGTCTGCTGCCTGGCCGCGGCCGTGGTGCTCCTCGTCCTGCGCGACCCCGCGACGGGCGCACGCGGCTTCCGGAGGCCGCCCCGCGCCTCCCGGCCCGCGACCAGCCCCGCGACGGACGCGAGCGCCGTCACCGAGCCGCCCGCCGACACCGGCGCGCAGTTCGTCCAACAGGAGGCCCACGGCCTCTTCCGCACCATCCGCGCGAACGGTGCCGTCCTGCTGCGCCTCGGCAGCGGGGCCGGTCTCATCGGCGCGCTCCGCGCCGGACGGCAGGTCATCCTGCCGCTCTGGGCGGTCAGCGTCGGCCTCGACGACGCGACCGCGGCGTTGATCATCGGCATCGCCGGAGCCGTCGACTTCGCGCTCTTCTACACGAGCGGCCAGATCATGGACCGCTGGGGCCGCCTGGCGAGCGCCCTCCCCTGCATGCTGGGGCTGAGCGTCAGTTACTTCCTGCTCGCGTGGTCCGGGCACCTGGACGCGCGGGTCGGCTGGTTCGTCGCGATCGCGATCGGCATGTCCCTGGCGAACGGCGTCGGATCCGGCATCCTCATGACGCTCGGTGCCGACCTCGCGCCGCGCGGCAACCCGGCGCCGTTCCTCGGTGCGTGGCGGTTCACCGGCGACTTCGGGCAGGCGGCTGCGCCGCTGGTGATCTCCGGAGTCACCGCCGTCGCATCGATCGCGGTGGCGAGCGGTGTGATGGGCGTGCTCGGTCTGGTCGGCGCGGGCATCCTGCTGCGGTACGTCCCGCGGTACCTCCCCCGCCGGTTGCGCTGACGGTCGTCGGGACGGCTGGTTCAGCCGGCCTGGAGGCGCGGATCACGGCCGTCCCGCGGCCCGCGCTCGGTAGACTGCCGCTGCTCGCGGGAGTGGTGGAATCGGTAGACACGCAGGATTTAGGTTCCTGTGCCCCAGGCGTGAGGGTTCGAGTCCCTCCTTCCGCACCAGTGCTCCGCGGTCTCCCGCAGTTCTGCGGCGGCATCCGACAAGTCACCCCCGCGGGGGATGGGCCGGTCACGCCCGGACGGTACCCTCGTCTCGCGGGAGTCCTCCCCGTCATCCCGCCTCCACGACCGGAAGAACCATGCACTCCGTCGCACTCGCCCTGATCCCCTGGCTGGATCCGCAGTACATCCTCGACCACTTCGGGGCGGTCGCGGTGCTCGTCGTCTGTGCGATCGTGTTCGCCGAGACCGGGCTCCTCATCGGGTTCATCTTCCCCGGGGACAGCCTGCTCGTCATCACCGGCCTGTTCGCGTTCGACCGCGGCGGTGAGATCGGCGGCATCCCGATCTGGGTCGCAGCGCTCATGATCGGCGCAGCGGCGTTCCTCGGCGGCGAGCTCGGGTACTACATCGGCAAGAAGGCCGGCCCGGCGATCTTCGAACGCAAGGAGAGCGGGCTGTTCTCCAAGGCGAACGTCGACCGCACCAACGCGTTCTTCCACCGGTTCGGGCCCCTCGCGGTGATCCTCGCCCGCTTCGTCCCGGTGGTGCGGACCTTCCTGCCGATCGCGGCCGGCGTCGGGCGGATGAACTACAAGAAGTACTCGCTCTACAACGCCATCGGCGCGATCGTCTGGGGCGTCGGAGTGACCTTCCTCGGGTACTTCATCGGGCACATCCCGTTCGTGGCGCACATCGTCCGCGAGTACATCGACATCATCCTGCTCGCAGCGGTCGTCGTCACCGTCGTCCCGATGGGCATCACCTACCTCCGGAACGCCCGCAAGGCCAAGCACGACGAGCAGGAGCAGGCCGCGACGGAGTAGTCGGCGCGGCCCGCGCGCTGCGCTCCGCCCCCGGAACACCTCGCACGACCAGAGTCGGCCCGAACCACGTGATCACGTGGTTCGGGCCGACTCTCGTTGTGCCGCGTGCGGCGGCGAGCGGCAGGTCCCGCGCTCGTCAGACGCCGAAGTACTCCCGCACGATCGGCGCGATGCCGCGGAACGCCTTCGACCGGTGGCTCAGCGCGTTCTTCTCGTCGCGCGTGAGCTCCGCCGAGGTCCGGTCCGCGTCGTCCGGCCGGAACACCGGGTCGTACCCGTGTCCGCCGTCGCCGATCGGCTCCGTCGTGACCTCGCCGTTCCAGACCGCCTCGAACACGTGCTCGGTGCCGTCCGGGGTCACGAAGGCCGCCGCGCACACGAAGGCCGCGGTGCGCTCCACGACGCCCTCGAGGTTCCGCAGCAGCAGCGCGATGTTGTCCGCGTCCGACCGGGTGCCGGCGTACCGGGCCGAGTGGATCCCCGGGGCGCCGTCGAGCGCGTCGACCGCGATGCCGGAGTCGTCGGCGAGTGCCGGCAGCCCGGTGTGGGCCACCGCGGCCCGCGCCTTGATGAGCGCGTTCGCGGCGTAGGTGTCGCCGTCCTCGACCGGCTCGGGGCCGTCGTACCCGACGAGCTCGACACCCTCGATCGCCGCGCCGAGGATCTCGCGGAGCTCGACGACCTTGCCCTGGTTGTGGGTGGCCAGGACGACGGTGCCGGTCACGAGGACAGCCCCAGGACCTCGCGCTGGATCGCCGCGAGCGACTGGTTGCCGGCCAGGCCGAGGTCGAGCAGGACGTTCAGCTCGTCGCGGTCGAACGGCGCGTGCTCGGCGGTGCCCTGCACCTCGATGAACTTGCCGGAGCCGGTCGTGACGATGTTCATGTCGGTGTCGGCCGCCGAGTCCTCGGTGTACGCCAGGTCGAGCATCGGCTCGCCCTTCACGATGCCGACCGAGATCGCCTGCACGCTGTCGGTGAGCGGCGTGGCCTTCTTCGCGATGAAGCCCTTGTCGCGGCCCCACTCGATCGCGTCGACCATCGCCACGTACGCGCCGGTGATCGACGCCGTGCGGGTGCCGCCGTCGGCCTGCAGGACGTCGCAGTCGATGACGAGGGTGTTCTCGCCGAGGCTCTTCATGTCGATCACCGCGCGGAGCGAGCGGCCGATCAGGCGGGAGATCTCGTGCGTGCGACCGCCGACCTTGCCCTTGATCGACTCGCGCTGCATGCGCTCGTTCGTCGAGCGGGGCAGCATCGAGTACTCGGCGGTGACCCAGCCGGTGCCCTTGCCGGCGAGCCAGCGCGGGACGCCGTTCGTGAAGGACGCGGTGCAGAGCACCTTGGTGTTGCCGAACGAGATCAGCGCGCTGCCCTCGGCCTGCGCGCTCCACCCCCGCTCGATCGTGACGGGACGGTGGTCGGTCGTGGTGCGGCCGTCGATGCGGAGCGAGTCGCTCATGGGGTCCTTTCGATGCGGGGCAACGCGATGGCCCCGGTCTGGAGGTGGCCGACGCTGGAGACCTCGGGTCCGAGGAAGCGTCGGGCGAGTCGGATGAAACCGTTCTTGTCGTCGCCGGTCGCCTCGAACGAGTACGTCGGCGGTTCCGGGGTGGTGCGTTCGAGCCCGTGTTCGACGAGCCGTCGGTACACGTCGTTCGCGGTCTCCTCGGCGCTGGAGACGAGCGTGACGTCCGGCCCCATCACGTACTGGATGGCGGCCGACATCAGCGGGTAGTGGGTGCAGCCGAGCACGAGCGTGTCGACGTCGGCGGCCCGGACCGGCGCGAGGTACCCCTCGGCCACCTCGCGCAGCGCCGACGACGAGGTGTCGCCCGCCTCGACGAACTCGACGAAGCGGGGGCAGGCGGCGAGGGTCAGGGTGACGTCGGACGCGACCGCGAAGGCGTCCTCGTAGGACCGGGACGCGATGGTGCCGACCGTGCCGATGACCCCGATCCGCCCGGTCCGGGTCTGCTTCACGGCGGCGCGGGCAGCGGGCTGGATCACCTCGACGACGGGGATGCCGTACGCCTGCTCGTAGCGTTCACGGGCGTCCCGGAGCACGGCGGACGACGCCGTGTTGCAGGCGATGACGAGGGCCTTCACGCCCTGTTCGACCAGGTCGTCCATCACCTCGAGCGCGTACCGGCGGACGTCGGCGATCGGCTTCGGGCCGTACGGCGAGTGCAGGGTGTCGCCGACGTAGCGGATGCTCTCCCGCGGCAGCTGGTCGATGATGGCGCGGGCCACCGTGAGCCCGCCGACCCCGCTGTCGAAGACTCCGATCGGTGCATCCGTCACGGTGACCAGCGTACCGACGCTGCCCGACCGCCAGGGAACCGGCCACCCGCGGGCCGCGAGCCGGGCGGCCGACGAATCCGCGCCTCCCGAGTGACACGACAGTAGTGTCGGGGAGGTGACCAGCGCGCTCCTGACCGACCAGTACGAACTCACCATGGTCGACGCGGCCCTGAAGGACGGCACCGCCGACCGACGGTGCGTGTTCGAGGTCTTCGCCCGGCGGCTGCCGGACGGGCGGCGCTACGGGGTCGTCGCGGGCCTCGGCCGGTTCCTCACCGCACTCACCGACTTCCGCTTCGGCGACGAGGAGATCGGCTTCCTGCGCGATCGCGGCGTCATCGACGCCGGCACCGCCGCCTACCTCGCCGACTACCGGTTCACCGGCAGCATCCGCGCCTACCGCGAGGGCGAGGTCTTCTTCCCGAACTCCCCCGTCCTGCAGATCGAGGGCACCTTCGCCGAGGCCGTCGTGCTCGAGACGCTCGCGCTGAGCATCTTCAACGCCGACTCCGCGATCGCCTCCGCCGCCGCGCGCATGGTGTCCGCCGCCGACGGACGCCCCCTCGCCGAGATGGGTTCCCGCCGCACCGGTGAGTGGAACGCCGTCGCCGCCGCACGTGCCGCGTACATCGCCGGGTTCGGCGCGACGAGCAACCTCGAGGCCGGGCGCACCTGGGGCATCCCGACGATGGGCACCGCCGCACACGCGTTCACGCTGCTGCACGACTCCGAGGAGCAGGCGTTCCGGTCCCAGCTCGACGCGCTCGGCGACGGCACCACGCTGCTCGTCGACACCTACGACATCGAGGAAGCGGTCGACACGGCCGTGCGGCTGACCTCCGGCCGGTTGGGTGCCGTGCGCATCGACAGCGGCGACCTGCCGTCCGTCGTCGCTTCGGTGCGGGCGCAGCTCGACCGGCTCGGCGCGACGGGGACGAAGATCACCGTCACGAACGACCTCGACGAGTACACGATCGCTGCGCTGCGTGCGGCTCCGGTCGACTCGTACGGCGTCGGGACCTCGGTGGTGTCCGGGTCGGGCCACCCCGCCGCGGGGATGGTGTTCAAGCTCGTCGCGCACCAGGCGTCTGCCGGCGGCGCTGGGGTCTCTGCCAGCGCTGCTGGCGGCTCGGCCGGCGGCGAGTGGGTCTCGGTCGCGAAGAAGTCCGCCGACAAGGCGTCGCTCGGTGGCCGCAAGGAAGCCGGACGACGCCTCCGGAACGGCATCGCCACCGCCGAGGTCGTGCTCACCCAGGGTCAGGTCGGGCCGGACGAACGCCCCCTGCTCGTCCCCGTCGTCACGGACGGCGAGGTCGACCCGGCGTTCCTCGGCGCACGCGGGGTCGAGGCAGCGCGGGCACACCACAAGGCCGCGAAGGCGGAGCTGCCGGCAGACGCTGCGCGGATCGGCCGCGGAGACCCGGCGATCCCCACGCTGATCATCTGAGGTGCCGGGCGGCTACTCGGCCTTCATCTTCTCGTAGATGGCCTTGCAGTCCGGGCAGACCGGGAACTTCTCCGGGTCGCGGCCCGGGATCCACTTCTTGCCGCAGAGGGCCTTCACGGGCTTGCCGCTGAGGGCCGACTGCAGGATCTTGTCCTTCTTGACGTAGTGCGAGAACCGCTCGTGGTCGCCGGGCTCGATCGCTTCCTCTTCGAGGAGCTTCTCGAGCTCTCGGTCCATCACGTCGAGGCCGCCGCCACCGGGTTCCATCGTGCTCATCCCCCAAGGGTACGACGCCCCCGGGCCCCGCGGCAGTCCGTGCGCGCCCGGCGTACGCGCTGCGCCCGTTCGCGCGCGCCCTGCTCGCGCGCGCCCTGCTCGTCCGGCTCGCTGGCGGCCCCGTCCGCCGCCCGACCGCGAGCGGGCGAAATGCCAGGGTGCCGCGCGCACCACACGCCGCGCTTCCGCCCGCTCGCGCGTCCGAGGTCCCGCCCGCGCGTCCGCCCTGGACGAGCAGGCGAGATACCGGGGCACCCCACGCCACTCACCTCGCGTTTCCGCACGCTCGCCGCGACGGGGTCTCGCCCACGCGCCCGCCCTGGACGAACGGGCGAAATGCCAGGCACCGCGCAACCACCCCACGCTTCCGCCCGCTCGCCGCGTCCGAGACCGCCCCGCGTCCGCCCTGGACGAGCGGGCGGATTGTCGGGGTGCCTCCCATCGCCCACCCCGCGTTACCGCCCGCTCGCGAAGCGCACTGCTCCGCCAGCCCGCCGCGCCCTCCTCGCTCAGGACGAGCGGGCGGATTGACAGGCCTCCCGCCGCACACACCACGCGCCTTCACCCGCTCGCACGCGGGGGCGCCGAACGACACGGGCGTCGCTCGGCCACGCGTGGATGAGCGGGCGAAAGACCTGGGCACTCGGAGCACACACCCCGGCATTTCGCCCGCTCGGCCGAAACGGCGCTCGCGCTCGTGAGCGCAGCAGCACAGCCTCGCGGCAGCACGGACGCACGGCAGCGCGGCAGCGCGGCAGCGCGGC
>NZ_MJGN01000002.1 GCF_001865065.1 Curtobacterium sp. MCBA15_008 | reverse complement strand
GCCTCCCGTCCGTCGTCTGCACGACCGGTAGATTCGTCTGGCCGCGATCCAGGGGGGGAACCGTGCAGGCACTGCCGACACCACTCGACACCACCGCGCTCACCGAGCGTGTCCGCCGCCGGGACGTCCGTCGCTCGTGGCGGTCGCTCGTCCGCGCGCACCCCGGAGCGCGTGACACCTCCGGGCTCGTGCGCCGGTTCGTGCTCGGCTTCGCGACGTGGACCGTCCCGCTCGGCTTCCTGGCCCTGGGCATCGGGATCCCGGAGACCATCGCCGAGGGCGCCGACGACGTGGTCACCGCCGTCATCGTCCAGAGCACCATCGGCGCGTTCATGCTGCTCGCCTGGGTGCTCTGCGGCTGGGCGTGGTTCCGCCTGCACCGACGTCGCCCTCGGAAGCGGGTGCACCACCGGCTCGCCCGCTTCGCGGCCGCCAACGGCATGACCTACGAGCCCGGTCCGACGGGGGCCCTCCGGGGTGCCCCGATGCGCCGTCGCGGGTCGCTGAACCTGTACCGCGTGCTGCGGACGCCGGGCCCGCGCGGGTTGGAGTTCGCGAACCACGAGCTCGTGCGGTCGACGATGGACAACACCTCGCCGGCATTCGGCGGGTACTGCGCGATGCGTCTGCCGGTGGCCCTGCCGCACATCCTGCTGCGCTCGGAGGACGGCCCGAAGCGGCCGCTGCACACCTCGTCGGTCGTCCGCGACTCGCAGGTGCTCTCGCTGGAGGGCGACTTCGACCGGTACTTCCGGCTGTACTGCCCGGCGGGCTACGAACGCGACGCGCTGTACCTGTTCACCCCGGACGTGATGGCCCGGCTCGTCGACCACCTGCGCGGCCTCGACGTCGAGATCGTCGACGACTGGATGTACCTCATCAGCGCCCGCGACCTCGTCACCGACAGTGCCGAACGGTGGCAGGCGCTGGCCGCTGCGGTCGACGCGCTCGACGACCGGGTCGAGCGCTGGGGTCGGTGGCGTGACGAGCGGGTCGACGAGGTCGTGCCCGCGCACGACGAACCGGTGGTCCGGGTCCGCGAGGTCGCACGAGCCGGTCGCCGACTCCGGACCACGTGGGGTGCTGGCACGATCCTGATCGTCGGGACGGTGACGCTCGGCTTCGTCGCGCTCGTCGTGGCGGTCAGCCTGCCCTGAGCACGGCCCGCCGCCGAGCAGCCCGCGTGCTCGGCGGCACGGGGCGACGTGTGCGACACTCGGGCCATGACGGGGGCGGATGACATGGTGGGTGGCGACGTCGTGCGGGATGAGCAGCGACGGCGCCGCGCGCAGCGCGAGCAGGACGAGCGCCGCATCGCGTTGGTCGCGGTGCTGGTGCTGTGCGCCGTCCCGTTCATGATGTTCGGGAACCTCGTCTCCACCCTCCGCCTGATCGGCGGGAGCGAAGAGGGTCTCGCGTCCGTCCGCACGTACGAGGTGCTGCTCGTGCTCGCGCCGATCGCGTTCCTGGTCGCGATGATCCTCGGGGCTCGCACCGGACGGCGGGGCGTCCTGCTGCTGGCCCTGACCATGGTGCCGATCGTCCTGATCACGGCCTACGTCTTCGCGGTGCCGCAAGGCCGGTGGCACTCCCCGGCCGGGTTCACCTTCCCGAGCCGCGACGTGCCGGCCTGCTACAGCGGGACCGACAGCTGCGCCGAGTACGGCGGCTGACACGACGTGAGCCGACACGAAGGGCGGTCGGAACGAAAGCCTGTCAGAACGAACGAAGCCCCGTCGCAGTGCGACGGGGCTTCGTTCTGTTCGGTGTCGTACCGACCTGTCGGTACTGTGCGCTCGAAGGGACTCGAACCCCCAACCTTCTGATCCGTAGTCAGATGCTCTATCCATTGAGCTACGAGCGCGTGGCCTTGCGGCCGTGGAAGACTCTACAACAGCTGCGGCCAGGGCGCCAATCGAGCGGGCTCGAGCGGCCCGCTCGGCGTGTCGGCCTCAGAGCCCGGCGAGCTCCTCGTCGAAGACCTCGGCGAGGAAGACCTCGAGCGCCTGCCACGACCGGCGGTCGGCGCGCTCCTGGTACTGCGCGCCGTGGTCCGGCGCGTCGGTCCCCGGCACGGCGAACGCGTGCATGGCTCCGGCGTAGGTGACGAGCTGCCAGTCGACGGACGGTGCCGCGCGCATCTCGTCCTGCCAGGCGACGACCTTCTCGTCCGGCACGACCGGGTCGGACGCGCCGGTGAGGACGAGGAGCTTCGCGCGGATCTCCGAGGCGTCGGAGGGGTTGTGCGTGATGAGCCCGCCGTGGAACGACACCGCCCCGACGAGGTCCACCCCGGTCCGCGCGAGCTCGAGCGCCGTCGAGCCGCCGAAGCAGTACCCCATCACGACGATCCGGGTGTGGTCGACGTCGGGGTCCTGCCGGAGCCGTTCGAACCCGGCGAGCGCCCGTGCCCGCAGCAGCGGGAGGTCCTGGTAGTACGACCCCGCGACCTGCCCGGCGGTGTCGTCGCCCGGACGGATGCCCTCGCCGTAGATGTCCGCGCCGAAGGCCACGTACCCGAGCCGGGCGAGCATCGTGACGCGTGCCTCGACGTGCTCGTTCACGCCGTGCCAGTCGTGCACCACCAGGACGGCGGGACGGGGCCCGGACACCGCGGCGTCCTTCGCCAGGACGCCGAGCAGCGCGGTGCCGTCGTGGTCGTAGCGGACGGACTCGACACGGATGTCGGAGCCGGCGGGTGCGGGGACGGTCTGCAGGACGTCGTCGATGGTGGTCACGTGGTCAGACGTTACGCGTCGACGTTGTCCCAGGCATCGGGGCCCTCGGACCCGGCGGCGTACTCGTCGAGCGGGGTCGTGCCGGCCCGCCAGGCGTCCAGGAACGGCTCGACGACCTTCCAGCCCTGCACGGCGCTGTCGCCGCGGACGGAGAGGGTCGCGTCGCCCTCGAGCACGCCGGCGAGGACCTCGCCGTAGGCGCTGAGTCGTCCGGGGTTGAAGGACACCTCGAGTGCGGTGTGGTCGATCGTGTACGGGTCGCCGGGGCCGTTGACGTTCAGCTCGAGCTGCATCTCGTCGGGGGCGATCCAGATGCAGAGCCGGTCGGGCCGCTCCGCTCCGGACAGCCCGACGGGCACGTGCGGGGAGTCCTTGAACGTGATGAGGATCTCGCGGCGCTGCTTGCCGAGGGCCTTGCCGGACCGCAGGGTGAACGGGACGCCGGCCCAGCGCCAGTTCGCCACCTCGAGCTTCAGCTGCGCGAGGGTCTCGGTGCCGAGCGACGGGTCCACGCCGTCCTCGTCGACGTACGACGGCATCGACCGGTCGCCGACCGTGCCGGCCGTGTACCGCGCACGCTTGCCGGCCGCGACGACGTCGCCGCCCCAGGGCCGCACGGCGCGCAGCACGAGCTCCTTCTGGGTCCGCAGGTCGTCCGCGTCGATCGAGGCCGGGGCCTCCATCGCGACGACGGCGAGCACCTGCAGCAGGTGGCTCTGGATCATGTCGACCAGGGCGCCGGCCTTGTCGTAGTAGCGGGCGCGCCCTTCGAGGCCGAGGGTCTCGTCGTACACGATGTCGACGCGCTCGACGTGCTGCGACGAGAGCAGGGGTTCGATGATGCGGTTCGCGAAGCGCAGGCCGAGCAGGTTGAGCACCGTCGAGCGGCCGAGGAAGTGGTCGACACGGTGGATGCGCTCCTCCGGCAGGAACGAGTGCAGCACGTCGTTGAGGTGCTCGGCGCTCCCCGCGTCCGTGCCGAAGGGCTTCTCGAGCGCCAGGCGGGTGCCGGCCGGCAGCGGCAGGTCCTTCAGGACCTCGCAGCTCTTCTCGGTGACGGCCGGCGGGAGCGCGAAGTAGATCGCCGGGTCGTGCCGGCAGTCGGCCAGGAGGGCCTTCAGGTCGTCGGCGCTCGTGACGTCGGCCTTGCGGTAGCTCGACGCGTCGATGACGGCCTGCAGCCGGTCCGACAGCGTGGTCTCGGCCTCGGCGCCCTCGTCCTCGTTCTTCGACGCCTGCGCGTTCTCGAAGGACTCGCGCACCTGTTGCTTCCAGTCGGCGTCCGAGATGTCCTCCACACCGGCCCCGACGAGCTGGACGTCCCAGTCCTCCTTCACCTCCAGCAGGGTGGCGAGGCCCGGCAGGAGCAGACGCTTCGACAGGTCGCCACTGGCACCGAGGATGAGCAGGGAGGTCTGGAGGCTCGACATGCCCCAGAACGTACTCATGCGTTCCGGCACGTGGCCGGGAGACGCCGATACGGTGGGACCAGTTCGGCGCGAGGGAGCACCATGAGCAGTGGGTACGGAGGGCGACGCCTGCGCGTCGTCGTGGTCGGCACGGGCATGATCGCCGGGGTCCATGCGCAAGCTGCGCGCGCGGCCGGCGCAGAGGTGCTGGGTGTGCTCGGCCGGAACGCGACCCGGTCGGAGCAGGTCGCGGCGCAGCTCGACCTGCCCCGCGGGTACGCATCCCTCGACGAGGTCATCGCGGACGCCCCGGACGTCGTCCACATCTGCACCCCGAACGACCAGCACCACCCCCAGACGCTCGCCGTGATCGCCGCCGGCATCAACGTGGTGTGCGAGAAGCCGCTCGCGATCGACGCGGCACAGGCCTCGGAGCTCGTCGCGGCCGCAGCAGAGGCCGGTGTCGTCGCGACGGTCCCGTTCGTCTACCGCTACCACCCGATCATCCGCGAGATCCGCGGGCGCATCGCGGACGGCGACCTCGGCCGGGTGCTCGCCGTGCACGGGCACTACCTGCAGGACTGGATGCTCGACGAGGACGCCTCGAGCTGGCGCGTCGACGCCGGGGCCGGTGGCCTGTCTCGGGCGTTCGCGGACATCGGCTCGCACTGGTGCGACCTCGTCGAGTTCGTCACCGGTGACCCCTTCGCCTCGGTCTCCGCCGTGACCGACATCGTCTACCCCACCCGTCCCGCGGCGTCGGGTCCGTCGTTCTCCGGCTCCCCCGACCCGGACCCCGTCCTCGACCCGAGTTCGCGCGCCGAGGTCACGACCGAGGACACCGCGGTCGCCACCTTCCGGACGGGCACGGGCCGGATCGGCAACGTCGTGATCTCGCAGGTGTCGGCGGGCCGGAAGAACCGGCTGTGGTTCGAGGTGGACGGCTCCCGCGGGTCGGCGGCGTTCGACCAGGAGCAGCCCGAGTCGGCGTGGTTCGGCAACGAGCGCGGCGCGCAGATCGTCGTCCGCGATCCGTCGCTCGGCGTCCCCGACCAGCGCCGGCTCGCCCTCGTGCCGTCCGGCCACCCGCAGGGCTACCTCGACGCGTTCGCCGCGTTCGTGGCGGACACCTACGCCGCCGTTCGGGCCGGCGATGACCGGTCGGCGTGGCCCGAGGGACTGCCGACGTTCGCGGACGGTGCACGGGCCGCGCACATCATCGACGCCGTGATCGGCAGCGCCGCCGACGGTGGCTGGAGGGAGATCCGATGAAGCTGGGGATGCTGACGGCGTGCCTGCCCGGGTGGTCGCTGGACCGCATCGCCGGGTTCGCGGCCGAGCAGGGGTACGAGCGGCTCGAGGTGGGCGTGTGGCCCGGCACCGGCGGCCGCGACTTCGAGGCCGCCCACCTGCCGGTGGCCACGTTCACCGACGAGGACGCGCAGGCGACCCGCGCCCTGCTCGACCGCACCGGGCTCGAGATCAGCGCGTTCGCCTACTACGAGAACAACCTCCACCAGGACCTCGACCGCCGTGCCCAGATCAAGGAGCACCTCTTCCACGCGATCGACGCGGCGCAGCGCCTCGGCGTGCCGTACGTCGGCACGTTCATCGGTCGCGACAACTCGAAGTCGGTGCGCGAGAACATGGCCGAGGGCGACCGGGTCCTGCCGGAGCTCGTCGACTACGCCGGCGAGCGGGGCGTGCGGCTCATCATCGAGAACTGCGTCATGGAGGGCTGGCACCCCGACGGCTACCCGGGCAACCTCGCGTACTCGCCGGAGCTCTGGGGCTGGGTGACCGGTCTCGGCTTCGGCCTGAACTGGGACCCGTCGCACCTGACCTGGATCGGCATCGACCCCGTCGAGACGATCCTGCCGTTCGCCGAGCACATCGTGCACGCGCAGGCGAAGGACCTCGAGCTCTTCCCCCGGAAGCGGAACGACTACGGCTTCTTCGGCAAGGTCGACAAGGGCGACGACCCGTGGGACATGGGCTGGTGGCGCTTCCGGGTGCCCGGCCGTGGCGTCGTCGACTGGCCGCACGTCGTCGACCGGCTCTACGAGGCGGGGTTCGACGGCACGCTGAGCGTCGAGCACGAGGACCCGCTCTGGGGCGGCACCGACGAGAAGGTCCTCGAGGGGCTCCGCATCGCGCACCGCACCCTCCGTCCCCTCATCGCCGAAGCCTGAGAACGCGGGGGTCGCCGCCCGCGCACGCTGGTGCCATGAGCACCACCGTGAGCGACTTCGTCATCGACCGCATCAAGGCGTGGGGCGTCTCCCGCGTGTTCGGGTACCCCGGCGACGGCATCGGGGCCTTCGACGGTGCCCTCGGCAAGGCGGACGGCAGCGAGCGAGCGCTCGAGTACGTCCGTCCGACGCACGAGGAGATCGCCGCGCTGATGGCGACCGCCCACGCCAAGTTCACCGGCGAGGTCGGGGTCTGCGTCGCCACGTCGAGCCCGGGTGCGTTCCACCTGCTGAACGGCCTGTACGACGCGCAGATGGACAACCAGCCGGTCGTCGCGATCGTCGGGCAACAGGGTCTGGCGTCGATCGGCACGTTCACGCAGCAGGAGTCGAACCTGGAGCGGGTGTTCGCGGACGTGGCCTGCTACGTCGAGACCGTCGCCACGCCGGACGCCGTCGGAGTGGTCGTCGACACCGCGTTCCGGACGGCGATGCTCCGGAAGCAGCCGGCGGTGGTGGTGCTCCCCCACGACGTGCAGGCGATGGCCTACGAGGCGCCCGCGGCCGAGCACTGGGTGTCCCGGTCGAGCGACGTCGCACCGTCCACGCGCATCACGCCGCCCGCCGACGAGATCGCGAAGCTCGCCGAGATCGTGAACGCCGGCGAACGCGTCACCTTCCTGGTCGGAGCGGGTGCCCGCGGTTCGACCGACCAGGTGCTCGCCGCCGCCGAGAAGGCCGGCGCGGGGATCATCACGGCGCTGCGCGGCAAGGACGTCGTACCCTCGGACGTGCCGTGGCACACGCAGCAGGTCGGGCTGCTCGGCTCGCGGCCGAGCCTGACGCAGATCAAGGAGTGCGACACGATCGTGCTCCTCGGCACGAACTACCCGTACGGCGAGTACCTGCCGGCGAGCGGTCAGGCGCGCGGTGTGCAGGTCGACATCAAGCCGGAGCAGATGGGCCTGCGCTACCCGACCGAGCTCAACCTCTGGGGCGACGTCGGCGCGACGCTCGACGCCGTGCTCCCGCTGCTCACCGAGAAGACGGACAAGTCGTGGCAGGAGAAGCTCGCGGGCGAGATGCGCGAGTGGGAGGCCGAGATGGCCCGCCAGGCCGAGGTCGCCTACGACGACGGCGTGAACCCCCGCCGGGTCGTCCGCGCGGTGAACGAGCACCTCCCCGAGGGCGTCACCGTCACCTGCGACGCGGGCACCACGGCGGACTGGTACGGCCACCACATCCGCCTGCGGCGCGGCATGCACGGCGACATGTCCGGGCGGCTGGCGACGATGCTGGCGGCGATGCCGTACGCCGTCGCCGCGAAGTTCGCGTTCCCGGACCGGCCCGCGGTGTGCACGATCGGCGACGGCGCGTTCCAGATGCTCGGGATGAACGAGCTCATCACCGTGAAGAAGTACATGGCGGCGTGGCCGAACCAGCAGCTCGTCATCGTGGTCATGCACAACGACGACCTCGGCCAGGTGTCGTGGGAGATGCGCACCGAGGACGGCAACCCGATGTGGCGCGGTTCCCAGGACGTCGAGTCGATGGACTACGCCGGGTACGCCGAGCTCCTCGGGTTCACCGGCATCGCGGTGCACGGTGACGACGAGGTCGAGGCGGCCGTCGAGCGGGCGTTCGCGAACCCGGGCGTCACGCTCATCGACGCGTACGTCAGCCGGAACGTCCCCCCGCTGCCGCCGCACATCACTGCCGAGTACGCGCTCAACACCGCGAAGAGCCTGCTCAAGGGCGACCCGGCGGAGCTCGGCGTCGTGAAGGACTCGGCGAAGGCGATGGCGGCCGAGGCCGTCGAGCGGGTGAAGGGCGCCCTGGGTCGCGACTGAGCCGCGCGCCGGGCCGTGTGAACAACACGTGACGTGTTGCGGCACACCCTGGCGGGTCTGCTGTGCGTTCTCATAGGTTCGACGCCGATGAACGCTCACACTCCCCCGCGCCGACGTCGGCGTCTCGCCGGCGGCGCGGCACTCGTCACCGCCGGTGTCCTCGTCGCCCTGTCCCTGCCGTCCGGAGCCATCGCGGCCGACGGCGACACCACCATCGACCTCTACAACGTGAACGACTTCCACGGTCGGATCGCGCAGTCCATCTCGCAGACGAACGGCGCGCCGACGCCCCGCGACGGCGACGCCGCGGGCGCTGCGGTCCTGGCCGGCGCGCTCGACGAGCTGCGCGGCGAGGACCCGACCACGTCGGCGTTCGTCAGCTCCGGCGACAACATCGGCGGGTCGACGTTCGAGTCCTTCATCCAGCAGGACCAGCCCACCATCGACGTGCTGAACCAGATGGACCTGTCGGTCAGCGCGATCGGCAACCACGAGCTCGACAAGGGGCAGGACGACCTGCGCGACCGCGTGATCGGCCCGGAGTCCGACCCGAACGCGAAGTGGGACTACGTCTCCGCGAACATCCTCGACGAGGCGACGGGCGAGCCCGCGTTCGACCCGTACGCGGTCGAGGAGATCAGCGGCCAGCGCGTCGCCTTCATCGGCGCCACGGTCGACCTGGTCGGTCAGGGGCTCGTCAGCCCGGACGGCATCAAGGGGCTCGTGATGGGCGACATCACGACCGAGGTCAACAAGGTCGCCGCGCAGATCGTCGCGGAGGACGCCGCCGACGTCATGGTGCTGCTCGTGCACGACGGCGCCGAGACCTCCGCGGCGGCGGACCTGGGCCGCGACAGCGCCTTCGCCCGTGCGGTCCACGGCGTCACGCCCGACGTCGCCGCGATCCTCTCCGCGCACACGCACCAGACCTACGTGCACTCGGTCGTCCCCGAGGGCGGCACGGTCGCCCGACCGGTGATCCAGACCGGCTCGTACGGATTCAACCTCGGTCACGTGCAGCTCGCCGTCGCCGAGGACGGCACGGTCACCGCACCGATCGCCGAGAACATCCGGCTCGTCGACGGCACGTACGGACCGGACGCGGCCGTCGCCGCGACCGTCGGCGCGGCGGTCACCGAGGGCGATCGCCTCGGAGCCGTCGAGCTCGGCACGGTCGACCGCGACCTGCGCCGCGCGGTGCAGCGGGACGGCTCGGAGAACCGCGGTGGCGAGTCGACGCTCGGCAACTTCGTCGCCGATGTGCAGCGTGCTGCGACCGAACGGCAGGGGTCGCAGATCGCGTTCATGAACCCCGGCGGTCTCCGCGCGGACATCACCGCCGGTGCGGTCACCTACAAGGAGGCCGCGGTCGTCCAGCCCTTCGCGAACACGCTCGTCGTCCTCGACCTGACCGGTGCGCAGATCCAGCAGGCGCTCGAGCAGCAGTGGCAGCCGGCGACGGCCAGCCGCCCGTTCCTCAAGCTCGGCGTCTCGGACGGGTTCGCGTACACCTACGACCCGAAGGCCGAGGCGGGCTCCCGCATCACCTCGATGACGCTGGGCGACGAGCCGATCGTGCCCGGCAGCACCTACAGGGTGACGGTGAACTCGTTCCTCGCGGGCGGCGGCGACAACTTCGCAGCCTTCACGGCCGCAGCCACGAAGCAGGACAGCGGCAAGGTCGACCTCGAGGCGCAGGTCGAGTACTTCCAGGCCGACCCAGAGGTGAAGGTCCAGGAGGACCAGCGCTCGATCGGCGTCCGCGTGACGCCGACCCCGGCGGGTGGCTTCCAGCCCGGAGACGCCGTCACCGTCGACCTGTCGTCCCTGGTCTTCAGCAACGTGCCGGGCCAGGGCGGCGAGGTCGCGGTCAGCGCCGGTGGAACGGAGCTCGCCCGGTCGGCGGTCGACACGACGATCGTCGACACGACGGACGAGCAGGGTCAGGCCACACTCCGGTTCACGGTCCCGGGTGCGGCACCCGCGCCGGAGACGCAGCCGGTCGCCCTCGCCGCCGCCGTGGCACCCGCCGCGACGACCGACGAACCGCTCGTCGTGACGCTGCCGAACGGTCGGACGATCACCCTCGCGGTGACGATCCCGCTGCCCGCCGTCGTCGACCCGGGTACCGACCCGGACGACGGCGACCCGAACACGCCGATCGACGACGACCCGACCACTCCGGGCGTCGGGAACGGTGGCGCCGGAGGGGTGGGCGTCGACCTCGACGGCGACGGGGTCGTCGACGGCACCGTCCCGGTGCGCGCCGACGGCGAACTCGCCTTCACGGGTGCCGAGCTCGCCGCTCCGGCGATCGCCGCCGGGCTGCTCCTGCTCGCCGGACTCTCGACCGCGCTGCTCGTCCGCCGGAACCGTGCGAAGCGCGACGCGACCGTCCTGACGGACTGACACCGCGCCTCCAGGCCGACCAGACGGGCCGTCTCACCATGGTGGGACGGCCCGTCCTCGTGCTGCCTGGAGGCGCGGCGCCGGTCCCACGGTCCGGCCCGCGTCGGCGGGCGGTCACCACCACTGTCCCATCCCGGTACTTCCCTGCGGATCCGGCGATGCGCGGGGTACGCTCGGCGTGTCGCATCGCGACGCGTCGTGCTGGGTCACCTCTCGTCCGGACGGTGGTTCCGCCCGGCGGACTCCGCGACGCGGGTGCTCTCCGTCTCCAGGGAAACGACGGAGGGCACCCTCTCCACGTCAGTCCGGGCGTACCTGGTGAATCCGGGCGTACTCACCCGGGAGTTCGGACCGGGTACGCCCGATTCCACCGGGTTCGACGGGGAGCGCCGACGGGGAGCGCCGACGGGTCAGCGCCGACGGGTCAGCGGAACAGCTGCTCGCCGATGTACGACCCCTTGCGCGGGGCCGGCGGGACGGCGAACACCGCGGACCCGATGTGCGAGATGTACTCGTTCAACCGGTCCGACGCCCCGAGCTTCCGCTGCAGCCGCGTGAAGTGCTCGGGGTCGTTCATGTACGCCGTGAAGAGCAGTCCCGCGTCGAGCTGCCCGTACTGGTTCAGCCCGTCCGTGTAGTTGTACGGACGACGGAGGATCTTCACGCCGTCGTTCGCCTCGTGCGCGGCGAGGGCGATGTGCGACGTCGGGTCGATCTTCGTCCCGCCGCCCGTCGCCTTCGCGTGGAAGTCCGGCGTGGTGTGCTCCGAGCCGCCGGAGAGCGGTGCGCCCTCGATCTTGGTCCGGCCGAACACCCGCTGCTGGTCGCTGACGACGTCGGCGTCCCAGATCTCGATGTTCATCCGGATCTTCCGCGCGACCTGGTACGTGCCGCCGGCCATCCACCCCGCGCCGTCACCCGCGTCGTCGACCCAGACGAACCGGTCGTAGTCCTCGTCGGTGCTGATGTTGCGGGTGCCGTCCTTGAAGCCCATCAGGTTCCGCGGCGTGGACTGGTCCGGCCCAGCCGACGCCCGCCCGAACCCGAGGACGGTCCAGCGGACGGTCGCGGTGCCGCGGGCCATCCGAGCGAGGTCACGGACCGCGTGGTACGCCACCTGCGGGTCGTCCGCGCAGGCCTGCAGGGACAGGTCGCCGCCGGTGAGTCCGGCGTCGAGGTTGTCGCTCGGCAGCGTCGGGATCGCCGCCAGGTGCGCCGGCTTCTTCGACGCCAGGCCGAAGCGCCCGTCGAAGATCCCGGGGCCGAGGCCGACCGTGACCGTGAGCGAGGCGGGGCCGAGGTCGAGCGCCTCCCCCGTGTCCGCGCCGACGCCGTCGCCGTGCGCGGGTTCGACGCTGCCGACGGTCTTGCCCGCCTGCAGCTGCGCGATCGACGCCGACCAGCGGGCGAGGAGCACCTGCAGGTCGGTCGTGACCGTTGACGACATGTCGAACGTCATGAAGACGCAGTACCGCTGCGGTGCGGTGCGCACCCCGCCCTGCGGCTGCCGGGCGGCGGTGGCGTAGAACGGGTGGCTCTGCGAGAGGTCGATGGACTCGTCGCCGTTCGTCGCGGCGGTGAGGGGGTTCACCCCGGTCGCGGCGGCGGCTCCGGCGATGCCCGCGACGGCACCGACGCCGGCGCCGGCCGCCGCGACCCCCGCCCCGAGGAGCCCGCGCCGCGAGACGTGCCCGCGGTGCTGGTCCGCGGGCACCCCGTCGTCGTGCGGGTCGGTCACGCGGTGGCGACCTTCTCGGCGAGGCGGGACAGGGGGTCCTGAAGCGCCTGGACCTGCTGCGAGATCGTGTTCGCGTCGGACGCCTTCGTCGCGGCGTCCCACGTCGCGAACCCGCCGAGGTCGTCGGCGTCGCGGTACCCGTCCATCAGGGTGTTCGTCGCGTCGAACTGCTTCGCGATCTGCTTCGTCAGCGTCGGGTCGAGCTTCGTCAGTCCGGGCTTGAGGTACGCGAAGGCCTGCCGGGCACCCTCGACGTTCGCGGCGAGGTCGACGAGGTCGATGTGGCTGTAGGCCTCTTCCTCGCCGGTGATCTTGTTCGACTGGACCTCCTCGAGCAGCCCCGCGGCGCCGTTGGCGAGGTCCTCGGGCTTGTAGTCGAGGGTCGGCACGAGCTTCGCCAGCAGTTCGACGTTCTCGGTCAGGTCCGCAGCGGTCTTCTTCGTCGAGGCGGTGATCGCGCCGGCCGCGAACAGGTCCTTCTCGACCGCGTGGAACCCGCTCCAGCCGACGGCGTCGTCGAGGTTCGACGCCCGCATGTCGATGAGGTAGTCGAGGTTGCCGGCGTTGTCGGTCGCCTTGTGGCCCTTCTTGACGAAGCCGTCGACATCGCTCTCGACGTGCTCGTAGAACGGGCGGGCGTTCGCGTAGTCGGTCTTCGCGGCAGCGAGGTCGCCCTTGTCGACGTCGGCCTGCAGCTGCTTGACCGCGGCCACCATGTCGGTGACCTGGCCGTCCACGTACTCGGCGTAGCCCTTCGTGCCCTCGTCGAGCAGGGTCGCGGCGCTGCTGTTCGCGGTCGAGGTCACCTTGCCGGTGACGGTGAAGTCGGTGAGCTCGCGGTCGGCGCCGGGGCAGTAGACCTGGTACTTCCCACCGGTGAGCGTCGCGGTGAACCGCACGGCGTCGAGGCCGGGTGCGAGGTTCTCCTTCTCACCGAGGATCCGCTGGTCCTGCAGGAGCTCGACCTCGGTGATGGCGGTCGACGACTCGTTCTTGACGGTGAACGTGACCGGGCCGGCCGGGACCTTCGTGGTCGAGACGGAGCACGTGTCCGAGCCGTCGTTCGTCAGCGTCACCGACACGCGCGAGACCTTGCCGGAGCTGCTCGCGCCACCGCCGGTCGACGGGGACGCATCCGCGCAGCCGGTGAGCGCGAGGGCGGCGACGACGCCGAGGGCGCCGAGGGTGAACAGGGGGCGGGCAGTCCTAGCGGAGGGCATACTCGGGGCTCCTTGTGGGGTCGTCGGCGGGTGGGCCGCGCGACGGGTCGGGGTCGGGTGCGGTGGTCGAGGTGAGGGGGCGGCGACGCCGGTCGCGCAGCGCGAGCAGCACCTGGGCGGCAGCGGCGACGCCGAGGGCGATCGGCAGCCAGGCCTTCCAGAGCAGGAGCTCGGCACCGCGGGTGTCCGCCGCCGAGACGGCGGCTGCGGACTGCTGGACGGTGGCGCTCGGCACGGCCCAGACGGTGCGGTCCAGCGTCGTGGTGCGGGCAGCCGGGAGGCCCCCGCCACCGAGCGTGAGCACCGTGCGTTCCGTACGGGTCGCGTCCAGGACGCCACCCCGGACGGTCCACAGGGTGACGGTGTCGCGGACGGCCCAGCGCGCGGTGAAGGGGCCGGGGTTCGTGCTCGGCGAGATCCCGACGGGCACCCGGCCGAACAGGTCGACGAGGTCGTCGAGGGTCAGGGTCAACGGCCGCCGTGCAGCCGAGCTGTCCTGGGTGAGCCGCCAGCGGTCGGCGGTCACGCCCGCGCGGGTCGCGCGGCGGTGGGCCGACGTCGGCAGGGTGATCCGGGCCTCCTGGTCGTCGCCGGCGGCGCGCAGGACGGCTGCCGCACCGTCGACGGAGGCTGAGACGGACCGGGCGTCGCCGGTCACGGCGGTGGAGCGCGGCAGGTCGGCGCCGCCGGTGGGCACGGCGATCGCGAGTGCTGCGGCCGCGACGGCGAGGACACCGGCGGTGACCAACCGGACCACGGGCACGCGCACCGGGGACGGACGCCAGGCCCGGGGCCAGAGCGACAGGGCGAGCACGGGCACGACGTAGAGCACCCAGCCGAGGACCTCGATGACGCGGGGGTCCGGCGGGATGCCGAGCACGCCGGTGACGAGTGCGCCCTGCACCGAGCCGTTCGGGGCGAGCCAGGAGAGGTCGACCGTGCGCTGCTGGCCGATGACGATCCAGCCGGCTTCGTGGGCACGGCGGAGCACGGTCAGCACCAGGCCACCGGCGACGAACACCAGGAAGACGCCCGTGCCGGTGAAGAAGCGCGACAGGTTCAGCCGCACGCCACCGGTGTAGATGCCGTAGCCGACGACGACCGCGGCGGCGATCCCGATCACGGCGCCGAGTGCGGCGAGGCCGGTGTCCGACGACGCCTGGAAGGTCGCGAGGAGGAAGACCGCGGTCTCGAAGCCCTCCTTGAGGACCGCCAGGAACGCCATGCCGGCGAGCGCCCACGCGGTCCCACGGCCGAGCGCGGCGGTCGCGCTGGCCTCGAGCTCCTTCGTCAGGGTGCGCGCGTGCGTGCGCATCCAGACGATCATCCCGGTGACGAAGACGACGGCGACGATGCCGATGACCGCCTCCATGCCCTCCTGCTGGGCCTGCGGCAGCGCCTGCTCGACCACCTGCAGACCGAAGCCGACCGCGACGCTGAGCACCACGGCGACCCCCACGCCGAGCCACATGGGGGCGAGGGGGACACGGTTGCGACGGAGGAACGCGGCGATGATGCCGACGATGAGCGTCGCTTCGAGGCCTTCACGGAGGCCGATGACGAGGGTGGCGAGCATGACGAAGGTGAGGCTAACCTAACCGGCGCTCGGCCCGCCAGTCGTGCGGCGTGGGGTTTGATGGTTCTCATGAACCTGCTGTCCCCCGAGGGCCTGACCTCCGTCACGAGCGTCCTCGACCTCGCGGGGGTCTTCGCCTCGGCGCTGCTCGGTGGATCGATCGCCCGGACGATGGACTTCGACCTGTTCGGGTTCCTGGTCGTCGGGTTCGTCTCCGGCCTCGGCGGCGGCATGCTGCGCGACACCCTGCTGCAGGACGGGCCGCCGGTCGCCCTCGTGGACCCGCTCTACGTGCCGGTCGCCATCGCCGGCGCGCTCATCGCCTTCTTCGTGTCGTTCTCCGAGCGCACCTGGGACCGCCTGTTCACCGTGCTCGACGCCGCCGTGATCGGGTTCTGGGCGGTCGTCGGCGTGCAACGCACCTTCGACGCCGGACTCGAGTGGCCGGCCGCGATCATCATGGGGACGATCACGGCGGTCGGCGGCGGTGCGATGCGAGACCTGCTGCTCCGGCGCGTGCCGGCCGTGTTCGGCGGGAACGCCCTGTACGCCACCGTCGCCGTCGCCGCTTCGGCCGTGATGGTCATCGCCTCGCACCTCGGGTCGCCGACGATCGGGATCGTCGCCGCCATCGTGCTCTCGCTCGGCCTGCGGTGGGGCGCGGTCCGGCGCGGGTGGGGCCTGCCGAACGGCCGCGACTGGCAGCCGAAGTCGACCCTCGGTTCGCTCCTGCAGCGCGGACGGCGACTGCGTCCGGACGCCATCCGCCTGCTCCGCCGACCCGGGCGCCGCTCCGGTGCCGGCAGCGTGCGGAGCGAGCACGACACGTCCGAGGACGACCCGGGGGTGTGATTCGTCGGTGCCCGGGCGTACCATCGGTACCGCCGGGTATCGACTCGGCGCACGTCGTCCGCTCACGCACCGACGCGACCCGAACGCGGCGGTTCCGAGCAGACGTGTGGATGGGGGCTTCGCTGATGCCGCGCGGGATCAGACGCGCGGCGCGGCAGGTCTCCGCCACCGATCTGCCCGCGACAGAATGGTGATCGACCACCACCACGCCAGCCCGACGCAGCCGGACCCGACGGACCGCGACGGCCCGCCGAACCAGGAACGATGAGCGACGACGCCTCCGACTCCCCCACCCCTCGGACCCCCCGCGCCGAGGTCCGCGAACGTCTGCTGAACGCGGGCGCCGAGGTGTTCGCCGAGTACGGCGTGCACGAGGCCCGGCTCGACGAGGTCGCCGCCCGCGCCGGGTTCAGCAAGGGTGCCGTCTACTCGAACTTCTCGTCGAAGGACGACCTGGTCGCGCAGGTCATGCAACGCGCGACGAACCTGGTGCTCGGCGCGCTGCGGGAACTCGTCAGCGCCGACATCGCCGCCGTCGAGATCGGGGACGTCGTCCGGGCGGCGTTCGGGCGGCACGACCAGAGCGCACAGTTCGCCCTGCTGTCGGAGTTCCGCGGCTACGCGATCCGGCACCCCGAGTTCCTGCCCGAGTTCGTCCGGCAGCGCCGCGAGCTGCAGGACGGTGTGCTCGAACTCGTCCGGCTGTGGTTCGGGGCCCACCCGGAGATCGACCCCGGCATGGACCTCGAGGACCTGACGACCGTGCTCGTCGGGGCGAACGTCGGGATCATGTTCGACACCGCGGCGCTTCCAGGGGTCAACCCCGGCGAGGTCGTCGCGACCCTGGTCGAGGCGGTCATCCGCCGCCGCTGACGGGGCCGCTCCGAACCGCTACGACCCGCTGCGTCGCCGACCCGCTCCGCAGGGCTGCGGCCCCGACCCTCTGCGCGGTGCTGCGGCGCCGACCGCTACGCGGGGCGGCGGCTCGTCCGGCGTCCCTCGTGCGACCAGGCCGACGACGGCAGCAGGCTCGGCGGCAGCAGGCGCGACCGGACCACCTTCGCACCGGACACCGACGCGTCGAGGGCGACCCGGGCCTGCCGGACGGCCACCAGCAACGCGGCGACGTCCACCGACGCTGCGCCACCGGCGGCGAACCGCTCCCGGTCGACGGCGTCGACCACGGCGTCCAGGTGTGGCAACACGGCGGGCGGCAACGACGGCCGGAGCCGACCGAGCACCGCGCGTGCCGTGCGTGCCGCAGCGGCCGCGTCGTCCGGTGGTGCGAGCCCCGGGGAGTACCCGTGGTCGGCGACGTCGTCGAGGACCTCGCGCCAGGCGTTCACCGCCGGCGACCGGCCCGAGCGGATCGCACCGAGACGCGATCGTCTGCGGATCGCCCGGACGGCGGACGGTGCCACCAGCAGGGCGAGGGCGAGCAGGATCCCGACCCCGAGCCCGAGCGGACCGTTGGCACCACCGCTCGTCGACCCTGCGGCCCCGGGACCGGCTGAGGCACTGGGGGTCGGGGTCGCCGAGGACGGAGCGGCCGAGGCCTCGCCGGGTGCCGGCAGCGGTGTGTCCGGAGCGGCGGGCGACGGCGTGGCGGTCGCTTCGGTCGACGAGGTCGCGGCCTGGTCGGAGTCAGGAGTGGGCTCGAACGCGACCCAGCCGGCGCCCTTGATGTACAGCTCGGGCCACGAGTGCAGCTGCCGGTTGGAGACCGTGTACTCGCCGTCCGCCTGCGTCGAGCCGGCCCGGTAGCCGACCGCGATGCGCGACGGGATGCCGAGCGTGCGGGCCATCACCGCCATCGCGGACGAGAAGTGCACGCAGTACCCCTCGCGCACCTGCAGGAACTTCGCGACGACGTCCATGCTGTCGCCGTCGTAGCCCTGCTCGACGGGCGCGGTCTCGGAGTAGGTGAACAGGTCGCTGCGGAACCACTGCTCGAGCGCCCGGGCCTCTTCGTAGTCGCTGCCGGCGCCACCGGCGACGCGCTGGGCGGTCCGCGCGATGCTCGTCGGCAGCTGCTTCGGCAGCTCGCGGTCGGTCCGGAGCTCCGCGTTCGACGGGCGCGCGAACCCGCGACCGTCGGCACGGCCGAGCAGCCCGGACTGGGCGATGGCGTCGAGGTACTCGCCGGACCACGTCGATGCGCCGTAGACCTCGTACGTGGCACCGCGCGGTGTCGCCGGGCCGGTCGACCGGACGGTGCTCGAGTTGCCCATCCAGCGCCACTGCGCCAGGTCGAAGTTGGTGGAGCGCGACTCGATCGAGACCGCGCCGGCCGGCACCGGCAGGTAGTTGCTCGACAGCCCGGTGATCCGGATCGTCACGTCGCCGCGCGCCGACAGCCGTGGGTTCACGCCGACCGCCCACTGCTGGGTGTCGGCGGTCTCGGAGGTGCTGGCGTCGGTCGTCGTCGGGACCCAGTCGCCGGTGCCGAACTCGTCGAGGTCGGCGAGCTTGAGGTACTCCGGCTGCCCGTCCGCCGAGCGGTACCGGAAGACCTCGAGCTCGTTCGGCTGCCGCAGGTCCTGCCCGAGGTTCAGCAGCGTGCCGGGGCGTCCGGGCTGCACGGGCGACTGGATGGCCCCGGTCACGCCGGACAGCCAGCTGGCGTTGAGCGGCACGATCGCCGGCAGGCCCACCGCGACGACGAGGCCGATCGCGCCGACCACGGCAGCCGGCACGGCGCGTTGCACGGGTCGGACCGACAGCCAGAGCAGGGCGAGGAACGCCAGCCCCGTGGCGATCACCAGCCCGGGTGCGGCCGGCGCCCCGGTGACGATGCCCGGGACGATGAGGATCACGAGGGCGGGTACCGCGGCGAGGGCCGCGGTCGGGGCGACGGCGGCGAGGAACAGCGACACGCCGGCGACCCACCCGATCGCCACAGTGACGATGAGCCGGATCGAGTCGGTCTGCGGCAGCGGCGCGGGGTTGAGGCGGATGGCGGCCAGGGTCTCGCCGAGCGCGCCGTCCTTGTCGAGCCAGCCGAGCGGCTGGACGTCGTTGACCACGGCGGCCGCGCACGAGCAGACGATCAGCGCCGCGACGAGGGCCACGAACCGGACGCCCGGTGCCCGGCGGCGGAAAGCGAGCATCGTGCCGACCAGCACCGTGGCCATCAGGACGCCGGACACCCACCAGGCGGCACCCTGCACGAGCGGGCGCATCGCCAGGGCGGCGATGAGCACCGGCACGGGCGCGAGGGCGACGACCCAGGGGTTCGGGGAGTCCGGACGCTCCGCACGCGCGGCGAGGGCACCGTCGTCCGCACGGCGTGGACCGCCACCGCGTGGGGCGCTGCCAGGCACGACGGGACGCGTGGAGACGCCGCTCACCGGATGCTCCCCGCGGTGTGCGCGCCGGCGACCGGCACGACGAGGGTGCGCCAGCCGCCGCGGTCGAGGATCCCACGCACGACCGGGTCCGGCGGGACGATGGTGGCGAGGATGCCCCGGCTCGACCCGGTGGTCGCGGAGACGAGTTCGGCGGCCTGCTCGGCGGTGCAGTGCCCGGTGACGACGGCCGTCATCCCGTGCACGTCGCGACCGCGGACGTCGGGCAGCACCTCGGTGACCTCGCGGGCGTCCGACCGGACGCGAACGTCGGCAAGGCCGACGAGCACGTCGGTCAGTCCACCGGCATCGCCGGCGTGCCGGGTGCTGCCGGACGGCCCGTCGCTGACGAGGAGCACGCGCGAGGTCCGTGCGGCGAGGGCGCGGGCGACGCTGGCAGCCACGACGACCGCGTGCTCGAAGGCCGCGTCGCCGCCGAGGTCGGACAGTTCGGCGAGGTCGTCGCGGCCGAGGCGCTGGTACGACTCGCGCCGGACGTCGAGCGCGATCACGGCCTCCGGTGGCTGGGCCTGCGTGGTCTGCCGGACGTGGAGTTCGCCGCGGCGGGCGCTCTGGGCCCAGTGCACCCGACGGATCGGGTCACCCGGACGGTAGGGGCGGAGTTCGCTGTCGTCCGCCGAGCCGCCCTGGCCGACCCGGCCCTCGTCGGCGGAGACGGCTCCGGCCAGCGCACCGGTGTCGAGCGCGGCGAGCGGGGTGGTGGCCGGCACGACCACGACCTCTTCGGCCGGCACGACGGGACGGTCGATGCGGAGCAACCCGAACGGGTCCTCGACGCGGATCGTCACCGGCCCGACCAGGCTGCGGCCACGGTGCATCGCCAGGGCCTCGACGTCGAGGACGGCCGGCGGGACGTGCGGCCCCACGGTGGCGTACGTCTCGGCGGTGGACATGCTGACGAGCCCGTCGTCGAGCTGTTCGCGGACGAGCAGCGTCGAACGCGGTCCGATCGGCAGGTTCGTCCCGCCCAGGGTGATGCGTTCGCGGTACACCTCGCCGACCTGCACGATCGCCCGCGTGGTGCTCCGACGACCGCGCAACGGTGCCGCGACGACGAACGCCATCACGACGCCGAGCACGACGAGCACGAGCAGCAGGAGCCCGGCGGACACGGCGACGCTCGTCGTGCCCACCAGACCGCCACCGACGAGCCCGATGCCGACGGCGATGACGGTCCAGCCCCGGGCGGTCGGCCGCGGGAACGGGGTGCGGCGCAGCAGGGAGAGCCCACGGCGCCCGTACCGGACGGCGAACGACCGCGCGGCACCCGTCCGCAGGGCGAACGACGACGGTGCCGGGGAGCCGGGCATCAGGAGCGGACGGCGGTCGCGGTGAAGGGCACGACGGTGTCGGAGACGATGCGCACCACGATCTCGCGCGCGGTGTCGTCGCCGGTGCCGCCGAGGCCACGGGCGACCGGCACGAGGCGGTGGGCGAGGATCAGCGGCGCGAGCGTCGCGACGTCGTCCGGGGTGACGAAGGGACGACCGAGCAGCGCGGCGTGGGCGCGAGCGGCCTGCGCGAGGTGCAGCGTGGCGCGCGGGCTGGCACCGAGCACGATGTCGGGGTGGGTGCGGGTGGCCCGGACGATCGCGACGATGTACGCCTCGACGTCGGCGGCGACGTGGACCGTGCGGACCGACTGGATGAGGTCGCGGAGGGTGTCCACGTCGACGATCGGCCGCAGGTGGGCGAGCGGGTCACCACCGCCGCGGTTCGTGAGCATCTGCCGCTCGGAGTCCGCACTCGGGTACCCCATCGTCAGACGCGCCATGAAGCGGTCACGCTGGGCCTCGGGCAGCGGGTACGTGCCCTCCATGTCGATCGGGTTCTGCGTCGCGACGATCATGAACGGGCTGTCCAGCTTGCGCGTGACCCCGTCGACCGTGACCTGTGCCTCGGCCATCGCCTCGAGCAGGGCGGACTGCGTCTTCGGGCTCGTGCGGTTGATCTCGTCGCCGATCACGACGTTCGCGAACACCGGGCCGGGCGAGAACCGGAACGTGCCGGAGGACTGGTCGAAGATGTTCACGCCGGTCACGTCGGACGGCAGCATGTCCGAGGTGAACTGGATGCGGTTCACCGACCCGCCGACGGAGGCGCCGAGCGCCTTCGCGAGCACGGTCTTGCCGACGCCGGGGACGTCCTCGACCAGCAGGTGCCCCTCGGCCAGCATCACCGTCAGTGCGGTGCGGATGGCTTCGGTCTTGCCGTCGATCACCGTCGAGACGGCGGCGATGACGTCGTCGCCGACGTCGCGGATGCGCTCGATCGGGAAGGCGGGGTCGGTCGGTTCCGGCACGCAGGCCTCCTCGTCTCGGACAGGTGTCGTGCATGCTACAACGGCCCGGTGACAGCCTCCGGAGGATGCGTCACCGACTGCGCCTCACGACCCAGCCGGGGGACGCGGCACAGCCTGGAGGCCCGGATCACGTGAGCGGTCTGCTCACGTGATCCGGGCCTCCAGGTCGACCCCACCGTGCATCCGACCCAGCCGGGTCAGACGCGTGCCGCGAGGGCCGCGTCCGCGGCGCGGAGCACCGCGGCGGCGACCGCCACCCCTTCCTCGCGGCCGAGCTCGGTGTCCTCGTGCTCGATGTTCACCCACATGTCCGGGTCGACCTCGTGCAGTGCCTCGAGGAACGCGGACCAGTAGGCCGCCTCGTGCCCCTTGCCGAGCGCGACGAAGTCCCACGCCGACGGCTTCGGCCACTCGTTCGCCCACTCGTCGCCGCCGAGGTTCGTGCGCGGCTCGTCCGGCGACAAGCGGCGGAACGAGTTGTCGAGCACGCCGTTGATCGCGGCGTGCGGGTTGATCCTGACGTCCTTCGCGGCGGCGTGGACCACGAGCGGCCCGAGGTCGCGAACGACGGCCACCGGGTCCATCTGCTGCCAGAACAGGTGCGACGCGTCGAGTTCGACCCCGATGTTCGTCAGACCACCCCGCTCCACGAGCTCGCGGATCGTCGCCGGGTTGAACACGAGGTTCTGCGGGTGCAGCTCGAGCGCGACCCGGACGCCGTGCTCACGGGCGAGCGCGTCGATCTCCTGCCAGAACGGCACGGCGACGCTCCACTGGTGCTCGATGACGTCGAGCGCGGCGGAGTTCCACGCGTTCACGACCCAGTTCGGCCGGATGCCGCCGGGCTCCCCCGCTGGCAGTCCGGACATCGTGACCACGCGGTCCTGGCCGAGCCGTGCTGCGAGCCGGATGCTGCGGCGGACGTCCTCGGCGTGCGCCGGGCCGATCGCCGGGTCCGGGTGCAGCGGGTTGCCGTTGCAGTTGAGGCCGGCAATCGTGACGCCGGTGCCGTCGAACTGCGCGAGGAAGGCGTCGCGAGCACCGTCGTCGACGAGGATCTCGTCGATCCCGGGCACGTGTACCGGGGGCAGGAACCCGCCGGTGTTCAGTTCAATGCCGGTCAGCCCGTTGTCCGCGATGACCCGCAGGGCGTCGGCCAGCGGGCGGTCGTGCAGGATCGCGTCGTACAGCCCGAGCTTCATGCGTGCACCTCCTCGGCGATCGCGACGGTCGCGCCACCCTCGGCGGCCGACCGGGCCACCGCGTCGAGGACCTCCATGTTGTGCACGCCGTCTTCGAAGGTGGCGTTGGCGGGCAGGGCATCGCTCGCGCCCGTGACCTCGTCGAGGAACGCGCGGGCCTGGTACTCGAACATCTGGTTCTGGCCCCAGCCGACGCCGGGCGCGTCCATCGCCATGCCGCCGGCGACGTAGGGGTGGTCCGGGCCGAGCACCACCTGGCGGTACCCGCCGAGGCGCGGTCCGTCGGCCTGCAGGGCGAGACCGATCTCCGACGCGCGCTCCTGGTCCCAACGGGCGGCGCCGCGCTCGCAGAACACCTCGACCACCAGGCCGTTCGGGTGCCTGGAGGCGACCCGTGACGCCTCGAGCGAACCGACCACCGAGCCGTCGCCGAACCGCGCGCTGAACGTCGCGTAGTCGTCGTTCTCGACGCGCGCGGTCTCGCCTGTGAGCGGCGTCGCCTGCCCGCGGAGCGCGTGCCCGGCGGCGACCGGCCGCTCGGTGATCGAGGTCGTGAAGACACCGCCGCTGACGCTCTGCACCGGCCCGGCCAGGAACTCCGCGACGTACGTCAGGTGCGAGCCGACGTCGGCGAGGGCGCCGGTGCCGGGGGCCCCGGCGAACCGCCACGAGAACGGGACGTCGGGCGAGGCGCCGTAGTCCGTCCAGTAGCGGGCGGAGACGTGCAGCACCCGGCCGAGGGTGCCGTCCTCGACGAGTTGCCGGATCGCCGCGAGTCCTGGTGCGCGCCGGTACGTGAAGCCGACGCGTGCGACGAGACCGCGGTCGGCGGCGCGCGCAGCGGCGGTCGCCATGGCCCGGGCGTCCTCCAGCGAGTCGGACAGGGGCTTCTCGCACAGCACGTGCTTGCCCGCGGCGAGGAGTCCCTCGACGATCTCGCGGTGCAGCGTGTTGGCGACGACGACGCTCACCACGTCGACGTCGTCCGCCGCGGCGATCGCCCGCCAGTCGGTGTCGTGCCGGGCGTAGCCGAAGCGCTTCGCGGCCTCGGCGGCCAGGGGCTCGTACACGTCGCCGACCGACACGAGCCGCACCGGCGGCAGGGTCGAACCGAACAGGGACGGTGCGTTCCGCCACGCGGCCATGTGGGCCTTGCCCGCCATGCCCGCCCCGATGACGGCGACGCCGATGCTGTCGCTCATGGTCTCTCCTTCGAGAACTCGCTCTGCGTTCTGGAACGTTCCAGAAGCTGTCGGTAGACTGTAGCCGCAGCAGCCCATGTCCTGTCAAGGAGTCGTGTGTCCCGTCCGCCGACGATCATCGACGTCGCCACCCGCGCCGGCGTCTCGAAGTCCCTGGTGTCGATGGTGATGCGCGACGACCCCGGGGTGTCGGACGTCCGACGCTCCGCCGTCCTCGCGGCCGCGGCCGAGCTCGGCTACCGGCCGAACCGCGCCGCTGCGATCCTCGCCGGCACACGCACGCGGACGATCGGCGTCGTCGTCGACGACTTCCGGAACCCCTGGTACGTCCCGATGCTCGACGGCGTGCGCGAAGCCCTCGCCCCACACGGCCTCCGCCTGACCCTGGCCGACACCCTCGCCAACGCCCACCTCGGTTCGTCACCGTTCGACGACCTCGTGTCGCTCCGGGTCGACGGGGTCGTGCTCGCCGCCGAGGGCTTCACCGACCTCGTCGTCCCGGCCGACACCCCCGTGGTCGTCGCCGGCGAACGCGCCGAGGTGCCAGGCGGGCTCGACGTGGTCGCCTCCGACGAAGCCGCCGGCGGCCGGTTGGCAGCGACACACCTCGTCGACCTGGGGCACCGCCGCATCGCCCACGTCACCGGCTCGGGAGGCCCGGCTGCCGTCCGCCGCGCCGCCACCGTCACGCGGCTGGCCGAGTCCGGCATCCCGGCCCTGGTGTACGGCGCCGGACCGACGTCCGAGCAGACCGGCTACGAGGGCACCCGGCGCGCGCTCGAGGACCACCCCGACCTGACCGCCGTGTTCGCCGCGAACGACGTCATGGCGATGGGGGCGATCGCCGCGGTGCGCGAGGCCGGGCTCCGCGTGCCCGAGGACGTCTCGGTGATCGGCAACGACGAGACCCCGCTGGCGTCGTCTCCCCTGCTGCGCCTGACGACGGTCGACCCGCACAACGACGAGGTCGGTCGGCTCGCAGCGGCCCGACTCGTCGAGCTCATCGGGGCACCGCACCGCCCCGCGCCGACCCGGACCCTCGTGCCGCCGTCGCTGGTCGTCCGCTCGACCACGGCTCCCCCGCGCGCCTGAGCACGAGCGTCGAGGTGCCGGCCCGCCGTTCCCGAACTACCGTGCTCCCATGGGTGCGCGGAACTACCTCGTCGACGGCGTCTCGGGGACCGGCAAGACCTCGGTGTGCGAGGAACTGCGCCGACGCGGGTTCGCGGCGATCAACGGAGACCGAGAGCTCGCGTACCAGGGCGACCCCGAGACCGGAGCGCCGGTCGACGGCGTGAGCGGCACCGCCGTCCACGAACACCACCTCTGGCGGGTGGACCAGGTGGTGCGGCGCATCGCGGATCGGTCCGAGCGGGTGACCTTCTTCTGCGGCGGAGCACGGAACGTCCGCGAGTTCATCGCGTCCTTCGACGGAGTGTTCGTCCTCACCGTCGACGAGGAGACGCTCGAACGTCGACTCGACGCGCGTCCCGACGACGAGTGGGCGGGTCGAGGCAGGGCGGAGGAGCGAGCGCTGGTCCGTCGACTCCGCGCCACGGGACGGGACACCCCTCCGGGCACCGCCATCGACGCCACCCGGCCCCTCGGGGTCGTGGTCGACGAGCTCCTGCACCGGTGCGGACTGTCCAGCGGATGATCCTCGACCGGCGCAACTCGGCAGCACGGATTCGTCAGCGCAGCCGGATCAGGCCCGCGTGCGTCGGTGTGAAGCCGCACGCGCCCTCGTAGAAGGGCACCAGGTCCTCGCCGTAGTCGACGAACAGCCATTCGCAGCCGGCTGAGCGGGACGCCTCGACCGCCAGCTGCACGACGGCGGTGCCGAGGCCCCGGTGCTGGTGGGCGGGATGGGTCTTCGTGTCGATGAGGAAGGCGTGGTCCGCACCGTCCCACGCGACGTTGACGAACGCCACGAGTGCGCCGTCCGGGGTCCGACCGGCGACCCACCCGAGCGACCGGGGGCGGACGCGATCCCACCATCCGGCCGCGGCGGTACCCCCGTGGGCCGCCGTGAGCGCCACGAGCTCGTGGTCTGCGATCTCGGTCCGCCAGGTCAGTGTCACGTCGTCGTGCTGCATGCCTCGTAGTCTGGACGAGTGGGTGCCGTCCGCGCAGTGTGCTTCGACCTGGACGGGACCCTGTTCGACCACGCGGGCGCCGCCCGAGCCGGCGCGACGCACTTCATCGAGGGTCTGGGGTCGGCCGCGACGGAGTCGGCGCTCGACGCGTGGTCGTCTGCCAAGGCCGAGCAGTTCGAGCGCTGGCGATCCGGGCAGATCAGCTTCCAGGGGCAGCGCCGCGAGCGCCTCCGGGCCGTCCTGCCACGGCTCGGAGCCGAACTGCCTCGTGACGACGACGCCCTGGACCGGTTGTTCGAGGGCTACCTGCGCTCCTACCGCGCGTCGTGGCGGCTGTTCCCGGGCAGTGCGTCGCTGCTGCGCGAGCTCCGGGTAGGTGGTTACCGGCTGGGTCTCCTCACCAACGGGACCGAGGAACAGCAGCGCGACAAACTCGGGCGGACCGGGCTGGACAGCGCGTTCGACGCCGTCTGCGTCTCGGAGCACATCGGGTACCAGAAGCCCGACGCGCGAGCGTTCCTGACACTGGCGGACGAACTCGACGTGGACGCTGCCGACTGCCTCTTCGTCGGTGACGACGCCGACCGGGACATCGCCGGTGCCCGAGCCGTCGGCATGCGCGCAGTGCTGGTCGACCACTCGGCAGCGGGAGCGGCCGATCTGCGGACGGTGGTGCTGGCCGCCCTCCGCGACGACGAGGCGATCCGCTAGTCGGTCGGTCCCCGGTCGAGGTGCACCCAGCGCCCCTCGGAGACCACCTCGACCACGCCGTCGACGACCTGGATCGCGGTCTGCTCGTCGATGGCGTACGCCGGCGCACCGAGGTCGGCGGCCCATCGCTCCGCGTTCTCGAGGGTGTTCTCGGGGAACGCGTCGAGGTGCGGGAAGATCGAGAAGTCGACGACGCCGAGCGTCCGGTCGTCGGCCGCGAGCGGCCACTCGACGAAGAACTCGCCGATGCGCGGAGCCATCACCATGCTCCCGGCACTCACCCCCACCCACACCGTGTCACGCAGGGACGGCAACAGGTCCGCGAGCCCGGAGGCGCGCATCCAGTGGCTGAGGTACGTCGCGTCGCCGCCGTCGACCAGCAGGACGTCGGCCTCCCGCACCCAGCTGACCCACCGCTCGACGCCGATCGTGGGCAGCGCGGTGAGCTCGAGGACGCCGAGCGACGCCCACCCGAGCCCCGAGAAGAACCGGGAGTCGTCACCGCCCGACACCGTGTCACGGACGGAGGCCGGTCCGCACATCGGGTGCCCCCACTGGGCGGTCGGGATGACCAGTGCGTGACTCTGGTCGACGGGCTTGCCGAGGAGCCCGACGAGCGCCGCGTGGATGCTCGGGTTCGTGACACCACCGGATGTCAGCAAGAGCTTCACGTCGCCTCCGGGGTCTGCGGCACAGGTCGTCGCAGTCAGGATCCACCGTCGTCCGGCGCCGCGCAACGGTCCGTCGCGGGATCAGTCGGGGAGGGCGAGCGTCTCGAGGGACCAGAGGGCGACACCGTGCAGCCCGAGGTCCTCGGCGAGGGCGGTGCGTGCCCGGTAGGAACGTGCGTCGGACCAGTGCAGTGCACGCCTGTCGTCCAGCGCGGCGGACCACTCCCCGTTCCGCGACGACCACCGTGCGCGGTCCCCGGCGGCCGTGCGCGCCTGCGCCGGGGACACCTGCGCGTCGCCGGAGCCGCCCCACACGTAGCCGTAGCCGGCGATCCCGAGGTCGATCCGGTCAGCCGACAGTCCTTCGGCCTCGGCGGCGTGGACCACCCGCTCCGCCCACGGGAGCGCGCCGACCGTGCCCGGACCGCTCCAGGGGCCGTGCTGGTCGTAGGTCATCAGCACGAAGCGGTCGACGTGGTCGGCGAGCGCGCCGAGGTCGTACCCGGTGTCGCGGTACCCGTCGGCGTTCGTCGAGGCCATCACGGCCATCGAGACCTCGGCGTCGTCACCGAGTTCGACGTGCACGGCGGCCTCGAGCGCTGCGGCGAACGCCACGAGTCCGGCGCGGTCACGGCTCCGGAGGGACTCGAGGTCGATCTGCACCCCGGTCACGTGCTGCTCGGCGGCGAGCTCGGCCAGCTGCGCCGCCACGCGGTCACGGTTGCCCCGGTCGGACAGCAGCGCCGTCCCGATGCCGGGCGAGAAGTCACCGAGCGATTCGGAGTAGTTGCTGACGAGCAGTTCGGACGCCGCGCCGCCCTTCGATGCGGCGCGGGCGAGCGTGCCGACGCCGTCCGGCAGGTCGTCGAGCCGGGCACCGTCGTCGGCGACCGTGACACCGTCGATGCCGATCGTGGTGGCACCCGGAGCCGCGTCCGCGACCCGCTGCTCCGTACCCGGGCCGGGCTCCGCGTACGCCTCGACGGCGAGGCCGGTGGCGCCGTCGTCGGACTCGGTGGCGCAGCCACCCAGCACCACCGTGAGCACGAGCGCTCCGGCGACCACGAGCCCTCTCCGCCGCACCACCCGCTCACCGTAGCGTGCGGGCACGAAGCGAGCCGCGCCTCCAGGCAGGTGCACGACGGTCGTCAGACGGCCGCGCCCTCCAGCCGGTCGACGGCGACGGCGAGCTCCTCGAGTTCCGGGACGTCGCGCGCCTCGGCGAGCGCCCCTTCGAGGGCCGCGGCGTGGATCGGGGTGGCACGGTCGAGCAGCGCCTGCCCGGCGTGCGTGAGCTCCGTGTAGAGCCCCCGGCGATCGTCAGCGCACAGGACCCGAGTGAGGAGAGCTCGTTCCTCGAGGCGGTTCACCAGACGGGTGATCGCGCTGGGGCTGAGGGCGGCCGCCCGGGCGAGCTGCTGCATCCGCATGTGGAAGCCGTCCTGGCGGCGGAGCGCATCGAGGACCGTGAACTCGACGACGGACAGGTCGACCTCGCGCAGCGCGCGCTCGAGCCGCGTCTCGATCAGCCCGTGCAGGGCGGCGAGGGTGCGCCAGCCGTGGGCGCGGACGGCGGTGGAGGTGTCGTCGACCGACATCGGGCTCCTTCGTGTCTCGGGGTGCGCGGGCAGGCGTTCACCACATGGTTGCTTGCGCGGATAGTCCGCGTGTGCAACTATCGATATCCCGCGCGTGCAACTACCAGCGTACGCGGGACAGCTGCACCGCACAACGGAAGGACACCCATGCCCGCGGGACTCATCGCCCTCGCACTCGGCGGCTTCGGCATCGGCTTGACCGAGTTCGTCATCACCGGGCTGCTGCCCGAGGTCGCTGCCGACTACGGCGTGACCGAGACGACGGCGGGCTGGCTCGTCACCGGCTACGCCCTCGCGGTCATCGTCGGAGCGCTCGGCCTCACCGCCGCCACCACGCGGCTCCCCCGCAAGCCCGTGCTGATCGGCCTGCTCGTTCTGTTCATCATCGGCAACACGCTCTCGGCCCTCGCGCCGGTCTACGGCGTGATGATGCTCGGCCGGGTCATCGCCGCGCTGTGCCACGGAGCGTTCTTCGGCATCGGTTCCGTCGTCGCGTCGAACATGGTCGCGCGGGAGAAGCGCGCCTCAGCAGTCGCCCTCATGTTCACGGGGCTGACGGCATCGAACGTCCTCGGCGTCCCGTTCGGCACCTTCCTCGGGCAGGCGCTCGGCTGGCGCGCGACGTTCTGGGCCATCGCGGTCATCGGTGTCGTCGCGCTCGTCGGTGTCCTCGTGCTCGTCCCCGCGGTGCGGGTCACCGAGACCCCGTCGCTCGCCCGGGAGCTCAGCGCCTTCCGGTCCGGGCAGGTCTGGCTCTCGCTCGGCATCACGGTGCTCGGCTACGGCGGCATGTTCGGGGCCTTCACCTACATCGCGTACACACTGACCTCGGTGTCGGGGTTCGCCTCGAGTGCGGTGCCGTGGCTCCTCGTCGTGTTCGGCGTCGGGCTGTTCGTCGGGAACTTCGCCGGCGGGAAGCTCGCCTCGCGGTCGATCGACGGCACGCTCCTCGTGGTGCTCGTCGTCCTCACGGTCGTGCTCGCGCTGTTCGCCGTCGTCGCGACCTCGCCCGTGCTCACCGTCATCGCCCTCGTGCTCATGGGCGCCTTCGGGTTCGCCACGGTGCCAGCACTGCAGACGCGCGTGATGCAGTACGCCGACCACGCGCCGACCCTGGCGAGCGGGGCGAACATCGCCGCGTTCAACCTCGGCAACGCGCTCGGGGCGTGGATCGGCGGGCTCACCATCGCCGCCGGGCTCGGGTACACGTCGCCGATCTGGGCCGGTGCCGGGATCACGCTGGCGGCCGTGGTGCTCACCGCGATCGCTGCGGGGGCGGCGCGGCGGTCACGAGCGGCTCGACCGGTCGGGTCGGGCACGGGAAGCGTCGCGACGGTCTGAGCGTCCGTGGAACGACGAAACCCCGGTCCGCGTGGACCGGGGTTTCGTGTTCGCTGCTCGTGCTGCGCCGCTCGTATCTGCGCCGCTCGTATCTGCGCTGCCAGTTCTTGGCTCGTGCGGAGACGGAGGGATTTGAACCCTCGGTCCCCTCAAAGGGGACTCCACCTTAGCAGGGTGGTGCACTCGGCCGGACTATGCGACGTCTCCATGCACTCTCGCGAGTGCTCACACCACCATACAGGAGGACGAGACCGGTCTCGACCCGGCATCGGGCGGGCGCGTCATCGCCGGTCCCCCGAAGTGGGGACGTGCGGGGGTTGTCGGCACGTACCCCGGTCAATAGCATCGTCGGGACGCGGCGATCACATTCCGGGGGCTCGAGCCTCCGTAGTCGCGACACAGCACCGACGTCGTTCCCTGCAGCTGACGCGCGACGCGCCCGATCGTGCGGCGCCCGGCCGGGGGACGGCCAGGGGGCGCGGTCCACCACCGCGCCCCCGTTCTCGGTCGCGTCGGGCACACCGGCCGACCCACGCCGGCGCTGCCTGCGCCACGTCGGCAAAGCGACACTTCCGTGCGATCGGGGCCGGAGGGAGCCACCGAAGCGACAGTTGCACGCGGATGTTCGACGGCGAAGTGTCGCTTTCGCGAGAGGGACCGCGGGGCGCAGCACCCGCAACCCGCGGCGAGCGCTCAGGCGGCCGCCCGGAACCGCTCGGGCAGGGCGATGAGCGCCGTGGCGAGCTCCACGAGGGCATCGGCGCAGTCCCCGAGCGCCTCGGCCTCGGCCGCGCGGGCCGCACGCTCGACGATCTGCAGGCGATCGCGCCGCGCAACGACGGCGTCGATCCCGTTCGCCAGCGCGACGTCGTCCTTGTAGAAGGCGTCGAGCACGGCGCGCTGGGACAGCAACCAGTCGGCACTGACGGCGGCGCCGTGCCGGCGGAGCCACCACGAGCCGACCTCGACGAAGGCCCCACCCTCGGTCGAGCACTCCCGCAACCACCCCGCGTCGAACCGGTCCCTGGTGCAGTCCGACCCGACGGAGGGGTCTGTGAACATCGTCCGGGCGATCCGGATCCGCTCGGTCATGTGCTCGACCGTCCAACCCGTGATGACGACGCCGACGTAGCGCTGCACGGTCACGAGGCGGAGCGTCTCGAGCGGCACGAGTGCTTCTCGCACGGGAGTTCGCGAGACGCCCATGTCGTCGGCGATGTCGTCGAGCCGGATGCGCTGCCCCCGTCGGTAGACCCCGCGGAGCACGTTGTCGAGCAAGCGCGCGAAGACGGCGTCGCGCAGCAGGCTGCGGCGGATGCCGTTCGGGTCGTCCGCGCCGCGCCCCGGACGGTTCGTCGATCGGTCCATGTCGCCAGGATCACGCACGGCTGACGCCGCCGGGTTCGATGGGGGTCGGATCGTGGACCATGCGGACTGTCGTCGCGGTGTGGAGGAGTGCCATGTGACGACGGTGGCAGTTCCGGATCACGCCCGCTAAACACTCCGTATACGGAATACTACTTCCGCGCCGAGTCGGACTCCCCCGTCAACACCGACAGCGGTTGGGTGATGTCCTCCAGACCCTTCCGGGCGGAGTCCACCCCGAAGATCAGCGCCACGACCCCGCCGCCGATCATCACCGCCGAGCCGAGCAGGTAGCCCCAGAAGAGCGGCTCACGGGACGACCCGTCCCCGATGAACGCCCCGTAGATCGCCGGCGCGACCGCACCGAAGATCTGCGCGAGGGCGAAGAAGTACGAGATGGCCTGCGACCGCAGCTCGAGCGGGAAGATCTCGCTGACGGTGAGGTACGCGCTCGACGCTCCCGCCGAGGCGAAGAAGAACGAGACGCACCAGAAGGCGACCTGCACGGTGGCGCTGATGGCGTCTGCGCGGAACAGGAACGCCGACGTCGCCAGGACGAGCCCGGACACCAGGTACGTCAGGAAGATCATCTGACGGCGTCCCCAGGTGTCGAAGAACCGCCCGAGGATGATCGGTCCGAGCAGGTTCCCGATCGCGAACGGGAAGAAGTAGATCGACGTCTGCGCGGTCTTCAGGCCGAAGAAGTTCGTCAGGACGAGCGCGTAGGTGAAGAAGATCGCGTTGTACAGGAAGGCCTGCGTGATCATCATCGTGGCGCCGACCAGGGTGCGGGTCGGGTACTGCTTGAGGAGCACCTTCGCGATCGTCAGGAACCCGACGCGGTCCATCGGCGTGACCGTCAACGCCTTCGACTGGTCGACGTCCGGCAGGCGGTGCCCGGTCGACTTCTCGACGGACTCCTCGATCTGCGTCACGGTCGCGTCGGCCTCCTCCTCACGCCCGTGGGTCATCAGCCACCGCGGACTCTCGGGGATGTGCCGCCGCAGGAAGATGATCGCGATGCCGAGCACCGGGCCGAGGAAGAAGCCGATGCGCCACCCGATGTTCTCGGCGAAGTACGAGGTGTCGAGCAGGTAGATGTTGGCGAAGGCGCCGAGCGCGGCACCGCCCCAGTACGTGCCGTTGATCGCGATGTCGACGTGGCCGCGGTACTTCGAGGGGATGAGCTCGTCGATCGCGGAGTTGATCGCCGCGTACTCACCACCGATGCCGAGGCCGGCGACGAACCGGAACGCCGCGAGGAACCAGAAGTCCTGCGCCAGTCCCGCGATGCCGGAGCCGATCAGGTAGATCGCCAGCGTGAGGATGAAGAGCTTCCGTCGCCCCAGTCGGTCGGACATGCGCCCGAACACCAGTGCACCGACGACCTGGCCGACCAGGTAGATGGTCCCGAGGGACGTCACCTGCTGCGTCGACAGGTTCAGGTCGGCCTGGAACCCGGCGTTGGAGACGATCTGGATCTCCAGACCGTCGAGGACCCAGGAGACCCCGAGTCCCACGACGACACTCCAGTGGAACCGTGTCCACGGCAGTCTGTCCATCCTGGCGGGGACCAGGCTCTTGATCGCCCCGTTCGTGCTGCTCACGAGAGGGGAACGTACGCCGAGATCGGCAAGGTGGTTCACATCCGGTACGACGGGGCCGGCTCGGAGCCGGATCCCCCTATCGAATCCGGCTCCGATGCCGGAACCACAATCATTGCAATTGCTATGTAAACCCACAAGCGGGCCGGGCAGCGCCGGCCGGCCTGGAGGCGCGGGGCGGACCCGCCACGCGCCTCCAGGCCAGCACGTGGCCGCGTCCACGGCACGGGCGTAACGTCGGAGTGGTGACCCGACCCTCCATCCGAACGGTCGGCGAGCTCCGCACCTCTGGTCACGTCCAGAAGACGGTCCGCGCCGAGATCCGCGACAACCTGCTCAGTGCCCTCCGCGAGGGCCGCGACCCGTGGCCCGGCCTCCACGGCTTCGCCACCACCGTCGTCCCCCAGCTCGAACGAGCCCTCATCGCCGGCCACGACGTCGTCCTGCTCGGCGAGCGCGGGCAGGGCAAGACCCGTCTGCTCCGCACCCTGCAGGGCCTGCTCGACGAGTGGACGCCGGTCATCGCCGGGTCCGAGCTCGGCGAGCACCCCTTCGAACCGATCACCACGGCGAGCATCCGTCGCGCCGAGGACCTCGGCGACGCGATGCCCGTCGATTGGCGGCACCGCGACGACCGCTACGTCGAGAAGCTCGCGACGCCGGACACGAGCGTGGCGGACCTGATCGGCGACGTCGACCCGATGAAGGTCGCCGAGGGCCGCAGCCTGGGTGACCCGGAGACGATCCACTTCGGACTCGTCCCCCGCGGCCACCGTGGCATCGTCGCGATCAACGAGCTTCCCGACCTCGCCGAGCGCATCCAGGTCGCGATGCTCAACGTGATGGAGGAGCGCGACGTCCAGATCCGCGGGTACGTCCTGCGCCTGCCGCTCGACGTGCTCGTCGTCGCCAGCGCCAACCCGGAGGACTACACGAACCGCGGCCGGATCATCACGCCGCTGAAGGACCGCTTCGGTGCCGAGATCCGCACCCACTACCCGATCGAACTCGAGGACGAGATCGCCGTCATCCGGCAGGAGGCCCAGCTGACGGCCGACGTGCCGGACGCCCTCATCGAGATCCTCGCCCGCTTCACCCGGGCGCTCCGCGCGTCGAGCGCGGTCGACCAGCGCAGCGGCGTCAGCGCCCGCTTCTCGATCGCCGGCGCCGAGACGGTCTCCGCGGCGGCCGTGCACCGTGCGGCCCGACAGGGCGAGGACCACGCGGTCGCGCGTCCGATCGACCTCGAGACGGCGGTCGACGTGCTCGGCGGCAAGATCGAGTTCGAGAACGGCGAAGAGGACCGAGCCGACGAGGTGCTCGAGCACCTGCTCCGGACGGCCACGGCGGAGACCGTGCGCTCCCGGTTCAAGGGACTCGACTTCGCCGTCCTCGTCGAGGCGCTCGACGGCGGCACGATGGTGACCACGGGCGAGCAGGTCAGCGCCCGTGCGTTCCTCGAGGGGCTGCCGTCGATCGGTGAGTCCGACCTGTACGACCAGGTGTGCGATCGACTCGGCGCCACGAACGACGGCGAGCGGGCTGGTGCGATCGAGCTCGCGCTCGAGGGGCTCTACCTGGCGCGACGCATCAGCAAGGAGTCCGGCGGGGGCGAAGCCGTCTATGGCTAGGCAGAACCGGCGCCTGTCCCGCGACGCCCGGTACGGAAAGTACGAGGACGGCCCGGATCCGTTGGCTCCCCCGGTCGACCTCGCCGAGGCGCTCGACGCCATCGGCGAGGACGTCATGGGCGGGACCTCGCCCGAGCGCGCGATCCGCGAGTTCCTCCGGCGCGGCGGTCGGGACCAGCGCGGGCTGGACGACCTGGCTCGTCGCGTGGCCGAACGACGCCGTGAGCTGACGAGCAAGAACAACCTCGACGGCACGCTGCAGCAGGTCAAGCAGCTGCTCGACGAGGCCGTGCTCGCCGAACGCGGGCAGCTCGCCCGCGACACGGACATCGACGACGGCGACCGCGCCCTCGCCGAGATGCAGCTCGACAGCCTCTCCCCCTCGCCCGCGTCCGCCGTGCAGGAGCTCAGCGGCTACGACTGGAAGAGCCCGACCGCGCGGCAGAAGTACGAGGAGATCAAGGACCTGCTCGGCCGCGAGATGCTCGACCAGCGCTTCGCCGGCATGAAGCAGGCGCTCGAGGGTGCGACGGACCAGGACCGGCAGGCCGTGGCCGACATGATGCGCGACCTGAACGCCCTGCTCGAGTCGCACGCTCGTGGCGAGGACACCCCCGAGCAGTTCGACGAGTTCATGGCAGAGCACGGGCAGTACTTCCCGTCGAACCCGCAGAACGTCGAGGAACTCCTCGACGACCTCGCCGAACGGGCCGCCGCCGCCCAGCGGATGCGGAACTCGATGACCCAAGAGCAACGGGACGAACTCGACGCACTCGCCGAACAGGCCTTCGGGTCACCGGACCTGATGGGCCAGCTCGCGCAGCTCGACGGGAACCTCCGGTCGCTCCGCCCCGGTGCGGACTGGGGCGGCTCCGAACGGATGGACGGCGAACAGGGGCTCGGACTCGGCGACGGCACCGGGGTGTTCCAGGACATCGCCGACCTCGACGCCCTGGCCGACCAGATCGCACAGTCCGGACCGGGATCGGACCTCGACGACCTCGACCTGGACGCCCTCGCCCGGCAGCTCGGCAACGAGGCCGCGGTCGACGCGAAGACCCTGCAGCAGCTCGAGAAGGCCCTGCGGAACTCCGGGGCGATGCGGCGCGGTGCGGACGGGCAGCTCCGGCTCACCCCGAAGGCGATGCGGCAGCTCGGCAAGAGCCTGCTCCGCGACGTCGCCGAGCGGATGTCCGGCCGGCAGGGCGCTCGCGACCTCCGCCGGTCCGGTGCGGCCGGGGAGCCGTCGGGGTCGACCCGGCAGTGGCAGTACGGCGACACCGAGCCGTGGGACGTCACCCGCTCGATCACGAACGCGCTGACCCGGACCGCGGCGTCCGGTCGGATCGGCCCGGGTGTCCGGCTCGAGATCGACGACGTCGAGGTGCAGGAGACCGAGGCGCGGACCCAGGCGTGCGTGGCGCTCCTCGTCGACACGTCGTTCTCGATGGCGATGGAGGACCGGTGGGTGCCCATGAAGCGCACCGCCCTGGCGCTCCACACGCTCGTGTCGACGCGGTTCCGCGGCGACGACCTGCAGCTCATCGCCTTCGGCCGCGAGGCCGAGGTGATGGACATCGAACAGCTCGTCGGTCTCGACGCGATGTGGGACAAGGGCACGAACCTGCACCACGCGCTGCTGCTCGCCAACCGCCACTTCCGGAAGCACCCGACGGCGCAGCCCGTGCTCCTCATCGTCACCGACGGTGAGCCGACGTCCCACCTCGAGCCGAACGGGCAGGTCTGGTTCGGCTACCCGCCGGACCCGATCACGATCGCATTGTCCGTCCGGGAGCTCGAGAACGCCGGACGCCTCGGCGCGCAGACGACCTTCTTCCGGCTCGGCGACGACCCCGGGCTGGCCCGCTTCATCGACTCGATGGCGAAGCGGGTGGACGGCACGGTGGTCGCACCGGAGAACGACGACCTCGGGGTCGCCGTCGTCGGCTCGTACCTGGGTGCACGGCGCGGCAGCCTGTTCGGTGACGACTGGGCGGTCTGACGCGGGAACGGCGGACGGGAGGCGCGGTGCCAGCCGGCACCGCGCCTCCCGTCCGTCATCCAGCTGGGTCTGTTGCTCCTGCCGCGACCGTCGTATGCTGACGCCACAGCTGCCCGAGACCCCGGCCGCCGTCACCGATCCACGCGCACCGACCTCGTCGGCGCGTCGGAGCCGACCGGCCGAGTGCACCTGATCCGTCCTCGGCCGGTCGACCCCCTGCGGGGGTCCCGGAGGGCAACGGCGCACTCCGACCGGATCACCGCGGGTTCCGCGTCCCTGCAGCCGGGGCGCGGTACGGGTCGGCGGGCTCCGGACCCGACGGTGCCTGCCGACCCGATCTCGGTTCGACGGGCACCTGCACGACGGCCTGCTAGAAGAGCGGCCAGGGCACGGCCGGCCCGTTTCCCGGCGGCGGCGGGAAGACCCCGACGGCCCGCAGCGCGGCGCAGCGCGCCCGGAGGGTGTCCACCTCGGCGACGGTCAGGTGTTCGTCGAGGGCTGCGCCGAGGTCGCCGTGCAGCGCCTCGGTGACGCGGTCGATGCCCTCGAGCTCGTCGGCGTCGAGGGGTTCCCCGATCCACCCCCAGAGCACCGTGCGGAGCTTGTGCTCGACGTGGAAGGCCAGCCCGTGGTCGACGCCGAAGCGGTGGCCGTCCGGCATCGCGAGCACGTGACCGCCCTTGCGGTCGGCATTGTTCACGACGACGTCGAACACGGCCATCCGGCGGAGCGCGAGCGTGTCCTCGTGCACGAGTGTGACGGGACGGTCCTGCTCGTCGATCGCCTCGAGCACCGGGAGCCACGGGGTGCCGTCGGCTTCGGCGTCCTCGGTGGGGACCAGGTCGACGGCGTCCTGATCGGGGTCGACGTCCTGCCAGCGCTGGACCATGCCCCGCCCGAACGGCCCGTCGCCCATCCACGTGGGCGGGACGACGCCCCAGCCGAACGCCTCGGACACCAGGTACGCGGCGACCTCGCGGTCGGCGAGGGTGCCGTCGGGGAAGTCCCACAGCGGTCGCTCGCCCTCGATCGGCTTGTACACGACCGACTCGCCGTCGAGGTCGGCGAGGAACGTGGCGTTCGAGGCTTCTCGGATGCGTGCCCGGATGGACAGCGATCCGTCGCTCATGCGTCCCCGGGTGGACGGCCGGCGGCGACGATCTGCCGCGTGCGCTCGACGAACGCACGCGCCGTGCCGACCGGGATCTTCACCTGGAACAGCTCGGCGGGTTCCGGGATCTCGACCACGGCCTCGATCTCCTCGCCGTCGTCGTCGGTCTCGGTGACGATCTCGATCTCGTCGTCGATCGGGTACGCCTCGATCACGACCTGCGCGGTCGCGGGGTCGAAGCCGAGGCTGAGGGCGCCGGCGCGGAACTCGGGCTCAACCGGCTGGTCGAGCGGAGCACCGTCACGGAGTTCGGTCGGAGCGGACGGCGGGACGCTGAAGCGGTTGTCCTCGACCGTGGCGACCTCGTCGAGGAGCTCGTCGATCTTGTCCGCGAGGACGGACGACTGCTCCTTCTCGAGCGCCACGCTCGTGACGCGGCGGCCGTCACGGGCCTGGATGTAGAAGGAGCGCTCGCCCGGGAGGCCGACGGTCCCGACGACGAGACGGTCCGGCCAGTCGAAGCCGTGCACGATGGTGGGCATACCCCGCATTGTAGGAGCGCCCGGCGACACTCGTTCAGGGTCTGGCAGGGCCTGGCTCTGCGGGTGCGTCGTCGTGGCCCGCTCCGCCCCCGACCGCGGCGTCGCCGGTCGGTGCCGGGGCGGCGGCCAGCCAGGCGAGGTCGCCCGATTCGGTGTTCGACGCGACGACCTCGGGACGGTGCTCGCCGTAGCGCACGATGGACACCGAGGCAGGGCCGACGGCGATGCGCTGGAACAGGTCGAGGTGCATGCCGAGCGCGTCGGCGAGGACGGACTTGATGACGTCACCGTGGCTCACGGCGACCCAGACGGCGCCGGGGCCGTGCGCCGCCTCGACCTCGGCGTCGATGCGGCGGATCGCGGCGACCGCGCGGGACTGCATGCCCTGCATCGACTCGCCGCCCGGGAAGACGACGGCGCTCGGGTTCGCCTGGACCGTGCGCCAGAGCGGCTCCTTCGCCAGGTCGGCGAGCTTCCTGCCCTGCCAGTCGCCGTAGTCGCACTCGGTGATCGCCCGTTCGATCCGCGTCTCCGGGGAGCCGACCTGTCGTTCGAGCAGCGCGCGGGAGGTCTGCCGGCACCGCTCGAGCGGACTCGACACCACCGCGGCCAGCGGTACGGCGGCGATGCGCTCCGCGGTGCGGGCGGCCTGTTGCCGGCCGACGGCGTCGAGCGCCACCCCGGCCGTCCGGCCGGCGAGCACCCCGGTCGCGTTCGCGGTGGTGCGTCCGTGCCGGACGAGGAGGACGGTCGCCATGTGCCCGATCCTAGGCCGCTGCGACCGACACTCCGTCGGCGCCGGGACGGTCGTCGGCCGCCGGGTTCGTGACCACCCGCCCGTCGACGACGGTCACGAGCTCGTCGAGGACGTCCCGGTGCACCATGTCGTGGGTGACGAGCAGCGTCGCCGTGCCGCGTTCGTGCGTCAGCTCGGCGATCAGGTCCATGATCGCCGCCCCCCGCTCCTGGTCGAGCGCGCTGGTCGGCTCGTCGACGAGCAGGACGTCGGGCTCGTGCACGAGAGCCCGGGCGATCGCCACCCGCTGTCGCTGACCACCGGAGAGCTGCGCAGGTCGCTTGTCGGCGTGCGCGGTGAGCCCGACCGCGTCGAGGAGTTCGTCCACCCGCGCCGGTGACACGGCGGTCCGCGACCAGCCCCGCGCACCGCCGAGGTGCGCCATCACGAGCACCTGCTCGCGGGCCGTCAGGGCCGGCAGGAGGTTCGACTGCTGGAAGACGATGCCGATCCGTTCCCGTCGGAGCGCGGTGGCCTCGTCACGGGCCAGTGCGGCGGCGTCGACCGCCTCGGGACCCGGGCCGCCGATCAGCACCCGCCCGGAGTCCGGACGGATGAGCGTCGCGGCGACGGCGAGCAGCGAGGACTTGCCGGAGCCGGACGGACCGGTGATGCCCGTCACCACCCCGGCCGGCGCGGTGAGGGACACGTGGTCGACCGCGGTCACCCGGCGGTCGCCGTCGGGGAAGGTCAGAGTGACGTCGTCGAGGGTGATCATCGGTTGCTCCCGAGTGCGGTGAGGGGGTCTGCGGCGGTGACGGTCCGGAGGGCGACGGCCGCCCCGGCGAGTCCGAGTGCGGCCATCACGACCGCGGGGACGACGGTGGTCAGGGGGCTCATCAGGAACGGCAGGGCTCCCCCGGCGAGCGCACCGAGTCCGACCACGGCCGCCATCCCGACGGCGATCCCCGCGACGAGCACGACGAGCGCCTGACCGAGGGCGTCGCGGACGAGCGAACCGGTGCTCGCCCCGAGTGCCTTGAGCACGGCGACGTCGCCCGCGCGCTGCATCGTCCACACCGTGAAGAAGGCGCCGACCACCAGGGCGGAGACCCCGAAGAGCATCGCGATCATCAGCGCGAGGGAGCCGACCTCGGACTTGAACGTCTCGAGCGCGGTCAGCGAGCCGAGGTGTGACGCCGCCGAGGTGTGCGTCGCCGCAGCGACCGCGTCCCAGTCGGGCGAACCGCTCACCGCGAGCAGCGTCGTGGAGCCGTCCCCGCCGAGACGACGGTCGGCGCCGGACCAGGCGTCGGGCGTCATCGCGAGCACCGGCGTGTGGCTGTACCAGGCCTCGCCGCCGACCGACGCGACCCGGAAGGTCGTGCCGGTCACCGTGACGCGGTCGCCGACGTCGACGCCGAGGCCGGACGCGGCGGCGGCCGACAGGCCGACCTCGTCGTCGCGGCCCGGAACGAGCGCGGCGACCGGCCCCGAGCCCGAGCCCGAGGCGGGCATCCCGAACAGGGCGACCCCGACCGCCGGTCCTCCGGCGCCCGAGTCCGCACCCGGAGCCGCAGCAGCCGTCGCGCGGCCCTGCACGATGCCCACCGGCACCACCTGGTCGACGCCGGCCGCCGTCTGCCAGCCGACCCGCGCCTCCCGGTCGATCGTGGACTCGCCGAACGACGGCTGCCCGCTCGAGGGCTGCTGCAGCACCAGTCGGTCACCCGGCAGGTCCAGCACGGCGGAGACGTTCTGCGCCGCGAGCCCGCCGGTGAGCCCCGCGAGGAACCCGACGAGCAGGGTGATGAGCGCCACGACGGAGCCGATGAGCACGAAGCGTCCGCGGGCGAACCGGAGATCGCGCCAGGCGACGAACACGGTGGTCCCTTCCCGGTCGCGGACCCTCCGCGACCATGACTCCGAGCCTCCCCGGGACGCTCCGGGCGGTCATCGCCGACGAGGTTGGTCCGCCGATCGAACTTTCGGTTGATCCGTCGCGGTGCGCGGCTCCGTACGCTGGGACGGACATGGCGCACAGCACCCTCACCCCGGTCTTCGTCGGTCTGCGGACCGGCCTGCACGTGCTGTTCGCCGCGCTCCTCGTGCTCGTCGTCGTCCGCATCGTGGTGGTCGGTGCGTCGGGCTCGTGGGTGCCGCTGACACTGTCGGCGCTGTTCGCCGGCGTCTACCTCCTCGGTGCCCTGGCCGCTCGTGCCCCCGGAGCACGCCGGACCGTCGTCGGAGCGGTCTGGATCGTCGGGCTCACCCTCGTGTGGATTGCGCTGCTCGTCCTCGTGCCCGAGGCGGCGTACCTCGTCTTCCCGCTCTTCTTCCTGTACCTCCACGTCCTGCCGCGGGTCGTCGGCCCGGCCGCGGTGGTCGTCGCGACCCTCGTCGCCGTCGTCGCCCTGGGCCTGCACGGCGGTTTCACTGTCGGCGGGGTCGTCGGTCCGCTCGTCGGCGCGGGCGTCGCGCTGCTCATCGGTCTCGGCTACCGGGCCCTCGCACGTGAGGCCGTAGAGCGTGAGGCCCTCGTCGGCGAGCTCCTCGCCACACGAGACCGCCTGGCCGCCACCGAGCGCGAACAGGGCGTCCTCGCCGAGCGCGCTCGGCTCGCGCGGGAGATCCACGACACCGTGGCACAGGGGCTGTCGAGCATCCAGATGCTCCTGCACGCGGCCGAACGCGCCGACGGCGAGCGCCCCGGACTCGACCACATCCGGCTCGCGCGGAAGACCGCCGCCGACGGCCTCGCGGACACCCGGCGCTTCATCCGGGAGCTCACGCCGCCGTCGCTCGACCAGGGACTCGCGGCGGCACTCCGCCGACTCGCTGAACAGCAGTGGACGCGTGACGGGCTGACCGCGACCGTCGAGGTCCCGGAGATGTCGCTGCCGATGGACGTCCAGACGGCGCTGCTGCGCATCGCCCAGGGCGCGGTCGCCAACGTGGTGCAGCACGCCCGTGCGACCACCGTCCGTCTGACACTCGGCGTGACCGACCGGGAGGCGCGACTGACGGTCACCGACGACGGCGTCGGTTTCGACCCGGTCACCGCCCGGGCGTGCGCCGGGTCGACCGACTCGTTCGGGTTGTGTGCCATGCAGGACCGCGTGCAGCAGTTCGGCGGACGACTCGACATCACCTCCGGACCCGGCCGAGGGACCACGCTCGTCGCCGTCCTGGAGGTCCCGTGATCCGCGTCCTGATCGCCGACGACCACCCGGTGGTCCGCGCCGGCCTCCGCGCGCTCCTCGACGGCGAGGACGGCCTCGAGGTCGTCGGCGAGGCTTCGTCCCCGGCCGACGCGGTGTCGCTCGCCGAGACGCTGGCGCCCGAGCTCGTCCTGATGGACCTGCAGTTCGGCCAGGAGACCACCGGCGCCGACGCCACCCGCCGGATCCGAGCGCTCGACGCGGCGCCGTACGTACTCGTCCTGACGAACTACGACTCCGACGGGGACATCCTCGGCGCGGTCGAGGCGGGCGCGAGCGGGTACCTGCTCAAGGACGCCCCGCCGCACGAGCTCATCGCGGCGGTCCGAGCGGCGGCGTCGGGCCAGAGCGCGCTCGCCCCGGCGATCGCCGGACGGCTGCTGGCCCGGATGCGAGCGCCGCAGGTCGCACTGTCGGCCCGTGAGATCGAGGTCCTGCGGCTCGTCGCCGAGGGCGCGTCGAACGGCGACGTCGCCGCGCGCCTGCACATCAGCGACGCCACCGTTAAGTCCCACCTCGTCCACGTGTTCTCGAAGCTCGGGGTCTCGTCGCGGACGGCCGCCGTGTCCGAGGCGCGATCGCTCGGCATGCTCCGCTGACGTCGGCCGGGGTTCCGGGCGATCCCCTTGACTCGGCGGCGTTGAAACGTTCTGATGGACCCATGATCGGGCGCCACCGCGCGGCACTCTTCGCCACGTCGACGATGACCGGGTTCGGGATCGCGTCGTGGATCACCCGCACACCCGCGGTCCGTGACGAGCTCGGCGCGTCGATCGAGGCGATGGGCTTCGTCCTGCTCGGGCTGTCGATCGGGTCGATGATCGGGATCCTCGGCGCCGGTGCCCTCGTGCGGCGGCTCGGCACCCGGCCGCTCATCGTCCTCGGTGGAGCGCTGCCGGTCACCGGGATGCTGCTGGTCGCGCTGCTCACGCCCGCGCAGTCACCCGTCGGGGTGTGGGCCGGCCTGTTCCTGATCGGCTTCGGGTCCGGCGTCGCCGAGATCGGCCTCAACGTCGAGGCCGCCGCGGTCGAGCGGCAGCTCTCCCGCCCGGTGGTGCCGATGCTGCACGCCTGCTTCAGCCTCGGCACCGTGATCGGCGGCGTCGTGGGCATCGCCCTCACCGCGGTCCGGACACCCGTCCTCGTGCACCTGCTCATCGCGACGGTGGTGATGGCCGGGCTCGCGACCTTCGCGGCGACCAACCTCCGCCCGCTCCCCCGCACGACCCCCGCCGAGCCGTCCGACGTCGCCGCCGCCACGCCCCGGCTCCGCGCCGTCATCACCGTGCAGGTCCTGCTCATCGCGGTGATCACCCTGGCGATGGCCTTCGCCGAGGGGGCGGCGAGCGACTGGCTCCCCCTCCTCATGACGACCGACCACGACGCCCCGGAGGTCACCGGCTCCCTGGTCTTCACCGGCTTCGCCCTGGCGATGTTCGTCGGACGCTCGGCAGGATCGCCGCTCGTGGCGCGGTTCGGTCGGGCGCCCGTCATCCGGGTGTGCGCGATCGTCGGGGTCGTCGGGGTGCTGCTCGTCGTCGTGTCGCCCAGCCCCTGGCTCACCGCGGCCTCCGCCGGCGTGTGGGGTCTCGGGATCGCCCTGGGCTTCCCGCTCGCGATCTCGGCCGCCGGCGACCACCCCACCGACGGCGACCGGCGGGTGTCCGTCGTGGCGACCGCGGGCTACATCGCGTTCCTGGCCGGGCCGCCCGCGCTCGGCTTCCTCGGCGAGCACCTCGGCCTGCAGACCGCGATGCTCGTGCCCGCGGCGCTGCTCGTCGTCGCGCTGCTGGCGGCGCCGGCCACCCGCGGTCGGGCCCACACGGAGACCGCGCGCACGACGGTGGGCACCTGACGACCGGTTGCCGCCCGAACGCTGGTATGGCAGTATTGCGAGTGCAGACCCCCCCGCGGTACCGCGGATCAGGGGGTCTCGCTGTTTCTCTGGCGGTTCCCTGCGCCGACGAACTGCGACTGATCGGCGAGGTCGAGCGGCGCGCGGTCCGGATCACGAGCCGACAGGTAGTGGTCGTACCAGCCCCACGCGAACTCGTGCCGCGACGGTCGCTCGACCGACGTGTACGCGCTCCACGCGACGAGGTCTGCGATCTGCACGAACTGCGACTGCGCCGAGTCGGTCATCACCGGATCCTCGATGACTCGCCGGTCGCGGAGCTCGAGGGCTCGATGCGCCGTTCGGTAACTGTGATCGGTGCCGTTCCCGTCGACGAACACCAGCGCGAGCCCACCTTCGGCCGCCAGTTGCTCCTCCCAGCGGCCGACGAGCTTCCGGTAGACAGACGCTTTCGTGTCCTGGTCCGGATGCGGCGCAAATCGCTGGAAGACGGCCCCCAACGTCAGCCCCTCGAGCGAACCGATCTCTCCGAGCAACAGCCTTGCGACGTCCTGCCCGAAATCCTTCCAGTAGACCCCGCCGCCATGGTGGTATCGGAGCGGAACGCGCTTCGAGACTCTTCCGCGCCCGTTCACGAGGTCGGTCGCGTGCAGTTCCGAGTCGACGTCGATGCCGTACTCCTGCTGCAGAAGCCTCCGTACGTCGAGCCAACGACCGAGAACCGCCGCCCATCGGTCCGGTGCGAAGTGCACCCAGCCGTACACGCACAAGCCTGACGACTGATGACCGGAGTCATCCACGTAGATGAGTCGGGAGAGCGGATCGGGCACGCGGCGAGTGTACGAACGTCGGCTCCCGGAATCGGACTTGTCCACATGTCGGATGCGAAGGCGGATCGCGGACATGATTCGCGCGACCGTGCCCCGTCCACCAGGATGAACCCGTGCTCGTCTCCATCGTCTACATGAGCCGCGCGGTCGTCCCCTTCGACGACGCCGCGCTCGCCGAGCTGCTGCGCGAAGCACGGCTCCGGAACGAGGCCCTCGGCGTCTCGGGCATCCTGCTCGCCAAGGACGGCCGCTTCATGCAGCTGCTCGAGGGTCCCGCGTTCAGCGTCGACGACCGGTTCCAGGTGATCGCGAAGGACCGCCGCCACGGCGAGGTGAAGTCCCTCATCCGCGAGGACATCGAGCGCCGCCGGTTCGACGGATGGTCGATGGCGTACCGCTCGCTCGACGATGCGGACGTGGCGGCCGAGGAGGGCTTCAGCCCGTTCCTGTCCGACACCGTGGACTTCCCGCGGTCGTTCGACCGCACGACCGCGGCGTGGCTCCTCAAGTGGTTCCGCGACCGCGAACTCCGCGACGTCTGAACCCGGCACGCCGGAGCCCGAACGCCGGCGCAGGCGAGCGCGAGCTCAGCCGCGCCCGAACGCCAGGCTCTCCTCGACGATCCCGACCACCACGGCGAGCTCGTCCTCGTCGCGCGGCCCGTAGACCATGAACTCGGTCCCGAAGTCGGCGTAGCCGTGCGGCTCCGCCCAGCCCAGCGCCATCAGCTCCCGGCCCCGCTCCGGCGGCAGCACGAGGTGCACGCTCGTGTCGTCCACGCCGTGCAGGTGGACGGGTTCGAGCCGACGCCCCGGCGCGAGGGAGCGTTCCGGCGCCGACTCGACCTCGCGGTCGGTGGTGAAGACCGCACGCGAGCTCGCCGGTGAGACCTGGCTGTGCCCCTCGACGACGTCGGGCAGCGCGAACACCGCGGCCACGAGTCGCCCCCACATCTCGGGCGGTGCGAGCTGGTCGACCTGACGGTGCGGCCCCTCCACCGAGGTCGTGGGCACCGTTCCTGCACGAGGCTTCGTCATGTCGACAGTCTGCCGCGGATGCGCCGGGTCACGGCGACGACACCGCTCACGACGAGCAGCACCAGGCCGAGGCCGCCCACCACGAGTCCGAAGAGCGCGAGGATGCCGCCGCCGATGTTCGCTCCGCCGCCGTCGTCCACCGTGACGAACAGCGACCACGACGCGACCGAGACGGCGACGAAGCCGACGGTGACGAGGACCGTGGCGACCGTGGTCAGCACGCGGGCTGCGCTCCGCGCACCGTCGGGGAGGCTCATGTCCTCAGTCTGCCGGGGTGAAGGCCTCGTCCGCGACCCCGAGCAGGCGCTCACGGTGCCGCGGGTCGGCGGTCGCCGCGAGCACGACGTGCCACATGGTCCCGACGTGCTGGTGCAGGTCGGCTCGACCGGTCCGGACGTCGGACACGAGCTGCACCCCCGTGAAGTACGGCACGAGCGTCGCGCCGAGCTGCTCGGCGGTCAGTTCCGTCCGGAGCTCGCCGCTGGCGACGGCGAGCCGGAACACGTCGACGATGCCGGCGGTCCACTGTTCGTAGAAGCTCACGGTCGCCGCCGCGAACTCGCCCCGCTCGAGCGACAGCCGGATGCCGGCGCGCACGATCGGGTCGGTGCGGAGCAGGTCGGCGATGCCCTTCGACGCGGCGATGAGCGCTGCCGTCGGCGAGGTGTCGGCGTGGCTCACGACGTCGAACGTGCGGGCGTTCTGCTCGTCGATGACGGCGAGCGCCATCGCGAGCTTGGTCGGGAAGTGGAAGTGCAGGGCGCCCTGCGAGACGCCCGCGGTGCTGGCGATGCCCGCGACGGTCGCGGCGGCGTACCCGGCGCGGTCGAACTCCTCGGCCGCGGCCACCAGGATCAGCGCACGTCGTTCCACGGTTCCAGTCTCACTGACGGGAGGCGCGGTGCGGGCCCGCACCGCGCCTCCAGTCCGAGGGTGGTCGCGTCGGCGACGCGACGGACGGGGTCAGGCGGCGTGCCGGGCCAGGCTGACGCGCTCCTGCGGGACGTCCAGCAGGTCTCGCCCGCGGAACCAGCGGAGGAGCCAGTCGGCGGGCGTTCCTGCCAGGCCGGTCGGCAGACCGGAGCGCTCCGTCAGGAACGTGCTGAAGCCGGGTTCCTCGCGGACCTCGGCGTCCGACGGGTTGCCGAAGGCCATCGCCCAGCCGTCGAAGCGGCGGGCGTCGATCGGTTCGCGCGAGAGCGACTTGACCTCGCGGTGGCGCGGATCGCGTTCGATGGCGGCGAAGCGGTCCTCGACGCTCCACGCCGGCCCCTCGAGGACCTGCATGAAGCGGCCGCCCTTGGCTAGAAGCAGGCCGGAGACACCGAGCGCCTCGTTGCGGAGCCGCGCCTCGCGCAGCATGTCGACCAGCTGGTCGTCGGTCAGGTCGTCCACGGCGACGGACATGTACACGAGTGATTCGAGGGAGGTCATCCCCGCCAGTCTGGGCCGAGCCCCCGACGCCGATCAACGCGTCGTCCGCACACCGCACCGGTGCTCGCGGTGTGCGGACGATCCGCGACGCTCGTCAGGTGAGCGCGAGCAGGTTGTTGACCTCCTCGTTGATCCCGGTGAGCGTGCGGATCGACTTGCCGTTCGCGTAGACGTCGTCGAACGCGGGCTGCAGCAACGCCTGCACGTCGGCCGGGTTCTTCGTCACCGGGAACAGGAAGGTGGTCTGCTCCTCCACCTGCCGGGTGAACGCGGAGACGTCGAGCCCGCGCTCCCGGAACGAGGCGACGGCTGCCTCGGTGCCGGCGGGACGTGCCGGGAACACGATGCCGGCCTTGCCGACGATCTCCTGCGCGGTGTCGCTGCCGAGGAACGCGACCCACTTGGCGGCTGCCTCGGGGTTCTTCGCCTGCTTCGTGATCGAGTCGCCGAGCCCGTTGAACATGGAGGCGCGGTGACCGATCGGCCCGACCGGCGTCGGCGCGAGGGCGATGTCGAGGTCCTTCATGTTGAGGTACGAGCCGATCATCCACGAGCCGTTGAACGACAGCGCGCACTTGCCGGCACCGAGCTGCACCTCCGGACCGGTGGTGGTGGAGAACACCCCGTACTTCGCCATGTAGCCCTTCTCGGCGAGTCCGTAGTACCAGGCGAGGGTGTCCTGCACGACCTTCTCGTCGTAGCGGAACTTGTCGCCCCACGGGTTCTCGTTCGTGTAGAACCAGTCGGTCGACCCGGTGAAGGGCGACCACTGCGTCTGCCCGAAGCCGTCGCCGCCGGAGCCGTTCGACGAGATGCCGTAGACCGCGACGTCGTGCTTGTCGAAGCCGGGCTCGTCCCCGCGCCGGCCCTTCGAGTCGACGGTCAGGTGCGCGAGCATCCGTTCGAACGATCCGCCGTCGTCCGGGTTCCACTCGAGCGCAGCGAGTTCCGCGTCGGAGACCCCGGCCTTCGCCATCGACTTCTTGTCGTAGAACATCGCGATGGTGTCCCAGTCCTTCGGCGACCCGTACCGGTGCCCGTCCTTGCCCTTCCAGAGCGCGGCGAGCCCGGACTGGTAGTCGTCGTCGCGGATGCCCTTGGTGGCCTCGAGCTCGTCGAGCTTGTACAGGACGTCGAGGTCGGAGTACTGCGGGAACTTCGTCAGGTGGTCGGTGAAGACGTCGGGCGCGGTGCCGGCGATGAACCCGGCGGTGAGCTTCGTCCAGTAGTCGTTCCAGCCGAGCTGCGTGATCTTCACGGTGATGTCGGGGTGCTCCTGGTGGAACGCCTCGGCGACCGCCTGGTACGCGGGCAACTGGTTGGAGTCCCACAGCCAGTAGCTCACGGTCGTGGCACCGCTCCGCGACGCCGTGCCGGTCCCCCGGCTCGGCGAGGAGCACGCGGCGAGCGCACCGAGAGCGAGGGCGGAGGCACCGCCGGCGAAGAGTGCGCGGCGGGAGAGTTCGTTCGTCATGGTGTCGTCCTGTCCGACCCGGGTCACTTGATCCCGGAGAAACCGATGGAGTTGACGATGCGCTTGGCGAAGAGGCCGAACAGCACGATCATCGGGAGCGCCGCCACCAGGGTCGCGGCCATCAGGCCCGCCCAGTCGGTGCCGGACTGCGGGGTCTGCGACTTGAAGACGCCGAGCGCGACCGTCAGTACGCGCGAGCTGTCGGTGTACGAGACCATGAGCGGCCAGAAGTAGTCGTTCCAGCTGGTGATGTACGTCAGCACGGCGAGGGTCGCGATCGGCGCCGCGGCCATCGGGATGACCAGGCGGAAGAACACCCGGATCTTGCCGGCGCCGTCGATGAGTGCGGCCTCCTCGACCTCCTTCGAGATGCCGAGGAAGAACTGCCGGAGGAAGAACACCGCGAACGGGGTCATGAACATCGTCGGCAGGGCGATGCCGAGCAGGTTGTCGACGAGGCCGAGCTGCTTGATCAGCGCGAAGTTCGGCAGCAGCGTGAAGATCGCGGGGACCATCAGCCCGGCGAGGAACACCGCGAAGACCTTGTCGCGACCGGGCCAGCGCAGCCGTGCGAAGGCGTAGGCGGCCGCGGCGGAGAAGAACACCTGGCCGACGGTGACCAGGGTCGAGACGACGACGGAGTTGCCGAGGTAGCGCCAGAAGTTCAGCGCCGCTCCGGAGCCGCCCTGCTCGAGGGCCTCCTTCGTGGACTGCAGCCCGAACACCCGCTCGAACCCGCCCAGGCTGAAGCCGACCGGCAGCAGCGAGGTGGGGTCGGAGTTGATCGCGCCGTTCGAGGACAGTGCGGTGCGGAGGATCCAGTAGAAGGGGAACAGGGTGATGACGATGACCGCGATCATCGCGATCCAGGCGAGGACGCGGCCGACCGAGGGACGACGGCGGTGGGCGGCTCCGGGCCGGGGCTGACGCTTCGTGGTGACGGAGCGGGTGAGGGTGGTGGTCATGATCGGAACGCTCCGTTCAGTCCAGGTCCGACTCACCCGAGCGGGTGAGGCGGTACTGGATGATCGTGATGATGCTGAGGACGACGAGGAGCGCGACCGACACCGCGGAGGCGTAGCCGAACTGGAACCGGCCGAAGGCCAGGTTGTAGATGTAGTTCTGCACGACGTTCGTGGCGTTCGCGGGGCCGCCCTGCGTGGTGACGGCGACGGTGTCGAACACCTGGAAGGACCCGATCACGGTGATGATGAGCACGAGCGACAGGATCGGGCGGAGGAGCGGCACGGTGATCCGCCAGAACATCTTCCACTCGCTCGCACCGTCGATGCGTCCGGCCTCGTACACGGTCTCGGGCAGGGACTGCAGGCCGGCGAAGATCAGGAGCGCCGTGTAGCCGACGTGCCGCCAGACGTTGATGAGCGCGATCGAGGGGATGCCCCAGACGTCGCTCTGCAGGAACGGGATGCGGTCGAGGCCGAGGGCGGCGAGCATCTCGTTGCCGATGCCGAGCTGCGTGTCGAGGATCCACAGCCAGACGAGCGCCGCGACGACGTTCGACACCAGGTAGGGCGCGAGGACGATGCCGCGCACGAAGGTCGACTTCGTCAGGCGGTGCATCATCACGGCGATGAACAGCGCGACCACCGTCTGGATGACGATGTTGATGAGGACGTACTCGACGGTGACGACCATCGAGTGCCAGAAGATCGAGTCCTGCACGAGCCGCACGTAGTTCTGCAGGCCGGTGAACTCGGGCGGGGTGAGCAGGTTGTACGAGGTGAAGCTGAGGTAGATCCCCCGGACGGTCGGCCACGCCAGGAAGACCGCGAACCCGATCGCCGCCGGGGCGATGAAGACCAGTGCGAGCCACAGGTCGTTCCTGGGTCGGCGTCGTGGGGAGGACGTCCGTGCACGGGCGAGCTCGGCGGACCGATCCCTCCGTGGGCGGGCGGTCGTCAGGGGTGACGACACGGGGCTCTCGGTGGCCATCGCGACTCCTTCGTCTGCGGTGGACTGACGTGCGGCAGTCCGTGAGCCGGGAATCTACACGTGGGGACACCTGGTGGCAAGGGTTCGTTCTCTGCCGGTATCCAGGGGTTGTCACGAGTAGACAACCGTGCGAGCATGGCCTGCGATCGCATCGGAGCGACCTGCTCGGCGACGCACACCACACCCCTGGAAAGGTCACTGATGATCTCTGTCGGAATGGTCGGCGCGGGCCAGTTCGCCCCCCAGTTCGCCAAGCTGTTCAAGCTGCACCCCGACGTGGACCGCGTCTTCGTCACCGACCTCGTCGACGACCGCGCGTCCGAGCTCGTCGAGTCGCAGCACCTCGACGGCACGTTCCCGGACTTCGACGCCGTGCTCGCCTCGGACGTCGACGCCGTCGCGATCTTCACCCAGCGATGGACCCACGGGCCGCTCGTCGTCAAGGCCCTCCGCGCCGGCAAGCACGTGTACTCGGCCGTGCCGATGGCGATCTCCGTCGACGAGATCCGCGACATCATCGAGGCCGTCCGCGAGACCGGCCTCACCTACATGATGGGCGAGACGAGCTACTACAACCCGGCGACGGTCTTCGCCCGCAAGCAGGTGGCCGACGGCGCCTTCGGTCGCGTCTTCTACTCCGAGGGCGACTACGTCCACGACATGGACCTCGGCTTCTACGCCGCGTACCAGTTCAGCGGCGGCGAGGACTGGAAGCGCACCGCCAGCTACCCGCCGATGCTCTACCCGACCCACTCGGTCGGCGGGGTCCTCGGCGCGATCCCCGGCCACGCCGTCAGCGTCAGCTGCATCGGCGTCAAGGACGACCGCGGCGACGGGGTCTTCGACAAGGACGTCAGCCAGTTCGACAACGACTTCTCGAACGCCACCGCCCTGTTCGAGCTCGACAACGGCGGGGTCATGCGCATCAACGAGATGCGCCGCGTCGGGTACCCGTCGCACATCCGCGAGTCCCGCTTCCGCTACTTCGGCACCGAGGCGAGCTTCGAGCAGCTCGCCAAGGTCAGCGTCTGGCAGGACAAGGAGGACTCGCACGACATCAGCGACAAGATCAACACGCAGGCGACGATGGACCTCGACGACCCGCGTCTGGCCGGCGTCGACCCCTCGCTCCGCGACGCGTTCGTCTCCGGCTACGCCGAGGTGCACGACACCGACCGCCTGCCCGCCGAGTACGCCGGCGTGCCGACCGGGCACGAGGGCAGCCACCAGTTCCTCGCCGACGACTTCGTCCGCGCGGTCGTCGACCGCACCCTGCCGCCGGTGAACGCCTGGACCGCCGCGCGCTTCACCCTGCCGGGGATCATCGCGCACCAGTCCGCGCTGCAGGGCGGCGTCCGCCTCGAGGTGCCGGACTTCGGCGACGCCCCTGAGCCGGCCGCGACGGGGTCCTCGTCTAGTATCGCGAGCGAGTAGCAAGTGGTGTTCGGGTGTCGGTCCGCACGGGCCGGCACCCGAACGCGGCTTCCGGACCCGACGAAGGTGGCTGACGTGACCGTCCCGACGAACCCGAGGGCGGTGACCCGCGCCGACGTCGCCCGCTACGCCGGCGTCAGCACCTCGGTCGTGAGCTACGTCGTGCACGACGGCCCACGCCCCGTCGCCACCGAGACGGCCGCCCGCGTCCGCGAGGCCATCCGCGTCCTCGGGTACCGCCCGAACGCCAGCGCACAGGCCCTCCGCACCGGATCGTCGAAGATGCTCGGCCTGATCGTCCCGGAGCTCGACAACCCCTTCTGGTCGGAGCTCGCCGTCGCGGTCACGCACGCGGCCGCCGCACGGGGGTACGACGTCCTGCTCGCGAACAGCGACGGTGACGCTACCCAGGAACTCGACCGCCTGCGCACCCTGTCCGCACGGCAGGTGGACGGCATCATCGTCACGAGCATCCTGACCCGGCCGGACCTGTCGCGGGTCACCGACCCGGGCATCCCGATGGTCCTGCTCAACACCTTCTTCGAGGTGCCGGACCACCCGAGCATCGGCGTGGACGCCCTGCGCGGCGCGTACGACGGCACGAGACACCTCGTCGAGCACGGGTACCGGTCGATCGGCCTGGTGATGGGCCACACGGGGTCGATGGAACTCCGCGAACAGGGCTGGATGCGCGCCCTCCGCGACGCCGGCCTGCCGGACGGACCGATCGTCCGCACGGACTTCAACCGCCGCGGCGGGTACGAGGCCGGCCTCCGCATGTTCGCCGACGAGAACCGTCCACGAGCCGTCTTCGTCAGCTCCGACATGCAGGCCGTCGGCGTCCTCCGCGCGCTCTGGGAACTGGGACTCTCCGCACCCGACGACGTTGCGGTCGTCTCCTTCGACGGCGCCGCCGAGGCGGACTACACGAACCCCCAGCTCACGACGGTCCGCCAGCCGATCGAGACGATGGCCGCGGCGGCCGTGGACCGGGTCCTCGGCCTGGACGCAGACAACCAGTGGCACCGCGACCTGGTGCCCGCCGAGCTGGTGCTCGGTGCGAGCTGCGGGTGCGACGCGCGTCGGTGACGTCCCCACCTGTGGGCCTGGAGGCACGGTGCGGGCCCGCCCCGCGCCTCCAGGCCCCGGTCTGCCGTCGCTGCGACCGTCCGTCCGGTCAGTGCTGGACCGTCGCGGCCCCGTCCTGCCAGGCCACGGGGACCGGCTCACCGGCTCGCCGGATCGCGTAGACGACCGCGCCGAGCTCGGGCGACAGCGCCGGCTCGACCAGGGCGAAGCGCGGTCGCGCGTCCTCGCCGCGCTCGTCGGCGACGCGTGCGACGAACCGGCCACGGAAGCCGTCGTCCGAGAACATCCCGCCCGAGGACGACACCGTGGTCGGCGCACCGTCCGGGTCGTGCCCGAGCACGTCCGCGACGACGCGCACCTGCTCGACGAGTTCGTCGACGGCGTCGTCGAGGATCTCGGCGGCCACCGGGTCCCCCACCGCGGCGGCTGCGGTGACCACCCGCGACAGCGCGGCGACCGCGGCGCGACCGCCCTGCAGGTCCTGCATGACGAGACCGACGAGGTCCAGGTCCGCCACGATGCCGGTCCGTTCCCGCAGGAGCGCGTGCAACGGCGTCCGCGGGAGCCGTCCGTCGGCCATCCGGCTGAAGGCGTTGAGGCCGCGGCGCGCGACCCAGTGCGCGGAACCCTCGTCGCCGATCAGTTCGCTCCAGCCGCCGACCCGGTGGGTGCGGTCGCCGCGTTCGCCGTAGGCCATCGACCCCGTGCCCGCGATGACGTTGATGCCGTCCCGACCGCCGAGGGAGCCCGCCCAGCCGGCGAGCATGTCGTTGCCGACGGTGTACCGGTCGTGGCCGAGGGCGACGCCGGGCAGGGCGTCGAGCGCGCCGTCGGTGCTCGCGGACTCGCCGTGACCGGGGAGGCCGTAGAACGCGTGCGTGACGTCGTCGGCGGACCGACCCGCCGAGGTCAGGACCCGGCGGGTCCCGTCGGCGACGACGGTCGCCACCGCGTCGAGACCGTCGTCGAGCCAGGAGCACCCCGGCCCGCGCCACCGGGCGACGACCGTCCCGTCGCCGTCGGCGAGGACGACGGCGGTCTTGGTGCCGCCGCCGTCCAGGCCGAGGAACAGCGTCACGGCCGCGCTCCGTGCACGGCGTCGAGCGGGTGGATCACGACCCCCTGGACGACCCGGTTCACCGAGCCGTCCGGGAACGGGTTGTCCGGCGTGCAGCCGAGCCGCACCGAGGCCTGCAGCGCGAGGAGCTGCGCGACGGCGACGAGTGCGACGGCGCGCAGGCCGTCGTCGAGTCCCTCCGCCTCCGGGAAGGCGAGGTCGAGTTCGGCGTCGGCGGTGTCCTGCAGGCCGTCTGCGCCGACCACGACCACCTGGCCCGGCCGATCGGCACGGAGTTCGCGGACGATGTCGTCGTCGTACCGGCGCACCCTCGGGTCCGCCGAGCGGAGGACGACCACGACCGTCTCGTCGTCGAGCACCGCCTTCGGTCCGTGCCGGAACCCGAGCGGGGTGTCGTGGAACGCCGCGATGCCCCCGGCGGTGAGTTCGAGGGTCTTCAGCGCGCACTCCTCGGCGAGCCCGGCGAGCGCGCCGCCGCCCAGGTAGACCATCCGCCGGGGTGCTCGGTCGAGGATCCGGTGCAGGTCGTCCTCGGCGCGGAGTGCCCGCGCCCCCGACGCGACGACCCGGTCGAGCGCGGCGGCGTCGGACGGCGAGAACGCCACGAGGGCAGCGAGCAGCATGCTGGAGAAGCTCGACGTCATCGCGAATCCGGTGTCGTTCGTCTGCGGCGGCATCACGAGCACGAACGAGTCCGCGCGGTCGCGGTGCCCGACCGCCAGCGCACCGGTCGGGTCGCACGTGACGACCAGGTGGTGGGCGACCGGAGCCAGGGCGTCTACGAGCTCCGTCGCCGCGGTGCTCTCCGGGGAGTTGCCGGACCGGGCGAACGACACCAGGAGGACGGGGACGTCCTCGGCGAGCACCGTCCGCGGGGCCGCGACGAGGTCGGTGCTCGACACGGCGTCGAAGCGGCGACCCGTCCGTCCGCGCAGCGACTCGGCGGCGATGCGTCCGACGAAGGCCGACGTGCCCGCGCCGGTGAACACCACGCGGGTGCGGGCGTCCTCGAGTGCCCGCCCCAGGAAGGCGTCGAGGTCCTCCCGCGCCCGGCCGAGGAGCACGGCGAGGTCCCGCCACGCCTGCGGTTGCTGGTGGATCTCGCCGAGGGTGGCGCTGGTGGGGATGGTGACGTCTGCGGTCACGGTCTTCCTTTCGGTGGTGGCGGGGCGGTTCGGCTCGCGGGCGGTCAGCCCTTGAGGCCCGCCGACGCCATGGTCGCGACGAACTGCTTCTGGGCGACCAGGAACAGCAGGATGAGCGGGAGGGTGGCGACCACGTTCCCCGCCATGAGCAACGACCAGTCCGTCCGCCGGAACCCCTGGAAGTTGGTGAGGCCGAGCTGCAGCGTGAAGGCGTGGTCGTTGTTGATCGCGACCAGGGGCCACACCAGGTCGTTCCACGAGCCGAGCAGGGTGAAGATCGCCAGGGTCGCCAGGGCCGGGCGTGCCAGCGGCAGCACGATGCGGAAGAACACCTGCAGTCGGTTGCAGCCGTCGATCATCCCCGCTTCCTCGAGCTCCGCCGGCAGCGACAGGAAGAACTGGCGCATCAGGAAGATGCCGAACGCGGACGCCAGCCACGGCACGATCGCCGCGCCGAGGTGGTCGACCAGGTGCAGCCGCGCGAACATCACGTAGGTCGGGATCATCAGCAGCTGCGACGGGATCATGATCGTCGCGAGGATCGCCAGGAAGCCGAAGGTGCGGCCCGGGAACCGCAGCCGTGCGAAGCCGTACCCGGCGAGCGAGCAGAGCACGAGGTGCGACACGATCGCGGACGACGACACGATCACGGTGTTGAGCAACCAGTGCAGGATGTCCGAGTCGGCGAAGAGCCGCGCGTAGCCGCTGAGCGTGAACTGCGTCGGGAAGAACGACGGCGGGAACTTGTTGATCTCCGACGCCGGTTCCACGGACGTCAGGAACATCTCGACGAAGGGCAGCAGGAAGAGCAGCGACACCGGCAGGAGGAGCAGGTGCCAGGGGCTGAACGGCCAGCGGCGCCGGCGACGGACGGCACCGTCCGAGCGGGACGCCGTCGAGACGTCCTGCCGCAACGGGGTGTCGAGGACCTGGGTCTCGGTGGACATCAGAACGAGCTCCTTCCCGCGCGGCGCTGCACGAGGGTGACGACGACGGTGGCGACGAGGGTGACGAAGAACATCCCGTAGGCGATCGCCGAACCGTACCCGAACTGCAGGTTCTGGAACGCGGTCTTCCACAGGTAGTAGACGATCGTCTGCGTGGCGTCGAGGGGACCGCCCCGCGTGGTGGCGTAGACCAGGTCGAAGAGCTGCACGGCCTGCAGGGTCTGGTAGATCGCGACGAACGCGGTGACCGGGCCGAGGTGCGGCCAGACCACCCGCCAGAACGTCTGCCACGCGTTCGCGCCGTCGATCCGGGCGGCCTCGATCACGTCGCCGGGGACGTCCTGCAGCGCCGCGAGGTAGATGACGGTGGTGAACGCGGCCTGACCCCAGAGCGACATGATGACGATCACGAGCATCGCCTCGCCACGGTCCTCCAGCCAGCCCTGCTGCGGCAGGTGCAGGACCCGCAGCACGTTGTTCACGATGCCGAACTGCGGGCTGAACAGGTACGTGGTCAGGATGCCCGTGGCGGCCACCGACGCGACGAACGGCACGAAGATCGCGGTCCGGTACAACCCGATGAACCGGATGCGCCGGTTCAGGGCGACGGCGAGCGCCAGTCCGAGGAGCAGCGACGCGGGGACGAACAGCACCGTGTAGAGCACGGTGTGCACGACAGCGGCGCGGACGCCGTCGTCGGTCACCAGGTCGGCGTAGTTCTGCCCGCCGATGAAGGTCGCCGGGCTGAAGCCGTCCCAGCTCTGGAACGACAGGATCAGTGCCCAGACGCCGGGGAACACGGTGAGCCCGAGGACGATCAGGAGCGCGGGACCGACGAAGCCCCAGCCGGCCAGCCCTTCGCGGACGGCCGCGGCGGACCGACGACGGCGGCGGGTCTTCCCCGGGTCGTCCGGGCGCTTCGCGGGTTCGGTGGGGCGGAGTGCGAACGTGGTCATGGGTCCTCCTAGCCTTGGCGGAGTGCCTTGTCGGCGGCGACGCTCGCCTGCCGCAGTGCGGTCTTCGGGTCGCCCTCGCCCTGCAGGACGTGGGCGACGGCGTTGCCGAACGCCTCGGAGAGGCCGTTGTAGCCGGGGACGGTCGGCCGGGTCTGCTTCGCGTTCGCGGAGTTCGCCTGCATCACGTCGAGTCCGGGGAGCGCCTTCGCCTGCTTCCGGAACGCCTCGCTCGTCGCCTCGCTCGAGCGCAACGGCAGGTTGCCCACCGCGACGTTGAAGCGCTCGTCCTGCTCCTGCGCGGTCAGCCACTTCGTGAAGTCCGTCGCCCAGTACGCGCGGTTCACGTCGTGGTTGTCGAAGAGGGTCCACAGGTCGGGACCGGACACCGTCTGGTGGTCGCCGTCGGTCCCCGGCAGCTGGACGACGCCGTACGACGTGCCGGCGGTCTTCAGCGCGGAGAGCTCCCACGGTCCGGAGGTGATCATGCCGATCCGGTCGCTCTCGAACAGCTGCGCGAACTTCGTGTCCGTCTGGTCGAGGTAGACGCTCTTGTCCTGCACGGCCATGTCGCGCAGGAAGGTGAGCGCCCGGACGCCGGCCGGGGAGTCGAACGCGGCGCGCTTGCGGTCCTTCGACAGGATCGACCCGCCCTCCTGCCAGAGGTGCGGCCACATCTGCCACGTGGTCTCCTCGCTGCCGGACACCGAGTAGCCGTAGCCGAACGTGTTGCTCTCCTTGTCGGTGAGCTGCTTCGCGGCCTTCCGGAAGTCCGCCCACGTCCAGTCGGCGGTCGGGTACGCCACGTGGGCGCGGTCGAAGACCTTCGTGTTGTAGAGCAGCGAGATGTTGTCGACGACCGCCGGGAACCCGATGACCTTCCCGCCCGTCGGCTGGGCGGTGTCGCGGGCGGCGGCGGTGAACTCGTCCCAGTGCACGTCCGGTTCGGCGACGGTGTCGCGGAGGTCGAGCGTGCGGTCGGACCGTTCGAGCTGGCTCGCCCACGACCCGAACGTGTACGAGATGTCCGGCGAGTCGTTGCCGGCGAAGGACGCCGCGAGCTTCTGCAGGAGTTCGTCCGTCGAGGACGCGCCCGGCGACATGTCGATCGTCACGTTCGGGTGGTCGCGCTCGTACTCGTCGACGAGGCCCTGCAGCAGCTTCTCGGCCTCGTCGCTCTGTCCCGACCACATCGTGAGGTGCACGGGCGCCGTGGTGTCGAGCGTCGTCGCGCCCTTCGTGGCACAGCCTGCGAGCGCCGACGCGGTCACGGCGAGGACGGCCGCCGCGGCGATCCACCGCCCGCGCCGTCGACCGCCGATCGGGGCGCGGCGGGTTCCTGTTCCTGTCACTGCGGACTCCTTCGTCATCGCGTTCGGGTCGGTGGGACGGTCAGATCGCCGACGGGTCGAGCTGGACGCGGAGCGGCTCCGGCAGCAGGTCGCCGTGCGCCGCGACGAGCTCGTTGCAGAGGTCCCAGATCTGCGCGGGCGTGAGCGTGGACGACGCGTTCGGGTCCACGAGGACCGCCTGCCGGACTGCCAGCGGGTCGCCCTCCCGTGCGGCTCGGATCGTGAGCTCGTTCACCGAGACGTACGAGCGGTTCAGGGCCGCCGCGACGGTCGGCAGCGACCCCATCGGCTGCGGGGTGACCCCGCCGGCGCCGACGGTCGTCGGGACCTCGACGACGCAGCCGTCGGGGAGGTTGTCGATGAGCCCGTGGTTGACGACGTTCGCGTGGATCTCGCGTTCGGTGCCCGTCACGAGGGAGTGGATCACCTGCGGCGCGTACTCGGCAGCTCCTTGCTCGAGCTCGAGCGGGGCGCCGTCCGTCAGGGCGCGTTCGGCCGCCTCGAACTCCGCGACGTTCTCCTCCGAGATGCCGACGTACTCGAGCGGGCGCAGCCGGAAGCGCTCGATCTGGTCGGCCGACCGCAGGAACCACGACAGGTACTCGGACGAGTGCTCGCTGGTCTCCGTGGGGTAGGCGCCGACGCGACGGAACACCTCGACGCGCACCCGGCGCTCCAGCTCGGGGTCCTGCCGGATCCGTTCCCGCAGCCGCGGGTAGAGGTCCTCGCCCTCGTGCGTCCAGTCGAGCAGCCACGCCTGGTGGTTGACGCCGGCCGCCCGGAACCGGGTGTCCTCGACGCGCAGGCCGAGCAGTTCGGCCAGGTCGTTCGCCGTCCAGTAGACGCTGTGGCAGAGGCCGAGCGTCGTGATCTCGGGTGCGACGACGTTCGCCCACCAGACGTTCATCGCCATCGGGTTCGTGTAGTTCAGCAGGATCGCGCCCGGGGCCACGGCGCGCATGTCCTCGAGCAGGCCGGTCAGGAACGGGAACGTGCGGAGGGCCCGGAACACCCCGCCGACACCGATCGTGTCGCCGATGGTCTGCTGCAGGCCGTGGCGAGCCGGGATCTCCAGGTCGCGCCGGGTGGCCTCGATGCCCCCGATCTGCACCATGTCGACGACGAAGTCGACTTCGGCGAGCGCACGGCGCCGGTCGGTGGTGGCCGTCACCGTGAGCGGGCGTCCGAGACGCTCGCTCACCTGACGGGCGGTGCCCTCGGCGACGGCGAGGCGGCGCTCGTCGACGTCGTGGAGCCGGAGGTCGAGCGTGGGCAGGTCCTCGTAGCCGAGGAGGTCGGCCAGCAGCTGTCGGGTGAAGACGACGCTGCCGGCACCGATGAACGCAACACGGGTCATGGTGAGGAATCCTGGAACCTTCGGCGCGATCCGACCAGCATTCCGATCGAAACGATCAGAACGACTGACCGCTACGCTCGCTCTCATGTTCGACGACCGCACATCCGCCCTGGCATCGACGCCACCGGCGTCCGGCTCCGGCAAGCGGTCCCGTCGGATGCGCGCGATCCTCGAGCTGCTGACCGAGCAGGGCGCGATCACCCTGCAGGACCTCGTCGCCACGCTCGGGGTCTCCGCCGCCACGGCCCGTCGTGACCTGGCGGACCTCGAACAGCAGGGACTGCTGGCGCGCACGCACGGCGGCGCGCGGATGGCGGTGCCGACGTCCGAGATCCCCGTCCGGTTACGCGAGGGACAGGCACCCGGTGTGAAGCAGCGCATCGGTCGGGCCGCCGCCGCGCTCCTGCCCGACGGGCCCTTGGCCGTGGCGATCGGCGGCGGTACCACGGCCGCCTCGGTCGCACGCTCCCTGGTGTTCCGGAACGGCCTGACCATCGTGACGAACTCGCTCACGACCGCCAGTGAGATCGGCGCCCGACCGAACCTGCGCGTCGTGATGACCGGCGGCACGATCCGCCCGCACTCGTTCGAGCTCGTCGGTGTCCTGGCCGAGAACGCCTTCGCGGCGATGAACGTCGGTGCCGCCATCGTCGGCATGGACGGGGTGAGCGCCGTCGGCGGGGCGACCACGCACGACGAGACCGAGGCCAGGACGAACGCGGCGATGGTGCGCAACGCCCAGCGGACGATCGTCGTGGCGGACTCGTCGAAGATCGGCCGGACCACACTCGCCCCCGTGGTCGGCATGCGCGGCGTGCACGACCTCGTCACGGACGACGGAGCGGACCCGGCGGAGCTCCAGCGGATCACCGACCTCGGCGTCCGGGTGCACGTCGTCAGCACCCGGGCGCACGAGACGAACTGACGCGCGGCACGACCGCCGCACGGGATCGCGCAGACCGACTGCGCACCTGCCGTCGGCCCCTGGTCACGCCGCCGGCACCACCGGCATACTGCCGACCGTGCAGGACGACGACGTGACCCCGCAGGCGCTCCGGACCGGACGGACCGTGCGACTGCCCGCCGCCGGCGAGCCGGACGACCCGGCCGCGGTCCCGGTGCCCGGTGGCTGGCTCCTGCCCGCGGGCCCGATCACGATCGCGCACGGCGGGGACGCCGTCGAGGTGCACCGGCACGGCTGGACCTCGTGGTCGCCGACGGGGTGGACGCCGATCGACGAGGCACCCCTGCGCATCTCCGGCGACCCGGACCGGACCGTCACGGCCGACGACGCGGCGAACGACGCACCCGACCGGCACGAGGGCAACGGCGCCGTCGCGGTCGCCCTGGCCGACGGCCGAGTGGTGCTCCTCGGCGCGCTCGGACTCGGCGTACCACGTGCGGGCGCGGACGCCGGCACGCTCTGGGGCCGGACCGAGACCCCCGGCGGCCCGTGGTTCGTCGGCACCGGCGACGAGGATGCCGTCTTCGCCGCCTACGCCGCGCAGCTCGCCGAGCACTTCGGCACCTCGGCGGACGCCGGGTCCGTCTCGACCGTCTGGTGCAGCTGGTACTCGTTCTTCGAGGACATCGACGCCGAGCGGATCGAGCAGTCCGTGGACGCCCTCGGATCGTTGCCCTTCGACGTCGTCCAGGTCGACGACGGGTGGGAGGAGATGGTCGGCGACTGGACCCCGAACGACCGGTTCCCCGACGGACTCGTCCCGATCGCGGAGCGCATCGCAGCACGCGGCGCCCGACCCGGCCTGTGGCTCGCGCCGTTCATCTGCCTGCCCGACTCGCGAACCGCCCGCGAGCACCCGGACTGGCTCGTGCAGCGTGAGGACGGCGGTGGTCCGATCGTCGCCGGGCACAACTGGGACACGCACTACTGGGCGCTCGACACCACGCTGCCGGCGGTGCGGGACCACCTGACCGCCGTGTTCCGTTCCGTCGTCGACTGGGGCTTCCGGTACTGCAAGCTCGACTTCCTGTCGGCCGCCGCCCTGCGCGGCGTCCGACACCGCGACGGGGACCGCGAAGCCGTCTACCGCGACGCGATCCAGCTCGTCCGCGACGTCGTCGGCCCCGACGTGCACCTGCTCGGCTGCGGCGCCCCGATGCTCCCGTCGATCGGCGTCCTCGACGCGATGCGCGCCGGACCGGACACCGCCTCGTTCTGGGCGAGCGCCGCCACCGTGCCCGACCCCAGCCACGAGGGCGGTCTCAACGGGCTCGTCGGCCCGCTGGAACGCGTCTGGATGAACCCGCTCTACCGCATCGACCCGGACGTGGTGTCCTTCCACGACGGCGACGACACCCTCGCTCCCGACCAACGCGCACTGCTCGCGGACCTCGCTCGGGTCTGCGGGTTCCGGTCCACGTCGGACCCGGTCCAGCAGCTGGCGCCGGCGGAGCGCGCGGGACTCGCGGACTTCCTCGGACGCGAGCCGCGGGTCCGTCGCCTGGCCCGGTACCGCTTCGAGGTCGACGGACGCGTGGTCGACTTCGGACCGGCCGTCGCCGAGGCGCGGATCGGGCGCGAGTCGCTCGGTCGCTGACCCCGCCAGGGCGCGTCGCCCTGGTCGCGACCACTCGCGGGCCGGGAGGCGCGGTGCCGGCCCGCACCGTGCCTCCAGGCCGTCAGCCGGTCACGCGACCGACGCGCGCTCCGTCACCGCGGTGAGTCGCTCCAGCGGCACGCGCTGGTGCGTGCCCTGCGTCAGCGCGGCTGCTTCGACCGGGTCGCCGGTCTCCGCGTCGACGAACCGGAGGTCCGTCGTCCGCTCGGACGGACGGTGACGGTCCGCCCAGCCGCCGAGGGCAAGGAGGACGAGCGAGAGGTCGCGGCCGGCCGCCGTGAGGACGTACTCCTCGCGCGCTCGACCCCCGTCCGGCTTGTAGGAGGTCCGCTCGAGCACGCCGCCCTCGACGAGTGAGCCGAGGCGGGCCGTGAGGACCTCGCGCGGGGTGCCGAGGTTCTGCTGGAACTGACTGAAGCGCGTCGAGCCGGCGAGGGCGTCGCGGACGATCATGAGCGTCCACTTCTCGCCGAGGACGTCGAGGGACCGTGCGATGGGGCAGCGCTCGTCGCCGCCGAGGATGCCGAGCATGGGATCACCCTACCTGGGTTCGGAATCCGGACACAACGTGCTAGGTTCACTTTTCGTACCCAACTTCCTCGACTGGAGCCCCTCATGACCGACCTCACCAACGCGATCGTCCTCGTCACCGGAGCGAACGGCGGCCTCGGCGCCGAGTTCGTCCAGCAGGCGCTCGACCGCGGCGCCGCCAAGGTCTACGCGACCGCCCGCTCCCCGCGCACCTGGGACGACGAGCGCATCGTGCCGCTCGTCCTCGACGTCACCAGCCAGACGAGCGTCGAGGCCGCAGCCCGCGCCGCGTCCGACGTCACCATCGTCGTGAACAACGCCGGCGTCGGCGGGTCCGCCCCGCTGCTCGAGACCAGCGTCGAGGACGTCGAGCGCGTCTTCGCCACCAACGTCTTCGGTGCACTCCGAGTCGCCAAGGCGTTCGCGGGATCGCTTCGCGGCGGCGCGCTGGTCGACATCCACTCCGTGCTGAGCTGGATCGCGCTCGGCGCCGGCTACTCGGCGTCGAAGGCCGCGTTCTGGTCGCTGACGAACTCGCTCCGGCTCGAGCTCGCGCCGCAGGGCACGCAGGTCGTCGGCGCCCACCTCGGGTACACCGACACCGGGATGACGACCGACCTCGACGTCGAGAAGGCCGACCCGGCCGTGATCGTCGGCGCGATCTGGGACGCGGTCGAGGCCGGGGAGCACGAGGTCCTCGCCGACCAGATCAGCCGCGACGTCCGTGCCGGGCTGAGCGCGCCGCTGGTGGCGCTGTACCCGGGGCTCGCCGCGGCGGTCTGACCTCGGCGGACGCAGCCCCCGCCGTTACCATGACCGCATGGTGACGACGGGGGTTGTTGTGTCCGGACGACGGTCGGGCTGGACGTCCCCGGGCTGGGCGGCGCTGTACTGGGTCACGGTCGCGCTCGGCGTGGTCGGCGGGGGCGGGTCCTGGCTCTGGCTGTACCTGGCCTCCGAGGAGTCCACGCGCGGCGCGACCCCGGACCGGACGGGCGCGAACCCGGGCATCCCGACGGGAGTGGCCGGGCTCGTGATCGGCCACGTGGTGGGCGTGGCCCTGCTGCTGCTCACGGCGCGGCTCGCTCGACTCGGGGGTCGTTCGGCCGTCGCGTTCGCGGTCCTCGGGCTCGTGATCGCGTCCGGCATCGGGGTGGCGCCGTCCCTCCAGCTGACCGGCGGACGACTCGTCGTGCCCTGGCCGCACGAGCCGTACACGCCCTGACGGCAGCGTCCCGCGGGGTCAGCCGTGGGCGCCGCGGCCGGTGATGCCGCGGGTGCTCGCGGTGATCGACGCACGCTCCTCGTCGGTGAGCCCTGCGGCGCGGAGGATCCTGCCGAGCACGTCGCTCTTCTGCTCCAGGTAGTCGTCGATGTCAGCCGCCGTTCCGGCAGCGCGCCGCTTCACGGCGGCGTACTCATCGCGCAGGGCGGTGTCCGATCGCAGGACGTCACGCACGCCCAGGTGGTTCCGCAGCGCGAGCGACCCCTCGGCGACGACGTACGTGTTGCTCGGGGCGAAGCGGTCGGGCGTCCGGAAGGCCTGCCTGCCGGGGATGCCGAGGTCGCCGCGCGGTTCGAAGCCGATCGTCGCGAGCGCCTGCACCGCCGCCGTGACGTGCTCGGGATCCGCCACCACGTCGACGTCGATGACCGGCTTCGCGGCGAGGCCCGGCACCGCGGTGCTGCCCACGTGCTCGACCCGGTGCGGGACGGCAGCGGCGTCGAGCGCGGCGGTGTACGCCGCGTGGAGTTCCGCGAACCGCTCGGGCCACGAGGCGCGGTACTCGACGACCTCGATCACGATCGCGCTCCTGCGGAGGGTGTGGGATTCGAACCCACGAGACATCTCTGCCCACCTGTTTTCAAGACAGGCTCCATCGGCCGCTCGGACAACCCTCCAGTGACGCGGCCACGTGGCGAGACGTGACCGCGTCCCGGGAAGTCTAGCCGAGCCTCCAGGCCCCACCGCCGGAGCACGCGACCGCGTCAGCGCGGCAGGGAGTCCAGCGCCGCGGCGAGTCCGTCGTCCGTCACTCCGCCGGTCAGCTCGTTGCCCGCCTCGATGACGTCCTCCGGCGCCTGCCCCATCACGATGCCGCGGCCCGAGGTCGACGCCCACCGCAGCATGTCGATGTCGTTGCGCCCGTCGCCCGCGGCGAAGACCCGAGAGCGCGGGATGTCGAGCCACTCGCGCACGCGTTCCATCGCGGTCGCCTTCGTCACGCCCTCGGGAGCGATGTCGAGCCACGACGTCCAGCCGACCGAGTACGAGACCTTGTGCAGACCCATCTGCTCGACGATCTGCAGGAAGTCCTCGGTGTCGTGGCCGGGCGAGATGACGACGACGCGGGTGGCTTCGACGCCGAGCAGCCGTTCGAAGGGCACGTGCTCCCCGGTGACGGTCATGGCGTCGTCGGGGAAGTTGCCGGAGAGCAGGAAGTGGCCGGCCTCGTCCTCGACGCCGAACGCCGCGTGTTCGAGTGCGCCGTGCACGGTCTGCAGGACCTCGGACGGGTCGAAGCGCTCGACGTGCACCCGCTCGTAGCTGCCGTCGGACCGGCGGGCGAGGGTGAGTGCGCCGTTCGCGCACACGAGGTACTTCGGTCGGATGCCGAGCGTCTCGAGCAGCGGGACGGTCATGCCCTCGCTGCGGCCGGTGGAGAGCATGACCTCGTGCCCGGCGGCCTCGGCGTCGCGGAGTGCGGCCACCACGGTCTCGGTGACGACGCCGTCCTCGCGCATGGTGGTGCCGTCGATGTCGAGCGCGACGAGCCACCGCTTGGTCCGGACGGACCCCCCGGAGTCCGAACCACCGTCGACGAACCGCCCCTGCACGCTCATCGGGGCTCGATCACCTCGACGCCGCCGAGGTACGGACGGAGGACTTCCGGCACGACGACCGAGCCGTCGGCCTGCTGGTGGGTCTCGAGGATCGCGACGATCCAGCGGGTCGTCGCGAGCGTGCCGTTCAGGGTGGCGACCGGCGCGGTCTTCCCGCTCTCGGTGCGGTAGCGGATGTCGAGGCGTCGGGCCTGGAACGTGGTGCAGTTCGACGTCGAGGTGAGCTCGCGGAAGGTGCCCTGCGTCGGCACCCAGGCCTCGATGTCGAACTTGCGCGCGGCACTCGTGCCGAGGTCGCCGCCGGCGACGTCGATCACACGGTAGTGCAGCCCGAGGTCCTGCAGCATCTGCTCCTGGTACCCGACGAGCTTCTCGTGCTCGGCCTCGGCCTGGTCCGGGCGCACGTAGGCGAACATCTCGAGCTTGTTGAACTGGTGCACGCGGAGGATGCCGCGGTTGTCCTTGCCCGCCGACCCGGCCTCGCGCCGGTAGCAGGTCGACCAGCCGGCGTAGCGGAACCCGTCGCCGAAGTCGTCGAGGGGCAGGATCTCGTCGGCGTGGAAGCCGGCGAGCGCGACCTCGCTCGTGCCGGTCAGGTAGAGGTCGTCGGCCTCGAGCCGGTAGACCTCGGCCGCGTGCTCGCCGAGGAAGCCGGTGCCGGCCATCGTCTCGGGGCGCACGAGCGTCGGCGTGATGAGGGGCTCGAACCCGGCGGCGATCGCACGGTCGAGGCCGAGCGACATGAGCGCGATCTCGAGGCGCGCGCCGAGGCCGCGGAGGAAGTAGAAGCGCGATCCGGAGACCTTGACGCCGCGCGGGATGTCGATGATGCCGAGGTGCTCGCCGAGGTCGGCGTGGTCCTTCGGCTCGAAGTCGAACTCGGGCTTGGTGCCGACGGTGCGGAGCGTGACGAAGTCGTCCTCGCCGCCCTTCGGCACGTCCGGCAGCACCACGTTCGGGATCGCGCGGACGACGGTGTTGAAGGTGTCCTCGGCGGCGGTGACCTCGGCCTGGGCCTCCTTCACCTTCGCGGCGAGCGCCTGGGCCTGCTGCACGAGCGCGGCCTTCTCGTCCTTCGGGGCCTTCGCGACGGTCTTGCCGAACGCGTTCTGCTCGGCCCGGAGGGACTCGAACGCGGTGATCGCGCCACGCCGTGCGGCGTCCGCGGTGACGGCCTCGTCGACGACGGCGACGGACGCGCCGCGCGCCTCCTGCGAGGCCTTGATGACGTCCGGGTTGTCACGCAGCAGCTGGGGATCGATCACCGGGTCATCCTACCCAGCGCCGGTTGCGGGCCGGGTCCGAGCCGGCCTGGAGGCGCGGTGCGGGCCCGCCACGCGCCTCCAGGCCGATTCTCGGTCGCGTCCCGTATGCCACCGGCGCTCCCCGTCGGTACCGTTGGAGCATGTCGACCCCTTCGGAGACCGCGCCTGCGGAGCAGGACGCCCTCCAGACCGAGCAACGGACGGCCGCGGTGGTCTACAACCCGGTCAAGGTCCACCTGCCGACCCTCAAGAGCACCGTGGCGAAGCACCAGCAGGAAGCCGGCTGGGCCGAGACCCTGTGGTTCGAGACCACCGAGGAGGACCCGGGCGGCGGCCAGGCCCGTGCTGCCCTCGAAGCGGGGGCGGACGTGATCGCCGCCGCCGGTGGTGACGGCACCGTCCGTGCCGTCGCCGAGGTGGTGCACGGTTCCGACGCCTCGCTGGCGCTCCTGCCGAGCGGGACCGGCAACCTGCTCGCCCGCAACATGAAGCTGCCGCTCGACGACCTGGGCGGGATGGCGAAGGCGATCTTCTCCGGGCACGACCGGCCGATCGACTTCGGCCTGCTCGGGGTCGAGCGTCCCGACGGTTCCCGCGACAAGTTCGGCTTCGTCGTGATGGCCGGCCTCGGGCTGGACGCCCGCATGCTCGCGAACACCCGGCCCGAGCTGAAGAAGCGCGTCGGCTGGCTCGCGTACCTCGACTCGCTGCTGCGCTCCGTGCGGGACACCGACGGCTTCGAGTTCCGGTACCGACTCGACGAGTCGGCGCGCAACGGATCGGTGCGGGCGCACTCCGTCATCGTCGGCAACTGCGGCATGCTGCAGGCCAACGCGATGCTGCTGCCGGACGCCGAGATCGACGACGGGGTGTTCGACATCGTCGTGATGCGTCCGCGCGGGTTCTTCGGCTGGGTGCGGATCGGCGCGCGGGTGTTCTGGGAGAACGGGATCCTGCGCTGGTTCCGGCGCTCGGCACTGTCCGACACGCTCATCGGCCGTCGGATCACGAACGCCGCGAAGCAGGAACGGCCGCTCCGCTACATGCGGGGCGAGGAGTTCACGCTGCGCCTCGAGAAGCCGGACGAGTTCGAGATCGACGGCGACCCCGTGGGCGAGATCGTCGCGTTCCGGGCCCGGATCGACCCCGGGTCGCTCGACGTCCGCATCCCTGCGGTCGAGCCGCACCCGGCGCGCGGCGGGCGCAGGCGGTAGCTGGGCTGCGCTGCGCTGGCCGAGCCGAGCCGAGCCGCGCCCGCAAAACGCAACTGTGGCGGTTGCTCGCAGCGGTACTGCGCTGCGAACAACCGCCAACGTTGCGTTTTGCGGAAGTGGACGCGTCAGCGCGCGAAAGCCCGCGCGTCAGCGCGCGTCAGGCTCGCCGGCCACGATCGCGCGCAGCCAGTCCCGCGCCTCGACGAACGCCTGGTCCGAGTAGCGCGCCGGCACCTCGGGGCGGACCCCGTCGGCACGCGGGTACGACCCGAGGAACGTCACGCGCGGGCTGAACCGGCGCAGGCCGAGCAGCGCGTCGGCCACGCGCTCGTCCTGCACGTGCCCGTCGAGGTCGATGACGAACCGGTAGCGTCCGAGCTCGTCGCCGATCGGCCGCGAGGACAGCAGCCCCATGTTGATGCCCCGCGTCGCGAACTGCTCGAGCATGTCCACGAGCGCACCGGGGTGGTCGGCGGGCAGCTCGACGATGACGCTCGTCTTGTCGGCGCCGGTCGGTTCGGGCAGCGCGAGGGTCTTCGACACCAGGACGAAGCGGGTGACCGCGGAGGCGTTGTCGCCGATCGAGGACGCCAGCACCGCCAGCGCGTAGTGGTCGGTGATGCCGGGCGGTGCGACCGCGGCGTCGGCGACGGGGTGCTCGTCGAGCAGGGCAGCGGCGGCCGCGACGTTCGAGGACGCCGGGATGTGCCCGTGCCCGCGGACGTTCGCTTCGAGCCAGTGGTGCGTCTGCGCGTACGCGACGGGGTGGGCGTTCACGGTCCGGACGTCGGCGAGCTCGGTGCCGGGTCGGGCGACCAGGACGAAGTCGACGGGGACGAGGTACTCCCCCACGATCCGCACGCCGGGGATGCGGGCGAGGGCGTCCTGCGTGGCGCTGACCCCGCCGTCCACGCTGTTCTCGATGGCGATCACGGCGCCGACCGAGCGGCCGCTGACGACGTCGTCGAGGGCTTCGCCGACGTTGTTCACGCTCCGCCACGGCTTGCCGGCCGCCGCGTCGACGAGCTTGAGGGCCGCCTCGGTGAACGTGCCGGCGGGTCCGAGGTAGGAGTACGTGTCGGACGGCGCAGCCTGCTCACTCATGCGGCGAGCCTATTGCAGCGCCGGGGCGCACCCGGCGCGTGTGACGACCGGCTCAGTCCGTCGCCGTGCCGGTGAGCCGCGCCTCGCAGATGGCGGTGTCGGCGTCGTCGCGAGGATAGTTCGGGGCCGCGAACCGGCCCTCCGGGTCGAGCCGGGTGAGGAGCGCCGCGGCGATCCCGTCGAGCTGGCCGACCTGCTCCTCGGACAGCGCGTCGATGACCACGCGGCGAGCGGTGCGGACGTGGTCGGGTGCCGCGTCGACGATGGCCGCGTAGCCGTCGTCGGTCAGCCGGACGTCGGTCGCACGGCGGTCGTCGGTCGACGGGCACCGGGCGACGAGGCCGCGCTTCTCGAGGCGCGACACCACGTGGGACAGCCGGGGCAGCGACGCGTTCGTGGCCGAGGCGAGCGCCGACATCCGGAGGGTGCGCGAGTCGGTCTCGGACAGCATCGCGACGACCATGTAGTCGAAGTGCGTGAGGTCCGCGTCGCGCTGGAGCTGCTGGTCGAGCGCCGCGGGCAGGAGCTCCATGACGGCGACGAGCTTCATCCACGCGCGCAGTTGTTCGCGCGTGAGCCAAGGGGTCTCGTCGGTCATGGTGGCATCCTACCGAATGGTTGTCGCTTTAACCAGTGGTTTGCGGTCGCCCCGTCCGACCACGACCGCGATCACGAGCACCGCGACGACGACCAGGAGCAGGACGCCCTCGACGACGAGCAGCCGCGCGCCGTAGTCGAACGGCAGGACGGTCGGGTTCTTCTGCCCGTGGTGCTTCGCGGCGATCTCCGGCAGCACCACGAGCGCCAGCACGCTGCCGAGCACCACGGCCGCCTGCACGACGACGAGCGCCCACACCCGGATCGTGCGACCGGTCCGGCGCAGGAGCAGCCCGGCCGCCACGACGAACGGCGACAGGATCGCGTCGTGGAGCACCACGGCGCCGAGCAGCCACGTCGCCAGGCCCCAGATCCGGTTCGGTCGGACCGTCGTCACCATGACGTACGCCCCGAACGCGATGACGAGCACGCCGACCACGACGAGCACGATGCGCGCTGCCTTCATGCGATCACCTCGATCTTCTCGATCCACTTCGTCTGCAGCACACCGGGTCGTCCGGGGGCGATGATGCGCGCCGGGAACCCGTGGTCGAGGTCGAGCTTCTGCCCGTTTAGCTCGAGGGCGATGAGGGTGGTCGGGTCCTCGGCGTACTCCGGCCCCATGTCCATCACCCGGTACCCGCCGTGCTGCTCGAGGCTCGTCACCCGCACCTGCGAACCCGGCTCGGCCTGCACCGCGGCCAGCAGGTCGCGCATCCGCACGCCCTTCCAGGTCGCCATCTGGCTCCAGCCCTCGACGCACGAGATCGGCAGTTCCGCCTCGGCCGTGCCGAGCGCCACGAGTTCGACGCGCGAGAACGAGCGGGTGACGTCACGGCCGACGACGGTCAGGCTCCAGTCGGCGGCAGTGGCGGTCGCGAGCACCCCGGCCGCGCGGGCGGTCCGGTTCACCGGCAGGTCGTTCGGTCCACGGTGCCGCTGCCGTGCGCCGAACACGTTGAACGGTTCGGCCAGGCGGTTCGACTGCCCCGCCGTCAGGACGACGACCCCCGCCGTCGCGGCCGTCACACCCGTCAGGAACCCGCGTCGTGCGATCCGCTCACGTCGACCCTGGGTCGCGTCCGGTGTCGGCCTGGAGGCGCGGCTCGTCTCCGTCGGGTCGGCCGGCGCTCCTGAGGCGGGAGCGCCGTCGACCCAGCGGAGCACCCGGCCGGTGAGGCCGCGGGGGTAGGCGGCGACCGTCGGCGCGGCGGTGGGCTGCGAGGCGGACGCACCCCGTGCCTCCTGTCCGGGCGGGAGCAGCTCGCTGCCGGCGTCGGGATCCGCGACGAACCGTCCGTCGGCGTCGTAGGAGTCACGCTTCCGCCAGTACCGCCCGATGAGCCGCAGCTTCACGCCGATGTGCACGATGAGCGACCCGATGATGACGTAGGCCAGCGCGTTGTGCACCTGCTTGAACGGGAAGGGGAACGGGTACCACTGGTACGTGTTGAGCAGGCCGGTGCCGACCTGCACGATCGCCGACGCGACCAGGACGGCGATGGACAGCCGCTCGAGCAGGTGCAGCACACCGCGCACCGGCGGGACCTGCACGAGCGCCGGCATCACGGCGTTGAGCTTGGCGAGGAGCAACGGGATGATCGCGATCCCCGTGGTGATGTGCAGGCCCTGCGTGAACTGGTAGAGCTGCGCCGGCTGCGTCGGGAACCGCATGCCGGGCAAGGGCTGCTGGAGCAGGTAGCTGTAGACGCCGGTGCCGAAGCAGACGAGGAACGCGACCCCGAGCAGGCGACCGAAGACGACGGCCGAGCGGGCGTTCCGGTTCGGGGACGCCATCGCGGATCGTGCATCCAGCAGCAGCCCCCGGACCGCCGATAGCCTCGACGCACCATGAGAGAACGACTTCGGCCCGGCCGACTCCTGCCGACCGTGCTGGCCGTCGTCGGCGTGCTGGCCCTGGCGGGCGTCATCGCCTTCGGCATCACGCATCTGGGGTTCCTCCGGTCCGGTCATCGTTCCCCATTCGTTGCGTGGACCCTCATCGCTTGGACGGTGTTCGCCGGAGCCGTGTTCGCGCTCCGCTTCGTGCCCGCCCGCTGGATGACCTCGCTCGTCGTCGGCGGCGCCGTGGTGATCGGTCTCGCGGCCCTCGTCGGCCCACCGAACACCAGCACCGACTCTGCTCGCTACGCCTGGGACGGCATCGTGCAGCATGCCGGAGTCTCGCCGTACGCGCACACGCCCCAGTCCGGGGCGCTGGCGCACCTGCGGCCCGACTGGTTGTTCCCGGACAAGGTCGACGGCACGTGCGACCCCCTCAAGCCGCGGTACCGGGGGCTCGGCGACGGCGCCTCCGGACACTGCGTGGCGATCAACCGGCCGGACGTCACGACGATCTACCCACCGATGGCGCAGCTGTGGTTCGCCGTCGTGCGAGCCTTCGTCCCCGCCACCGCGCAGTACATGCCGTTCCAGATCGCCGGGCTCCTGGTGTCCCTCGGCGTGACGCTCGGACTCGTCGCCGTCCTGCGTCGGGTCGGGCGCCCGACGTGGTGGGCGGCGCTCTGGGCGTGGTCGCCCCTCGTCGCGTCCGAGGCCGTGACGAACTCGCACGTCGACGTCCTCGGCGCCGCGCTGGCCACCGCCGGGGTCGCACTCGTCGCCTTCGGTCGACCGATCTGGGGCGGGATCGCCCTCGGCGCGGCGACCGCGACGAAGCTCATCCCGGCGATCGTCTACCCGCCGCTCCTCGGGCGGTGGCGGAACTGGTGGGCGATCCCCGTCGGCATCGCCGTGTTCGGGTTGCTGTACGTGCCGTACGTGCTCTCGACCGGGCTCGACGTGCTCGGCTACCTGCCCGGGTACCTGTCCGAGGAGGGCTACGAGGACGGCTCCCGGTTCGCGCTCGTGTCCCTCGTGTTCCGGGGCGACGCCGGCACCGTGGTCGTCGGCCTGCTCGTGCTGCTCGCCGCGTTCGTGGCCTGGCGGCTGGCCGACCCCGCGCGGCCGTGGTCCGGCGAGGTGCTCATGATCGGCGTGACCTTCCTCGCCGTGAGTCCGCGCTACCCCTGGTACGCGCTGCTGCTCATCCCGTTCGTGGTGCTCTCCGGCCGGTGGGAGTGGCTGTCGATCGGGCTCGCCATCGCCCTGCGCGGGGTGTGGCCCTCCGTCGACGCGTACCGGTGGTGGCTCGCTGCGGCGGTGCTCGTCATCGTGGTCGTGACGGTCGCCCGCACCAGCCGGACCGAGTGGGTGCGCTGGGGACGGCGGCTGTCGTTCCGGCGGCTCGACCCCGTACGCTGACGCTCATGGCACCAGCGACCCTGCTCGGTTCGACCGGCGGCGACCCCGCGCGCGGTGACGCCGCTCGCCCCGGTGAGGCGGCTGGGCTCGTGGACCGCTTCGGGCGTCGCGCCGTCGACCTCCGGGTGTCGCTGACCGAGCGCTGCAACCTGCGCTGCACGTACTGCATGCCCGCCGCGGGACTGCCCTTCGCGCCCGACGACGCGCTGATGACCGCGGCCGAGATCGAGCGGCTGGTCCGCCTCGGCTCCGAGCGGTTCGGCGTGCGGAAGGTCCGGTTCACCGGCGGCGAGCCGATGCTCCGGCACGACCTGGTCGACGTGATCGCTCGCTGCGCCGCACTGCCGGACGCCCCGGAGCTCTCGCTCACCACGAACGCGATCGGCCTGGCGCACCGTGCGCAGGCACTCTTCGATGCCGGGCTCCGCCGGGTGAACGTGTCGCTCGACACCGTCGACCCCGACGTCTTCACCACCGTGACCCGGCGTCCGTTCCTCGATAAGGTCATCGCCGGACTGTCGGCCGCGCACGACGCCGGACTCGCGATCAAGGTCAACGCCGTGCTGCTGCGCGGGGTGAACGACGAGCTCGCGCCCGACCTGATGCGCTGGTGCCTCGACCGCGGCTACGAGCTCCGGTTCATCGAGCAGATGCCACTCGACCCCGACCACGCCTGGGACCGCACGTCGATGATCACCGCCGCCGAGACGCGCGCGATGCTGTCGGAGTCGTTCGCCCTCGTGCCGGACGACGCCCCACGGGACGGCGCCCCCGCCGAGCGCTTCCGGGTGCTCGAACGCCGCCCCGACGGCGGCGTCGGTGCCGAGCTCGGCACGATCGGCATCATCGCGAGCATCACCGAGTCCTTCTGCGCCGACTGCACCCGGACCCGCCTGACCGCCGACGGCAACGTCCGGAGCTGCCTGTTCTCCGACGACGAGACGAGCGTGCTCGGCCCGATGCGCGCCGGCGCGACCGACGACGACGTCGCCGAACTCTGGCGCCGCGCCATGTGGGCGAAGCCGCGCGACCACGGCGACGACACCGACGACCTCGTGCACCCGACGCGCGGCATGAGCGCGATCGGCGGCTGACCGTGACGACGCTGCGGTTCTTCGCGGCCGCGCGGGCGGCGGTCGGCGCTGACGAGGTCCGCACCGAGTCCGACGTGCTCGACGACGCGCTCCGAGCGGTGGACGCTGCCGATCCGGCACGGTGGGCGACGCTGCAGGAGCGGTGCTCGTACCTGGTCGACGGGGTGACCACCCGCGACCGGTCGACGTCGCTCGCCGGGGTGGCCGTCGTCGACGTGATGCCGCCCTTCGCCGGCGGCTGAGCGGGTCCTGTCGAGCGTTCCTGCCCATCACGCGTGCAATGGGAAGCGGAATCGCGCATTGGGTGCAGGAAGTTCCTGCCTCCTACGCGCGAATCGTCCTCCTACGCGCGAAACATCCCCCGCCCCGCCCTACGGGGAGACGGACAGCACGATGAACGCGGCGAAGATCACCAGATGCACGCCGCCCTGCAGCCGCGTCGCACGCCCGGGCAGCACGGTGAGCACCGCCGCGACGATCGTCAGCGCGAGCAGCACGATCTGCGCCGACCCGAGGCCGAGCAGCAGCGTCCCCGGCATGAACAGCGACGCCACGGCGATCGACGGGATCGTCAGGCCGATCGACGCCATCGCCGACCCCATCGCCAGGTTGAGGCTCGTCTGGATCCGGTTCCGCGAAGCGGCCTTCGACGCCGCGATCCCCTCGGGCAGCAGGATCAGCAGCGCGATCACCACACCGACGAACGACGGCGGGAACCCGACCGCGGCGACGCCGGCCTCGATCGCGGGCGACTCGACCTTGGCCAGACCGACCACCGCGACGAGGGCGAGCAGCAGCAGGCCGAGCGACACCAGCGTGGCGCGGCTGGTCGGGCGAGCGGCGTGGGCGTCCTCGGACTCCTCGAGCACCCCGCCGGTGCGGTTCACCGGCAGGAAGAAGTCCCGGTGGGCCACGGTCTGGGTGACGACGAAGAGGCCGTAGAGCGCGAGCGAGGCCAGCGCCACGAAGACGAGCTGGGCGCCGGTGAACGACGAGTCGTCGGTGCCGGTGGTGAACGTCGGCAGCACGAGGGTGAGCACGGCGAGGGCCGCGACGGTCATCGTCGCCGCGGAGGCGCCCTCCTGGTTGAACCGCACGGTGTTGTGCCGGATCGTGCCGATCAGGATCGCGAGCCCGACGAGCCCGTTCATTGTGATCATCACCGCCGAGAAGACCGTGTCCCGCGCCAGCGTCTCGGCCTGCGCGCCGCCGGAGCTCGACAGCGAGATGATGAGCGCGACCTCGATGATCGTCACGGCGACGGCGAGCACGAGGGACCCGAACGGCTCCCCCACCCGGTGCGCGACCACCTCGGCGTGGTGCACGGCGGCGAGGACGGTGCCGGCGAGGACGACGGCGACGAGCACCACCACGGCCGTCCCGAGGTCGTACCGTCCCCACGAGGACACGAGCACGATCGCCGCGATGACGGGGACCCCGACGGGCCAGGCCTTGGCGATCCAGGTGCGCATCAGGACATCTTCGCACCGCCCGGCTCGTAGACCGCCACCTCGGCGGCGTCCACGGCGATCCGCACCGTCTCGCCCGGCACCAGGCCGAGCCCGGCGGCGGTGGACACGGTGACGTCGGCGACGAGTCCGCCGGCTCGCACCCGGACCAGGCCGTCGCGCGGTTCGAGCGCGGTCACGACGCGCTCCGGCCCGGCACCGGTGCGGCTCGGGACGGCGGCCGTCGGGTGGTAGGCGGCGAGGGCGGGGCGGCCGGGAGGCACGGTGCCGGTCGCCGACGCCAGCTCGCCTCCGCCGTCCAGCGCGATCCCACCCGCCGTGGCCGTCCCACGGACGAGCGTCAGCCCGGAGAACGAGGCCGCGAACGCACTCGTGGGGCGCCCGAGGACCGCTGCGGTGGGACCGGCCTCGGCGACCCGGCCGGCCTCGAGCACCACGATCCGGTCGGCGAGCGCGACGGCCTCGAGCGGGTCGTGCGTGACGAGCAGCGTGGGTCGACCGGTGCGCGCCGTCCGGAGGGCCGTCCGGACCTCGGCGCGGGCGTCGACGTCGAGGGCCGAGGTGGGCTCGTCGAGGAGCAGCAGCGCGGGGTCCGTGGCGAGGGCCCGGGCGATGGCGACGCGCTGCGCCTGCCCGCCGGACAGCGTCCCCGGCGCCCGGTCTGCCAGGCCGGCCACTCCGACCGCGGTGAGGGCCGTGGCGGACCGGTGGCGCGCCTCCCGGCCGCCCGAACCGGTGGCGCGCGGACCGTACGCGACGTTGCGGGCGACCGACAGGTGCGGGAACAGGTCGGCGCGCTGCGCGACCAGGCCGACGCCGCGGCGGTGGGCCGGTGTGCCGGTGAGCACGCGTCCGCCGAGGACGACCTCGCCGGTCCGTGTGCGCAGCAGGCCGGCGAGCGCCTCGACGACGGTCGACTTGCCGGCGCCGTTCGGGCCGACCAGCGCGACGCACTCGTCGGGGCCGATCTCGAGGTGGACGTCGACGTCGCGCTCCGGCACCACGACGTGGGCGCGCAGTCCGCCGTTCACGCGAGCACCGTCCGTGTCCGCAGCGTGGAGGCGCCGATGACCACGAGGGCGACGACCACCAGCACCAGGGCGAGCGCGACGGCGGTGTCCGGGTCGATCTCGCGCTGCAGGTAGATCTCGAGCGGCAGTGTGCGGGTGACGCCCTGCAGGCTGCCCGCGAAGGTGAGTGTCGCACCGAACTCGCCGAGCGCCCGCGCGAAGCAGAGGACCAGTCCGGACAGGATGCCGGGCAGCACCCGCGGGGTCGTGACGGTCAGGAAGGTGCGGGTCGGACCGGCGCCGAGCGTCGCAGCGACCCGTTCGTACCGGTCGCCGCCGACGCGCAGGGCACCCTCGACCGAGGAGACCAGGAACGGCATCGCGACGAAGGTCTGCGCGATGACCACCGCGGTGGTGGTGAAGGCGATGCGGAGTCCGTGGTCGTCGAGGAACGCTCCCACGACGCCGAGTCGGCCGAACGCCGCCAGGAGCGCGAGCCCGCCGACCACCGGCGGCAGCACGAGCGGCAGGAGCACCAGGGCCCGTGCGACGCCCACCCAGCGTGACGTCGAGCGGGCGAAGAGCACGGCGAGCGGGTACCCGAGCACGAGGGCGATGCCCGTCGCGGCCGCCGCCGTACCGAGGCTCAGTCCGAGGGCACTCAGCGACGCGGGCGACGTGACGAGGGACCCGAACGACGTCCAGTCGACGCGGCCGATCATGGCGAGGACGGGCACGACGACGAAGAGCCCACCGAGGACGGCGGGGAGGGGGAGCCACCACGGAACGGGGGTCCGTGCGCTCGCTGCGGCGGTCATGCTGGTGCGGGCACGGCTCAGGGCTTCCCGAAGCCGGCCGCGGCGAGCACCTTCTGGCCCGACGCGGACCGGACGTACGCAGTGAACGCCCTGGCGAGGGACGGGTTCGCTGCGTCGCGGAGCACGCCGATCGGGTACGTGTTGACGGCGTCGGCCGCGGCGTCGAAGGGGACACCGTCGACCTTGCCGTCAGCACCCCGGACGTCCGTGACGTAGACCAGTCCGGCGTCCGCCTGCCCGGACTCGACCTTCCCGAGGACGTCCGTGACGGACTGCTCCTCGCTGACCGGCCGGAGGTCGACGCCCGCTGCCCGCTCGACCTTCGCGGTCGCGGCGCCGCACGGCACCGGGGCCGCACAGGTCACGAGCTGGATGTCCGACGACGTCAGGTCGCGCAGGCCCCCGATGCGCTTCGGGTTGCCCGGTGCCACCGCGATCTCGAGCACGTTCGTGGCGAAGTCCTTCGGGGACCCGGCCGCCAGGTCGGTCTGCTCCAGCTTCGCCATGTTCGCCTCGTCGGCGGAGGCGAACACGTCGGCCGGGGCGCCGTTCTGAATCTGGGTGACGAGGTCGCTCGACCCGGCGAACGAGAACGAGATCGTCGTGCCGGGGTGGGCCGCCTCGTACCGCTTGCCGAGCGTGGTGAAGGTCTGCTGCAGTGAGGCGGCGGCGAAGACCGTGATCGTCCCGGTGGGCCCGGCGGCGGCGCTGCCCGTCGTGGTCGGGCCGCCGGCTCCGCCGTTCGCGCTCGGGGCGGTCGTCGAGCACCCGGCGAGGACCAGGATGGCGCACGCGGCAGCGGCGATCAGGGCGGAGCGCGTCCGCGCGTGCGTCGTCATGGGTCGATCGTAGCCGCAGGTGCGCGTCAGTCCAGCGACGCGGTCGGGTGCCCTTCACGGCGCCAGGCCTCGATGCCGCCGTCGAGCACGGTCGCCGCACGTCCCTCGGCGCGGGCGCTCCTGGCCCAGGCCGTGGCACGGACGCCGCTGGCGCAGACCACGACGACCGGAGCGTCGCCGGTGTCCCCGGCCCCCAGGGCGTCCGGACGGAGGCTGCCGGCGATGACCCCGGTGGCCAGCTCCGCCGGTGTGCGCACGTCGACGAGCACGGGGCGGTCACCCGGTCCGTGCAGCTGCTCGGCGAGTGCCGACGGCGCGATCCGCGGCGGGGCGTCGTCGACGGTCGGCAGCGGACGTCGGGACGCCGGGCCACGGCGGAGCGCGCTCTCGGTCCAGCGCCAGCGGCGGGCGTCGACCGTCAGGACCCGACCGAGCAGGGGCTCCCCGATCCCGGCGACCAGGGCGGTGACCTGCGCGGCCATCACAGAGCCGATCGCACCGCACAGTGCGGGCAGCACGCCGTCGAGTGCGCAGGACCCCTCGTCTGGGAGTGCGTCGGGATGGAGGTCGTGGAAGTCGATCGGCTCCGAACCACTGTCGTGGAAGACCGAGACCTGGCCGTCGAGCCCGAGCACCGTGCCCCAGACGAACGGCACCCCGGCGCGCGCGCACGCGTCGGAGATCGCCCGCGTCACCTCGACGCTGTCGGCCGCGTCGACCACGACGTCGTGCCCGGTGACATGGTCGGGGTGGAACGACCCGGCGATCGCGACGACCTCGAGCTCGGGGTCCACGCCGCGCACCCGCTCCGCAGCGCACTCGGCCTTCGACCGGCCGATGTCCGCCGCGGCGAAGAGCGTCTGGCGTGCGAGGTTCGACGCGTCGACGACGTCGTGGTCGACGACCGTGACCCGGCGGAGTCCGGACCCGGCGAGGTAGGTGAGCACCGGCGCCCCGAGGCCGCCGGCACCGACGACCAAGACGCTCGCCCGGGCCAGGGCACGGACGGCTCGGTCCCCGGCGCCGTCGAGCGCCGCGGTGCGGGAGGTCAGTCGGCGTCGACCGGCCGAGACGTCGTCGGTCGTCATCCCACTGCCTCCACCGGCACCTCGACGGACACCATCGTGGCCTTCACCGAGGCCACCGCGACCGCGCCGACCTCGAGCCCGAGGTCACGGACCGCCTCGGCGCTCATCAGCGACACGATGCGGTGCGGGCCGCTCTGCAGCTCGACCTGCGCCATCACGCCGTCCACGACCAGGTCGGTGACGATGCCGACGAACCGGTTGCGTGCCGAGCTCCTCGAGCCGGACGGATCGGAGAGCTGCGCGCCGCTGCCGCGGATGTGCGCGGCGAGTTCTCGTCCGTCGACCACGGTGCGGCCGGAGGCATCGGAGGACCGGGTGAACGTCCCACCGTCGACCATCCGGCGGACGGTGTCGTCGCTGACGCCGAGGTACCGCGCGGCGTCGCGGATGCGGAGCTTCGTCATGGTGTTCGCACCATACCGGTATGCGGAACTCTCAGAGACGGCCGCGAGGACGTCGGGTCCCCGCCCAGCCGGTCCGGCTACCGTCCAGACCGTGACTGCACCACCCACCGGCACCATCAGCGTCCCCGCATCGACGGGTGTGGCGCCGGTCCGGTCACGGGTGCGCGCGGTCGGCTCGAGCATGGCCGGCGCCGTCGTGCGGACCCCGGAACTGACGATCGGGGCGCTCGGCGTGCTCGTCACCGCGGCATTCGCGTGGGTGCCGTCCCTCTGGTACGACGAAGCGGCGACGGTCACCAGCGCGCAGCGGACCTGGGCGCAGCTGTGGGCGGAGCTCCACAACGTCGACGCCGTGCACGGGCTCTACTACTCGCTCATGCACGTCTGGTTCTGGCTGGTCGGGTACACGCCGTTCACGCTGCGGTTCCCGAGCGCCCTGGCCGTCGGCGTCGCCGCGGGCCTCGTCGTGGCGCTCGGCCGACGACTCGGCGGGCGGCGGCTCGGCATCACCGCCGGCCTGGTGTTCCTCGCCCTGCCGCGCGTGCAGTGGGCGGGCTCCGAGGGCCGCCCCTACGCCACGATCACCACGCTCGCGGTGTGCCTGACGCTCGTCGGGCTGACCGCGGTCCGCCGAACCCGCACAGGCCGGAGCCTGCACTGGTGGCTGGCGTACGGCGCGCTCGCGCTCGTCGCGGTGACGTTCAACGTGTACCTCTCGCTCGCGGTTGTCGCGCACGCGGTGACGCTGCTCTGGACCATCGCGGTCCGCCGGCTCGAGGTGCGGCGCGCGACCGTGCACCGCACGCCGACCCTCCCCGGGGCCCCGCTCGTGACGGGCGGTGTCCTGCTCCGGTGGGCCGTCGCGTCCGCGATCGCCGCCGTCGCGGTGTCCCCGGTCGTCGTGACGATCGCATCGCAGTCGAAGCAGGTGTCCTGGATCGCCGGCATCGGTGAACGGACCGGCGCGCAGGTGTTCGCGACGGCCTGGTTCGGGGCCGTGGACGTGTACGCCGCGGTCGCCTGGACGCTGATGGTGCTCGGCGTGGTGGTCGTGCTCGTCGAGGCACACCGGCGCTCCCCCTCCGTCCGCGCGCTCGTGCGGGCCCAGGCCGTCCGCGTCGCGGTGCCCCTCGTCGTCATCCCCACCGCCGCGCTCGTGCTCGCCACCGCGATGGGCAAGCACCTGTACTCCCCGAAGTACGCGACCCTGAGCCTGCCGTTCGTCGCGCTGCTCATCGCCCTGGCGCTCACGCTCATCCGGCCGAAGGCGCTGCTCGCCGGCGCCGTCGCGGTCGTGCTCGTGCTGTCGGTGCCGACCGCGATCGCCGTGAAGGAACCGCTCGCCAAGCAGGACTCGACCTGGGCCCGCGCCGCCTCGATCATCGAGACCGAACGGAGCGCCAACCGCGTCGACGCGGACGAGGGCGTCGTCTTCGGCAGCGTCTACGGACACCCCGGCACCACGGCCGACATCATCCGGGTGTCCTACCCGGAGGCGTTCGCCGGCATGACCGACCTCGGCGTCCGCAAGGTCGGCGCCGAGACGGGCGTGCTCTGGAACCAGACGGGCGACCTCGCGACGACGATCCCGAGCCGGCTCGACGACATCGACACGGTGTGGTTCGTCGGCGGCACCGTGAAGGCGCGGAACATCGAGCCGGAGACCGCGTCGGTCCTCGCCGAGCACGGCTTCACGGCGAAGGAGCACTGGACGACGGGCACCGTGGTCATCACGGAGTTCGTGCGCCGCTGACGCTCAGTGCACCACGCGTGCGCCGTGCACGGGGCCGGCGGCACGCACGGCGACCATGCCCGCAGCGCTCAGCTCGACCTGCACCTCGAGTGCGGTGTCGCGGTCGGCCACGAGGAACGCCACCGTCGGACCGCTGCCCGACACGAGCCCCGCGAGCGCCCCGGCCTTCTCACCGATCTCGAGCGTCGACGCCAGGGACGGCTGCAGGCGCATCGCGGGCGCCTGCAGGTCGTTGTGCAGGCAGTCGGCGAGCAGGTCCGGGTCGCCGGCGCGCAGGGCCTGCAGCACGTTCGCCTCGACCACGGGGGTCGTCGGCGCCGGCGCGATGTCGGCACGGTAGCGCTCCCGGTGCTCGTCGAGTGCGCGGTACACCGCCGGGGTGGAGAGTCCGTCGTCGCTCAGCGCGAGCACCCAGTGGAACTCGCCCTTCGCCAGTGCCGGGCTGAGTTCGTCGCCGCGGCCGGTCCCGACCGCGGTGCCGCCAGCGAAGGCGAAGGGCACGTCGGCGCCGAGCTGGGCCGCGAGCCGGAGGAGCTCCTCGCGCCCCAGGGCGGTCCCCCACAGGGTGTCCACCGCCAGGAGCGTCGCGGCGGCGTCGGCCGACCCGCCACCCATGCCGCCGGCCACCGGGACCTGCTTGTCGATCGTCAGCCGGACCCCGCCGCGGTAGCCGGACGCGTCGGCCACCAGCCGAGCGGCCCGGATCGCCAGGTTCGACTCGTCGACGGGCACCGAGCTGGTGTCGATCGGCCCGGTGAACGTCACCGAGAACTCGTCGTCGAGCTCGGCGGAGACGTCCTCGTACAGCGAGACCGCCTGGTACGCCGTCGCGACGTCGTGGTAGCCGTCCTGCTGCAGCGCACCGACGGACAGGTACACGTTGATCTTGCCGGGGGCGCGCGTCCGCACGCGGGTCGGTGCGGCCAGCGTGGTCATGCCCCCAACCTATCCCGATGCGGCTGCTGCGAAGCCCCGCGCCAGATCGGCCGTGATGTCGTCGATGTGCTCGAGGCCGACGGACAGCCGGATGAGCCCGTCCCCGACCCCGGCGGCCGCTCGCTCCGACGCGGTCATCTGCACGTGCGTGGTGGACGCCGGGTGCACGACGAGGGAACGCACGTCGCCGATGTTCGAGACGTGGTCGAAGAGCTCGAGCGCGGCGACGAAGCGGCGTCCGGCGTCCACCCCGCCGTCGAGGTCGAAGGCCAGCACCGCGGAGGGACCGGCCGGCACGTAGCGCTGCTGCAGGTGGTGCCACGGCGACGAGGGCAGCCCGGCGTAGTGCACGCCGAGCACCTGGTCGTGGGCGTCCAGCCACGAGGCCACCGCGGCCGCGTTCGACACGTGGCGGTCCATCCGCAGCGACAGGGTCTGGATGCCCTGCAGCACGAGGAAGGCGTTGAACGGCGCGATCGCCGGACCGAGGTCGGCGGACAGCTTCGACCGGGTGCGCTGGATGAACGCACGACGCCCGAACTTCGCGGCGAAGTCCGTGTTCGCGAACCCGGACTCCGCCGCCGTCGCGAGCTGCGGGTACTTCTCCGGGTACGCCGCCCAGTCGAAGTTCCCGCTGTCCACGATGAGCCCGGCGATGGTGCTGCCGTGCCCGGCCAGGTACTTCGTCGCCGAGTGCACGACGATGTCCGCGCCGTGCTCGATCGGACGGACCAGGTACGGCGTCGCGATGGTGTTGTCGACGATCAGCGGGACGCCGGCGTCGTGCGCGACCCCGGCCACCCCGGCGAAGTCGAGGACGTCGCCGCGCGGGTTCGGGATGGACTCACCGAAGAACGCGCGGGTCTCCGGACGGACGGCCGCGGCCCACTCGTCGAGGTCGGTCGGGTCCTGCACGAAGGTGAACGCGATGCCGAGGTCGCGCAGCGTCGACGCGAACAGCGTGTACGTCGCGCCGTAGAGCGAGGCACTCGACACGACGTGGTCGCCGGCGCGGGCGACCCCGAGCACCGCGAGCGACGTCGCGGCCTGCCCCGACGCCAGGGCCAGCGCGCCGACCCCGCCCTCGAGGTCGGCGATCCGACGTTCGAGCGCCGCGGCCGACGGGTTGTTCACCCGCGAGTAGGTGTGGCCCGGGGCGTCGAGCATGAACCGCGCAGCCGCGTCCTCGCCGGACGGGTAGACGAACGCCGCCGTCTGGGCGATCGGCGGGACGTTGCCGCCGAAGCCCGGGTCCGACTTCCAGCCCGCGCGGATCTGCCGGGTCTCGAACGCCCAGCCGTCCTCGGCGCTGCCCATCAGACGACCGCTTCCGCCGGCACGCCCACCGACGGCCGCACGAGCGGGATGACCTGCTCGCCGAACCGGTCCATCTCCTCGAGCTGCGGCGAGAACTGCAGCAGCAGCGTGTCCACACCGGCGTCCTCGAACTCCCGGATGCGGTCCGCCACCTGCGACGGCGTCCCCACGAAACCGGGGCGGAGGCCGCGGTTCGACACCGAGTAGTCCTCCAGCGAGGGCACGTGCTCGAGCTGCGACTTCGAGATGAAGTCCTGGTAGGACTCGTAGGCCTTGCCGTGCTGCACGTCGGTGATCCGGGCGAGCTCGGCCTGCGCCTCTTCCTCGCTCTCGCGCACGATGACGTAGGCCGCCATGCCGAACGCCTCGAACGGCGGCAGGCCGGCGTCGACACGGCGCCGCTTCATCTCGTCGATCTTCGTCCGCAGCTCGTCGACCGTGCCGCCGTGCGTGACGTACGCGTCGGCGTACCCGGTGATCGCGGCCTTGCCGGCCTCGCTCTCACCACCGGCGTAGATGCGCGGGGTCACGCGGGGCTTCGGCTCGAGGTGGGCGTTCTCGATGTCGTAGTACTCCCCCGAGAACGAGTACGGGGTCTCACGCCACAGGCCCTTCATGACCTCGACGAACTCCGCGGTGCGCTTGTACCGGTCGTCGTGCTCGGAGAAGATGCCGCCGTACTGCTTGGCCTCCTCCGCCCACCAGGCGCTCACCACGTTGAAGGTGAACCGGCCGCCGGAGATGTCGTCGATCGTCGCGGCCTGCTTCGCCGTCACGGCCGGCAGGTGGTAGCCCGGACGCATCGCGGCCATGATCTCGAGGCGCTCGGTCGTCGCCGCGATCGCCGCCGCGAGGGACCACGCCTCGAGCGAGGGCGCGGCCGTGCCCTTGATGTCGTTGAGGTTGAGCTCCGGCACGAGCGTCAGGTCGAAACCGATCCGCTCGGCGCGCTGCGCCAGGCGCTTCACGTAGTCGAAGGTGACCGGCATGTGCTCGTTGTCGACGTTGCGCAGCCAGCCGCCGAAGAGCGGGGTCCAGTATCCGAATCGCACGGTGGGGTTCCTTGGGTGGTGAGGGAAGGCAGACGGGAGGCGCGGGGCGGGCCCGCCACGGGCCTCCAGTCCGGTGGGTCTCGCGTTCTCAGGCCGTCAGCTGCGCCGCGTACTGCGTCTCCAGCAGGCCGCCGAGGTACCGCGCGATCGAGCGCGGGCCGGAGGCCGGCGCGGTCTCCTCGACGGCGGGGTTGTAGTTCGTGTTCGTGTTGATGTCGTACACGACGGTCCGTCCGTCCGTGGTCTCCATGAACTCGACGCCCGCGATCTGGATGCGCTGGTCCGCCAGGAACCCGCGCAGCTGCTGGACCAGCGGGTGCTCGGCGGTGACCTCGGTGCGGACGGCGAACGCCGGGGGCGCGCCGACGGCCTCGGTGCCGGGGACGTCGCAGACTGCTCCCGCGATGGTCTGTGGGACCTCGCACGCGTCCGCCGGGCACAGTTCGAAGCTGCCGGCGCTCGTGTCCACGCGGACGGCGTAGACGAACTCGCCGCCGACGAACTCGACGCGGGTGATGAACGGCTCGCGGGCCGTCAGGTACTCCTGCAGCAGGGTGATGCCGTCGACCGGGGCCTCGAACTCGGGGCTGTCGACGTAGCCGTCGAACTCGGCGAGCGAGTCGAACCGACGCACGCCGAGGCCCTTGCCGCCTTGGTTGTGCTTCGTGATGAAGGGGACGTCCTGACCGTCGGTGAAGGTGCGGGCGGCGTCCTTGAGCGTCGTCGTGCCGAACACCGCGGTCGTGCGCGGTACGTCGAACCCGGCGTTCTTGAGCAAGCCGTGCTGGGCGACCTTCGAGACCTCGAGCTCGAGCACGTGGCTGCCGCCGACCACCTGGCGACCCGCACGCTCGAGCCAGCCGAGCACCGCGCGGGTGTACTCCTTGCTGTGCTCGTGTCCGCGGGTGTGGCTCGACGCCGACATCCGGCTCCAGTAGACGCCGGGCTCCGGCTCCGCGCCGAGGTCGATCTGCCCCTCGGTCAGGAGGATCTCCTCGACCGGCACACCCTCGGCCTCGAAGGCGGCGGCGAGCGGCGGGAACCACTCGGGGTTCTCGTGGATGACGTACACGCGGGGAGTGCTCACCCGCCCACCTTAGGCACGGTATACCGCACGCGCCCAAGTGTGTGACGCGGTGCTACCTCGTGGACTCCGGCTGGAACTGCTGCGTGCCGAGGACGCCGAGGAGCTCGAGCTTCTGCGCATCCTCGGAACCCGGAGGCGCCGTGAAGAGCAGGAGCGCCTGCGCCTGGTCGTCGGCGTGGAGCACCTGGCAGTCGACCGTGATGGGGCCCAGCTCGGGCTGCACGATCGTCTTGTTGTCCGACCAGCGGCTGGCGACCTCGTGCAGCGCCCAGATCTCCCGGAACTCCGGGCTCCGTTCCTCGAGCTCCGCGATGAGCGCGACGGCTCGACGGTCGCCCGGGCCGGCGAGCCCGACGGCCGCCCGGAGGGACGCGACCACGACGCGGGCCAGTCGCTCGTGCTGCTCCGGTGCGTACTTCGTTCGTTCGTCGCCGGTCACGAACCACCGCCACGCCTGGTACCGGTCGTTGCCGGCGAGCCCGACCGAGCTGCCGAGCAGGGCGGCCGCGAGCCGGTTCTCCACGAGGGTCTCCCCCAGGTGGCTGACGACGATCGCCGGGGTGTCCTCGAGCCGGTCCAGCACGCGGAGGATCGCCGGGTCGACGTGGTCGGAGCGGTGCAGCCGGACCGGGGCGTTCTGGCCGGCGAGGTGGAACAGGTGATCGCGTTCGTCGAGGCTGCAGCGGAGCGCCCGGGCGATCGCCGCGACCATCTGCTCGGACGGCTGCGGGCCGCGCTGCTGCTCCAGGCGCGTGTAGTAGTCGACGCTCATCCCGGCCAGGGCTGCGACCTCCTCGCGCCGGAGACCCGGGGTCCGTCGCCGTGGCCCGGTGCCGAGCCCGACGTCCTCCGGGCGCAGGAGCTCGCGGCGGCGGCGGAGGAAGTCGGCGAGTGCGGCGCGGTCCATGCTCCGATCCTGGACCGTTCCGTTCGGGGTTGCCAGGGATCGGCGGTCCCCCGATGAGCGCGCTCTGGTTGTCACCTCGGCGCACGCGCATCGTGGTCGACATGGACACCACGAACAGCACCGTCTTCATCCCCGGCGCCACCTCCGGCCTGGGGCTCGCACTCGCCCAGCGGCTGCAGGCCGCGGGCAGCACCGTCGTCATCGGCGGACGCCGCGCCGCGCTCCTGTCGTCCCTGCACGACGAGTACGGCTTCGGCACGGTCGAGATCGACGTCAGCGACGCGGCCTCGATCACCGCCGCCGCCGCGAGCGTGCTCGACGCCTACCCGTCGCTCGACACCCTCGTCACGATGTCGGGCATCATGCGGAACGAGGACCTCCGCTCCCCCGCCCACATCGACGACGCCCTCGCCACGATCGAGACGAACCTGGTCGGCACCATCCGGCTCATCGACGCCTTCCTGCCGCACCTGCTCACCCGTCCGGCTGCGACCGTCGTCACCGTCTCGTCCGGCCTGGCGTTCGTGCCGCTCACCGCGACCCCGACGTACAGCGCCACGAAGGCCGGTGTGCACGCCTACACCGAGGCACTCCGACAGCAGCTCGTCGGGTCGTCCGTGTCGGTGCTCGAGCTCGTGCCGCCGGCGGTCAAGACCGACCTGATGGGCGGCGCGGACTTCGGCGGGATGGAGCTCGACGCGTTCTCGGACGAGGTCATGACGCTGCTGGAGTCCGGCGCCTCCCCGGAGATCCTGGTGCAGAACGTGCAGCCCCTCCGGTTCGCCGAGCGCGACGGCACCCACCAGCAGTTGCTCGAGATGCTCGCGTCCCGCGGACACTGAGCGCGCTGTCGCGGGCCCATCGGGGACGGCCTACGCGGTCCCGTCCGCCTCGTCCGCCTCGTCGGCACGGCGGCGGCGGATCCGTGCGTCGAGGCTGCGGTTCAGCAGCCACAGGCCGAACACGATCACGGCGACGACCACTGACTCGGCGACACCACGGTCGAGGGGCCCGCGGAGGAGCCAGTAGCCACCCGCGACGATGATCCCGGCGATCGCGGCCGTCCCGATCAGGCCGGAGTGCGGTGTCGGCGTGCGTTCTGCCTCCGGCACCGTGCCCGGGGTGCCGACCTCGGAGCGGGCGTCGGCGTCGGCGTCGGCGTCGGCGTCGGCGTCGGCGAGCCGGTGGAACCACACGCCCCAGGCGGCGAGGGCCACGCCGAGGACGATCGCGGCCCACGCGGCGTCGTCCCGGACGTCCCGTGCCACGGCGACGACCGCGAGGACCACGACGAGGGCACCCCCGACGAGGAACAGGAGCGTGATCGCCGAAGCGATCCGGGAACGTGGTGCGCGCACGTCCGCGAGCCTACGGCGTCGGCGAACGGTGGCGGCGCGTCGCGCGGGTGGTCGGTGCCGCCGCCGGCGGTGTCGGATCCGGACCGTGATCCCCGGGTTCCGCCGTCCGGATCGGACATCGACGTGGACGAAGTTGGCCCCGCGACGCGGAGGACCCTGCCCGGCACGACATGATGGATCGATGACACGGACACGCGTGGCCCTCGGCCGCCGCGAGGACCTCGGCGCCGACTGCGCGAACTGCTTCGGGCTGTGCTGCGTCGCCCTGGCGTTCGCGAAGTCCGCCGACTTCCCGTTCGACAAAGCCGCCGGTGAGCCCTGCGAGAACCTCGACGAGGCGGACGGCTGCCGGATCCACCCGCACCTGCGCGACCGCGGGTTCTCCGGCTGCACGGTCTTCGACTGCTCCGGCGCCGGGCAGAAGGTCTCGCAGCACACCTTCGCCGGGCGGTCGTGGCGGGACGACGCCGAGACCCAGCGGTCGATGTTCGCGACGTTCCCGATCGTCCGGCGACTGCACGACCTGCTGCGGTACCTCGACGAGGCGGTCACGCTCGCGAGCCGCGACCGGCCGGACGCCGACGCCGACGCCGACGCCGCTCGGTGGCTCGAGGCGTTCGAGCGCGTCCGTCGACTGAGTGACGGCACCCCCGAGGACCTCGCCGCGCTCGACGTGGACGCCGAGTACGACCGGGCTCGCCCGCTCCTGGTCGAGGCCAGCGAACGCGCTCGTGCGGGGGTGCGGACGGGACCGCCTGAGCCTCGACTCGTGCCCGGGTCGGACCTCGTCGGTGCCGACCTCCGTCGCGGCGACCTCCGCGGGCGGACCCTGCGCGGCAGCCTCGCGATCGCCGCCGACCTGCGCGGGACGACGCTCGACCGGTGCGACGTGCTCGGAGTGGACCTCCGTGACGCGGACGTGCGCGGCGCCGACCTGCGCGGCGCGCTGTTCCTGACCCAGATGCAGGTCAACGCTGCCCGGGGTGACGCCGAGACGCTGCTGCCGGGCGGGTTCCAGCGCCCCGGCCACTGGCGCACGGGGCCAGCGACGACGGGTGCTACTCCGCGGCGCTCAGGACCGTCCGGCCGAGGCGCACGAAGTCGTCGGCGCTGAGCATCTCGCCACGAGCGGTCGGGTCGACCCCGGCTGCCGTGAGGAGCTCGGACGCACGAGTGCTCCCGCCGAGCACGCCCGACAGGCTCTGCCGCAGCATCTTGCGCCGCTGCTGGAAGGCACCGTCGACCAGCGCGAACACCTGCGCACGCAGCCGCTCGTCGCCCGGCTGGTCGTGCCCGTCGAAGCCGACGAGCACACTGTCGACGTTCGGCACCGGCCAGAAGACCTGGCGGCTGACCTGTCCGGCGATCGACCACGAGCCGTACCAGGCGGCCTTCACGCTGGGCGAGCCGTAGACCTTGCTGCCCGGGTCGGCGGCGATGCGGTACCCGACCTCGGCCTGCACCATCACGAGTGCCCGCTCGATCGAGGGGAACGTCGCCAGCAGGTGCAGCAGCACCGGGACGGAGACGTTGTACGGCAGGTTGGCGACGACGTGCGTCGGCGCTTCCGGAAGGTCGTCGGCGGTGACGGCGAGGGCGTCCTGGTGCACGACCCGGAGCCGGGCGTCCGGCTGCATGGCGGCGACGGTCGCGGGCAGCTGGGCCGCGAGACGGCCGTCGATCTCCACCGCGGTGACGGACGCGCCGGTCTCGGTCAGGCCGAGCGTCAGCGAGCCGAGCCCGGGGCCGATCTCGAGCACCTTCGAGTCCGGCGTGACCCGGCCGGACGCGACGATCCGACGGACGGTGTTGGCATCGTGCACGAAGTTCTGGCCGAGCTTCTTCGTCGGGGTGACGTCGAGCTTGGCCGCGAGGTCCCGGATCTCCGCCGGGCCGAGCAGGCTCGCCACGGTCACTCGTCCACGGTGACGGGCTCGGCGTCCCACGCCCCGTAGACGAGCTCGGTGGTCGAGGCGATCTGCGCCGCGAGCATCGAGGCGTCCGTCCCGAGGGTGTCCGCCATCGACCGCAGCGTGATCGGGATGAGGTACGGCGCGTTCGGCCGGCCGCGGAACGGCGTCGGGGTGAGGAACGGCGCGTCCGTCTCGATCATGACCAGGTGCCGCGGTGCGACGCGCAGGGCCTCGCGCAGGTTCTCGGCGTTCTTGAACGTGACCGTGCCTGCGAAGGACATGAACCAGCCGCGCTCGGCGCAGAGCCGAGCCAGGTCGGGACCGCCGGAGAAGCAGTGGAAGACCGTCTTCTCGGGGGCACCGACGCGGTCGAGGACCTCGACGACGGCGTCGTGCGCGTCGCGGTCGTGGATCGTCAGCGCGAGGTCGTGCTCCTTCGCGATGCGGATGTGCTCCTCGAAGGAGCGGATCTGGGCGTCGCGGCCGTCCTCGCCGGTGCGGAAGAAGTCGAGCCCGGTCTCGCCGATCGCCCGGACCCGCGGCAGCGCGGCCAGCCGTTCGATCCCGGCGAGGTGCTCGTCGAGCAGCCCCTGGTCGTGCAGCACCGGTGCTTCGTTCGGGTGCAGCGCGACGGCGGCGAGGACCCGGGGCTCGCGCGCGGCGATCGCGGCCGACCACTCCGAGGTCGCCAGGTCGGTGCCGACCTGCACGACACCACGCACTCCGACGCTCGACGCGCGGTCGAGGTGCTCGCGGTAGTCGAGCGCACCGTCGCCACCATCGGCGATCTCCATGTGCGTGTGGTTGTCGTAGACCGGCACCACGAGCGCCTGGGGCAGCGGCGGATAGGTCAGGTCACGCTTCGAGCCGTCCCCGTCGCCGCGGGCACGAAGATGGGCGTCGGTCACGCTGCGCCCTGCTCCGCCTGCTCGATGCGCGGGAAGAGCCCGCTCTCGAGCGGCACGACCTGCGATGCACCCTGCCACTCCCACGCACGGTCGACGCGCTGCTCGGCGACGGAACCGCCGGCACCGATCGAGGCCCAGAGCTTCTCGGTCGCCTTCGGCATGACCGGGGAGAGCAGCACCGCGACGGTGCCGAGGCCGCGGAGCGCGGTGGCGAGCACGGTGCCGAGGCGTTCGCGGTTCGCGTCGTCCTTCGCCAGCGCCCACGGCTGCTGCTCGGTGATGTAGCCGTTCAGGGCGTCGACGAGTTCCCACACGGCGGCGATCGCCTCGTGCGGGGCGAAGGCCGCGATGGCCGCGTCGGCGCGCTCGGTGACCGACACCGCCAGGTCGTCGATCGCCTGGTCGGACGCGGACAGCTCGCCACGGGACGGCACGGCACCGTCGAAGTACTTCTGCAGCATGGCCACGAGTCGCGAGGCCAGGTTGCCGAAGCCGTTCGCGAGCTCGGCCTGGTAGCGGGCTGAGATGTCCTCCCAGCTGAAGTTGCCGTCCTGCCCGAAGGTGATCGCGCGGAGGAAGTAGTAGCGGAAGGCGTCCGACCCGAAGGTGTCGGTGATCTCCGACGGCGCGATGCCGGTCAGCTTCGACTTCGACATCTTCTCGCCGCCGACGAGCAGCCAGCCGTGGCCGAACACCCGCTCGGGGACGGGCAGCCCGGCCGCCATGAGCATCGCCGGCCAGATCACCGCGTGGAACCGGGCGATGTCCTTCCCGACGATGTGCACGCTCGGCCAGAGGCGCCGGAACGCCTCGTCGTCGTCGCTGCCGTAGCCCAGCGCCGTGACGTAGTTGAGCAGGGCGTCGAACCACACGTAGAGGACGTGGTCGCTGTCCCAGGGGATCGTGATGCCCCAGTCGAAGCTGGACCGCGAGATCGACAGGTCGCGCAGCCCCTGCTTGACGAAGGAGATGATCTCGTTGCGGACGCTCTCCGGCTGGATGAACAGCGGGTTCGACTCGTACAGGTCGAGCAGCCGCTGCTCGAAGTCGGACATCCGGAAGAAGTAGTTGCGCTCGGACAGCACCTCGACCGGGATCGAGTGGATCGCGCAGACCTGCTGCCCCTCGTACGCACCGGTGCCGGGGACGAGGTCGCTCGGCTGCTTGTACTCCTCGCACCCGACGCAGTAGAAGCCCTCGAACTCGCCGGCGTAGATGTAGCCGTCGTCGTAGAGCTTCTGCAGGAACGCCGTGACGCCCCGCTCGTGGCGCTCGTCGGTGGTGCGGATGAAGTCGTCGTTCGCCACGTCGACGGTGTCGAGCAGGGGCTTCCAGGCGTCGGTCACGAGCCGGTCGGCCCACTCCTTCGGAGTGACGTCGTTCGCCGAGGCGGTCCGCAGGATCTTCTGCCCGTGCTCGTCGGTGCCGGTGAGGAGCCAGGTGTCGTCGCCGCGCTGCCGGTGCCAGCGTGCGAGGACGTCCGCGGCGACCTCGGTGTAGGCGTGCCCGATGTGGGGCACGTCGTTCACGTAGAAGATCGGCGTGGTGATGCTGAACGAGGACCCGTCGGACATGCGGACCATCCTACGGGCGCACCGGGACCGCATGACGCGCCCCGCGCGCAGCCTGTGGAGAACCGGACGGGAGGCCCGTGGCGGGGCCGTCCCGCGCCTCCAGTCCGGCATCCGGTCCTGTTACCGAGCGGCCAGCGCGCCCTCGTAGAGGTCCCGTTTCGACAGCCCTGTCGCGTCCGCGACGGCCGCCGCCGCTTCCTTCATGCGGGAGCCGGCGGCGACGCGTTCGAGCACGAGCCGGACGCCGTCCTCGAGCGAGACGTCGTCGCCGGAACCGGACGACGCCTCGACCACGATGCAGATCTCGCCCTTGACCCCCTCCGCAGCCCATTCCGCGAGCTCGGTGACGGAGCCGCGTCGCACCTCTTCGTAGAGCTTCGTGAGCTCGCGGCACACGACGGCTCGTCGGTCGGCGCCGAAGCCGGCGGCCATGTCGGTGAGCGTGTCCGCCAGCCGGTGCGGCGACTCGAAGAACACCATCGTGCGCTGCTCGCCGGCCAGGGACGCGAACAGCCGGCGGCGCTCCCCCGCCTTGCGCGTCGGGAACCCCTCGAAGCTGAAGCGGTCGGTGGGCAGCCCCGACACGGCGAGCGCCATGAGCACCGCGGACGGCCCGGGCAGCGCCGTGACGGTCACCCCTGCGGCCGCGGCGGCCTCGACCAGCGGGAAGCCCGGGTCGCTGATCGCCGGCATCCCCGCGTCGGTCAGGACCACCACGTCCTCGTCGCGGGCGAGCTCCACGACCTCGGCGGCCTTCGCCCGTTCGTTGTGCTCGTGCAGTGCGATGAGCCGCGGCCGGTTCTCGATGCCGAGCGCGCGCATGAGGTGGATCGCGGTCCGGGTGTCCTCGGCCGCCACCACGGTCGCGTTCGAGAGCGTCTCGACCAGCCTCCGGGAGGCGTCGCCGAGGTTGCCGATGGGCGTTGCTGCGAGGACGATCACACGACCATTGTCGTCGCAGCACGGCCGTCGCCCGCATCCGTAGGATGTGCGCGATGACCAGCGAGCTGACCGACGACCGCACCGCCGTCCCCGCGGGGCCGGTCGGCTCCCGCCTCGACGACTGGTGGGGGCGTGTCCTGTCGGTCTCGTGGCGGGTCGCTGCCTGGCGCTGGGCCGGTCCGCTCGCGGTGACCCTGCTGGCCGCGGTGCTGCGCCTGGTGAACCTCGGGCACCCGCACTCGCTGGTGTTCGACGAGACGTACTACGTCAAGGACGGCTGGTCGATCGTGCACCTCGGGTACGAGGGCACGTGGCCGGCGAACCCGAACGACGACTCCCTGCCGACGACGGACCAACGGTTCGCCTCCGGTGAGACCTCGCTGTTCACCAGCGCGGCGGAGTTCATCGCGCACCCGCCGCTCGGCAAGTACCTCATCGGTCTCGGGATGCTGCTGTTCGGCGCGGACGACTCGGCCGGCTGGCGCTTCGCGGTGGCGGTGCTCGGCATCGCGACGGTGTTCCTCACGGCGGTGATCGCCCGGTCCCTGTTCCGCTCGACGCTGATCGGGACGCTCGCCGGGTTCTTCCTGGCGGTCGACGGGCAGGCGATCGTGCTGTCCCGGGTGACGCTGCTCGACGGCATCCTGACGTTCTTCGTGGTCCTCGGCTTCGGTGCACTGCTGCTCGACCGGCGGTGGACCGCGCGTCGGCTCGACCGCTGGGTCGCGGAGCGTTCCGCGGCCGGACGCGACACCCTGTGGGGCCCCGTGATGTGGTGGCGGCCCTGGCTGTTCGCGATGGGGCTCGCGCTCGGACTCGCGACGGCGACCAAGTGGTCCGGCATGTTCTTCCTGGCCTTCTTCGCCGTGTACTCCGTCCTGACGGACATGATGCTGCGGAAGCGCGCCGGCGTGGAGTTCTGGTCGTCGAGCGCCTGGCTGCAGCAGGCCCCCGTCTCGTTCCTGCTCACCGTGCCGATCGCCGCGGTGACGTACCTGGCGTCGTGGACCGGGTGGTTCGTCTCGAAGGACGGTTGGGACCGGAACTGGATCGCCTCCGGCGGGCAGCGCTGGACCGGGGTGCTGTCGTGGGTGCCGGACAGCCTGCAGAACTGGTGGCACTACCAGTCCGAGATCTACGGCTTCAACATCGGCCTGCACACGCCGCACTCGTACCAGGCGAACCCGCTGCTGTGGCTCGTCATGCAGCGGCCGACGTCGATGTACTACGTCGGCACGAACGCCGGGCAGGACGGCTGCACGGCGACCCGGTGCGGCGAGGCGATCACCGGCATCGCGAACCCGTTCATCTGGTACGCGGCGGTGATCGCGACCGTGGCCCTGCTCGTGCTCTGGGTCCTGCGGCGCCGGTGGGAGTACGCGTTCGTCCTGATGGGCATCGCGGCGGGGTACCTGCCGTGGCTGCTGTACGTCAACCGGACGGTCTTCCAGTTCTACACGATCGCCTTCGAGCCCTTCATGGTGATGGCCTTGGCTGCCGCGGTCGGGTTGGTGCTCGGGTCACGGACGGACCCGCGGCCACGACGGACCCGTGCGGTGATCTGGGTCGGCGTGTACCTCGGGGTCGTGGTGCTGGCGTCGGCGTACTGGTACCCGATGTGGACCGGCATCCAGATGCCGTGGGACTTCATCCGGTCGCACTACTGGGTGCCCAGCTGGTTGTAGCGGCTCGCTGACTGTCTGGCTGTCGCAGTCGGGCTGTCGCGTCGGGCTGTAGCGGTCGGGCTGCCGCGGGCGGCCGGCCGGTACACGGCCTGGAGGCGCGGTGCGGCTCCGGCAGGCGCCTGCGGCCCGTCAGACGGTCACGACGGCGCGGAGCGCCCGTCAGGACTGGGCGTGCAGCGCCCGCTCGATCGATTCGCGGTCGAGCGGCGCACCGAGCATCGGGGCCTCCGTCCCGCCGGGCAGCACGCCCTCGATGACGAGCTCGGCGTAGCGGCGCCACGCGTTGGGGTCGTGCGCACGAGTGGCGTCCGCGACGGCGCCGACCATCGTGGTCAGCATCGGCAGGTCCCGGTAGTCGAACCCCGCCCGCACGACGCCGGCGGCGCTGGCTCGACCGATGATCTCGCTCACCTGCGACTCGAGGCGGTCCCGCTCGTGCACGATCGACGGGCGGGACTTGCCGGCACGGACGATGGCGTCGGCGAGCGCGCGGTCGCGTGCGCGGAACTCGAACACGCCCATCAGGTAGACGCGGAGCGCCTCACGCGGGTCGGTCTCGTCGGCGGCGCGCGCCGCGGCGTCGTTCATCGCCTCGAACTTGGTGGCGAGGAGCGCTTCGATCAGGGAGTCCTTGTCGGCGAACCGGCGGTAGACGGTCCCCACGCCGACCCCGGCCTCGTGCGCGATGTCGTTGAGCGTGACGGACAGGCCGCGCTCGGCGAAGCACTTCCGAGCGGTCTGCAGGATGAGCTCGCGGTTGCGGGCGGCGTCGGCTCGGAGGGGGCGCTCGAGTTCAGCGGAGTCGGTGGTGCTCACGACGTCGAACGTAGTTGAACTTTCTGGGAATAAGTGGATGCGGACCTTCCGTTTCGGTCTACACTGCTCACAAACGGATGCGTCGCATCCAGTTGTTCCTCCCCGAGGACGCCCGACGGCGCGCGTTCCTCCCTCCACCTTCTCGAAGGAGGCTGCCGTGACGGCAGAACGAACCGTGCCGACCCCCACCGGGGCAGCACCCACGAATCCCGGCACCACCCCCGCCAAGGCCAACCACCGCTGGATCGCCCTGGCGGTCATCGCCCTCGCGCAGCTGATGGTCGTGCTCGACGCGACCATCGTGAACATCGCGCTCCCCTCCGCCCAGGCGGACCTCGGCTTCGGCACCGACCAGCGCCAGTGGATCGTCACCGCGTACTCGCTCGCGTTCGGCTCACTGCTCCTGCTCGGTGGTCGCCTCGGTGACCTCTTCGGGCGCAAGAACACCTTCATCATCGGCCTCGTCGGCTTCGCGGTCGCGTCGGTGCTCGGCGGTCTGGCGGACTCGTTCGGGCTGCTCGTCGCCGCCCGTGCCCTGCAGGGCGTGTTCGGCGCGCTGCTCGCTCCGTCCGCGCTCGGCATGCTGACGACGACCTTCCGTGACCCGAAGGAGCGCGGTCGTGCGTTCGGCATCTTCGGCTCGATCGCCGGTTCCGGTGCGGCCATCGGTCTGCTCCTCGGTGGCGTGCTCACCGAGTACGCGTCGTGGCGCTGGTGCCTCTACGTCAACGTCGTCTTCGCCGTGCTCGGCGTGATCGGCGCGCTCGTCTTCATGGAGAAGCCGCCGAAGGTCGAGCGGCCGCGCATCGACGTGCTCGGCGTGATCACGATCACCCTCGGCCTGGTCGGGGTCGTCTACGGGTTCTCGAACGCCGAGACGAACGGCTGGGACTCCCCCGTCACCATCGCGATGCTCGCCGTGGGCGTCGTGCTGATCGCCGCGTTCGTCTTCATCGAGACCCGTGTCGCACACCCGCTGCTCCCGCTCCGGGTCGTGCTCGACCGTGACCGCGGCGGATCGTTCATCGCGATCGGCCTGGTCGCGATCGGTATGTTCGGCATCTTCCTGTTCCTGACCTACTACCTCGAGCAGACCCTCGGGTTCTCCTCGCTGCAGACCGGTCTGGCGTTCCTGCCGATGCCCCTGTCGATCATGATCTCGGCGACCCAGATCGGTGGTCGCCTGCTCCCCCGCGTCGGCCCGAAGGTGCTCATCTTCGCCGGTGGCCTCGTCGCGGCGACGGGTCTGCTGCTCCTCCTCCGCACCGACCTCGACAGCTCGTACGCCGGCACCGTCCTGCCCGCGCTGATCGTCATCGGCCTCGGCATGGGGACGATCTTCTCGTCCGCGATGAACACCGCCACGACCGGGGTCGCCCGCGCCGATGCCGGTGTGGCCTCGGCGACGGTGAACACCATGCAGCAGATCGGCGGCTCGATCGGCACCGCGCTGCTGTCGACGATCTTCGCCGACGTCGTGAAGGACAGCCTCTCCGGGCTGTCGGCGGCGCCCACGAAGCTGCAGCAGGCGCAGGCGGTGCTCGACGGGTACCACGTGGCGTTCGGCATCTCGGCGGGCGTGCTCGTCCTGGTCGCTCTGGCCGGTGGGCTCCTCATCAACCGGCAGAAGGTCCGGCTGGACAAGCTCGCGCACGCCAGCGCAGCGGTGACCGGGAGCATCCCGACCGCCGCGCACTGACGTCCGGCGCGCTGACGCTCGGCGCGCACTACGGCCCGTCCCGGTCTGCCGGGGCGGGCCGTTCGTCGTGCGGGGTGGCGGGCGCGGGACGGGGGACGCCGTGCGGCGGGGCGGTGCGGGGCGGGGCTGCGTCGACCCCAGACGACATCGTCGACGTCGTCCGACAACGGCGTCGTCGCTCCTTGCACACGCCAGCGGTTGCAGGCGCGCGCGTATGACATCTTCGACGGGTGGATTCAGGTG
>NZ_MJGN01000001.1:238152-252009 GCF_001865065.1 Curtobacterium sp. MCBA15_008 | reverse complement strand
GGTGGTTCGACCTCCGGGTCGGACGGCACGGCCTCGGGCACGCAGGTGTCCCCGGTGGTCTCCGTCCCCGTGACGGTGTCGGGCAACGGCATCGGTCTGCTGGGTGACGGGACCTCGACGGGGTCCACGACCCCGGCGACGGGCACGGGCACCGGCACGACGACGCCGGCTGCTGGCGGGTCGACCTCCGGGTCGGACGGCATCGCGTCGGGTTCGCAGGTGTCCCCGGTGGTGTCGCTGCCGATCACGATCGGTGGGAACGGCATCGGCCTGGTCGGTGACGGGACCTCGACGGGGTCGACGACCCCGGCCACGGGCGCCGGCACCGGAACGACGACGCCGGTTGCGGGCGGTTCGACCTCGGGCGACGGAGGACTCCTCTCCGGCACCCAGCTCACCCCGGTGATCAGCCTGCCGGTCACGATCGGCGGCAACGGGATCGGCATCGTCGGCGACGGCACCAGCACGACCACCACGCCCGGCACCGGCACGGACCCCGGCACGGGCACGGACCCCGGCGACGGGACCGACCCCGGTGACGGCACGACGCCCGGAGACGGGACCGACCCCGGTGACGGCACGACGCCCGGTGACGGCACCACCCCCGGTGACGGCACCACCCCTGGTGACGGCACCAGCACCCCGGGCGCCGGAACCGGTGTCGACGACGGCACCACCCCCGGAACGGTGACCACCCCCGTCAGCGGAGCCGCCGCGGTCGTGGCGACCACTGCCTCCCGGGCCGTGAACGCCGACACGATGACCGCCGGTGCCTCGACGGTGGCACAGACGGCGGTCCGCGCCGCTGCCGGCGCGGCCGCGCCGGGGCTCGCCTACACGGGCGCGACCTCGCCGGTCCTGCCGGCCGGGTTCGCCCTGCTCCTGCTCCTCGCCGGAGCGGGGACGATGGTGCTGCGCAAGCGGCACTGACCGCGCTGCGGGTGTCGGTGCCGTGCACGCGGCACCGACCCCGCGGTCACAGCGGGTCGGAGGGGCACCGGATCAGGGTGCCCCTCCGACCCGTGCCCGCGGTGCGTCGCAGCCGATCAGAGCTGAACGCCGGCTGGTGGCGGTCTGGGAGCGGTCGGTGGTGAACCTGTGGACAGCAGAAGCGCCTCCGGGGCTGCCCGGCAGCGGGGTGCGGCCACGATGAGACCGTGCTCCACGACCTCCTGCGCATCCCGATCACCGGGCGCGACGTCCTCGTCCCCGTCGACGTCCTCGCCCTGGTGCTCACCGTCTGGGTGGTCGTCGTGCCACTCCTGCAGCGGGGCGATCGGCGGCGGTCGGCGCACCCCGTCCGCGCCGTCGTCATCCGGGTCGCTGCACTCGTGGTGGGCGCCGGTGCCGGACTCGTGGCGGTGTGGTGGACCGGGGACGTGCTCGACCTCTTCGGGGTCTCGTTCACGCCGGTGACCCGCATGTGGATCGCCTTCGCGTGCGCCGGCATCGCTCTGCTCGTCGTGGTGCTGGTGCAGGGCGGGTGGACCCTGCGCGTGGTCGCGCTCGGGGCAGCGGCGTGCGTGGCCCTGGCCGCTGGACTCGGCGTCAACGTCGACTTCGGCTTCTACAAGGACGTCGAGCAGGCGGTCGCGACGAACCCGTACCCGACGCGGACGCTCCCCGCGCCCCACCACGGCGGCGCGACCGGTGCCGATGCCGCTCGGCCCGCCGGCAGCGCCGAGGTCAACCCCGCCGACTGGCACGCGCCCGCCGGGATGCCGCACGAGGGCGAGACGATCAGCGTGCGGATCCCCGGGACGGTGTCGCACTTCCACGCCCGGAAGGCCGTCGTCTGGCTGCCGCCGGCGGCCCGCACCGCGCACCCGCCGAAGCTGCCCGTGCTCGTCTCGCTGTCCGGCCAGCCCGGGCAGCCGGCAGACATGTTCCAGACGGGTGACCTCGGCGAGTACCTCGAGCACTACGCCGAGACCCACGACGGGCTCGCCCCGATCGTCGTGGCGCCCGACCAGCTCGGCGCGCCCGAACGGAACCCGATGTGCGTGGACTCCCGCCGGCTCGGGCGCAGCGCGACCTACGTCATGACGGACACCGTGCAGTGGATCCGGCACCACCTGCCGGTCGCGAGCGCGCCGAGCGCCTGGGGCATCGTCGGGTTCTCCGAGGGGGCCACCTGCGCGATGCAGTTCTCCGCCGCACACCCGGAGGTGTTCGGCACGACGCTGGCGATCTCGAGCGAGATCGGGCCCCGGAACGGCAGCGTGCAGCAGACGATCGCGCTCGGCTTCGGCGGATCGGTCGCGGCCTACCGGGCGGCGGCACCGAGCGCGATCATGACGGCGCACGGGCACTACCCGCACCACCTCACCGTGTTCGGGTACGGCCAGGACGACGCGCCCTACCACGCGTCGACGGACGCGCTCCGAGCGGTCGCCGAACGGGTCGGGATGCAGACGTCGCTCATCGTGTCGCCGGGGTCCGCCCACGACTGGAACACCGTGCGCTACGTTCTGTCCCACGGCCTCCCGGCGGTCATCGCGCACCTCGGGCTGCCGGCGACGAAGGGATCGCTGTGAGCCAGACCGACCCGGGCACGAGGGAGTCCGGACCGGCGACGACCCGCTGGCGGAGCGCCTGGCGGACCGTCTCGCGTACCGTCCGGAGGCACCCGGTCACGACCGCGATCCTCGTCCTGGTGCTCGCCACCTCGGCGACCGCCGTCGTCCTCCGCGTGGTGCACGGCACCGGCCCGGTCTCCTACGGCCCGTTCCGCGTGTTCGCAGCGTCGACCGGCGTCATCGCGATCCTGCTCACCCTGGCCGGCGTGGTCGTGCTCGTCGGTGCCGCCGAACGCCTGATGGGCTCGTGGCGGACGGCGGTCGCGTTCGTCCTGACGACCGTCGTCGGCACCGGCATCGGGGCGTTCAGCGCCTTCGTCGACTCGGACGGACGTGACGTCGGGCCGCTGCTCCTCGGGCGGGCGACGAGCTTCGACCCGTGGACCGCCATCGTGGGCACGATCGTCACCGCGAGCGCCTTCGCCGGTCCGCTGTGGCGTCGCCGGATCCGGGTGAACGCGCTCGCCGTGGTGGCCGCACTGCTGCTCTACGCCGGACACGCCTCGGACCTCTACGCCGTGCTGGCAGCCGGCGCCGGTTGGCTCCTCGGCGAACTGCTCCGCCGGACCCCGAAGCGGAACGGCTGGCTGCGGAGCTCGCACCGTGAGACCCGGGTCCTGCTCGGCACCGTGGTGCTCGTGTCGGCGGTCGGCCCGGTCATCGCCCTCGTGTCCCGCGCCCGGGTCGGGATCCTCGCGCCGCTCGCCGCCGTGGTCGGGGCCGGACCGGTGACCCCGGTGCACGGCTGCCGTGCCGACGGCATCGCGGGGGAGTGCCTGCGAGCGCTCATGGCCTACCGCGCGACCGACCCCTGGACGGTCGTGCTGGCCGCGGCCCCGCTGTTGGTCCTCGTCGTCGCGGGGCTCGGGCTGTTCCGCGGCAGCCGGTTCGCGGTGTGGCTCGTCGTCGTGGTGGACGTCGTCACCGCCGTGGCCGCCGCGGTCACCTACGGCGCCGTCCCCGGCCGGGTCGAGCAGCTGCACGGCACCGAGGACCAGTTCATCGTCGACGTGTCGATCGCCGCGTCGATCGTCGTCCCCCTGGCGACCGCGGTCGTGCTGGTGGTGCTCCGCCGGTCCTTCACGGTGCTGTCCTCGCGCCGTCGCGTGGTCACCTTCGCGGTGACGGTCGGGTCCGCCCTCGTCGTCATCGTCGCGGTCGTGCTGGTGACCGCGGCGTCCGCACCCCAGCACGTCGAGGACCCGCTCCGGCTCGCCGTCGCCGCCCTCGGTCCGCTCTCCCCGGTCACGTTCTGGGACCGCCTGCCGTCGCTGCACCCGATGCTGCGGGTGGTCCTCGGCCTGGCCGGACCGGTGCTCTGGTTCGTCATCGCCCTGGCGTCCGTGCGGCCCACCGGCGCCGTCGAGCCCGACGCCGACCCGGACGGCACCCGGCACGACCGCGACCGCGCACGCGCCCTGCTCGAGGCCGGTGGCGGCGACGCCTTCGGCTGGATGACGACGTGGCACGGCAACGCGTACTGGTTCGCCGAGGACGGTCGTGCGGCGGTCGCGTTCCGCCGCAACGGCCGTGTCGCGGTGACGGTCGGCGGCCCGTTCGGCTGGCCGGACGCCCGCGCCGACGCGATGACCGCGTTCGCCCGCTGGTGCGACGACAACGGTTGGACGGCGGTGTTCTACGGCATCGGCGTCGAAGCCGCCGGCACCCTCACGGAGCAGGGCTGGAGCACGCTGCCCGTCGCCGAGGACGCCGATCTCGACCCGCGCACGTGGACGACGAGCGGCAAGAAGAAGCAGGACGTCCGGACCTCGGTGAACAAGGCGAAGCGTGAGGGCATCACAGCGACCTGGTCGTCGTGGCAACAGCTGCCGAGCTCGACGACCCGGCAGATCGAGGCGATCTCGGAGGAGTGGGTCGCCGAGCGCGAGCTGCCCGAGATGGGCTTCACCCTCGGCGGCGTCGACGAGATGCGGGACCCGGCGGTCCGCACCCTCGTCGCGCAGGACGGGGCCGGTACCGTGCTCGCGGTCACGAGCTGGCTGCCGAGTCACCGCGAGGGGCGCGTCGTCGGGTGGACGCTCGACGTCATGCGCCGGACCGGTGCCGCGCCGAACGGGGTGATGGAGTTCCTGGTCGCGAGCGCCGCGGACCGGATGCGCGAGGACGGCGTCGAACGGCTCAGCCTGTCCGCCGCACCGCTCGCGCAGGCGTCGGACACCGCGCCGGCGAACGAGGGCGTGCAGGACCTGCTCGACCTGGTCGGCGGGGTGCTCGAGCCCGTGTACGGCTTCCGGTCGCTGCTGAAGTTCAAGCTGAAGTTCGGCCCCGAGCTGCACCCGCTGGTGCTCGCCTACCCGGACCCGGTCGCGCTCCCGGCGATCGGGATCGCGGTGGTCCGCGCGTACCTGCCGGACCTGTCGCTCCGGCAGGCGGTCGCCCTGGCGCGGGGGCGCGGCTGACGGGAGGCGCGGTGCGGGCCCGCCCCGCGCCTCCAGGCAGCCGGCACGCACGTCGCGAGCCGCCGTCGGGACCGCGACGCCCCGTTACGTCCGCGCAGGTGGCGCAACGCGACCGTCGTGCGTCTGGGGTATCGTTCCGACTACGCAAGCGCTCCGGGGTCGGTGTAATTCCGAACCGGTGGTGACAGTCCACGAACTGATGACGGGTGCGAACCCGGCAGAGGTTGACCTGGTGAAACTCCGGGACCGACGGTGAGAGTCCGGATGGGAGGCGCGCTGGCGGACAGGACGTCCCACCATGCGGTGGCGCGACCCGTCCGTCGATGCCGACGATCGTCGAACGCCCCCGGAGTCCCGTTGAGAGGACACCAGTGTTCACCGGCATCATCGAGGAACTCGGCACCGTCACCGCCGTCGAGCAGCACGGCGACTCCGTCGCGCTCACCGTCCACGGCCCGCTCGTGGTCGCGGACGCACAGCACGGCGACTCCATCGCCACGAGCGGCGTCTGCCTGACCGTGGTCGAGCAGACCCCCGAGACCTTCACCGCCTTCGTCATGAAGCAGACGCTCGACATGAGCGCGCACGGCACCCTGGCCGTCGGCGACCGGCTCAACCTCGAGCGTGCGGCCTCGGTCGGGGACCGCCTCGGCGGCCACATCGTGCAGGGGCACGTGGACGGCACGGCGACCGTGCTCGAGACGGCCGACGGCGACGGGTGGCGCCGCGTGCGGTTCTCGCTCGCGCCCGACCTCAGCCCGCTCGTCGTCGACAAGGGGTCGATCGCGCTCGACGGCGTCTCCCTCACGGTCAGTGCCGTCTCCGCGGAGGACACCCCTCCGGATGCCGCCTGGTTCGAGGTGAGCCTGATCCCCGAGACCCTCGCCGCGACCACGCTCGGCGCGCGGAAGCCGGGGGACCGGGTGAACGTCGAGACCGACGTGCTGGCGCGGCACGTCCGGCGGATGCTGCGGCTCGACGCTGCCGTGCAGTCCTTGCCGGCGGGGTCGGGCGCGGCCGTTGGGTCGGCCGGGTCGGCCGGTTCGGCTGTGTCCGTCGGGTCGGCCAGGTCGGCCGCGTCCGTCGGGTCGGTCGCGCCCGTCGGTCTGGAGGCCCGGTGATGGTCGCCGAGGCACGGCACGCCACCGACGCACCCACTGTGGCCGACGTACCCGCCCCGACCGACGTGCTCGCGCTGTCCGGCATCGACGAGGCGGTCGCCGCCATCGCCGCCGGCCGACCGGTGATCGTCGCGGACGACGAGCACCGCGAGAACGAGGGGGACGTCATCCTCGCCGCGGAACTCGCCACCCCGGAGTGGATCGCCTGGACCGTCGCCCACTCGTCCGGGTTCATCTGCGCCCCGGTCAGCGCCGAGATCGCCGACGCACTCGACCTGCCGCCGATGGTGGCGCACAACGAGGACGTCCGCGGCACCGCCTACACCGTGACCGTCGACGCCGCCGTCGGCGTGACCACCGGCATCAGCGCCCACGACCGGTCCCGCACGCTGCGGGTCCTCGCCGACCCCACCTCGGTCCGCGACGACCTGCACCGCCCCGGACACGTCGTGCCCCTCCGTGCACGACCGGGCGGGGTCCGCGAACGCGCGGGCCACACCGAAGCCGCGATCGACCTCGTCACCACAGCCGGGCTCCGGCCCGCCGCGGCGATCTGCGAGATCGTCGACGAGGACGGCGGCATGATGCGCCTGCCGGGACTCCTCGCACTCGGGGCACGCGCCGGCGTGCCCGTCATCACCATCGCCGCACTCGTCGAGTGGCTCGACGCGGCAGACCGGGCGACGGCCGAGACCGTACCCACGGAAGGAACGACACGATGAGCGGAGCAGGCGCGGCGGATCGCGACCACGTCGACGGCAGCGGGATCCGGGTGGCGATCGTCGCCGGGCAGTGGCACGAGGCCATCGCCGGCGGACTGCTCGCCGGGGCGCAGCGCGAGGTCGAACGCCTCGGGGCCACCGCCGAGGTCATCCCGGTCCCGGGGAGCTTCGAGCTGCCGGTCGTCGCGAAGACCGCGCTCGAGTCCGGGTTCGACGCGGCGGTCGCGCTCGGCGTGATCATCCGCGGCGGTACCCCGCACTTCGAGTACGTCTCGGACGCGGCCACCAGCGGCTTGACCCGCGTGGCGATCGAGACCGGCAAGCCCGTCGGGTTCGGCGTGCTCACGCTGGATGACGAGCAGCAGGGGCTCGACCGTGCCGGTCTGCCGGACTCCAAGGAGGACAAGGGCGCCGAGGCCGTGCACGCCGCCGTCTCCACCGCGGTCACGCTGCGGAAGCTGCGCGTGCTGGCCTAGCGCGGACGCCGCGGATCACACCACGAATCCGACATCGAACCGGGCCCCGTGGTCGGTTCGATGTCGGATTCGTGGTTCGGCACCGGCCGGTCCCGCCGCCGGAACGCAGAACGGCCCCGCACCTCTGCAGGTGCGGGGCCGTTCGGTGTGCGGTGTGGTTACCGCTTGCCGAACACGTGGATCGGCAGGAAGAAGGAGAGCGACATGAGCAGGAGGCCGCCCATGAAGATGAAGGCCTGACCGGACTCCACCTGGAACGCGAAGCCGAACAGGTACATCGACACCAGCAGCAGCAGGATCGAGAAAACAGCGGCGATGACGCGGCCCACGGTGGTACCTCCGGAAGTCAGGCGGGTGGATCGCAGCCAGTCTATCCCCAGCGGGGTCGGTGTCGGTTCACGCACCGGGCCTGGTCGCGATGAGGCGGTCTACGACACCGAGCAGGGCCTCCATGTCGACGGTGCTCCGGTTCGGCCGGACGTCGCTCGCGGCCCCCAGGGAAGCCTGGTGGTACAGCCCGTCGCCGAGCAGTTTCACGGCCTGCGCGGTGGGTTCGTCCCCGAGTGCGTCGACGAGCGTGGTGAGCCAGCCGTTCTCGGTCTCGTCGAGGGTCCGACCCGCCTCTTCGTAGCCGGCCTGCTGCAGGCGGCTCGCGGCGAGGAGGGCGAGGTCGAGCTCGCTGCCGACGAACAGGCAGTTGCGCACGAAGTACCGCGCGGCGCCGTCCTCGGCGTCCCGCATCCGGTCGACGTCCATCGCGGAGAGGTCCGACAGACGCTCGCAGAGCCCCTCGACCAGGGCGGCCTTCGAGCCGAAGTGGTAGAGCAGTCCGCCCTTCGAGACCCCGGCACGTGCGGCGACGGCGTCGAGGGTCGCCGGACGCTCTCCTTCCTCGCACACGATGGCGACGAAGCTGTCCAGGACACGATCGCGGGCGCTTGCCATGGCCACGAGTCTAGGGAGTCGTGCGGTGCTCCGGAGCCGTGGGCGGCGACGCGGCGGCCGCGCCGTCGCCCACGGTCCACGGTCAGCCCTTCAGCGCACCGGCGGCGATGTTCGCGATGAAGTGCCGCGACCCGATGATGAAGACGCCGATCAGCGGGAAGACGCTGATCACCGCGCCGGCCATCACGGCGCCGAGGTCGGTCGCGTTCACCGAGCTCAGCCCGGCGAGGGCGACCTGGAGCGTCTGGCCCTTCGGGTCGATGAGCACGATGAGTGGCCAGACGTAGTCGTTCCAGGCGGTGATGAACGTGAAGATGCCGAGGAACGCGAGGCCGCCGCGGAGCATCGGCACCGCGATCGACCACCAGGTCCGGAAGAACCCGGCGCCGTCGACCCTGGCGGAGTCGATCACCTCGTTCGGGATCGACCCCGTCGCGAACTGCCGGAGCAGGAAGATGCCGAAGGCGTTCGCCGCTCCCGGCACGATGAGCGCCTGCAGGCCGCCGATCCACCCGAGGTTCGCCATGAGCACGAAGCTCGGCACCAGGGACAGGCTGCCGGGGACGAGGAACGTGGCGAGCATCACGGTGAAGAGGGACCGCTTGAACGGGAACTCGTACTTGGCGAACGCGAACGCGGCGAGCGAGTCGAACAGCATCACGAGGACGGCGGTGCTGCCCGCCACCACGACGGTGTTGAGGAGCGCCCGCAGCATGTCGACGTTGCTGAACACCGAGGCGACGTTGGCGAGCGCGTTGTCGCCGAACCAGAGCGACGGCGGGTAGCCGAAGATCTCCGCGTTGGTCGAGGTCGACATCACGAGCAGCCAGTAGAAGGGGAAGATCGACAGCAGCACCCCGACGATCAGGCAGAGGTGCGTGACGGCGGTGCCGAGCCACCCGCGGCGGAACCCGTGGCCGCGGTCGTCGCCCGCGGCGCCCGGACGTCCGAGGGCGGCTGCGGTGTTGGTGGTCGTCGTGGTCGGTGTCGCGGTCATGCGTCGACCCCCTTCGCGCTGGTGCGGGCGGTGCGCGGGGCCCGGAGGCGTCGCGGCGTCTTCAGGCCGTCGCGCTCACTGAGCAGGCGCCAGTTGATGATGGCGAACACCACCGAGAAGATGAACAGCACCCAGGCGATCGCCGACCCGTAGCCGAAGTCGAACTGGTTGAACGCCTGCTCGTACTGGTAGAGCACGATCGTCATGCCGGCCTCGTCGGGGCCGCCCACCGCCTGCCCGTTGAACAGGATCTGCGGCTCCGTGAAGAGCCCGAGTCCACCGATCGTCGAGGTGATGAGGGTGAAGAGGATCACCGGGCGGAGGAGCGGCACGGTGATCCGCGAGAAGATCTGCCACGCGTTCGCACCGTCGACCTTGGCAGCGTCGTACAGCTCCGTCGAGATCGACTGCAGCCCGGCGAGGTAGATGATGGCGTTGTACCCGGTCCAGCGCCAGATCACCATCACCGAGATCGTGATCTTGATCCCCCAGTACGACGACAGCCAGCCGACCGGGTCCGCGCCGAGCGCCCGCAGTGCCGCGTTCACCAGGCCGAAGCCGTCGGAGAACACCGACCCGAACACGATGGCCATCGCCACCATGCTCGTGACGTTCGGCACGAAGAACGCGACGCGGTAGAAGCCCTTCGCCCGGATGTTGCCGTGCAGCAGGAACGCGAGCACGAGTGCGAGGAACAGCATCGGGATCGTCGACATGATCCAGATCAGGAACGTGTTGCCGACGGCGTTCCAGAACCGCGGGTCGCCGAGGAGGTACTGGTACTGCGCGAGTCCGACGAACGCGGGGGACCCGACGCCGTCCCAGTCGGTGAACGACAGCACGATCGAGAACACGATCGGGAACAGCCCGAACACCAAGAAGAGGACGTAGAACGGCGCGATCGCGACGTACTGCGGCCAGAACCGTCGGAGCCCGAACCGCTTGCCGGTCGCGGCGGTGGTGATCGACGAGGTCGGTGTGCCGACCACGGCGGGGATGCTCGTCGTCGGGGGTGCCTGCTTGGTGCTCATGCCGCCACCCCGCGCTTCTCGAGGACCCGGTTCGTCTGGTCGACGGCGTCCTGCCACGCCCGGTCGGGGTCCTTCCCGCCGGCCTCGACGTTGGTGATCTCGGTCGCGAAGGCCCCGATGAAGCGCTCGGAGTTCGAGATGTACGTCACCGGGACGTCCATCGCCGAGGCGTTGAAGAACGCCAGGGGGTCCTGGTCGCCGAAGTAGTCGCCGGGCTTCCGCATGATCCCGTTCGCGAACGACGCCGGTGTCGACGGGAACAGCTGGATGTCGTTGTACGTGTGCGACTGGACCTCGGGCGAGGTGATCCACTGCGCGAAGGCGGTGGCGGCAGCGGGGTCCTTCGACGTCTTCGGGACGGCGAGGAACGAGCCGCCGCTGTTGCCCGGCCGCTCCGGCTGCCGTGCGATCCGCCACTGACCGGCGGCGTCGGGCGCGGTGTCGTGGATGATCTGCGTCCACCACGCGCCCTCGATCTGGCCGGCGACGCGGCCGGACACCCACCCGGCGTTCTGGTCGGTGCCCGACTGCAGGTTGCCGGTCAGCCCGGACCGGACACAGGCGACGGCGTTCTCCCACGCCTGCCGGATCGAACTGTCGTGCCGCTCGAACACCGGGCGGTCGTCGCGGTCGAAGTACCGCGTGGGGTTCGCGTAGACGTACTGGTTGAACAGCTGCGTCGCCGTGATCACGGTGGCGGCGTCCGCGCCCTTCCGGATCTTCGCGCCGAACGACCGGAATCCGTCCCAGGTCGAGACGGCGTCCGAGACCTCGTCCGGGTCGGTCGGCAGCCCGGCCTTCGCCAGCACGTCCTGCCGGTAGAAGAAGCCGGTCGGTCCGGTGTCGACCGGCCAGAAGCACTGCCGGCCGCTCGGCGTCCGGCCCAGGGCGGTCTTCCAGTCGTAGTACTCACCCCGCTTCGCCTTGCCCCCGTGGTCGTCGAAGTCGGTGAAGAGGTCCTCGTCGGGGAAGTAGAGCCAGCAGTTCGAGTTCACCATGAGGACGTCGGGGATGAAGGCATTGCCGGCCAGCGCCGTCCGGAACTTGGTGTCGTACGACGCTCCGCCGATGAGGTCGGGGCGGAGCCGCTTCGCGCCGTGGCCGCTGATGCCGCCGGCGGCCTGCCGGAGGAACTTCGGGTCGAGCGACCGGTTCCAGTACCAGAGGACGAGCTCGTCCGGGTCCTTCGAGATCGCGGTGCCGGTGGAACACCCGGTGAGGAGCGCCGTGGAGGCGAGGGCGCCGAGGGCGCCCGCACCGGCGAGGAACCCCCGCCGGCTGAGACTGATCGATGGTGCTGCTGTCACGGAGTACCTGCTCTCGTCGTTGAGATCGGGATACCTGGAGCGTTCGACCGTGAACGCTCACGAAGTGGTGCAGAGCATCCTCCCGTGGACACGCCGTGTCAAGCACCTACACCGTTGCAGGCCCGGCCCGCTGGCAGTACGGTCGTCGTGACCGTGAAGGTTCACGACGAGAATGGGTACCCGCATGTCAGCGCAGACCGCGACCACCGCCAGCAGCAGCACGGACGTGCAGCAGGACGTCCCCGGCTGGGCGGTCCTCGGCCCCGGCGGGATCGCTCGCCGCTTCCTCTCCCAGCTCCCCGCGAGCGCCGTCGGCGCCACCCTCGTGGCCGCCGGCAGCTCCTCGCCGGAGCGGGCGCAGGCGTTCGCCGACGAGGCCGCGGAGCACGGCTTCACCGGTGTCGTCGCCGGTTCCTACGACCAGGTGCTCGCAGACCCCCGGGTGCACGCCGTGTACGTCTCCACGGTGCACACCGGGCACGCCGCCCTCGTCCTCGCCGCGCTCGAGGCGGGCAAGGCCGTCCTCTGCGAGAAGCCCCTGTCGCCGAACCACGGCACGTCGATGGCGCTCGCCGACGCCGCGCGCCAGGCCGGCCTGCCGCTCGTCGAGGCGTACATGTACCGCTTCCACCCGCAGACCGCTGCGCTGCTCGAGCTCGTCCGCGACGGCGCGATCGGCGAGGTCACCCACATCGACGCCTCGTTCGCTTTCCGAGCCGGCGAACGGTCCGGCCGACTGTTCGACGTCGACACCGCGGGCGGCGGGATCCTCGACGTCGGCGGGTACCCGGTCACGATGGCGGCGGCGATCGTGCAGGCCGCCACCGGGGTCGCGGTCGCCGAGCCGACCGAGCTGACGGCCCGCGGGACCCTCGGCCCGACCGGCGTCGACGAGTGGACGGTCGCACACCTCACCTACCGCGACGGCATCACCGCGGACGTCCGCACCGGTGTCCGGGTGCAGGACGACAACGCCGTCCGGGTGCACGGCACGCGCGGGACGATCACGCTCGCCGACCCCTGGACGCTCGGCGACGACCCGACGATCGTGGTCCGGACCGTCGACGAGGACCCGCGCACGCTGTCCTTCGCCGGCGAACACCCCTACGCGCGCGAGGCCGACGCGACCACCGCGGCGCTCGCGGCCGGCCGGGTCGAGGTCCCCGAGTACACGCTCGACGAGTCGCTCGCCACTGCCCGCACGCTGGACAAGTGGCGCGCCGCCATCGACCTCCGCTTCCCGTTCGAGGCCGAGTCCGCCGACATCCCCACCGTGAGCGGTCGGCCGCTCCGCGTGCAGGACAGCAACCCCATGCGGTACGGCGAGATCCCCGGCGTCGGCAAGCAGCTGTCCCGCCTGGTGATGGGCGTCGACAACCAGCCCGACCTCGCGCACGCCAGCGCGATCTTCGACCTGTTCGTCGAGCAGGGCGGCAACGTCTTCGACACCGGCTACATCTACGGTGGCGGCGTGCTCGAGGGTCGGCTCGGCAAGTGGATCCAGAACCGCGGCGTCCGCGAGGACGTGGTGGTCATCACAAAGGGCGCACACACCCCGTTCTGCGACCCGGAGTCGCTCACGAAGCAGCTGCTCGAGAGCCTCGAGCGGCAGGGCACCGACTACGCGGACATCTACATGATGCACCGCGACAACCCGGACATCCCGGTGGGGGAGTTCGTCGACGTCCTCGACGAGCACCGCCGTGCCGGGCGGATCCGCGTGTACGGCGGGTCGAACTGGACGCCCGCCCGCTTCGACGAGGCGAACGCCTACGCCCGGGCCAACGGCAAGCACGAGTTCGAGGTGCTCAGCAACCACTTCGGGCTGGCCGAGGCGTACGACGTCCCGTGGGCCGGGTGCGAGCACGCCACCGACGCCGCGTCGAAGGCGTGGCTCGAGGAGCGGCAGGTCCCGCTCCTGCCGTGGTCGTCCCAGGCGCGCGGGTTCTTCACGGGTCGTGCGACGCCGGAGGACACCAGCGACGCCGAGCTCGTGCGCTGCTACTACAGCGACCAGAACTTCGAGCGGCTCCGCCGTGCGCGCGAGCTCGGCGAGCAGTTCGGGGTCCCGGCGACGGCGATCGCCCTGGCCTACGTCCTGAACCAGCCGTTCCCGACCTTCCCGCTGTTCGGACCGCGTACGATCGCGGAAGCCCGGTCGTCCATGACCGGCCTCTCCGTCGACCTCACTCCGGAACAGGTGGCATGGCTGGACCTCCGCGACTGACCCGGTCGCCCCAGGACGGCTCGCACCCCGGC
>NZ_MJGN01000001.1:213315-237608 GCF_001865065.1 Curtobacterium sp. MCBA15_008 | reverse complement strand
CCCGGCAGACCGTCACGCGCGCCATGAACGGCATGTCCGGCATCAGCGCCGCGACCAAGCTGCGCGTCCTCGCCGAGGCCGAACGGCTCGACTACCGTCCGTCGCGGTTCGGCCGCGGGCTCGTCACCGGGGGCGACCACCAGCTCGGGCTCGTCGTCAACGACCTGCGGAACCCGTACACGCCGCAGCTCGCGTCGGCGGTGTTCCGGCTCGCCGCCGAACAGGGGTGGAACGTCATGCTCGCCGACGTCGACCTGGCGAGCGACGCCGATCGGATGGTCCAGGCGCTCGGTGCGCAGACCGACGTGGTGATCGGCTACCTCGGCTCCCGGCGGCACCGGTGGAGCGAGCTCCTCGGCAGCGTGCCGATGGTCGAGCTCGACCCGTCGTCCGACCCGCCGACCGCCGCGGTCTGGATCGACCCCGCCGACGCGATCGAGGCCCTCGCCGACCACCTCGTGGCGACCGGAGTGCGACACCCGGTGGTGCTCGACAACTCGTCGCCCGAGCACACGAGTGCCCGTGGGGTGCTGCTGATGGACGCCCTGCAGCGGCGCGGGTACCTGCCCGAGCTCGTGCACGCGCCGCACGGCACGGCGGAGTGCGGCGCCGAGGAGACCACGGCGATCCTCGGACGACGACGACGCCTCGACGCGATCCTCGCCTTCAACGACGTGATGGCGCTCGGTGTGCTGCAGGCGTGCCGCCGTGCCGGGGTGGACGTGCCCGGTGACGTCCGGGTGGTCGGGGTGGACGGACTGCCGCTCGGTGGGCTCGTGTCACCGACGCTGACGACCTTGGCGGTCGACCTCGACGCCGTCGCGCGCGAGGCGCTCGACCTCGCCCTCGGCATGCTCGCCGGCGAGCTGCCGCGGCAGGGTGCGACGGTGCAGCGCACCGTCCGGCACAGCCTGCTCCTGCGCGAGTCGGCCTGACGACGAGGGGCCGTCCTGGGCGTGACCCGGGGGCGGACGGGAGGCGCGGTGCGGGCCCGCCCCGCGCCTCCCGTCCGCTGTTGGTTGCATTTGCAACCATCACCGTCCAGACGGTACACTAACGGAGTCCTGACGGGACGCGTGCAGACCCCGCGTCCCGTCTCGTCTGCACCGCCGTCGACCTGGTCCGGCTCGAAGTCCCAGGAGTCCTTCCGTGTCCGCACTGCTCACCGGTCCCGTCACCACCGCCGTCACCGGCAGCCGCACCCGTCGGTTCGCCGCGCTCGCCGTCCTCATGCTGCCCGTCCTGCTCATCTCGGTGGACAACACCGTGCTGAGCTTCGCGCTGCCGTCGATCTCGCGCGCGCTCAACCCGGACGCCACGACGCAGCTCTGGATCGTCGACGCCTACCCGCTCGTCCTCGCCGGGCTCCTCGTCGTGATGGGCAGCATCGGCGACCGCATCGGTCGGCGTCGGATCCTGGTGATCGGCGCGAGCGGCTTCGCCCTGTTCTCGGTCGCAGCGGCGTTCGCGACCGACGCCTGGATGCTCGTCGCCGCCCGCATCGCGATGGGTGTCTTCGGCGCGATGCTCATGCCGGCCACGCTGTCGATCATCCGCAACGTCTTCGTCGACGCGGGGGAGCGGCGGATGGCGCTCGCCGTCTGGTCGACGATGTTCGCGGCCGGCAACGCCCTCGGCCCGCTCGTCGGCGGCGTCCTGCTCGCGCACTTCCACTGGGGCGCCGTGTTCCTGGTCGCCGTGCCGATCCTCGTGCTCATGCTCGTCGGGGTGCCGTTCCTCGTCCCCGAGTCCCGCGACCCGATGCCCGGGCCGGTCGACGTGCCGAGCATGCTCCTGTCCCTCGGCACGCTCGCGCCGATCGCGTGGGCCATCAAGTCGGTCGTGCACCCGGAGGAGCGCGGGTTCGCGATCGCGATGCTCGCCGTCGGCGTGCTGTGCGGGATCGCGTTCGTGCGGCGGCAGCTGCGCTCGCGCACGCCGATGCTCGACCTCCGGCTGTTCCGCAGCACCGCCTTCACGGGCAGCGTCCTGATGAACATGGCGGCGATGTTCTCGCTGACGGGCTTCCTGTTCTTCATCGCCCAGCACCTGCAGCTCGTCGCCGGGCTCGACCCGTTCACGTCCGGCATCGTGCTCGTCCCCGGGTCGGTGCTCACCATCGTCGCCGGGCTCGTGGTCGTGCCGATCGTCGGCCGGGTCGCACCGCGCTGGGTCGTCGCGGTCGCCCTGCTCTTCTCGGCCGCGGCGTACGCGATGGTCGCCGTGCTCGGGCACCACGCCTCGATCGTGGCGCTCGCGTTCGCCTTCGTGCTGCTCGGCATCGGGATCGGTGCGTCCGAGACCGTGACGAACGACCTGATCATCTCGACGGCCCCCGCGGACAAGGCCGGCGCGGCGTCGGCGATGTCCGAGACCGCGTACGAGATCGGTGCGGTGCTCGGCACGGCCGTCCTCGGCACGATCCTCGCCACCGCCTACCGGGCGCACGTCGTGGTGCCGGGCGGGCTGTCCTCGTCGGCGCACACGGCCGCGCAGGAGACCCTCGGTGGCGCGGTGTCCGCGGCGAACCAGCTCGGCGGGTCCGCGGGGCAGGTGCTCCTCGAGTCGGCGCGGGCCGCGTTCGACTCCGGCGTGACGATGACGGCGGGGGTCGCGGCGCTCCTCATGGTGGTGGCGGCGGCCGGTGCGGTCGTCATGCTCAAGCGGCGCTGACGCGGGCGCCCGCGCCCGCCCTCCAGCGCCCGCCCGCCCTCCCGCGCGGTCTCCCGTTGAGGGAGCACAAATCGTCGGGGAGCCCTCGCGCGCTCGACGATTCCTGCTCCCTCGACGCCCCGGCCCCGCCCACGCGCCCGCGCGTGCCCGCCCAGCGCCCGTCCGCCGCGTTGAGGGAGCACAAATCGTCGGGGAGCCCTCGTGCGCTCGACGATTCCTGCTCCCTCGACGCCCCGCCCGCCCACGCGCCCCCGCCCGCCCACGCACCCCAGCCCGCGCCCGCGCCCAGCGCGTCACGCGCGGTCACACGGCGCGCCCGGGATCGGTCGAACCTGAGAATCGTTGACCTCAACCACTGTTGAGGTCCTACGTTGGGACATGGCCGCGGAGCCGCGGCCTCCCCTCCCCGAAGGAACGACCACGACTCCCATGCCCGACGAAGCACCGGCGACCATCGCGGACGCGTACAAGGCCGCCTTCCGGGGACACCCCGCAGGCGTCGCCGTCATCACCGCCGAAGGGCCGGACGGCCCCACCGGTCTCACCGCCTCGAGCGTCGCGAGCGTCGCGATCGACCCGCCCGTGCTCGTGTTCTCGCTGTCCACCAACTCCGGGTCCGCCGGCGTCGTGCTCGGCGCCCCGCTGTTCGTCGTGCACCTGGTCGACTCCCTCGGGGTCGCCCTCGCGAAGCGCTTCGCCTCGACCGGCAGTCCGGCGGCCGACGACCCGATCTGGGGGACGCTGCCCTCCGGGGACCGCTACCTGCCGAGCGCCGCGAGCGCACTGCGCTGCCGACCCCTGTCGACCACGCCGATCGGCTCGTCCACCGTCGTCGTCGCCGAGGTCCTCGACATCGTCGTCGGCCTCGAACGGGGCGAGCCGCTGGTCTACCACAACCGGGAATTCCACTCCCTCACCGATCGTTCCCGGCTCTCGTGAGCCGCGGAGCACCATCCGCACACCACTGATCGAAAGGAACTCACATGGCTGAGTACACCCTGCCGGAGCTGCCGTACGACTACGCCGCGCTCGAGCCGCACATCAGCGGCAAGATCATGCAGCTGCACCACGACAAGCACCACCAGACCTACGTGACCGGTGCGAACACCGCGATCGAGCAGCTCGCCGAGGCCCGTGAGTCCGGCAGCCTCGCCACCGTGAACAAGCTCGAGAAGGACCTCGCGTTCAACCTCGGCGGTCACGTCAACCACTCGATCTTCTGGACCAACCTCGGCCCGGACACGAAGGTCCCGGAGGGCGAGCTCGCCGCCGCGATCGACGAGTTCTTCGGCTCGTTCGAGAAGTTCCAGGCCCAGTTCACGGCCGTCGCCACGGGTATCCAGGGCTCCGGCTGGTCCGTCCTCGCGTGGGACACCGTGGGTCAGAAGCTCACCACGTTCCAGCTGTTCGACCAGCAGGCCAACGTGCCGCTCGGCGTCGTGCCGATCTTCATGCTCGACATGTGGGAGCACGCCTTCTACCTCGACTACCTCAACGTCAAGGCGGACTACGTCAAGGCCGTCTGGAACATCGTCGACTGGGAGAACGTCGCTGCGCGCTTCGCGAACGCGAAGTCGCAGAGCTTCGTCACGCTCTGACGGAGCGTCGGCGGGTCGCCTCGGTGACCGTCTGACGGACTGGAGGCGCGGTGCCAGCTGGCACCGCGCCTCCAGTCCGTCAAGGGGCCGTTCCGGACCGCAGCGCGTCGGCTAGGCCCGTGCGTCGGACGTGACGGGCGTGACCGTCGCATCGGCGAGCTCGGTCGCGATCGCGCGCAGCTCGACGTCGACGTCGCTGTGCTCGCGGTCCACGATCGCGCCCCACTGAGCCCCGCGCGCGGAGAGCACGGCGTCGCGTGCCGATCGGTCGGCCTCGTCGGGATCGGCACCGTGCTCGCGGCACCACGCTGCGATCAGGACGACCTGGTCGTGGTGGAACACGTGCTCACGGTCGCGGCCGTCGAGTGACTCGACTGCGCCGAGTTCGAAGGCGAGCCGCGCGGCGAGTGCCCGTTCCGGGTCGTCGAGTCCGCCGAACACGGCGACGAGGTACTCGGCGAGTCCCTGCGCGTCGGTGGCGGGGTCGAGCGCCGGGGGCATCGCGGCGTCGGCGAGGTGCGCGACGACGGCGTCGATCAGGGCGTCGCGCGAGCCGAAGTGGTAGACGATCGGGTAGGCGCTGGTGCCGAGTACCCTGCCGAGGCTGCGGACGGAGACGTCCTCGAGCTTGGTGTCCCGGAGGTGCTGCGCCACCTTCGCGATGATCGCCGGCTTCAACGTCGGATCGGGCTTCCTGGGCATGGCGTCTCCGTGGGGTCGGTGTGGTTCGCGACCGTTCACATACGATCATTGAGTATATTACCGGTTGTTCCCGTGAAGAGCCACCACGTGGTCATGAACCGGAGATTTGCTCGTGTTCGCGTAGGATGAGGCCGATGACCACTCCGTCCGAGCGCCCCGATGCCGCACCACGTCCCGAGCCGCCCCGTGCCGGACGGACGATCGCGGGGCGACGTCGCGGGGCGGGGAAGCGCTTCCTGGTCGTCGGCGACGTCCTGGACGGCGTCCTCGTGCAGACCACCGCCACCGCAGTGGGAGCCCATGACCCGGCGGCCGTCATCCGCCACCGTCCGGTCGGAGCGGCCGGGAACACCGCCACCTGGCTCGGGTGGCTCGGCGCCGAGGTCGACCTCGTCGCCCGCGTCGGGGTCGACGACGTGTACCGACACGAGCGGTCACTCGGCGACGCCGGGGTCCGTGCCCACATCCGCTACGACGCGCGGAGCACGACGGGAGCGGTCGTGTCCGTGCGGAACGACGTCGGCCGGACCGCGATGTCCGACCCCGCTGCGAGCGGCGCGCTGACCGCCGACGACGTGCCGGCCGAACTCGTCGGCCGTGCGGACATCGTGCACCTCACCGGAGCGGCGATGCTCGGCGGCGGCGGTGCGGAGCGCATCGCCGCGCTCGTCGCACGCGCTCGGGCGGGGACGGCACGGGTGTCGCTCGACCCGTCCGCCACCGCGGTCGTCCGAGCAGTGGGTGCCGAGCAGTTCGTCGAGGCCCTCGCCGGTGTGGACGTGCTCTTCCCGAGCGAGGCCGAGGCGATCGCCCTGACCGGTGCCGGCACGGTCGCGGACGCGGTGCGGGCACTCACCGAGCGGGTCCCGCTCGTGGTCGTGACCCGGGCGCACGACGGCGTGCTCCTCGGACGGCGGGGGCGGAGTCCGCAGCGGGTGCCGGTCACGCCGGCGACCGTGGTGGACACCCTTGGCGCGGGGGACGCGTTCGCCGCGGGCTTCCTCCGAGCGTGGGCGACCGACCCGGTGCGGGTCGGGGCGGCAGCCCGCGAGGGCACCCGCGTCGCCGCGCGGGCGCTCGGCTTCGTCGGCGGGCGACCGCCGGTCTGAGGAGCCGCGGTCGGCCGAGTCCCCGTTCCGCCGTCGGCCGGGGTCCCCGTTCCGCGGTCGGTCAGGGGCCCCGGTCCGCTGTCGGTCGGGGTCGCCGTTCACGGCGTCAGCGTTCGACGGGCTCCGGGGTGACGGTGAGGGTCTGGACGCGACCGGCCGCGAGCGGGGCCAGCCGGATCTCGACGCGCAGGCGTCCGGTGGTGCCGGGCAGCCACCACCGGAGGTGCGACGGGGCGGAGGACTGCTCGGCCTCCGGCGCAGCGGTGACGTCCGCGCCGACGGCCTGGACCGCCTCGGCGATCGCGCGACGTCGACGTTCGTACGGCACGTCCTGTGCGACGTTCGGCGTGCAGATCGCATCGGCGAGCTCGTCGCTCCACCCGGCGAGCAGCTGCGTCACCGCCCGCTGCGCAGCCCGGGTCGCGGTGGCCGTCCGGCCGGTGGTGGTCGGTGCGGTCGCCCGGTCGGCGAGGACGAGGTCGAGCGCGGCGTCGGCGGCCGCCGAGACCTTCGCCTGCGTGGCGTTCTCGAACGCCACGACGCCGAGGCCGTCCCGCACGGACCACCGCATGTGCGCGGAGAACCCCGGGTACCCGCCGGAGTGCGACACGAGCTCGCCGAACCGCGGGTCCTGCTCGACGAACAGTCCGAAGCCGTACGCGGTCGCGCGCGAGGCGCCCGGCACGGTCGACGCGGGCACGACGCGCATCGCCTGCTGCATGAGCCGACGGTCCGCGGGGGAGACCGGGCCGGGTTCGGGGGAGACCGGTCCGAACGCCGAGGCGAGGTGCCGACCCCACCGTGCCAGGTCCGCGACGGTGGAGAAGAGCCCACCGATCGGCGAGAACGCTCCCGGACCGGTCAGCGGCAGCGGTTCCCAGGTGCCCGCGTGCGGACGGACGCCGGTCACGACGAACCCGCGGGACTCGGCCGCGCTGAACACCGTGTCGTCGAGCCCGAGCGGTCGGAGGACCGTGGCCGCTGCGACCTCGGTGTAGGGCGCTCCCGCCACCGCGGCGATCACGCGGCCGAGGAGCGCGTACCCGAGGTTCGAGTACGCGAAGCGGGTGCCCGGCACGGAGTCGAACAGGAGTCCGGCGCGCAGCACGGCATCGAGCTCGGCGTCGGAGACGGACTCCTGCCGATCGGCCCACGGGTCGTCGGTGGGGAACCCGGCGGCCATGGTCAGCAGCATCCGGAGGGTCGGCACGGGAGAGTCCGCGGTGGGCAGCTCGACCGCGGCGAAGGCCGGCACGAAGTCCGTCACGGGCGCGTCGAGGTGGACGCGTCCGGCGGCCACCAGGGCGAGCAGGGTGGCGGCGGTCACGCTCTTGGTGCAGGACGCGATCCGGTAGACGGTGTGCTCGTCCGGAGCGCGTCCGTCTCCACGGTCGCCGTGCCCGCCGGATGCGACGAGGCCGGTCCGGTCGAACACGCCCCACACGCTGCTCGGCGCCGTGCCGCGTTCGACCCGCTGTCGGAAGACGGCGTCGACCTCAGCGAGGACCTGCTCGTCGATCCCGGTCACGACCGGCGCATCTCGTCGTAGGCGTCGAGTGCCCGCTGTCGCGTCGCCTTGAGGTCGACCATCGGCTCCGGGCGCAGCTCGTCCGACGGCACCCACCGGTGCACGTACTCGCGGTGCGGGTCGAAGCGCTCGAGCTGTCGGTCGGGGTTGAACACCCGGAAGTACGGCGCGGCGTCGAACCCCGACCCCGCGACCCACTGCCAGTTCGCGGCGTTGTTGGCCGGGTCGGCGTCGACCAGGGTGTCCCAGAACCACTGCTCGCCGATCCGCCAGTCGACGAGCAGGTTCTTCACCAGGAAGCTCGCGGCGGCCAGGCGGACGCGGTTGTGCATGGCGCCGGAGTGCCAGAGCTCCCGCATGCCGGCGTCGACCAGGTCGAAGCCGGTCGTGCCGGTGCGCCACCGGTCGAGCTCGTCGTCGGAGACGTCCCGCCAGGGGAAGGCGTCGAACTCGCGCCGGACGTTGACCGTGGCGATGTCGTCGCAGTGGAAGTACTCGTTCCAGTTGAACTCCCGCCAGGCCAGCTGCCGGAGGAACGCCGGCGCCTGCTGGCGCTGCTCGGGTTCGAGCCGGCCGTGCAGGCGGTGCCACACCTGGTACGGGCTCACCTCGCCCCAGCGCAGGTGCGGCGAGAGGTCACTGGTGGCGGCCATCGCCGGTTCGTCGCGCTGGTCGTAGTCCTCGAGCGCGCCGTCGACGAAGTGCTCGAGCCGGCGGTGCGCTCCGGCCTCGCCCGGCGTCCATGCCTCGCGCAGACCGCCGGCCCAGTCCGGCTTCGTCGGCAGGAGCGCCCAGTCGTCGAGGTCGTCCGACGCCACGTCGGGCGTCGGGGGAAGGTCGCGCGGCTTGGGCAGGGGGTGCCGCGGCTCGGGCATGGCCTGCGCCGCCCGCCAGAAGGGCGTGAAGACCTTGTACGGCTCGCGCTGACCGGTGAGCACCGTCCACGGTTCCCAGAGCAGGTTCGCCGCGAAGCTGTGGGCTTCGGTGCCGGCCTCGGTGAGCGCGCTCTTGATGCCCGCGTCGAGGTCACGCTCCACGCGGCCGTAGCGCCGGTTCCAGAACACCCCGTCGGCGCCGGTCTCTGTGACGAGCCGGTGGACCACGTCGGCGGCGGGGCCGCGGCGGAGCACCAGGCGGGAACCGCGGTCGCGCAGCTCGGCGTCGAGCGCTGTGAGCGAGTGGTGCAGCCACCATCGACTCGCCGCACCGAGCGGTCGGATGCCGTGGCTCTCCTCGTCGAGCAGGACGACCACGGTGAGGTCACCGCCGTGGTCGATCCCGGCCCGCAGCGCGGGGTTGTCGGCGAGCCGCAGGTCTTCGCGGAGCCAGACGAGTGCGCCGGTCACACCGTGGCCGGGTCCGGGGTGACCGCCGACCGTGCCTCGGCCTGTCGCGGGGACGTCGCCGCGGCCGCCGTGCGGAGCTTCGTGCAGAGCTCGGTGAGCGTCCGGAGCTCGGAGTCGTCCAGCCCGGCACCGACCTGGTCGGCGATCGTCTGCGCGTGCTGCACGGCGACGGACCGGTAGACGTCGAACCCGTGCGCCGTGAGCGCGACGATGACCCCGCGTGCGTCTGTCGGGTCGGGCTGCTTCTCGACGATGCCGCGGGCGGTGAGACGGTCGACGAGGCGGCTGACGCTCGGCTGCGTGAGGAGCAGGTGTCCGGTCAGCTCGCGCATGCGGCAGCGGCGACCGGGCTGCGTCGACAGGTTGAAGCAGACGTCGTACTCGTTGAAGGAGATGTCGTCGGCGGGGAAGTCGGCGTTGAGCGCCCGCATCACGGTGACCTGTGCGCGGAAGAGCGCTTCCCAGGCCGCCACGGCGGTCGCCTTCTCGGTGCGACGTGTCTCGTCCACGGTCGCGCTCCCTCCGGTCGTACGGTCATCCCACACTACCGACGGGCGACGACACCGGCCGCGACGAGCACGGGATCGGGGTACGAGGAGTGGTCGCGGACGTGACGAGGGCCGGCCGTCACGGGGACGACCGGCCCTCTCCCTTGCACCAAGAGTGTCCTGCAATCACATTCCACAGCCGGTGCCACAGCAAACACCGACTGCACGACCGACTGTATAACGAACCGGTAACGGCGCGCCAGAGGGTGCAACCGCCGTTCGCTGCGAGTTCACCAAGAGCCCGCCGTGCGGATCAGAAGAGGTCGGGCGAGGGGGTGGAGGCGTAGCGCACGGCGACGTCGGCGTGGCGGTCGAACCGGTAGCCGACACCGCGGACGGTCCGGACGATCTCCTCGAAGGCGCCGAGCTTCGAGCGGAGCCTGCGGACGTGCACGTCGATGGTGCGCTCGTTCGGCGTCTCGTCCTCGCCGTCGGACCAGAGCCCGTCGATGATCGCCGTGCGGTCGACCGTCTGGCCCTCGCGGAGGACGAGGAACTGCAGGAGCTCGAACTCCTTGAAGGTCAGGGGAGCGGCCTCGCCGTCGAGGGTCACCCGCTTCCGCGAGATGTCGATGACGACCCCGGTCTCCTCGGGCTCGGGCTTCTCGGCCTGCTTGCGTGCTGCGACGGCGGAACGGTCCTGGAGCGCGAGGCGCACCACGTCGACGTCGCGGCCACCAGAGCCCTCGGCGGCGACGGCCACTGCGGCGTACGTCTCCGACGTCGGGACGAGCTGCGCGGTGAGGGCCTTCAGCTGCTCGACCACCGCGGCGAGCGTGGTGCCGGCAGCCGCGGCCTTCGCCTCGTCGATGCCGACGTAGAGCGCGAACCCGCGGGCCTCGGTGCCCTCGGGGAGTGCGCGGTTCCGCTGCGGAGCGACGACCGGGCTGGTCGGGACGCCGTTCGACGACGGCGGGGCGACGGGCTGGCGACGCGGGCGGATCGGCGTCACGGTGCCGAGGTCGGTGGGTGCCGCTGCAGGGGTGCGGAGGTCGGGACGGGGCTGGGCGATGGTGAGCGACATGGCGGTTCTCCGGGCGATGTGGCTGCGGCCCGATGTGGTGGCCGCGGCTGTGTCGAATGCGTCGACCCGGGTACGGCGAGCGCCGTGGTGCCCTGCGGTCCGGTTGGGGACCGGGGCGGACCCGGGGGTGCGGGAGACGAGTCTCGTGACGTGGTGCGCGTCGTCGACGGGATCGTCATCCGGGGATCACGCGCGCGCGAGCGGGGTGGTGTCGCGGGGGATCCGGCTGGAAGGAGTGCCGATCAGGCACACATTCGACAACGCATGACGGCCATGGCCGGCATCATCGTGCCGACGGTCCCCACTGCCCCTGCGGAGGAGCACGCCTCGGAGAGGACGCGGGTGGACACGGTTGCAGTCATGGGACGAGTATCGGCGGTATACCAAGTCGGTGTCAACCGTCCGAGCGGACGGTGCGGTCTGCGCGGACGACATGGACTCCGCTGCACGCCGGTTCCTTCCCATCACGCTTGCGATGGGATGTCGAATCGGGCGTACCTGGTCGGAACAACGGACCAGGTACGCCCGATTCGATCAAGTACGCCCGGTTCCGCCCGCTACGCCCGGTTCGGCCAGGTACGCCCGGAACAAGCCCGGTGACGGACTGGAGGCGCGGTGCCAGCCGGCACCGCGCCTCCAGTCCGTCAGGTGGCGGGTCTGCGCTACTCGGCGAGCCCGTACAGGCGGTCGCCGGCGTCGCCGAGACCCGGCACGATGTACCCGTTCTCGTCGAGCTTCTCGTCGAGTGCCCCGAGGACGATCGACACGTTGCGGTCGCCGACGGCCTGCTCGACCATCGCGAGGCCCTCGGGCGCTCCGAGGATGCACACGCAGGTGACCTCCTCCGCGCCGCGGGCGAACAGGAAGTCGATCGCCGCGGCGAGGGTTCCGCCGGTCGCGAGCATCGGGTCGAGCACGAAGCACTGGCGGCCGGAGAGGTCGTCGGGCAGGCGCTCGGCGTAGGTCTGCGGCTCGAGGGTCTCCTCGTTGCGCGCCATGCCGAGGAAGCCGACCTCGGCCGTGGGGACGAGCTTGACCATGCCCTCGAGCATGCCGAGCCCGGCACGGAGGATCGGCACGACGAGCGGACGCGGCTTCGCGATCGAGACGCCCATGGTGTGGGCCACCGGGGTGTCGATCGGCGTCGCGGTGACGCGCACGTTCCGGGTGGCCTCGTACGCCAGCAGCGTCACGAGCTCTTCGGTGAGGGCGCGGAACGTGGGGGAGGGCGTCGTACGGTCGCGGAGCACCGAGAGCTTGTGGGTGATGAGCGGGTGGTCGGCGACGTGGACTCGCATAGGGTCGACCCTACCGTGCCGCCGACTGCCAGGAGGTCCCGTGGAGGAGCCCGCCGCCCGACCGTTCGTCCCCGCGATGCGACGTGCGCTCGACGAGGCCCGCGCCTGCCTGGACACCGGCGACGTGCCCGTGGGAGCCGTCGTGCTCGATCGACTCGGTGCCGTGGTCGCGGTCGGGCGGAACGAGCGCGAGGCGCTGCAGGACCCGACGGCGCACGCCGAGGTGCTCGCGCTCCGGGCAGCGGCGGCCGTCACCGGCGACTGGCGCCTGGCGGAGCACACGCTCGTCGTCACGCTGGAGCCCTGCCCGATGTGCGCCGGCGCGGTCATGGCTGCCCGGGTGCCGCGCGTGGTGTTCGGGGCCTGGGACCCGAAGGCCGGCGCGAGCGGCAGCGTCTACGACATCGCACGGGACCGCCGCCTGCCGCACCGGTCCGAGGTCGTCGGCGGCGTGCTCGAGGCCGAGTGCGCGGCCGTGCTCGACGCCTTCTTCAGTCAGCGGCGCGGATGACGATCGCCTCGGTCGGCGGTCGCGGCCCGGTGCGGAGCACGTCCGGCTCCACGTAGATGACCCGGGCGATCGGCACGGCGGCACGGATCCGCTGCTCGACCGTGTCGATGCCCGCCGCCACGTCGCCGAGCCGTCGGTCACCGTCGACCGCGACCTTCACGCCGACCATGAGCTCGTCCGGCCCGAGGTACAGGGTCTTGATGTGGATGATCGAGTCGACCTCCGGTCCGTCGAGCAGCGCGTGCTTGATGCGCTCGACGTCGGCAGCGGTCGCGCCCTCGCCCACCAGCAGGCTCTTCGTCTCGATGCCGAGCACGACCGCGACGGCGATGAGCAGGGCCGCGATGAAGATGGTGCCGATCGCGTCGAACACGCCGTTGCCGGTGATGGCGGTGAGGCCGACGCCGAACAGTGCGAACACGAGGCCGAGCAGGGCCGCGGTGTCCTCGAGCATGACGACCGGCAGCTCGGGCGCCTTGGCCCGGCGGACGAACTGTACCCAGCTCTGCCGGCCCTTCTGCGGGCGGGCCTCTCGGAGGGCCGTGCGGAGCGAGAAGCCCTCGAGTCCGATCGCGATGACGAGCACCACGAGCGGCAGCCACCAGTTCTCGAGCGGGTGCGGGTGGGTGAGCTTCTCGATGCCCTCGTACAGCGAGAAGACGCCGCCGACCGAGAACAGGATGATCGAGACGACGAAGGCGTAGACGTAGCGCTCCCGGCCGTAGCCGAACGGGTGCTCCTCGTCCGCTGCGCGCCGAGCACGTCGGCCGCCGAGCAGCAGGAGGAGCTGGTTCGCCGAGTCCGCGAGGGAGTGCACGCCCTCGGCCAGCATCGACGCCGACCCGCTGATCGCCGCGGCGACGAACTTGACGATCGCGATGCCGACGTTGGCACCGAGTGCGGCGAGGATGGCCTTCGTGCCTCCGGAAGCGCTCACGGGTGTCCCTTCTCCCTGACGTGCGATCCGATCCTAGGCGCGAGGGCTGGATAGGGTCGGGAGCATGACCATCGAACTGCCCCGCACCGCCCTGCTCGGCGTCGGCTCCATGTCCGGCGCGGTCCTCGACGGGCTGCTCGCCGCCGGGCTCGACCCGGCCACGGTCACGCTGACGACGAAGTCCGAGGCGTCGGCGGCCGCGCACCGGGAGCGCGGACTCGACGCCGCGGCGACCGACACCGACGCCGAGGCGAACCGCGCGGCCGTCCGGGGTGCCGCGCTCGTCGTCCTCGGCGTCAAGCCCTACGCGATCGGGGACCTGCTCGACGAGGTCGCCGGCGACCTCGAGCCCGGCGCGGTCGTGGTGAGCGTGGCGGTCGGCACGACCACCGCCAGCATGGAGGCGAAGGTCCCCGCTGGTGTCCGCGTGGTGCGCGCGCTGCCGAACACGCCGATCGGCGTCGGGCACGGCGTGACGGGCATCAGCCCCGGCTCGTCGGCCGACGCCGACGCGGTGGCGCTCGCGTCGTCGGTGTTCACCGCGTCCGGCGTGGTCATCGAGGTCCCCGAGTCGCAGCTCGACGCGCTGTCCGCGGTCTCCGGGTCGGGGCCGGCGTACGTGTTCCTGCTCGTGGAGCAGTGGCAGCAGGCGGCCGAGTCGCTCGGCTTCACTTCCGAGCAGGCCGAGACCATGGTGCAGGGCACCCTGCGCGGCGCGGTCGAGCTGCTCGCTGCGTCGGGTGAGGAACCGACGGACCTCCGCCGCGCCGTCACGAGCCCGAAGGGCACCACCGAGCGCGCGGTCGCGGTCCTGCAGGACGCCGACTTCGCGGGCACGTTCGAGCGGGCATCCCGCGCGGCGATCGCGCGGGCAGAGGAACTGTCACAGGGGTAGACGGCGACCGGTGACGGACTGGAGGCGCGGGGCGGGCCCGCCACGCGCCTCCAGGCCGTCCCGTGGTCACTCCAGGGCCGCGAACCGCTCCAGGTCGCCCTCGGTACCGGAGACGATGATGACGTCGTCCTGACCGATCACGCTCTCCGGGGTGGCCGGCACGAACGCCCGGCCGGGCGTCTTGATGCCGAGCACGGTGAGACCGAAGCGGGTGCGGATGACGGTCGTGGCGAGGTCCTTCCCGCGGACCGAGGCCGGCGGGAACATCTTGACCACGGCGAAGTCGTCGTCGAACTCGATGAAGTCGAGCATCCGCCCGGACACGAGGTGGGCCGTGCGCTCGCCGGCCTCCCGTTCCGGGTAGACCACGTGGTTCGCGCCGATGCGGGACAGGATCGTGCCGTGCGACCGGCTGATCGCCTTCGCCCAGATCTGCGGGATGCCGAGGTCGACGAGGTTCGCGGTGATGAGGACGCTCGACTCGAGGTCGCTGCCGGTGCCGACGACCGCGATCGGGAAGTCCTGGGCGCCGATCTGTCGGAGGGCGTCGATGTCGGTCGCATCGGCCTGCACCGCGTGGGTGACCCGGTCCGACCACTTCTGCACGAGCCCGGGGTCGGTGTCGACGACGAGGACCTCGCGGTCCTGCCGCTCGAGCTGCCCGGCGGTGGCGGCGCCGAACCGGCCGAGGCCGATGACGAGCACCGGGGCGTCGTGGCTGACGGCACCCAGCGGGTGCGGACGGTTGCGGTCAGCCAACGATCGGCCTCTCCTCGGGACGGCGGAACAGTTGCCGGCTCTGGCTGGCGGCCAGGGCAGCGGCGATGGTCACTGTACCGACACGACCGAGGAACATCGTCGCAGCCAGCACGTACTTGCCCGACTCGGGCAGGCTCGCGGACACCCCGGAGGACAGGCCGCACGTGGCGAACGCGGAGATCACCTCGAACAGCACGCGGTCGAGGGACTCGTGCGTGATCTGCAGCAGGACCACCGTGGCGATGGCGACGATCGTGGCGCCCCAGAGCACGACGGCGACGGCGACGCGCAGCACGTCGCTCGGGATGCGCCGCCCGAAGGCCTCCATGCTCTGGCGTCCGCGTGCCTCGGCGACCGCGGCGAGGAACAGCACGGCCAGCGTCGTGACCTTGATGCCGCCGGCGGTCGAGGCCGAGCCGCCGCCGATGAACATGAGCATGTCGGTGACGAGGAGGCTCGACCCGTTCAGCTGGTCGAAGTCGACGAGCGAGAACCCGCCGGACCGGGTCATCGTCGACAGGAAGAGGGCCTGGAACGCCGTCCGGCCGGCGCCCTCCTCGCCGAAGGTGGTCGGGTTCGACGCCTCGAGCGCGATGTACACGGTCGCGCCGCCGACGAGCAGGACCGCGCTCGTCGCCAGGGTCAGCTTCACGTGGATGGGCCACCGACGGGGCGTGCGGAGCTGCTTCGTCAGGGCGCGGATGACCGGGAAGCCGATCGAGCCCGCGACGACGCCGACCATGAGCAACGACAGGAACCAGTAGTCGTGCGCGAAGGGGGTCAGGCCGCTGGCGTTCGGCACGAAGCCGGTGTTCGTGAACGCCATCGCCGCGTAGTAGAACGAGTCGCCGACCGCCGTCCAGAACGGCATGCCGGCGATGAGCACGGACGGCAGCAGGAGGAGCCCGAGGACGATCTCGATCGACAGGGTGCTCACCGCGACGGTGGCGAGCAGGGTGCCGACCTCGCCGAGGCGGACGGCCTGTCCCTCGGGGACGGCGCCGTGGTGGGTCCGGAGCGGGTTCGAGTCGCCGGCCGCCATGAGCTTGGCGCGCAGGCCGAGCTTCCGCGTGACGAAGAGCCCGAGGATCGAGGCGAACGTCAGGACCCCGACGGCTCCGATCTGGGTGCCGATCACCACGAGTGTCTTGCCGAAGACGGACCAGTGCGTCGCCATGTCGACCGTCGCCAGCCCGGTGACGCACACCACCGAGGCCGCCGTGAAGAGGGCGTCGGCGAAGTGCGTCGACTGCCCGTCCGCCGCCGCCCACGGCGTCATGAACAGACTCGTGAAGAGGAAGATCAGCGCGACGAAGACCGCGATCGCCAACCGGGACGGCGACGAGCGGAGGGCGGTGCCGAGACGCGACGGGCGTCGGCGGGTCGCGCCCGCGGAGCGGGTCGGCGGCTCGTGCCGGTCGAGCATCGTATGCCTCCGGGGACATGGGCGGGACGGTTCGTCATGGTACATCCGTGGTGCCGCGGCTAGCCTTGCCCCATGGCCGACATCTTCAGCGTCGTGGCGGACCCCACCAGACGCGAACTGCTCGGGGCGCTCCTCTCCGCGTACGGATCCGACGCGACCGGCGGCGAACTCAGCGTCGGCCAGCTCGTCGAGCGGCTCGGCGTCAGCCAGCCGACCGTGTCGAAGCACCTGCGCGTCCTGCGGGACATCGGCCTCGTCACGAGTCGCGAAGAGGGCCAGCACCGCTACTACCGCCTCGACCCGGAGCCCCTCGTCGGCATCGAGGAGTGGGTCCTGCCGTTCACCGGTGCCGTCGACGCCGACGGCACCCCGGCGACGACCGCGTGGACGATGGACGGCCAGCCGGTGTCGATCCGGCGGAACGGCGTGGCGGGCAAGGCCACCGTCGAGGTGGGCACCGAACTCGGCCGGGTGATGGCCGAGGCGTCCCACCGCGCGACCGCGGCGCTGTCCGGCGCGCAGCAGGGCTGGGAGCGCGTCGTCGAGAGCAGCCGCAAGCGCTTCACCCGGCGTGGCGACGAGGACTGACGGCTGTCTGGACACCGGTCCCACCGGCCCCTACAGTGTCCAGTGACCACACAGGTCACACCGATCCCGAAGGCGGACCATGACCGGCAGTTTCGACGACGTGCGCTTCCTCACCGTCGCTGAGGTCGCCGAGATGATGCGCGTCTCCAAGATGACCGTCTACCGCATGGTCCACGCGGGAGAACTCCCCGCCATCCGCTTCGGCCGTTCGTTCCGCGTCCCGGAGTCCGCCGTCGCGGACGTCCTGCGCGGTGGCGTCGCCGACGTCGGCTAGGCGGGTCCGAACCGCGCCGTTCGACATCGCGTCAGCGCTCCGCTAGACTCGGCGGGGTTGTTTTTCCGCGGTCTCGTTGGCCCGGTGTCCACACAACATCAGTCCGAGTGAGGTCCGTTATGGGTTCTGTCATCAAGAAGCGTCGCAAGCGCATGGCGAAGAAGAAGCACCGCAAGCTGCTTCGCAAGACGCGCCACCAGCGTCGCAACAAGAAGTAAGTCGCACGACTTGCCGCTGAAGCCCCGGTTCGCCGGGGCTTTCGCATTTGTCGGCACAGCCGCATTTGTCGGCACAGCCGCATCTTCCGGGTTGCCCCGACGGCTCTGCGCCGCCGGATATGGTGGTGCCATGCCCGCCGTGACCCTGCTGACGAAGCCCGGCTGCCACCTCTGCGACGACGCGCGACCGGTCGTCGAACGCGTCGTGGCGAGCCACCCCGGAACGACCCTGCAGGAGCGGTCGATCCTCGACGACGACGCCCTGCGCCTCGAGTACGCAGAGGACATCCCGGTCGTCCTGGTCGACGGTCGGGTCCACAGCAACTGGCACGTCGACGCCGACCGGCTCCACCGTGCCCTCGAGAAGGCCGAGGCCCGCGCATGATCCACCACGTCGTCTCCTGGACCCTGCGCGAGGACCTCGACCGTGACGAGTCGATCGCGCGGATCCGGGAGCTGCTCGTCGGCCTGATCGGCACCGTCGGCTCGATCCGCTCGCTCGAGGTCGTCGAGAACGTGGCCTACCCGGGGAAGAACCAGGACGTCGCCGTCGTCGCGACGTTCGACGACCTCGCCGGGCTCGACGAGTACCAGGTGCACCCGCAGCACCAGGCCGCGGCAGCGGAGATCCGCGGCCTGGTCACGGGGCGGGCCGCCATCGACTGGCGGAGCTGAGCCGCGCCTCCCGGCAGACGCGAAGCGGCCCCCGTCCTGTCGGAACGGGGGCCGCTGTCGTGGACCGGGTGACTACGGGGTCAGGCGCGTCGGGCCGCGGAAGAGGTACGTGACCTCGCGGATGGACGGCTCGTGCAGCGCGAGCATGAGCACGCGTGCGAGGCCCATGCCGAACCCGCCGTGCGGCGGTACGCCGTACCGGAAGAAGTCGAGGTACCAGCCGAGCTCCTCCGGGTCGAGGCCCTTCTCGACGGCCTGGGCCGTCAGGGTCTCCACGCGGTGCTCGCGCTGCGCGCCGGTCGAGATCTCGGCGCCGTTGAACAGCAGGTCGTAGCTGTTCGTGAGCGTCGGGTCGTCGGCGTGACGCATGTGGTAGTACGGCCGGATCGAGGCGTCGTAGTCGGTGACGAAGACGAACTCGGAGCCGTGGTGCTCCTTCGCCCAGGCGCTGACGCGACGCTCGCCCTCGGGGTCGAGGTCACCGTCGGCACGGACGACCTCGTAGCCGCTGTCGGCGACGATCTTCCGGGCCTCGGCCAGGGTGACGCGGGGGAACGGAGCGGTGGGCACGACGAACTCGAAGCCGAAGACCTCTTCGATGTCCTTGCCGTGCTTCTCCTTGACGGCCGTGAAGCCGGCGACGAGGAGTTCCTCGTGCATGGCCATGACGTCCTGGTGGGACTCGACCCACGAGAACTCGGCGTCGATGCTCGTGAACTCGGTGGCGTGGCGGCTGGTGAACGAGGGGTCGGCGCGGAAGGCGTCGGCGATCTCGAAGACCGCGCCGAAGCCGGCCGGCTGGGCCATCTGCTTGAAGTTCTGCGGCGACTGTGCGAGGTACGCCGTCGTCTCGAAGTACTCGAGCTGGAAGAGCTCGGCGCGGGACTCCGACGCCGATGCCATCAGCTTCGGCGTGTGGACCTCGATGTAGTCACGCTCGACCCAGTAGGTGCGGAACGCGTGCTCCATCGTCGTCTGGATGCGGAAGATGAGGTTCTGCTTGCGGTTGCGCAGGTCGAGGAAGCGCCAGTCGAGCCGCTTGTCGAGCGAGGAGTCGTCGGCGATCGGGGTCTCGGGGATCGCGGCGCTGATCACCTCGAGCGAGCCGACCTTGACCTCGAGCCCGCCGAGCTTGACCCGCTCGTCGTGCTTCAGCGTGCCGCGCACGTGCACGAAGGTGCCGTGTGCGAGGCCGGAGATCTCGTTGGTGATGCCGAGCGCGAGCTGGGCGGCGTCGTCGCCGTCCTCGGCTTCGCGGGTGGCGGGGTTGACGAGCTGTACGGCGCCGGACTCGTCGCGGAGCACGACGAACTGCACCTTCTTCTGGTCTCGGACGGTCTCCACCCATCCGGCGACGGAGACGGGGCCGTCAGGGAGTGCGGCGAGGTCGGCGATGCGGGTGCGTTCGATCACGGTGGTCGAGTCTAATGCTCCGGCTCAGCCGGTGCTCGTTCCTCCACAAGTCGGGTCGGCTGCGGTGTTCTCCACGGGTGGGCCTGGAGGCACGTGCCGGGTCCGCCGGGTCCGTAGCGTCCTCGACGTGGCCGGGTCGCGAGCTGGAGGGAGGCCCCGGATGACGGCAGGGGTCGAGGGGCTCGCGGCCTGGCCGCCTGCGGCGGTGGCGACGGTGGTCGCGGCGCTCGCGGCGGCGGCGTTGACGCTGGTGGCGGGGTTCGTCGGGGGAGTGTGGGCGGTGCTGCGGTGGCGGCGGGACGTGGCGCGTGAGGAGCGGGATCGTGCGTGGTCGCGGTTCGTGTGGACGGTGGAGCAGGCCTGCGATGGCGACGTCGGGCGTGCGGAGATCGGCTCGACGAGTGCCGAGGTGATGTACGACATGCGGATTCTTCGCGGAGACGACGCCGCGCTCGGCACGATGGTGCTGGGGCTGATCACGGGAAGGGAAGGACCATGACGGTCGAGGACCCGGTGCTGGCACTGGTGACGCGTCGGCAGGAAGAGTGGCGAGAACGAGTCCGGCGGCGGTACCGCTTCCGGCCGTGGAAGGCCCGCCGGATCATCTGGGAGCACGACGAGCTGATCCGCCGGAGCGCGGAGTGGCGCACCGCGCGCCGTGAGCGTGCGCGCCTGATCGACGCCGGGGAGCTCCCCGATGGCTGACGGCCCGATGGCTGACGGCCCGATCGCTGACGGTCAGGGGAGCGAGGAGCGGAGTGACCCGAGGGTGCCGATGAACTCCTCGGCCATGCCCGCACGCTCGACGAGCTTCGCGTGCCGGGCACGGGCGTCGAGCAGGAACTCGTCGAGGCGGGCGGCGAGCGCGGCCTCGTCGTCGGGGTCCTTCGCCGCGAGGCCGTCGACGACCCGGAGCAGCTCGGCCATCTCGTCGAGCGTGAACCCGAGCGGCTTCATGCGTCGGATCACGAGCAGCCGTTCGAGGTCCTGCTCGGTGTAGACGCGGAACCCGCCCGAGGTCCGCCCGCTCGGCACGAGCAGCCCGACCTCGTCGTAGTGGCGGATCGTCCGGAGGGACATCTCCGCCCGCTCGGCCAGTTCCCCGATGTGCATGGTGGTGCTCACGCGCCCAACTCTACCCTCACGTGAGGGTAGAGTTGGCCGTGATGTCCGTGATCACCCACGCCCCCACCGCCCCGAGCGTCCTCAGCGCCCTCCGCTCGCCCCGGCTCCTCACGCGAGAGGTCCTGGCCGGCGTCGTGACCGCGCTCGCCCTCATCCCCGAGGCGATCTCGTTCTCGGTGGTCGCCGGGGTCGATCCTGCCGTCGGGCTGTTCTCGAGCGTGGTGATCGCCGTCGTCATCTCGATCGTGGGGGGTCGTCCGGCGATGGTCTCCGCCGCGGCCGGCTCGGTCGCGCTCGTCATCGCCCCGCTCGTGCGCGACCACGGCATCGCCTACCTCGTGCCGACGATCGTCCTCGGTGGCCTCATCCAGATCGTGCTCGGGTTCCTCGGGGTCGCGCGGCTCATGCGGTTCATCCCGCGGAGCGTGAACGTCGCGTTCGTCAACGCCCTGGCGATCCTGATCTTCACGGCGCAGCTCCCGAACCTCTTCGGCGGCGACGTCCCCGTGGTGGTCTGGCCGCTCACCGCGCTCGGCGTCGCGATCATCGTCGGCTTCCCCTTCCTGACGAAGGCGATCCCGGCACCCCTCATCGCGGTGGTGGTCATCACCGCGATCACGATCGTGTTCGGCGTGGCCGTGCCGACGGTCGGTGACGAGGGCTCGCTGCCGACCGCCCTGCCCGGGTTCAACGGCATCACCACCCCGATCAGCCTCGAGACCCTGCAGCTCATCGCGCCGTACGCCTTCGGCGTCGCGATCGTCGGACTCATCGAGACCCTGCTCACCGCCCAGCTCGTCGACTCGATCACCGAGACGGGGTCGAGCAAGTGGCGTGAGTCCTGGGGGCAGGGCGTCGCGAACGTCGCGTCGGCCTTCTTCGGCGGGACGGGCGGCTGCGCGATGATCGGGCAGACCGTCATCAACGTGAAGACCGCCGGCGCGCGGACGCGGGTCTCGACCTTCACCGCGGGTGTCTCGGTCCTCGTGCTGACCATCGTGCTGCACGACATCGTGGCCGAGATCCCGATGGCCGCCCTCACCGCGGTGATGATCATGGTGTGCGTGGCGACGTTCGACTGGCACAGCATCCGGCCGCGCACGCTCCGTCGGATGCCGCTCGGCGAGACCGCGGTGATGGTGATCACGGTCGTGGTCGTCGTCGCCACCGACAACCTCGCCACCGGGGTCCTCGTCGGGGTGGTGGTCGCAGCCCTCGTCTTCGCCCGCCGGGTCGCCCACGTCGTGACGGTCGTGCGCGAGCCGGTCGACGACCGCACGGTCCGGTACCGCGTGCGCGGCGCACTGTTCTTCGCGTCGTCGAACGACCTGGTCACCCGGTTCTCCTACGCCGAGGACCCGGAGCACGTGGTCATCGACATGTCCGAGGCGCACGTGTTCGACGCCAGCACGGTGGCAGCGCTCGACGGGGTCGAGCAGCGCTTCGCGAAGCACGGCTCCACGGTCGAGGTGGTGAACCTCAACACGGGCTCGGTGGCGCTGCACCGGCGGCTGTCCGGCGAGCTCGGCTGAGCGGTTCCGCATCCGGTGAATCGTCTGTGCGGCCGGTGGGAACGGCTGAGCGACCTACACTGGAACCCATGCCCGCGACCCGAATCCACCTCGTCCGTCACGGCGAGGTGCACAACCCGGACCGCGTGCTCTACGGACGACTGCCGGGCTTCGGCCTGAGCGAACTGGGCGGCCAGATGGCGCTCGCGTCGGCGACCGCGTGGAAGGACGCCGGGGTCGACGTGCGCAAGATCGTCGCCTCACCGCTGCAGCGCACGCAGGAGTCCGCGGCGCCGTGGGCAGCCGCGTACGGGCTCGAGGTCGCCCTCGACGAACGACTCATCGAACCGACCAACCGCTACGAGGGGCAGCCACCGGGCTTCACCAAGCGCTCGCTCGGACGCCCGGCGGAGTGGCCATGGATCGCGAACCCGTTCCGGCCGAGTTGGGGCGAGGCGTACGAGTCGATCGCGAACCGGATGGTCGCCGCGATCGCCACGGCGTGGGAGAGCGTGGACGAGGGCGACGTCGTCCTCGTCAGCCACCAGCTGCCGATCTGGATGGTGCACCGTCGCCTGGCCGGCGAGCAGCTCTGGCACGACCCGAGGAAGCGCCGCTGCGACCTCTCCAGCATCACGACCGTCGAGCGTGTACCCGCCACCTCGTCCGGCCGTTTCACCGAGGTCGGGTACGCGGACCCGGCGCAGGCACTGCGTGCGACCGCGATCGACGAAGGAGCAGTGTGAGCGTCATCAGCAAGCGGTTCGCGGTCCTCGCGGCGACGGCCGTCGCCGCCGTCCTCGTCCTGTCCGGGTGCTCGTCCGACAGCGGCGGCCTCGCCAAGCAGTACGGCAACGGCACGACGCAGAACTACATCTCCGGCGACGGTGCGGTGACCGAGGTCGCCACCGACAAGCGCACGGATGCCGTCGACTTCTCGGCGAAGGACACCGACGGTGACACCGTCTCGTCGAAGGCGCTCAAGGGCAAGGTCGTCGTCCTGAACTTCTGGTACGCCGGATGCCCGCCCTGCCGGGCCGAGGCGAAGTACCTGAACAAGGTGCACGACGAGTACGCGGGCAAGGACGTCCAGTTCATCGGCGTGAACGTCCGCGACGAGCGCGGCACGGCTGCTGCGTTCGAGCGCACCTTCGGGATCGACTACCCGACCGTGCTCGACCAGAAGACCGGCGAGATGCAGCTCGCACTGTCCGGGCAGATCGCTCCGAACGCCGTCCCCGCGACCATCGTGCTCGACAAGCAGGGGCGGGTCGCGGCGCGCGTCCTCGGAGCGGTCGACGGCCCGTCGATCCTCGACACGCTCGTCGGTGACGAACTGGCCGGCAAGGCCTCCTGACCCGTGTCCAGCAACCCCTTCGCCGACGCGATCCTGAGCGGGCAGATGGCCGTCGCGCTGCCCGTGGCGGCGCTCGCCGGGCTCGTCTCGTTCCTGTCGCCGTGCGTGCTGCCCCTCGTGCCGGGCTACCTCGGCTACGTCGGTGGCGTCGCCGAGGGCGGGCAGCGCCGCGGTCGCGTGGTGCTCGGGGTGCTGCTGTTCATCCTCGGCTTCACGGCCGTCTTCGTCGCCTACACGACGGTCTTCGGCGCGCTCGGGTTCTGGCTCGTCCGCTGGCGCGACCTCATCACGCAGATCCTCGGCGTCGTGGTCATCGCGATGGGCCTCGTCTTCGTCGGCCGGTTCACGTTCATGCAGCGCAGCGTGAAGCCGAGCTGGACCCCGGCGACCGGGCTCGTCGGGGCGCCGCTGCTCGGCATCGTCTTCGGCCTCGGCTGGACCCCGTGCCTCGGCCCGACCCTCGCCGCGATCAACCTGCTCAGCGTCCAGTCCGGCAGCGCCTGGCAGGGCATGTGGCTCGGGGTCGCGTACTGCCTCGGACTCGGCATCCCGTTCGTGCTCGTCGCGCTCGGCGCCGGCTGGGCCACGGGTGCGATCCGCGCCGTGAAGCGCCACATGCGCACCGTCAACATCATCGGAGGAGCGATCCTGATCGTCATCGGTCTGCTCATGGTCACCGGCATCTGGTCGGCCGTCATGTCGAGCGCGGGGGCGGTGATCCAGAGCTTTGTCCCCGCAGTCTGACCCGAAGAACCCGGCCGACGCGGCCGAGGACCGC
>NZ_MJGN01000001.1:149904-212660 GCF_001865065.1 Curtobacterium sp. MCBA15_008 | reverse complement strand
CCCGACCGACGCGGCCGAGGGCGCCGACGCCGTCTCCGACCCGCAGCGACCGTCCGACCACGTCGACGGCTCCGGCCCCGGCGACTCCGGCGTCGCCCAGCCGAGGCTCGGTCCGATCGGCTACCTCCGCTTCTTCTGGCGCCAGCTCACGAGCATGCGGACGGCGCTCTTCCTCCTCATGCTCCTCGCCCTCGCGGCGATCCCCGGTTCCCTGGTGCCGCAGCGCACGGCGGACCCGAACGGCGTCGTGCAGTACAAGGCCGACCACCCGCAGCTCTTCCCGGTCCTCGACAAGCTGCAGGTCTTCGACACCTACACCTCGGTGTGGTTCTCGGCGATCTACCTGCTGCTCTTCGTGTCCCTGATCGGCTGCATCGTCCCGCGCACGAAGCACCACTGGCAGGCCCTCCGCACCCGGCCGCCGAAGACGCCGGTGCGTCTGGCCCGCCTGGCGGGCTACCGGAGCGTGCCGGTCGGTCGCGCGACCCTGGAACGCGACACCACGACGGGCGCGAGCGGCGGGACGGACGCGGCCACGGGCCTCCCATCCGTCGAGCACGCGGTCACCCGCGCGATGGCGATCCTGAAGCGGTCCGGGTACCGCGTCGAGCGCTTCGGCGACTCGGTGAGCGCGGAGCGCGGCTACCTGCGCGAGACCGGCAACCTGGTGTTCCACGCGGCCCTGGTCGGCGTGCTCCTGGCGGTCGGTGTCGGCGGCGGGTTCGGCTACACCGGGCAGCGGCTCCTCGTCGAGGGGCAGACCTTCTCGAACGTGCTCGGCTCGTACGACTCGTTCAACCCGGGCCGCTGGTTCCAGCAGAGCGACCTCGAGGGCTACAACCTGACGCTCGACAAGTTCGTCACGAAGTACGAGGAGCGGAACCTCGAGGCCCTCGGACAGGCGCTCGACTACTCCGCGACCGTGACCACCCGGCAGCCGGGCGAGGCGCCGAAGACCGGCCGGCTCGGCGTGAACGACCCGGTGAGCGTCGGCGGCACGAACGTCTACCTGCTCGGCAACGGCTACGCGATGCAGATGACGGTGCGCGACGGCAAGGGCGACATCGCCTTCCAGGACGTCGTGCCGTTCCTGCCCGAGGACGCCAACTACACCTCCACCGGCGTCGTCAAGGTGCCGGACGCGGTGCCGGACCAGCTCGGCATGGTCGGGTTCTTCTACCCGACGGCCACGAAGCTGTCGACCGGCGCCTACACCAGCAACTACCCCGACGACCAGAACCCGCTGCTGACCCTGCAGGTCTACACGGGCGACCTCGGGCTCGACGACGGTGTCCCGCAGAGCGTCTACACGCTCGACACGAGCGGACTGAAGCAGATCGCGGGTCGGCAGTCGGCCGCTGCGAGCATCGAGCTGAAGCCGGGGCAGACGAAGTCCCTGCCCGACGGCGCCGGGTCCATCACCTTCGACGGGGTGAAGCGGTACGTGTCGCTCGACGTGCACCACGACCCGTCGCAGCTGTTCGTCGCCGGGTTCGCCGTGCTGTCCGTGCTCGGGCTGCTCACCTCGCTCTTCGTGCCGCGCCGCCGGGTGTGGGTGAAGGTCGTGCTGACGAAGCGCACCACCGACCCCGACCCCGACGGGTCGGACACCGAGTACACCCTGGAGTACGCGGGTCTCGCCCGCGGTGAGGACCCGAACCTCGAACGGGCCGTCGCGGACATCGCCCAGCGCCACACGTCGGACCTCGGAGTTAGGATGCCCCAGTGAACGACATGACCACGAACCTCGCGACCTACTCGGTCGTGCTGACGTACTCCGCGATGGCGGTCTACGTCATCGCGTTCATCGCGTTCGCCCTCGACATGGCGAAGCGCTCCGGCGAGGTCACCGCGGCCGCGGCGGGCACCGCCGCACCGCAGGCCAGTACCGCCGAGAAGACGGTCGCGACCGTCCGGGGCGGCACCGTCGTCCTCGAGCGGGTCGACCAGACCGCCGACGGCGACGCCGGGTCACGGCGCGGCACCCGCTTCGAGCGGGTCGGCATGGCGATGACCGTCCTCGCGCTCGTGCTGCACGTCGGCTCGGTGGTGCTCCGTGGCATCGCGGCCGACCGTGTGCCGTGGGGCAACATGTTCGAGTTCTCGCTCACCGGCACGGCGCTGATCATCCTGATCTTCCTGCTCGTGCAGCTCTGGCAGAACCTGAAGTTCCTCGGCGTCTTCATCACCGGCCTGACGATCATCCTGCTCGGCATCGCCACCGTGAACTACTACGTGCCGGTCCGCCCGCTGGTGCCCGCGCTCGAGTCGTACTGGCTCGTCATCCACGTGTTCGTGGCCATCGCCGGCACCGGCTTCTTCGCGCTCGGAGCGGGCCTGGCGGTCGCGCAGCTCGTGCAGACGTACCGGCAGGGTCGCGGCCCGACCGGCAAGCTCCGCTTCATGGCGACGCTGCCGGACGCCGACCGGCTCGAGGTTCTCACCTACCGCGTGCTGCTCGTCGGCTTCGTGCTCTGGACCTTCACCCTCATCGCCGGTGCGATCTGGGCCGAGCGGGCCTGGGGTCGTTACTGGGGTTGGGACACGAAAGAGGTCTGGACCTTCATCATCTGGGTCGTCTACGCCGGGTACATCCACGCACGGGCGACGCGCGGCTGGCGCGGCGCACGGTCCTCGTGGCTGGCACTCATCGGCTTCGCTGCGGTGATGTTCAACTTCTCCGTCGTGAACGTGTTCTTCAAGGGGCTGCACAGCTACTCGGGGCTGTGACCCCGGAGCGTCGCTGACGCGACCACGGTCGTCCTGGAGGCGCGGTGCCAGCTGGCACCGCGCCTCCAGTCCGTCTCCGGCCACGTCTCGGGCCGCACTCGCGTCGTTCCTGCCGCCCGCCTGCCGCTCGTGAGCGCCTGTCGGCGAGCGCCTGCCGCCCGTCAGATCGCACTTCGTGGCGCCCGGGCCGCGGCGAGACCGTCGGAAGTGCGATCTCGGCGAGCGGGAGCGGGAGCGGCACGTCGCCGTGCCACCTCGCCGGCTGTCGGCGAGTGCCCGGCACCCGTGAGGTCGCACTTCGTGGCGCCCGGGCCGCGGCGAAACCGTCGGAAGTGCGATCTCGGCGAGGCGCGCAGCGCTCCGCGACGCGCGTGCCGCGCGCGACGTCAGGCGGCGAGGAGCGCGTGCACGCGCTCGAGCCGCGCGCGCCACCACGCGGTGCGCTCCGGCGACGCCGCGTTCCGTTCCAGCAGCTCCCGCGACACCGCAGCGCGCTCGACCGGGATGCGTCCGGCGACCGGCAGGAGCGGCGACGCGGACACGTCCGACGCGAACATCGCGGCCGTCCCGAGCCCCGCGGCGTACCCCGGTGACATCGCGGCCGCCGCCAGGAACGCCCCCATCCCGAGCCCGACCGACGTGTCGAGCGCACTGGAGACCACGCAGGGCAGCCCGGCGTCCGCCACCACGGCGCGCGCCGCGGTGATGCCGCCGAGCGGCTGCGCCTTCACCACGAGGACGTCGGCGGCCCCGGCCCGGGCGACGGCGAGCGGGTCGGAGGCCTTCCGCACGCTCTCGTCGGCGGCGACGGGCACGTCGAGGCCCGCGATCCGGGCCCGGAGCTCGGCCAGCTCCGGCACCGTGCGGCAGGGCTGCTCGGCGTACTGCAGACCGAACGGGGCGAGGCGCTCGAGTGCCTCGGCGGCCTGGCCGACCGACCACAGCCCGTTCGCGTCGACCCGGACGGCGGCGTCGGGTCCCATGACCCGTCGGACCTCGGCGACCCGCGCGACGTCGTCGTCGATCGAGGTGCCCGGTTCGGCCACCTTCACCTTGGCGGTCGTGCACCCGGGGTAGCGGGCGAGGAGCGCGGCGACGGCGTCGGGCGCGATCGCGGGGACGGTGGCGTTCACCGGGACGGAGTCGGCGGCGGGCTCGTGCTCGGTCCACCCGAAGTCGACGGTCGCGCGGAGCCACGCGGCCGCCTCGGCATCGTCGTACTCGACGAAGGGCGAGAACTCGGTCCAGCCCGCGGGGCCGCGGAGGACGAGGGCTTCCCGTACGGTGATGCCGCGGAACCGCACCCGCATCGGCAGGGCGACGACGTGGGCGTCGGCGAGGAGTTCGGCGAGGTCGGGGAGCACGGTCCCATCCTCCCAGCCGGCGTCCCTCGGCGACGTCCAGGGCACCTCACACTTCCTCGGAGGGGACCGCCAGGGCAGGGCATTAGCATGCATCGGTCGGCCTCCGGTCGGCAGCAGGGTGAGGGTCGGACGAAGGAGGCTCGGTGGCGCGGGATCCGCAGCAGCGCACGTCGGGGCGTCCGTCGACGCCGGCGTCGCAGCGTGCCGCGCAGGCAGCGCAGCGCCCCGCCCAAGCACCGCCCCGAGCCGTGACCCCGCCTTCGCAGCGAGCCACTCCGCCGTCGCCGCGCGCCGGGTCGCCGGCAGCGTCCCCGGTCCGCAGCACCCCCGCCGGTGCCGCTCGCGCCCCCGGCCGCGACACCGACGAGTTCGCTCGCCTCATGCAGCGCAACACCGTCGACGTCCGCCAGCAGGGCCAGGCGGCACGGCGGAAGCGCAACCCCGTCGTCGGCAAGATCGCCCTCGGGTTGGCGGTCGTCTCCGCCGCCGTCGACGCCAGTGCCTTCGCCGTCTTCATGGGCGGCGACACCGACTTCGCGTTCGGCATCTGCTTCGTCGTCGTGTTCCTGACCCTCATCGCCGCGGTGCTCGGCTTCGTCGCCGCCGTGGGTTCGTTCGGCCGGTGGTACGGGGCGGTCGGCGTCGTGGTGGCGTTCTTCGCGAACCCGGTGATCCTCATCGTCCTGCTCGTGATCGTCGCGCCGGAGCTCCTCACCGACATGGGCGGCTCGGCGACGAGCGGGACGAGCAACTAGCCGGTCCGCCCCGGCGGTAGCGTGGGGGCATGGCTGTTCCCGTCTCCGACCTCTTCGATCCCGACGTCTGGACCGCGGCTCCGATCGCGGAGCAGTTCACCGACATCACGTACCACAAGCACGTCTCGCAGGGCATCGTCCGGGTCGCGTTCGACCGTCCCGAGGTCCGCAACGCCTTCCGCCCGCGCACCGTCGACGAGCTCTACCGTGCCCTCGACGACGCCCGTCAGGACCCGCGCGTCGGCGTCGTCCTGCTGACCGGCAACGGCCCGAGCCCGAAGGACGGCGGCTGGGCGTTCTGCTCCGGCGGCGACCAGCGGATCCGCGGTCGGAGCGGCTACCAGTACGTCGGCGACGAAGGTGCTCCACCCGAGGGGGTCGACCCGGCCGCGGCGCAGGCGTCGATGGGACGGCTGCACATCCTCGAGGTCCAGCGTCTCATCCGGATGATGCCGAAGGTCGTCATCGCGGTCGTCCCGGGCTGGGCGGCCGGCGGCGGACACTCCCTGCACGCGATCTGCGACCTGACGATCGCCAGCGCCGAGCACGGGAAGTTCAAGCAGACCGATGCCGACGTGGGCTCGTTCGACGGCGGGTACGGCAGCGCCTACTACGCGAAGCAGATCGGCCAGAAGCTCGCGCGCGAGGTCTTCTTCCTCGCCGAGGAGTACTCCGCCCAGCGCGCGTACGAGATGGGTGCCGTCAACAAGGTGGTGCCGCACGAGGACCTCGAGCGCGAGGCGATCCGCTGGGGTGAGATCGTCCTCGGCAAGTCGCCGACGGCCATCCGGATGCTCAAGTACGCCTTCAACGCGGTCGACGACGGCCTGGTCGGCCAGCAGGTCTTCGCGGGCGAGGCCACCCGTCTGGCCTACGGCACGGACGAGGCCGTCGAGGGCCGCGACTCCTTCCTCGAGAAGCGCAAGCCCGAGTGGACCGCGTTCCCCTGGCACTACTGATGGCCGGGTCCGACCGATGACGCGTCCGCTGGTCACCCTGGGTGCGTCCGACCCGGTGAGCGTGCTGCGCGGCCTGGAGGCAGCACTCGCCGGCGGCCCCGCACTGCTCCCCGTCGCCGAGGGCGCCCCGGCGCTGCCGACACCGGCTCCGGCCGACGTCTCGCAGCGGGTCGCCCTGGTGGTCGAGACGAGCGGCTCCACGGGGACGGGCAAGCGGGTGGCGCTCTCGTCGGACGCGCTCCTCGCCGGCGCCGCTGCCGCGGACGCGGCGCTCGGCGGACCGGGCGCGTGGGTGCTGGCGCTGCCGACGCACTACATCGCGGGCCTCAACGTCCTGACCCGGTCGATCGCCGCGGGGACGACGCCCGCCGTGGTGGCACCGGGGCACTTCGACGCTGCGGCGTTCGCGGACGCCGCAGACCGCGTCGACACGGGCCCCGCGGCCCCGCGGCGGTACACCTCGCTCGTGCCGGTGCAGCTCGCCCGCGTGCTCGACGACACCCGTGCGACCGAGGCGCTCGCGTCCTTCGACGCCGTCCTGGTCGGCGGTCAGGCCACGCCCGCGCCCCTCCGCGACCGAGCCCGTGCGGCCGGGGTCCGGGTGGTGACCACCTACGGCGCGAGCGAGACGAGCGGCGGCTGCGTGTACGACGGCGTGCCCTTCGGCACGGTCCGGACCGCGGTCGTCGACGGCGAACTGTGGCTGCACGGGCCGATGCTCGCCGAGGGGTACCTCGGCGACGACGCCCGCACCGCGACGACCTTCGTCGAGCGGGACGGCCTCCGCTGGTACCGCACGGGCGATGCCGCAACGGTCGATGACCGTGTGCAAGTGCTCGGCCGCCTCGACGACGTCGTCATCTCCGGGGGCGAGAAGGTGCCGCTGGGGCTCGTCGAACGGCTCGTCCGGGAACTCCCCGGGCAGGACGCCGCCGTGGTCACCCGCCGCGGGTCGGGGGAGTGGGGCGAGGTACCGGTCGTCGTGACGGCGCGACCGCTCGACCTCGACCGCGTCCGGGAGCACGTCGGAGCGGCCCTCGGTCGAGCGGCCCGTCCCGCCGCCGTCGTCCTGGTGGACGCGCTGCCGATGCTCGCGTCGGGCAAGCCCGACCGGCGGGCGATCCAGGCACTCGCAGCGACTCCGTAGGCCCCGGCGCGGTGCTGCTGCCGACCGGCGAATAGGATGAGCGGTCGTGGCACGAACGAAGAACTCGACGCAGTCCAAGCGCCGCTCCGGCAACCCGGCGAAGGCCGCGGCGCCCGCGCGCACGAAGCGCAAGGCGACCGCCCGCGACTGGATCGGCGGCGCGCGGCTCCGCACCCTGACGCTCGGCGTCGTGCCCGTCGTGATGGGAACCACGGTCGGCTTCGTGGACAGCGGTGAGCCGGGCGACTTCGGCGCGTACCTGGCGAAGGACGGGCACGTCGTCATCGCGGTCCTGGCGCTGCTCGTGGCGCTGTTCCTGCAGATCGCCGTGAACTACAGCAACGACTACTCCGACGGCGTCCGCGGGACCGACGAGTTCCGCGTCGGCCCGGCCCGGCTGACGGGCGCCGGACTCGCGAAGCCCCGCACCGTCCTGACGGTCGCCCTGACGTTCTTCGGGCTCGCCGCCGTAGCGGGGATCGCGATCGTCGTGCTCACCCAGCTGTGGTGGCTGCTCCTCGTCGGCGCCGCCGCGATCGTCGCCGCGTGGTTCTACACCGGCGGCAAGAAGCCCTACGGGTACAACGCGCTCGGCGAGGTCTTCGTCTTCGTCTTCTTCGGCCTCGTCGCGGTGCTCGGCACGCAGTACGTGCTCATCCGCGACGTCACGACGAGCGGTTGGGCAGCCGCCGTCGCCGCCGGCTTCTTCGCCTGCGCCGTCCTGATGGTGAACAACATCCGCGACATCGACGAGGACCGGCTCGCCGGCAAGCGCACGCTCGCCGTCGTGGTCGGACGGCCCGTGGCCCGGGTGCTGTACGGGCTGTTCCTGATGCTGCCGTACGTGGTGCTGCTCTGGTTCGTCCTGCTCTACTTCCGCACCGGCTTCACGTACTTCTCGCTGCTGCTGGCCCTGCCGGCACTCGCGATCGGGGTGTCGTCGCGGAAGCCGCGCGAGCTCATCACGGCGCTCCAGCTGTCGTCGTTCGCGTCGCTCGTGTTCGGCGTCGTGCTCGGGATCACGCTGGCGATCCAGCCGTAGTCCCCCGCCGGCGCCACGGACCAGCCCTGGTCGGGCTCGGCCGTGGTCGGGCTCAGTCCTGGTCGTGCTCGCGACGGGCGGCGTGCCGGTCGGCGTCGGAGACCGGACGGGCGACGGGGGCGTCGGAGTCGGCGGTGTCGACGAAGTCGTCCTCGAAGTCGGAGTCCGCGTCGCGCTCGGGCTTGCCGCGGCGGTTCGCCAGGCTCGTCGTCACCTGCTCGCGCAGCTTGCCGAGGGCGATGTACGACACGAGCAGGCCGATGAGGGCTCCGACGATCACGGCCCAGTACCAGGGCAACGGGGTCAGGAGGAGCAGCGCCACGGCCGCGGCGAAGATGCCGAGACGGGCCAGGGTGTAGACGAGCCACGCTTTCACCCGGCAAGTCTACGGAAGCGCAGGCCGCTGGGAGCGCAGGCGGAGGGACCCCACAGGCTCGCGACGTAGTGTCGTCGCCATGGTCCGACTGTGGTTGATCGTCGTCGTGGCCGCCGTGGCGTTCACGGTGTACGCGGTGATCGACTGCGCCACCATGCCCCGCCAGCGGATCCGCTCCCTCCGACGCGGCATCTGGATCCTCCTCGTGATCGTCCTCCCTGTGCTCGGCGCCGTCCTCTGGTTCCTGCTCGGTCGTGCTCCCGCGACCGAACCCGGCGGCGGGTCCGGGTACCGTGGACCCGAAGACGACCCGGACTTCCTCGGCGGCCCATCAGGCCCCGAGCAGCACCGCACGGACAAGGACCAGGACGACGAGACCCTCCGAGACCTCGAGCAGCAGTTCCGCGACCGCGAGCGGGACCGCCGCCGCGAACGAGGCGAACGGGACCAGCGGCCCGACGACGGCCGCACCGATCGCTGACGGCCCTGCGGGGTCCGGCAGCACCGCGACCGATTTCGCCCTCGCGCTCCTGACCGAACTGGCCCGCGCCGGCGTCACCGACGTCGTGGTGAGCCCCGGGTCACGGTCGCAGGCTCTCGCCCTCGCCGCCGCCGCCCTCGAGCGCGCCGGCGGCATCAGCGTGCACGTCCGCCTCGACGAACGGACCGCGGGCTTCCACGCGCTCGGCCTGGCGGTCGAGTCCGGTCGGCCCGCCGCGGTCGTGACCACCTCGGGGACCGCCGTGGCGAACCTGCACCCCGCCGTGCTCGAGGCGCACCACTCCGGCGTCCCGATGATCGTGGTCAGCGCCGACCGGCCCGACGAGCTCCGGGGCATCGGCAGCAACCAGACCACCGTCCAGCCCGGCATCTTCGGCGCGGCCGTCCACTTCGTCCGCGACGTCGAGGCGCCCTCCGTGCACGGTGTCGACGCGAGCACGGTCGACACGGTCCGGACCCTCGTCCGCCAGGCCGTCGCCGCGGCCGCCGGACACCAGGGCCAGCCCGGTCCGGTGCAGCTCAACGTGGCGTTCCGCGAACCGCTCTCCGCCGGACTCAGCGACGAGGACGTCCACGCGGTCCCCGACGACGAGGTCGACCTCGCCTTCGCCACACGCCGCGTGCACTCCGGACTGCCGGTGATCGAGCTCGCGCCGGACGACGAGCCCGCGACCGTCGTCATCGCCGGGCACGACGCCGGTGCCGACGCCGAGCGCATCGCCTGGGAGCTCGGCGCGCCGCTCATCGCCGAGGTGTCGAGCGGTGCCCGCTTCGGGCGGAACCTCGTCGTCACCTACCGCGAGCTCCTCCGTGACCCGGCCTTCGGCGGCGTGGTCCGCCGCGCCGTCGTGCTCGGCCACCCGACGCTCAGCCGCGAGGTCCCCGCGCTCCTGCAGCGCGACGACGTCGAGACGATCGTGGTCCGCTCACCGGCGGCCGACCCGTTCGACCCGGCCCGCGCCTCCCGGCCCGACGCCCCGACCACCTTCGTGTCCGACGTCCGCGTGACGGGCCGCACCCGGCCGGAACACCGGGCGTGGGTGGGGCGCTGGGTGGCGGCGAGCCGCGCGCTCCTCGGGGACGGCGACGCCGGACCGGACCTCGACGCGAAGCGGTCCGAGGACCGCGCCGAGCGCAACAAGTTCCTCCGCGACGAGGTCGCCCTCCGCCGCCGTCCCGTCGACCGCACCATGCTCGCCGACGCGGTGTGGGGCGCGACCTGGCCGCACGACCGGCTCGTGCTCGGGGCGTCGCAGATCATCCGCGTCGCCGACGGCCACGTCGCCGGCAAGGCGATCCGGGTGCACGCCAACCGTGGGCTCGCCGGAATCGACGGCACCGTCTCGACCGCACTCGGCATCGCGGCGGCGCTCGAGCGGTCGTCGGCCCCGGTGGGGACGACCCGGGTGCTGCTCGGCGACCTCACCCTGCTGCACGACGTCGGCGCGTTCGTGACCGGCACCGAGGAGCCGCACCACCGCGTGCAGGTCATCGTCGGCAACGACGCCGGGGGAGCGATCTTCCGTGGCCTCGAGGTCGCCGCGACCACTCCCCAGGCGGACATGCGACGGATGATGACGACGCCACAGCACGTCGACGTCGAGCGCGTGGTGACCGGCCTCGGGTGGGAGTACCGACGTGCCGCGACGTGGGGCGACCTGGAGCAGGTGCTCACGGACCCCGCCGAGCGGCTCGTCATCGAGGTCCCGCTGGCCGAGTGAGCCGGCCGGGCCGGCCGCCGATCAGGCGAGTGCGTCCGTCATCGGACGGAACTTGAGCGCGGTCTCGGCGACCTCGCGGTCGGGATCCGACCCCGCCACGATCCCGGCGCCCGCCCAGGCCCGGAGGGATCCGTCCTCGCTGATCTGCGCGCTGCGGAGCGCGAGCATCCACTCGCCGTCGCCGTTCGCGCCGAGCCAGCCGACCGGACCGGCGTACCGACCGCGGTCCGCGCCCTCGAGCTCGGAGACGAGCCGGACCGCGACGTCCGTCGGGGTGCCGGCGACCGCGGCCGTCGGGTGCAGCACGTCCGCGACGTCGAGCGAGGTCGTCCCGACGGGCAGCGTCGCCTGCACGTCGGTCGCGAGGTGCCACAGGTTCGGCAGCTGCAGCCGGAACGGCTCCGGGTCGGCACGGAGGTCCGTGGCGATCGGGCGGAGCGCGGCGAGGAGGCTGTCGATCGCGAACGCGTGCTCGCCGACGTCCTTCGCGCTGGCCGCCAGGGCCTCGGCGGCGGCACGGTCGGACACAGCGTCCGCGCCGCGGGCCGCGCTGCCGGCGAGCACCCGGGCGGAGAGCCGCGTGCCGTCGGTGCGGGCGAGGGTCTCCGGGGTGGCGCCGACCAGTCCGTCGACCGCGAAGGTGACGCACTGCGGGTACGCGGCGGCGAGGTCGAGCAGCAGCGCCCGGTGGTCCGCGCCGGGTGGGAGCTGCCCGACGAGGTCGCGTGCGAGGACGACCTTCTCGGCGTCCCCGGCGGCGATCCGGCGGACGGCGTCGGCGACACGCGCGGCGTAGGCCTCGGGGCCGATCCGGCCGGGGGTGAGCTGCACCGACACGTGCTCGCCGACGCGGGGGACCGGTGCGGACGTGCGGGTGAACGTGAGGGGGGCCGGGTCCGGCGTGGTGTCGACCGCGGTCAGCCACGCCTTGCCGCGACGCCGGCCGATCACGACGCGCGGCACGATCAGGACGCTCGTCTCGGCGGAGTCGTCGGCGAACGTGAAGGCCCCGAACGCGACCAGGCCCGTCCCGCGGAGCTGCACCGGGTCGTCCACCACCGCGTCCTGCACGAGCGTGCGCCAGACCGCCGACGCCTCGCGCATCCGCTCCGGGCCGCTGAAGGTGAAGCGGAGCGCCTCGCCGATCCCGACGATGCCGTCGCCGTTCCGGACGAACGCGAGCGGGCTGTCCCGGAGGGTGTGGCGGAGGACGGCGCCCGGGTCGTCGAGGATCCGGGTCGAGACCGTCAGCGGTGGGGCCGCCGTGGTGGTTCGGGTCACGGTCCGATCGTACGCGTCGGGCGATCCGACGACGGACCGGGGAACGCTCGGCCGGGACCTCTAGGATGTTGTGGGTGAGCAGAGCGGACCTGAACAAGCGGCCGGACGAGGTGGCGGCCATGTTCGACGACGTCGCCGCGAAGTACGACCTCACGAACGACATCCTCTCCGCGGGCAACGCCCCGCTGTGGCGTGTCGCGACGGTCCGCGCGGTCGACCCCCAGCCCGGCGAACGCGTGCTCGACATCGCCGCCGGCACCGGCACGAGCGCCGCGGCCTTCGCCAAGAAGGGGGCAGAGGTCACCGCGCTCGACCTGTCGGCGGGCATGATCGCCGTCGGCCGCGAGCGTCACCCCGAGATCACCTTCGTCGAGGGCGACGCCGAGCACCTGCCGTTCGACGACGACTCCTTCGACGCCGTCTCGATCTCGTTCGGCCTGCGCAACGTCAACGACCCGATGCAGGCCCTCGGCGAGATGCTCCGCGTCCTCAAGCCCGGCGGCCGCGTCGTCATCTGCGAGTTCTCGACGCCGCCGCTCGCACTCCTGCGCTTCGGCTACGGCGCCTACCTCAAGCGCGTCCTGCCCGGTGTCGCACGCCTGTCGTCGAGCAACCCGGCCGCCTACCGCTACCTGGCCGAGTCGATCGAGGCCTGGCCCGAGCAGCAGGTGCTGAGCCAGTGGCTCCGGGGCGTCGGGTTCACGATGGTGGCCTACCGGAACCTCACCGCTGGCATCGTCGCGCTGCACCGTGGTCGGAAGCCCGTGGCCGAGCCGGTGCGCGAGTCCGTCGCCCGCCGCGCGAAGGCCCGTCGTGCGCACCAGCACACCGGCGAGCAGCCCAGCCTGGGCAAGCCGGTCACCGGCCAGCCCAGCGCCGACCAGCCCAGCGCCGACCAGCCCAGCGCCGACCAGCCCAGCGCCGAGCCCACCGCCGGCTGACCGGTCCACCCCCGAACCACGGAGCAGCACTTGAACCCGAGCGTCCCGGTCGCACGTCGCGCACCGAGTCTCCGCGCATCGTTGGGCATCGGCGAGCGTCTGTTCGCGACCCCGGCCGAGCGTCGGTTCATCTCGGCCGTCGACGACGGGCTCGAGCTCGTCGAGCAGGGCCTCGAAGAAGCGATGCGCTCCACCGACACCCTCGCCGACACGACGAGCCGGTACCTGCTCTCCGCCGGCGGCAAGCGGATCCGGCCGACGCTGACCCTGCTCATCGCGCAGCTCGGCGACGGCGTGACCGACGCGGTCGTGAAGGCCGCGGTCAGCATCGAGACCACCCACCTGGCGTCGCTCTACCACGACGACGTCATGGACGAGGCCCCGGTGCGCCGCGGGGTCCCGGCAGCGCACGTGACGTACGGCAACAACGTCGCGATCCTCACCGGCGACCTGCTCTTCGCGCGGGCCAGCCTGATCACCGCCGACCTCGGCACCGAGGGCATCCGGATGCAGGCCGAGACCTTCCAGCGCCTCTGCATGGGGCAGCTCCACGAGACGACGGGCCCCCAGCCCGAGGACGACCCGGTCGAGCACTACATCCAGGTGCTCAGCGACAAGACGGGGTCGCTCATAGCGACCGCCGCCCGCGCCGGCGTGATGTTCTCGGGTGCCGACCGGTCGTACCTCGACGCCGTCGGCACGTTCGGCGAGAAGGTCGGCGTGGCCTTCCAGCTCGTCGACGACGTCATCGACCTCGCACCGGCCAAGGCGAAGACCGGCAAGATCGCCGGCAACGACCTGCGCGCCGGCGTCGACACGCTGCCGCTGCTCCAGCTGCGCCGCCTCGCAGCGACGGGAGCGCCGGACGCCGTCGCGCTCCTCGAACGGATCGAGCGCGACGTGAACGCGGCGCCGGACGACGTGGTCGACTCCGCGCCGTACCAGTCCGCGGTCGCCGCCCTCCGCGAGCACGAGGCCACCTCCGCCACCCGGGCCGTCGCGGTCCGGTGGGCGACGGAAGCGGTCGACGCGCTCGCACCGCTCCCCGACGGGACGGTGAAGCGGGCGTTGATCCGCTTCGCCGAGTCCGTCGTGGAACGCAGCCGCTGACACGGACCGCCCCGAGCGACGGACCGACCACCACCCAGCGACACAGCCCATCGGGAGCACCCTGCCCGAACGAAACTGGAGACGATCAGTGCCCACCCTCCGAGTCGCCATCGTCGGCGCCGGCCCCGCCGGCATCTACGCCGCGGACATCCTGCTGCGCGAAGCCCACGGCCACGACGTGTCGATCGACCTGTTCGAGCAGCTCCCCGCCCCCTACGGCCTGGTCCGGTACGGCGTCGCGCCGGACCACCCCCGGATCAAGGGCATCGTCAACGCCCTGCGGGACGTGCTCGACCGCGGGGTCGTCCGGTTGTTCGGCAACGTCCGCTTCGGCGAGGACATCACCCTCGACGACCTCCGGAAGCACTACCACGCGGTCGTGTTCTCCACCGGGGCGATCAAGGACGCCGACCTCGACGTGCCGGGTGTCGAGCTCGAGGGCTCCTACGGAGCGGCCGAGTTCGTCAGCTGGTTCGACGGCCACCCGGACGTCCCGCGTACCTGGCCGCTCGAGGCCTCGAGCGTCGCCGTGATCGGCAACGGCAACGTCGCCCTCGACGTCTCACGCATCCTCGCGAAGCACGCCGACGACCTCCTGCCGACCGAGATCCCGGCGAACGTCCACGAGGGGCTGAAGGCCTCCCCGGTGACCGACGTGCACGTGTTCGGTCGTCGCGGCCCCGCGCAGGTGAAGTTCACGCCGCTCGAGCTGCGCGAGCTCGGCGAGCTGCGCGACGTCGACATGGTCGTCTACGACGAGGACTTCGACCACGACGAGGCCTCGAAGAACGCCATCGCGACGAACAAGCAGGTCATGGTGATGAACCGCGTGCTCGAGCAGTGGCGCACCCGCGAGACCGGGCAGGCCAGCCGCCGCCTGCACCTGCACTTCTACGCGAAGCCCCTCGAGTTCGTCGGCGAGGACGGCAAGCTCACCGCCATCCGCTACGAGCGCACCCGTCCGAACGGGCAGGGCGGCGTCGAGGGCACCGGCGAGGTCCGCGAGATCCCGATCCAGGCCGCCTACCGTGCGGTCGGCTACTTCGGCTCGCCGCTGCCGGGGGTGCCGTTCGACGAGCGCCACGGGGTCATCCCCAACCACGAGGGCCAGGTCCTCGACGACGACAACCAGCAGATCCCGGGCGTCTACGCCACCGGGTGGATCAAGCGCGGGCCGGTCGGCCTCATCGGGCACACCAAGTCCGACGCGATGGAGACCGTGCAGCACATCGTCAACGACCAGGCGAGCTGGTGGACGCCGGAGGACCCGTCCGAGGGTGCGGTCCCGGCGCTGCTGGCCGCGCGCGGCGTCGAGTACACCGACCTCGACGGCTGGCACAACCTCGACGCGCACGAGCTCGCGCTCGGTGCGGCCGAGGGTCGCGAGCGCATCAAGGTCGTGCCGCGTGACGAGATGGTCGAGGTGTCGCTCGGGCGCACAGTCGACGCGCACAGCGCCGACGCCCGCACCGCCGACGCACGCACCAGCTGACGCCGAGCCGACCGCCATGTCGACCGCACGCCCCGCACCGCCCGCCGCGCTGCGGGGCGTGTCCGTCTCCGGTGCCCGTCTGCAGGGAGTCGACGTCGCGCGGGCACTGGCGCTCCTCGGCATGATGGCGACGCACGTGGGCGGCATCGCCGACGAGGTCGACTGGTCCGACCCGACGACCTGGGCCGCGGTGGCGCACGGTCGTTCGTCGTCCCTCTTCGCCGTGCTCGCCGGCGTCTCGATCGGGCTGACGAGCGGCCGGACCGCGCCGCCCGGTCCGCCGACGATCGGCAGGGTCCGCGCGCGGCTCGCGATCCGCGCGGCGGTCGTGGTCGCGATCGGCCTGCTCCTGATGGCGCTGCAGACCCCCGTGTACGTGATCCTGCCGACGTACGGAGCCCTCTTCCTGCTGGCCGTCCCCGTCCTGCGGGTCCGGGCCGGATGGCTGCTCGTGCTGGCGGCGGCGTGCGCGGTGGCCTCGCCGGTCGTCGCGCTGAGCATCGTGCCGCTCTACGCGGACGCCGGCATGTGGGAGGTCCAGCTCGGCCTGGTCTACCCCGTGGTCACCTTCCTGGCGTACGTCCTGGTCGGTCTCGCGGTCGTCCGTGCGGGCCTGGAGGAACGTGGCCGCCAGGTCGCGCTCCTCGCGTCCGGCGCCGTGGTCGCCGCGGCCGCCTACGTGGTCGGGAACGTGCTCGCCCCGGTGCCCGTCGACGCCGTCCAGGCCTTCCCCGGCGTGCCGTACGCCGGGCAGGGCAGTCCGCCGTCGGCGGCCCTCGCGCAGCTCTTCCTGTCGCCGCGTGACCACTCGTCGTCGGTCGTCGACGTCGTCGGGACGGCGGGTGTCGCGGTCGCGGTGATCGCCCTGTGCACCCTGCTGTTCGACGGGCACGGAGGCGGGAGCGCGGGCGGCCGCCTGGCCGAGCGCATCGCGTTCCCGCTCGCCGCGGTCGGGTCGATGCCGCTCACGGTCTACGCCGGGCACCTCGTCGTGCTGGCGCTGCTGCCGGGGTACCCGGACTCGGGTGCGGCGTGGGCGTGGTTCGCCATCGGGTCGGTGCTGTTCGCGATGGCGTGGCGGACGGCCCTGGGTCGCGGTCCCCTCGAACGCCTGACCGCGACGCTGAGCGGACTCGTCCCGCTGCGCTGAACCGTCGGCGCGAACGCGCGACACCGTCGACGTCGTCCGACGACGCCCTGGTCGCACCGCGTCGACGACGCGCGACGCCTGCCGGGGCCGGGCCGCGCCTCCCGGCTGTCCGCTACTGCAGCGCCGCCGTGAGCCGCGCGACGTTGTCGAGCACCTGGGACCGGCGCGGGCGACCGAGCCACGAGTCCAACCGCAGCTCGAAGCTGTTCTCCTTGTAGGCGTCCTGGACCTCGCGCAGGGCGTCGACGAACCGCTTGCCACGGACCATCACCGAGACCTCGAGGTTGAGGCTGAAGGACCGCATGTCCATGTTGCTCGACCCGATCACGGACACCTCGTCGTCGATCGTGAAGTGCTTCGCGTGCAGGATCGTCGGCGCCCGGTAGAGCCAGATCTTGACGCCGGCCCGCAGCAGGCCCTCGTAGTAGGAGCGCTGGGCGTGCCAGGTCATCGCGTGGTCGCCCATCTCGCCGACGAACAGCTCGACCTCGACCCCGCGCTGTGCCGTGGTCGTGATCGCGTAGAGCATCGAGTCATCCGGCACGAAGTACGGCGACGTGATCGACACCTTCTCCTGCGCCGAGTAGAGCAGCGCGTTGAAGAGGCGCAGGTTGTTCTCGCCGTCGAAGCCGGGGCCGGACGGGACCACCTGGCAGTCCAGGGCGTCACCGCGGTCGGCACGCTGCACGGGGTCGCTCTCGCGCAGCAGCAGCTCGTCGGTCTCGCTGTACCAGTCGGTCACGAACAGGGCGTTGAGGCCGGCGACGACCGGACCCTCGAACCGGGCGAACAGGTCCTTGTAGACCATGCCCTTGTCGATGTGCGACTGCAGGTCGTAGGAGCTGTCGATGAGGTTCTGCGACCCGGTGAAGGCCACCGAGCCGTCGATGACCATGATCTTCCGGTGGTTGCGGAGGTCGGGGCGCTGGAACTTCCCCTGCAGCGGCAGGAGCGGCAGCATGAGGTGCCACTCGATGCCGGCGCGGTCCATGAACGCCAGCGTCTCCTTGTAGCCGGGGTACCCGCGGCTGGCCCAGTGGTCGAGCAGGAACCGCACCGACACCCCGCGTGCCTGGGCACGGGCGAGGGCGTCGAAGAACGGGCGGGTGGTGTCGTCGATCGTCGCGATGTAGAACTCGACGTGCACGAACCGCCGGGACTGGTCGATCGCACGGGTCATCTCGGCGATGGACTCCTCGTAGTCCGGGTAGAGCTCGGCGGAGTTGCCGCCGACGAGGGGCATCGCGCCGAGCTCGCGGTTCAGCGTCGTGATGCTCTCGAGCCACAGCGGCCACGGGTGGTCACGGCGGACCCGCTCGATGCCGTCGGTCTGCTCGAGGATGTAGGCGTTGATCTCGGTCTGCTTCTCACGCCGGGCATGCGGGAGCTTCGTCGACCCGATGATGAGGAAGACGATGAACCCGACGTAGGGGATGAGGAAGATCGCGAGCAACCAGGCCGTCGCGGTCTGCGGCTTCCGGTTGATCGGGACGTAGATGATCGAGAAGACGCGGATCGCCAGGTCCAGCAGGACGAGCAGGACGACGATCGCGACGTTGAGCCAGTGCTCCAAGGCGGCGGGCGGCGCGTCAGCGGAAGTTGATGAACTGGAGTGGCACGTCGAACTCTTCACCCTTGAGGAGCTGGATCGTGTTCTGCAGGTCGTCGCGGCTCTTCGAGGAGACGCGGAGCTCGTCGCCCTGGATCTGGCTCTTCACGGTCTTCGGCGCATTCGCGCGGAGGAAGGCACCGATCTTCTTCGCGACGTCCTGCTCGATGCCGTTCTTGAACTTCACCTCGATGCGGTACTCCTTGCCCGACGGGTACGGGTCGCCCGCGTCGAGGCTCTTCAGCGAGATGTTCCGCTTGATCGCCTTGCTCTGGAGCACGTCGAGGACGGCCTTGGCGCGCTCCTCGGAGTTCGCCTTGATGAGGACGTCCTCACCGCTGAATGCGACCGAGGCGTCGGCACCCTTGAAGTCGTACCGCTGCTCGATCTCCTTGGCCGCCTGGTTGAGGGCGTTCTCCGCCTCCATCTTGTCGACCTTGCTGACCACGTCGAAGGAACTGTCTGCCATGCCGGACAGCCTAACGGCGGACAGGAGGCGCGGTTCGGCTCCCGCAGGTCGGCCCACGGTGGTCACGAGCACCGTCTCCGATCGGCTATGCTTTCATGCGCGCCTTCGGTTGGTGACTACACGGGCCGGGTGCGCGCATGGCAAGTTACCCAAGCGGCCAAAGGGATCTGACTGTAAATCAGCCGGCGTAGCCTTCGGGGGTTCGAATCCCTCACTTGCCACGTGATCGACGAAAGCCCCGTCCTAGGACGGGGCTTTCGTCGTTCCTGGCAGGATCGGTGGATGACCTCCGCGCTCACCCCGTCCCAGTATGCCGACCTCGCCGAGTCGATCGCCCGCGAGGCCGCCGACCTCGCCGCACGCCGTCGAGCCGAGGGGGTCGAGGTCGCCGACCGGAAGTCGAGCATCGCCGACGTGGTCACCGCCGCCGACCGTGAGGTCGAGGCCCTCATCCGTGCCCGCATCGCCGAGGCCCGTCCGGACGACGCGTTCTTCGGCGAGGAGTCCGGCACCGGAGCCGGCACGTCGGGCACCACCTGGGTGGTCGATCCCATCGACGGCACCGTCAACTACCTCTACGGCAGCCCCGAGTACGGCGTCAGCATCGGGGTCGTCCGCGGGGCGGCCGACCCGGCGACCTGGGAGCCGGTCGCCGGCGTCGTCGTCGCTCCGGCGACCGGCGTCGTCCACCGTGCGGTCACGGGGCAGGGTGCGACGCGGGACGGCGTGACGCTCCGGGTCAGCGCCCCCGCGTCCCTCGCCGAGACCCTCGTCGCCACCGGCTTCGGGTACACCGCCGACCGCCGCCGGGAGCAGGTCGCGGTGCTGGCCGGGCTGATCGGCGAGGTCCGGGACATCCGCCGCGGGGGAGCGGCGTCGCTCGACTGCTGCGCGGTCGGGGCAGGCACGGTCGACGCCTACTACGAGCGGGGGATCAACCCGTGGGACATGGCCGCCGGGTCGATCGTCGCGCGCGAAGCCGGCGCCGAGACCCGCATCTGGGACGCCGGCGGGACGCGGTCCTTCCTGTTCGCGAGCCCCGCCGTCGTCGACGAGCTGGCTGCCCTGCTGCGGCGGCTCGAGGGCCCCGTCCTCGCAGGCTGAGCCGCACGTCCCTCGCTCTGGGGGACCCCTGTGGTCATGACCAGGACTGGAAACCCGCTAGGGCTTTTGCTACCGTTCTCCAGTCCCGTTATCTGCTCGTTACCAACGAGCGCTCTTCGCCTCGATCAGGATCCTCACCGACGTATGCCCCACTCCTCCCTCTCGCCCGTGCAGACCGACGGCCCCGTGAACGCACCGGAACCGGTCGTCCACCTCACCCGACGGGCACGCATCGAGGCAGAGCGAGCAGCATCCACGGCGGTCGCCGGTGGTGACCGTGTCGAGCAGGCGCCGGTCGTCGCGGGGGCGGGCACGGCCTCCCGTCCGTCGTTCGACGACCTCGTGACGCCCATGACGCCGCCGGCCCCGGCGTCCCCGATCGACTTCGCGCCGGCGATGCCTGCGTCGACCGCCGCACCTGTGACGCCGCCGGCGCCCACGTCGCCCGTCGTCGCCCCCGCTGCCGCTGTTGCTGCGCCCGCCGCTCCGGCCGCGCCCACGACGCGTCGGGTGCTCGGTCAGGTCCCGGCGTCGCGTCGACCGGCACGCGCCGTCCGCACCGGGGGTACCGCGACGCTGCACGTCGACCGCGCCACCCGCCACCTCGGCGCCGTGCGGTCCACGCGCGCCGTCGCCCCGACCGTCGTTACCCCGAAGAAGCAGGGCGCGTCGTTCCGTCGTGCGGCATCGCGCGTGACGGCCGTTGGTGCGCTCCTCTTCGCCGCCGGGCTCGTCGTGTCCACGTCGCTGCCGGCGCAGGCGCTCTACACGCCTGAGACCGGTTCGACCTCGGAGCGCACCGTCGCCGGCGCGACCCAGTCGCTCAGTGTCGGCTCGGGCGCGACGGACGCCGAGACGAACCGCGACCAGTACTCGGTGTCGAGCGCCGCGCAGTACAAGAACGTCGACTCGTCGAGCTTCACGAACGACCCGAACGGCAGCATTCAGTGGCCGTTCCTCACCGGCGTGCCGATCACCTCCGGGTTCGGCGGCCGCCAGGTCGAGGGCTGCTCGTTCTGCTCGACGAACCACATGGGCGTCGACTTCGCGCCCGGTGAGGGCACCCCGATCCGGGTCATCGCCGGCGGCACCGTGATCAAGGTGCAGGCGAACGACGGCGGCTTCGGCAACGACGTCTGGGTCCAGCACGACGTCGACGGCAAGCAGTTCGTCAGCGTCTACGGCCACATGGAGGACAACTCCTTCAAGGTGGTCAAGGGCCAGCAGGTCGCGGTCGGTGACGAGCTCGGTCTCGTCGGCAGCACCGGCAACTCGACGGGCCCGCACCTGCACCTCGAGGTGCACGTCGACGGCGTTCCGGTGGACCCGCTGGCGTGGCTCAAGGCCAACGCGAACTAGCGGTCCGGCGCGGCACGCCCGGGCGTCGCTCCGGGTTCCTGAGCACCGTCGCCGGTCTGCTATCCTCGTGTGGTGCCGTTCGCGGCACATGCCCCGATAGCTCAGTGGTAGAGCACTTCCATGGTAAGGAAGGGGTCGTCAGTTCAATCCTGACTCGGGGCTCCGACTCGGAGCGGTACGCCGCTCCGGATCCTTGGCGGGGTAGCTCAGTTGGTTAGAGCACACGACTCATAATCGTGGGGTCGCGGGTTCAAGTCCCGCCCTCGCTACCGCAAGCCCGGCGATCGTTCGCCGGGCTTTCGTCGTTCCCGGGGGCGTGCATGCGCGCTGCGGTATGCGTGCGGCCGCGGCCTGGCCGCCTGGCCGCCTGGCCGCCTGCCGCGAAAGCGACAGATGGGCGCGAACGTCCGGCGCCGATCTGTCGCCCTGCTGGCCGCGTCCGCGGAGCTTCGCGTCCATCTGTCGCTCTGCGGCCGCAGACGGGTGGCCGAGTGTCGCGCTCAGCGACACCTCACGGGCTCGTCGGCGCGTGAAGTGTCGCTGAGCGCGAGACGCGGGCCGGACCGGGCCGGGCCGGGCGGGCCGGCCGGGCCACATCCGGTCAGAACGGCCGGTGCTCCGTGCGCGCCACGAGCACCCCGGCCGAACGCAGCGCCCGCTCCAGCGTCGCGTTCACCTGCCGCCACGCGCTCTGCCGCCGGTCCGCACCGATGCCACCGCCGGACACCGCCGTGCCGTGCCCGGCGTGCCGCAACGTGATCGTGGTCGACGTCCCCGTGACGGTCGTCGACAGCTCGTAGCGACGGAACTCCCGCGACGGGTGCACGAGCGCCCCGAGCAGGATCGTCAGCACGCGGTTGCCCGTCGTGGCGGTGAGCGTGCCGCCGGTCGACTCGACCTGGTGCCCGGTGCGGCGCAGTGCCGCGCTGGCGACCTCCATGGCGGTGCACCGGTCTCCCGTGTGCACGGCGAACTCGGTCGTCGCGTCCATCGTCCCTCCCCATCCCCGGAGTCGTCCTTCGGTCCCTGCGCCGGGCGCGGTTCCCCCGAACCGCGCCCGTCGAGCATAGCCGATGCATACTCATGGAACACAGGCCCCCAGAAGGGCGTCGGTAGACTGCCGACGTGTCTGTGAACCCCGAGCTCGTCGGCAGGACGTTCCCGCCGGCCCAGCCCTACCTGGTCGGTCGTGAGAAGGTGCGCGAGTTCTCCCGCGCCGTCTTCGCGACGAACCCGATCCACCACGAGCCCGAGGCCGCCCGTGCCGCCGGCTACGACGACGTCGTCGCACCGCCGACCTTCGCGGTCGTCGTGCAAGAGGCCACGCTCGCCCAGCTCCTCGCCGAGCCGGACGCCGGCATCGACTTCTCCCGCGTCGTCCACGGCGAGCAGGCCTTCACGTACGACCGGCCGATCGTCGCCGGTGACAAACTCACCGCCACGCTGACCGTCACGAGCGTCAAGACCCTCGGCGGCAACGCCATGGTCACCGCCGAGAGCACGATGAACGACGCCGCGGGGGAGCACGTCGTCACGGCGACATCCACCCTCGTCGTCCGAGGAGACGACGCATGACCACCGCACCCGTGACCGCGCTCGAGGTCGGCACCGTCGTCGCCGAGCGCGAGGTCCACCTGACCCGTGACTCGCTCGTCCGGTACGCCGGCGCCTCCGGCGACTTCAACCCGATCCACTACCGCGACGACGTCGCCGCCTCGGTCGGGCTGCCCGGCGTCCTCGCGCACGGCATGCTGACGATGGGCCTCGCCGTGCAGCCGGTGTCCGAGTGGCTCGGCGACCGCGGCTGGGTCGTCCGCTACGGCGTGCGCTTCACGCGTCCCGTCGTCGTCGACCCCGAGCAGGGCGCCACCGTCGGCGTCGTCGCCAAGGTCGGCACCGTGGACGAGGACGGCCGACCCCAGCGCATCGACCTCACCGTGACCGCCGCCGGGCAGACCGTGCTCGGCAAGGCGCAGGTCACGGTGGCGTTCCGCTGACCGTGTCGGCTCCGGTGCTCGCGGACCTCACGACGCTGCGCGTCGGCGGTCCCGCCGCTCGCCTGCTCACCCCGACGACGACGGACGAGCTCGTCGCAGCCGCCTTCACCGCGTGGGAGGACGGCGAGTGGCTCGTCCTCGGTGGTGGCAGCAACGTCCTGGTCGCCGACGACGGCTTCGACGGCACCGTCGTGCTCGTCCGCACGACGGGCGTCGCGTCCTCGGCCGACGCGGACGGCGTCACCGTCCGCGTCGCGGCCGGTGAACCGTGGGACGCGTTCGTCGCCACGACCGTCGAGAACGGCTGGAGCGGCCTGGAGGCACTCAGCGGCATCCCGGGCACGGTCGGTGCCGCCCCCGTGCAGAACATCGGCGCCTACGGGGTCGAGCTCTCCGACGTGCTCACCGCGATCGAGTTCCTCGATGCGGTCACGGGGGAGCGCGCGTGGGTACCCGCGGCCGAGCTGGCGCTCGGCTACCGCACGTCGACGCTCAAGCACGGACGCCGGGGTGTGGTGCTGACGGTGGAGTTCCGCCTCGGGACGGCCTCGTCCGACGGGGTGCCGGTCCGGTACGCCCAGCTCGCCGGGTCGCTCGGCGTCGAGCTCGGGGCCCTCGTCCCGCCGTCGACGGTCCGGTCCGAGGTCCTGCGGCTGCGCGGGTCGAAGGGCATGGTCCTCGACACTGACGACCCGGACACCTGGAGCGCCGGGTCCTTCTTCACGAACCCCCTCGTGTCGCCCGAGTTCGCCGAGACGCTGCCGGCCGATGCACCGCGGTGGCCCGCCGGCGACGAGGTCAAGCTCAGCGCCGCGTGGCTCATCGAGCACGCGGGTGTCCACCGTGGCTACGCGGTCCCCGGATCCCGAGCCGGCATCTCGTCCAAGCACACCCTGGCGCTGACGAACCGCGGGGGAGCGACCGCCGCGCAGGTTGCCGAGCTCGCCCGCTACGTGCAGGTGACCGTCCTCAACCGCTTCGGGGTCGCGCTCGTGCCGGAACCCGTCGTGGTGGGCGACCTGGTCGACTGAGCCGATCCGCGCCTCCCGGAACGACGGAACGGGCCACCTCGGCGAGGCGGCCCGTTCCGTGCTCCTGCGGTCTACTGTCCCGGGGTCGCCGCGAAGAACGCCGCCAGGCGGGCGACGCCCTCGGCGATGTCGTCGTCCCCGAGGGCGTACGACAGGCGGAGGTAGCCGGACGGGCCGAACGCCTCGCCGGGGACGACCGCGACCTCGGCCTGCTCGAGGATCAGGTCGGCGAGCTCGAGCGTCGTGGTGGGGGTCGAACCGGCCCACTCGCGACCGAGCAGCGCCGTGACGTCGGGGTAGACGTAGAAGGCGCCCTGCGGGGTCGGCGTCACGAAGCCCGGGATGGCGTTGAGCCCCTCGACGATGGACTTGCGGCGACGGTCGAAGGCCTCGCGCATGGCCGTCACCGGCTCCTGCGGCCCGGTCAGCGCGGCGATCGCGGCCCGCTGCGACACGTTCGAGACGTTCGACGACAGGTGTGACTGCAGGTTCGACGCGGCCTTGACGGCGTCGGCCGGACCGATGAACCACCCGACGCGCCAGCCGGTCATCGCGTAGGTCTTCGCGACGCCGTTGACGAGGATCGTGGTGTCCGCGAGGGCGGGGACGGCCTCGAGGATGCCGGTGAAGCGGACACCGTCGTACACGAGGTCCTGGTAGATCTCGTCGCTGATCACCCAGATGCCGTGCTCGAGCGCCCACTCGCCGATGGCCTTGGTCTGCTCGGCGGTGTACACGGCGCCGGTGGGGTTCGACGGGGAGCAGAACAGCAGCGCCTTCGTCTTCGGCGTGCGGGCTGCCTCGAGCTGCTCGACCGTGACGAGGTAGTCCTGGTCGCTGCCCGCGAACACGTCGACGGGCACGCCGCCGGCGAGCCGGATGGCCTCGGGGTAGGTGGTCCAGTACGGGGCGGGGAGGAGGACCTCGTCGCCGGCGTCGACGATGGTCTGGAACGCCTGGTAGACGGCCTGCTTGCCGCCGTTCGTGACGATGACCTGTCCCGGTTCGACGGTGACGCCGGACGAGCGGGCCGTCTTCTCGGCGATCGCCTGCTTGAGCTCGGGCAGGCCGGTCGCCGGCGTGTAGCGGTGGTTCTTCGGGTCCTGCGCGGCCTGGACGGCGGCGTCGACCACGTGCTCCGGGGTGGCGAAGTCGGGCTCGCCCGCGGCGAACGAGATCACCGGACGACCGGCGGCCTTGAGCGCCTTCGCCTTCGCGTCGACCTTGAGCGTCGCCGACTCGGCGATCGCGGCGATCCGGGACGCGATGCGCGGCCGGTCGCCCGACCCGTCGGTCGGGGTCGTGGCGGTGGGGTTTGCGGTGGACTCGGGGCCGGGGGCTTCGGTGCTCACGGGTGCCAGCCTATCGGCGCGGCACGCCGGAGCATCCGTCAAGTGGACACCGTGTGACGGACTCCCGTAGACTCGTCCACCGGAACGCGGATCGGTGACGAACTGCGTCCGAAGGGCGGTGGCTCAATTGGTAGAGCAGCGGTCTCCAAAACCGCAGGTTGCAGGTTCGAGTCCTGTCCGCCCTGCACATCTGGAAGGGTAGAAGTTGGCGAGCAAAGACATGGAGACGACGGCGGACGACGTCGTCGCCAAGGCGAAGCAGGACCGGGCCGAGCGCCGTGGTCCCTTCGCGGCCATCGTGCTCTTCATCCGCCAGGTCATCGCCGAGCTGCGCAAGGTCGTCACACCGACCCGCAAGGAGCTCTTCAGCTACACGGGCGTCGTCCTGGTCTTCGTCGTCGTGATGATGATCCTGGTGTCGATCCTCGACTTCGCGTTCGGACTCGGTGTCGGGTACGTGTTCGGCAACGGGCCGACGGCCTGACCCGGACACCGGCCACTCTGTCCCGATGCGGACAGGAGTACGGTCGCCCGAGACAGCGTCGATCGTGAACCGATCTGCACGCCAACCCGATCCGCACCACCGAACGGAAAGAATCGACAGTGTCTGACAACTCCCGCGACGACATCGACCTCGCCACGGCTGCCGAGCAGTCCTCCGAAGTCGAGGAGAACCAGGAAGGCGACGTCGAGACCAGCGAGGGCCGTGCGGTCGAGTCTGCTGAAGAGCGCGCCATCTCGATCGAGGGCGAGGACGACGAGTCCCTCGGCCTGAGCGACGAGCCGGACGACGGCACCGTCGACGCCTCCATCGACGAGGCGCTGAACGCCCTCGCCGAGTCCCGCGACCCCGAGGCGGACGCCGTCGTCGACGACGCACTCGAGATCGACACCGCTGACGAGGCCGAGGCCGCCGTCGAGGCGGTCGAGGACGAGGAAGAGATCGAGCTCGAGGAAGAGTCCGCCGAAGAGGCGAACGCCACCCTCGCCGCCGACGAGGCGATCGACGCCGAAGGCGACGAGGACGACGGCGCCGAAGAGGCCGAGGTCGACCCGTACGACGCCTTCAAGGCCGAGCTGCGGATGAAGCCCGGCAAGTGGTACGTCATCCACTCCTACGCGGGCTTCGAGCGCCGCGTGAAGTCGAACATCGAGAACCGCATGGTGTCGATGTCGATGGAGGACTACATCTACCAGGTCGAGGTCCCGATGGAGGACGTCGTCGAGATCAAGAACGGGCAGCGCAAGCTGGTCACCCGCGTCCGGATCCCCTCGTACGTGCTCGTCCGCATGGACCTCAACGAGGACTCGTGGTCCGTCGTCCGGCACACCCCCGGTGTCACCGGCTTCGTCGGCAACGCGCACAACCCGACGCCGCTCCGCTTCGACGAGGCGTTCGGCATGCTGAAGTCCCTCGTGCAGGTGGCCGAGGCCGCACCGACCAAGGGCGGCGGCAAGGGCACCGGCGGTGCACAGTCGCAGCCGGCAGCCGAGGTCGACTTCGAGGTCGGCGAGACGATCACCATCAAGGAAGGTTCGTTCGCGGGCCTGCCGGGTTCGATCTCCGAGATCAAGCCGGAGAGCGGCAAGCTCACCGTCCTCGTCTCGCTCTTCGAGCGCGAGACCCCGGTCGAGCTCAGCTTCGACCAGGTCACGAAGCTCTAGTACCGACCGCTCAGGTCGGGTAGACTCAATGAGTTTGGCCCCGCACGCTTCGTGCGTGCGGGGCTTCACCGCGGTCCGGAACGGCCGGGCCAGCGGGAGAGTGCACGGAACACCGTGCGTTCGATTCCCAGGAGGAAGCACACATGGCACCGAAGAAGAAGGTCACGGGCCTGATCAAGCTGCAGATCAACGCGGGCGCCGCCAACCCGGCCCCGCCGATCGGTCCGGCGCTCGGTCAGCACGGCGTGAACATCATGGAGTTCTGCAAGGCGTACAACGCCGCGACCGAGTCGCAGCGCGGCAACGTCGTTCCGGTCGAGATCACCGTCTACGAGGACCGTTCGTTCACGTTCGTCCTCAAGACCCCGCCGGCCGCCGAGCTCATCAAGAAGGCTGCGGGTGTGCAGAAGGGGTCCTCGACCCCGCACACGGTCAAGGTCGCGAAGATCTCGATGGACCAGGTCCGTCAGATCGCCGAGACGAAGCAGGCCGACCTGAACGCCAACGACATCGAGCAGGCCGCGAAGATCATCGCCGGCACCGCTCGTTCGATGGGCATCACGGTCGAGGCCTGAGCCTCACCGCTCCGGCACACCCCCAAAACACCCTTCCGTGGGAGAGCCGTCGCCGGCTCGTCAACCACGTAGCTCCCAAGGAGAACACCATGGCGAAGAAGTCCAAGGCCTACCAGGCCGCGGCCGCGAAGATCGAGGCCGACAAGTTCTACACCCCCACCGAGGCCGTCGCCCTCGCGAAGGAGACCGGTTCGACCAAGACCGACTCCACCGTCGAGGTCGCCCTCAAGCTCGGCGTCGACCCGCGCAAGGCGGACCAGATGGTCCGTGGCACGGTCATCCTGCCGCACGGCACGGGCAAGACCGCCCGCGTCATCGTCTTCGCCGTGGGCGCTGCGGCTGAGGCCGCCATCGCCGCCGGTGCGGACGAGGTCGGTGGCGACGAGCTCATCGCGAAGGTCGCCGAGGGCTACACCGCCTTCGACTCCGCCGTCGCGACGCCCGAGCTCATGGGCAAGGTCGGTCGTCTCGGTAAGGTGCTCGGCCCGCGTGGCCTCATGCCGAACCCGAAGACCGGCACCGTGACCCCGAACGTGGCGCAGGCCGTCAACGACATCAAGGGCGGCAAGATCGAGTTCCGCGTCGACAAGCACGCCAACGTGCACTTCGTCGTCGGCAAGGCCTCGTTCACGCCGGAGCAGCTCGACGAGAACATCTCGACCGCTCTCGAAGAGGTCAACCGCCTCAAGCCGAGCGCCTCGAAGGGCCGTTACATCATGAAGGGCGCCGTCTCGACGACCTTCGGCCCCGGTATCCCGCTGGACGTCAACAGCATCTGATCCCCGGATCAGCAACGAAGGACCCGCACCGGTTTCGGTGCGGGTCCTTTCGCGTTCCCGGCACGATGTCCCGATAGCGTGGCCACGTGCGCATCCTCGTGAACTCGCTCCGCCTGATCGCCGTGATCGCGGTCGTCGCGGCGATCCTCGGCCAGTGGCTCGTCAGCTCGAAGCTCGACGACTACGTCTTCTGGAACTTCTTCGGCTACTTCACGATCCAGTCGAACATCATCGTCGCGGTGGCGTTCGCGGCGACGCTGGTGCTTGCAGCGCAGCGGAAGCGCCAGGGCGTCGGCCTGTCGGTGTTCCGCGGTGCGGCGACGGTGTACATCGCCACGACCGGCATCGTCTACAACACCCTGCTGACGAGCGTCGACGTGCAGACCTCGGTGCAGTGGTCGAACGACATCCTGCACAAGATCATGCCGTTGTACGCGGTGCTCGACTGGCTGCTGTTCTCGGACCGTGCCCGGCTGGTGTTCCGGCACATCTGGTGGTTCCTGCTCTACCCCGCGGTGTGGACGATCGTGATCCTGATCCGCGGAGCGACCGACGGGTGGGTGCCGTACCCGTTCCTGAACCCCGACCTCGGCTACGGCGTCGTCGCGCTGTACTGCCTCGGGGTGGCGGCGTCGATCGTGCTGCTCGGCGTGCTCGTGGTGGGGATGAGTCGCCTCCGACTCGTGAAGGTCTAGACCCGGAAGCCCCGCAGCCGGTCGAGCACGAGGTCGGCGAGCTGGATGAGCCCGCGGATCTGGTCGTCGTCGCGGTCGACCCACCGGCACTCGGGCTCGTCGGCGACGGGCACGAACTCGTCGTGGCGCTCCCAGACGAACAGGGTGCGGTCGGCGCCGAGGACGTACTGCTGCCACCAGATCTGCCGGAGGTAGTGGCGCGGGATGCTCCGCCACGCCTTGCCGGTGGTCTTGATCTCGGCGAGCACGACCCGCGCGGCCCCGTCGACGCCGACACCGTCCGGTGTCGCCAGGTGCGCACGGTTCGCGGCGGCGTGGAACAGGTGCGCCGAGGGCTGGATGCCGTGCGTCGCGGCGACCCAGGCGGCGATGACCGGTTCGCGTTCCTTGCCGTGCTCGGTGTACGAGTTGCCGGAGAACCGGGAGCCGTACCGCTTGTCGGTGACGACGGCGTCGACGGCGCGCAACGAGGCGAGTCGGGCGACGTCGGTCGCGGTGATCCCCATCGCCCGGGCGCGGAGCCACGCGACGCGGTCGGACGAGTGCGCCACGATCCGCTCGGTGTGCCCGCGCAACGCGGTGAACGCGTCGTGACCACGGCGGTCCGGAGCCGGGGCGTGCGCGACCGCAGCGGGCGTCCCGGGGGTGGGGCGCGCCTCCAGGCCGGAACCCGGGTCGAGCTCCAGGCCCGGATCCAGGTCACCCCAGAGGGTGGGCTGCACGATCGTCACCCGACGATTGTCCCCCCGCGCACCGACGTCGCGAAACCGACGCACCGGCGCGTGCTCAGGACACGAGCTGGCGACCCTCGGCGTACGCGACGAGCTCGTCGACGCCGGCGGGGGAGAGTGCGTAGCCGATGGCGAGGGCCGCGGCTCCCTGCAGCGCCGCGACGGACCCGGCACGGGACTGCGCGATGACCAGGTGCTCGGTCGCGAGGGGCATGGAGCGGGAGTAGACGACCTCGCGCACGCCGGCGAGCAGGTGCTCCCCGGCCTGGGTGATCGAGCCGCCGAGTGCGATCACGGACGGGTTCATCAGCGAGACGCAGGTCGCCAGGACCTCGCCGATGTCGCGCCCGGCCTGCCGGACCGCGTAGATCGCGTCGAGGTCGGACCGGTTCACCAGGTCGATGACGTCAGCGCTGGTCTGCACGTCGTGCCCCTTCGCCCGGAGCCCGCGGGCGATCGCGGGGCCGGACGCGACGGCCTCGAGGCAGCCGGTGTTGCCGCAGTGGCAGGGGACGTCGCCGGCGCGCGAGACCCGCACGTGGCCGATGTCGCCTGCGGTGCCCTGGGCGCCGCGCTGGAGCTCGCCGTCGGACACGATGCCGGAGCCGATGCCGGTGGCGACCTTGACGAAGAGCAGGTGGTCGACGTCCGGCCAGCCGTGTTCGCGTTCGCCGAGCGCCGCGATGTTCACGTCGTTGTCGAGCAGCACGTGCGCGGCGATGTGCCCACGGAGCCAGCCGGGCACGTCGAAGCCGTCCCAGCCGGGCATGATCGGCGGGTTCGCGGGGCGTCCGGTGGAGAACTCGACCGGGCCGGGCACACCGATGCCGATCGCGATGACGTCGTCGCGGGAGCGCCCGACCTCGTCGAGCAGGGCGTCGACGGTCTCGACGAGCCAGGTGAGCGTGGGGACGGGGCCGGCGGCGATGTCGATCCGAGCCTCGCGCGAGGCGAGGGGTGCGGCGACGAGGTCGGTCACGGCGACGCGGCCGTGCGAGGCTCCGAGGTCGGCGGCGATGACGAGCCGGGCGCGGGGCTTCAGTGCCACCTGGGCAGGCGGACGCCCACCGGTGGAGGCTGCGGTGTCCACCGGTCCGACGAGCCCGACCTCGATGAGGGCATCGAGGCGCACGCCGATCGTCGAGCGTGCGAGTCCTGTCAGTGCGGCGAGCTCTGCCCTGGTGCGCGGCACGCCGTCGCGGAGGATCTGGAAGAGCTCGCTCGTCCCGACCGGAGGCGACGCTGCCGTCCGAGTCAAGTCGACCATGTGGGGGAGTGAAGCACACATCGAACGCGCCACGCAACGAAGTACGTCGACATTCCTCGAACTTCTGCTTGACCGCCGACAAAAGTCCTCGTAGTGTGACGCTCGGTCGAAGTCGACCACCACCATCTCGACGAGGAGAACCCCTGGTGACCCAACCGCTTTCGGTCCAGCTCTACACGGTCCGCGACGCCCTCGGTGCTGATCTTCCCGGCACCCTGCAGCGCATCGCCGGCATCGGCTTCACGAACGTCGAGCTCTTCGGCTACGTGGACCGCGCCGACGAGTACGCGACCGCCCTGAAGGACGCCGGCCTCGCCGCGCCGAGCGGTCACGCCCGGCTGCTGGACGCCGGAGAGCAGGACCTCGAGCGCATCTTCCACGCCACCGCGACGATCGGCACCCAGACGCTGATCGACCCGCACATCGACGAGGCCCGCTGGACCACCCGCGAGGACGTCGAGGCGATCGCCCGTGAGCTCAGCGCCCTCGCCCCGCGCGCGGCCGACCACGGCCTGACGCTCGGCTACCACAACCACGCGTTCGAGTTCTCGAACCGCATCGACGGCGTCAGCGCCTACGAGGTCTTCGCCGACGCCCTGTCCGACGACGTCGTCCTCGAGCTCGACACGTACTGGGTGAAGGTCGGCGGCGACGACCCGGTCTCGATCATCGGCAAGTACGGCGACAAGGTGCAGTTCCTGCACGTCAAGGACGGCGACGGCTCGCACGACGACAAGAAGCAGGTCGCCGTCGGCAACGGCATCATGCCGATCCGCGAGATCATCGCCGCGGCGCCCGACGCCCTGCACGTGATCGAGCTCGACGACCACGAGGGCGACGTGTTCCAGGCCGTCGCCGACTCCTACACGTTCCTCGAGGGGGCCCGCGCATGACCGACACCACGACCACCACCGGCACGACGACCGACGACACCAAGCGCACCGGTCCCGTCGGCGTCGGCGTCATCGGCGCCGGGGTCATCTCGGACCAGTACCTCTCGAACCTCACCGTCTTCCCCGACGTGAAGGTCCACTTCATCGCCGACATCGACCTGCCGCGCGCCGCCGCCCAGGCCGAGAAGTGGGGAGTCGCCGGTTCCGGCACCGTCGAGGAGCTCCTGGCGAACGACGACATCGAGATCGTCGTCAACCTGACCATCCCGGCCGCCCACGTCGAGGTCGCCCTGCAGGCCCTCGCCGCCGGCAAGCACGTCTGGGGCGAGAAGCCCTACGCCCTCGACCGCTCGAGCGCCGCCGAACTGCGCGAGGCCGCACGTGCCGCGGGCAAGACGGTCAGCGTCGCCCCGGACACGTTCCTCGGCGCCGGGCTGCAGACGGCCCTCCGCACCATCCGCGACGGCCGGATCGGTACACCCCTCAACGGCCTGACGCTCTTCCAGAGCCCCGGTCCGGAGTCGTGGCACCCGAGCCCCGAGTTCCTGTTCGCGTACGGCGCGGGCCCGCTGTTCGACATCGGCCCGTACTACATCACGACCCTCGTGCAGGCGTTCGGCCCGGTGGCGAAGGTGACGGCGACCTCGTCGAAGTCCCGTGCCACGCGCACGATCGGCTCCGGCCCGAAGGCCGGCACCGAGTTCCCGGTCGACGTCCCGACGAACCACTCGGCACTCATCGAGTTCGAGAACGGCGGCAGCGCGCAGAGCGTCTTCTCGTTCGAGTCCGACCGCGGCCGCACCGGCTTCGTCGAGATCGCGGGCGAGACCGGCACGGTCGTGTTCCCCGACCCGAACAACTTCGACGGCGACACCGAGCTGTACGCGCTCGGCGCCGAGGAGCCCGAGACGATCCCCGCCGTGGGGTCCACCTACTCGCGCGGAACCGGCGTGGTCGACCTCGCCCGTGCCCTCCGCGCCGGTGAGGAGAACCGGGTTCCCGGTGCCCTCGCCTTCCACGTCCTCGACGTGATGGTCTCCATCGCCGAGGCAGCCGAACGTGGTGCGGCAGTGCTCGTCGAGAGCACCGTCGCACCCTCCCCGACCCTCCCCGAGGGCTGGGACCCCGCGGCGTCCACCCTGTCCTGACGGACGGGTCCCGCCCGGAGACGGACGGGACCCCGGCCGCCACGGACCGGGCGACACCGCACCACACAGCAGCACCCGACAGCAACACCCTTTCCATCCCCTGCACCATCTCAACGACGAGAAAGTAGAGAGTCATGCGCACTGCCATCCGCGCACTGGCCATCACCGCGGCCGCGGCACTCACCGTGACCGGCCTCGCAGCCTGCTCCTCCGGGTCCTCCGGCTCCGGCGGCGACTCCAAGACGCTCACCTACTGGGCGTCCAACCAGGGCACGTCGCTCCAGAACGACAAGGAGGTGCTGACCCCCGTCCTCAAGAAGTTCACGAAGGAGACCGGGATCAAGGTCAACCTCCAGGTCATCGGCTGGAACGACCTGCAGAACAAGATCCAGACCGCCGTCACCTCGGGCCAGGGCCCGGACGTCGTCAACATCGGCAACACCTGGGCGACCTCGCTCCAGGCCACCGGCGCCTTCCAGGAGTTCGGTGACTCGGAGATGAAGGCGATCGGTGGGTCCGACAAGTTCGGCAAGGTCGCGCTCTCCACGGGTGGCGCGCCCGGCAAGACCGTCACGAGCGTCCCGCTCTACGGCCTCGCGTACGGCCTGTACTACAACAAGAAGATGCTCTCCGACGCCGGCATCACCCCGCCGACGACGTGGGAGGACCTGGTCGCCGACGCCAAGAAGCTGACGACGGGTGACACCTACGGGTTCAGCCTCGCTGGCGGTTCGTACACCGAGAACTCGCACTTCGCGTTCATCAACTCGGCACAGAACGGTGGCGAGTGGTTCGACAAGGACGGCAAGCCGACGTTCACGTCGAAGGCCAACGTCGACGGCATCAAGCGCTACCTCGACCTGATGCAGGACGCCAAGGTCGCGAACCCGTCGAACGCGCAGTACGACAACGCGACCCAGTCGACCACGGACTTCGCGAAGAAGAAGGCCGCGTTCATCCTCAACCAGAACAACGCGAACGCGACGATCGAGTCCCTCGGGATGAAGTCGGACGAGTTCGGCGTCGTGCCGCTGCCGGCCCCGTCCGGTGGCAAGGAGATCGCCAGCTTCCCGGCCGGCATCAACCTGTCGGTGTTCAAGAACACGAAGAACAAGGACGGCGCGCTCAAGTTCGTCAAGTACATGACGAGCATGGACACGCAGACGACGCTGGACAAGCCGTACTCGGCTCTCCCGGTGCTCGCCGCGGCTGCTGACTCGGTCACCGACGAGCAGACGAAGACGTTCCTCGACATCTACAACAACAAGGCGAAGCCGCTCCCGCTGGTGCCCGCCGAGGACCAGTTCGAGTCCACGGTCGGCAAGGCGATGAACGACATGTTCGCGAAGATCGCCACCGGTTCGAAGGTGTCCGAGTCGGACATCAAGACCGCGCTCCAGACCGCCCAGGACCAGGTGTCCCAGGCGAACGGCTGATCCAGCCTGGAGGCCCGGGGCGCGTCCGCAGGACGCGTCCCGGGCCTCCACCCCCCGCACCCGGCCCCGCGCCGGGGGTGAGCGCATCGGCTCACGCATGCCGCGCCTCCAGACCGCTGCCACGGTCACGGGCGCGAAGCCCCGATCCTCCTCCTGCCGAAAGGCCACCACCCATGTCCACCTCGGTCCTGCCCGATTCCGAGAGCATCGACCTGACCCACACGAAGGCGCCGACCCTGTCGGGTCCGCAGCCGGGTCGGAAGCCGAAGCGTCACTGGCTGCCCTACGCGCTCGTCGCGCCGGCCATCCTCTTCGAGCTGCTCATCCACATCGTGCCGATGCTCGTCGGCATCTGGATCTCGTTCATCCAGCTCACCAAGTACTTCATCGCGAACTGGGGCGCCGCCCCCTTCGCCGGGTTCGGCAACTACGCCGTCGTGGTCGACTTCGACCAGGCGATCGGCAAGGGCGTCCTCAACTCGTTCCTCATCACCTGCGCCTTCACGGTGCTCGTGGTCGGGCTCTCCTGGACCTTCGGCATGGCCGCGGCGGTCGCGCTGCAGAAGCCGTTCGCCGGTCGCGGACTCTTCCGCACCCTGTTCCTGGTGCCCTACGCGCTGCCGATGTACGCCGGCGTGATCACCTGGAAGTTCATGTTCCAGCGCGACACCGGCGCGCTGAACCACCTGCTCGTCGACCAGCTGCACCTCTTCGGTGGCAACGCCCCGTTCTGGCTGATCGGCAACAACGCCTTCGTCGCCGTGGTCGTCGTCGCGATCTGGAAGACCTGGCCCTTCGCGTTCCTGATGCTGATGGCCGGTCTGCAGTCCGTGCCGAACGACGTGTACGAAGCCGCCTCGGTCGACGGTGCCAAGCCGTTCCGCCAGTGGCGCTCGATCACGCTGCCGATGGTCCGCCCGGTCAACGTCACGCTCGTGCTCGTGATGTTCCTGTGGACGTTCAACGACTTCAACACACCGTTCGTGCTGTTCGGCTCGACCGCGCAACCACCCGCCGCGGACCTGCTGAGCTTCCACATCTACAACGCCTCGTTCATCACCTGGAACTTCGGCTCCGGTGCCGCGATGAGCGTCCTGCTCCTGCTCTTCCTGCTCGTCGTCACCGGCATCTACCTCGCCGTGACCAACCGGAGGTCCGTCCGTGCGTGAGACAACTGGCGCCAAGTCCTTCAAGATCATCACCCTGATCGTCCTGACGCTGTTCACGGTCGTTCCGCTCTACGTGATGATCACCACGGCGATCAAGCCCCTCGGGGACGTGCAGGACAACTTCACGTGGATCCCGTCGAACATCACCTTCCAGCCGTTCATCGACATGTGGTCGACGGTGCCGCTCGGCCGGTACTTCATCAACTCGCTCGTGGTCTGCACGGTCGCGACGGTGTTCTCGCTGATCATCGCGACGTTCGCCGCCTACGGTGTCTCGCGCTGGAACTTCAAGGGCAAGAGCACCTTCACCACCGCGGTGCTCTCCACCCAGATGTTCCCCGGCGTGCTGTTCCTGCTGCCGCTGTTCCTCATCTTCACGAACCTCGGGAACTCGCTCGGCATCCAGCTCGTCGGCAGCTGGACCGGCCTGATCATCACGTACCTGACGTTCACGCTCCCGTTCTCGATCTGGATGCTCGCGGGCTACTTCGAGACCATCCCGCGGGAGCTCGACGAGGCCGCGATGGTCGACGGCTCCGGCCCGATGGGTGCCCTGTTCCGGGTCATCCTGCCCTCGGCCCGTCCGGGTCTGGTGGCGGTCGGGATCTACTCGTTCATGACCGCCTGGGGTGAGGTCCTCTTCGCCTCGGTCATGACGAACGGGCTCGGCTCCACCCTGGCAGTCGGTCTGCAGCAGTACTCGACGCAGACGAACGTCTACTGGAACCAGGTGATGGCGGCGTCGCTCGTCGTGTCGATCCCGGTCGTGGCCGCGTTCCTCATCGTGCAGCGCCAGTTCGTGGCCGGTCTGACCGCCGGCGCGGTGAAGTAGGCACACTGCCCCACCCGAGACTCGGGCTGGGCGACTGATCTCGTGGCGCGGAGCCCGAGAGAGGTCGCTCAGCCCGAGTCTCGTTTTCCCCCCCCAGACGACAGGATGGACGCATGACCGAGACCCGAGGGCGACAGCTGCTGCCCGGCCAGACCAGCCGCGTGCACGTGTACGACGTCGAGGCCCGCACCTCCCGGCTCGTGTTCGAGTCCGACACGGTGCTCGTCGAGGCGCCGAACGTGCTCGACGCCGACAGCCTCGTGCTGAACGGCAACGGGGACCTCTGGCTGCTCCGGCTGCCGGCGGCGGACACCGCCACCGTGCTCGACGAGTCGGCGCTGGTCCCGGTGCCGATGGACGGCGTCGACGAGATCAACAACGACCACGTGCTCGACCCGTCGGGGACCTCGATCGTGGTGAGCGCGCGCAACGGCGAGCTGTACCGCGTGCCGCTGCCCGCGGGCGGTGCAACGACGCAGATCACCGACGCGGCGGCGGCGTTGCCCGTCACCCGGAAGTACTACCTGCACGGCATCGCCCCGGACGGCTCCTCCCTGGCCGCGATCGTGGGGGAGCTGTCCGAGGACGGCGTCTGGACGACCGACGTGGCGATGGTCGACGCGACGACGGGGGAGACCACCTTCGTCACCCGCGACGAGCACCCCGACGACGGCTGCACGATCGCGGCCGACGGCACGCTGCTCTGGAACACCGAACGGTTCACCCCGGGGACGGCGCAGCTCGCGACCCTCCGGCCGGGCGCCGACGACCCCGTCCGGCTCACGAACGACGACCGAGTGGACTGGTTCCCGCACCTGTCGCCGGACGCCGCGCACCTGCTGTACCTGTCGTACGAGCCCGGCGTGCAGGGGCACCCCGCGGACCACCCGGTCGAGCTGCGGCTGTTGCCCGGCAGCCTGGTGCGCGGCGCACGGATCGCGGTGCTGCCGGAGACCCTCGTCGCACTCGAGGGTGGCCAGGGGACGGTCAACGTGCCGCCGTGGGCGCCGGACTCGACCTGGTTCGCCTACTGCGACTACCCCGTCGCGCGGTAGGCGCGGCGCTGCCCCCCCCCCCGCGCAAAACGCAACGTGGGCGGTTCCTCGCAGCGCTGTACCGCTGCGAGGAACCGCCCTGGTTGCGTTTCGCGGTCCGGCCCCGCCCGGCCGCCCGCCCGCCCGCCCCGCTAGACCTCGCGCACCTGGCCCTGCTTGATGTGCAGCCGGCGCTCGGCCCGCTTCGCCACCCACGAGTCGTGCGTCACGATGACCACGGTCAGCCCGCGGTCCTTCCACTGCTTCTCGATGAGGCCCATGATCTCGTCACGGGTCGCCTCGTCGAGCGCGCCGGTCGGTTCGTCGGCGAGCAGCACGCTCGGGTTCTTCACGAGTGCCCGGGCGATGGCGACGCGCTGCTGCTGCCCGCCCGAGAGCTCCGCGGGCAGGTGGTCGAGCCGTTCGCCGAGCCCGACCTCCTGCAGCGCCGACGTCGCGCGTGCCCGGACCTCGGCCCGGGAGCGGTTCGCCAACGACCCGGCGAACGCGGTCTCCACGTTCTCGAGCGCCGTCAGGGTCGGGATGAGGTTGAAGCTCTGGAACACGAAGCCGATCTCGGTCGCACGCAGATCGGTGAGCGCCCCGTCGCCGAGCTTCGCGACGTCCCGCTCGCCGAGCAGGATCGATCCCGCACTCGGCCGGTCGAGCGCGCCGAGCATCTGCAGCAGCGTCGACTTGCCGCCGCCGGTCGGCCCTTGGACCGCGACGAGCTGCCCCTGCGGGATGGTCAGGTCGACGTTCGTCAGCGCGGTGACGGTCCGGTTCTTCTGCTTGTACGTCTTGCTCACGTTCTGCAGACGGTAGATCGGACTGGAGGCGCGGCTCGCGTCCGCCGGAGAGGCTGCGGTCTCGGTGCTGGTCACGGGGGCTCCTGTCGTCGGTCCGGGTACGTCGGTGTTGGTCGGTTCGGTCATCAGGCCACGCTCCGCAGTGCTTCGGCCGGACGGAGCCGGCTCGCGCGCCAGCCGCCGAGGGCGCCGGCGATGAGGCCACCGAGGATCGCCAGCCCGATGGCGAGCAGGATCACCTCGACCGTGACCGGCGCGTGCAGGACGACATCGGTCGTGCTGGCCGTGTTGGCACCGCCGCCGAACCCGCCGGCCGGGGCGCCGCCCGTCGTGCCGCTGCCGGCCGCTGCGGTCGCGGCGCCGCCGGGCACGCCGCCGGCACCGGGCCCGCGGTTCGTGGTGCTCGTGGCGCTCGCCGAGATCGTCGGGGCGATGACGTTCACCACGAGGATGCCGAGGAGCCCCACGGCGGCGCCGATGACGCCGCCGATGATGCCCTGCACGAGGGACTCGCCGGCCACCTGTCGGGTGATCCGGCCGTTCGACCAGCCGATCGCCTTGAGGGTGCCGAACTCACGCGTGCGGCGGGTGACGCCGGAGATCGTGAAGAGGATCGCGATGAGGAACGCCGCGGCGAGGACCACGATCGACAGCCACGTGCCGAGGTTCGAGACGAGGTTCGAGGCCGTGCTCAGCGACCCCGAGACGCTCGACGCCAGGTCGGACTCGGTGGAGACGGTCGCGCTGGTCAGCTGCTTCTGCAGGGCGGACTTGATCGTGTCGACGTCGGCGGAGGACTCCGCGGAGACGTAGATCGAGGTCACCTTGCCGTCGAGGTCCGCCAGCGCCTGCGCGGTGTCGAGCGGGACGTAGGTGTTCGAGCCGGTCGTCGACGACGAACCGGTCGACGAGACGATGCCGATCACGGTGAAGTCCTTCCCGCCGATCGACACGGTGTCCCCGACTGCCTTCGACTCGCTCTTCGCGTAGGTCGCGTCGAGCACGACGACGTCCTTGCCGGCGTCCTTCGCGGTGAAGGTGCGGCCCTTCGTGAGCTCGGTGCTCGTCAGCGGGCCGACGGCGTCACCCGAGACCGGGATGCCGGTGACCGTGAACGAGTCGACGCTGAACGAGCCGCCGCCGAAGCCACGCCCGCCCTCGGTCCCGCCGGTGGACGGCGCCCGCTGGGCGGTGCTGTCGCTCGAGCCGCTGTCGGACTGCTGCTGGACCTGGCCGGAGAACGTGCTGTTCTCGAGGGTGAGGACGCCGGTCGCGGCCTTGACGCCGCTCGTGCCCGTCACCGTCGTCACGTCCGCCGCGGTGAGCGTGCTCGTCCCGCGGGTGACGGCGAGGCGCGACTGCGACAGGTCCGTCGAGCCGCTGCCGCTGTCGGAGCTGCCCTGACTGCCGAAGTCGAAGCTCGGCCGGCCGGTGCTCGACGACGTCGGCTCCTCGGTCTTGGTGACGGTGATGTCGGTGCCGACGCCGTACACGGACTGCAGCACGGTCGCCTGCGCGGCTTGCACGCCGCCCGCGATCGAGGACACGATGACCACGAGGGCGATGGCGAGGGCCATGCCGATCGCGATGATGACGGTCTGCTTCTTGCGGTTCGTGAGTTCGCGCCTGAGGTAGGTCAGGAACATGGTTCTCCTCGGTGGTGGCCGGCTGGGGTCACCGGCCGTGCAGAGCGCACGGCGGGGCCGACGGAGGAGAACCTAGGCAGCTCGGTTATCACCGGCCCTGCCCGTCGCTATGTGAATCCTAAGGACGCCTCAACTCGCGTCGCCGTAGGTGACCCGGAGGTGCTCGGCGTACCCGCCCGGGGTCCGGCCGTCGAACCGGCCGCTCGTCACCACCGGCAGCTCGGTCGTCGCGCGGACGTCGAACCCGAGGGCGCGGGCGCGCTCCACCAGTCGGACGTCCTCGTGCTCGGGCACCGGGTCGAAGCCGCCGAGCGCGAGGGAGACGTCGCCGCGCAGCCCGAGGTTCGCGCCGTGGACGTGGCCGAGCGTCGACCCCGGCGGGTGGGCGTGCAGCCACCGCGCGAGCACCACGGGGTCGAGGTCGTCCGGGTCCGGCACGACCGCCCCGACGAGCACGTGCGCGCCGGCGTCGTGGGCCTCGACCTGCTGCGCGAGCCACCCGGGGTCGACCCGGGAGTCCGCGTCGGTGTGCGCGGTCCACCGGCGCGACGGCTCCGGACCGGTGGCCAGGGCGCGGGTGGTGCCAACTGCACGCGCCCGTCCGACGCCGAGCCGTTCGGTCTCCACGACGTCGAGCGGCAGCGTCTCCCACAGCGGATCGGCGGCTGCGGCGGCGCGGAGGACGTCAGCGGTCCGGTCGGTGCACCCGTCGAGCACGACCGTCACGGCGACCGCCACCTCCGGGTGGGTACGGGCCAGCATCCGGACGGCGTCGGCGAGCGCGCCCAAGCAGCCGGCGATCCCGTCCTCCTCGTCGTGCGCCGGGACGACGACGTCGATGCGCGCGGGGAGGCTCACGGGGTCAGTCCCTCGGCGGTCGCCACCGAGACGACGGCGGCGCCGGGGAACACGCTCAGCACGAAGTCCTCCTCGACGTGCCGGACGAGCGCCGGGCGCGGCCACCGCTCGGCGAGCCGCGCGTCGACGACGTCACCGCTCGACACCGCCTCGTCGTCGGGGTGCCGCCAGTGGCAGGCGACCAGGACGCCGTCGTCGTCGAGCGAGGCGAGCACGCGGTCGATCGTCGCGTCGAGGTCGGCGGGGGACAGGTAGTAGCCGACCTCGGACATCACGACGAGGTCCCACCGGCCGGCCGGCCACTCCGACGGCAGCGCGGCCTGCACGAACCGCGCGGTCGGTGCACGGTGGTGCGCACGCTCGAGCGGTGCGGCGGAGATGTCGGTGCCGAGCACGTCGTCGGCACGCTCCGTGAGCGCTGCCGTCAGCACGCCGGTCGCGCAGCCGAGCTCGAGCGCCGATCGGTAGCGCTCGCGGGGGAGCGCCGCCAGGGTCACGGCACGCTTCCGCCGCTCGTACCAGGAGCCGTCGAAGTCCCACCCCTCCGGCTTCCGCTCGTAGTGGGCGTCGAAGGACTCCCGGGAGCGGGAGGCCGCCGCCGCCGAGGCACGGTCGTCGTCCGGCGCGAAGAACCACTCGACGGAGCGGAGGTGGTGCGCGGCGTGCCGGTCGTCGACGATGGCCTCGTCCCCGGGCGCCGGCGACAGCGGCTGGGTCTGCGACCGGTACGCGTCGAGCGCCCGTCGCTTGCGGTCGAGAACGTCGGCCGGCACCGCGAGCACCCGCGCACGGTCCCAGGGCATCGCCGACGCGTCCGGGTCGTCCCAGTGCCAGGCCCAGATCGGGTAGGTCAGCAGCACTGCGCCCTCGGACCCGTCGACCACCTCTTCGGCGACCTCGCCCGCGATGCGGTGGTCACGGTGACCGTCGCCGCGCCAGGGCGCCACCACGAGCGTCGGGCGCGATGCCCCGGCGAGCCGTGCGGCCAGGGCGTCGCGGAGCACGTCGGGGTGCTCGCGCAGCCCGCCGTCGGGCACGTCGAGGACGGTGGCGCTCGCCGCGGGGTGCAGGACCCGGAGCGCGGTCCGGAACTCGTCCTCGCGGACCCTCCGGAGGTCGTCAGGGGTGGTCGTCGGCGAGTCCGGGTGCGACCACTCGCCGCGCGTGACGAGCAGCACGTGCACGGGGACCCCGGCGTCGGCCGCCGTGGCGATGAGCGCACCGGCGCCGAGGGTCTCGTCGTCCGGGTGGGGTGCGACGACGACCACGGAGCCGATGCCGTCGAGGGTCACCGGTGCTGCCGCGACGCCGGCCGTCGAACGGGTCCAGGCAGCGGGGTCCGTGCCGGGCTGCCGGTGGTCGAAGCTCACCACGCGACACCGCCGGCGCCCGCCAGGACCTTCCGGCCGATGCGTGCCAGGTCGCGGTCGCCGTGGTCCTGCAGCACGTAGAGCTCGAGGTCGGCGACCCGTGCGGCGACCGCCGGGTCGGTGGTCAGCGGGCCGGGGCCGACCGTCGCGACCACCCGGGAACGCACGGCGTCGACGGCGCGGCGGACCCGCGACCGGACGAGTTGCGCGAGCAGGGACCAGTCGGTGTCGTCGTCCTGCTCGGTCGCGTCGATCCGCGCGGCCGCGTCGGCCAGGGCGTCCTCGGCGTCGGCGAGGTCGACAACGGTGGCCCCGAGCGCCGCCTGCAGCAACTCGGAGTCGGGGTGGTCGGCCGCCAGCGCACGGAGCACCCGGGCGAGTCCGACCGCGCCGCCCCACCAGCACGCCGCGACGCCGATCCCGCCCCACGCGAACCCCGGACGCCGGAGGTACCAGCCGGGACCGCCGACCGGTTCGGCACGGACGCCGGCGAAGTCCACGGGGCCGCTCGGCACGTCCGGCATGCCCCGGGCGACCCAGGCCTCGTCGTGCACGGTCACGCCGGGCTGGCGGAGGTCGACCGCGAACAGCTGACGCTCGACCTCTCCGTCCGCGGACACGTGCGCGGTGACGAGCGCGTGGGAGAGCGTCGACGCCAGCGAGCACCAGGGCTTCGTCCCGTCCAGCACGACCGGACCGTCGGACGACCCGTCGGACGAGACGCTCGAGGCCGTCAGTCGGAGCCCCGGCCCCTCGGCGGCGAACACGCCCCACGTCGAGCCCGGCGGCACGGCGACTCCGGCCTGCGCGAGGATGCCGAGCGCGTCCAGGTGGGGTTCGACCGTCCGAGCGGTCGCGACGTCGGCCGCGGCGATCGCCGCGAGCGTCGCGAAGCACGAGCCGGCGGTGCCCGCGGACAGGATCGACGCCGTGGTGGTGACCGTCTGCGCGAACGCGAGCCGGTCCGCCGGGGACGAGCCGTGCCTCCCGGCCTGCTCCTCGATCCGGGCGCTGTCGACGCGACGGGCGGAGGACGGCCAGGCCGAGGAACGCAGCATTCCTCGAACCTACGGACGCGTGTCCGTGCGCGTCCTCGGCAACCCACAGACGGCAGAGGGGCGCTCCACAGACGCCTCATAGGAATCTCTCGATACTCGAAGACGTGACCATCTCCCAGCCTGCAGCAGCACCGCGCCTCACACGTGCCGACGGAACCCCGTTGCGCATCCTCGTCGTCGACGACGAAGCCAGCCTCACCGACCTGTTGTCCATGGCGCTCCGGTACGAGGGCTGGGACGTGAAGAGCGCGAACGGCGGGCAGGACGCACTCACGACCGCGCGGGAGTTCAAGCCCGACGCGATGGTGCTCGACGTGATGATGCCGGACCTCGACGGCCTGCAGGTGCTCAGCCGGCTCCGGCAGAACAACGACGACACCCCGGTGCTGTTCCTCACCGCGAAGGACTCCGTCGAGGACCGCGTCACCGGGCTCACCGCGGGCGGCGACGACTACGTCACGAAGCCGTTCTCCCTCGAGGAGGTCGTGGCACGTCTGCGCGGGCTCATCCGCCGCTCGCAGATCTCGATCTCCGAGGCCGGGGACTCCCGCATCGTCGTGGGCGACCTGGTGCTCGACGAGGAGTCCTACGAGGTCTCGCGTGCCGGCCGCTCGATCGAGCTGACGGCAACCGAGTTCGAACTGCTCCGCTTCCTGATGCGCAACCCGCGTCGTGTGCTGTCGAAGGCGCAGATCCTCGACCGCGTCTGGTCGTACGACTTCGGCGGGAAGTCCTCCGTCGTCGAGATCTACATCTCCTACCTGCGCAAGAAGATCGACGTCGGTGAGACCCCGATGATCCACACGGTGCGCGGCGTCGGGTACGTCATCAAGCCCACCTCGTGACCCTCCGGCGTCGGCTCGTCCTGAGCATCGTCGCCCTCGTCGTCGCGGTCAGCGCGGTCATCGGCGCGGGCAGCATCATCGCGCTCGCGTCGATCCAGACGGGGGCGATCGACGGGCAGCTGCAGAAGGCCACGACCCGTGCGAGCACGAAGTTCGGCGAGGGGGACGGGCAGCAGGGCGGGCGACCGAGCGACGACCTCCTGCAACCGCTCGGCCAGGCCGCCGGCACGCTGACCGCCTACTACGTGACGGGTGGCGGCGCCGGCGGCATCGTCCTGCAGGAGGACGGTTCCCGCGGGCAGCTCTCCACCCTGCAGCTGCAACGCCTCGGCGACGTCAAGGTCGGCGTCGCGCCGGCCACGATGGACCTCGGCGGGGGGATCGGCCGGTACCGTGTGGCCGCCGTGCAGGTCGACAACCCCGTGCTCGGCAACGCGGTGCTGGTCGTCGGGCTGCCGATGTCCCCGGTGTACGAGAGCGTCCGGTCCCTGCTGCTCGTCGTGATCCTCGTCGTCGCGGCCGCACTCGTCGCCGCATCGCTCGTGGCAGCCGTCGTCGTCCGCCGCTCCCTCCGGCCGCTCGAACGCGTCGCCGAGACCGCGTCGACCGTCGCCCGGATGCCGCTCGAGCGGAGCGACGCCCTGCAGGACGTCCGCGTCCCCGACACCGACCCCCGCACCGAGGTCGGCCGAGTGGGCAGCGCCTTCAACCGGATGCTCGGGCACATCGCCGGAGCCATGCAGGCCCGCGAACGCTCGGAGCAGAAGGTGCGCCAGTTCGTCGCCGACGCGTCGCACGAGCTCCGCACGCCGCTCGCGTCGGTGCGCGGCTACGCCGAACTCACCCGGCGGATGGGCGGGGACCTGCCGCAGGACGTCGTCTACGCGATGAGCCGGATCGAGTCCGAGTCGATCCGGATGACGTCGATGGTCGAGGACCTGCTGCTCCTCGCCCGCCTCGACGAGGGCCGCGAGGTCCAGTTCGACGACGTCGACCTCACCGGCCTCGTGCTCGACGCCGTGAACGACGCCCACGCCGCATCGCCCGAGCACCCGATCGAGGTCGACGTCCCCGATTCGCCCGTGGTCGTCGTCGGCGATGCCGCGCGGCTGCACCAGGTCATCGTGAACCTCGTGACGAACGCCCGGACCCACACGCCGGACGGCACCCGGATCACCGTCGGCATCACGCCCGTCGCGGGCGGCGTCGACCTGACCGTGCGGGACACCGGGCAGGGGATCGACCCCGAGTTCCTGCCGAAGCTGTTCGAGCGGTTCGCCCGTGCGGACAGCTCGCGATCCCGGACCGCCGGGTCGACGGGCCTCGGGCTCGCGATCGTGGACGCCGTCGTGCAGGCGCACGGCGGGTCCGTCGACGTGCGGAGCGAGCCGGGGGACACCGTGTTCACGGTGCACCTGCCGGTCTCGCAGTCGGCAGCCCGGGACTGACCGTCCATCGGTCCATCGGTCCATCGGTCCATCGGTCCATCGGACCGTCGGTCGGGAGGCGCGGGGCGGGCCCGCGCCGCGCCTCCCGTCCGCCGTTTGGTGACGACCAGAGCGTCTGGTACAGTTCTCGAAGCCAAAGACCGCCGGATGTTGCTGCGCTTGCGTCGCAACCGAAGGTCCTCTCTCGAGAGAGGCATCCCGCGCAGGTGTTCCGAACCACTCCCACCATCTGGTGAGAGCAGCTCCGAGCCTCTGCGCCGGAGCTTTTTTCGTTCGTGGACCTGGGGCTGCCGGCAAGACCCCCAAGGAGAACCATGGCGAACAAGGAAGCTGCGGTCGCCGAGCTCACGGAGTCCTTCCGTAGCTCGAACGCCGTTCTGCTCACCGAGTACCGCGGTCTCACGGTCGCGCAGCTCAAGGAGCTCCGCAACTCGATCCGTGAGCACGCCACGTACGCCGTGGTGAAGAACACGCTGACCAAGATCGCGGCGAACAACGCCGGCATCTCGTCGTTCGACGACGAACTCGCCGGTCCGTCCGCTCTCGCCTTCGTCCACGGTGACACCGTCGCCGTCGCGAAGTCGCTGCGTGCATTCGCCAAGGCGAACCCCGAGCTCGTGGTGAAGGGTGGTTACTTCGACGGTAACCCGCTCTCCGCGACCGAGGTGGACAAGCTCGCCGACCTCGAGTCCCGTGAAGTTCTGCTCGGCAAGCTCGCCGGCGCCTTCAAGGCCTCGCTGTTCGGTGCTGCGTACCTGTTCCAGGCACCCCTCTCGCAGGCCGTCCGCACCGTGGACGCCCTTCGCGAGAAGCAGGAGTCCGCGGCCTGATCAGGCACGCGTTCATCAACCACACGTACTAGCTAGTAGTAGGAGAAAATCATGGCGAAGCTTTCGCAGGACGAGCTCATCGAGGCCTTCAAGGAGCTCACGCTCATCGAGCTCTCGGACTTCGTGAAGAAGTTCGAAGAGGTCTTCGAGGTCACCGCTGCTGCCCCCGTCGCCGCTGCCGCGGTCGGTGGCGCTGCTGCCCCCGCCGAGGAGGTCGAGGAGAAGACCGAGTTCGACGTCGTGCTCAAGTCGGCCGGTGACAAGAAGATCCAGGTCATCAAGGAGGTCCGTGGCCTGACGTCGCTCGGCCTCGGTGAGGCCAAGGCGCTCGTCGAGACCGCTGACGCCAAGATCCTCGAGGGTGTCAACAAGGAGACGGCCGACAAGGCGAAGGAGGCCCTCGAGGCCGCCGGCGCCACGATCGAGCTCGCGTAAGTACTGCGCAACTCTGCGCGAAGGCCGCTGCCCCTCCGGGGGTGGCGGCCTTCGTCGTGTGCGGGGTGCGGTGCGGTGCGAGCGCGGTGCGGGCCGGGCCGCTTTCTGTCGCTTTCGCGAAAGCGACAGATGGGCCCGAAAGGATCACGGCTTCTTGTCGCTTCGGCGCCTCTGACGGTGCCCGCTTCCCGAGGTTGGTCGCTTCCGCATCGCCGGCCGGCTGCCTGGAGGCACGTGGGTTTTCCACAGATCGGCGAACGACGCCGGCATTGGTTGCGCTGGGCGACAGAGTGCTGCGATGCACCCCGCCAATGCCATCGCACTGTTCCGGACGAACAAACTCGAGCGCGCAGCCGCACGACAGCTGCAGCGCCGCAAGCTGGCCGGCGAACTCGTCCGCGTGCGCCATGGCGTCTACGTCGAACGCTCGGCGTGGGACGCACTCGACGGCCTGAGCCGACACCTCGTCCGCATGCGTGCCGCACTCCCGCTGCTCCGCGAAGGCGCCGTGTGGTCGCTCGACTCGGCGGCTGCGATCTTCGGGGCACCTCGTCTCGACCCGTGGCCGGAGCGCGTCCATGCGAACGTGCTCGGGCTGGAACATGATCTCCGCCGTGCCGGACTGACGATGCACGCCGGGTCTTCGCTCGTGTCGGGGCGCCGGTTCCACGGTGTCGAGTACACCGATCTCGCGCAGACGACGATCGAGCTCGCCCGTCGAGGACCCCTGGCCGCGGCGGTCGTCGGGCTGGACCACGCGCTCCGCAACGGAGTAACGCACGAAGACCTCGAGCGCCTGGCGCTGGTTGCGGGTCCGTGGGGCGCGGTCCGGCTCGAGCACGCGTTGGAGATCTGCGACGTTCGCCACGAGTCGGTGGGCGAGTCCTACTTCGCAGCGCGTGCGGCCGAGCTCGGGTGCCCGGACATGGAACCGCAGCACGAGTTCGTCGGCGTGGACGGCGCCGTCGACCGGGTCGACTTCTGGCTGCCGCGGCAGGGCATCGTGATCGAGTTCGACGGTCGGCAGAAGTACGAGGACCCGGCGATGCTGCATGGCCGAAGCGGGTCCGAAGCGCTGTGGATCGAGAAGCAGCGCGAAGACCGGATCCGAAGTCGTCGGGAGGTCCGCAGGTTCGTGCGTGTGCACTGGGCGCACTGTGCCGATCCGGAGCGCCTCCGCACCCATCTCCGGCAGCACGGTGTCCCGTGTCGGTGAGGAGCGAGCGCCCCGCGCGCACCCCGGCCGACTCGCTGCGCGACAGATCTCGCGGAACGGTCACCGTTCCTCCCGGCGAAGCGACAGATGCGCGCGGAAGTTCCGCAGCCAACTGTCGCTTTCGCGAATCGGGGCCGCCGCGCGCCGCGCGCCGCGTGCGGGACCGCCCCCGTAGCGCGCGTCAGCGCAGCGTGCTGTGGCGGCGGCCGTAGGCCAGGTACAGCACCGCGCCGGCGACCATCCAGATGCCGAACGCGATCCACGTCCCGACGCCGAGGAACACCGCGAGGAGCACGCAGCAGAGCGCCCCGACGACCGGCACGACGGGGAACAGCGGCACGCGGTAGGACCGCTCGAGTCCGGGCTGCGTGCGGCGGAGCACGATGACTGAGACGTTGACGAGGGCGAACGCCACGAGCGTGCCGATGCTCGTCGCGTCGGCGAGCTCCCCGAGCGGCACGAGTGCGGAGACCACGGTGACGACGAGCCCGATGATGAGCGTGTTCCAGATCGGGGTCCCGGTGCGGCGAGAGACCTTGCCGAAGACCTTCGGCACGAGGCCGTCCCGGGCCATGGTCAACAGGATGCGGGTCTGCCCGTAGAGCACGGTGAGGACGACGCTGGCGATCGCGACGACGGCACCGATCGAGAACACGAGCGCCACGACCGGCTGGCCGGTGACGTCGACGACGATCCGCACGAGGGACGCCTCGGACGACGAGAACTGCGTCCACGAGCGAGCTCCGATCGCGGCGATCGCGACGAGGATGTAGAGCGTGGTGATCAGCACGATCGAGCCGATGATGGCGCGGGGGAGGTCGCGGCGGGGGTTCTTCGCCTCTTCGCCCGCGGTGGACGCCGCGTCGAACCCGATGTACGAGAAGAACAGGCGGGACGCCGCGGCCGTGACCCCGGCGGCGCCCATCGGCGCGAGCGGCTCGAAGTTCTGCGCCTGGAACGCCCAGAACGCGACCACGACGAAGAACACGAGCAGGGCGATCTTCACGAGCACCATGACGGTGTTCACCCAGGCGCTCTCCCGCGCGCCGGGCAGCAGGATCGCTGTGGCGAGGAGCACCAGGACGGCGGCCGGCAGGTTCACCACGCCGCCGTCGCCCGGAGGTGCCGAGAGCGCGGCGGGGAGGTGCAGCCCGAACACCCGCAGGGTCTCGTCGACGTACTCGCTCGCGCCGACCGCGACGGCGGCGACCGACACGGCGTACTCGAGCACGAGGCACCAGCCGCACACCCAGGCGATCCCCTCGCCCATCGTGGCGTAGGTGTACGAGTAGCTCGACCCGGAGGTCGGCACCGCGCCGGCCATCTCGGCGTACGAGAGCGCGGAGAGCAGCGCGGCGATCCCGGCGAGCACGAAGGAGATCCAGACGGCGGGCCCGGCGAGCGGCACGGCGGTGCCGAGGACGACCAGGATGCCGGTGCCGAGCGTCGCACCGACGCTGATCATCGTCAGGTGCCAGACCCCGAGCGAGCGCCGGAGCGGTTCGCCGTCCACCCCTGCCGAGGCCTCGGCCTGCAGCTGCTCGATCGGCTTGCGGCGTGCGAGCTGCGTGCGGAGGGACGTGGGGCGGGTGGACGCGGACGTCATGGGACCTCGAGTGGTGCGGGGATGGGGACGGCAAATCGTCGCATGCCCCCTGAACAGGGTCAAATGAGCAGGGACGGCCGACGTCGCACCCCGGGGCTAGGTTGGCTCCATGAGCATGCACGGCGGCGGGATGCGCGGCGGGGGCGGTGGTGGTGGTGGCCGCGGTGGCGGTCGCATCTCGAGCGGCGACTTCGCGGCGCAGAAGGCCGCCAACGCCGAGGCGCCCCGGATCCCCAACCTCGTCAAGCGGATCTCGGGGCTGTTCGTGCCGCACCGGAACGCGATCATGCTCACGGTGGTGCTCGTGCTGGTGGGCGCGGCGATCTCGGTGATCCCGCCGCTCCTCACGCAGAAGGCGTTCGACGAGGGCCTCTTCCCGAAGGACGGCCGCGGGCCGAACCTGCCCGTGCTCTACGAACTCGTCAGCGCGATGGTCGCGCTGTGGATCGCGAGCGCCGGGGTCGGCGTCTGGCAGACCTACCTGACGGCGACGGTCGGCAACAAGGTCATGGGCTCGATGCGCATGCGGCTCTTCGGGCACCTGCAGCGCATGGAGCTGGCGTTCTTCACCCGCACGAAGACCGGCGTGATCCAGTCGCGGTTGCAGAACGACGTCGGCGGGGTCGCCAGCGTGCTGAACAACACCATCTCGTCCGTGCTCGGCAACACCGTGACGGTGATCGCCGCGGTGGTCGCGATGCTGCTGCTGAGCTGGCAGATGACCCTGGTGGCGGTCGTGCTGCTGCCGCTCCTCGTCATCGCGCAGCGCCGGGTCGGACAGGTCCGCGCACGCATCGCCGGCGAGACGCAGGAGTCGCTGTCGGACATGACGGCGATCACGCAGGAGGCCCTGAGCGTCTCCGGCATCCTGCTCGCGAAGAGCTTCAACCAGCAGCGCAGCGAGACCCAGCGGTACGGCGCCGAGAACCGGAACCAGATCCGGCTGCAGGTCCGCCAGCAGATGTCCGGCCAGTGGTTCTTCGCGATCGTGCAGATCTTCCTGTCGATCATCCCGGCGATCATCTACGTCGTCGCCGCGTTCCTCATCATCGGCGACGTCCCGATCACCGCGGGCACGATCGTGGCGTTCACGACCGTGCAGTCCCGGTTGCTCTTCCCGACCGTCGGCCTCCTCCGGGTGGTGCTCGACCTGCAGACCTCCGGGGCACTGTTCGCCCGCATCTTCGAGTACATGGACCTCGAGCCGGCGATCACGGACTCACCGACGGCGAAGCCGGTGGACGAGTCGCGCGTCGGGCACGTCGCGTTCGAGGACGTCACGTTCACCTACCCGGACGGCGAGGCCGACAAGCCGACCCTCCGCGGGGTGTCGTTCGAGCTCCAGCCCGGACAGTTCGCAGCGTTCGTCGGCCCCTCGGGCGCGGGCAAGACGACGGTGTCGTACCTGGTGCCGCGGCTCTACGAGGCGACGGCGGGTTCGGTCCGGTTCGCCGGGCAGGACGTCCGGGACATCGTGCACGAGGACCTCATGCGCCACGTCGGCATCGTCTCCCAGGAGACCTACCTGTTCCACGCCACGATCGGCGACAACCTGCGCTACGCGAAGCCGGACGCCACCGACGAGGAACTCGAGCAGGCGGCGCGGGCGGCCAACATCCACGAGACGATCGCGTCGTTCCCGGACGGGTACGACACCGTCGTGGGGGAGCGCGGGTACCGGTTGTCCGGCGGCGAGAAGCAGCGCATCGCGATCGCACGGGTGCTGCTGAAGGACCCGCCGGTGCTCGTCCTCGACGAGGCCACGAGCGCGCTCGACTCCATCTCGGAGCGCGTGGTGCAGACGGCACTCGACACGGCCGCCGCGGGGCGGACGACGATCTCGATCGCGCACCGGCTGTCGACGATCCGTGACGCGGACGTCATCTTCGTCCTCGACCACGGCCAGATCGTCGAGCAGGGCAGCCACGAGGAGCTGCTCGGCCGCGACGGCATCTACGCGACGCTGCACCGGCAGCAGAACGCCCCGGCGGACGCACTCGGCAGCTGACGTGGCGCGGTCCGCGCGTGCCGTGGCGGCGCGCTGCGTGGCGGCGTGCGGCGTGCATCCCGACGCTCGAGCGCGAGCGGCTCGCGTCCCACGAGACGGACTGGAGGCGCGGGTCGGCGCCGCCCCGCGCCTCCAGGCCGGTACGAAAACGGCACCGATGATGACGCGAGCGTTGCTCGCGTGGTAGCAGTTGTCCGGAGAGCGCGAACACGATCGCGAGCACCCCGTGCCCTGAGCGGAGTCCGAAGTGACAGCTGTCCCACCGTCCGACCCCATCCCGCCCACGGGCCCGGCGAGTCCCGGTGCTCCTCGCGTCGTCGAGGACGCGCCACGACGGAGGGGGAAGTTCCGCGCGTTCCTCACGAGCGGGACGCTGGACATCCAGTCGAAGCTGCTCGTGATGCTCCTGGCCGTGAGCATCGTCGCCGCCCTGGTGGTGGGCGTCGTCGGGTACCTGAACGGTCGCGCCTCGCTCGAGACCGCCGCGTTCAACCAGGTCACCTCGCTCCGCGAGAGCCGCACGACCGAGCTGAAGCGCTCGTTCGGCCAGTTCACCCAGACGGTGGTGTCGCAGACGCGGAACGCGAGCGTCATCGGCGCGACGAAGGCCTTCGAGTCCGGGTGGGACGAGCTGCAGTCGCGTCCGGTGTCGGACGACGACCACGCGAAGGTCGACGCCTGGTACCGCGACAGCTTCGTGCCGCAGCTCGACGAGCGGAACGGCGGGTCGGCGAACCCGGACCAGTTCGCCCCGACCGAGGACCCGCAGGCGTACCTGCAGGCGCGGTACACGGCACCGTTCACCGACTACGACAAGGCGATCGTGCAGGACGACGCCGGGGACGGCAGCGCGTGGTCGACGGCGCACGCCGAGTACCAGTCGTACTTCCGGCAGGCCGTCGAGTCTGCGGGCTACGAGGACCTGCTCCTGATGAACACCGACGGCGACGTCGTGTACTCGGCGTACTCGGGGGCCGACCTCGGCACGAACCTCGACGACGGCCCGTTCCGCGACTCGAACCTGGCGACCGGCTACGAGCAGGCGCTGCAGTTGACGAGCGCCGACGACTTCGTGGTGACGGACTTCGCCCGGTACGTGCCGAGCCTGAACGTGCCGACGCTCTGGGTGATGTCCCCGGTGGGCGAGGACGGCAAGGTCATCGGCGTGATGGCGGTCCAGGTGCCGATCGACCTCATCAACCAGGTGATGACGGGCAACGAGCAGTGGAAGGACGACGGCCTCGGGGACACCGGGGAGTCGTACCTGGTCGGCGACGACAGCCTGATGCGGTCGTACCCGCGCCAGCTGCTCCAGCACCCGGAGCAGTACCGGCGCGACGTGGTCTCGGCCGGGACTGCTCCGGCGACCGCCAAGCGCGAGGTGGCCGTCAAGGGGTCGGTCCTGCTGCAGGAGGTGAACACCACCCCGGTCAGTCGGGCGCTGCAGGGCAAGACCGGCACAATGATCTCGACCGACTACCGGGGCAAGGAGGTGCTGTCCGCCTACGCCCCGCTCGAGGTCGACGGACTGCGCTGGGTGGTGGTCGCGCAGATGGACTCGTCGGAGGCGTTCGCGCCGGTGAACGACTTCGCCCGGAACATCGGTCTCGCGCTCGTCGGCATCATCGTGCTGGTCAGCCTGCTGTCCCTGCTGCTCGCGCAGGTGTTCGTCCGGCCGATCCGACGGCTGCAGACCGCGGTGAACCGGGTGAGCTCGGGTGACCTCGGGGTCGAGGTGCAGACGAAGGCCGGCGACGAGATCGGCGACCTCGGCCTGGCGTTCAACGACATGAGCCGGAGCCTGCAGGTGAAGCAGGACCTCCTCGACGAGCAGCGGCGACAGAACGACACGCTGCTGCTCACCCTGATGCCGGAGGAGGTCGCCCGCCGCTACAAGCAGGGCGACGAGACGATCGCGGCGGACCACCAGGACGTCGCGGTCGTGTACGCCGACATCACCGGCTTCGACGAGTTCGCGGCGGACCTGACGGCGGAGGAGTCGCTGTCGCTCGTCAACGACGTCTGGCGCTCCCTCGACGAGGCCGCAGGACGACACGGCATCGAGCGGGTCCGCACGACCCGCAGCGGCTACCTCGCCAGCTGCGGACTGAGCGTGCCGCGCGTGGACAACGTCCGCCGGGTCGTCGACTGGGCGGAGGAGGCCCAGGGCGTGCTCGAACGCTTCAACGCGCAGCACGGCGCGAAGATCGGCCTGCGCGCCGGGATCGACACCGGTCAGGTCACGAGCGGGCTCGTCGGCCGGTCGAGCATCGTCTACGACATGTGGGGCGACGCCGTGAGCCTGGCGTACCGGGTGCAGGGCATCGCACCGGCGCCTGGGGTCTACGCGACGCAGCGGGTGGTCGACAAGCTCGGCGACCGGGCCGGCGTGCAGGACGCCGGCGAGGTGCAGACCCAGGCCGGTCCGCAGCGGATCTGGAAGCTCGAGCGCACGTCGGGAGCGGTGTCGTGACCGCGTTCTGGGAGCAGGCGTGGTTCTGGCCGGCGATCAGCGTCATCGTCGGGCTGCCGCTCGTGCTGCTGGTCCTGACCGAGCTGCAGTCGAACCTGGAGCGTCGCGGCAACGCGATGCACAAGGTGGTCGGGCTGCTCCGGAACGCCGTCGTGCCGATCATCGCGATCCTCGTCCTGTCCGTCCAGGTGACCGACGCCGTGGACCCGGGCAAGCCGGTGGCGAACCAGGTCATCGGCACGGTGCTCGGCTTCCTCATCATCGTGTTCGTGCTGAACGGCCTCAACATCGTCCTGTTCACGAACGCCCGGAAGGGCAGCTGGCGCGAGAAGATCCCGTCGATCTTCGTGGACATCGCCCGCATCGTGCTCATCGCCCTCGGGCTGGCGCTCGTGTTCAAGATCGTGTGGGGCGCCGACGTCGGCGGGATCTTCACCGCCCTCGGCGTCGGGTCGCTCGTCATCGGCCTCGCGCTGCAGTCCGCGGTCGGCCCGGTCATCGCCGGCCTGTTCCTGCTCTTCGAGCAGCCGTTCCGGTTGGGCGACTGGCTGGACACCGGCGGGGTGCGGGGCCGGGTCGTCGAGGTGAACTGGCGGTCGGTGCACATCGACACGGGCGCCGGGATCCTGATCATGCCGAACTCGTCGCTGGCGGGCGCGTCCTTCACGAACCTCAGCCGGACGGGAGGCACGTTCCCGGTCACGACGGACGTCACGTTCACGACGGACGACCCACCGGCGGCCGTGGTCGCGCTGCTCCAGCGGGTCGCGTCCGGCCTGCCGCAGCGGTACCCGGGCACGCAGCCGGTGGCCGTCCCGACGGGTGGCGCCGGGTACTCGCTGGCGTTCGAGGTCCGGGGCCCGTCGCAGGAGGGCGACGCGCTCGCCCAGTTCCGGATGTGGCTCTGGTACGCGGCGCGTCGCGCCGGCCTCGGGCTGGACGGCGACACCACCGACGACTTCGTCACCGACGAACGGCGCGACGCCGCCGTCGAGACGATCGCCGCGACCCTGTACCTGACGGGCGACGACGTGGCGGCCCTGGCACCGGTCACCCGGCTGGAGCGCTACGCGGCGGGGGAGACGATCCTCACCGCCGGCACGGTGCCGGACGCGGTCCGGTTCGTGCTGTCGGGGAGCGTCGACCTGCGGGTCCCGTTCGAGGACGCCGAGCTGCCCGCGACCCGCGTCGAGGCCGGCGACTACGTCGGGCAGACGGCGTTGACCCGGGAGGCGCTGCTCACGAGCGCGTACGCCCTCACCGAGGTCGCGGTGCTGGTCGTGCCCGCCACGGCGCTCGACCAGATCGTCCGGGGGACCCCGGCGTTGGCGCGGGACATGGGCGACGTCATCGACCGGCGGCGGCAGGAGGTCTCGGCCGCGGTGTCCGCGCACGTCGCATCCCAGCAGCGGACGGTGTCCGCCGCCTAGGATCGACGGGTGCGTTACGCGAACTCCGTCATCGACCTCGTCGGCGACACCCCGCTGGTCAAGCTCAACCGGGTGACCGAGGGGGTGCGCGCGACCGTGCTCGTCAAGGTCGAGTACCTCAACCCCGGCGGGTCCTCGAAGGACCGGATCGCCACCCGCATCCTCGACGCGGCCGAGGCCTCCGGCGAACTCGGCCCGGGCGGCACCATCGTCGAGCCGACCTCCGGCAACACCGGCGTCGGGCTCGCGCTCGTCGCGCAGCAGCGCGGCTACCGGTGCGTGTTCGTGCTGCCCGACAAGGTCGGCGAGGACAAGCGCAACGTGCTGACGGCGTACGGCGCCGAGATCGTCGTGACGCCCACCGCCGTGCCCCCGGAGCACCCCGAGTCCTACTACTCGGTGTCCGACCGGCTCGTCCGCGAGATCCCCGGGGCGTACAAGCCGAACCAGTACGCGAACCCGAACGGCCCGCGCAGCCACTACGAGACCACCGGTCCGGAGATCTGGCGCGATACCGAGGAACGCGTCACGCACTTCGTCGCGGGCGTCGGCACCGGTGGCACCATCTCCGGCACCGGACGCTTCCTGAAGGAGGCGTCGGACGGCCGCGTCCGGATCGTCGGCGCCGACCCCGAGGGGTCCGTCTACTCCGGTGGCACCGGGCGCCCGTACCTGGTGGAGGGCGTCGGCGAGGACTTCTGGCCCGGCGCGTACGACGCCGGCGTGCCGGACGAGATCATCGCCGTGTCCGACGCCGACTCGTTCGCGATGACCCGGCGGCTCGCGCGCGAGGAAGGGCTGCTCGTCGGTGGCTCGAGCGGCATGGCGGTCGTCGCCGCGCTCCGTGCGGCCCGCGACCTGACCGAGGACGACGTGGTCGTGGTGCTCCTGCCGGACGGCGGCCGCGGCTACCTCGGCAAGATCTTCAACGACCGGTGGATGCGCTCGTACGGCTTCGCCGAGACGGACGACGAGCGGACCGTCGGCTCGCTCATCGCGGGCAAGGACGGCCGGCTGCCGGACCTCGTCCACGCGCACCCGTCCGACACCGTGCGCGAGGTCGTCGACATCATGACGAAGTACGGCGTCTCGCAGATGCCCGTGCTGAGCGCCGAGCCGCCCGTCGTCATCGGCGAGGTCGTCGGCGCGGTGGAGGAGAAGGCGCTGCTCGAGCAGGTCTTCACCGGCGCCGCGAAGATGGCGGACGCCCTGACCGGGTTCGTCGGCGACCCGCTGCCGCTCATCGGCGTCGGCGAGTCCGTGTCGTCCGCACGCCGCGCCCTCGAGTCCGTCGACGCGCTGCTCGTGGTCGCCGACGGCAAGCCCGTCACGGTCCTCACCCGCCACGACCTCCTCACCTACCTGTCCGAGTGACCGGCCTGTCTGAATGACCTACCTGTCCGAGTGACCGGTCGCCCGACCGCTCCCGAGTAAGGAACCCGCCCGCATGACCGAGTTCAGCACCCGCGCCATCCACGCCGGCCAGGAGCCCGACGGCCCCACCGGCGCCGTCATCCCGCCGATCCACCTGACGTCGACGTACGTGCAGGACGGCATCGGAGGCATGCGGAACGGCTACGAGTACTCGCGGGCGGGCAACCCGACGCGCGACTCGCTGCAGACGCTCCTGGCGGACCTCGACGGCGGCATCGCCGCGTACTCGTTCGCCTCCGGTCTGGCGGCGGAGGACGCCCTGCTCCGTGCCGCGCTCGCCCCGGGCGCCCGCGTCGTGATGGGCAACGACGTCTACGGCGGCACGCACCGCCTGGTCAGCCGCCTGCACGTGCCGTGGGGCGTCGAGCTGGTCGTCGTGGACATGAGCGAGCTCGACCAGGTGCGCGCCGCGCTCGAGGGCGCTCCGGCGCAGACGGTGCTCTGGGTGGAGACCCCGACCAACCCGCTCATGAAGATCGCGGACATCGCCGCCCTCGCGACCCTCGGGCACGAGGCCGGTGCGCTCGTCGTCGTCGACAACACGTTCGCCTCGCCGGCGCTGCAGCAGCCGCTCGCGCTCGGGGCCGACGTGGTCGTGTACTCGACCACGAAGTACCTCGGCGGCCACTCGGACGTGGTGGGCGGTGCCGTGGTGCTCGCCGACGAGGAGCTCGCGGCGAAGGTGCAGTTCCTGCAGTTCGGCGCCGGGGCGATCTCGTCGCCGTTCGACGCGTTCCTCACGACCCGCGGCATCAAGACGCTCGCGGTCCGGATGGAGCGGCACTCGCTGAACGCGCAGGCCGTGGCCGAGGCGCTCGTCGCCGCGCCGGGCGTCGAGCGCGTCTACTACCCGGGGCTGTCCGACCACCCGGGGCACGAGATCGCCGCCCGGCAGATGCGGGGCTTCGGCGGGATGCTCTCGGTGGCGCTGTCCGGTGGGCCGTCGGCCGCACGGCGGTTCGCGGAGTCGACCGAGCTGTTCGCGCTCGCCGAGTCCCTCGGTGGCGTCGAGTCGCTCATCGGGTACCCGTCGGAGATGACGCACGCGTCGGTGAAGGGCACCGAGCTCGCCGTGCCGGAGAACGTCGTCCGGCTGTCGGTCGGCATCGAGGACGCCGGCGACCTGGTGGCGGACCTGCAGCAGGCGCTCGCGCGCTGACGGACGGCGCGCACGCGCCGACGTCGCGGGCTCGCCCTACGATGATCGGGTGAGCACCGCGGCGACGAGGACGAGTCTGTTCAGCGGACCGTACGCCCTCGCCACCGTCGGCATGGTCGCGATCGTCGCCGTCGCCGCGTTCCAGAACCTGGCGATGACGACCGTCATGCCGGAGATCAGCCGCGACCTCGACGGCGAGACCCTCTACGCCCTCGCCTTCGCTGCACCGTTGGCGGCCGGCGTGCCGGGCATGGTGCTCGCCGGCAATTGGACCGACCGCGCCGGCGGCCGGGTCGTCGCGTGGGTGTCCGCCGCCCTGTTCGCCGTGGGGACCGCGGTGGTGATGCTCGCGCCGACGATGGAGGTCTTCCTCGCCGGTCGACTGGTCGAGGGCTTCGGGGCCGGCGCGATCGACGTCGTCCTCTACGTGCTCGTCGCCCGCATCTTCCCCGCCGAGCTGCACGGCCCGGTGTTCGCCGGGTTCGCCGCCGCCTGGGTGGTGCCAGCGCTCGTCGGTCCGGCCCTGGCGGGCATCGTCACCGACGTCTGGAACTGGCACTGGGTCTTCGCCGGCGCGCTCGTGATCGCCCTCGGCGCCTTCGCCCTGCTCGTCCCCACCCTCGGCCGCCTGCACCCGCCGGCCGCGTCGCTCCGACCGCCGTGGCAGCGTGCCCGCATCGCGTGGTCGGTCGGCGCCGCGGTCGCGATCCTGCTGCTCAACATCGCTCCGGACCTCGGCGCCTGGGCCCGGGTGGCGGCCGTCGTGGTCGGACTCGTCGGCACGTGGTTCGCCCTGCGCCCGCTGCTGCCCGCCGGGACCTTCCGCGCCGCTCCGGGGTTGTCGTCGGTGGTCCTGCTCCGCGGGCTCGTCGCGGCGGCGTTCTTCGGCAGCGAGGCGTACGTGCCGTTCCTGCTGCAGGCGAAGGACGGACTCTCGGCATCGGCCGCCGGGCTCGCGCTCACCGTCGCCGCGCTGAGCTGGGCCGGAGCGTCGTGGGTGCACGGCCGCCTGGGGGAGGACCGGCTCACCGCCGCCCGCACGTTCGGCGTCGGTCTGGCACTCGTCCTCGTCAGCCTGCTCACCGCGCTCGCCGTCGCGTCCCTGGCCCTGCCGTGGTGGCTGCTCGTCGTCGGGTGGTTCGTGGGCGGCGCCGGCATGGGCGCGATCTACCCGCGGACCTCGATGCTCACGCTGCGGTTCTCGCGCGAGGGCGACGACGGCTTCGCGAGCTCGGCCCTGACCATCGCCGACGCCTCGGGCAGCGTGATCGGCCTCGCCGTCACCGGCCTGCTGTTCATCGGTACCGGCGGCGCCGAGGGCACGGTGTCGTTCCCGCTCGTCTTCGCGGGGATGATCGTCATCGCGGTCCTGGCGATCGCCGCCGTCCGTCGGCTCGGGCCGGTGCCGCCCCCGGCGTCGGGCTCGACCTCTGGCTCGGCGTCGGCGACCGGCGGGACCGGGTAGCGTGGCAGACCGATCAAGCGTTGGAGGATCCGTCGTGCTGCGCTCCGTGGCCGCCCTCGTGGCGGTGTGCTCGATGCTCGTCCTGGCCGGGTGCCAGGGCACGACGTCCGATGCGCCCACCCCGGTCGAGAGCTCGGACCTGACGAGTTCGGACGGCGGGTTCGACCAGCACGCCGTGGTCGGGGTCGTCCTGCTCCCCGCCGCCGCCACCGCCGGTCCGACCTCCGGCGGGGTCGCCCTGCCGGACCGGTTCGAGCGGGACCTGACCTCGGCGGGCTTCCGGCCCGACGTCCGGGTGGCCGGCGCGACGGACCCGTCCGGTGACCAGCGGGCGGCACTCCGGACCCTCGTCCGAGCCGGCGCGAAGGTGCTCCTCGTCGAGGCCGCCGACCCGTCCGCCCTGAGCGGCGAGATACAGGTCGCGCACGACGCCGGTGCGGTCGTCGTCGCACTCGGCGACCCGCTGCCGGCGTCGGGGACGGGCGGTGACGGCGTCGCCTCGGACTACCGGGTGCAGGGCACGGACTCCGACGCGGCCCTGGTCGGCAAGTCCGTCGCCGTCGTCGAGTCGCTGCAGCGGGGCGAGAAGCCCACCACGGGCTGAGCGCGGCAAGTGCACACGATGCCGCCGCGCCGCGCGCAACACCGGCACGCCGGTTCAGGGCAGGGACCCAGCACGCCGCCGTCGATCCCAGCAACGGCGGGGCGGAACGGCTGAGGGGAGCAACAGCTTCGCCCCCCGGACGGGTGACATGGTTCGTCGGTGGAACCACCGACTGTCCGAGCCGTCGCGCCACTCATTACAGTCACCTCACCGCAGCCCACGAAACCGCTGGGAACGGACCGCCCCGGCGACCCGCGACCACGAGGGGCTCACCGTCGAGAGGACCCGAAGTGCAACGACGCCCACCGACCCCCGGTCGGACCACCCCCTCCACGAGCCGGACGCGCACCACCGCGATCGCGCTCACCACCGCGGCGTGCACCATCGGCGCCGTGCTCTTCGCCGCCGGCCCGGCCGACGCGGCGACCCGGCACGTGCTGCCGGACTCGACCCCGACCTGGGCGACGAGCGCGAACGACGCCGGCACGGTCGCAGCCAGCACCGACGTCGAGGGCGAGGTGTACCTGCCGCTGCAGGACCAGCGCGGGGCCGAGGCCCTCGCGACCGCCGTCTCGACGCCCGGGAGCGCGCGCTACCGAAAGCCCCTGAGCCCGTCGGCGTGGATCGCGAAGTACGCCCCGACGAAGGCGGACGCCGACCAGGTGACCGGGTTCCTGCGGGCGCAGGGCCTCTCGATCACCGCCGTGCCGGCCAGCCACGAGTACGTCGTGTTCCGCGGTCCTGCCTCGGTGGTGAACTCGGTGCTCGGCGTCTCGCTGCACCAGTACCAGCACGCGGGTCGGACCCTCGTCGCGCCGTCGTCCGCGCCGAGCCTGCCCGCGTCCGTCGCCGGGCTCGTCAGCGGCGTCAGCGTCGACCAGGGCCGCCTGCTGACCCACCCGGAACTCGTCCAGCAGGGGGAGACACCGGCGACCTCGACCCCCGCCCGCTCGCTCAAGCAGCAGGCGACGGCCCCGACCGGCATCCAGGCGAAGTGCTCGCAGTACGACGGCCAGCACACCGCGACGGTGCCGGCGGCCTACGGCAAGACCAGCGTGCACACGTTCGCGTGCGGCTACGTCCCGAAGCAGATCCGTTCGGCGTACGGCGTCGACGGGCTGGCCGCGAAGGGCGTCCAGGGGCAGGGCCAGACCGTGGCGATCATCGACGCGTACGCCTCGCCGTCGATCGTCCACGACACGAACAGCTACTCGGTGCAGAACGGCGAGCCGGCCCTGACGAGCGCGACCTTCGCCCAGCGCATCCCCTCGCCCGCGCAGTTCACCGACCAGGCGCTCTGCCAGCAGCCGAGCGGGTGGCAGGGCGAGGAGACCCTCGACGTGCAGTCCGTGCACGCCGTCGCTCCGGCCGCGAAGATCCTCTACGTCGGCGGCACGAACTGCGGCGGCGGACTCGACGTGGCGATGTCGAAGATCCTCGACCAGGGCCTCGCGAACCTCGTCAGCAACAGCTACGGCGACATCGGTGAGAACGTGCCCCTGTCGAGCATCCGCGGCCAGGAGAACCTGCACGTCCAGGCCGCCGGCGAGGGCATCGGCCTGTACTTCTCGAGCGGCGACAACGGCGACGAGTCCGCAGCGCTCGGCAGCGCCCAGCCCGACTTCCCGGCGTCCAGCCCGTGGGTGACCTCGGTCGGCGGCACGAGCCTCGGCATCGGCAAGGACGACCGCAAGACGTTCGAGACCGGGTGGGGCGACGTGCTCGACCAGATCGTCAGCAGCGACCGCGGCAACGTCTACTCGACGCCGCTCCCCGGTGGCCTGGTCGGCGGTGGCGCCGGCGGTGGCCGGAGCACGCTCTTCGACCAGCCCGCGTACCAGAAGGGCGTCGTCCCGGCGTCGCTCGCCGGTGGCAAGCGCGTCTCGCCGGACCTCGCGGCCCTCGCGGACCCGTACACCGGGTTCTCGATCGGGATCCGCCCGATCACGGACGACTCGACGCTGGCCGTCGGCGCGTTCGAGAACGAGACGTACGGCGGCACGTCGCTGGCCTCGCCGCTGACCGCGGCGCTGTCGGCGCTCGTCCAGCAGTCGACGCACACGCGGCTCGGGTTCGCCAACCCGACGCTGTACGCGACCTACCGTGCCGCACCGACGGCGTTCAGCGACGTGCGGCCGCCGCGGTCGCCGATCGCCCTGGCCTACACGAGTGCGACCTCGGGCAAGGACTACCTGGTCACGCTCGACCACGACACGTCGCTCACCACCGCCAAGGGGTACGACGACGTCACGGGGCTCGGTGCAGTGTCCTTCACCGGCATGACGCAGGTGGCGCGCCGGTAACGGACGCGACCCGGGACGGACGGACGGACGGACGGGAGGCACGGT
>NZ_MJGN01000001.1:90760-149408 GCF_001865065.1 Curtobacterium sp. MCBA15_008 | reverse complement strand
ACCGTGCCTCCCGTCCGTCGCGTGGTGCGTGCGGAGCCGCGGCCGGTCGTCCGACCGGGTCAGCGCCACCAGGACGGGAACGACAGCACGATCGTGTCGACGAGCGCCTTGCGGGCGCGGCGTGGTCCGGCCAGCCAGGCCTCGATCGCGCCGACGAAGCCCTGCGCCACGAACCCGGCGGCGACGTCGGCGAGGAGCTCGGGGCGGTCGACGGTGTCGAGCGAGCGGATGTGCTGCGCGCTCGAGACCGTGAAGTGGTCGACGAGCAGCCGGTGCAGCGAGGCGTCCTCGGGGTCGGGCAGTGCCTTCGCGTAGATGTCCCGATGGGTCACCACGTGCTCGATGACGGCGTTGATCCCGCGCCGGGTGATGGCGGCGAGCTCGTCGGCGCCGGCACCGCGGTCGGCGGCGGCGCGGCGGGCCTCGGTGTCGTCCTCCCGGATGCGGTCGAGCTCGGGCGTGAGCACGTCGGCGAGCAGCGATCCGGGGGAGACGGCGTGCGAGTAGAAGGTCGCGCGGTTGATGCCGGCGGCGCGGGTCACGTCGGCGACGGTGATGCGGGACACGGGACGGTCGGCCGCGAGCCGCATGATCGCTTCGCGGAGGGCCGCGGTCGTGTGCAGGATCCGGGCATCCACCATGACGCCCACCCCCTTCTGATCCGGTTCTGCCCGGCTTCGACGGGCAGTCAGACGCTATCGCATGCGCTGCTCACGGACGGTCCTCCGAGCGCGGAAACACGCGGGAATCCCCCAGCGGGGTCATCGAGAGCGCTCACTCGACCCGTAGGATGGTTCCGCGGGCGAATCGATTCGATTCGATCGATCCCGCGATCACCTCCGTTCCCCTCCCCGCCGAAGGACCCCTGCTCGTGACCGCGCCCGCCGCCACCGGTTCGCTCCGGGTCGTCCTGCACCCCGGAGACTCGCTCTCCCGCAGGCAGCGACTCGTCTACGTCTTCGTCCTGGGCGCGCTCACCGCGCTCGGGCCGTTCACCATCGACCTGTACCTGCCGGCGTTCCCGTCCATCAAGGACCAGTTCGGCATCACCGACGGTGCGGTCCAGCTCACCCTGACGGCGACCACGCTCGGCTTCGCGATCGGACAGCTGCTCGTCGGTCCGTGGAGCGACAAGGTCGGCCGCCGCCTGCCGCTGATCATCGCGACGTCCGTGCACGTCGGGGCCTCGGTCGGGGCTGCCCTGGCACCGAACGTCGAGGTCCTCGCGCTCTTCCGCGTGCTGCAGGGCATGGGGGCATCCGCCGGCGGCGTGGTGGCGATGGCGACCGTCCGCGACCTCTTCGGCGGCAAACCGCTCGTGCGCATGCTGTCGCGCCTGGCGATGGTGAACGGCCTCGCACCGATCCTCGCGCCGCTCATCGGCTCCCAGATGCTCCGGTTCGTGAGCTGGCACGGCGTCTTCGTGTTCCTCGCGTGCTACGGCGCGGCCGTGGTGCTGGCCGCGGTGCTCCTCATCGTCGAGACCCTCCCGCCGGCCCGCCGGCACGAGTCCGGCCACTCCACGATGCGCCAGCGGTACAAGGCGCTCTTCTCGGACCGCATCTTCGTCGGGGTCGCCCTGATCGGTGCGATGGTGTTCAGCGGCCTGTTCTCGTACCTCAGCGCGTCGCCGTTCCTGTTCCAGGGCCTCTACGGACTCGACGCGCAGCAGTACGGGCTGCTCTTCGCGGTGAACTCGGTCGGCGTCGTGATCGGCGTGCAGGTGTCGGCACGGTTGGCGCAGCGTGTCGGCCCGCAGTGGATCCTGGCGTGCTCGACCGCGACCCTGTTCCTCGCCGCGGTGGCGATCATGGTGCTCGACCAGGCCGGGGCCGGTCTCGTCGGTGTCCTCGTCCCGCTCTGGTTCTTCATCGCGGCGTGCGGGTTCTCGTTCCCGCTCGTGCAGGTCATCGGCCTCGCCGCCCACGGCAAGGAAGCCGGCACGGCCGCGTCGCTCCTCGGTGCGCTGAACTTCGGCGTCGCCGGACTCATCTCGCCGATCGTCGGCTGGATCGGCATCACGACCGCCACCCCGATGGCCGCCGTGATGGCGTGCACGTCGGCGGTCGCGATCGCGATCCTGTGGGGCGTCGTCCGACCGCGGACCGTCCCGGCCCTCACGCACTGACGGATCCGTTCCGTCGCGGGCCGCCCGTCCATAGGCTGTGCCCATGAGCGACGCGGTGGACCAGGCCCGAGCGGCAGCAGCGGCGGCGCGCGCCGCCGCCGACGAGGCACGACGACTGGCCGACGAGGCGGCCGCGCGGGCGGAGGCACTCGCCGCGGCGCTCGAGGCGGCCGCACCGCCGGTGCCCGCATCCGACGTGGCGGCACCGCCGGTGCTCGCGCCCGACGCGGAACCAGCGGTCGCAGCGTCGCCGGCACCCACCGGCCTGGAGGCACCACTCGCGCCCGACGCGGAGCCCGCGACCACGGCGGTGGGCGCGACCACCCCGGCGACGGACGGAGCGCTGGAGACCGGCACCGTGCCTCCAGACGGGCCGCTCGACGCGGCAGCCGTGACCGCGATCCGCGACGGCTACGCGATCGAGGGCAGCGCCCTGCAGCTCGGCGCACTGGTGAACGGCGAGGCGCTGCCCGATGTGCAGGTCCGCATCCCGCTCGGCATGCTCAACCGGCACGGACTCGTCGCCGGTGCGACCGGCACCGGCAAGACCCGCACCCTGCAGGTCCTGGCGGAGCAGATCGCGGCGAACGGCGTGCCCGTGTTCGCCGCCGACGTCAAGGGCGACCTGTCCGGCCTCGCGGTGGCCGGGCAGGCGAACGACAAGCTCACCGCACGGACGGCCGGCATCGGGCAGGCGTGGCAGGGTGTGGACAGCGAGGCCGAGTTCTACTCGCTCGGCGGACAGGGGACCGGCGTGCCGATCCGGGCCAGCGTGTCCGGGTTCGGGCCGCTGCTGCTGTCCAAGGTGCTCGGCCTGAACGAGACGCAGGAGTCCTCGCTCGGCCTCGTGTTCCACTACGCGGAACGCGCCGGGCTGCCGCTCGTCGACCTGTCCGACCTGCGGAGCGTGCTGACCTTCCTCGTGAGCGACGCAGGCAAGGGCGAGCTCGCCGAGCTCGGCGGCCTGTCGAAGCAGACGGCCGGGGTCATCCTCCGCGAACTCATCACCTTCGCCGACGCCGGAGCCGACCAGTTCTTCGGCGAGCCCGAGATCGACACGCAGGTGTTCCTCCGCACCGCCGCCGACGGCCGCGGCATCGTCAGCCTGCTCGAGGTGCCCGGCGTGCAGGACCAGCCCGAGGTCTTCTCCACGTTCCTGATGTGGCTGCTCGCCGACCTGTTCAACGAGCTGCCCGAGGTCGGCGACCAGGACAAGCCGAAGCTCGTGTTCTTCTTCGACGAGGCGCACCTGCTGTTCAACGGGGCGTCGAAGGACTTCACCGACCAGATCATCCGCACCGTCCGGCTCATCCGGTCGAAGGGCGTCGGCGTCTTCTTCGTGACGCAGACCCCGAAGGACGTCCCGAACGACGTGCTCGCGCAGCTCGGGTCCCGCATCCAGCACCAGCTCCGGGCGCACACCCCCGACGACGCCAAGGCGCTCCGGGCCACCGTGTCGACGTACCCGACGAGCGACTACGACCTGGGGGAGGTCCTCACCTCGCTCGCCACCGGCGAGGCGATCGTCACGGTGATGAACGAGAAGGGTGCGCCGACTCCTGTCGCCTGGACGCGGCTCCGTGCCCCCGAGGGGTCGATGGACGCGATGCCCGCCGCCGAGATGACCGCGCGTGTGCAGGCGTCGCCGCTCCTGGCGACCTACGGCACCCGCCTCGACCCGGACTCCGCGTACGAGATGCTCGCGCGCCGAATGGAGGCGGCGGCAGCCGAGGCCGCGGCAGCGGAGGAGCGGGCGGAAGCGGCGACCCGGGCGGCGGAGGCCGAGCGCGACGCAGCGCGTGCCACCGCGGCCGCCGCGAAGGAGGCGGCCGCCGTCGAGAAGCAGGAAGCGCGCGAGCGGGCCGCGGCGCAGAAGGAGTACGAGCGGGCGCAGCGGGAGTTCGAGCGCGCCGAGCGGGCTGCCGACGCACGGCGGACGAAGCGGACGTCGTCGCGGACGTCCACGCGGACGACGGCCTCGCGGAAGGCGAACGACCCGCTGTCCGACCTGCTCGGGTCGGGGCTCGGCGGCACGATCGCCAAGGAGGTCGTGCAGGGGATCTTCTCGACGCTGCGCCGGCGGCGCTGAGCGACGCGCTCTCGGCGTCGACGGCCGCCGTCAGCCGCCGATGAGGCCCGTGGTCTCGACGACCAGCAGCCCGGCCACGGCGGCGACCGCGACGGCACCGACCACGACGTACGCCCCGCGCTGCTCGTACCAGGCGCGGCTGGCCGGGTAGCGGCGGGCGAACTCCCGCGCCGGCACCGGTCGGGCGTCGTCGGCGACCCGGACCCCGAGCGCCTCGACGACGCGGTCGATGCCGTCGTCGCCCCACACGTCGGCGCGCAACCGGAACAGGTGCGCGCCCGCGGCGTCGAACGCGACGAGCTCGCGCGTGGTCCGCTCGACGGTGCTGCCGTAGGTGGTCGCGAGGACCAGGCTGTGCACGCGCTCGCGAGTGATCCGCCGGTTCGGTGTCACCACGCCGTGCACGGTGATGCCCGCGGGGTCGATGCCGACGAAGGCCGTGCCGAGCCGGACGAACACGATGCCGACCAGGACGGCGACGACGATCACGACGGTGGCAACGAAGGTCCAGAGGCGCAGGGGGAGCGACACCCACACCAGTGCGACGGCGAGCGGCACCGCGGAGAACACGACGCTGAGGATCGTCGACCGCACCAGCGAGCGACGCGGTCGGACGACCACGTCGTAGGCGGTGCTGCGCGGGCGTGTCGTCACCGGCGCCGTCAGGTCCCCCACGTGGACTCCTCGTCCTTCGGGTGCCCGGGCAGCACTGATCGTCCGCCCGGGGAGCGACGCCCCTGCCGCTCCGTGCACCGTGTCCGACCCGTCCCGGGATCGTCCGTCTGCGCAGTCTAGGCGACCCGTGGGTATCGGGGACAGCCCGTTCCACCCCGGTTCCTCGTTTCGCGGCCAGTCCATGGCGGACGGGGGGCAGCGTGGTCCACCGCGTGGGGGACCGGACGACCCCGGAACACAGAACACCCCGGAACGCAGAACACCCCGGACCGTTTCGGTCCGGGGTGTTCGGTGTGGTGGCGGAGAATGGGGGATTCGAACCCCCGAGGGCTTGCACCCAACACGCTTTCCAAGCGTGCGCCATAGGCCACTAGGCGAATTCTCCTGGTGCCGTCTCGCGACGACGACACCCAATGGTACAGGTCTTCCGGAGTGCGCACGACCACGACCGTCCACACGTCCCCGCTCCCAGATGTCACGACAAGGGCGCGGCTACCCTGGGCACGTGTCGACCCGCATCTACATCACGTCAGCAGAAGGACACACGGGCAAGAGCACCGTCGCCCTCGGTGTCCTCGAGACCCTCGCGCGCTCGGTCGGACGGGTCGGCGTGTTCCGGCCGGTCGCCCGGTCGGTGGACGAACCCGACTACGTGCTCGAGCTGCTACTCCAGCACACCGCGGTCGGCATCTCCTACGACGACGCCGTCGGCGTGACGTACGACGACGTGCACGCCGACCCGGACGCCGCCCTCGCCACGATCATCACCCGGTTCGCCCAGGTCGAGCGGCAGTGCGACGCCGTCGTGGTCCTGGGCTCGGACTACACCGACGTCGGCAGCCCCACCGAGCTGTCGTTCAACGCGAAGGTCGCCGCGAACCTCGGCGCGCCCGTCCTGCTCGTCCTCGGTGGCCGCGACGCCGCCGAGCACGGCGCCCGCACCCCGGAGGACATGGCGCAGGTCGCCGACGTCACGACCAGCGAGCTGCGGGCGGCACACGCGCAGGTGTTCGGCATCGTCGTCAACCGCGCCGACCCCGGGGCCCTCGCCGCGATCGTGTCGAGCGTCCAGCAGGCCGTCCGCGACCACCACCCGGACCTGCCCGTCTGGGCCATCCCCGAGGACCGCGTCCTCGTCGCCCCGACCGTGCGGGCCCTGCTCCAGGCCACCGGCGCCACGCTCGTGCGCGGCGACGAGGCCCTGCTCGACCGAGAGGCACTGGGCACCGTCGTCGCCGGCATGAGCATGGAGAACGTGCTGCCCCGCCTGATCGAGGGCGGCATCGTCGTGGTGCCGGGGGACCGCAGCGACGTGCTCATCGCCACCCTGCTCGCGAACCAGTCCGAGACCTTCCCGAGCCTGGCCGGCGTGATCCTCAACGGCGGGTTCGAGACCGCGCCGCAGATCTCCCGGCTGCTCGAGGGGCTGTCGAGCTCGCTGCCGATCGCCCAGAACGACCTCGGCACGTACGACACCGCCCTCCGGATCACCCAGACGCGCGGGCGGCTGGCGGCGGACTCCCCGCGGAAGGCCGACCTGGCGCTGGCGCTGTTCGAGCAGCACGTCGACGCGGACGCGCTCCGCGACCGGCTGCAGCTCACCCCGTCCGGCGTCGTCACGCCGCTGATGTTCGAGCACGGGCTGCTCGACCGGGCCCGCGGGTACGGCAAGCGGATCGTGCTGCCCGAGGGCGACGACGACCGCGTCCTGCGCGCCGCCTCGACGCTGCTGCAGCGCCAGGTCTGCGAGCTGACGATCCTCGGCGACCCGGCCGCGATCCGCACCCGGGCGACGGAGCTCGGCCTCGACCTCGAGGCCGCCCAGCTCGTCAGCCCGTTCGACCCGGAGCTCCGCGAACGCTTCGCCGAGGAGTACGCCCGGCTCCGTGCCCACAAGGGCATGTCGATCGAGCTCGCCCGCGACACCGTCACCGACGTCTCGTACTTCGGCACGATGATGGTGCAGCTCGGCCTGGCCGACGGCATGGTCTCCGGCGCGAAGCACACCACGGCGCACACCATCCGGCCGTCCTTCGAGATCATCAAGACCCGGCCGGACACCTCGATCGTGTCGAGCGTGTTCCTGATGGCACTCGCCGACCGGGTCCTCGTCTACGGCGACTGCGCGGTCATCCCGGACCCGACGAGCGAGCAACTCGCCGACATCGCGATCTCGTCCGCCGAGACCGCGACGCAGTTCGGGATCGACCCGCGCGTGGCGATGCTCAGCTACTCCACCGGCGACAGCGGCACCGGGGCCGACGTCGACAAGGTCCGCGCCGGCACGGCCTTCGTGCGGGAACGCCGCCCGGACCTGCTCGTCGAGGGACCGATCCAGTACGACGCCGCAGCGGACCCGACGGTCGCGAGCACCAAGATGCCCGACTCCCCGGTGGCCGGGCGGGCGACGGTGTTCATCTTCCCCGACCTCAACACCGGCAACAACACGTACAAGGCCGTGCAGCGCTCGGCCGGCGCCGTCGCCATCGGCCCGGTGCTGCAGGGCCTGCGCAAGCCGATCAACGACCTCTCCCGCGGGGCGCTCGTCGGCGACATCGTGAACACCGTCGCGATCACCGCGATCCAGGCCGGCACCGCGTCCGACGCGGCCTGACCGACCTACCCGCACCGCGCCTCCAGGCCCCTACAGAAAGCGACCGCCCCGTGACCGCAGCCCTCGTCGTCAACTCCGGCTCGAGTTCGTTCAAGTACCAGCTCATCGAGCTCGAGGGGGAGCGCACGCTCGCCTCCGGACTGGTCGAGCGCATCGGCGAGTCGACCGGCGCGTGGAAGCACACGAACGCCCTCACGGGGGAGTCCTCGTCGAACGAATCGGCCGCCGTCGCGGACCACGCCGCCGGGTTCCAGGCGATGATCGACGCGTTCGCGAAGGTCGGTCCCTCGTTCGACGAGTACCCGCCCGCCGTGGTCGGGCACCGCGTCGTGCACGGTGGTACCTCGTTCGACCGGGCCACCATCGTCACGGACGACGTCGAGCGTGAGATCGAGGAACTGAGCAGCCTCGCGCCGCTCCACAACCCCGCGAACCTCGAGGGCATCCGGGCCGCCAAGCAGGTCTTCGCCGACGTGCCGCAGGTCGCCGTGTTCGACACCGCGTTCCACCAGACGATGCCGCCGCACGCGTACACGTACGCGATCCCCGCGGACCTGGCTGAGCGGTACCGGATCCGCCGCTACGGCATGCACGGCACGAGCCACAAGTACGTCTCCGAGCAGGCGGCGGAGTTCCTCGGCCGTCCCCTCGGCGAGCTGAAGACCATCGTGCTGCACCTCGGCAACGGGGCGTCGGCGGCGGCGATCGACGGCGGGAGGTCGATCGAGACGTCGATGGGGCTCACCCCGCTCGAGGGCCTCGTCATGGGGACCCGGTCCGGCGACCTCGACCCGGCCGTCCTCATCCACCTGCACCGCGAGGCCGGGCTGTCCTTCGACGAGCTCGACACCATGCTCAACAAGGAGTCCGGGCTGCTCGGGCTGACCGGCAACGGCGACATGCGCGACGTGCAGGACGCCGCCCTCAACGGGGACGACGAGGCCGAGGCGGCGCTCGCCGTCTACCGGCACCGCATCCGCCGGTACGTCGGCGCCTACACGGCGCAGCTCGGTGGGCTCGACGCGGTCGTCTTCACGGCGGGCGTGGGGGAGAACAACGCGCTGCTGCGCCGGCGCGTGCTCGCCGGGCTCGGGCACCTCGGCATCGAGATCGATCCGGACCGCAACGAGCTGCACTCCAAGGAGGCGCGGCTCATCTCCACGGACGCGTCCCGTGTCGCGGTGCTCGTCATCCCGACGAACGAGGAGCTCGAGATCGCCCGGCAGTCGGCTGCGGTCGCGCTGTAGGCGGTGGCACGCGCGGCGCCGGCGCCGGGCGTGCCGACGTCAGCCGAGCGCGGCCAGCGCGGCGGGGATCGGGGTGTCGCCGCTCGTCACCTCGAACTGCACCCCCACCGCGGTGTCGTCGAGGAGCGCGTGCAGCACCACCGCGGCGACGTCCGCGCGGGGGATCGAGCCGCGCGGCACCGTCCGGCCGACGTCGACCGTGCCCTGCGGCGGCGTGTCGAGGAGGCCGCCCGGCCGCACGATCGTCCAGCGCAGGCTCCGGGCCCGGAGGTTCGCGTCCGCCTCGGACTTCGCCCGCAGGTAGACCTGGAAGACGTCGTCCTCACTGCGGGCGGGCACCACGGCGCGCTCGGCGTCGTACGAGTCCGCCGCCATCGCCGAGATCATCACGTAGCGCCGGATCCCCGCGCGCTCGGCGGCGTCCGCGAGCAGGATCGCGCCGTCGCGGTCGACCGTGAGCTTGCGTTCGGCGCCGCTGTTCGGCCCGGCCCCGGCGGCGAAGACCACGGCGTCGACGCCACGCAGGCGGAGCGCGAGTTCGTCGTCGTCGAGCTGTTCGAGGTCCGCGACGATCGCCCGGGCGCCCTGCTGCTCCACGTCGGTGACGTGTGCGGGGTTGCGGACGATGGCGACGGCATCGTGGCCGGCGTCGGTGACGAGGCGGGCGAGGAGCAGTGCGATCTGGCCGTGTCCTCCGGCGATGGCGATCTTCATGTGTCCGAGTCTGCCCGTTCCGTCCGGTAGACTTCCGGAGGCTCCTCACGTGACGCCATCCAGGCCAACTCCCCCAGGGCGGAAACGCAGCAAGGGTAACCGGGCTCTGGCGGGTGCGTGAGGAGTCTTTGCGTCTCCTGCGCGGCCCTTCCCGCCCGGCTTCCCCGGGCGTGGCCGACACGCAAGGTGTCCATTCCGTAACGGGGAGCGGACATCACCCTGATCGTGTGTAAAGATCACCTCCAGGAACTCCCAACCAGGGTTCCTGCACCTCCTCTGCCTCACCAGCGGGGGAGTTCCGGATCAGGTGGTGGGTTCGCCCGCCAGGAAAAGAGACACGCATGCGCAGGCACGCGTCGCTTCGGGGTACCCGTGTACCCGCGACAGCGCACGACTGGACACGACGGATCATCGCTGCTGGCGGCCGAGCTCGACGACGAGCTTCGGACGACCGGCGTCTCCTCCTGCGTGGCGGCGTCATCGCCACGGTGACGGCGCTGGTCGCCGCCACCGTGGCGATCCAGCCCGCCGCGGCCGCCCAGACCGACGTCGCCGAGGCCGAGGGCGTCCTGCTCAGCGGCTCCGGCATCGTGAACGTGGACTCCATCGCCCAGCTCGGCGGTGCGTACTCCGCGCGCGGGGCCACCAGCGGCGGCGGCACGACGAACCAGCCGCTCAACCTGACGGCGCTCAACGCGGTCGGGGTGGACCTCGGCAACGACGTCGACCTGCTCGGGCCGAACGGCATCCTCACTCTCGGGGTCGACGGCCAGTACGCCACGACCTCGGCGAACGGGGCGACGGCGTCGTCCGGCCTGCTCACGAACGACGGCGGCATCGGCGTCGGCACCGGGTCGGGCACCGGCGCGGCGACGCTGAACCTCAACCCGCTGTTCTCGCGGGTGGGAGCCGACACGACGGTGCTCTCGAACGCGCAGCTGCAGGTCGGGGCCCTCGCCTCGCGACTGTCGGCAACCCGCGGTTCCACGGTCACGACCGCCAGCGACTACCGGATCGCCGGGGCGAACCTGAACCTCACCAGCCCGGCGGTCGCCGGACTGACCACGTCCCTCCGCACGCAGCTGCGGAACGTGTCGAGCTCGGTCAACGGTGTGCTCGGCACGAACGGCGTGCTCCCCGGGACGACGACCGCGGTGACGAACCAGATCCAGCAGCTGCTCCGCCAGGCGCTCCTCGGGCTCGTCACGGTCAACGGCACCACGGTGACCGCCACGGCGAACCTCAACCTGGACGACACCCTGGCGCAGGTGCTGCAGCAGCCGCTCACCGACGGGGCGGTCACGATCACCCCGTCGACCGGCACGATCACGGTGGACCTCGACAAGCTGACGGCGCTCAACGGCCAGCCGGCGAACACCCCGGTGCTCACCACCGCCGCGGTGAACACCATCAACCAGAGCATCGCGACGATCCTCGGGACGCAGCTGCCCACGGCCCTGCAGACCGCGGTCGTGAACACGATCAACTCCACCGCCGTCCGGGTCGACGTGGCGACGAACGTCTCCGTCGCCGGTGCGGCGGCCGTCGCCATCGGTCTCCGGGCCGACACCACGCTCGGCGCGCTCGCCGGCACCACCACCGCGACGCCCGTGATCACCGCGACCGGCAACCTGCTCGGCCTGCCGCTGCCCCTCGGCACCGTGCTCGCGCCGGTGGTGAGCGGCATCCTCGTGCCGACGCTCCAGACCGCCCTCCGGCCCCTGGTCGGCGGCACCGCGCTGACCGCCCTCGGCACCACACTGACGACCACCACGACGGCCGTCTCGACCCTGCTGTCCCCGGTCGTGCTGCTCCTCCGCCAGGTGATCGACCTGACCGTCAACGCGCAGGACACCACCACCGGGTTCCGCGACGGACGCGGGTACGACCCCGGCTCGCGGAGCGTCCACGCCCTGCGCCTGTCGGTCCTGCCCGGTGTGAACGCCGCGACGGTGGACCTGGCGACCTCGACGGTCCGGGCCACCGCGTTCGTCGCACCCACGATCACCGCTCCGACCGCGAACCAGGTGTTCAGCGTGCCGACGGCCACGTCGACCCGCAGCGTCACCGTGAGCGGTGCCGGAGAACCCGGCGCCACCGTCGCCGTGAGCCTCGGCAACGGCCGCACCGGCACCGCGACGGTCGCCGCGAACGGCACGTGGACGACGACCGTCGCGAACGTCCCGACGGGCGAGTACACCGCCACCGCGACGCAGACCGTCGGCGGGACCGCGGCGGGCACGGCCACGCAGCAGTTCTCCGTGGTCGCGCAGCAGGCGCTGACGATCACGACGCCGACGGCCGGACAGACCTTCACGACGACCGGCACCACCGCTCCGGTGACCCTCACCGGCACCGCCACCGCGAACGCCCGGATCGACGTCGACCTCGGCGGCGGCCTGACTGCGAACGGCACGGCGAACGCCTCCGGAGCGTGGAGCGTCACCGTTCCCGAGGTCCCGGTGGGCAACCAGTCCGCGAGCGTCACCCAGACGGTCGGCGACAGCACCTCGGCACCGGTCACCCGCGCGTTCCGCGTGGTCGCCGCCGCCGGGCTGACCGTCGACACGCCGACGCAGGACCAGGACTTCCTGGTCGCCGGTGCCACCCGCGACGTCCCGTTCTCCGGCTCGGCGCAGCCCGGTGCCCGGGTCGACGTCTCCGTGAACGGCGGCGACCGGACCGCGACGACCACCGCGAACGCCGGTGGGACCTGGTCGACCACGATCACCGGCGTCCCCGCGGGCGACTACACGTCGACCGTGACCCAGACGGTCGGGGCCTCGACGAGCGCCCCGGTCGCACGCGACTTCACCGTCACCGCGGCCCCCGGCCTGACGATCGACCGGCCGGAGGACGGCAGCACCATCACCGTCGCCGACACCACGTCGACGACGCCCGTCACCGTGTCCGGCACGGCAGCGCCGAACGCGCAGGTCACCGTGGGCATCGGTGGGTCCTTCACCGCCACGGTCACGGCGGACGACGACGGTGACTGGGAGGCCACCTTCCAGGGCGTCCCGGTCGGCGACCGCACCGTCACCGCGCGACAGACCGTCGCCGGCACGACCTCGGGCCCGGTGACCACGGACTTCACCGTGGCCGCCGGCGCGCCGATCACCATCACGACCCCGGCGCCCGGCGCCACCGTGACGGTCCTCGACGCGGGCACCACGACGGACCTCGACCTGGTCGGCACCGCCGAGCCCGGCGCGGACGTGGCGGTGTCGCTCGGCGGCGGACTGACCGCGACGACCACGGCGAACGACGACGGGGACTGGACCGCCACCGTCCAGGACGTCCCGGTCGGCCGTCACACGATCTCCGCCACGCAGACCGTGAACGGCACCACCTCGCCGGCGGTCCGGCAGACGATCACCGTCGCCGCCGGTGCCGGTCTCGTCGTGTCGACGCCGACGCAGGGGAGCACCACCGCCGTCGCGACCGACGACTCGACCATCGACGTCACGGTCTCCGGCACGGCGCAGCCGGGCGCGGACATCAGCGTGGTCCTCGACGGCGCCGACGACCCGGTCACGACGACCGCGGGGACGGACGGCACGTGGACCGTCACCCTGCCGGACGTCGACACCGGCGACCACACCGCCGCGGTCACGCAGACCGTGGGCGGGGCGACCTCCGCACCCGTCGACCGCGACTTCTCGGTCGAGGCCGGTGACGCGCTCGTCATCGAGTCGCCCACCGACGCGCAGCAGGTCCCGGCCGGCTCGGACGGCCAGGTCGGCATCGTGGTGCGGGGCACCGCGGAGCCCGGCGCGAGCGTCGCCGTCACGGTCGACGACGGCGACCCCGTGGACGTCGTCGCGGACGCCTCGGGCAACTGGGAGACCGACGCCGTCGACCTCGCCGTCGGTGACCACACCGTCACCGCGGTGCAGACCGTGAACGGCACGACCGGTCCGACCGTCACCCGCGACTTCACGGTCGTGCCGGGGACGGCCATCACGATCGAGTCGCCGGCCGTCGGGTCGCGCTTCGTCGTGGTCGACGGGGACGCCACCGCGACCGTGACGATCGCCGGCTCCTCCGAACCGAACGCCGACGTCACCGTCTCGCTCGGCCCGGACACCACGTTCACGACGACGGCGAACGGTGACGGCGCGTGGACGGTCGACGCCACGGGCCTCGCACCGACGGGCACCTACACGGTGAACGCGAGCCAGAGCGTCGCGGGCACCGTGACGACGGCGATCCCGACGACCTTCCAGGTCGTCGCGGCGAACCCGCTCGCGATCACCACCCCCACCACGGCGGCGATCCCGGTCGCGGGCGAGGACGTCGTGCGTGACGTGACCGTGACGGGGACCGGCCAGCCCGGCGCCACCGTGGTCGCCACGACGCCCGACGCCGCCGACCAGCCGACGACCGTCGCTCCCGACGGCACCTGGTCGGTCACGTTCCCGGACCTCGGGGTCGGCACGCACTCCGTGTCGGTCACGCAGACGCTGCCCGGGTCGGTCTCCGACCCCGCGACGTCCGAGCCGGTCACCCGCACCGTCACGATCGAGGCTGCCGACGCGGTGACCGTCACCGCCCCGGAGACGGGCGACGTGCTCCTCGTGCCGGACGCCGACGCGACGCGCGACGTCACGGTGTCGGGCACGGCGGAGCCGGGCGCCCCGGTCACGGTGCGACTCGGCGACGACGAGCTCACCACGACCGCGGACGGGGACGGCGACTGGACCGTCACGTTCGACGGGGTCGGTGTCGGCACCCCGACGCTCACCGCGAGTCAGACGGTGAACGGGACCACTGCCTCCAGTCCGGAGCAGACCGTCACCGTCCGCGCCGCGACCGCGCTGACGCTGACGGCACCGGAGGACGGCGACGTCCTGACGGTCGCGGACGCGGCCGGCGCGGCCGACGTGCGCGTCACGGGCCGCGCCCAGGGCGGGGCCACGGTCACCGTGACCCTGTCGAACGGCGAGTCCGACGAGGTCACCGCCGCGACGGACGGCTCGTGGGCGACCACCTTCGAGGACGTCGCCGTCGGCGACTACACGGTCCGCGCGACCCAGGTCGTCGAGGGTCAGACGTCGACACCGGTCAGCGCCGGGGTCTCCGTCCGGGCCGGCGCACCGCTCGAGGTGACCACGCCCAGCGGGGCGACGTCCGTCACCGTCGCCGACGACGACGCGACGACCGACGTCGCGTTCGCCGGCACCGGTCAGCCGGGGGCGACCGTCACGGTCGACCTCGGAGCGGGCGGCACCGCGACGGCGCCGGTCGGCCAGGACGGCAAGTGGTCCACCACCGTCGAGGACGTGCCGACCGGCTCGTACACGGCAGCGGTGACGCAGGCGGTCAACGGGACGACGAGCGCCGCGGTCGAACGCCCGGTCTCCGTCGTCGCGGCCGCCGACCTGACCATCCGCCAGCCGGGCGGCGACCCGATCACCGTCGCGGACGGTGACGCCACGACGACCGTGACGGTCGCGGGCGACGCCCAGCCGGGCGCCACCGTGACGGTCACCGTCGACGACCGCGACCCGGTCGAGGTGCCCGTCGGCGACGACGGGACCTGGACGCTCGACGTCGAGGACCTCGGCGTCGGCTCGCACGACGTCAGCGTCACGCAGACCGTCGACGGGTCCACGTCGACCACCCCGGTCGAGACCACGTTCGAGATCGAGGCGGGGGCACCCGTCCGGATCACCGAGCCGACGGCCGGCCAGGAGTACACCGTCGCCGGCGAGGGCGCGACCACCACGGTCGCCGTCAGCGGGACCGCCGAACCCGGCGCGACCGTCGTCGTCGACCTCGGTGGCGGACGCAGCGAGTCCACGACGGCGAACGGCACCGGCGCCTGGAGCGTCTCCGTGCCGGACGTACCGGCCGGGACCCCGACGGTGAGCGTGACGCAGCGGATCGGTGACACCGTCTCCGCCCCGGTCACGGTCGGCATCCGGGTGCTCGTCGCGGACCCGATCACCATCGCCACCCCGGCCGACGGCTCCACGGTCCGCGTCGCCCAGCGCGACTCGGTCGCGACCGTCACCGCGAACGGTGCAGCCGAGGCCGGAGCCGCGGTGCGGGTCTCGATCGACGGGGACGACCCCGTGACCGTGACCGCGACCGGCGGCACGTGGTCGCTCGACCTCGAGGGCCTGGGGGTCGGCGAGCACACCGTCCGCGCCACCCAGACCGTCGACGGATCGACGTCCGCTCCGGTCAGCAGCACCTTCACGGTCGCCCCGGGCACGGCGCTCACCGTGGACACCCCCGCGGACGGCGACACCGTCACCGTCCCGTCCGGCACCACCAGCGCGACCGTCCCGGTCAGCGGGCAGGGCCAGGCCGGCGGCACGGTCCGCGTCGTGGTCGACGGCGGGACGCCCGTCGTGGTCCCGGTCGGTCCCGACGGCCGGTGGACGACGGAGCTCACGGGCCTCGACGAGGGCGACCACACGATCGTCGTCACGCAGGTCGTGAACGGCACCACGTCGTCGCCGATCGAGCGCGACCTGACGGTCGAGGTCGCCCCGGCGGACGCGATCGTGGTCACCTCGCCGGCGAACGGCACCGCGTACCGCGTCATCGGCGGCACCACCGACGTCCGCGTCGAGGGCGTCTCCGCACCGAACGCCGCGATCTCGGTCCGGATCGACGGCGGGACCCCCGTCACGACGACGGCGGACGACGACGGCGCGTGGGCGGTGACCGTCCCCCGTGTCGGCACCGGCACGCACACCATCGTCGCCTCGCAGACGGTCGACGGGGACACCACCGCAGCCCCCCAGGTCGGGATCTCCGTGGCCGCGGCGACGCCGGTCCGGGTCACCAGCCCGGCCGACGGCCAGGTGTTCCCCATCACGGGGAGCACGACGTCGATCCCGGTGAGCGGCACGGCGGAGCCCGGTGCCACGGTGACCGTGTCCGTCGGCGGCCGGACGGTCTCGACGACCGCCGGGGACGACGGCTCGTGGACCGCGACCGTCGGGAACGTCCCGACGGGGACGCAGACGGTGTCGGTCACCGAGACGGTCGGCGGACGGACCTCCGAGCCGGTGACGAGCAGCATCCGCGTGGTCGTCGCCCAGCCGGGCGACGTCACCATCACGAACCCGCAGCCGGGCCAGCTGTTCCCCGCGGACGGCACCGGTGACACCGGTTCCTTCACGGTGACCGGCCACGCCACGCCGGGTGCCACGGTGACCGTCCGCCTGTCGAACGGTCAGGTCCGGGTCACCACCGCGGACGCGAACGGGGACTGGAGCGTCACGTTCGACCGCGTGCCGGAGGGGGACTGGACGATCACCGCGTCCCAGTCCGTCAACGGCACGACCAGTTCGGCGCAGCCGGTGCCGATCGTGGTCGCCGACGTGGACCCGCTCGCGGTCACGTCGCCCACCCCGGGCGCGCACCAGACCGCCTCGGCCACGGGGACCGTCGACTGGCGTGTGACGGGCACCGCGGAGCCGGGTGCGACCGTGACGGTCGTGGCGGACGACGGGACGCCCGTCACCACCACCGCGGACGACACCGGCGCCTGGTCGGTCGTGCTCCGACTCGGCGTCGGGCGGCACACGATCCGGGTCACCCAGACCGTCGACGGGGCCACCTCGGCCGTGCAGTCGGTCGCCGTGGTGGTCGACGCTGGCACACCGGGCGGGCCCGGTACGCCGGGAGACCCCGGTACGCCGGGTGACCCCGGTACGCCGGGCACGCCTGGTACGCCTGGTACGCCTGGTACGCCGGGCGCGCCGGGACTGCCGGGTGCACCCGGGACCGGGTCCGGAGCCGGGATCGGCTCGAGCGTCGGGTCGGGTCCGGCGGTCGGGTCCGGCTCGGGCGGGCTCGCCTTCACCGGTGCCGACGTGGCCCCGCTCGCGGGGGCCGCAGGCGGCCTGGTGGTCCTCGGGTTCCTCCTGCTGGGGTTGTCCCGTCTGGCGCGGGGCCTCCGCCGTCGCCGCCGCGCCTGACACCCCGCGCACCGCTCGCACCGCGCCTCTCGTCCGTCATCTGCACGGACGGGAGGCGCGGTGCCGTCCGTGCGCACCACCCGCTTCCCACAGGTGGTCACGTCCGGCCGCGGGGTGTCGGTCGTCCCGGCTACCCTTGGGGCGTGGTCACCGCCCTGTATCGCCGTTACCGGCCCGAGAACTTCGCCGAGCTGATCGGTCAGTCGCAGGTCACCGATCCGCTCCGGACGGCCCTGCGCACGAACCGGGTCAACCACGCGTACCTCTTCAGCGGCCCGCGCGGCTGCGGCAAGACGACGTCCGCCCGCATCCTGGCGCGCTGCCTGAACTGCGCCGAGGGCCCGACGGACACCCCGTGCGGCGTCTGCCCGAGCTGCGTCGAGCTCGCACGCGGCGGTGGCGGATCGCTCGACGTCATCGAGATCGACGCCGCCAGCCACAACGGTGTCGACGACGCCCGTGACCTCCGCGACCGCGCCGTGTTCGCGCCCGCCCGCGACCGCTACAAGATCTTCATCCTCGACGAGGCGCACATGGTGACGCCGCAGGGCTTCAACGCCCTCCTCAAGTTGGTCGAGGAACCGCCGGAGCACGTCAAGTTCATCTTCGCGACGACCGAGCCCGAGAAGGTCATCGGCACGATCCGGTCGCGCACCCACCACTACCCGTTCCGTCTGGTCCCGCCGGCCGCGATGCTCGAGTACGTCGAGCAGCTCTGCACGCAGGAGTCGGTGACGGTCGCCCCGGGCGTGCTGCCGCTGGTCGTCCGTGCCGGTGGCGGGTCCGTCCGTGACACCCTGTCCCTGCTCGACCAGCTCATGGCCGGCAGTGAAGACGGCGCCATCGCCTACGAGCGGGCCGTCGCGCTGCTCGGGTACACCGACGCCGCGCTCCTCGACGACGTCGTCGACGCGCTCGCCGTCGCCGACCCGGCATCGGCCTTCGCAGCGATCGACCGCGTCGTGCAGACCGGGCAGGACCCGCGGCGCTTCGTCGAGGACCTGCTCGAACGGCTCCGCGACCTCATCGTCGTCGCGGCGACGAACGAGAGCGCGGCCGCCGTGCTGCGCGGGGTCTCACCGGAAGAGCTCGACACCATGTCCCGTCAGGCCGGGGTCTTCGGCGCGACGGGGCTCTCGCGAGCCGCCGACATCGCGAACCGTGCGCTCACCGAGATGACCGGGGCGACGTCGCCGCGGCTCCACCTCGAGCTGATGACGGCACGCATGCTCGTGCCCGAGGCGGACGACACCCAGCGCGGCGCACTCGCCCGCGTCGAGCGGCTCGAGCGCCGGGTCGGTGTCGGGGACGCCGGTGGGCACCAGGCCGGACCCGAGACGATGCCTGCGGCTGCGGCTGCGGCTGCGGCTGCGTCTGCGCCCGCGCCGGGTGCGCGTGCGTCCGCTGCACCTGCACCTGCACCTGCACCTGCACCTGCACCTGCACCGGCGCCGGCACCGGCCGCCGCTCCTGTTGCTGCGCCGGCGTCGGCAGCACCCGAGCCGGCCGCTGCCGCGACGCCGACGACCGACTCCGTATCCGCCGCGCGAGCAGCAGCAGCCTCGTGGGCCGCTGCCGTCCCGAGCGCTCCCGAAGCGCCGTCGGATGCCGCGCAGCCGACCAGCACTGCTGCTCCGACCAGCACGCCCGCGCCGTCGGGCACCGCCAACGCGTCGTCGACCGGGCAGGGCACCGCCGCGGGGGACGAGCCCGCGGTGCGACCCGTCGCGGCCGTCGGGTTCCAGCAGCTCCGCGACTCGTGGCCGCAGATCGTCGAGCACGTCCAGCGCGCGAAGCGTTCGGCGTGGTCCGTCGTGGTGACCGCACAGGTGACCGCGCTGCGCGAGGACGTGCTCACCCTGACGTTCCCGAGCCAGCAGGACGTGGCCTCGTTCAAGGAGATGTCCGACCCCGCCACGAGCGTGAGCGAACTCCTGCGCTCGGCGATCGTCGACGTCCTCGGGCTCCGCGTGAAGTTCGTGGCGCGCGGTCCCGGTGGTCCGGGGCAGCAGCGGCCCGCGCAGGCGCAGTCCGCGCAGGCACAGCCGGCGCAGGCACAGCCCGCACAGCAGTCGCAGCAGCAGCCGGCGCAGCAGCAGGACCGTGCACCTCAGACGGCGTCAGCGCCGGCGTCCGCGTCCGCTCCGCGTCAGGCAGCTCCGACCTCCCAGTCCTCGGCGCCGCAGCAGCAGGCGCAGCAGCAGGCACCCGAGCGGTCCGCGTCGCAGCGGTCGGCACCGGATGCGCCGAGTGCCCCGGCAGCGTCGGCCCCCGCAGCGAAGCCGGCTTCCCCCGAGCCGACGGGCGCCCCGGTCACCGAGTGGGCCGTCGCGGCCATCCCCGCGACCGACCCGACCGTCGGTGCGGTGCCCGAGCACGTCGAACCCTCGTGGTCTGCCCCCTTCGGCACCACCGACACCGGCGAACCGGTGGCCCCCGCGCCGACCGTGTCCGATCCGGACGTCGACGCTGCCCTCGCGGCACAGCTCCGCCCGGCGTCCTCGCTCGGGGCAACGGCCCCGGCTGCTCCCGCAGCGCCCACGCGTCCGGACGCCGCCCCGGCCCCTGGTACCACCACACCGCAGCAGGCGACGACCACGGGTGCCGTGCCTCCGGCCGGACCGCCAGCCGACGACGTGCCCGTCGACGACTACCCGCTCGACGACGACCCCTACGGCGACGGCGATCCCTACCCGGACGCGCCGGCCGCTGCGGCTCCCGCGACGAACGCGCCGAGTGCACCCGCCGTCGGATCACCAGCCGCGGGGCAGCCCGCACCGGCCCCCGCGACGGCTCCAGCGTCGCAGGCAGCGCCGCAGCGCCAGGCTCCGCACCAGGTCCGCCGCACGCCGGTGGCCGGTCGGTACGGCGAAGCGGTCGTGCGTGAGATCCTGAACGCCCAGTTCATCGAGGAGACCTCCCTCCACGAGGAAGGCGCCTGATGTACGACGGCATCGTGCAGGACCTCATCGACGAGTTCGGTCGCCTCCCCGGCATCGGACCGAAGTCGGCGCAGCGCATCGCGTTCCACATCCTCCAGACGGAGTCGTTCGACCCGAGCCGGTTGTCCGAGCTCCTGGCGGACGTCAAGGAGCGGGTCCGCTTCTGCGAGATCTGCGGCAACGTCACCGAGAACGTCCAGTGCAGCATCTGCCGCGACCCGCGCCGGTCGCCGGCCACGATCTGCGTCGTGGAGGAAGCGAAGGACGTCGCGGCGATCGAGCGCACCCGTGAGTTCCGCGGGCTGTACCACGTGCTCGGCGGCGCGATCAGCCCGATCGACGGCATCGGCCCGGACGACCTCCGCATCCAGCAGCTCATGACGCGGCTGGCCGACGGCACCGTGGACGAGGTCATCATCGCGACCGACCCCAACCTCGAGGGCGAGGCGACGGCGACCTACCTCAGTCGGCTGCTCGTCCCGATGGGCATCCGGACCACCCGGCTGGCGTCCGGGCTGCCGGTCGGCGGCGACCTGGAGTACGCCGACGAGGTCACCCTCGGGCGCGCCTTCGAGGGACGCCGGGTCGTCGGCGGCTGACCCGGCCCTGTCCGGGCCCCCAAGCGACGGGCGTCGGGCGTTCCAGCCCACGCAGGATCGTTGCGTCTGCCCCCGCTCCGACGCAACATCCGCGAAACACCGACTACCATTGTCAGACCGCGTCACCCTCGCGGAACCGTCGTCCCCGGGAGTACCAGCCAGTGGCCCTGATCGTGCAGAAGTTCGGTGGATCGTCCGTCGCGGACGCCGAGAGCATCAAGCGCGTGGCGAAGCGGATCGTCCAGACGAAGAAGGCCGGCAACGACGTCGTCGTGGCCGTCTCGGCGATGGGCGACACCACCGACGAGCTCGTCGACCTCGCGCACTCCGTGACTCCGATCCCCGCCGGCCGTGAGCTCGACATGCTCCTGACCGCGGGGGAGCGCATCTCGATGGCGCTCCTCGCGATGGCGATCAAGAGCCTCGGGGTCGAAGCGTCCTCGTACACCGGCAGCCAGGCCGGCATGCTCACCGACGCCCAGCACGGCAAGGCCCGCATCGTCGACGTCACCCCGAAGCGCGTGCGCGAAGCACTCGACGCCGGGCACGTCGCGATCGTCGCCGGGTTCCAGGGCTTCAACCGCACCACGGGCGAGATCACCACGCTCGGTCGGGGCGGTTCGGACACGACCGCGGTCGCGCTCGCGGCCGCCCTCGACGCGGACATCTGCGAGATCTACACCGACGTCGACGGCATCTTCACCGCCGACCCGCGCGTGGTGCCGAAGGCGCAGAAGGTCGACCGCATCACCAGCGAGGAGATGCTGGAACTCGCAGCCTCTGGTGCGAAGGTCCTCTACATCCGTGCCGTCGAGTACGCCCGTCGGCACGGCGTCACCCTGCACGTCCGCTCCTCCTTCAGCAACGCCGAGGGAACCATCGTCTACAACCCTGCAGAGGGGGAAACCGTGGAAGAACCGATCATCACCGGCATCGCCGGAGACCTCTCCGAGGGCAAGATCACCGTCGTCGGCGTGCCCGACACCCCCGGCAAGGCGGCTGAGATCTTCACGATCGTCGCCCGCGCCGGCGCGAACATCGACATGATCGTGCAGAACGTGTCCGAGGCCGTCACCGGTCGCACGGACATCTCCTTCACGCTGCCGAAGGACCAGGGACAGGGAGTCCTCACCGCGCTCGAGGTGGCCAAGGCCGACATCGGGTACGAGGGCATCCAGTACGACGACCAGATCGGCAAGCTCGCGCTGGTCGGTGCCGGCATGCGCACGAACGCGGGCGTCTCGGCGGCGCTCTTCCGTGCCCTGCACGAAGCGTCGATCAACATCGAGATGATCTCCACGTCGGAGATCCGCATCTCGGTCGTCACCCGGGCCGACACCCTCAACGAGGCGATGCGCGTCGTCCACAACGCGTTCGGTCTCGACGCCGACTCCGAAGCCGTCGTCTACGCCGGCACCGGCCGCTGAACGAGCAGGAGCAGTCCATGAGCACCCTCACCGTCGCCGTCGTCGGCGCCACCGGGCAGGTCGGCGCGGTCATGCGTCGCCTCCTCGAGGAGCGCGCGTTCCCGGCGGACCACGTCCGGTTCTTCGCTAGCGCCCGGTCCGCCGGCACGACCCTGCCGTTCCGCGGCGAGGAGATCCTCGTCGAGGACTCCGAGCTCGCCGACCCGTCCGGCATCGACATCGCTTTGTTCTCCGCCGGGGCCACCGCCTCGCGTGCGCTCGCGCCGAAGTTCGCCGCCGCCGGTGCGCTCGTCGTCGACAACTCCAGCGCCTGGCGCATGGACCCCGAGGTCCCGCTCGTCGTGAGCGAGGTCAACCCGCACGCGATCGACGCCGCTCCGAAGGGCATCATCGCGAACCCGAACTGCACGACGATGGCGATCATGCCGGTCCTGAAGGTCCTCGACGCCGAGGCCGGGCTGCGTCGACTGGTCGCGACCACGTACCAGGCCGTCTCGGGCTCGGGGCTGGCCGGTGTCGAGGAACTCCTCGGCCAGGCGCGGGCCGCGCTCGAGCAGGACACCGCGGCGCTCACCCACGACGGCTCGGCGGTGACGTTCCCCGAACCCGTCAAGTACGTGCGACCGATCGCGTTCGACGTGGTGCCGCTCGCGGGCAGCATCGTCGACGACGGTCTGGGCGAGACCGACGAAGAGAAGAAGCTCCGCAACGAGAGCCGCAAGATCCTCGAGCTCCCCGACCTCCTGGTCGCGGGGACGTGCGTGCGCGTGCCGGTGTTCACCGGACACTCGATCTCCGTGAACGCCGAGTTCGACCGGCCGCTGACGCCGGAGCGGGCGACCGAGATCCTGGCCGACGCACCGGGCGTCGAGCTGTCCGAGGTCCCGACGCCACTGCAGGCCGCCGGGCAGGACCCGACCTTCGTCGGCCGGATCCGCGCCGACCAGTCCGCACCGGAGGGCCACGGCCTCGCGCTCTTCGTCAGCAACGACAACCTCCGGAAGGGCGCCGCGTTGAACGCGGTGCAGATCGCCGAGGCGATCGTCGCGCGTCGGACGGTCGCCGCGTAGGTCGCGACGAGCTGCCGGACAGGAGGCGCGGTGCCAGCTGGCACCGCGCCTCCAGTCCGTCGGGTGGCCGCCTTGTCAGCCCGCGCCGCTAGGATCGACGGGTGGCAGAGAAGCAGGTGGACCCGATCGACGTCGTCCTGGTCGGGGGAGGGATCATGAGCGCCACGCTCGGCGCGATCATCCACCGGCTGGAGCCGAGCTGGAAGATCCGCGTCTACGAGCGCCTCGGCAGCGTCGCGCAGGAGAGCTCGAACCCTTGGAACAACGCGGGGACCGGCCACTCCGCGCTCTGTGAGCTGAACTACACGCCCGAGCTCCCGGACGGCCGTGTCGACATCGCGAAGGCCGTCACGGTGAACGAGCAGTTCCAGGTGTCCCGGCAGTTCTGGGCGCACCTCGTCGAGACGGGTGCGCTGCCCGAGCCGACCAACTTCATCAACCCCACCCCGCACATCTCCTTCGTCTGGGGCGCCGACAACGTCGAGTACATGCGGAAGCGGTACGAGGCGATGAAGGACCACCCGCTGTTCGCCGGCATCGAGTACTCCGACGACCCGACGCAGATCCGCCAGTGGGCGCCCGCGCTCATCCCGGGCCGCAAGAAGGACCAGCCGATCGCGGCGACGTACTCGGCCGCCGGCTCCGACGTCGACTTCGGGTCGCTCACGCGGCAGTTGTTCGACCAGCTCGAGATCGACGGCGTCGAGTTCGAGCCGTCGCACCAGGTGACCAAGCTCACGCGGTCGAAGGTCAGCGAGGGCTGGGTGCTCGACGTCCGCAACGACGTCGGACGCTCGACGCAGCGCATCGCCGCCAAGTTCGTCTTCGTCGGTGCGGGCGGTGGGGCGCTGCACCTGCTGCAGAAGTCCGGCATCCCGGAGATCCGCGGCTACGGCGGGTTCCCGGTGTCGGGCGAGTTCCTGCGCACCGACGACCCCGAGGTCGTGCAGAAGCACGCGGCGAAGGTGTACGGCAAGGCCAGCGTCGGCGCACCGCCCATGTCGGTGCCGCACCTCGACACCCGCATCGTCGACGGCAGTGCCTCGCTGATGTTCGGCCCGTACGCCGGGTTCAGCCCGAAGTTCCTGAAGCAGGGGTCGATCCTCGACCTGGTCAAGTCGATCAAGCCGCACAACCTCCGGCCGATGCTGAGCGTCGCGTTCTCGAACTTCGACCTCGTCCGGTACCTGATCGGGCAGCTGCTCGCGTCGAAGCAGACGAAGTTCGACGCCCTGCGGGACTTCATGCCGGCAGCGGAGCCCGAGCACTGGCACCGGATCACGGCCGGCCAGCGCGTGCAGGTCATCAAGCCGGACAAGGCGAAGGGCGGCGTGCTGCAGTTCGGTACCGAGGTCATCACCTCGGCCGACGGTTCCATCGCCGGGCTCCTCGGCGCCAGCCCGGGGGCGTCCACCGCCGTGCCGATCATGCTGAGCATGCTGCAGAAGTGCTTCCCGGACCGCTGGGACCGGTGGGAGTCGGCGGTGCGCGTCATGGTGCCGACGTACGGGCAGGACCTCGGCAGCGACCCGCAGCTCGCCGACGAGACCCTCGAGCGCACGGCGAAGGTGCTGGGCCTGCACCACTGAGCGGCCCACGCGGCGCTCCTCGTCTTGCGCGGCGTTCGAACATGTGTTCGAATGACGGCATGCGGTGGAGTGGTCAGGCGATCGATGCCTCGCGGAGCGACGCGCTCCCGGGCATGGAGTCGAACAGCGGGTTCGTCCGCAGTGTGACGACACCGGAGTTCGCCGATGTCACCTTCCACGAGGTCCTGGCGAAGAGCGCCCTGAACCGCGTGCCGGCGGCCGACGGCAGCGGGACCTACGGCTGGACGATCAACCCGTACCGCGGGTGCAGCCACGCGTGCGTGTACTGCTTCGCCCGGCCGACGCACACCTACCTCGAGTTCGACGGGGGAGCGGACTTCGACCAGCAGATCGTCGTGAAGACGAACGTGGCCGACGTCCTGCACCGCGAGCTCACGAAGCCGACGTGGGACCGGCACCCGGTCGCACTCGGCACGAACACCGACCCGTACCAGCGTGCCGAGGGCCGGTACCGCCTGATGCCCGGCGTGATCCGCGCCCTGGCCGAGTCGGGCACGCCGTTCAGCATCCTGACGAAGGGCACCCTGCTCCGGCGGGACCTGCCCCTGCTGGTCGAGGCAGCGAAGTCGGTACCGGTCGACCTCGCGATGTCGATCGCCGTGTACGACGACGAGCTGCAGCAGCAGGTCGAGCCGGGCACCCCGACGACGACCGCGCGGCTGGCGACGGTGCGGGCGATCCGCGACGCCGGGCTCGACTGCTCGGTGTTCCTCATGCCGGTCCTGCCGTACATCACCGACACCCGGGCACACCTCGACGACGCCGTCGGCCGGGCGGCGGCGGCCGGGGCGTCGAGCGTGATGTACTCCGCGCTGCACCTTCGGCCGGGGGTGAAGCCGTGGTGGTTCGAGTGGCTCCAGCGGACCCGGCCCGAGCTGGTCGCGCGGTACCGGGCGATGTACCTCGACAACACGTACGCCCCGGCGGACTACCGGCGCTGGCTCGCCGAGCGGGTGCGGCCGATCCTGCGGGCGCACGGGCTGGGGCTCGGCCGGGTGGACCCGGCGACCGGCTCGATGGGGTTCTCGAACCGAGCGGGAGACCGCCCGGGTCCGATCGCAGGCGCACGCGCCGATGCAGCGAGTGCCGGCGGGGGGACCGGAGCCGGCGACGGGCGGGCCGGACGACCGGACCAGTTCGTCGAGCAGTCCGTGCCGGTCACGTCGCCGCTGAAGCGTGCCGATCCGGGCTTCGACGGGCGTCGCACGCCCCCGGTGACCGTGGGTTCACCGCGACTCTTCTGAGTACTCGTCGGTCCGCGTTCGGGGGACACCTGGATCATCGCGCTGCCGGTATCATCGAGCGGGTCGCCGATCGCTCTGTCATTCGGGGTACACGATCGCGCCAACGGTGGTTGGATCGTGGGCGGCGTTCCCACTCGTCCGGAAGGACCCACTCCTCGTGCTCGGCATCCCCACGCATCTCGCTCCGCGGGTCAACGCGTGGTCGACCGTGCGGGCCTTCCACGCGGCGGCGATCGGGTCCGTGGTGGCCGCGGCGATCGCCCTCCTGCTCTTCCGGCTGGCCGACCCCGACGTCCGTGCCGTCGGCGCCGTGCTGGCCCTGGTGCCCATGCTCGGCATGATCGCGGTCCACGTGCAGTTCGGCACCTGGCGGTCCGCCGTCGCGTTCCTCGTGGTCGGCGGGGTCTGCGCCTGGTGGTTCGCCGTCGTCGTGCAGCGCGAGGTCCCGCCCGGCTGGGTGGGGTCGTACCTGCTGTCGTTGGCGATCGTCCCGCTCGTGCTGGTCGGCGGCGCCGGTGCGGTCGCCGGTCGGGTGGTGCTGTGGTCGGTCGCGGGGTTCCTCGTCGGTCGTGTGGCGACCTCGATCGCCATCGCACAAGAGGGCGGTCCCGCCCGCCCGCTGGTGCTCGCGTGGATCACGCTGGCGTTCGTCATCGCCCTGGTGCTCTTCACCAGCCGGAACACCGCGCGGTCCGAGCGCGTCCAGCCGGAGCTCCTCCGGTCCGCGCGCGAGGAGCACGTCTCGGCCTACCGCGCCGGCGTCGAGGCCGAGGCGGCGGCGATCCTGCACGACACGGTGCTGAACCACCTCGGCGCGATCGCGCTCGCCCCGGACGGCCCGATGGACCCGCAGCTCGCGCGCACGGTCGAGGCCGACGTGGCGATGCTCACCGGCAAGGAGTGGCTCGCTCCCGAGGCGGCGCCGGAGCGGCCCCGTCCCGGGGTGGCGGTGCAGGCGTTCGAGCGGATGGTCGACGAGCACCGCGACGCCGGGCTCGACGTGACGGTCACCGGCGACCCCGCAGCGTTCACCCGACTCGACCAGCCCGCGATGACGGCGGTGCTGCGTGCGGTGTCCCAGTGCCTGGCGAACGTCCACAAGCACGCCGGCGTGGACGCGGCCGAGGTCAGCGTGTTCGACGACGGTGTGGCCTGCACCGTGATGGTCGTGGACGACGGCCGTGGCTTCGACGAGGCCGAGACGAGCCCCGACCGGATGGGCCTGCGTGGCTCCGTCCGGGAGCGCATCGGCCGGGTCGGCGGCGACGTGCAGGTGTGGTCGTCGCCCGGGTCCGGCACGAGCGTCATGATGTCGGTGCCGTACGGCGCCCTCACCGGCGCCGTCCCCGCGGTCACCCCCGTCGCCCGTGACGAGGCCGACCGGTGACCCGCACGGCGCAGCAGTACGACCCGCTCGGCGCGATGGGCTCACGACCGCTCGCGATCGTCCTCGGGGTGGGTGGCGTCCTGTGGGCGCTCCTGGTGTCGGTGTTCAGCCGCGACGTGGCGGGCAGCCCGACGCTGAGCGCCCTGACGGTGCTGCTCGTGGCCGCGTCCGGAGCCGTCGTGTTCGTCGCCTCGAGCCCGTTCCGCGCGCCGTTCCCGCGGTGGGCGTTCGTCCTGCACGTCGCGCTCCTGGCCGCGGCGACCGTGACGAGCGTCGCAGCGCAGTGGGGCCCGGACCGCAGCGCCCTCAACGACTTCATGACGCTGCTCGCGGCGACCGGCATCGTGATGACGGCGCCGTACCGGCCGTGGGCCGACCTGGCGGTGGGCGGGCTGGTGCTCGCCGTCGTCGCCGGGGTGACCGCGGGCGCGTCGGCCTCCGTGTTCCCGCACCACGTGCCGGTGGCCGTCGCCGCGTTCCTCGCCGCGGCGCCGACGCTCGTGCTGACCGCGGCGTCGGTGGTGTTCGCGTGGACGTTCGCGGGGCTCGCCGAACGCGTGCAGATCCGTGCCGGGTCGTACTCGGTGGAGCGTGCCGAGCGGGACGGCATCGCGGCGAGCGTGCAGCAGGACCGGTCGACGATCCTCACGCGTGACGTCGCGCCGTTCTTCGCCGAGCTCCGCACGAAGGACGTCATCACCGACGCAGACCGGGCGCGGGCCCGGGCGATCGCGGACGGCATCCGCCGTTCGATGGTCGCCGACGCCGACCGCACCTGGTTCGAGCAGGCGGTGACCGTCGCCGGGGACGGGAAGGCGCACGTCGACGACCCGGACGGCCTCATCGCCACGCTCGACGTCGACCAGCGGACCGTGCTCCGGACGTTCGTCCGAGCGGCACTCCGCGCCTCCGCCGTGGACCCGGCGGGCTTCCGCGCCGTGATCCGCGCGGCCGGTGCCGACGGCACCCCGGTGCGCGGCCCCGACCCGCTCGACGGCCCGGACGGCCCCGGCGGCCCGAGCAGTCGCCGCGTCGCGGTCGCCATCGACCTCGCCGTCGCTGCCTCCGACGTCGGCATCCACCGCACCTTCGACCCGTACTTCGCGGTGCTCCGCGTGACGTTCCCCGATCTGGACGTCGCCGTCCGACCCTCCGCCCTCGCATTAAGGTTCTCCTATGACCAGCACTGACCCGAGCCGGATCACGGAGGGCACGCCCGCCCTGCCGAACCCGGGGACACGACGCGTGCGGCTGGCGATCCTTGACGACCACGAGGTGCTGTTGGACAGCCTGTCGAGCTGGATCGCGGTGAACGCCTTCGACTTCGACCTGGCCCTCACGGCGCACACGTGGCTCGAGATGGTGCACAGCGAGAACTTCCCGACCGACCTGGTGTTCCTCGACTTCCAGCTCAAGGAGCCCGTCTCGATCGAGGCCCGCGTGCGCACCTGCCGTGCCGCCGGCGCGAAGGTGATCGTCCTGTCGAGCGTCGACAGCCGCGAGTCCCGCGACCGCGCACTCGCCGCCGGAGCTGCCGCGTTCCTGTCGAAGTCGCTGCCGATGCGCGAGGTCATGGACGTCGCCCGCGAGATCATGGGCGTCGCCCGCGAGACCCCGCCGCAGCGCGACTGGCGACCGCTGCCGACCGGGGCGAACGCGCACCAGCGGCCGAAGCTGAGCCACGGCGAGGAAGAGGCACTGCGCCTCTACGTGTCGGGCTACTCGACGAACGAGGTCGCCGCGCAGATGAACGTGCAGTACGAGACCGCGAAGACCTACCTGCGTCGCGTGCGCGAGAAGTACAGCAAGGTCGGGCGTCCGGCGTCGAAGAAGTCCGACCTCATCCGTCGTGCCGCCGAGGACGGGTTCCTCGCGTAGTGGCGAAGCTCTACTTCCGCTACGGCGCGATGAACAGCGGCAAGAGCACGGGGCTCCTACAGGCGGCCTACAACTACGAGGAGCGGGGCCACCGCGTCCTGCTCGCGAAGCCGTCGGTGGACACCAAGGGCGACCGTGAGATCGTCTCGCGGCTCGGGGTGACCCGGACCGTCGACATCGTGTTCGGTCCCGACGCCGACGTCCGCGCCGCGGTGACCGAGGCGGGTGCGACCGACCCCGAGTCCGACCGGCTCGACGGCATGGTCCGGCCGGTGAGCTGCGTGCTCGTCGACGAGGCGCAGTTCCTGACACCTCGCCAGGTCGACGACCTGCTCCGGATCGCCGTCCTCGACGAGGTCCCGGTCATCACCTACGGCATCCGCACCGACTTCCGGACCGAGGCGTTCCCCGGCAGCGCCCGCCTGCTCGAGGTGGCGCACTCCCTCGAGGAGCTCAAGACGATCTGCCGGTGCGGCCGCAAGGCCGTCTTCAACGCCCGCAAGGTGGACGGCCGGTTCGTCTTCGACGGCTCGCAGGTCGCCATCGACGGCGTCGACGTCACCTACGAGTCGCTCTGCGCGAACTGCTACCTGACGGAGTCCGGCGGCCGGCTCGACGGCGCCTGACCCGATCTGCCGAGTGGCGTCCTGCGGGTGACCGGCAGCCGGACGGGAGGCCCGTTGCGGCCCCGCCACGGGCCTCCCGTCCGCCTGTCGGGTGCGTCCAGGGCACGTGGAATGCGCGCGCCGCAGGGCGCGTTGCTGACCACATGAGCGACGACACCCTGCACCTGTCCGTCCTGGACCTGGCGACGCGTGAGTACGGCCAGTCCAACACCGAGGCCCTGCAGGGTTCCATCGACATGGCGGTGCACGCCGAGAAGCTCGGCTACGAGCGCTTCTGGGTCGCCGAGCACCACGGCATGCCGGGCATCACGTCGTCCGCGCCGGCGGTGCTCCTGAGCGCCGTGGGGGCCGCGACCTCCACGATCCGGATCGGCTCCGGCGGCGTGATGCTGCCGAACCACGCACCGCTCGTGATCGCGGAGCAGTTCGGCACCCTCCGTGCGCTCTACGGGGACCGGGTCGACCTCGGGCTCGGCCGTGCGCCGGGCACCGACGGGGCGACCGCGATGGCCCTCCGCCGCACCGACCGGCTCGACGTGGACGACTTCCCCGACCGGCTGGCCGACCTGATCGGGTTCTTCACCGGCATGTCCTCGGACAACCCGTTGTCGGGCATCCGCGCGGTGCCCGGCTACGGCGACGTGCCCGAGTTCTGGCTGCTCGGGTCCTCCGGGTACAGCGCGCAGGTCGCCGGGGCGCTCGGCGTCTCGTTCGCCTTCGCCCACCACTTCGCCTCGGACAACACCGAGGCGGCGCTCGCCCTCTACCGCGACTCGTTCCGGCCCTCGCGCTTCCGGCAGACGCCGAACGCCCTGATCGGCGTGCAGGTCGTCACCGACGAGGACCCCGCCGTGATCGAGGAGCAGAGCGCCCCGGGGATGATCTCGTTCATCCGGATGCGCCAGGGTGCGAAGCCCGAACCGGTCTCCATGGACGAGGCCCGCGCGTACGAGTTCTCCGACCTCGAGCGGCGGTTCATCGCCGCTCGCACCGAGCGCCAGGCGTACGGCAACGCCGACGAGGTCGCGGCGAAGATCAACGCGCTCGTCGAGTCGACCGGTGCGAACGGCGTGATCGTCTCGCCCGGGGCCGCGCAGGCGCGGTACCGGCACCAGGCGCTCGACGTCGTGGCCGGGCTGCACGCCGCCGGTCGGCTCGTGCCCGCGGGGGCTGGCGCCTCGGTCTAGTGCGCGCCGCGGCGCCGCGGTCGATGCGGTCGCCGCCGCGTCGAGGGAGCAGAAATCGTCTGGTCGCCGCGAGAGAGCCGACGATTTCTGCTCCCTCGACCCCTGTCGGGAGCGTCTAAGCCAGGAGGCCGAGACGGGTCGCGGCGGCCACCGCGGCGACCCGGGAGCCCACGTCGAGCTTCCGGAACACGTTGTACACGTGGCGCTTCACCGTGCCGATCGCCAGTCCGAGGTCCGCGGCGATCTCGGCGTTGGAGCGTGCCGCCGCGACGAGTCCCAGGACCTCGAGTTCGCGGTCGCTCAACGGCGTCCCCGCCCGCGCCTCGGTGACGAGGTCGATCGGGAACGTGACCGGCGCCGCGTCCGTGCTCGTTGCCCGGACGATCCGGTCGACGAGCTCGCGGCTCGGGGTGTCCTTCGTCACGAAGTCGACCGCACCGACGTCGAGCAGTGTCCGCCGCAGGACGGCGTCGCGGTGCATCGTCAGCACGACGACGGCGATGCCCGGGTGGTTCCGCCGCACCGTCGCGATGGTGGTGCGCGCCGGCGGTCCGTCGAGCTCGACGTCGAGGAGCAGCACGTCGATGGCGGCCGCTTCGGGGGAGTCGAGCACGTCGGCCGGACGCTCGCCGTGTGCGACCACGCGGATCGTCGGCACGGCGGACAGGATCGTCGCGAGCCCCTCGCGGAAGAGCCGGTGGTCGTCGACGATCGCGACGTGCGTGACCGCGGGCGTTTGCGTGGCGGTGGCGGTGGTCACATCGAGCCCTTCGGGACGGTGAGGCGGACCGTGGTACCGGCGCCGGGCGTGCTCTCGACGTCGAGGACGGCACCGATGACCGCCGCGCGTTCCCGCATCGTGTGCTGACCGAGTCGGCCGTCGGGGCGGCTGCCGGCGTCGAAGCCCGGGCCGTCGTCGGCGACCGCGACCACCACGTCCTCGTCGGACCAGGTGAAGGTCACACGGCACCGGGAGCCCGGGGCGTGCTTCCGGCGGTTGGTGAGCGCCTCGAGCACGATGGTGAGGGCCTCTTCGGCCTTCCAGTTCGGCAGCGGCGTCGGGGATCCAGCCGTGGTGACCGTCAGCCGCTCGTCGTCGGGGAACAGGTCGGCCACGTGGCGGCGGACGGCGTCGTCGAGCAGGTCGTCCCCGACGCGGGCGTGCAGGGCGACCGCGAGGTCCTGCACGTCCGCGAGAGCACCGCGGAGGAGACGCCCGGCGGCCTCCAGCTGCTCCGTGCGGCCGTCGGCGGGCGGGTCGGTCAGCAGGACCAGGTCGAGCCGCTGCAGACCCGCCAGGACGCCGTGGGCGACGCGGTCGTGCAGGTCGCGGGCGATCCGGGTCCGGGAGTCGAGGTTCGCGGTGGTCACGCGCTGCCGGAGGGCTTCGGTGTAGGCGATCGCCCCGGCGGGGAAGCGGCTCCAGATCGCCGCGTGCAGGGCGCGTGTGGCACGGAGGACCTCGTCGGTCGTGGTCGCCCGGACCTCGTCGACGAACACCGGCAGGTACGCGTCGTACAGGACCTCGGCGGCGAGCATCGCACCGGCGGGGTGCTGCGCGTGCTCGGCGTGCAGCGCACCTGTCGCGAGGTGCGCCGGGTCGAGGTACCGGTCGCTCACCACACTGCCGTCCGTTCCGGCGGCGTACCGTTCGTGCGCCTCGGCCACCATCGACGTGACGTTCTCGTACAGGTTCTGCGCGAGGACCGGGTCGTGGGCGAGCTCGGGGAACCGGGCGCCGATCTGCGTCAGGACGGCGGTCAGCGGTGCGGAGATCTCCATGGCGTCCCGAGCGTATCCCGGTGTCCGTGCTCCCCAGCGGGCGCAGCCGGCGGATGTACCTCGGGACACAAAGCAGTAGGCCCTGGTTCCGGAGAACCAGGGCCTACTTCGTACTGTCTCAACACAGTGTCGGGGTGACAGGATTTGAACCTGCGACCTCCTCGTCCCGAACGAGGCGCGCTACCAAGCTGCGCCACACCCCGCGGTGTGGTCACTCCGTACCGGAGCAACCCCAGAAGTCTACCCGATGATCACACGTGCTCGTGACACCGGGGGAACTCCCGGGCGCGTCGTGCCGGGGCGTCTCAGGCGGTGCGCGCGGTGAGCGTGACGACGACTGCTTCGGGCCGGCAGGAGAACCGGACGGGCGCGTAGATCGACGTGCCGAGGCCCGCCGAGACCTCGAGCCACGACCAGTGCCCACGGTGCTGCCACTTGTGCAGGCCGCTGACGTAGCGACGCGGCAGGTCGCAGTTCGTGACGAGGGCACCGACGCCGGGCACCTGCACCTGGCCGCCGTGGGTGTGCCCCGCGAAGACGATGTCGGCGCCCTGGGTGACGAAGGCGTCGAGCACCCGGCGGTACGGCGCGTGCGTGATGCCGATCGCGACGGGGGAGGGGCCGTCCTCGTCCTCCGACCAGGGCACGTCGCTGCGCATCTCGTCGACGTTGGTGGGGAGCAGGTCGAGCCGGTCCCAGTCGCGGTGGGCGTCCGACGTGCCGAACAGCTCGAACCGCGAGCCGCGGAGCTCGATCGCGTGCGCCTGGTCGTTCACGTCGAGCCAGCCCAACGACTCGAAGAACGCGGTCTGGCGGTCGATGTCGAGCTCGACCGGACGGCTGTCGGAGTGGTGCCGGCTCGGCCCGGAGAAGTACTTGAACGGGTTCCGCGGCGTCGGGCCGTAGAAGTCGTTCGACCCGTACGCGAACGCCCCCGGCACGCCGCGGAACGGCTCGAGCGCGTACTCGACCGCAGCGTTGGCCGTGGCGTGCCCGAGGTTGTCCCCGGTGTTCACGACGAAGTCCGGCTCGACCAGGCTCAGGTCGCGCAGCCACTGCTGCTTGTCGGCCTGCCACGGAGCCATGTGGATGTCGGACAGGTGCAGGACCGTCACGTCGCGCGACCCCGGCGGGAGGACCGGGACGGTCTCCCACCGGATGCCGAAGCGACGTCGTTCGACGAGCGTGCCCCAGGCGGCCGTCGCAGCACCGACGGCCGCGCCCGCTGCGGCGACCCCGAGCGCTGCGCGACCGCGGGTCACTTGCAGTCCTTGGGCGCCTTGCCGTTCTTGTCGCCGTACAGGGTCAGCGTGATGGTGGAGTCCTTGCCGGCGTTGGTGTGCACACCGGGGTCGACCGCGGCGACACGGCACTCCTTGCCGCCGCCGCCCTTCGCGTACCGGTCAGAGATCTCGACGTTCGTGAAGCCGACCTGGTTCAGCTGCGACCGGGCCTCGTCGACGCTCTTGCCGGGCACCGACGGGATCACGATCTGCGAGCCGTCGGAGGTGTACACCGTGACGCTCGAGCCGTTGGAGAGCAGCGACCCGGGTGACGGCGAGGTCGAGGTGACCGTGCCGGCCTTCTGCGCGCCGGGCTGGGCGCCGCCGTCGACGTAGGTGAACCCGGAGGCCGCCAGGGTCGCCTTCGCGTCCGCTGCGCTCTTGCCGCTGACGTCCGGGACGGCCTTGCTGTTGCCACGGAGCGCGGATGCCGACGGGTCGGTGAAGGGTCCGGCCGGGTAGTGGGCGTTCATCGGCGTCTGGGCCTCGCGCCACACTCCGGCACGGGCGCCGGCGTAGGTGCCGTTGACGCCGTTGCTGTAGTGACGCAGGTTGTTCTTCCCGCCGTCGGTGTTGCCCTGCCAGTACGCGGTCGCGACGCGGGAGCTCGCACCGACGAGCCAGATCTGGTCGGCGTCGTCGGTGGTGCCCGTCTTGCCGAACAGCTGCGTGCCGTCCGGGGTCTGGGCGCCCACGGCGGTCCCGCCGGAGATCGTGCCCTTCATGGCGTAGATCGCGGTCTGGGCGACGGCCGGCTCGAGGACCTGCTTGCAGCTCTTCGGCTGACCACCGAGGCTCTTGCCGTCGGCGTTGGTCACGTTGTCGATCGCGATCGGCGCGCAGAAGGTGCCGTTGTTGGCGATGCCGGCGTATGCCGCGGCCATCGTCAGCGGCGCGATGTTGTTCGTGCCGAGGATCGACGACGGGTACGAGTTGAGCTCGGTCTTGTCGTCACCGGAGTGGACGCCGAGGTCCTGGGCGGTCTGCTTGATGTCGCACAGGTCGAGCTTGGCGGCCATCGAGGCGAACGCGGCGTTCACCGAGAGCGCGGTGGCACGGGCGACCGTGAAGTTGCCGCGTTCTCCGGCGGAGTCGTTCTTCGGAGCCCAGTTCGTGTAGGTCGGCTCGCCGCAGTGCTGCCAGACGGCCGTGTTGTGCGGGGTGCCGTTGACGACCTCGTTCAGCCCGTGCCCGGCCTTGAGCCAGTCGAGCAGGGTGAAGACCTTGTAGGTCGAGCCCACCTGGAAGCCGATGCCGCCGCCGTACTTCTTGTCGACGCTGTAGTTGATCGAGGTCGACGTCGGCGGGGACTGCAGCGCCTGGTCGTAGTCCTTGTTCTGCGCCATCGTCAGGATGCGGCCGGTGCCCACCTCGACCGAGTCGAGTGCGGCGCCGAGCTTGAACGCGGTCTCGGCCTTGTTGTCGTAGGTGTTGAGCACCTTCTTCTGGGTCGCGTTGCCGTCGATGTCGAGGGTCGTCTGGATCTTGTAGCCACCGTTGCGCCACGCGGTGTTGCGCTCCTTCTGCGTGGCTCCGAGCTGGGACATCTCCTTGACGACCTGCACCGCGTAGTCGCAGAAGAACTGCGAGCCGTCGCCGACCGAGGCGCGGCAACCCTGCGACGGCTCGGTCAGACGGACGTAGTCCTTCGGGTTCGACGCGACGGCCTTGTCGTAGTCGGCCTTCGTCAGGTGCTTCTGCGCGTACATCGACTTGAGGATGACGTTGCGTCGCGCGACGTTCGCCTCGTAGTACTTGGGGTTCGACAGGTTGCGGGTGTTCGGGGACTGCACGATCGCCAGGATCGAGGCGGCCTCTGCCGGGGTCAGGTCGGTCGCGCTCTTGTTGTAGTAGTGCTGCGCGGCGGCCTGCACGCCGTAGGTCTGGTCGCCGAAGTAGGCGATGTTGAGGTACCCGGTCAGGATCTCCTTGTGGGTGTACTTCTTCGCGAGGCCGATCGCGAGCTTCATCTCCTCGAGCTTGCGGGGGATGGTCTGCTCGACCGCCTCGTTGTAGGCCTTCTGCTGCGCTTCCTTCGTGGGGAGCTCGAGCGCCTGGTTCATCTTGATGTTGCGCACGAGCTGCATCGTCAGCGTCGAGCCACCACCGGACTCGCCGAGCCCACCGGCGAGCGAGCCGACACCCGCGCGGACCAGCGAGGTCATGTCGACGCCGCCGTGGTCGTAGAAGCGCTTGTCCTCGCCGTCGATGGCCGCGTTCTTCAGCTGGTCGCTGATCTGGTCGAACTTCAGTTCCTGACGGTTCTGGTCGTAGACCGTCGCGAAGTGCACCGACTTGCCGCCCTGGTACGCGTACAGCTCGTTGCGCTGCGGGAGGTCACCGATCTCGATGTACTCCGGCAGGGACTCGAACACGCCGATCGTCGACGTCGTCGTGACACCGGCGACCGCGATCGCAGGGGTGACACCGATCGTGACGAGCAGACCGGCGAGCACGCTGAAACCGACGAAACCGATGAAGGCGCCGACTGCTGAGACGGGTTTGGTCCGCGAGGCAGACGTCTTCTGGGCAGACATAGGATGCAGCCTAAACGACACCCCCGACTGAAAGGCTGGCAAGGAACCGCATGACTCGCTGGGAGTACTTCACCACGCCCCTGATGATCCACAACACCACCGCCATCCTCAACAACTACGGGGACGAGGGCTGGGAGCTGGTCCAGATCGTCACCGGTCCCGAAGGCGGGCTCGTCGCGTACCTGAAGCGTCCGAAGGCCGACGCATGAGCGTCGCGGAGCGCCTCGCCGAGCTCGGGGTGACCCTGCCGCCGGTCGCCGCGCCGGTGGCGGCCTACGTCCCCGCGGTCGTCAGCGGACGGTACGTCTACACGGCCGGGCAGCTGCCCTTCGTCGACGGCGCGCTGCCGGTCACCGGCAAGGTCGGCCAGTCGGTCGACGCCGAGACCGCCACCGCCGAGGCCCGCACCGCGGCGCTCAACGCGCTCGCCGCCGTGCAGTCGGTCGCCGGCTCGCTCGACCGCGTCGCCCGCGTCGTCAAGGTGACGGTCTTCGTCGCCTCCGACCCGTCGTTCACCGGGCAGCCCGGTGTCGCGAACGGCGCCTCCACCCTCGTCGGCGAGGTCTTCGGCGACGCCGGCGTCCACGCGCGGAGCGCGGTGGGCGTCGCGGTCCTGCCGCTGGACGCGCCGGTCGAGGTCGAGCTGGTGGTGGAGCTCACCGACTGACGGACCGTCAGCTGCACCGCGAACGTGAGCAGGGCCTCCAGTCCGTACCGACTGGAGGCCCTGCTCACGTGAGCGGACTCACATGAGTTCCGCGATGGTCGCCATGATCGTCGGGTCGGCCAGCGTCGTCGTGTCACCGATGCGGCGGCCCTCGGCCGCGTCGCGGAGGAGGCGCCGCATGATCTTGCCGGAACGCGTCTTCGGCAGTTCGGGCACGATGACGACCTGCCGGGGCTTCGCGATCGCACCGATGCGCTTGCCCACCCAGTTCCGGAGCTCCGTGGCGGCCGCGTCGCGGTCGACGTCCGCGGCAGCCTCGGCGGTCAGGATGACGTAGGCCACGACCGCCTGCCCGGTCGTCTCGTCGGCGGCACCGACGACGGCGGCCTCGGCCACGCCCTCGTGCCCGACCAGCGCCGACTCGATCTCGGCCGTCGAGAGACGGTGGCCGGAGACGTTCATCACGTCGTCGACACGGCCCTGGATCCAGATGTCGCCCTGACCGTCGAGCCGTGCGCCGTCGCCCGCGAAGTAGCGGCCGGGGAAGCGCGACCAGTACGTCTCGACGAACCGGTCCGGGTCGTTCCAGATGCCGCGTGCCATCGACGGCCAGGGCTCCGTGATCGTCAGGTAGCCGCTCTCGCCGGGGTCGGCGCGCTTGCCGTCGTCGTCGACGATCTCGGCGACGATGCCGGGCAGTGGCGTCTGCGCGGCGCCGGGCTTGAGCTTCGTGACGCCGGGCAGGGCGGAGATCATGATCGCGCCGGTCTCGGTCTGCCACCACGTGTCGACGATGGGCGTGCGGTCGTGGCCGATCACCTGGCGGTACCAGTTCCACGCCTCGGGGTTGATCGGCTCGCCGACGCTGCCGAGCAGGCGGAGGGTCTCGAGGCTGCGCGCCTCCGGGATCTCGCGGCCGGCCTTCATCGCCGCGCGCACCGCGGTCGGCGCCGTGTAGAGGACCGTCACGCCGTAGGCGTCGACGAGGTCCCACCAGCGACCGGGCTTCGGCTCGTCCGGGGTGCCCTCGTAGAGCACCTGTGTGACGCCGTTCGCGAGCGGACCGTAGACCACGTAGGAGTGCCCCGTGATCCAGCCGATGTCGGCGGTGCACCAGTAGACGTCCTTCTCCGGGTGCATGTCGAAGACGTTCCTGTGCGTGTACGCGGCCTGGGTCAGGTACCCGCCGGAGGTGTGCACGATGCCCTTCGGCTTCCCGGTCGTGCCCGAGGTGTAGAGGATGAAGAGCGGGTTCTCGGCCGGGAACGCCTCGGCAGTGTGGTCGGGCGCCGCCTTCGCGAGCTCGTCGTGCCACCAGCGGTCGCGGTCGTTCCAGGCGATCTCGTTGCCGCCGCGCTTGACGACCAGGACGTGCTCGACGCTGTCGGTGCCCTCGCCCTCGAGCGCCTCGTCCACCGCGGGCTTGAGCGCTGAGACCGCGCCGCGGCGCCAGCCGCCGTCCGCCGTGACCACGAGCTTCGCGCCGGCGTCCTCGATGCGGGCGCGGAGGCTCTCGGCGCTGAACCCGCCGAAGACGACGGAGTGCACGGCGCCGATGCGGGCGACGGCGAGCATCGTCACGACGGCCTCGGGGATGAGCGGGAGGTAGACGACCACGCGGTCGCCGTGCCCGACGCCGAGGTCGGTGAGCATGTTCGCGGCGCGCTGCACCTCGGCGGTGAGCTCGGCGTAGGTGATCCGACGGGTGTCGCCGGGCGCGCCCTCGAAGTGGATCGCGACCCGGTCGCCGTTGCCCGCGCGGACGTGGCGGTCGAGGCAGTTCTCGGCGACGTTGAGCGTGCCGTCCGCGAACCACTTCGCGAACGGTGCGCCGGACCAGTCCAGGGTCTGCGTGAACGGCGTGCGCCAGTCCAGGAGGGTGCGGGACTGCTCGGCCCAGAACGCCTCGCGGTCGGCGGCGGCGGCTTCGTGCAGGTCCTCGTGCGCGACCGCGTCGGCGACGAACTCCTGGGGTGGCGGGAAGGTCGCGGCATCGTCGTCGTGACGGGGATCGGTCTGGGTCGGAGTGGACATCGATGTCCTTTCGCGTCGTTGCGGCGGGTGGTGCGGTGGTGCGGGTGGTGCTGTGGTGCGGGTGGTTTGTTGCTGCGGTGGTGCAGTCGGGAGACTACCCCTCGGCCGGAGGCCGGCGTGGCCCGTGCGGCGGTGGTGTCGCGGGGTCGGCTGCGGGTCGCACCCCGCCACGGACATCGCGCCCCGAGGTGCGGGGGTGCGACGTCCACACGGGGGTGCGGGCTCGGCTGCGGGTCGGGTGCGGGTGCGGGTGCGGGTGCGGGGGTCGCGGGGTCGGCTGCGGGTCGCACCCCGCCACGGACATCGCGCCCCGAGGTGCGGGGGTGCGACGTCCACACGGGGGTGCGACCCGGCAAGCGTCCAGCCCGGTGCCGGCAGGCGTCCAGCCCGGTGCCGGCGGTCGTGATGCCGATGGTCCGCCCGGCATCGCGCATCGTCGATCGCCAGTACTCCGCATCGTCGATGGCCCGCATCGCGCTCAGCGGGCGCCCGGCGCGCCCGGAAGTCGGGTCGGGGGTTGCCCGGTGGGGCAGTTCATGGGGTACAGTAGTACCCGCCGGACTCGTTTCCGGCGGCAACGGTTCGGATTCCCCCCAATCCACCGATGTCCAGGCGGCACCTGTTCCCCCCAACCGGTGCCGCCTCTTCTGTTTTCCGGGACGCGTACCACTCTGACGGGCGTCTCCCGCGTCGGACGAACGCCCTCGATCCGCATGGGCAAGCCAAAGCGTGGACAGACCTGTCCATGCTCTTGCATAGACCTCGTCCTCGTACCTCGCCCCTGCTGTTGTCTTCGGCAACCCGATGGTGACGCCCCTCGCGGTGCCGGGAGCGTGCTGGACCCGCTGGCACCGAGTGGGGTACGGCAATGTGGTTCGGGGTACAAATCTGTCCGCTGCTGTGGGTCCGCGTCGCTTCTGCACCGAGCTGACCACTGTGACCGTCGGGGCACCGTCCGCACCTACCTTCTGAGGCATGCACCGACACCGTGCCGCCACACCGTTCCTGCCCGGCGCGTCTCGACCCGCGCGACGGCGGGAACTCGCCGCGGCGGACTTCGAAGAACTCGCGGCGCTCGTCGGTGACGCCACCGTCACGGACGTGCTCGTCCTCGGCGGGCAGGGCACCTGGGTCGACCGAGGGCGTGGGCTCGAACGCGTGGCGCCCGACCTCCCGGAACGCCGTGTGCGCGACCTCGCGACGGAACTCGTCGCGCGGGGTGGTCGACACGTCGACGAGACCACGCCCTGCGCCGACGTCCGGCACGGCGACGGGATCCGCGTCCACGTCGTGCTCGCTCCCGTCTCGGTCAGCGGGACCGCAGTGTCGATCCGGCTGCCCCGCCCGGAGCTGCCGACCCTCGCAGCGCTCGAACGGCTCGGTGCGTTCTCGCGGGTGCCGCGGTCGGTCGTCGAGCGGGTCATCGACGAGCGTCGGAACGTCCTCGTCACGGGGGCCACGGGCAGCGGCAAGACCACGATGCTCGCGGCGATGCTCGGCGCCGTCCCCCGGACCGAACGGATCGTCACGGTCGAGGACCTGGCAGAACTCCGGATCGACCACCCGCACGTCGTCTCGCTCGAGGCCCGTCAGGCGAACGCCGAGGGGGCGGGAGCACTGGGGCTCGATCGCCTCGTCCGCGAGGCCCTGCGGATGCGTCCGGACCGGATCGTCGTGGGGGAGTGCCGGGGCGCAGAGGTCCGCGAGCTGCTCTCCGCGCTCAACACCGGCCACGACGGCGGCGCCGGCACCGTGCACGCGAACGGCCTCACCGACGTCGCGGCGCGACTCGAAGCGCTCGGTGCGCTCGCCGGACTCGGCCCCGAGGCGCTCGCCCGACAGGCGGTCAGCGCCTTCCACTCGGTCCTGCACGTGGAGCGGCGCGGTGGGCGACGACGGCTGAGCGGTGTGGGGACGTTCCGCGTCGGCTCGGACGGGAGGCTCGAGGTCCGCCCGGTGGACCGGCTGCGGTGAGACGGCGAGCGGCTCCAGAGCCCTCGGCGACTTCCCGGGGTGCGGCGCGCGGGCGCGCGGCTCGCCCGGGCGGCGGGGAGCGTCGGTCCGGGGCAGGCCGATCCAGGACGGGCTGGTCCGGGACAGGTCGTTCCGGTGCGCAGGGGGCGGAGGGTGCCGCGGCGACCGCTCGGACACTGGACCGCGTGGCGACCCTGGTCGGAGCCGGTGTGCCGCCGCCGCGCGCCTGGGACCTGGTCGGCGGGCTGCCGAGGGACGACGAGCCCGCGTGGCAGGACGTCACCGCCGTGCTCCGCGTCGCCGCGCACACCGGGGCGCCGGCCGCGGTGGCGCTCCGTGCGCTCGCCGGAGCGCTCCGCCGGACGGCTGCCTCGGACCGGGCGGTGCGGGTGGCGCTCGCCGGACCGCGCGCGAGTGCCCGGGTCGTGCTGGCGCTCCCGGCCCTCGGGCTCGCGCTCGGCTCGACCTGGGGAGCGGGCGCCGTCGAGGTCCTCTTCGCCACGCCCGTCGGGTGGACGTGCTGCGTCGTGGCCGCCGTCCTGGTCGGTCTCGGCCGGACGTGGACGGCACGGCTGGTCCGCGCGGCCACCCCGGACGGGCACGTGCCCGGTGTGCTGCTCGACGCCTGGGCGGTCGCGGTGTCCGGCGGTGGGTCGTGGGTGTCGAGCGGCGCGGCCGTCCAGGCGGCGTTCGACGGGGTCGGGGTGTCCGGGGCACCCCGGGTCGGCGACGCCGAGGGCGAACGCCTGCAGGAGGTCCTGCAGCTCGCCCGACGTGCCGGAGTCCCCGCCGCCACCCTGCTGCGAGCCGCCGCAGAGGACGTCCGTGACGATGCCGCCGCCGCGGGCCTCGCCGCCGCGGAACGCCTGGCGGTCCGGCTCGTGCTGCCGCTCGGGATCTGCGTGCTGCCGGCCTTCGTCCTCGTGGGGGTCGTGCCCGTGGTGGTAGGAGTCCTCTCCTCCACCGTCGTGGACGTCGGCTGAACCGTCCACAGATCGCAGCGACCGGCCCGATCGGACACTGCCGGACGCGAGGCTGGGTGCACCCCTTCAGGAAGGACGGACCATGACCGACACACCGACCACCACTACACCCACTCCGCGCCGCTCGCGCACCGGCACCGCCCGCGGTGCCGGACTCCGGCGACGACTCGGCGACGACCGCGGTTCGGCCACGGCGGAGTACGCCGTGGTGATCCTCGCCGCGGTCGCCTTCGCCGGCGTGCTCGTCGCGGTGATGCGCTCCGGCGAGGTGCAGGACATCCTCACCGAACTCGTCCGCGGTGCGCTCTCCCTCTGACCGGCGTGGTCACGGCGCGGCGGCCGGGGAGCGCGGCACCGTGAGCGTCGAGTTCGCGGTCGTGCTCCCCGTCGTCGCCCTGGTGCTGACGTCGCTGGTCGCGGCCGTCATCGTCGTGGACGGGGTGGGCCGTCTGCAGCTGGCCGCTTCGACGGCGGCACGGGCGATCGGCCGCGGGGACGACGGTGGCGGTCGTGCCGCCGCCGAACGGATCGCGCCGGGGGCGTCGGTCACCGTGCGGCGCGGGGGAGACGTCGTGTGCGTCGAGGCATCGCGCGGCGCGGCCGGACCGTTCGCAGCCGTGCCGTTGCGCGCGACGGCGTGCGCTGCCGAGGGCGGTCGGTGACCGTGCGGGACCGGACGGCCCCGGACCGGACGGCCTCGGAGCGCGGGTCGGCCACGCTGCTCGTCACGGCTGCGGTCGCCGTCGCGCTGCTGGTCGTGTCCGCCGCGCTCGCGGCCGCCGGTGTGCGTGTCGGGACAGTCCGGGCGCAGGCCGCTGCGGACGCCGCCGCGCTCGCCACCGCGTCCGCACTCGTCGGCCTCGTACCGGGCGATCCCTGCCGGGTCGCCGAGGCCGTCGCCCGCGCCAACGGCGCCGTCGTCGAGGCTTGTTCGACCGCCGCTGCGAGCGCCCGGGTCGGGGTCGTGGTCGACGGCGGACCGTTCGCCGTGGGCGCAGTCGCGGTCGCCGGTCCGGCGGACGACCAGCCCGAACACTATGTGTATGGTGTGCCTGTCGGCCCCCGGTCACCGGTGCCCCGGTCGACCCGGACGCGTTCGTCGTCCAGGGCCGACGCGCACCATCGATCAAGGAGACACGTGCCAGGCACGAAGAAGCTCGTCATCGTCGAGAGCCCCGCGAAGGCGAAGACGATCGCGCAATACCTCGGGGACGGATACGAGGTCCAGGCGTCCGTCGGACACATCCGGGACCTCGTCGAGCCCAAGAACCTGCCCGCGGAGCTCAAGAAGGGCTCCCTCGGCAAGTTCTCGGTCGACGTCGACAACGGGTTCGAGCCCTACTACGTCGTCTCCGACGCGAAGAAGAAGACGGTCTCCGAGCTCAAGCGAGCACTGAAGGACGCCGACGAGCTCTACCTCGCAACTGATGAGGACCGCGAGGGCGAGGCCATCGCGTGGCACCTCCTCCAGGTGCTGAAGCCCAAGGTGCCGGTGAAGCGCATGGTCTTCCACGAGATCACGAAGGAGGCCATCCAGCGTGCGCAGGAGGCCACCCGTGAACTCGACACCGCCCTCGTCGACGCGCAGGAGACCCGCCGCATCCTCGACCGTCTCTACGGGTACGAGGTCTCGCCGGTCCTCTGGCGGAAGATCGGCCCCGGCCTGTCTGCCGGTCGCGTGCAGTCCGCTGCGACCCGCCTCGTGGTCGACCGCGAGCGCGAGCGCCTGGCGTTCGTGTCCGCCAACTACTGGGACCTCAGCGCGCGCTTCGAGAAGGAGGGCGACACCGCCTTCACCGCTCGACTCGCACGCATCCACGGCACCCGTGTCGCCTCCGGCCGTGACTTCGACGACCGCGGTGCGCTGAAGGGCGACATCGTCCGCCTCGACGAGGGCGCGGCGGCAGCACTGACCGCCGTGCTCGAGCGCGCTGGCGACGCGACCGTCCGCAGCGTCGACTCGAAGCCGTACACCCGTCGCCCGGCCGCACCGTTCACGACGTCGACCCTCCAGCAGGAGGCAGCTCGCAAGCTGCGCTTCTCCGCGCGCCAGACGATGAGCGTCGCGCAGTCGCTCTACGAGAACGGGCACATCACCTACATGCGTACCGACTCGTCCTCGCTCTCGCAGCAGGCGGTCACCGCGGCACGCAAGCAGGCCGCATCCCTGTACGGCGCCGAGACGATCCCGGACAAGCCCCGCAGCTACGTCGGCAAGAGCAAGAACGCGCAAGAGGCGCACGAGGCCATCCGTCCCGCCGGCGACACGTTCCGCACGCCGTCCGAGATGGAGGGCGTGCTCCGCGGCAACGACTGGCGCCTCTACGACCTGATCTGGAAGCGCACCGTCGCGTCGCAGATGGCAGACGCGAAGGGCTCGACGGCCTCCGTCGTGCTCGGCGTCACGTCGACCGAGTCGGTGGAGGGGATCCCGTCGACGGTGTCCGGCACCGACGTGGAGTTCACCGCGTCCGGCACCGTGATCACCTTCCGCGGCTTCCTGAACGCGTACGAGGAAGGCCGCGACGAGGACCGCCACGGCGCCTCGGGAGGCGACAGCGGCGGCGACGACGCGAAGCTCCCGCAGATGGCGGAGGGCGACCACCTCGGTGTCACCGACGTCGAGGCGAAGGGCCACGACACGTCGGCTCCGCCGCGCTACACCGAGGCCAGCCTGGTCAAGACGCTGGAAGAGCTCGGGATCGGGCGTCCGTCGACCTACGCCGCGATCATCTCGACGATCATGGACCGTGGGTACGTGACGCAGCGCGGGAGTGCCCTCGTGCCGAACTGGATCGCGTTCAGCGTGGTCCGGCTGCTGGAAGACCACTTCGGCGACCTGGTGCAGTACGACTTCACCGCGGGCATGGAAGAGGACCTCGACCGCATCGCCAGCGGCGACGAGGACCGGGTCGACTGGCTCAAGGAGTTCTACTTCGGCGGCGGCGACCAGCGCGGCCTCCGGACGGTCATCGACAACCTCGGCGAGATCGACGCGCGCGAGATCAACTCGGTCGAGCTCGCGCCCGGCCTGACCCTGCGCATCGGTCGTTACGGCCCCTACATCGAGGTCCCGAGCGACGACCCCGAGAAGCCCCGGCGCGTCAACGTGCCCGAGGACCTCGCACCCGACGAGCTCACCGCCGAGAAGGCCCGCGAGCTCGTGGACGCCCCGGTGCTCGGCGACCGCGTCGTCGGCATCAACCCGGAGTCCGGCAAGGAAGTCCTCGCGAAGGACGGTCGCTTCGGCCCGTACGTGACCGAGCGCACCCCCGAGCCGGGGCCCGCTGTGGACCCGACCACCGGCGAGGTACTCGACGCGACCACGGCGGCAGCGACCACGGCTGGCGCGACCGCGGCTGCGCCGGCCGAAGCCGGCGCGACGGCGACCGCGACGAAGACCGCCGCCAAGAAGGCCCCTGCGAAGAAGACGACGAAGAAGGCCGCGGCGCCGAAGGAGCGCACCGCGTCGCTCTTCAAGTCGATGGACCCGCAGACCGTCGACCTCGAGACGGCGCTGAAGCTGCTCGCGCTGCCGCGCACCGTGGGCAACGACCCTGAGTCCGGCGACGAGATCACCGCGCAGAACGGTCGCTACGGCCCGTACCTCAAGAAGGGCACCGACACCCGGACCCTGCCGAGCGAGGACGCCATCTTCGACGTCGACCTGCCCGGGGCGCTCGAGCTCTTCGCGCAGCCGAAGTACGGCGGACGCCGTGCCGCCAGCGCCGCGCTCAAGGAGTTCGACGCCGACCCGGTGTCCGGCAAGCCGATCAAGATGAAGGACGGCCGCTTCGGTCCGTACGTCACCGACGGCGAGACGAACGCGACCATCCCGCGCGGCGAGGACGTCGAGGCGGTGGACCACGCCCGCGCGGTCCAGCTCATCGCGGACAAGCGCGCCAAGGGCCCGGTGAAGAAGAAGGCTCCGGCCCGCAAGCCGGCTGCCAAGAAGAAGTGACCGGCCGCTTCATCACGCTCGAGGGCGGCGACGGTGCGGGGAAGACCACGCAGGCCGAGCTCCTGACCGCCTGGCTCGAGGAGCACGGCCGCACCGTGGTCCGCACCCGCGAGCCCGGTGGCACCGAGCTGGGCGTCCGGATCCGCGAGATCGTCCTGCACGAACGCGGGCACATCGCACCGCGTGCGGAAGCGTTGCTCTACGCGGCCGACCGGGCACACCACGTCGAGACGCTGGTTCGACCCGCGATCGCCCGCGGAGACGTCGTGCTGCAGGACCGCTACATCGACTCGTCGGTGGCGTACCAGGGTGTTGCTCGGGGCCTCGGCGCCGAGCACGTCCGGTCGGTCTCGGAGTGGGCGTCCGACGGACTCGTCCCCGACTGCACGATCCTGCTCGACCTCGACGTGACCGTGGGCCGCGCTCGCGTCGCCGCGGCCCGGGGGGACACCTTCGACCGGCTCGAGTCCGAGGCCGCCGCGTTCCACGAGACCGTCCGGTACGCCTTCCTCGACATGGCGGCCGCAGAGCCCGAGCGGTTCCTCGTCGTCGACGCCGAGGCGCCGGCGGCCGAGGTCCAGCGCGCCATCCGTGCCGGGGTCGGCCCGCTCGTCGGCATCGACGCGACATGACGGTGGTGGCTGACAGGATGACGTCGTGAGCGTGTGGGACGGCCTGACCGGGCAAGAGGAAGCGGTGGCGTCGCTCCGGCATGCCGCCGAGTCCCCGGACGGCACGGGTGGCATGACCCACTCCTGGCTGATCACCGGCCCGCCTGGCTCCGGTCGGTCGAACGTCGCGTCGGCGTTCGCGGCGGCGCTCGTCGGCAGCGGACCGGACGACGACCACACCCTGCGGCAGATCACCGCGAAGACCCACCCGGACGTGTCCGTCCTCACGACGCAGCGGGTCATCATCACCATCGACGAGATCCGGCAGCTCGTGACCTCGTCGCACTACTCGCCCTCGGTGGGTCGCTACCGCGTGGTCATCATCGAGGACGCCGACCGCATGACCGAGCGCACCTCGAACCTGCTGCTCAAGGCGCTTGAGGAACCGCCGGAGCGCACGGTGTGGATCCTCTGCGCCCCGAGTGAGGCGGACCTGCTGCCGACGATCCGGTCCCGCGTCCGTTCGGTGCGCCTGCGGGTGCCCGGCATCGAGTCCGTCGCCGACCTGCTGGTCGCGCGCACCGGGGTCGACCGGGTCCTCGCGATGGACGCAGCGCGGCAGGCGCAGAGCCACATCGGCATGGCCCAGCGCCTCGCCACCAGCCCGGACGCCCGCGACCGCCGGCGCCGGACCCTGACCACCGTGCTCGGTGTGCGCACCGTCGGCGACGCCGTCATGGCCGCCGCCGACCTCCTCGCCGTTGCCGACGAGGACGCCAAGGCCATCACGGAGCAGCGCGACTCCGAGGAGCGCGACGCGGCGTTGCGCTCGCTCGGTGTCGAGCCGGGCGGCACGGTCCCGCCGGCGCTCCGATCGCAGCTCCGCGGCCTCGAGGAAGACCAGAAGCGTCGGGCGACCCGGAGCCTCCGGGACGGCCTCGACCGCATCCTCGTCGACGTCTCCTCGCTGTACCGCGACCTGTTGCTCCTCGGGCTCGGTGCACCGGCCGAACCGGTGAACCTCGCGATGCGGGAGCACCTCGACCACGCGCTGCAGTCGGTGACGCCGGCGGCCGCGCTCGAGGTCCTCGACGCGATCGCGCTCGCACGGCAGCGCATCGCGGCGAACGTGGCGGCGCTCCTGGCACTCGAGGCCCTGCTCGTCACGGTCGCCCGCGCCAGCCGCTGACCGCCGGCCGCGCCGCACTGACCTGGCTGCGCCGGCCGCGCCGCACTGACCCGGCTGCGCCGGCCAGACCACACCCGCCCGGCTGCGCCGGCCAAGCCGCACCCGCCCGACCCGACCGCCCGGGCCGCACCTGCCCGGCTGCCCCAGCCCGGCCGCACCCGCCCGGCCGCACCGCTCGGGCCGCACCTGCCGGACCAACCGTCCGGGCCGCACCGACGTCCTGACCGCCACCACGTCCTGACCGAGCGTGCGCCCCGGAGCCGAGCCGCGCCTCCAGGCCCGGCCGTCCGCCAGCCGGAACGCCAGCCGCAGCGCCAGCCGGAACGCCGGCCGCAACGCCAGCCGGAACGTCAGTCGGAACGCCAGCCGCAACGCATGCCGCAACACCAGCCGCAACGCCAGCCAGAACGCCCGCCGAGACGCTGCCCAGCATGGGACAATCGCGACATGTCCGACGCAGAACCCGGCCTGCGCGAGCGGAAACGCCGCGCCACCCGACTCGCGATCCAGCAGGCCGCGCTCCGCATCGCGATCGAGGACGGCCTGCAGGCGGTGACGGTCGACGAGATCTCACGCCGCGCCGACGTCTCCCCGCGCACGTTCTTCAACTACTTCCCGAACAAGGAAGGCGCGATCCTCGGCGAGGACCCGACCCTGCCCGACGACCAGGCCCGTGCGGCGTTCGTGGCCGGTGGGCCCCGGGGCGACCTCCTGGCGGACCTGGGCACGCTGCTCGTCCACTCGACCCGCGAGCTCATCGAGGAACGCGGGCTCATCGAGGAACGGCAGCAGGTGCTCCGCGCGGCGCCGGAGCTGTTCAGCCGTCGGATGGAGTCGATGAAGGAGTTCCAGGCCGAGGTCGAACGAGCCGTGGTGGAACGTCTGGCCGGACCTGAGGCCGAACCGGTGATCGGGCCGGACCCGGTGCTCGGGGCCGACCCGACCACGTTGCGTCGCCGGGCGCGGCTCGCGTCCCTCGTCGCCCTCGCGACCCTGCGGCACGCGTGGTGGGAGTGGTCGGACGGCGACAGCGACACGCATCTGGTCGACGAGCTCGAGCGGTCCTTCGCCGACCTCGACGCGCTCGTTTCGCGTTCTCTCGTCTGAACCTGTATAGTCGTGACCCGTGCCGCTCCGGTCTGACCGGGGCGTCCGCCGCCTTAGCTCAGTCGGTAGAGCGATTCACTCGTAATGAATAGGTCGTCGGTTCGATTCCGACAGGCGGCTCCGCGAACGGCCCCGATCCCCACCAGAGTGGGGATCGGGGCCGTTTCCCGTTGTGCCGGGGCTGGCCGCTCAGGGCAGGTAGTACGTCGGGTTCGGCAGCTTGATGCTGCGGTCCGCCGAGCCACCGAGCAGGTCGCTGAACTGGTCACCGACGTTCGCGACGATGTCGTAGCGTCCACCCGAGCGGGACTCGATGTGCGCGCGGGTCTGCGACTTGTACTCGACGGTGGTGCACTTCGCCGTGGCGCAGGTGATGTACGACGGCTGCTGGGAGGCGCCGACCCCGGTCCACTTCGTGTAGTACGTCTGGGTGCCGTGCTTCGTGGCGGTGAACTGCGGGTACCCGACCTTGACGAGGTTCGCGATCGTGGCGGTCTTCTGGTCGTCGTTGCGTCCGGTGAGCCCGATGACGGTGCAGCCGGAGCGCTGGGCGATCGACACGAGCGAGGTCATCGACGGGGTGGCGGGGAAGCGCTGGTCCTGCACCCATTCGTCCTGGCGGGCGGGGTCGAAGACGAAGTGCATGTCGGCGACCTCCATGTCGTAGGTCCACAGCGTGGTGTCGTCGGCGTCGAGGACGATCGCCGGGTTGCGGTGGAGCTTCCGTCCGACGGCGCACTGGGCCGCGATGACGGGCGCCTGGCGGGACACGATCGCGCGCATCTCGCGGATGTAGGGCGAGTCCGTTCGGTTCGCGAGTCCGGTGCCGGGGTCGCCGTAGTACGTGGCGATGGTGGACTTCACGGAGTCGATGTTCGGGATGCCTTCACCGCTCTGGGTCGCGCCGGAGGAGCCGTCCGCCGCCATGGTGAACTGCGTCCGCGGGGACAGCCGGGGCTCGGAGACGCCGGGCAGGTCGGCGGAGGGCAGGTAGTAGGTGGGGTTCGGCAGCTTCAGGGACCGGTCGGCGTACCCGCCCTGCAGGTCGCTCCACTGGTCGCCGATGTTGAGCGTGATGTCGTAGCCGAGGTCCTGCTCGATGTGCTTCCGGGTCAGTGCCTTGTACTCGACCGTGGTGCACTTCGCGGTGGCGCAGGTGATGTACGACGGCTGCTGGGACGCACCGACCCCGGTCCACTTCGTGAAGAAGCGGTCCTGCGTGAAGGCGGTGTACCCGACCTTCGTCAGGTTCTGCACGGTCGCGGCCTTCTGGTCGTCGTTCCGACCGGTGAGCCCGAAGACGGTGAAGCCCATCGCCTGTGCGCGGTTGACGAAGCCGACCATCGACGGGGTGGCGGGGAAGCGTTCGTCCTGCACCCACTCGTCCTGGCGGGCGGGGTCGAAGACGAAGTGCATGTCCGCGACCTCCATGTCGTACGTCCACAGCGTGGTGTCGTCGGCGTCGAGCACGATCGCCGGCTTCTCACCGTGGCGGACGGCCTGGTCGTGGATGCGCTGCAGGCCGGCGGACTGCCGCGCGACGATCGAGCGCATCTCGCGGATGTACGGCGAGTCCGTGCGGTTCGCGAGACCGGTGCCGGGGTCGCCGTAGTACGTGGCGATGGTCTTCTTCACGGAGTCGATGTTCGGGATGCCCTCGCCACCCTGCGTCGCACCCGAGGAGCCGTCGGCCGCCATCGTGAAGTGCGTCCGCGGCGTCAGACGGGCATCGGCGGAGTGTCCGGGGGAGTGACCCGGTGCGCCCCATCCGTGTGCGTTCGCCGGGCTCACGCCGACGAGGGTGGAGGTGAGGACGATCGCCGCGCTCGTGGCGACGACGGACAGGACGGATCGGCGCATGGAGACCTGATCGCTTTCTGCTGGGCGGATCTCGGGGAAGGGCCCCGGGCCGGAGCCCGGCCCGGGGGAAGCGGCACCCCTGTTCGGGGGACCTGGCAGCACGCTAGCTGGCAATCGTCCGTGGAGTCCATACCAAAGTGCTGCAGAAGGACAACGGCATGGCGGCCCACCCCGCTGGTAGACAGGGACCATGACGGTTCGCTGGGGAGTCATCGGCACGGGCGGCATCGCACGCTCCTTCGTGGGGGACTGCGTCCCCGCGGGGGTGGAGTTCGTCGCGGTCGGCAGCCGCACGGCGGACCGGGCGCAGGCGTTCGCCGACGAGTTCGGCATCCCGCGGGCGCACGGCTCGTACGAGGAACTCGTCGCCGACCCGGAGGTCGACGCGGTCTACGTCGCCACCCCGCACTCCCGTCACGCCGAGGACGCCCTGCTCGCGATCGAGGCCGGCAAGCACGTCCTCGTCGAGAAGGCGTTCACGATCACCGCCGACGAGGCACGCCGCGTGGTCGACGCGGCCCGACGCGCGGACGTCGCCGTGATGGAAGCGATGTGGACCCGCTTCCTCCCGCAGATGTCGATGATCCGCGAGCTCGTCGCCGAGGGCCGGATCGGCCGCGTCCGGGTGGTCGAGGCCACCCACCACCAGGCGCTGCCCTCCGATCCGCACCACCGGCTCAACGACCCGGAGCTCGGCGGCGGCGCGATCCTCGACCTCGGCGTCTACCCGATCTCGTTCGCGGTCGACGTGCTCGGGGTGCCGACGTCGGTCGTCGCCGCCGGGACGCTGAGCGAGCAGGGCGTCGACACCCAGATGGGCCTCGTCCTCACGCACCCGGGCGGGACGCAGTCGATGATCCACTTCGGGCTCGACCTCCGCAGCCCGAACACCGCGTCGGTGATCGGCGAGGACGGTCGCATCGACCTCGACGCGACCTGGTACACGCCGACGACGTGGCGGATCCGCGACCGTGACGGCGTCGTGGTCGAGGAGTACGACGGCCGCGAGGAACTGACCGGCTACGCGCACGAGGCCCGTGCGTTCGAGTCGATGGTGACGTCCGGCACCCACGAGGGCGGTCCGATGGACCCGGAGGAGACCATCGCGATCATGGCCCTGATGGACGAGGCACGTCGCCAGGTGGGCGTCCGGTACGCCGCCGACGACCGTCCCGTCACGACGGATCCGGTCGACGGCCTGGAGGCTCCTCCCGCAGTTCCGTAGGATCGATCGCGATGTCCGACCACCAGCCTCCGTCGCGCTCCGTCGCGGACCGCCTCCGCCACGCGCTCACCGCCGCCCGCAGCTCCGCCGCCCGCCGTCCGGTGCCGTGGATCGCCGGGGGCCTGGCGACCGTCCTCGTGCTCGGTTCGGGCGGCGCCGTCGCGGTGGCCGCTGCCACGATGCCCGCGCCCCGGTCCTCGGCGTCCGCCGTCGCCGAGCAGGAGACACGGACCCCGACCCCGACCGCCTCGCCGACCACCACGAAGCCGTCGAGCACCCCGACACCGACGGGCCGCACGGTCCCCGAGAAGACCACCGGGCCCTCCGCCCTCCGCACCTGCACGATCTCGGGTGCCGCCTCGGCGAGCGGCCTCGGCGCGTTCGAGGGCTACGTCATGAACGCGAAGACCGGCCAGGTGCTGTTCTCGCGCAACGGCGACAAGGCAGCACAGACCGGCAGCGTCATGAAGACCCTGACGACGGCGACCGCGCTGGCCGTCGTCGGCGGCGGGTACCGGATCCCGACCACCGTCACGAAGGAGTCCGGTGGCGCGATCGCGCTCGTCGGCCACGGGGACGCGACCCTGTCGGCGGGCGGGGCCACGGTCTACCCGGGCGCACCGACGCTCGGCCAGCTCGCCCAGCAGGTGAAGGCGAAGCTCGGCAACGCCCCGGTCACCACGATCGTCACGGACGACACGTACTGGAACGACGGCGACGCGTGGGACCCGACCTGGCCCGTCAGCGAGCGGACGATCGGGTACCAGCCGAACGTCACCGCGCTGATGGTCGACGGTGACCGGGCGAACCCCGGTGCCGCCACCTCGCCGCGCTCCACCGACCCGGTCGGTCGTGCGGGCACCCTCTTCCGCACCGCGCTGGCGAACGCCGGGGTGGCCGGGGCGGCGAACGCGCAGATCGTCAAGCGCGCCACGACGAGCTCGGACACCATCGCGACGGTGTCGTCGCAGCCGGTCTCGACGCTCATCGGCCAGATGATCCCGAACTCCGACAACACCCTCGCCGAGATGCTCGCACGGGTGTCGTCGAAGCAGTCCGGCTCGGACGGGTCCGCAGCATCGCTGACGTCGGTCTACCAGAAGGCCCTCGGCTCGTACGGGGTCGACCCGGCCGGCATCGTCATCAAGGACGGTTCGGGTGAGAGCGCGGCGAACGCGGTGTCCCCGAACTTCGTCGCCCACCTGATGGTGCAGGTCGCCGCGGGGGCGAAGGGCCTCGGCACGCTCGCGAACGCGCTGCCCGTGTCCGGGCAGTCCGGCACGCTCGCCAGCCGGTTCACCGGTGCGAACGCCGTCGCGCGCGGCAAGGTGCACGCGAAGACCGGCTGGATCGACAGCGCGAACACGCTCGGCGGGTACATCGACGCCGCGGACGGCTCCCGGCTGACCTTCGCGTTCTACGCGATCGGGTCCTCGCGTGCCGCTGCGCTGCCGGCACTCGACCGGGTCACCGCGGCCACCTACTCGTGCGGGAGCAAGCTCACCGGGTCCTGATCCGCGGGGTGTTGGATGGCTCCATGGCCAGGGCACTCCTCATCGTCGACGTCCAGAACGACTTCACCGAGGGCGGTCCCCTCGGTGTCACCGGGGGAGCGGCGGTCGCTCGTCGCATCTCCGCGTTCCTCGGCCGGCACGCCGACGAGTACGACCTCATCGTCGCCTCGCGCGACTGGCACCACGGCGACGACGACAACGGCGGCCACTTCGCCGGCACGGCGGCGCCGGACTTCGTGACGACGTGGCCGGTGCACTGCGTCGCAGGGACCCCTGGGGCCGACTACCACCCCGACCTCGACACCGCGCCGATCGACGTCCACGTGTTCAAGGGGCAGGGGACGCCGGACTACTCGGCCTTCCAGGGCCGGACCGAGGGCGGCGTGCCGCTGCCCGACGTCCTCGTCGAGCACCACGTCACGTCCGTCGACGTCGTGGGCATCGCCACCGACCACTGCGTCCGGGCCTCGGCGCTCGACGCGCTCACCGCCGGGTACGCCGTCGAGGTCATCGACGACCTGGTCGCCGGTGTGGACCCGGAGCGCAGCGAGCGAGCCCTCGACGAGATCCGGACGGCCGGCGGCCACATCGGCACGAGCGACATGGACGAGGGGCTCGCGAACCCCGGAGGAGCAGTACTGTGACCGACACCCGAACGACCGACACCACCACGACCACCGGACCCACCACCACTGTCGCGGACGACAACGTCTCCGTCGCCGGGGTCCCGACGGGGCTCTTCATCGGCGGCAGCTGGCGGGCGGCCTCCGGCGGCCGGACGTTCCCGGTGCGGGACCCCTCCACGGGAGCGGTCCTCGCCGAGGTCGCCGACGCCACCCCCGAGGACGGCATCGCGGCCCTCGACGCCGCGGTCGCCGCGCAGGACGACTGGGCGGCGACCCCGCCCCGGCAGCGGTCCGACCTGCTGCGCCGGGCGTTCGACCTGGTGCGCGAGCACGCCGACGACCTCGCCGCGCTCATGACGCTCGAGATGGGCAAGCCGCTCGCCGAGGCCCGCGGCGAGGTGACGTACGGCGGCGAGTTCCTCCGGTGGTTCTCCGAAGAGGCCGTGCGGATCCACGGGGACTACCGCACCAACCCGGAGGGTACCGGCCGCGCCATCGTCCTGAAGCGCCCCGCCGGCCCGGTCTACGCGATCACGCCGTGGAACTTCCCGCTGGCGATGGCGACGCGGAAGATCGGCCCGGCGCTGGCCGCCGGGTGCACCGTCGTCGTGAAGCCGGCCGAACTCACCCCGCTGACGACCCTGTTCCTGGTCGAGCTGTTCCGTCGCGCCGGGCTGCCCGACGGCGTCCTCAACGTGGTGCCGTCACTCGATGCGAAGGGCCTGTCCGAGCCGATCATCGCCGACCGACGGCTGCGGAAGCTGACCTTCACGGGATCGACGCCGGTCGGGTCGGCGCTCCTCAAGCAGGCGGCTGACAACGTCCTCAAGACGAGCATGGAGCTCGGCGGCAACGCCCCGCTCCTGGTGTTCGACGACGCCGACCTCGACACGGCGGTCACGAACGCGATGCTGGCGAAGTTCCGGAACGTGGGCGAGGCCTGCACCGCCGCGAACCGGTTCTTCGTGCAGGAGGGTATCGCGGACGCCTTCACGGCGGCGCTCACCGCGAAGGTCGAAGAGCTCCGGATCGGCCGCGGCAGCGAGGACGGCACCACGATGGGACCGCTCATCGACGACCGCGCGGTGGACAAGGCCGCACGGCTGGTCGACGACGCCGTCACCCGTGGTGCCCGGCTCGTCACCGGTGGGCAGCGCGTGGACCGGCCCGGCACGTACTACGCGCCGACGGTGCTCGACGACGTGCAGCCCGGATCGGAGATCCTCACGACCGAGATCTTCGGGCCGGTCGTCTCGATCACGCGGTTCACGACGGAGGAAGAGGGCATCCGCCTGGCGAACGACACCGAGTTCGGACTCATCGCGTACGCGTACACGACGGACTTCGCCCGTGGCCAGCGGTTGGCGGAACGCCTCGAGACGGGGATGCTCGGCCTCAACACCGGGGTCGTCTCGAACGCGGCGTTCCCCTTCGGTGGCGTGAAGTCCTCCGGGCTCGGCCGTGAGGGGTCGCACGAGGGCATCGAGGAGTACCTCGAGACGGTCTACGTGCTGACGCCGGACCCCTTCGCCGCCTGACCCCTTCCCCCTCGCAAAACGCAACGTCGGCGGATCTTCGCAGCGAGATACCGCTGCGAGGAACCGCCGACGTTGCGTTTTGCGGAACGGGCGCGTCAGACGAGGAGCTGGTGCTTCGCCAGGTCGCGGTAGAGCGGCGTCGACTCGACGAGCTCTGAGTGCGTCCCGACCCCGACGACCCGCCCGTGCTCGAGCACGACGATGACGTCCGAGTCCACCACGGTGGAGAGCCGGTGCGCGATGACGAGCAGGGTGCGGTCCTCGGCGACGGCGTCGATCGCGAGCCGCATCTTCTGCTCGTTCACCCCGTCGAGCGACGACGTCGACTCGTCGAGCAGCAGGATCGGCGGCGCGGCGAGCAGTGCACGGGCGATCGCCAGACGCTGGCGCTCACCACCCGACAGCATGACGCCGTCCTCGCCGACCTGTGCGTCCAACCCCCGGGGATCGCGGTGCAGGACCTCGCCGAGGTTCACCGCCTCGAGCACGCGGGTGCAGTCGTCCTCCGTCGCGTTCGGCGACCCGAGCAGCAGGTTCGCGCGGATCGTGCCGGCCAGCACCGGGGCGTCCTGTTCGACGTAGCCGATCTGGGCGCGGAGCTCGGCGCGGTCGAGGCCGCGGACGTCGACGCCACCCAGCCGGATCACCCCGTCGGTCGGGTCGTAGAACCGCTCGATGAGCGCGAGGGTCGTCGACTTGCCGGCACCGGACGGCCCCACCAGGGCGACCCGCGAACCGCGCGGCACCCGGAAGGACACGTCGTGCAGCACCGCCTGCTCGTCGTCGGCGGTGTCGGGGAAGCGAGTCGTGCCTCCAGGCCCGCCCGTCGACCCGGCGGACGCGACCGCGCCGTCGGGACCGGAGGCATCCGCGGAGCCGCGGTAGTGGAACGAGACGTGCTCGAAGGTGATGGCGTCGTCGGTCTCGACGGCGGCGGCGACGCGGACCGCGCCGTCGTCCTGGGCCTCGGTCGGCAGGTGCAGGATCTCCTCGATGCGCCCGAGGGCGCCGAGAGCCTGGGCGACGGCGACGACCGCACCCATGGCCTGGCCGAGCGGCATGATCATCATGAACAGCAGCAGGATGAACGTGATGAGGGTCGCGATCGTGATGGTGCCGGCGGCGACCTGCGCGCCGCCGACGCCGAGCACGGCGATGAACGCCACCTGCATGACGATGCTCGCGACCGGCACGACGAACGCCGACATCTTCGCGATGTCGAGGCCGCGCCTGTAGGCCTCGGTCGCGTGCGAGTCGACCTCGTGCACCTCGCGCTCGGTGGCGCCGGCCGCGCGGATCGTCCGGACGGCACCGATGCCGCGCTCGACCGCGGCGGTCAGGTCGCCCACCTTCTCCTGCGCCTTCTTCGACGCGATGCGGATGCGTCGGCTCAGGCCGCCGACGACGACGATGGCGACGAGCACGATGACGACGGTGATGCCGAGCAGGAGCGGGTCGATGATCGCCATCGCGATGACCGCGCCGATGAAGGTGAGCGCGCCGCCGATGGACTCGATGAGCCCCTGCGTGAGCACCGCACGGAGCAGCGTGGTGTCGCTGCCGACCCGGGACACCAGGTCGCCGGTGCGACGCGTGTCGAACTCGGAGATCGGCAGGTTGAGGATGCGGGCGATGAGCTTGCGGCGCGTGGAGAGGACCACACCCTCACCCGCGCGCTGGAGCAGGAAGTGCTGGACACCGTTGAGGACCCCGGAGACGAGCACGAGGGCGACGAGGGCCCACACGAGCATGCTCAGCGTGTTGCCGTGCTGCACCGCGGTGACCACCTGGTTCACCAGGAGCGGCTGGGCGAGGGACGCACCCGCGCCGAGGATGCTCAGCACGATGATGACGACCATCGCGGGCTTGTTCTCGAACAGGTAGCCCAGTAGTCGGCCGAAGCTGGCGCGGGGGCCGTCGGTCTTCTTGGGTCGTGCGAAGGGGGAGCTCATCGTGGTCCTAGTTTCTGCCGTACTTCTTGTGCACTGCCTGTCGGCTGACGCCGAGGAGCGTCGCGATCTCCTGCCACGAGGCGCCGGCGTTCCGGGCGCGGCGGGCAGCGAGTTCCTCGGTCCGTTCGAGCTCACGTCGGAGCTCGCGCACGCTGGCGAGGGCGGAGAACGGGTCGTCTCCGGAGGCCCCCGCGGCGAGGCTCGTGATGGTCGGTCGGTCCATGGCTGTCAACCTACATTGACGCTCCGACATCTGTCAACCTGAGTTGACGGACAGGGTGGGCGGGGCCGATCCGCGCGTGGGATGTCGAATCGAGCGTAGGAGGTCGGATCTTCTGGCCCCCTACGCGCGAAACGGCAACCCAGGTCGAGTGCGATGGGCAGGAACGTGCGGTGGGTGACGCATGACGGACGGGAGGCACGGT
>NZ_MJGN01000001.1:77707-90184 GCF_001865065.1 Curtobacterium sp. MCBA15_008 | reverse complement strand
CACCGTGCCTCCCGTCCGCAGCGCGCGTGCCTACCCGCGGACGTCCGCAGGCGCCGCGTCCGGCGCACCGGACCGGTCCGCCTCGTCGAGGTCGGCGCTCTTGGTCTCCCGCATGAACAGGAGGGCGACGAGCGTCACCACCGCGGCGATGGAGAGGTACAGGCCGACGAGGAAGATGTTCCCGTCCGGCTGCCAGAGGGCCAGTGCGATCGTCGGTGCGAGCGAGGCGCCGATGATCGACGCGACGTTGTACGCGATCGCCGAACCGGTGTAGCGGACGTTCGTCGGGAAGAGCTCCGGCAGCAGGGCGCCCATCGGGCCGAACGTCAGACCCATCAGCGACAGGCCGACGATGAGGAACGTGACGACCGTGATCGGGCCGGTCGAGGCCGCGAACCAGATCTGGAACGTCAGACCGAACAGCGCGATGCCGATGGTGGTCGGGATGAGCGTGCGACGACGGCCGAACTTGTCCGCGAGGATGCCGGCGATCGGCGTGAGGATGCCGAAGAACACGACACCGATCATGAGCAGCGTGAGGAACTCGCCGCGGGTGTAGCCCAGGCCGATCTTCGGGACGAGCGGGCTCGCTTCCGTGCCGGTGGTGCCGTACGACAGCGTGAAGGTCGTCATGAAGTAGAAGAGCACGTACGTGGCGACCATGCCGAAGGTGCCGACGATGACGGCCCGCCACGAGGTGCGGAACACGCGGCCCAGCGGGACCTTCGCGACCGTGCCGGACTCCTGGACGCCGCGGAACACCGTGGACTCGACGAGCTTGAAGCGCACGTAGAGGCCGACGATGACGAGCACCGCGGACAGCAGGAACGGGATGCGCCAGCCCCAGGCCTGGAAGTCCGGGTTCGGGGAGCCGTCGGCGCCGGCGGGCATCGCGGCGTTGATCGCGATGAACAGACCGTTCGCGAGCAGGAAGCCGATCGGGGCGCCGAGCTGCGGCATCGAGCCGAACACGCCGCGCTTGCCCTTCGGTGCGTTCTCGGTCGCCAGGAGGGCCGCGCCGGACCACTCGCCACCGAGGCCGACGCCCTGGGCGAAGCGCATCACCGCGAGGAGGACCGGTGCCCAGATGCCGATCGAGGAGAACGTCGGCAGGCACCCGATGAGGAAGGTCGCGGTGCCCATGACGAGCAGCGACGCCACGAGGGTCGCCTTGCGGCCGACCCGGTCACCGAAGTGGCCGAAGATGACCGACCCGACCGGCCGCGCGAAGAACGCGAGGGCGAAGGTGACGAACGACGACAGCTGCGATGCGGTGGGGTCCTCGTTCGGGAAGAACAGCGTCGGGAAGACGAGGACCGCGGCGGTCGCGTAGACGTAGAAGTCGTAGAACTCGATGGAGGTGCCGACGAGGCTGGCGATCACGACGCGGGAGCGCGGATTGCCGGCGGTCTTCGGGGCTGCGGGTGCCGGTGCGGCGGACATGTGGTGAGGAGACTCCGTGGGGCGCGCTCGGGCTGAGCGCAGCGGTGATCCGGACGGCGGACACCGATCGGTTCGCGCAGGGTGGCGCGGGCACTGATCGGGTGCGTTCGGAACTGGGTGGTGGACCGCTTGTGACGGAGGACAACAGCGTACGACAGATGTCGCGAACCTGCGAATCCGCCCACAACGGGCCGAGCGGGTCTCAGGCGAGCGGGCTGCCCGCTTCGAGGTGCGCCGGCAGCTGGTGGCCCATCCGGTCGCGCTTCGTGTCGAGGTACCCGGCGTTCTGCGGGGAGATGCCCACGACGAGCGGCACGAGCCCCTCGACGGTGATGCCGTGCTCCTCGAGCTGCCGGCGCTTCTCGGGGTTGTTCGACAGCAGTCGGACGCTGGTCAGACCGAGGTCGGCGAGGATGCCGGCGGCGCCGCCGTACGCGCGCGAGTCGGCGGGCAGCCCGAGCGCGAGGTTGGCGTCGAGGGTGTCGAGCCCGTCCTCTTGCAGGCGGTACGCCTTGAGCTTGTTGATGAGCCCGATGCCGCGCCCCTCTTGTCCGCGGAGGTAGACCACGACGCCGCCCTCGGCCGCGATCGTGTCGAGCGCCGCGTCGAGCTGCGGGCCGCACTCGCACTTCAGTGACCCGAAGGCCTCGCCGGTCAGGCACTCGGAGTGCACCCGGACGAGCGCGCCGTCGCGAGGAGCGGCGCCGTCGGGGTCGGTGGCGATGATCGCGACGTGCTCGGCGCTCGTGACGAGGTCGCGGTAGGCGCGCATCTCGAACGTTCCGTGCGTCGTCGGGACGTTCGTGGACACCTCGAAGTGGACCGGGCTCCCGGGGGTGGGGGAGGTGAGTGCGTCGGTCATGAGGTGCTCCGGTCGTCCTGGGGCCCCGCGTTCCGGAGCTCGTCCGCCGCGGGCGTCGCCGCACGGTGGGGTCGTGCTCGGACCAGCAGGTCGGGGCCGAGGCTGGTGGTCGATAGTACGTCCAACCTCCGACGGTCGCCGATGCTTCCCACGCCGACGTCACCGAGCGCCACACGGGGACCGCCGAGCAGGACGGGCGCGAGGTACACGAGGTACTCGTCGACGAGACCCGCGGCGATGAGCGCCGAGGCGACGGTCGGACCGCCCTCGACGAACACCGAGTGCACACCGTGCTCGCGGAGGGCTCGGAGGGCGGCCTCGAGGTCGTGGCCGGGGAGCGTCAGCAGCCCTCGGGGGTGGCGACGGACGGCGGCGTCGTCGGGGACCGGGCGGTCGCCGAGCACGACCGGGAGCGGCTGGTCGGCGAGGAGTTCGCCGGCGTCGCCCCGCGCGGTGAGGCTCGGGTCGTCGGTGAGGACGGTGCCGGTGCCGACCAGGATCGCGTCGTGCGCGGCGCGCTGTTCGTGGACGTGCTGCCGGGCGGCGGCGCCGGTGATCCACTGGCTCGTGCCGTCCGCGGCGGCCGCACGGCCGTCGAGGCTGGAGGCCCACTTCACGGTGACCCACGGGCGTCCGAGCCGGACGGAGAGGAGCCACCGCTCGAGGAAGGCCTCGGCGTCGTCCGCGAGCACGCCCGTCACGACGTCGACGCCACCGGCGCGCAGCCGGTCGCCACCGCCGTGCACGTTCGTGCCCGGGTCGTCGATCGCGTACACGACACGGGCGATGCCGGCCTCGAGCAGGGCGACGGCGCACGGGCCGGTGCGTCCGGTGTGGTTGCAGGGTTCGAGGGTGACGACGGCGGTGGCCCCGCGGAGGAGCTCCGGCGCCACCTTGGCCATCGCGTCGACCTCGGCGTGGGGCGTGCCGGCGCCCTTGTGCCAGCCCTCGGCGAGGACCTCGCCGGCGGGGGAGAGGACGACCGCTCCGACGCGGGCGTGGTCACCGACGGCCGGGCCGAGCGCGGCGAGTTCGAGCCCGCGGCGCATCGCACGGACCTCCGCCGGGGAGGCGGGTGTCGGCGACGGATCGGTGGAGCGGCTCACGGACCGAGACTACCGGCGTCGCCGAACGTCTCGGGTGGCCACGGCAGGTCGGACGCGGGTGTGCCGTCCGCACGGCGGAGGCCCTTCCACGCGGTCGTCGGGGCGCCGCCACGACCGGGGATCAGCGCGGGACCGGACCCGGTGTACGAGAACCCGGCAGCACGTGCGACCGAGGCGGACGCGGTGTTGCCCGCGTAGCACTCCCAGTACACGTCCGGAGCGCCCTGCGCGAAGGCCCAGTCGAGCACCAGCCCGACCGCGTCGTGCATCAGTCCGGTGCCGCGGGCGGACGGCGCGAGCCAGAAGCCGAGGTCGCGGTGGGCCGTGCGGTACCCGATGACGCCCTCGAGCCAGGTCGACCCGGTGCGACGGATCGCCCAGGTGTACTCGCGGTCCGACGCCCAGCCGGGGCCGACCAGGGCGTCCACGAAGGTGGTGGCGTCACGGGCGGTGTACGGCGTCGGGATGGTCGTCCAGCGCACGATGTCCGGGTCTTGACAGGCCTCGGTGATCGCCGCGGCGTCCGCCCGGGTGGGCACGTCGAGGTGCACCCGGTCGGACGACAGTGTGACGGGGAGCATGCTCAGACGCGCGAACGCGGGACGAAGCCGATGCGGTCGTACACCCGCGCGAGGGTCTCGCGGGCGATCGACTCGGCCCGCTCGGCGCCGACCGCCAGCAGCCGGTCGAGCTCGGCCGGGTCGTCCAGCAGTTCGAGGGTGCGGGCGCGCACCGGCTCGAGCTCGGCGACGACCGCGTCCGCGACCTCGCCCTTCAGGTCGCCGTAGCCCTTGCCCGCGAACGACGCCTCGAGCGCGGCGACCGGGGTGCCGGTGAACGCGGAGAGGATCGACAGCAGGTTCGTCACGCCCGGCTTCGCCTGACGGTCGGCCCGGATCTCGCGCTCGGCGTCGGTGACCGCCGACTTGATCTTCTTCGCCGTGCGCTTCGGTTCGTCGAGCAGTCGCACGAGACCGCTGTCGGACGCCGCCGACTTGCTCATCTTGCTCGTCGGGTCCTGCAGGTCGTAGATGCGGGCCGTCTCGGTGAGGATGCGTGCCTCCGGGACGACGAAGGTGTCGCCGAACCGCGAGTTGAACCGCCCGGCGAGGTCACGGGTGAGCTCGACGTGCTGCCGCTGGTCGTCCCCGACCGGCACCACCTTCGTGTCGTACAGCAGGATGTCCGACGCCATCAGGATCGGGTACGTGAAGAGACCCACGGAAGCGGCCTCGGCGCCCTGACGCGCCGACTTGTCCTTGAACTGGGTCATCCGGCTCGCCTCGCCGAAGCCGGTGAGGGTGTTGAGCACCCAGGCGAGCTCGGCGTGGGCGGGGACGTGCGACTGCACGAACAGGGTCGCCTTCGTCGGGTCGATGCCCGAGGCGATGTACTGCGCGGCCGTCGCCCGGGTGTTCGCCCGGAGCTCCGCAGGGTCCTGCGGGGAGGTGATCGCGTGCATGTCGACGACGCAGTAGATCGCGTCGTAGTCGTCGAGCAGGTCGCGCCACTGCATGAGCGCGCCGATGTAGTTGCCGAGGTGCAGTGAGCCGGCCGACGGCTGGATGCCCGAGAAGATGCGGGTCTTGGTCATGGTGGTGCTCCGGTGCGTGAGGTGAAGCGGCGAGGAGGTCAGAGTTCGTAGTCGACGACCACGGGGGCGTGGTCGGACCATCGCTGGTCGTACGCCGCGGCGCGGTCGACCGTGTACCCGGTCACCTTGGCGGCGAGGTCCGGCGTCGCCATCTGGTAGTCGATGCGCCAGCCGGTGTCGTTGTCGAACGCCTGGCCGCGCCAGGACCACCACGTGTACGGCCCCTCGACGTCGCCGGCCTGCGCACGACCGACGTCGACCCAGCCGAGCCCCGGGCCGGTGGACCCGTCGGCGCCCTCGACCTGCTCGCCGTCCGCGCCGAAGAAGCGCGAGAAGTAGGCACGCTCGCGCGGCAGGAAGCCGGCGCGCTTGACGTTGCCCTTCCAGTTCTTGATGTCCCGCTGGTCGTGGCCGACGTTGAGGTCACCGACGACGACGGCGAGCGGGTTGTGCGCGCGCAGGGCGGGCAGGCGCTCCGTCATCGCGTCGAGGAACTTCCACTTCTCGTCCTGCTTCGGGGTGTCGACCTCGCCCGAGTGCACGTACGTCGACACGACGGTCACGGTGGTGCCGCCGATCTCGTAGTCGGCCTCGAGCCAGCGCCCGGCGGAGTCGAAGTCGTCGGCGCCCAGTGCGACGCGGTGGATCTGCGCGGAGTGCCGCGAGGCGATCGCCACGCCGGCCCGGCCCTTCGCGGTCGCCGGGTCGTGCACGACGTCCCACTCGTCACCGAGCAGTCCGGCGAGGTCGTCGCTCGACGCGCGGACCTCCTGCAGGGCGAGCACGTCGACGTCGCGGGTGGCGAGCCAGTCGCCCATCCCCTTCCGGAACGCGGCACGGATGCCGTTCACGTTGACGGATGCGAGGCGCAGGCGTGTCATGCAGAACACCCTATCGGCGGGGTAGGACGTGGAGGACGACCGACCTCGCAGGCTCGGTCGGCGCTGGCGCCGCGCGCCGCTGGCGCGTCGCAACATGCGGAGCGCGCGCGGGAGGCGCGGTGCCGGCTGGCACCGCGCCTCCAGTCCGTCAGGTGGTCGCGTCAGCGTCCGGGACGCGACGCGACCGACGCGATCAGGCCGCGTCGTGGTCCGTCTTGAGGAACTCGACCAGGCTGTCCGCGGTGGTCTCGGCGTCGTCGCCGGAGACCGTGAGGGTGACCTCGTCGCCGTTCTCGATGCCGAGACCGAGCAGGGCGAGGATGCTGCCCGCGTTGCCGGACTTGTCGCCCTTCGCGATCGTGACCTGGTGTCCCGACGCGGTCACGGTCTGGACGAACAGGGAGGCGGGGCGCGCGTGCAGGCCGGACGCGCTGGCGACGGTGACGGTGCGGGTGGCTTCGGACATCGATGAACTCCTAGTCGATGGGTGGTGGCGCTCATGGTAGCGAGCGACCGGTGGGTGGGTGCGGTGAGGGGAGCGGGTGCGCGACGTCAGTCGCGGCCGGGCCAGAAGACCTCGGTGCCGGCGGCCTCGACCTCGCGCACCAGGTCGGCGTTGACGCCCGGGTCGGTGATGATCGTGTCGATCGCGGCGAGGGGCGCGACGCGGCCGAACTCCTCGCGACCGAACTTGGTGTGGTCGGCGAGCAGGATGCTCCGCCGGGCGGACTTGATCATGGCGCTCTTCACGGCGGCCTCGGCCATGTTGTGCGTGGTCAGGCCGCGCTCGGGGGTGATGCCGTTGATGCTGATGAAGGCGACGTCGACGCTCACCATGCCGATGAGCTGGTGGGTCCAGGTGCCGACTCCGGCGAGCGAGTCGCTCCGGATGTTGCCGCCGAGCAGGTGCAGGTCGATGCCGGCCCGGTTCGCGACGGCCATGGCGACGGGCAGCGAGTGCGTGACGACGGTGAGGCCGCGGTCGGTCGGGAGCATCTCGGCAAGGCAGATCGTCGAGGTGCCGGCGTCGATCATGACCGACCCGTTCTCGGGCAGCTCGTCGAGGGCCGCTTCGGCGATGACCATCTTCTCGGACTGGTTGATGCCGCCACGGTCGCCGACGCCCGGGTGCAGGGTGATCCGCTCGACCGGGATCGCGCCACCGTGGGCGCGACGGACGAGGCCGCGCCGCTCGAGGCTCGTGAGGTCGCGGCGGATTGTCTCCGGCGTGACCTCGAGCAGCTCGGCGAGGTCCTTCACGTCGACCCGGCCCTGCTCGCGAGCCCGTTCGACGATGCGCTGGTGGCGCTCTGGTGCGTACATCGGGGGCCTCGTGGTCTGGGGACGGTGGAGTCGGAACGGAACGGACATGCTCGGACACGATGACGGCGGTCGTGTTCGGAACCGATCAGCCGCCAGACGCAAACGGGCATCTGTTTCTGCATTTTTATCCCCGGATGTGTTTGTTTGTCAACGCGAATCGGGGTAGTGTGCTGCACAGCCGCACCGGCGGGGTCCCGTCTCCGCGTCGCGCGCACCGAACGAACCACCCCACCGCACGTGCGTGTGAGATGAAGGAGTCTCGAATGTCCGAACTGCTCGGAACCGGCGTCGGCCGTGGCGTCGCCCACGGCCCCGTGCTCCGGATGGCGGACCCGCTCGGCGAACCGTCGACCACGCCGCTCGAGGGTTCGGCGGACGACGCGAAGCAGGCCGTCGCCACGGCGATCGCCGCCGTCGCCGAGGACCTCAACAAGCGCGGACAGCTCGCCGGCGGCGACGCCCAGGCCGTGCTCGAGGCGCAGGCGCTCATGGCGCAGGACCCGACGCTCCTCGACGACGTGCACGCGCGCATCGACGGCGGCACCAACGCCGAGCGCGCCGTGCACGAGGCCTTCGCGCAGTTCCGCGACCTGCTCGTGGGCATGGGCGGCTACATGGGGGAGCGCGCGGCCGACCTCGACGACGTCGCGCAGCGCATCGTCGCGAAGCTCCGCGGCGTCGCCGCACCCGGCGTCCCCGAGTCGGACACCCCGTTCGTGCTCGTCGCCCGTGACCTCGCGCCCGCCGACACCGCACTCCTCGACCTCGACAAGGTCCTCGCCCTCGTCACCCGCGACGGCGGCCCGACCTCGCACACCGCGATCCTCGCCCGGGCGAAGGGCATCACCGCGATCGTCGGCGTCACCGGCGCGGACGACCTCGCCGAGGGACAGGCCGTCGTGGTCGACGCCGTCGCCGGCACGGTCGTCACCGAGCCCTCCGCCGAGCTGGTGGCCGACGTCGAGCAGCGCATCGCCGACCGCCTCGCCGCGGCCGCCGCCCCGCTCACCGCCGGCGCGCTCGCCGACGGCCACACCGTGCCCCTGCTCGCGAACCTCGGCAGCCCCGCCGACGCCGCGGGCGCCGTTGCTCTCGGTGCGGAGGGCGTGGGGCTCTTCCGCACCGAGTTCCTCTTCCTCGACTCGCCGAAGGCACCGACCGTCGCCGAGCAGCAGGAGTCCTACCGGCAGCTCCTCGAGGCGTTCCCCGGCAAGAAGGTCGTCGTGCGCGCGCTCGACGCCGGTGCCGACAAGCCGCTGCCGTTCCTCACCGACAAGGACGAGGAGAACCCGGCCCTCGGGCGCCGCGGCCTCCGGGCGCTTCGCAACCACCCCGAGGTGCTCCGCGACCAGCTCACCGCGCTGGCCCAGGCCGACGCCGAGACCGAGGCCGACCTCTGGGTGATGGCCCCGATGGTCGCCGACGCCGAAGAGACCAAGTACTTCGTCGACCTCGCCCGCGAGCTCGGCATCCGCACCGCCGGCGTGATGGCCGAGGTCCCCTCGCTCGCGCTGATGGCCGACCAGGTCTTCACCTCCGCCGACTTCGTGTCCATCGGCACGAACGACCTGACCCAGTACACGATGGCCGCCGACCGCATGCTCGGCACCGTCGCGTCCTACCAGGACCCGTGGCACCCCGCCGTCCTGCGCCTCGTCGCGCAGCTCGGTGCAGCCGGTGCGGCCGCTGGCAAGCCCGTCGGCATCTGCGGCGAGGCCGCGGCCGACCCGCTGCTCGCCGTCGTGCTCGTCGGCCTCGGCGCCACCACCCTCTCCATGACCCCCGCGGCCCTCGCCGACGTGCGCGCCGAACTCGGCAACCACACCCTCGAGCAGGCCCGCGAGATGGCGACGGCAGCACTCGCCGCGAGCACGGCGGCGGCCGCGAAGTCCGCCGCGGCCGCGGTGCACGCCGCCTGAGCCGCCCCCACAGCACCACCCGATCCCAGCACCACCCCTCACACAGCAGCAGCACCTCACAGAAAGTCACCGCACATGACAACGTCGTCCGTTGCAGCGCCCGACGCACCCGCGAAGTCGCGGGGCGGCGCACGCGTCGCCGTTCAGAAGTTCGGCACGTTCCTCTCCGGCATGGTCATGCCCAACATCGCGATCTTCATCGCGTGGGGCATCATCACCGCCTTCTTCATCGAGACCGGCTGGACGCCCGTGGGCATCCTCGGCGGCTTCGGTGAGACGGGCGGCGTGGCGAACGTCGGGCTCGTCGGTCCGATCCTGACCTACCTCATCCCGCTCGCGATCGCGATCCAGGGTGGCCGGATGGTCTACGAGACCCGCGGCGCCGTCGTCGGCTCGATCATGACCATGGGTGTCATCATCGGCGCCAACGGCACGACGATGATCCTCGGCGCGATGATCTGCGGCCCCCTCGGCGCGTACCTCATCAAGCAGATCGACAAGATCTGGGACGGCAAGATCAAGCCGGGCTTCGAGATGCTCGTGAACAACTACGCGGCCGGCATCCTCGGCTTCGGGCTCGCGATGGTCGGGTTCTTCTGGCTCGCCCCGCTGTTCAAGCTCATCGCCGAGGGCCTCGGCGACGCGGTGAACTTCCTCGTCCAGCACTCCCTGCTGCCGCTCGCCAGCGTCATCATCGAGCCGGCCAAGGTGTTCTTCCTGAACAACGCGATCAACCACGGTGTGCTCGACCAGCTCGGCGCGCAGCAGGTGCAGGAATCCGGCAAGTCGATCCTGTTCCTCCTCGAGGCGAACCCCGGCCCCGGCCTCGGCATCCTCCTCGCCTTCACGTTCTTCGGTGTCGGCATCGCCCGCTCGACCGCTCCCGGCGCGATCATCATCCAGTTCCTCGGCGGCATCCACGAGATCTACTTCCCGTACGTGCTGCAGAAGCCGATCCTGTTCATCGCCGTCATCCTCGGTGGTGCCACGGGCGTCGCGACCAACGTCGCGTTCCACTCCGGACTCGTCGCCCCGGCGTCCCCCGGATCGATCTTCGCGGTGCTCGGTGCGACGGCGAAGGACAGCTTCCTCGGCGTCATCCTGTCGGTCATCCTGTCCGCCGCGGTCTCGTTCGCGGTCGCGTCGTTCTTCCTCATCGCGACCCGCAAGCGTGACCTCGCCTCCGGCACCGGTGGCGACATGAGCGCGGCGATGGCCAAGCTCCAGGCGAACAAGGGCCGCGACGTCAACTCCGCGACCTCGGGTCTCCTCGGCAACAACAGCCCGGCGAACGAGCAGGAGTCGGAGGCCGCCCTCGGCGGCGTCGGCGCCGGTACGGCCACCGCGACGAAGGTCCACAACGTGGTCTTCGCGTGCGACGCCGGCATGGGCTCGAGCGCGATGGGTGCCAGCGTCCTCCGCAACAAGGTGAAGAAGGCCGGCATCGAAGGGGTCACGGTCGTCAACAAGGCGATCGCGAACCTGACCGGTGACGAGGACCTCATCATCACGCAGGAGGAACTGACGGACCGCGCGAAGCAGAAGAACCCGAACGCGCAGCACGTGTCGGTCGGCAACTTCATGAACGCCCCGCAGTACGACCAGGTCGTCGAGCAGCTCAAGAACCAGTAACGCCACAACCAGTAACGAAGTGCAGTATCGGAGGGGACGGGTACAGACCCGTCCCCTCCACCACGTCCTCGAACACCAAGGAGAACCCCCGATGCCCGTCCTGCAGGAGAGCCAGATCCGCATCCACACCGAGGACACCGCCCCGACCAAGTCGGAGGCGATGAAGGAGGCGGCCGAGATCCTCGAGGCTGCAGGCGCGGTCACCGCGGACTACTACCCGGCGATGCTCGAGCGCGAGAAGAGCGTCTCGACGTACATGGGGAACTTCCTCGCCATCCCGCACGGCACGAACGACGCGAAGGACGCCATCAAGTCGTCCGCGCTCTCGTTCATCCGCTACGCGACCCCGATCGACTGGGACGGCAACCCCGTGCGCTTCGTCGTCGGCATCGCCGGCGTGAACAACGAGCACCTCGACATCCTGTCGAAGATCGCGATCGTGTTCTCGGACGAGGACGAGGTCCAGAAGCTCACCGACGCCCCGGACACCGCCGCGATCCTGTCGATCCTCGGCGAGGTCAACGAGTGAGCACCCGTACCGCCGTCCACTTCGGCGCCGGCAACATCGGCCGCGGGTTCGTCGGACTGCTCCTGCACGAAGCCGGGTACGAGGTCGTCTTCGCCGACGTCGCTGCACCGCTCATCGACGCTCTCGCCGCTGCCGACTCGTACACCGTGCACGAGGTCGGTGCCGGGGCGACGGACCACGTGGTCACGGACTTCCGCGCGGTGAACAGCGCGCAGGACGAAGCTGGCGTCATCGCCGAGGTCGCCGCGGCGGACATCGTCACCTGCGCCGTCGGTCCGACGGTCCTCAAGTTCATCGCCCCGGTCATCGCGCGTGCGCTCGTCGACCGCGACGCCGACGCCGCGCCGCTCACGGTGATGGCGTGCGAGAACGCCATCAACGCCACCGACCGGCTCCGCGAGTTCATCGTCGACGCCCTGCCGACCGAGTCCCGTGACCAGGCACTGGCGAAGGCCGTCTTCGCGAACACCGCGGTCGACCGCATCGTGCCGGCGCAGCCCGCCGACGGCGGCCTCGACGTCACGGTGGAGACCTACTTCGAGTGGGCCATCGACCGCACGCCGTTCGGTGGGAACGAGCCGGAGATCCCGGGCGCGCACTACGTCGACGGTCTCGCGGCGTCGATCGAGCGCAAGCTCTTCACGGTCAACACCGGGCACGCCACGGTCGCCTACCACGGGTTCCTCGCCGGGGCGGACAAGATCTCCGACGCCATCGCGATCCCCGCGGTCCGGTCCGAGCTCGAGTCCGTGCTCGCCGAGACGAGCGACCTGCTCGTCCGTCGCCACGAGCTCGACCCCGAGGTCCACCGCTCGTACGTGCAGGCGATCATCGGCCGGTTCGAGAACCCACACCTGCCCGACACGGTGACCCGCGTCGGCCGCCAGCCGCTCCGGAAGCTCTCCCGCGACGAGCGCTTCGTCTCGCCCGCCGCCGCCCTCGCCGAGGACGGCACGGAGCCGACGGCGCTGCTCGACGCGATGGGTGCGGCGCTCCGCTTCGACGTCGCCGACGACGAGCAGAGCGTCGAGCTGCAGGCGCTGCTGCGGTCGGACCGCTCCGACGCGGACGTCGTGACGGAGATCACAGGGCTCGACGAGCAGCACCCGCTGCACGCGGCCTTCGTCGACCGGGTGCGTTCCGCGCGCGCCTAGCGACGTCCCACTGCACGGACGGGAGGCACGGTGC
>NZ_MJGN01000001.1:27822-77132 GCF_001865065.1 Curtobacterium sp. MCBA15_008 | reverse complement strand
CACCGTGCCTCCCGTCCGTCTGTCGGTCGCGTCTACCAGCCGAGCGCCGTCAGCAGGTCCGACACCGTCGTGATCGTGGGCCGGCCCAGGCCGGCGACGTCGATGCGGCCGGGACGGCCGAGGGCGCGGTCGGCGCGGAGCACGAACACGCCGGCGACCCCGGCGTCGCGGACGGGTCGCGTCTCGACCGGCGTCGGCTTCGCGGCCCGGTCGACGAGCACCACCACCGAGCGCGCCAGGAGCGTCGGGTCGGGGGAGTCGGCGAGGGAGGCGAGCGCCGCCCGGACGTCCTCGACACCGTCACCGGTGGCCCGTCCGACCACGACGAGGCTGTTCTCCGGCGTGGCCGCGAGCACCGCGGCGGGGCCGACGTGCGCGCCCGTGTCGTGCACGGTCACGCGTGAGGTCGCGGTCTGCAGCACGGGGAGCCGCGCGGCGAGCTCACCACCGGAGTGGTCCGTCGCCTGCACCACGACGCCCAGGCGACCGCCGACCGCGTCGGCGAGGAGCGCCGCGACGGTCGTGGTCCCGGTGCCGCCGGCAACGCCCGCGACGAGCACCGTCCGGGCGCGCTGGACGGCGGCTCGCCGCGAGCCGGGCATCGGCGGGAGCGGGGCCGAGGTCGGGGGCGGGGCGGAGTTCGGGGGCAGCGCGGAGTTCGGGGGCAGCGTGCTCACGAGCCGTCCTCCACGATCAGCTGGGCGTCGACGGCTGCGGCGAAGGCGCGGACGATCGCGACGCCCACCTCGCCCGCAGCTCCCCAGGGCACCCAGGCGTCGGTCCACCAGACCGGTGCCTCGAGCGTGGCCCACGGGGCGAGTCGTGCGATCTCCGCCGGGTTCTCGACGCGTTGGGGCACCTGGACGCTCAGGACGGCGGAACCGCGGTCGTCGACGAACTCGGTGACGACGCGTTCGAGCGTCCGTGCTCGCAGGTCGGGAGCGATGTCGGCGCCGGCCTCGACGAGCGCGAGCGACGACGGGGGCTCTGCGGACAGGATGATCACCTCACGGGGCATCGACGGCTCCCTTCGGGTCGAGCACGGTCGTCTGACCGGCGGGGTCGGCCTGCACCGGTGCGACGGTCGTGGCCGCGGGGAAGTGGGCGACCTGCACGATGCGCGGGGCCGTGCCGCGTCGGACGAGCCGCCCGCGGCCCGGCGGGAACTGCTCCGCGTAGACCTTCGGGAACACCTGCCCCTCGGACCGCTCGCCGCTCAGCACGAGCCCGGTCGCGCCGGAGTCGCGGATCGACTGGATCACGGTGTCGTACATCGCGCGAGCGGCTCCGGCCACCGGACGGGTCAGCACGACGTGCAACCCGAGGTCACGCGCCGAGGGCAGGTACGGCATGAGCGGCGCGAGCGGATCGGTGCCGGCCGAGGCCACGATGTCGTAGTCGTCGACGAGCACCACGATGCGCGGACGCGGCCCGGTGGAGGTGCCGGCGGCGCGCTGCTCGAGCTCCGCGGCGATCGCGGCCGCGAGCCCGCGGGCGTCGCGCCCGTTCGCCGCGTGGCCGCCGAGGAAGTCGTCCGGCGTGCCCGCGGCGGCGCCACCGCGGACGTCCATGAAGGCGAGGACGAGCTCGTCCGGCGTCGAGCGCTCCATGAAGCCCGCCGCGAGACCCCGGAGGAGCGCGGTCTTGCCGCTCGCCGTGTCGCCGAACACCAGGAGGTGCTGGTCGACCGTGGGGTCGAACGCCACGAAGTCCATGGTGTCCTGGCGGAGCGCGAAGGGCACCGTGGTCGGAGTCGCGAGCGGGTCCGGCAGCTCGGCGGGGTCGAACGACTCCGGCAGCAGGCGGATCGGCGCGGCTGCGGGACCGCCCCAGCTGTTCGCGACGCGCTGGGCGAGGGCGGCGAGCTCGTCGCCGACCGCACCGTCGTCCACGTCGTCGAGCACCGGCAGCGCGACCTGCCCGAACAGCTCGTCGCCGGTGAGCACGCGGCCGGGCTCGCCGGACTTCAGGGTCGCGGCGGCGGCGCGGGCGATCGTCGAGTCGGCCGGGTCGTTGAGCCGCAGCTCGAAGCGCTGGCCGATGAGCGGCTGGTTCGCGAGCCGCAGCTCGTTCCAGCGGGTGAGCCCGACGACGACGTGGATGCCGAAGCTGCCGCCGCGCTGGAGCAGGTCGCCGAACGCGTCCTCGAGCTCCTCGAACTCGGTCCGCATCACCCCGAACCCGTCGACGAGGAGCACCACGTCCGCCGATCCCAGCTCGGGGACCCGGCCCGCGGCGTGCCGGCTGCGGAGCATCGCGAGCGAGTCGATGCCGTGGTCGCGGAACACCCGCTCGCGCAGCCGGATCATCGCCTGCAGCTCCTCGACGAGGCGGAGCAGGCGGTTCCGGTCCGCGCGGGTCGCGACGCCACCGACGTGCGGGAAGCCCTCGATGCGACCGAGCCCGCCGCCCGCGAGGTCCATGCCGTAGACGCTGACCTGCCGGGGCGTCGTCGTGAGCGCGATCGACGCGGCGACGGTGCGGAGGAAGGTGGTCCGGCCGGAACCCGGCGCGCCGATGACGGCGACGTGCCCGCCGCCCTGCGTGAGGTCGAGCATCCACGGACGCTGCCGCTGGCGCGCCGGGTCGTCGAGCAGCCCGATCGGCACCGTGATGCCGACGGGGTCGGTCTCGGCGTTCGGGTCGAGCACGGCGCCGAGCGCCAGTCGCGTGGGCAGCGGCGGCAGCCACACCGGCGTGGTGGCACGGTCGCCGCGGCCGAGGCGCTCGACGGCCTCGTCGACGACGCTCCGGCCGACGTCGGGCGTCTCGAGCGTCGTCTCGCCCGGGTCCTCGTCCTCGGACGCCAGCGTGTTGTACACGGGCAGGACGAAGGGCTCGGGGGCGGTGTCGGCGGACGAGGTCACCGCGGCCGCGGCGGGGGTGGCGTCCTCGACGGGGCCGGACACGTAGCCCGACCGGAAGCGGGTGTAGACGCTCGTGTCGACCTTGAGGTAGCCGTACCCGGGGACCGCGGGCAGGTGGAACGCGTCGCCGGTGTCGAGCACGACCTGGCTCTCCGCCTCGGAGAACGTGCGGAGGCCGAGCCGGTACGACAGGTAGGTGTCGAGGCCGCGGAGCTTGCCGGCCTCGATGCGCTGGCTCGACAGGAGCAGGTGCACACCGATCGACCGACCGATGCGGCCGATCATCAGGAGCAGGTCGACGAACTCGGGTTCCGCGGTGAGCAGCTCGCCGAACTCGTCGATCACGAGCACGAGGTGCGGCATCGGCGGCAGGTCGGGGCGCTGCGTGCGGAGCTCGCGGTAGTGCGTGATCGACGGTGCGGCCCCGGCGTCGCGGAGCATCTCCTGGCGCCGCCGGACCTCACCGGCGATCGACGCACGAGCGCGGCGGGTGAGCTGCGGGTCGTCGGCGAGGTTGTCGATGAGCCCGGCAACGTGCGGCAGTCGGGCGAACGGCGCGAACGCCGCGCCGCCCTTGTAGTCGACGAGGATCATCGCGAGGTCCTCGGGCGGGTGGGAGACCGCGAGTCCGAGCACGAGCGTCCGGAGCATCTCGCTCTTGCCGGAGCCGGTCGCGCCGATGCAGATGCCGTGCGGCCCCATGCCGAGCTGCGCCGACTCCTTGAGGTCGAGCAGCAGCGGGGCACCGAAGTCGTCGACGCCGATCGGCACGCGCAGGAAGTCCCGCGGGGTACGCGGGCGCCAGGTCCGGTCCGGGTCGATGGTCGTGACGTCGTCGACGCCGAGCAGGTCGGTCACGCCGATGGCGGCCGACGACTCCGCGCGGTCCTCGGCGTCGGCGGAGAGGCGGAGCGGGGCGAGGGCGCGGGCGACGGCGGTGACGAGGGTCGGCGCGACGGGGTCGCAGACCGCGGTCTGCACGGGGGCCGGCTCGCCCTCTTCGACGTCGCGGGCGTCGACGATCTCGAGGAGCGTGGTCGTGGTCGCGGTCCCGGTCCCCTCGGCACCGTCCGACCGCGCGGTCACCCGCACCCGCACGTCCGACGGCTCGTGCAACCGGTCGGCGACGAGGTGCACCACCGTGATCCGGAGGTCCTCCGGTCGGGTCTCGCCCTCGGGCAGCGCGAGCGGCACCGCGACGGTGCCGTGCTCGTCGGCGAAGACGACCAGGCGCGGCAGGTCGCTGCGCTTGGCCGAGTCGCCCGAGCGTCGGTACATCGCGGCGGTCCGGGCGCGTTCGCCGAGCTCGCCGGCGAGCGTGCGCGCCAGCGTCGGGACGTCCTCGGCGACCCGACGCGCGCGCAGCGGTCCGTCGAAGGTCCGGTCCATGCGGGCGTGCGGCAGCAGGTCGAACCACTCCCAGTCGGCGGCGCGTTCGGCGGGGAACGCCGCGGCGAGGTGCAGGTCCTCCGGCGCGTGGAGCGCCGCGAGCTGCGCGACGAGGGCCCGCGCGACGTCGAGCACCGCGTCGCGGCCACCGACGACCGAGACGTCCCCGGCGTCGTCGAGGCGGATCGCGATCGGCATGGCGTGCACGGTGCCGTAGTGCTCGGCGACCTGCTCGAGCTCGGCCAGCATGAGGGGGTCGAGCGGTTGGACCGGGTTCTGGTCCGGCGGCACCGCGAGGTCGAGCCAGCCGACGTCCCCCGAGCCGACACGGACCCGCAGGAAGTCGCCGTGCGTGCGTCGCCGCTCCCACAGCCGGGCCGGGTCGCCGACCAGGCGGGGGAGCGTGTCCGGCGACGGGTCGACGTGCTCGGCGCGCTCGCGGACGGCGGTCGTGCGGGTGCGGAGGTCGCCGCGGAGCTCCTCGAGGTAGTCGAGGTAGCGCTCGCGCTGGGTGCGACGGTTCCGGACGGCGTTGCCGCGCTGGGTGAACGCCATGCCGAGGCCGCCGACGAGCGCGACCACGAAGACCAGGGCGGCGACGACCATGAGCACGGGGTTGTTGCCGCGCAGCACGACCATCATCACGACGGACGAGATCGCGCCGACCACCGGCAGCAGCGACTGCAGCGGGATCCCGCCGCTCGGCCCCTCCGGCAGCTGCGGCGGTGGGGCGAGCTGCTCCGCGTCGGGGCGGACGAGCGGCGTGGAGACCCGAGCGGGTCGGTGCACGATGCGGTTCACCGGGTCACCTCCGGGGCGGTGCGGTCGGCGGGCTGGTCGGGACGACGGTCGACCGCCGCCTCGACGAGTGCCGCGGTGAGCTGGATGAGGGCGATCCGCGACGCGGTGGGGCGGTCGCCGCCACCGGTGACACTCGGGTCGCCGGGGACCGGGTGCACCGCGTGGCCGGGCCACGCGGCGGCCGTGCGGGCGGCGCGCAGCCCGGCGCCCGTGGTGTCCACGGGCACGACCAGGACGCGCGTGTCCGGTGCGTGCCGGCGGACGGCGTCCGCGTGGGCCACGCCCTCCTCGATCGCGGCGCGGTCCGGTCCGGTGACGAGCGCGACGACGTGTGCGTCCGCCGCCACCGCGCCGAGGTCGACGAACGGGCTCCGGGAACCCCAGTCGCCGACGACGACGTCGAAGAAGCGGGCGATCGGGTCGACGGCGTCCGTCCACTCCGCGGGTGCTGCTTGTCGGCTCGGGAGGCGCGGGTCGCCGATCCGGAGCACGTGCAGCCCCGACGGGGTCACCGCCAACCCGTCGGTCGCGTCCCAGGACGTCCTCGCCGCGTCCCGGCGCTCGGACCGCGGCGTCGGTTCCGTCCGGTCCGCGCCGGCGTGCACCGCGAACGAGCGGAGGCCGGCTGCGCCGTCCACGCCCAGCACCCGACCGGAGCGTCGGCGTGCCAGCACGGTGGCCACGGCCGCTGCGGTCGCGGAGCAGCCGGTGCCACCCCGGAGCGAGGCGAACGCGATGCGCCGGCTGGTCGGCACGCCCTGCCGGATCGCCCGGTGCGCGTCGTCGAGCTCGCGTGCCCCACCGGCCACGCTGCCGAAGAAGGCCCGGCCGAGTGCGGGGACCACGTCGTCGAGGAGCCGCATGGTCAGAAGGTCTCCAGCAGCGCGGCGAACAGGCCGAACGTGCCGAGCAGGAGCGGCAGCGCCACGACGACCGACACGGTCTCGAGCACGTTGCCGAGCGACCGCAGTCGAGCCCGCTGGTGCGCGGCCGGCCGGACCCCGGCGAGCAGGGCGCCGAGCACGCCGAGTCCGGCGAGGGCCCCGAGGACCTGGAACGGTGCCGTGGCGGCGTGCCCGAGCAGTCCGAGCACGGCGGCGACGACGACGGCGCTCCAGAGCAGCACGCCCTGCAGCGTCAGCGGGAAGGCCCGGGTCCGGAGTGCGGCCACGACGACGACGGCGGCGCCGAGACCGACGGCCCACGGGTCGCCGTCGGAGACCAGCGCCGCTCCGGCGAGGGCGATGGGGGCGGCCACCGCGGCGGTCGTCCAGTCGAGCGCCCGGTAGGCGTCGTCGAGCGCGGTGACCACGCGGTCGCGGGCGACGGGGTCCCCGCCGCTCACCCGGTCGTCGAGGCCGGTGAGCCCGGCGGACGACATCGCGACCGACGGCAGCAGCCCGCAGACGACGATCGCGGCGATCCCGACGACACCCCAGCCGGCGGCCTGCGGTGCCGGGGTCAGCCAGGTGACCATGCCGAGCAGAGGGAGCACGACGCCGACGACGGCCGCGACGCCGATCGTGCGGGTGCGCTGCCCGACGCCGAGCCCGAGGCCGAGCGCGATCCACGCCCAGACGAGCACGAGTCCGGCGACCATCGCGGGCTGGTCGCCCTCGCGGCCGACCACCGGCCCGACCGCCAGCCCGATCGGCAGCGCGAGCCCGGTCGCCGCGGCGGTGAGGGCGATGCCGGTCCACCGGGCTCCGGCGCGGCCGGCGACGAGCGCCGCGATCGCCAGGACGACGCCGCTGCCGACGAGCACGGACGGCAGGAGCGCGGGGGAGACCGTCCCACCGTCGAACGCCGCCCGCACGGAGGCGACCGTGAACGCCGCGACCACGAGGGTGCCGACGACCGAGGCGGTGGCCCCGACCGCTGCGGCGGCGACGGACTGCCGGGCGGCCGTACCCCAGCCGTCCGAGCGGCGACCGAGCGAGTCGGCCACGGCATCGGTCACGTCGGAGACCTCGGGGGGCGGCGGGGCGTCGGCGCGGCGGACGAGGTGCAGGACCTCGCCGTCGGCGATCTCCTGCGAGGCGGCGTCCCCGGCGAGGGAGACCTCTTCGCCGGTGACCCGTACGAGGGCGACCGGGTGCGCGCTGTCCGCGATCGGCTCGTCGAGGATGTCGACCAGTCGCGGCAGCAGTCCGGCGAACGGCTCGTCGGAGGCGACGACGACGTCGGCGCGACGGCCGGCCCCGACGACGGTCACGCGGGTGAAGTCGGTCACTTGGTCTCCTGCTGCGGTTCCGGCGGCAGCGTCCGCTGCCGTTGTTGCTGTTGCTGCGTGGGTGTCTGCTGCGTCGGTGCCGGCTGCGTCTGGGTCCGCTGCGTCTGTGTCGGCGTCGGCGTGGGCGTCTGCGTCGACAGCGGGTTCTGCTGCGCCTGCTGCTGAGCGGCCTGTTGCGCCAGAGCGTTCGTGACGAACGAGTACCCGAGGCAGCCGACCCCGACGACCGCGGCGAGCACGACGCTGCCGATGAACCGCTTCACGTTGTCGTTCACCAGTCGTCGGTCGGCGAGGCGTCCGAGCACGAACGCCTGCCGGAGCCGACGGCGGTGCGTCGAGACGCTCTCGAGCAGGATCGAGTCACTGTTCCGTGGCACGGTGCACCTGCTCCCTCGTCCGGTCGTCCATGCCGACGGCGTCGGCCACGCGGTCGCGCCCGATGTGGTCGATGACCGCGGCGAGCTCCTCGACCGGGTTGCGCTCCGGGGTGCGTCCGAACGGCAGGACCAGTGCCGGGATGCGCGGGCGACCGGCGATCACCGCTCCGAAGCGGTCCCGCATGCCCTCGACGTCGAGGTCGAGCTGCCGGACCGCCGGGGCGCCGACGAGCATCGCGACCGGCAGCGGTGGAGCGGACAGCCGCGGTGCCTGCGCGAGGTCGGCCCGGCCTGGCCGCCGGAGCACCAGGGCGAACAGCGGCAGCTGCGTCGCCGCGAGCCGGCCCAGCACCTGCGGGACGGCGGCGACGCGCACCTCGGAGACGGCGTCCCCGAGGGCGCCGACCGAGAGCAGACCGGTGGTGAGTTCCTCGACGCCCTGTCCGGTGCGCTGCGCCGTGATCGTCACCGCGAGGGGCGCTGCAGCCGAGCCGACGGCGAGCAGGCGCGTCGGGTCGGGCATCCGGGCCCGGGCCGTCTCGGTGAGTGCACGACGATCCCAGGCTCGTCCGGCCGGCTCGTGGGGGCCCCAGCCGCTGGGTGCCGCACCGGCGAGTTCCGTCGCCAGCAGCTCGGTGGTGGCACCCAGGACGGTCTCCTCGGCGGCGCGGTGGCGGACCGACACGGAGACGACGAGCTGGTCAGCGGTGGGAGTCCACGGGCGGAGGAACCCGACAGCGACGTCCTCGACCGACGTGGGCGGTCCGGCGTGCGGGGCGTCCGTGAACGCGTCGAGCCGTCGTCCGTCGAGACCGTTCCGGAGGCCGTCGTCCCCACGCACCACCCACGCGCCACCGCTGTCCACGAGCGCCTGCCGGAACCCCTCGGTCAGGACGGACAGGCCGTCGGTCACCAGCACCGGACGGGCGCCCTCGGCCGCGGCCGTCGCGAGCAGGGTCGCCTGGGCGCCGCCGAGTCGGACGATGCCCGCCCGGCTCTCGTAGCGGATGCAGCCGTCGCCCGCCGAGTCGACGAGCGGGTGCTTCGCGGTGGGGCGGTCGTCGACCGGCCCGCCGCGGCGGAACGGGGTCACGTCGTCGCTCCGGTCCGGTCGACGAGGAACGCGTGGTCGCCGATCCGGACGGTCGAGCCGGCGGGGACGGGGAGGTCCACCCCGGGGACGAGGTCCTCGAAGGAGGCGTCCGGACGGATCACCGAGGTGCCGTTCGTCGAGCCGAGGTCGCGGAGGACGACGACCCCGGTGGCCTGCACGAGGGCGACGTGCGTCTTCGACAGCGTGCGGGACAGGTCGGGCACGGCGACCGTGGCGACGCCCGGCTCGGCCTCGGGGTTCCGGCCGATCACGCAGGTGCCGTGGAACCAGTGCACCGCCCCGGAGTCGAAGCGCAGGACGACGGCGTCGGCCGGCACCGAGTCGTCCGCGACCGGCGCGGTCGGCGGTGGCACCTCGGCGAAGCCGTGACCGGTCTGCTGGGCAGCCGCGGGGGTGGGACCGAACCCTGCGCGACGGGTGGCGTCGAGACCGGCCTGCACCGCGCCTCCAGGCAGGGGAGCCGACCCGGGACGGACACCCGCCGACGCGGCCGCACCGAAGGCGGTGCCGAGCGCCGGGACCGCGGGGTCGAGCGGCTCGCGTCCGGACCGGAGCGCGGCGGTCAGCGTGCCGGTCGCCGCGGCCCAGGGGCCGGTCCCCGCGGCGCGGCGGTGCGGACGTCCGCCGAGCCGTGCGATCTGCCGGACCGGTCCTGCGGGCAGTGCGTCGTCCGTGTCGACGACACGGGTGCCGAGGAGCAGACCGCCCGGGCCGCGACCCGTCCTGGAGGCACGGATCACCACGATCGCGGCCGTCACGACGAGCCCCGCGACCGCTCCGGCGACGGCCGTGCCGACCGGGTCAGAGGACGGGACCGCGGTGTGCGCGAGGAAGAGGAGTGCGGCGCCCGCGGCGCCGCCGAGGAGGACGACGACGACGTCGACGAACCGCGCGAGGAGGACGGCACCCACGCCGGCGGCGGCGACGCCCTGCAGGGCGTCGTACTCGGCGGAGGCGACGGTGCGTCCGAGGAGGGCACCGCAGTCGGTGCAGAAACGCTGTCCCTGCGTCGACGGGACCCCGCAGCGACCACAGGTCATCACGGGGACCACGGTCTCGACCACGATCGACGACATGCCTCACCTCCCATCGGCACGTCCGATCATGTCAGAAGCGGGGCGTGACGCGTGCGCAGGTGGTGGTCTAGGCTGCTGACGTTCGCTGTCACCCGTTGAGGGGTGGGGGGAAAGACAGAGAGGATGAGCGATGAAGTTCGCAATGGGGGCACAGGTCCTCACCAACCTGACCAAGCAGACGTCCGGCGCTTCCGGTGACCTGGGGACGCTCGTGCGCAAGCTGGCCGACTCGGCCGAGCCGCTGCAGGGCCGCTTCAACGGTGCCGGCCGCCAGGCCTTCGACCGCTTCAAGGCCGAGACGGACACCATCGCCAACGAGCTGAACGGCGCGCTCGCGAGCGTGCTGCAGGGCATCTCGGGCATGGACCGTTCGTTCCAGGAAGGCGACCAGGACATGGCGCAGTCCACGAGCTCGCTCGAGGGCAGCTCGAACTTCGACGCGGCCCGCTTCAGCGGCCGCGCCTGACGGATCTTCGGGGAGAGGGAGAACACACCATGAGCGGTGGCAACCAGGCAGACCGTCGCGACTACGACGTCGCGGCGTCGCAGAACGCGCAGGACAACTTCAACGCCGTGGCGGCGCAGCTCGAGTCGCTGATCGCCCAGCGCGACTCGGACGTGAAGGCCGCGATGGCCGACTACCAGGCCGACGGCGTCTCGGACGAGTACCACGCCAAGGAGCAGCGGTGGAACACCGTCGCGGGCGAGGTCAAGCAGATCATCGCCACGCTGCGCGCGTCGCTGCAGTCGAACGACGAGTCGGCGCAGTCGGCGATCAGCAAGGCGAAGTCGGCAGTCGGCAACATCGGCTGACGTGACCGTCAACGGATGGAGTGTCGACCCGGCCGGCGTCGAGACCGTCCTCACCGCCGTCGCCACCAAGGCGACGGCGTTGACGGACGCGCTCGGCGGATCAGCTGACGGCAGCAAGCCGGGGGTGGCCGCGACCGTCGAGGCCGCGGCCACCGCTGCGCAGTCGCAGGTCATCGGTGAAGCGCTCGCGGGGTTCTTCGAGCACCAGCAGCCGACCCTGACGGGGATCCAGAACCGCATCCAGGCGTCGCTGCTCGGTGCTGCCGGAGCGACCAGGGCCATCGACCACGGTGACGCCGAGATGGCGTCGACCACGCAGGCGAACGCGATCGCCGCTGCGAGCAGCGGGAACTTCGCCGCGTTCGACGGTGCGCCGGGGAACTGAGACAACGGGGGACAGCAAGCGATGAGCGGACTCGTCAAGGTCGGGGAGATCCCGTACACCGACGTCGACCTCACCGGCATCACCTCCGGGGCGAAGGAGCTCCGGACGGTCGCGAGCGCGGTGCGGGACGGTACGGCGGACATCGTGACGGCGTGGCAGCCGATCTCCGGGGTCTACTCCGGGCCTGCCGACGAGCAGCTGTACGCCGTGATGACACCCATCGGCCCGCACGGCACCTCGTTCGGCGACAACCTGGATACCGCCGCGAAGGCGCTGGACGACTTCGTCACCGAGGTCACGCCGATCATCGCGAAGCTCAAGTCCTACGTGACCCGCGGCAACCAGCTGCACCGCGACGTCGCGGCGTTCACGCCGGGGACGATGACGACGGAGTACGGGCACTCCGCGACCGTCGAGTCGTGGGACCAGGACGAGACCCTCACCGACGAGAACAACGCGATCATCAACGGCGTCGCCGCGCAGGTCGTGGCGTACCAGGCGGCGGAACGGACCTGCGCGAACACCATCCGCGGACTGTCCGGCCTGTCGCCGCTGCACGCGATCAGCGCCGACGGCAAGGACGACGGTCTCGGGTACGGCTACAAGGAGCTGCCCGCCGGCACGAAGCTGCCGTGGGGGTCGGCGTCGGACCGGAAGGAGTCCTGCTCCGAGAAGACCGTCGACTTCCTGCCGAACATGGTCAAGGGCGTCCTGGTCGACGGTGTCTGGGGCACCGTGAAGGGCCTCGGTACCCTCATCGGCGTCGACGGCACCGGGTTCCACTGGGAGACCGCCGGTGCGTCGTGGAGCGGCATCCTCGCCCTCACCGGCTTCAACACGAAGACCATGCAGAAGGATCCCGAGCTGCAGCGCGAGTCGTGGACTGAGCTCCTGAAGGCCACCGTCGGCTGGGACGAGTGGGGCAAGGACCCCGGGCGCGCGTTCGGGCAGGCGCTCTGGGGGATCGGTTCGCTGGTCATCCCGATCGCCGGCGAAGCGGGCAAGGTCGGCGCGGCCGGCAAGGTCGGCGAGGTCGCCGGAGCCGTCGGGAAGGCGGGGAAGTACCTCGACCTCGTCGACGCCGGTGCGTGGGCGTCGAAGGGGCTGACGGCGGTGCTGCCCAAGCTCGGCGACCTCAAGGGGATCATCAAGACCGGGATCGGCGATGCGGCGCACGGGTTCTCCGGACGGCTCGCGGACTTCCAGACGGGGCTCGGCGACTTCCTGCACGGACGGCACGGCGACGGCGGCGTCGAAGCGCCGCCGGTGCGGTCCGAGGCGGACACAGACGTGCGGGCGGGGAGTGACGGCAACGCCAACGCGCACGCGGACGGCGGCGACGCGACGGTGCACGCGCCGGAGCGGGAGCCGGCGCTCGTCGGTGCTGGCGGGCACGGGGAGCACGGGGAGACTGCGACGGGGGACGGCGGTTCGACGTCGGGGTCGCACGGCGGGGTCGGGCACGGGGGTGAATCAGTCGGGCACGGTGGGGACTCAACAGGGCACGGCGGCTCGGGCCACGGCACGGACGCCGATCACGGCGGTGGTCGGCCGGACGGCGACGGGCACGACGCGCCCGGTACTCCGCCGCCGCACCACTACGACCGCTCGACGGACCCGGTGTTCTCCGACGACCGCAGTGGTCCTGGGTGGGAGCGTGACGAGTCGGTCCGGGGCGGTGCCGAGCGGCCCGACTACGGCCAGCCGCACCTCCACCTCGACGACCTCGGGGAGAAGTACCGAGCTCCCGACGACCCGACGTACACGGGCCCGGGGATGAGCGACGACGTGCGGGCCCTCGTCGACGACTGGGGCAATCCGAACGGTCTGTACGGCAAGGACGCCGACGGCAACTACCTCACGAGGGACGACTGGGAAGACCGGTACATCGACTGGAACGACGACTGGCAGTCGTACGCGCCCGAGTACCCCGGCAACGCCGGTGCCGTCGCCGGACACCGCGTCGACTGGGTGGATCCGTACGGGTTCGTCGATCAGTACGGTTCGCAACTCGACCGGCTCGGCAAGGAGTCCGGCAACTTCTTCTCGTTCCCGGGGACCTCGTTCGAACAGCGCGCCCTTCCACCGTCCAACCTCAGCGATGCGTACCGGACGTACGACTTCGATGCTGCAGCTTTCGAGGGGCAGGGTCTGAAGATCGAGGTGAGCGAGATCGCTCCGGCATTCGGGCATCCGGGTGGAGGGCTTCAGGTCAGGTTCGTCGACCCCGGTCCTCCCATGAGTTTCCGCTCGGCTGCGGACCTCCGCGATCTCGGGATCCTGTCGTGAGCGACGAGCGCATCACGATCCCGTGCCTCGAACTCCTCGAAGACCTCCTGCGCCGCGCCGGACAGGATCGGGTCGTGACGGAGCCGAGGCTCGTCGAGTTCGGCGATCAGGAGACTCTGGAGCGCTACGTCGTTCGAGACGGAGCAGTTCACGCGTGGAGAGGCGACCGGGGATCCGGTGACTGGACCGGGGTGGTGTTCGAAGCAGGGGAGGACGCCGCGCGGCGGATCGCCGCTTCAGCGGCTGGTGCCCTTCGCTCCCGGGCTGGCCTCGAGCGGGGGCACTGGCTCCTCGACCGCCCCGAGGAACTCCCCGACGGGATGTCGCTGAGTGTGGAGAGCGAGCGGAACCTCCTGAAATGGACGGCCTGCGGGACGCCTCACCGAGCGTGGTTCGGAGCCGGGCGGTTCATCGCCCCGGCAGTGCAGTTCGCAACGGTCGCGCGGGTCCCCGTGGCCGACATCGAGCGGTGTGCGCTCGAGGTGAACTCTCGGCGAGCATTCTCGGAGGCGGCGCTGCCCGCATGAGAAGACCTTCGGAGGCAAACCCGAACGGTTGTGGCTGATGGTCGCGCGGCGGTCGCCGATGCTGCTGTCGGATCAGTCGCCGACGGTGATCCTGCGGAGCTGACCGCTGACGAGCAGATCCCGGATCGTCACGGTGTCGTCGGCGATCGAGAACCGGATTGCTCCGCCGGGCTGCCCGAACCACGGAAGTGTGATCTGCGCATGCACGAGCACGATGCCATCGGTGACGTACGGGTGCACGCTCGACGGGAGCGACAAGGCGTTGGGCGGGAGTGACCTCGACTCGAACGACGCGCCGAACGGGTTCAGGAGCCAACCGTCCGGTCCACCGACCCGGTCGACCGGGATCGCGGGCGGGAGCTCGATGAGCACCTGGCCGCCCGACGAACGGATGCGGTCGGCGAGCTCAGGCAGGTACCCCTCCGTCGATCGGCGCAGCTCCGCGAACTCCTCCGCGCGGATGGACCGTGGTTCCGGGATGGGCCTGCGGAGGTACGCACGAACGAGATCGGACACCCCGTCCTCGTCGTCTGCGCGGCTGATGACCCGCGCCTGTCCGTAGTCCACGGATAGCAGATCGAATCCGGCACTCGACGGTTCGACGCGGAGTGCGCCTTCGAGCGGCGGACGGTCGGGGACGTCACCGGGGAGCGCGATGAACTGGGAGGTGAACCCGGATCGGTCGAGGTCGGCGCGGAGGGATGCGAATGCCACGGTCTCAGGCTAGCGGCGGGCGCTCCGTTGCCTCGAGCACGTCGAGTGGATGACCGAGGTCGACCCCACGGGGATCTTCCGGGGTAGGGGGGCGCATCGGCAGGAGCGGTCGTTCTCAGCGTTCGTGGTCGATCATGAAGCCGTGTGCCCCCTCGGCGAGTCTCGGCCACCGACGACCGTGCAACCTCAGTTCTCCGAGGGTGCAGCGGCGAAGTGCATGTGGTCGATGACACCGGCAGCGATCTGGCCTGGAGGAAGGACCACAGGTCGTGGTTGTCGCTCTCAGCCGAGCAGTAGTGCAACTGATCGGGAGGAGAACATGGATCGGGCAACTGCCAAGGAGATCATCGCTGCCGATGGCCTCGGGCGCGCGGTGTGGTTCCAGCAGCCCATCGGGAAGCCGGACGTGGTGGCGATATACGAGGTCGGTGGCGGCTACCGGGTGGTGTCGACGGACGAGCGGGCGGTCGAGATCGGTCCGCGGGACTACCAGGACGAGTCCGACGCGCTCGAGATGTTCATCATGCTGCTCCGTGACCTGAAGGAACTGATCGCGAGCGGCATCGTCCGCTGAATTCGAAGCGCTGAAGAACAACCAGGCGATCGCAAAGAGCGTGCAGGTGGACCCGGCGTCCGGCTCCACCTGAGTGATCTGGCCGGAATGAACGGACCACAGTTGGTCGCGGATGTCGCTCCCAGCCAAGCGGTAGTGCAACTGATCGGGAAGGGGCGCAGTGCGACGCCCGGTGAGTCCTGGGTCGCAGTGGAGTCGGTTCCCGACGCGGTTCACCGTGATCTCGAGGAGACCACGCACGACTACAAGACCCTGTCACAGATGGCTCCATCCGCGATGAAGGCATGGCAGACTGGCGGCGATGTCTTCGGTGTCGTCGTCCCGGTCGAGAATCTCGCGGCTCATCTCCCGACGTTCGCCGACGTCGGCGGGTGGGAGCACTTCGTCCCTGGTGGGCGCACTGCAGTCAAGGGGGGTGGAGAGTTCTTCATCAAGGAGACACGAGAATTCGTCGTGGAGGGGGGCATCCCGATGCCACCCGGTTCGGTGGTCTCGGGCACCGCGAGTGAGCTGACGAGAAACCGCTTGATGTCACGCACGATTCCGTTTCATGACCAGGGGTGCAAGTACTGCCGTGAGTTCTGGATCTCCCGATCCGACCAGCCGAAGCTCATCGGAGTGAGCCTTGAGTACCAGTGCCATCTCTACCGATGCTGCATATGTTGCTCGTGGTGGGAGTACGGATCGAACTACCCGCACGTCATCGACGAGGACCTGGCCGTTCGCATCGCGGCGACCGTCGCGCGTGACCCGTCGTGATCGAAAGGTGGACACCTTGGCGATCGAGGCGAACGGGTTCACGGTCCAGGTGAGCCGAATCGACGCGGATTTCGGTCAACGGCGCGACGGTCAGCAGGTGGACTCCAGGTCAGGCTCGTGGCTGTCGGCGAGCGTCGAGATGTGTGCATGACGGCGTGGGTGCGGGATGTACCGATCGAGGAGTTGCTGCAACGTGCGGTTCGCATTTGACATGAGACCGAGGCGATACCGTTTGAGGGTCGTGTCCCTCGATCACGCGGAGGGCGCTCACTCTTGACTGACCAACGCGGACTTCGTCCCGCCGACGCGAACCTGCTCGGGACGTTCGTGGGCAACGAACCGCCCGACCTTTCTTCCATCCCCGGCATCAAGCGAGACGAGCGGGTCGTCTTCGAGTACGGCACGCCGGAGACGGCCTTCCGTATCGTCGCAGACGGCGCCGGTTACTCGTTCGCGACTCGTGACCGTGGAAGCGCCTGGCCCCTCGTGTGGTTCAACCGGCTCGAGGATGCCGAGCGGTACGTGCTGGTGCGCGAAGGAGCTGCGCGGAACGATGCTCTGTGGTTCGACGGCAGGGCAAGTACGCCCGATGGTGTCAAGGTTCTCGAGGACGACTCGGAGCGAGAGCTTCGTTGGCACATCGACGGGCATGAACACGTCGTACGAGCCCTCTCTGACCTCGGCTGGTCGCTGGCCGTCCGACTCGCCTGGGTACGTCAGCATTCCCTTGCCGAAGTGGTTGAGATCGTCGATTCGCCTGCTCCGGGGCAGCGCGTCGGGAGCGTCCAATCCTGAACGGACTGATCCAGCTCGCGGCCACTCTGCGGGAATCCACTGCGCAGGCAGGTCTGAGCCGCGGGCACTGGCTGCTGGGCCGCGCGGAGGAGCTGCCCGCTGGGTTCACGCTGGCGACGACCTACGGCCAGACGGTCCTGGACTGGGAACTCGGCGGGACACTCCACCGTGCCTGGTTCGGCGCTCCCGGGTTCGTCGCGCGCGCAGTCGCATTCGCGACGGTGGCGCGCGTCCCCGTCGAAGAGATCGAGCAGTGCGCTCTGCAAGAGGACTCTTTAGGCGCGTTTGCAGAAGCATCGTCGAAGGCATCATGAGCGACGACCTCTGGCGTTCCGAGATGGACTGGCAGGTGCAGGACGGCGTGCTCATTCCCGCAGGAATCCCCGTCTGTTGGATGCGCCGGCCGTCGAACGACGTCAACGTCGCGTGCATCTACGAGACCGAGAACGGATGGCGAGTCTCGACCACCGACGAGCGTGCCACCGAGGAATCGATCCGCGAGTACGGCGATCGAGATGCTGCGATCGAGGACTTCCTCAGCCGCGTCGACGGGTTCGTCCGGTACCAGGAGTTGCGGAAGCGGCGGCGGGGACAGCGCTGAGGCCGACGTCCGATCCGCTCTGGGTCAGCGCCGCTCGCGAGCCCATTCGTGCCCGCCCTTCGCAAGGTCCATGTGCCACTGGTACAGGCTGCTCTGCTCCGCGAGGAGCTCGGAGTAGAGCGATCGGGCACGAGGATCCGGCGACAGCGCGAGGTAGTGCTCGTCGTCGAGGATCGCACCGATGCCGGCACGGACGTCGTGGTAGGCATCGTGCTGGTCACTGACGTCGACGTACGACCGCATCTCCTCGAGGTACCCCTCGAGGATCGCGAGGTACTGCCCTCCGGCGAGCCGCTTCTCGGCACGCTGCTGTTCCGTGCGGAAGAGACGACGGGCCCCGCGCGCGACATCGTCGATGAACGACTGCGACGCCCGTGACATCGGATCCGTGGGCCCCGTCGCCAGGGTCTTCTCGAAGCCCCGCGAGCCCGAGTCGCTTCCGAACGTGAGCGTCCTCGCCGCATCGCTCGGCTGCTCGGTGATCGCGATCCGGTACGCGGGACCGGAGCCGAACTCCTGCCACGCGGGGAAGGTCGACCGGCGCCGCGGGGGCGAGGGCTCCGTCGCGATCCACCAGCGCAGCACACCCCGGATCCGGTCCGGGTCGTCCACGTGCGTGACGCTGCTGTCGAACGCGTTGTACCAGCCCTGCAGGAGCTCGAGGAGGAGCGTGCCGTCGTGCCGGAAGGTCAGCGCGAGGCCGGTCGGTCGATCGTGGCTCGTCACGCCAGCGGGCTACCGGCGTACCGTCGCACGCATGACGAAGCACTGGGTGGCCCCGCGGTTCGGCGGCAGCGAAGTCCTCGAGTACGTCGACACCGAGGTCCCCGCGCCCGGCCCCGGCGAGGTCACGATCGACGTCCGTGCCGCCGGCGTCAACCCCGCCGACACGAAGCACATCCGGCAGGGCGACCCGTCGAGCCTGCCGATCCCGATCGGCTACGAGGTCGCCGGGGTCCTCAGCGCCATCGGCCCCGACACTGAGATCGCGTCCGGTGGGGGAGTCGTCGGCGACGAGGTCCTCGCCTTCCGCGTCTCCGGCGGCTGGGCGGAACGCCTCACCGTCCCCGCTTCGGACGTCTTCGCGAAGCCCGCGTCGCTCGACTTCCCGGCGGCAGCCAACCTGCTCCTCGCCGGCTCGACCGCCGCCGACATGATCCGGGTCACCCGCGCGGAGGGCCGCGACACGATCGTGGTCCACGGCGCCTCCGGCGCGGTGGGCGTGAGCCTCCTCCAGCTGCTGCGCCCGCTGGGCGCGCGCATCATCGGCACCGCGTCCGAGCGGAACGCCGACACCGTCCGACGCTTCGGTGGCGAGTGGGTCGCGTACGGCGACGGCCTGGAGGCGCGCATCCGTGACCTCGCACCGTCCGGTGTCGACGTGGCACTGGACTGCGTGGGAACCGACGAGGCCGTCGACGTCTCGCTCGCGTTGGTCGCGGACCGGACCCGGATCGTGACGATCGCTGCGCCGGGGAGGGCAGCCCGTGACGGCTTCCCGGCCGTGGGCGGTGCGCAGCCGGAGAGCAAGGAGTTCCGTGACTCGGTCCGGCAGCGGCTGATCGACCTCGCCGGGGCCGGCCAGCTCGAGGTGCCGGTGGCGCGCACGTTCCCGCTGGCCGAGGCGAAGGAGGCCGCCGAGGTGCTCGAGTCGCAGCACCCGGGCGGCAAGCTCGCGCTGATCCCGTAGGGGCGGTGTCCTCCGCTGGAGTGACGCGAGCGAGCCGGCTGTCTGCTTGACTCTGTGTGCATCGACAGCCGGCCGCCGGAAGGAACGAACCAGTGAGCGACCAGAACCCGTACGGACGCGACCCGTACGCGCAGAACCCGTCCGGTCAGCAGCAGTACGGCCAGCAGTACGGCCAGCAGCCGTACGGCGCGCAGAACCCGTACGGCCGTCCGACCCCGAACGGTCAGCAGCAGGGACAGCCGCCGCTCTGGGCCCCCTGGTACGGCATCCCGTTCCCGCAGGCGTTCCTGCGCTTCTGGAAGAAGTACGTCCGGTTCGACGGTCGAGCGAGCCGCAGCGAGTTCTGGTTCTGGGCGCTCTGGTACGTGCTCGGCAACGTCGCGGCGGGCATCATCGGAGCGGTCTTCAACGTGCTGCCGCTCTTCGACAACGCTGACGGTGGGCTCGCACGGCTGTGGGCGCTCGCGACCTTCATCGGGTTCATCGCGCTGACCGTCCGGCGCCTGCACGACGTGAACCTGTCCGGGCTCTTCGCGCTGTTCTTCATCATCCCGCCGATCGGCATCCTGTTCTCGCTCATCGTCGGTCTGCTCACCACGCACCCCGGTGGCCAGCAGTTCGACCGCCCCGATCGCGGCTGATCCGGGCCCTGCACGGCTCGTCGACACCCCCGTCACACGCTGACGGGGGTGTCGACGTTCTGGTTGACTCTGATCCGACACATATGTCGACACGCACAAGGGGGACCCGTGAGTGACCAGTACCCGCCCAACCCGTACGGCCAGCAGCAGCCGGCACCGACCGGACCCGGGAGTGAGCCGCCGCTCTGGGCGCCCTACTACGGCGCGTCGTTCGGCAAGGCCGTCTCCCGCTTCTTCAAGAAGTACGCGACCTTCAGCGGCCGTGCGAGCCGCAGCGAGTTCTGGTGGTGGTACCTCGCGAACGTGATCGTCACGGCCGTGATCGTCGTCATCTACGTCATCGGTGCCTTCACGTCCCAGCGGGACACGGTGTCCACCGCGTACGGCACGAGCTCGATGATCACGTCGCCGTCGCCGCTGTTCGTCATCGGCGGGATCCTCCTGGGGGTGTGGGCCCTCGCGACGATCGTGCCGACCCTCGCGCTCGGCTGGCGTCGACTGCACGACGCGAACCTGGCCGGGCCGCTCTGGCTCATCGCGATCTTCGTCGGCATCGTCGGCATCGTGTTCGGCCTCCTGCCCTCGAACCCCGAGGGGGCCCGGTTCGACCTGCCCGCGGGCGCTCGATGAGCAACGGCACACCGCACTGGGCACCGCCGACCGACGAGCAGCAGCAGCAGAACGGTCAGCCGTTCCCGCTGCACGCCCAGCAGGCACCGGTCGGTCCGGACGGCAGACCGCCGCTCTGGGCTCCGTGGTACGGGATCGGGTTCGTCGGCGCGGTGACCCGGTTCTTCACGAAGTACGCGCGCTTCGACGGACGCGCGAGCCGGAGCGAGTACTGGTACTGGGTGCTCGCGAACGCCATCGTGACGGTCGTGCTCTACGGGAGCTTCTTCGTCGTGCTCTTCGCGACCAGCCCCACGACGACGGTGGTCGACGACAATGGCTTCTCGAGTCGGGTCACCGGTGCGCCGTCCCCGTTCGCCTGGGTCCTGCTGGGACTGTTCGGCCTGTGGTGGCTGGCGACCCTCGTCCCGAACCTGGCGCTCGTCTGGCGGCGGATGCACGACGTCAACCTGCCCGGGGCGTTGAGCCTGGTGAGCCTGGTCTTCTGGCCTGTCATGGTCGTCTTCGCCTGCCTCTCGCCGAACCCCGCCGGCGCCCGCTTCGACCGACCTGAAGGAGTCCGATGAGCAACGACACCCCGCAGTGGGGACTACCGGCCGACGGCGGCCAGGAGCCGCAGGGTCAGCAGCCGTCCGAGCAGCAGCAGCAGCCACAGGACGGGCAGCAGAACCCGTACGGCCAGCAGCAGGAGTACGGCCAGCAGCAGGAGTACGGCCAGCAGCAGGCGCACGACGGCCAGCAGCAGGACTACGGCCAGCAGCCGAACCCGTACGGGCAGCAGCAGCAGTACGGCCAGCAGTCGAACGTGGCCGGGGAGCAGCAGCAGTACGGCCAGCAGCCGAACCCCTACGGTCAGCAGCCGCAGTACGGCCAGCAGCAGTACGGCCAGCAGCCGCAGTACACGCAGCAGCAGCAGCAGCAGCAGCAGCAGCAGCAGCAGCAGCAGCAGCAGTACGGTCAGCCGCCGCAGTACGCGCAGCAGCCGTACGCACAGCAGCCGTACGCACAGCAGCCCTACGGGCAGCCGTACCCGCAGGTCCCGCAGCCCATCCCGGCAGGCCCGGACGGCGCCCCGCCGCTCTGGGCACCCTGGTACGGCATCGGCTTCCTCGACGCCTTCCTCCGCTTCTTCAAGAAGTACGCCCGCTTCGACGGCCGCGCCAGCCGCAGTGAGTACTGGTACTGGTTCCTCGCGAACGCCATCGTGACGATCGTCCTCTTCGGCGGTTACATCGCAGCCATCATCGGGTTCGCAGCCTCGGCCACGCGCGTGGACGAGTACGGCAACGAGTACACGGCGAACTCCTTCCCGGTCCTCGCGTTCGTGCTCCTCGGGCTCTACGGCCTGTGGTGGCTCGCCACGATCGTCCCGAACATCGCACTCGGGTGGCGCCGCCTGCACGACGCGAACCTGCCCGGTGCGCTGTGGCTGGTGTCGTTCGCGGCCGGTGTCGCGGGGATCGTGTTCGGCTGCCTGCCGCCGAACCCGGCCGGGGCGCAGTTCGACCGTCCGGACCAGCGCTAGTCCGACACCGACGAGAACGGCCCTGCCACGCGTCAGCGTGGCAGGGCCGTCGTCGTCGGGGGAGTCAGACCACCCGGAGTCGAGCGAGCGAGCCGTCCACGACGAGGTCCCGCACCGTGACGGACGGATCCGCCGTCTGGAAGCGGAGCGCGCCTCCTGGCTGGTCGAACCAGGGCTGCACGAACCGGACGGTCACCAGGAACGGCCGCTCGACCAGGTACCGGTGCGTCTCCGGAGCCGCAGCGACGTGCGGCGGCAGCGACCGCTGCGGTGCCGGGGTGTCGAGCGGGTGCAGGAGGTAGCCGTCCGGACCGCCGATGCGGTCCACGGGGACCCCCGCCGGGATCTGGATGGTGAGGCCCTGCTCGCCGGCCTGGGCGACCTGCTGCGCGAGCTGCGGGTACGTCGAGGCGGCGCGGTCGCGGAGCCCGTCGAGCTCGTGCCGGGGGATGTCCCGCGGCGCCGGGAACGGCCGGTTCAGGAAGCGTCGCAGCATCTCGACCGCGTCCGCTTCACCGCGCGCGGTGGCGAGGCGACGGGCGGTGCCGTAGTCGACCACCTCGAGCGCGAAGTCGCCCGAGCCGTTCTTGTCCGCGGGGACGATGCGGAGCGCGCCCTCCACCGGGGGCTCGTGCAGGGTCTCGCCGGGCAGCTGCACGTAGCGGATCGTGTAGCCGAGCTGGTCGAGGATGGGGCGGGTTTCCGCGAACGTCATGGTCCGGAGCCTATCGGTGGTGTCTCGGGCGAGCCTTGGACGACGCCGAGCAGCGGCTCCGACCCGACGTCACGCGCGTCCTCGCATCAGGGCCTGCTTGACCTCCGAGATGGCCTTGGTGACCTGGATGCCACGCGGGCAGGCGTCGGTGCAGTTGAAGGTCGTGCGGCAGCGCCACACGCCCTCCTTGTCGTTGAGGATGTCGAGGCGCACGTTCGCCGCGTCGTCGCGCGAGTCGAAGATGAAGCGGTGCGCGTTGACGATCGCCGCCGGGCCGAAGTACTGCCCGTCGGTCCAGAACACCGGGCACGACGAGGTGCACGCGGCGCAGAGGATGCACTTCGTGGTGTCGTCGAAGCGGGCACGGTCGGCGACGGACTGGATGCGCTCCTTGCCCTTCTCCGGCACGGAGTTGGCCTGCAGGAACGGCTGGACCTCGCGGAAGGACTTGAAGAAGGGCTCCATGTCGACGATGAGGTCCTTCTCGAGCGGCAGGCCCTTGATCGCCTCGACGTAGATCGGCTTGGACACGTCGAGGTCTTTGATCAGGGTCTTGCACGCCAGGCGGTTGCGCCCGTTGATGCGCATCGCGTCGGAGCCGCACACGCCGTGCGCACAGGAGCGACGGAAGGTCAGGGACCCGTCCTGCTCCCACTTGATCTTGTGCAGGGCGTCGAGGATGCGGTCGGTCGGCAGCATCATGACGTCGAAGTCCTGCCAGCGCGGCTCGTCGTCGACGTCCGGGTCGAAGCGCCGGACGATCACCGTGACGGAGAACGATCCGGGAGGAGCGTCCTGCACGGTGTCGGTGCGGGGTGCGTCGGAGACCAGGGTGTCGGTCATCTCAGTACTTCCTCTCCATCGGCTCGTACCGCGTCACGACGACTGGTTTCCAGTCGAGGGTGATGTGGTCGTCGGCGAGTGACGAGTGCGGATCGCCCGTCAGGTACGCCATGGTGTGCTGCATGTAGTTCTCGTCGTCACGCTTCGGGAAGTCGTCGCGCATGTGCCCGCCGCGGGACTCCTTGCGGTTCCGGGCCGAGTAGACGACGACCTCGGCGAGGTCGAGCAGGAACCCGAGCTCGACGGCCTCGAGCAGGTCGGTGTTGAAGCGCTTGCCCTTGTCCTGCACCGAGACCTGCATGAAGCGGTTCCGGAGCGTGTGGATCGTCTCGGTGACGCGGGCCAGGGACTCGTCGGTGCGGAACACCTGCGCGTTCTTGTCCATCTCGTCCTGCAGTTCCTTGCGCAGGGCCGAGACGCGCTCGGTGCCGGTCGAGGCGCGGAGCTGCTCGAGCATGCTGCGGACGCCGGCGGCCGGGTCCTCGGGCAGGGGCAGGAACTCGGCGGTCTTGACCCACTCGGCGGCGTTGTTGCCGGAGCGCTTGCCGAAGACGTTGATGTCGAGCAGCGAGTTCGTGCCGAGACGGTTCGAGCCGTGCACGGACACGCAGGCGCACTCGCCGGCGGCGTAGAGCCCGGGGACGACGGTGGTGTTGTCGTACAGCACCTGGGCGTCGGTGTTCGTCGGGATGCCGCCCATCGCGTAGTGCGCCGTCGGCATGACGGGCACCGGCTCGACCACGGGGTCGACGCCGAGGTAGGTGCGGGCGAACTCGGTGATGTCCGGCAGCTTCGTCTCGAGGACCTCGGCGCCGAGGTGCGTGCAGTCGAGCAGCACGTAGTCCTTGTTCGGTCCGGCGCCGCGGCCTTCCGCCACTTCCTGCACCATGCACCGGGCCACGATGTCGCGGGGTGCGAGGTCCTTGATCGTGGGGGCGTAGCGCTCCATGAAGCGTTCACCGGAGGCGTTGCGGAGGATCGCACCCTCGCCGCGGGCGCCCTCGGTCAGCAGGATGCCGAGGCCGGCGAGCCCGGTCGGGTGGAACTGGAAGAACTCCATGTCCTCGAGCGGCAGGCCGGTGCGCCAGACGATGCCGACGCCGTCACCGGTGAGGGTGTGCGCGTTCGAGGTCGTCTTGTACATCTTGCCGAAGCCGCCGGTGGCGAAGATCATCGCCTTCGCGTGGAAGACGTGCAGCTCGCCTGTGGCGAGCTCGAACGCGACGACGCCGACCGGCTGCTTGCGGGTGACGCCGTCCTCGCCGACGACGTCGACCATGATGAGGTCGAGCGCGTAGAACTCGTTGTAGAACTCGACGCCGAGCTTCACGCAGTTCTGGAACAGCGTCTGCAGGATCATGTGCCCGGTGCGGTCCGCGGCGTAGCAGGCCCGGCGGACCGGTGCCTTGCCGTGGTCGCGCGTGTGGCCGCCGAAGCGCCGCTGGTCGATCTTGCCCTCGGGCGTGCGGTTGAAGGGCAGCCCCATGTTCTCGAGGTCGATGACCGCGTCGATCGCCTCCTTCGCCAGGATCTCGGCGGCGTCCTGGTCGACCAGGTAGTCGCCGCCCTTGATCGTGTCGAAGGTGTGCCACTCCCACGAGTCCTCTTCGACGTTCGCGAGGGCCGCCGCCATCCCGCCCTGCGCCGCACCGGTGTGCGAGCGGGTCGGGTACAGCTTCGAGATGACGGCCGTCTTCGCCTTCGGGCCGGCCTCGATGGCGGCACGCATGCCGGCACCGCCCGCGCCGATGATGACGATGTCGAACTGGTGGTGGTGAACGGTGGTCTCGGTCACTGGGGCCTTTCCGGGGAGGGTGCCGCGCCGGCAGGGGTGTCGTCGGCGGGCGAGTCGGTCTGCGCGGGCGCTGGGGCCCGCGTGCTGCTGTGCGGCGTCGGTGCTACTGCGCGGGGCAGAACGACGGCAGGTCGGCAGCGGCGGCGCCGGCCGGGCACGGGTCGAACGTCCAGCACACGAGGAGGCCCAGGACGATCAGGACGACGCACGCGATGAGGATCGCGACGAGCAGCGTCTTCCGGACACCGGGCTTCGACACGTAGTCGTTGACGATCGTCCGCATGCCGTTCGACCCGTGGATCAGGGCGAGGACGAGCATGAGGGAGTCCCACACCTGCCAGAACGGCGAGGCCCACTTGCCGGCGACGAAGGCGAAGTCGATCTGCTTGACGCCCTCGCCCGCCACCATGTTGACGAAGAGGTGGCCGAAGATCAGCACGACGAGCAGGACGCCCGATGCGCGCATGTAGATCCAGCCCCACTTCTCCCAGTTGGTCGTGCGGCGGGCTGCTGCTGCGGAACGCGGCGGTTCGATGGTCTGCGTGGTCATCCGGGCGCCCCTTAGTTGAAGTCCGCGACGAGGTTCATGAGCTGGCGCGGCAGGAAGCCGGCGATGGCGATCGCCCAGAGGACGATCACGATCCAGAACATGGCGCGCTGGTACTTCGGGCCCTTCGACCAGAAGTCGATGAGGATGATCCGGAGACCGTTGAACGCGTGGAAGACGATGGCCATCACGAGGGCGATCTCGCCGAGGTTCATGATCGGCGTCTTGTAGGTGCCGATGACCGCGTTGTACGCCTCGGGGGAGAGCCGCACGAGCGCGGTGTCGAGGATGTGCACGAGCAGGAAGAAGTAGATCGCGACACCGGTGATGCGGTGGAGGACCCAGGACCACATCCCCGTCGATCCGCGGTAGAGCGTGCCCTCGAGCTTCCGAGAGGCACGGGGTGCCTCGATCGTGACGTCGGGGACGGCGGTTGCCGTACCGCCGCCGGTGGGCTCAGCCATGAGCTCGTCCTTCCATAGGACGGGCTCGCCCGATCGGCGAGCCCTTGCCGTTCGTGTTCGTGTGGAACACGCCCATCCTATGCGCGTGCGCTGACCTTCTCGTGCCAGTCCGCCCGGGCGCCCCGCGTCGCGGCGGGCGGCGCGCCGATCGCGCGTGCCGTGTCGTGGTGCGCGAGGAGCTGGTCGCCGACCGCCTCCCAGGTGGTGCCCTCGACCCGGAGCCGCCCCGCGGACCCCATCCGGTCGGCGAGCGCGCGGTCCTGGTGCAGGCGCAGGACGGCAGCTCGGAGCGCCTGCGGCACGTCCGGGTCGTAGAGCTCGCCGTCGAGGCCCGGAGCGACGAGGTCCAACGGCCCGCCCGAGGCGGGCGCGACCACCGGCAGCCCGCTCGCGTGCGCCTCCTGCAGCGTCTGCCCGAACGTCTCGGCGGGGCCGGTGTGCACGAACAGGTCGAGCGCCGCGTACGCGTCCGCCAGCGCGTCACCGCGCAGCGGGCCGGTGAAGGTCACGTCCAGGTGCCGCAGCCGACGCTCGAGCACGGGCCTGGAGGGACCGCCTCCTGCGACCACGATCCGGATGCCCGGGATGCCGCCGAGCTCCGCGAGCCGCTCGACCTCCTTCTCCGGTGCCAGCCGGCCCACGTACCCGACGATGGTCTCGCCGCCCGGCGCGATGCGGCGGCGGAGCGCGCGGACGTGGGCAGACGACCGCCGTGCCGGGTGGAAGAGCGCGGTGTCGACGCCGCGGCCCCAGCGCGCGACGCGGGGGACCCCGTCCTCCGCGAGCATCGACGCCGTCGCGCTCGACGGGGCGAGGGTGAGCGACGCTCCGGCGTGGATCCGGCCGAGGATCCTCCGCACCAACGGGACGGTCGCGGTCAGGCCGTTGCGGCGGGCGAACCCGGCCACGTCGGTCTGGAAGACGGCGACGGAGGGGATGCCGAGCCTCCCGGCTGCCGTGATCGCGCGCCCACCCAGCAGGAACGGACTGGCGGCGTGGAGCACGTCGGCGCCGGAGGCGGCGAGGATCGTGTCGAGCACCGGGTGGGGGAGTGCCACCGGGAACTGGCGGTACGCGACGGCGGGGATGCGGTGGACGTCGAAGGAGCGGTAGCGCTCCACCTCGGTGCGGGAGCGGAACCGGGCGAGGCCCGGGGTGTCCGGCGCGATGACGACCGCGCGGTGGCCACGGCGTTCCAGGTGGTCGAGGACCGCGAGGACGCTGGTGGTCACGCCGTTGAGGGTGGGTAGGAAGCTCTCGGTCACGACGGCGACGGTCCGTTCGGACGTGCCGCGCTCCACGCTGCGTGCGTTCATGGCACGGCTCATGCTCCGCGGGGCGCGTGACCCGACGGGGCCGTCGACGTGAACGGGGTGCGCGAACGGGGTGAACAGGGCGTGCGGATCGCCGCATGCGGGAATCGTGCGGGGAGCGTCCAGGCTCTGCGGCGCCGCACCGGTACGGTGAGCCTGTGGCAGACGAGCTCGAGGACTTCTACGCGATCATCCCCGCCGGGGGCATCGGATCGCGGCTGTGGCCGTTGTCGCGGGCGGACGCGCCCAAGTTCCTGCACGACCTGACCGGATCCGGCACCTCGCTGCTCCGGCAGACGTGGGACCGACTGGCGCCGCTCGCCGGGGACCAGCGGATCATGGTCGTCACCGGCCGTGCCCACCGCATCGCCGTCGAGTCGCAGCTGCCCGGCGTCGCGGACCACAACATCGTGCTCGAGAGCGAGCCGAAGGACTCCACGGCGGCCATCGGCCTCGCCGCGGCCATCCTCGTGCGCCGCGAGCCGGACGTCGTCATCGGGTCCTTCGCTGCCGACCACGTCATCGGCGACGCCCGTGGCTTCCGCCGCTCCGTCCGCGAAGCCGTGGCGGCCGCACGCGCCGGCTACGTCACGACGATCGGCATCACCCCCACCGAGCCGGCCATCGGCTTCGGGTACATCCACGCGCACGGCGAGACGATCGGCATCGAGGGCGCCCCGACCGCGCACGCCGTGCGGTCCTTCGTCGAGAAGCCCGACCTCGACACCGCCCGCTCCTACGTCGAGCAGGGCACCTACCTCTGGAACGCCGGCATGTTCATCGCCCGCGCCGACGTGCTGCTCGCCGAGATCGGCCGGACGAAGCCCGCGCTGCTCGCCGGGCTCGAGGAACTCGCCGACGCCTGGGACACCTCGGCCCGCGGCGCCGTCGTCGACGCGGTCTGGCCCGGGCTCGAGAAGATCGCGATCGACTACACCGTGGCCGAACCCGCCGCGGCGGCCGGACGGATGGCCGTCATCCCCGGCGACTTCGACTGGGACGACGTCGGCGACTTCGCGTCCCTGGCCAAGCTGCAGTCCGGCGGCCGGGCGAACAACCTCGCCGTCCTCGGCGACGGTGCCCGCATCCTCGCCGACTCGTCGAGCGGCATCGTCGTCTCGCACAGCCAGCGGCTCATCTCGCTCATCGGCGTCGAGGACATCGTCGTCGTGGACACCCCCGACGCCCTGCTCGTCACCACCAGCGCGAACGCCCAGCGGGTGAAGAGTGTGGTGGATGCACTGAAGATCAGCGGTCGCGGGGACGTGCTGTAGCGCTCCACCACGAAATGTGCGTGAACGCCCCGAACTGGGGCCGGACGCACGACTCCGCGTTACGGGCGCGTTTCGGCGCGGTCGCGATCCCGTAACTGATCCACGGACCCCTCCAGGAGCGTCCTGTACCGGCCGGGCGGTCGTGTACTGTCGCCACGATCGCCCGGAACGCACGTGGTCCGGGCACGCCCCCCGGAGGAACCCACCCGTGACATCTCGTACCCGTCAGGTCCTGCTGAGCTCCCTCGCGCTCGCCGGCACCGTCGCCGTCCTCGCCGGCTGCTCGGCCGCCCCGTCCGACAACGCCTCGGCCAAGAAGACCGACTTCCGTCCCTGCATGGTCTCCGACGCCGGTGGCTTCGACGACAAGTCGTTCAACCAGCTCGGGTTCGAGGGCATGAAGGACGCCGCGAGCGACCTCGGCGCGACCTACAAGTCCGCCGAGTCAAAGGACGCCACCGTCTACGACTCGAACATCGAGCAGCTCGTCAACCAGAACTGCAACCTCATCGTCACCGTCGGCTTCAACCTCGCCGACGCCACGAAGAAGCAGGCCGCGGCGAACCCCGACACCGACTTCGCCATCATCGACGACAACTCGATCAAGGCCGACAACGTCAAGCCGATCACGTTCGACACCTCGCAGGCGGCGTTCCTCGCCGGCTACGCGGCCGCGTCGTACTCGAAGTCCGGCGTCGTCGGCACCTTCGGCGGCATGCAGATCCCGACCGTCACCATCTTCATGGACGGCTTCGCGGACGGCGTGAAGTACTACAACGAGCAGAAGTCGAAGGACGTCAAGGTCGTCGGCTGGGACGTCGCGAGCCAGAAGGGCTCCTTCACGGGCGGCTTCGAGGCCGGCACCCAGGCGAAGGCGGTCGCCCAGACCCTCATCGACCAGGACGCCGACGTCATCCTCCCCGTCGGTGGCCCGATCTACCAGTCGGCCGCCGAGGCGATCAAGGACGCGAACAACGGTTCCGTGCTGATCGGTGCGGACAGCGACCTCTACGAGGCCGACCCCCGCTACAAGGACATCGCGTTCACGTCCGTCGAGAAGGGCATGCGCCCCGCCGTCAAGGACGTCGTCGAGCAGGCCGCCGACAAGAAGTACTCGAACGAGCCGTACGTCGGCACGCTCGAGAACGACGGCGTCGGCATCGCGCCGTTCCACGACTACGCCGACAAGGTGGACAAGGGCCTCGAGAAGGAGCTCGACACGATCAAGTCGGGCATCGTCGACGGCTCCATCAAGGTCGAGACCAAGGCGACCGTCAAGTAGTCCGGTGAACGCGGGCGGGGGGACTTCCCTCGCCCGCGTTTCCGTGCGCCGATCACAGAAATAGACTCCCGAACATGAAGCTCGAACTCCGCGGCATCACGAAGCGGTTCGGCCCCCTCGTCGCCAACGACCACATCTCGCTCACCGTCGAGCCCGGTGAGGTCCACTGCCTCCTGGGCGAGAACGGCGCCGGCAAGTCGACCCTGATGAACGTCCTCTACGGCCTGTACCAGGCGGACGAGGGCGAGATCCTCCTCGACGACGTCGTGCAGGACTTCGACGGCCCCGGTGACGCCATGCGCGCCGGCATCGGCATGGTGCACCAGCACTTCATGCTCGTGCCCGTGTTCACCGTCGCCGAGAACGTCATGCTCGGGCAGGAGCAGACCAGCTTCGGCGGCCGACTCGACCTCGCCGGCGCCCGCAGGCGTGTCCGCGAGATCTCCGAGCGGTTCGGGTTCGACGTCGACCCCGACGCCAAGGTCGAGGACCTGCCCGTCGGCGTGCAGCAGCGCGTCGAGATCATCAAGGCGCTGTCCCGCGACGCCTCCGTGCTGGTGTTCGACGAGCCGACGGCCGTCCTCACCCCGCAGGAGACCGACGAGCTGATGGGCATCATGCGGCAGCTCCGCGAAGCCGGTACCGCGATCGTCTTCATCACGCACAAGCTGCGCGAGGTCCGCGAGGTCGCCGACCGCATCACGGTGATCCGTCTCGGCAAGGTCGTCGGCGAGGCCTCGCCCACCGCGACGAACAACGAGCTCGCCGCCCTCATGGTCGGACGCGCCGTCTCGCTCGTCGTGGACAAGGAGCCGGCGACCGGTGGCGAGGACGCCCTGGTCGTCGAGAACCTCACCGTGACCGACGCGAACGGCATCGTGCTCGTCGACGACGTGTCGTTCACCGTGCGCCGCGGCGAGGTCCTCGCGATCGCCGGCGTGCAGGGCAACGGCCAGACCGAGCTCACCGAGGCGATCCTCGGCCTCGAGCCTGTGCACGCCGGACGGGTCACGCTCGACGGGCGCGAGCTCACCGGCCGCAGCGTCAAGCAGATCCTCGACGCCGGCGTCGGCTTCGTGCCGGAGGACCGCAAGGAGGACGGGCTCGTCGGCGAGTTCACCATCGCCGAGAACCTCATGCTCGACCGGGCCGACCACGCCGAGTTCGTCCGTGCCGGCACCATCCGCGCCGCCGAGCGTGATGCGTTCGCCGACGAGAAGATCGCCGAGTTCGACATCCGCACCCCCGGCCGGACCACGGCGGCCGGTCGACTGTCCGGCGGCAACCAGCAGAAGATCGTCCTCGCCCGCGAACTCAGCCGCGAGCTCCGTCTGTTCGTCGCGGCGCAGCCCACGCGCGGCATCGACGTCGGATCGATCGAGTTCGTGCACAAGCGCATCGTCGCCACCCGCGACACCGGCGTCCCCGTCATCGTCGTCTCCACCGAGCTCGACGAGGTCGCGGCGCTCGCCGACCGGATCGCCGTGATGTACCGCGGCGGGATCGTCGGCATCGTCCCCGCGGACACCCCGCGAGACGTCCTCGGCCTCATGATGGCCGGGGAGATCCCCGAAGGAACGGAGCTGGCAGCGTGAGCACCACGCCAGAGAACACGCAGCCGGGCACACCCGTGCCGGACGACGCACAGCCGAGCGCGGTGCCGCAGGCCGACGCCGCCACGGCAGCCGAGGCGCCCACTGACGACCGCCTGCAGGACGTCGAGTCGACGCCCCACCTCATGACGGACTCCGCCGCCGACACCGAGCGTCGCAACGGCGGCGACCGCTGGCAGGCCGCGATGCAGGGGATCCTGAACGGCTCCGCGCTCGTCACGGTCCTCGCCGTCGTGCTCGCCCTCGTCGCCTGCGGCATCCTCATCGCGATCACCGACGAGAACGTCCGCGCCGCCGCCGGGTACTTCTTCGCCCGCCCCGGTGACACCGTCCAGGCCATCGGCACCGCGGTCGGCGGCTCGTACGCCTCGCTGTTCCAGGGCTCCGTGATCAACTTCGGCGCCGATTCGTTCCAGCAGGCGATCGTCCCGCTCACGCGCTCGATCGACTACGCCGTGCCGCTCATCGCAGCGGGCCTCGGCATCGCCCTGTCGTTCCGCGCCGGCCTGTTCAACATCGGCGGCCAGGGACAGATCCTGATGGGCGCCGCGGCGGCCGGCTGGGTCGGGTTCTCGTTCGACGGCCCGGCGGCCCTGCACATCCCGCTCACGATCATCGCCGGCATCGTCGGCGGTGCCGTGTGGGCCGGCATCGTCGGCGTGCTCAAGGCCCGGACCGGCGCCAACGAGGTCGTCCTGACGATCATGCTCAACTACGTCGCGCTCTACCTGGTCAGCTACCTGCTGCGCACCCCTGGTCTCCTGCAGGCGCCGGGCAGCACGAACCCGATCTCGCCCGCGACGAAGGACAGCGCGGTGCTGCCGGCGCTGTTCGGCCCGCGGTACGGCGTCGACCTCGGCTTCGTCGTGGCGATCATCGCGGTCGTCGTCGTGTGGTGGCTCGTCAACAAGTCGTCGCTCGGGTTCCGGTTCCGCACCATCGGTGAGAACCCGCGCGCCGCCCGTGTCGCCGGCATGAGCGTCCCGAGCCTGACGATCTGGGTCCTGGTGATCTCCGGTGCCCTGGTCGGCATCGCCGGCGCCTACCAGGTGCAGGGCGCCGTGACGTCCGGCTTCACCTCGAACATCGACGCCGGGATCGGCTTCGACGCCATCACCGTCGCGCTGCTCGGCCGCTCGAAGCCATGGGGCGTGTTCTGGGCCGCGATCCTGTTCGGCGTGCTGAAGAACGGTGGCTACGCCATGCAGGCCGCCAACGGCATCCCGATCGACATCGTCGGGGTCATCCAGGCCCTCATCGTCCTCTTCATCGCGGCCCCGCCGCTCGTCCGCGCGATCTTCCGGATCCCGCAGCCGGGCGCTCGTCGACGCGTCAGCGCGAAGAACAGCAAGAAGGCGGTCGCCGCGTGAGCACCCTCAGCCCCACCGCGACCCCCGCGTCGTCGCCCACCGACCGTCCGGTCGAGACCACCCGCAGCTGGAAGCTGCCGATCGGCTACGCGGTCTTCACCGTGCTCGCCGTGGTCTTCTTCATCCTGCTGCAGCGCGCCGGCACGACCACGTTCCGCCTGGCGAACCCCGGTGACTTCTTCGCGCTGCCGAACGTCCCGCTGCCCGCCGCGGCCACCGGCATCGTCGTCGTGCTCCTGCTCGCGATCGCCACGGTCTACGCCTTCGTCGAGGTCCGTGCCTCGCGGAGCGTCCCGCTCTGGGTGACCTCGGTCTTCGCGATCGTGTTCGTCATCGGCTTCCTGACGTGGGCCGCCGCCGGCGCGACGATCCCGCTGCCGGGCCTGCTCGTCGGTGCGCTCGGCCTGAGCGTCCCGCTCGTGTTCGGTGCGCTCGGCGGCGTCATCTCGGAGCGCGTGGGCGTCGTGAACATCGCGATCGAGGGCCAGTTCCTCGCCGGCGCGTTCACCTCGGCGCTCATCGCGTCGATCTCCGGTTCGCCGTGGGTCGGCCTCGTCGGTGCGCTCGTCGCCGGTGTGCTGGTGTCGTTCGTCCTCGCGGCGTTCAGCATCAAGTACCTCGTCGACCAGGTCATCGTCGGTGTCGTCATCAACGCGTTCATCTCGGGCCTCACCGGCTTCCTGTACTCGCAGGTGCTCTCCCCGAACGAGGAGTCGCTCAACGTCGGCATCCGGTTCCCGAAGATCGAGATCCCGCTGCTCCACCAGATCCCGGTGATCGGCCCGATCTTCTTCGAGCAGACCGTCGTCGTGTACCTGGCGTACGTCGCCGTCGCCGTCGTCACCTTCGCCTTGTTCAAGACCCGCTGGGGTCTCCGCCTCCGCGCGGTCGGCGAGCACCCGCAGGCGGCCGACACGGTGGGCATCAACGTCACCAGCACGCGGTTCTGGAACGTCTCGCTCGCGGGTGCGATCGCCGGTCTCGGTGGTGCGTACTTCACCCTCGACGCGGTCGGTCCGTTCACGAAGGACATGACCGCCGGCGCCGGCTACATCGCGCTCGCGGCCGTCATCTTCGGCCGCTGGGACCCGATCCGCGCGACGCTCGCGGCGCTGCTGTTCGGCTTCGCGTCGAACCTGCAGAACACGCTCGGGGCGATCAACTCGCCCGTGCCGAGCGAGTTCCTGCTGATGCTGCCCTACGTGGTGACGATCTTCGCCGTGGCCGGCCTGGTCGGTCAGTCGCGCGGTCCCGCCGCGTCCGGCAAGCCCTACATCAAGAGTTAGTCCGACCACACCGGCCTGGAGGCGCGGCACATGACCCACACGAACGCCCACGGTGACCAGGCGGTCACCGCCACCGCCGGGGCGGACGCCGCCCCGCGCCTCCAGTCCGACGTGGACTGGACCGCCCTGCGGACCGCAGCGACGGCCGCCATGCGCCACGCCTACGCGCCGTACTCGTCGTTCCCGGTGGGCGCCGCGGCGCTCACCGACGACGGTCGGATCGTCTCGGGCTGCAACGTCGAGAACGCGTCGTACGGGGTGACGCTCTGCGCGGAGTGCTCGCTCGTCTCGCAGCTGCACATGACCGGCGGCGGCAAGCTCGTCGCGTTCACCTGCGTCGACGGCGACGGGGCGACCCTGATGCCGTGCGGGCGCTGCCGTCAGCTGCTGTTCGAGCACTCGACCGAGGGCATGCTCCTCGAGACGGTCTCCGGAATCCGCACCATCGACGAGGTCCTCCCCGACGCGTTCGGGCCGCGCACCCTCGCCACCTACCAGCAGGAGCACTGACATGGCCGTCGAGCCCTTCGACACCGTCGACCTCATCCGCACGAAGCGCTCCGGCGGCGCGCTGAGCACCGCCGAGGTGGACTGGCTCGTCGACGCGTACACCCGCGGCTACGTCGAGGACCCGCAGATGGCGGCCATGGCGATGGCGATCTTCCTGAACGGGATGGAGCGGCGCGAGATCAAGGACCTCACGCTCGCGATGATCGCGTCGGGGGAGCGGATGTCGTTCGGGTCGCTCGGCAAGACGACCGTCGACAAGCACTCCACGGGCGGGGTCGGGGACAAGATCACGCTGCCGCTCGCGCCGCTGGTGGCGTCGTTCGGCGTCGCGGTGCCGCAGCTGTCCGGCCGTGGTCTCGGCCACACCGGTGGGACGCTCGACAAGCTCGAGTCGATCCCCGGGTGGCAGGCGTCGCTGTCGAACGACCGGATGATGGAGATCCTGTCCGACGTCGGCGCGGTCATCTGCGCCGCCGGCTCGGGCCTGGCACCGGCCGACAAGAAGCTCTACGCCCTGCGGGACATCACCGGCACCGTCGAGTGCATCCCGCTCATCGCGTCGAGCATCATGTCGAAGAAGATCGCCGAGGGCACCGGTGCGCTCGTGCTCGACGTGAAGTTCGGCTCGGGCGCCTTCATGCCCACCTACGAGGCCTCGCGTGAACTTGCGCAGACGATGGTGGACCTCGGGAACGACGCCGGGGTGAAGACCTCGGCGCTGCTCACCGACATGGAGGTCCCGCTCGGGCTGACGATCGGCAACGCGCTCGAGGTGCGGGAGTCGGTCGAGGTGCTGGCGGGCGGCGGTCCGGCCGACGTCGTGGAGCTGACCGTCGCCCTGGCCTCGGAGATGCTGACGCTCGCCGGGATGCCGGACGCCGATCCCGCCGCGGCGCTGGCCGACGGTCGCGCGATGGACACGTGGCGCCGGATGATCTCCGCGCAGGGTGGGGACCCCTCCGCCGCGCTGCCGGTCGCCCGCGAGCAGCACGTCGTCACGGCGCCGTCGTCCGGTGTGCTGGCGCAGCAGGACGCCCTGCCGTTCGGCGTGTCGGCCTGGCGCCTCGGTGCCGGTCGTGCCCGCGCGCAGGACCCGGTGCAGGCCGGTGCGGGCATCGAACTGCACGTCAAGCCCGGTGACGCCGTGACCGAGGGGCAGCCGCTCTGGACACTGCACACCGACGACGCCTCGCGGATCCCGCGGGCGCTCGAGTCGCTCGAGGGTGCGTGGTCGATCGGCTCGGCCGACGCTGCCGTCGCGGCCCGCGGGCCGATCGTGCGGGAGCGCATCGCGGGCTGAACGCGACCGTCCGACCGACCGGAGGCTCTGCGCACACGTGTGGAGAGCCTCCAGTCCCTTCGTCCGTCTGTTGTGCACAGGTGCCTGCGCGCGGTCGGTGACCACCGATAGCCTGGGGGCATGAGCGCCGACGCCCCGACCTACCGCCTGCCCGACGCCGGAGCGGTCATCAACGACCTGCCGAAGGTCTCGCTGCACGACCACCTCGACGGCGGCCTGCGTCCGGCGACGATCATCGAGCTCGCAGCGTCGGCGGGTGTGTCGCTCCCCACCACCGACCCGGCCGAGCTCGGGCAGTGGTTCGCCGACCAGTCGAACTCCGGCTCCCTGGTCGAGTACCTCAAGACGTTCGACGTCACCACGTCGGTGATGCAGACCGCACCGCAGCTCACCCGGATCGCCCGCGAGTTCGTCGAGGACCTGGTCGCCGACGGCATCGTCTACGGCGAGGTCCGCTGGGCGCCCGAGCAGCACCTGCAGGGTGGGCTGACCCTCGACGAGACGGTCGAGGCCGTGCAGGCCGGCATCGAGGAAGCAGTCGACGCCGCCGACGGTCGCATCCGCGTCGGACAGCTCGTGACGGCGATGCGCCACGCCGACCGGTCCCTCGAGATCGCCGAGCTCGCCGTGCGGCACCGCGACCGTGGGGTCGTGGGCTTCGACATCGCGGGTGCCGAGGCCGGGTTCCCCGCCTCGAACCACCGCGCCGCGTTCGACTACCTGGCGTCCGAGCTGTTCCCGGTCACGGTCCACGCGGGCGAGGCAGACGGGCTCGCCTCGATCCGCTCCGCCCTCGTCGACGGTCGAGCGCTGCGCCTCGGCCACGGCGTGCGGATCTTCGAGGACGTCACCCTCTCCGACGCCGGCGACGGCTCGACCCTGGCCTCGCTCGGCGAGGTCGCGGCGTGGGTGCGCGACCGTGAGATCCCGCTCGAGGTCTCGCCCTCGTCGAACCTGCAGACGGGCGCGATCGCGGCCTGGGGCGACGATCTCGCCGACCACCCGATCGACGTGCTCTACCAGCTCGGCTTCCGCGTCACGGTCAACACCGACAACCGGCTCATGAGCGGCACCACGCTCTCCCGTGAACTCGCGCTGCTGGCCGGCACCTTCGGGTACGACCTCGACGACCTCGCGGCGTTCCAGATCAACGCGGCCCTCGGCTCCTTCTTGCCGCTCGAGGACCGCGAGGAGATCATCGCCACGATCACGGCCGGACACCAGGAGGCCTGACGCATGCCGCTGCCGCCACTGCCGGACGACGCCGTCGTGCTCGGGGCCACCGCGTCCTCGTGGCGCGAGGCGCTCCAGCTGGCCGGTGGCGCCCTCGTCGCCTCGGGGGCGTCGACCGAGCCCTACACCCAGGCGATGATCGACTTGGTCGACGAGCACGGGCCGTACATCGTCATCTCGCCCGGGCTCGCCTTCGCGCACGCCCGACCGGGGCCCGCGGTGCTCCGTGACGGGCTGTCGGTCGTGACGCTCGCGTCGCCCGTCGTGTTCGGACACCCGCACAACGACCCCGTGCGCGTCGTGCTCGGCCTGGCGGTCGCCGGGGTCGGCACCCACCTCGAGTCGATCGGCGAGATCGCCAACCTGTTCAACGACGCCACCGTCACCGGGCGGTTGGCGGCGGCGACGACGGCGGACGAGGTCCGCGGGATCATGGGGGTCCCCGCATGACGACCGATCGGAGTTCCTCGTGAAGATCGTGACCATCTGCGGCGCCGGGATCGGCGCGAGCGCGATCCTCAAGGTGAACGCCGAGAAGGCGCTCGCCACCCTCGGGCTGACCGCTTCCGTCATCGCCGCCGACGTCGCCTCCGTGCGCACGGTGTCCGACGACGCGAACGTGATCCTCACCAGCCAGGAGTTCGTCGAGGCCATCGGGGACACGTACGCCGAGGTCATCGTGATCCGGAACCACTTCGACCAGGGCGAGATCACGGCAGCGGTCGACCGGGCGCTCGGGGAGCACTGAGCGCCCTTTAGAGTTGGGGCATGAGCACCGAGAACCCGCTGAACGACCCCGCTGCCGACCCGTTCGAGGTCGCCCGCGACGCCGCCGCCGTCATCGCCGCGAAGTCCGGGATCGAGCGCCACGACATCGCCCTCACCCTCGGTTCCGGCTGGGGCAAGGCCGCGGACCTCATCGGTGAGACCGTGTCCGAGATCCCCGCGTCGGAGGTCCCCGGCTTCAGCGCCTCGGCCGTCCCCGGGCACTCCGGCACCGTCCGCTCGATCCGCCTCGCCGACGGCCGCCACGCGCTCGTCATCGGCGCCCGGACGCACTACTACGAAGGGCACGGCGTCCGCCGCGTCGTGCACAGCGTCCGGACCGCCGCGGCGACCGGTGCGTCGATCATGGTCCTCACGAACGGTGCCGGCGGCATCAAGGAGCACTGGACGCCGGGCACGCCGGTGCTCATCAGCGACCACATCAACCTCACCGCGGACAGCCCGCTCGAGGGTGCCACGTTCGTCGACCTGACCGACCTGTACTCGGCACGGCTGCGCGCGGTCGCGAAGTCCGTCGACGCGTCGCTCGACGAGGGCGTTTACACGCAGTTCCGCGGCCCGCACTACGAGACCCCGGCCGAGGTGCAGATGGCGAAGACCATCGGCGGCCACATCGTCGGCATGTCCACCGCGCTCGAGGCCATCGCCGCCCGTCAGGCCGGCATGGAGATCCTCGGCTTCTCGCTCATCACGAACCTCGCCGCGGGGATCCAGAAGACGCCGCTGTCGCACACCGAGGTGCTCGAGGCCGGCAAGCAGGCCGAGCCGGTGATCGCGGACCTGCTCGCCCGCGTGGTGACGGCGCTGTGAGCGTCGTCGACACGGCCAGGGCCTGGATCGAGCAGGACCCGGACGACGAGACCCGCGCCGAGCTGCAGCAGCTCGTCGACGCCGGGGACACGGATGAACTCGACGCCCGGTTCGCGGGACGGCTGCAGTTCGGCACCGCCGGGCTCCGCGCCGAGCTCGGCGCCGGACCGCTCCGGATGAACCGCGTCGTCGTCACGCAGGCAGCGGCCGGGCTGGCACGCTTCCTCATCGACACCGGCCGGCAGCGGAGCGTGGTCATCGGGTACGACGGCCGCGTGAACTCCGACGTGTTCGCCCGCGACTCCGCCGAGGTCATGCGCGGCCTCGGGCTCGAGGTCACCCTGCTGCCGTCGGCGCTCCCCACCCCCGTGCTCGCCTTCGCGGTGCGGCACCTCGGCGTCGGTGCCGGCGTCATGGTGACGGCGAGCCACAACCCGCCGCGGGACAACGGCTACAAGGTGTACCTCGGTGGCGACGACGACGGCTCGCAGATCGTGCCGCCGGTCGACGGCCTCATCGCGGACGCCATCGACGCCGTCGCCGCCGGGTCGATCAGCGACCTCGCCCGCGGGACCGACTACACGGTCGCCACGAACACGCTCGTCGACGCCTACGTTGCCGCCACGGCCGCGACGGTGACCACGCCCGTCCTCGCACCCGCCGACCAGCCCAAGGTCGTCTACACGGCCATGCACGGCGTCGGGTGGCAGACGGCGCGCGCAGTGTTCGCCGCCGCAGGGTTCGCGGAGCCCGAGGTGGTGCCGGAGCAGATCGAGCCGGACGGCGCGTTCCCGACGGTCTCGTTCCCCAACCCGGAGGAACCCGGCGCGATGGACCTGGCGATCGCCCGCGGTGTCGCGGTCGGCGCGGACCTCGTCATCGCGAACGACCCCGACGCCGACCGGTTGGCGCTGGCGATCCCCGTCGAGTCCGGGTCTGGTTCCGGTTCCGGTGTGCCGTCGTTCCGTCGGCTCTCCGGCAACGAGGTCGGCTGGTTGCTCGGGTGGCGTGCTGCCGCCCGTGCCGCTGCGGCCGGCACCACCGGCACGCTCGCGGCGTCGATCGTGTCCTCGCCCGCGCTGTCCCGTGTCGCCGCGCGGCACGGCCTGGGGTACCGGGACACCCTGACCGGCTTCAAGTGGGTGTCACGCGTGCCGGACCTGCTCTTCGGCTACGAGGAGGCGCTCGGCTACCTCGTCGACCCGTCGGTCGTCCGCGACAAGGACGGCATCTCGGCGGCGCTCGACCTGCTGTCCCTCGCCGACGAGCTCGCGGCCTCCGGCTCGACCATCGCGGACCACCTCGAGGCCTTCGCCGCGGAGTTCGGGGCGTTCGCTTCCGGGCAGGTGGCGACCCGCGTGGACGACCTCTCGCGCATCGGGGAGATCATGGCGTCGCTGCGGTCCGCGGCGCCGACGTCGCTGGGCGGCCTCGACGTCACCGCGACGACGGACTACCTCGACGGGGTGGAGGGCTTCCCGCCCTCGGACATCCTGCGCTACGACCTCACCGGTGACGCGCGGGTGATCGTCCGCCCGAGCGGCACCGAGCCGAAGGTGAAGGTCTACATCGACACGGTGGCGTCCACCCCCGCCGAGGCCCAGTCGCTCGTCGACGCCCTGGCCGGCGCGGTCCGCCCGCTGGTGTCGTAGCGCGCTCGGCGGCGCGCGGGCGCCGTCGGCCACGCTGCTCCGAACCACGAATCCGACATCGAACCGGGCCGATTCCCCAGTTCGATGTCGGATTCGTGGTTCCAACGGCCAGGTGAACCCTTACTGTGGCATCGACACACTTCTCCACAGGATGAGCGCGGGTCGACTGCGGGGCGCGATCGTGTCGCATGCTCGGGTCGTGCCAGTGCCTGACGTCCTCACCGTCCACCCCGATCCGTCGACCGCGCGAGCCCAGCAGCGAGCGCTCCGGAGCGGGGCGCTGATCCGAGTGGCTCACGGCTCCTTCGTCGTCCGCGAGCAGTGGGACCAGGCCACCGTCTGGGAGCAGCACATTGCACGAGCGACGGCAGTCCAGGCGTCTGCCCCTCGCACGGTCGTGTCCCACGCATCGGCGGTCATCGCCCACTGTCTGCCGTGGATCCTGCCCGTGCCCGACCGCGTCACCGTTCTCGATCCGGCGAGAGGGACCGCGCAACGGACTCGATTCGCTGACAAGTCCGCTGGCGCTGGACGACCCGTCGGTTGCATCCGGGTCAACGGTCTTCCGGTCACGACGCTGGCGCACACCGCGGTGGACGTCGCGCTTCGCTACGACCGCGGACGGGCACTCGCGGTGGCTGATGCCGTCCTGCGCCGCGGGATCGCGGGAACTGCGCTCGAATCGGAGCTGGCTTCCCGCGGCTCCGTCCGTGCACATCGGCGTGCTCGGCAGGTGCTGGAGCTCGCATCTCCGCTGTCGGAATCAGCGGGCGAGAGCGTCACGAACCTCGTGATGCGGGACGTCGGATGTCCGCCGGCGATCCAGCAGCACGAGTTCCGCGATTCGTCCGGGCCCATCGGTCGAGTGGACTTCTGGTTTCCGGACCAGGGGGTCATCGTCGAGTTCGACGGCCTCGTCAAGTACCGTGACCCGTCGATGCGCAACGGTCGATCCGCCGAGGACGTCGTCATCGCGGAGAAGATCCGGGAGGACCGTCTCCGCGCCTTGCCGGAGGTGCGACGCGTCGTCCGACCGGTCTGGCACGACGTCCAGGCCGGCGGACGACTCCCCAGCATGCTCCGTGACGCCGGTCTCCCGGTCCGTCGCGCCGTCCGAACGGCTCCTGCCTGGTGAGTACGGCGAGGTCGAACCACGGATCCGACGTCGAACCAGCCGAGTAGGGCGGTTCGATGTCGGATTCGTGGTTCGAAAGCGGAAAGCCGCGCCGCGCCCGGCGCGGCGCCCGCCGCGCGCCCTACGCCAGCTCGAGCAGCACGTGGCCGGACGAGATCGTCTGGCCGACGGGGGCGTTGAGCCCGGTGACGACGCCGTCGCGCGGCGCCTGCACGGGCTGTTCCATCTTCATGGCCTCGAGGACGACGAGCAGGTCGCCCTTCACCACGGTGTCACCCTCGGCGACCGCGGTCTTCACCACGGTGGCCTGCATCGGCGACGTGACCGAGCCGGACGAGGCCAGACCGCCACGCACGCCGGACGTCCGGCGCTTCGGGGGAGCGGACGGGCCGGCCGGGCGCCGACCCGCGGCGCCGGCAGCGCCGCCACCGACGATCGACGGCATCGTGACCTCGATGCGCTTGCCCTGCACCTCGACGACGACCGACTCGCGGGCCGCGGGCTCCGGGAGCGTCTCCGGCGAACCACTCCACGCCGGGATGTCGTTGTCGAAGTCGGTCTCGATCCACTGCGTGTAGATGCTGAACGGCGAATCGTCGGGGGTCGCGAACGCCGGGTCGGACACGACGGCACGGTGGAAGGGCAGCACGGTCGGCAGCCCGGTGACCTCGAACTCGGCGAGGGCGCGACGCGAACGCTCCAGGGCCTCGGCACGCGTGGCACCGGTGACGATGAGCTTCGCGAGCATGGAGTCGAACGAGCCGGAGACGACGTCGCCGGAGACCACGCCGGAGTCGACGCGGACGCCGGGGCCGGACGGCGCGTTGAACGCGTGCACGGGGCCGGGCGCGGGGAAGAAGTTGCGGCCCGGGTCCTCGCCGTTGATGCGGAACTCGAACGAGTGGCCGCGCGCGACGGGGTCCTCGTAGTCGAGCACGCCACCCTCGGCGATGCGGAACTGCTCGCGCACCAGGTCGATGCCGGTGACCTCTTCGGAGACGCAGTGCTCGACCTGCAGGCGGGTGTTCACCTCGAGGAACGAGACGGTGCCGTCGGCGCCGATGAGGAACTCGCAGGTACCGGCGCCGACGTAGCCGACCTCGCGCAGGATCGCCTTCGACGACTCGTACAGGCGCTCCGTCTGGGCGTCGGTCAGGTACGGGGCCGGCGCTTCTTCGACGAGCTTCTGGTGCCGACGCTGGAGCGAGCAGTCGCGCGTCGAGACGACGACGACGTTGCCGTGCTCGTCGGCGAGGCACTGCGTCTCGACGTGGCGCGGCTTGTCGAGGTACTTCTCGACGAAGCACTCGCCGCGGCCGAACGCCGCGATCGCCTCACGCGTGGCGGACTCGAAGAGCTCCTCGACCGAGGCACGGTCGCGCACGACCTTCAGCCCACGACCGCCACCGCCGAACGCCGCCTTGATCGCGACGGGCAGACCGACCTGGTCGACGAAGTCGAACACCTCGGACACGTCCTGCACGGGCTCGATCGTGCCGGGGGCGAGCGGCGCACCGACCTTCTCGGCCACGTGGCGCGCCGAGACCTTGTCACCGAGCTGCTCGATGGACGCCGGCGACGGGCCGATCCAGGTGAGGCCGGCGTCGATGACGGCGCGGGCGAAGTCGGCGTTCTCGGCGAGGAACCCGTACCCGGGGTGCACGGCGTCGGCGCCGGACCTTCTGGCGACGGAGATGATCTTGTCGATGACGAGGTAGGTGTCGGCGCTCGTGGTGCCGTTCAGCGCGTAGGCCTCGTCAGCGAGGCGTGCGTGGAGGGCGTCACGGTCCTGGTCGGCGTAGACCGCCACCGAAGCCTTGCCTGCGTCGCGGGCCGCGCGGATGATGCGGACGGCGATCTCGCCGCGGTTCGCGATGAGGACCTTGCTGATACGGGGCATGAGACATCAGCGTATTCGTGCGGCGGGGGTGTGAATTGACTGGCACCCACAAAGAACCACCCCGAACAAGTGCGGATGTCTACAGCGACCACAGGTCGTGCCAGGCGATGCCGAAGCCCCGCAGGAGCATCGAGCGGAGCACCGGCAGGGACAATCCCACCACGGCCGAGGGGGCGCCGTCGATCCGGGTGATGTACGCGGCGGCCCGTCCGTCGATCGTGAAGGCGCCCGCGACCTCGAGCGGCTCGCCCGTCGCGACGTACGCGTCGATCTCCTCGGCCGACATGTCGTCGGCGAAGGTGAGCACCGCGCTGTCGACCGCGACGACGCGGTCGCCGGAGGCGACGAGCCCGGACCCACCGGGCGCGACGTCGCCGAACGACCCGGCCAGGCCCAGCGGCCCGCCGCCCGACGCGTCCACGGTGCGGACGGGAGGCACGGTGCCGGCCCGCCCCGCGCCTCCAGGCCCGCCATCGGCGACGGACCCGCCATCGGTGACCGACCCGGACACGCGCCGGTCGATGACGCAGTGTCCGCTCCACAGCGTGCCGCCGCCGGCGGCGAGCATCTGCCGCCACCGCTCCCGCGCGACCTCGGGGTCGTGGGGCTTGCCGTACAGGACGCCGTCGACCTCGAAGGCGGAGTCCCCGCCGAACACGAAGCCGTCGACGGGGGCGGTGGCGTCCGCGACGGCAGCGGCCTTCGCCTCGGCCAGCAACGCGACCAGCTCCGGACCGGTCAGCGCGCGGCCGAGGGCCGAGGCGGTCGCGGCGACGGCTGCGTCCTCGTCGACCCCGGGCGCGACGAGCACCGGCTCGATCCCGGTCTGGGCGAGGAGTGCTCGGCGGGCGGGGGAGGTACTCGCGAGGTACAGACGCATGGGAACATCGAACCATGGGTGAATCCGTCGGCACGCTGCTCGAACTCGACGTCACCGGGATCGCCCACGGCGGCATCTCGGTGGCACGGCACGAGGGGCGGGTGGTGTTCGTGTCGGACGCGATCCCCGGCGAACGCGTCGTGGCCCGGGTGACCGAGGACCGCAAGAAGTCGTTCTGGCGCGCCGACACCGTGTCGGTCGTCACGCCGAGCGAGCACCGCGTGGACCACGTCTGGCCGGAAGCCGCACTCGACCGCGACCCGGCCGACCGCGCGGGCGGTGCCGAGTTCGGGCACATCGCGCTCGCCCACCAGCGCACGCTGAAGCACGACGTCCTGGTGGACTCGTTCGCGCGGTTCGCCCGGACCGACCTCGCCGACGTGCTCGGACACGACGTCGTCGTCGAGGCCGCGCCCGGCGACGACGAGGCGAACGGCACCGGCTGGCGCACCCGCGTCCGCCTGCACGTCGACGAGGACGGCACCGCGGGGCCCTTCGCCTCCCGTTCGCACACCGTCGTCCCGGTCGCGTCCCTGCCGCTCGCGACCCGGGTGGTGCAGGAGAGCGCGCCGCTCGGCCGCGGTGCGATGCCGGGCGCCTCGGTCGTCGACGTCCTCGCGCCGAGTGGTTCCGAGGGGGCACGGCTGGTCATCGACGAGCAGAAGCCCACGGTCGTCACCGAGCTCGTGGGGGAGCGCGCGTTCCAGGTCGACGACAACGGCTTCTGGCAGGTGCACCGTGCCGCTCCGGCGGTCCTGACCGCTGCGGTGCGGGACCTCGTCGACCGTGAGCGACTCGACCCCGAGGGGCAGCACCTCGACCTCTACGGCGGCGTCGGTCTGCTCGCCGCAGCGCTCGGCGACCTGGTGGGCCCGAAGGCGCGGCTCACGAGCGTCGAGAGCGCCCCCCGCGCGACCGAGCACGCGCAGGAGAACCTCGTCGAGTGGATCGGCGCCCGCGCCGAGACCGGCCGCGTCGACCGGTGGCTGCAGCGCACCGTCGCCGCGCTCTCGCAGGGCGAGCGGCAGCGGTACCGCGCCGGCACGATCGTGCTCGACCCGCCCCGTTCCGGCGCCGGCCGCGAGGTCGTCGTGCAGATCGCCGCGCTCCAGCCGGCCCAGGTCGTCTACGTGGCCTGCGACCCGGTCGCGCTGGCCCGCGACGTCGCGACCTTCGCGGACCTCGGGTACCGCCTGGAGGCACTCCGCGCCTTCGACCTCTTCCCGCACACCCACCACCTGGAGGCCGTGGCGCGCCTGGTGCCGGTCGCCTGACGGTGGTCACGGGTCGGCCCGGGCGCGGTGCGCGCGGCGGGTCGGCTGGGTTCGGCCGGGTGCGGTGCGCGCCGGGCCGCTTGTCGCGTCCTGCAACACGCTCCGCCGTGTCGCGACGGGATCGCGCCGCTGCCTGAGTCCGACCTGGGTATCCTTGGTCGGTGATGGCTCCCCGGTTTCAGGGGCCGGGGGTGCGCATCGACGAGAGAGGCCACCGTGGCAACAGACACGACCACCACCGGAACGACCGGACTGGCGACCAAGCCCGTCCGTGTCGCGATCGTCGACGACCACGAGTCCGTGCGACTCGGGATCCAGGCAGCGTGCCAGAACGAGGGGTTCGAGGTGGTCCTCACCGCCGCGAGCGTGCCCGAGTACATCGAGCACCTCGACGGGCGTGAGGTCGACGTCGTCGTCCTCGACCTGTCGCTGGGCGACGGCTCTACCGTGACCGCGAACGTGAAGGGTGTGCAGGGCACCGGTTCCGCGGTCCTCGTGCACTCCATCGCCGACCGCGTCGCGAACGTGCGAGAGGCGTTGGCCGCCGGGGCTGCGGGCGTGATCCCGAAGTCCTCGGCGACGAAGACCGTGATGGCCGCCGTCGCGACGGTCGCTCGCGGCGACGTGCTCAACAACCTCGAGTGGGCGAGCGCGATCGACGCCGACCGGGACTTCGCCAAGGCACAGCTCGGGCGACGTGAGCGCGAGATCCTCCACCTCTACGCCTCGGGCCTGCCGCTCAAGCTCGCCGCGCAGCAGCTCGGCATCGGCTACTCGACGGCGCGCGAGTACCTCGACCGCATCCGCGTGAAGTACGTCGAGGTCGGTCGCCCGGCCCCGACGAAGGTCGACCTCCTCCGCCGTGCGGTCGAGGACGGCATCCTGCCCGGGCTCGACTCGGGGATCGACCCCGACGGCGACGGTCGCTGAGCACGATGGCTGCGGCTGACGCGGCACCCACGTCCGGATCGGCGCGTGCCACCCGGGCGACCGGTCGGGTCGCCCGGGTGGGCTCCGCGCCCCGGATCGGCGCCGAGGGCGGTGACGACGCGCCGTTCGGCGCAGACCCGTCGCGGAGCGTCCGTGCCACGATCACGCAGGCCTCGGTCGAACGCGCGTTCGCGATCCTCATCGCCGTCGCGGCGCTCGGCTTCGGCGCCACCACGGTGCCCGCCGTCCTCAACCAGCTGCCGTACCTCGACCCCGTGTGGGGTCCGGTCGTGGCGTGCGGGCTCGCGGCGTCGTTCCTCTTCGTCGGCGCGTCGGTGTTCATCCGACCGGTCGCCCAGCTCGCCCAGATCCTCTGCGCGCTGCTGTTCCTCGTCGCGCTGGTGACGTGGCCGCTGACGGTGCGCGAGCCGATCCCGTCGGACCAGGTGCCCTGGCCGTGGTGGCTGTGCACGGTCGGCTCGACCGCCGCCGCCATGGGCTTCGCGCCGTGGCGGGCGACGGTGTACACCGCACTCGTCCCCACCGTGTACGTCGTCATCCGGCTCACCCCGGTCGGTGGCGACGCCGGGCTCCGGGCGCTCCTCGACGGCGTCTACACGGCGATCCTCAGCGGTGCCGTCCTCGTCATCGCGGTGGTGCTGCGCCGTGCGGCCACGGCGGTGGACGCCGCACAGGCCACCGCCGTTCGCCGCTACTCGCACGCCATCCGGGAGCACGCGACCGAGGTCGAGCGCGTCCAGGTCGACGCGATCGTGCACGACAGCGTCCTCACCACGCTGCTGTCCGCCGCCCGCGCCGAGACCCGTGACGCCGAGATGCTCGCCGCACGGATGGCACGGAACGCCATCGACCACCTCGAGGCGGCCGCCTCCGACGACCCCGCCGGTGCACCGCCGGTGTCCCTCGCCGACCTCCGTGCTCGGATCGCCGACGCCGTGGGCGCGCTGGCCGCCCCGGTCCGCGTGCAGGGCGAGCGTGCCGGCAGCGTCCGGGTCCCCGCCACCGTCGCCGACGCGCTCGCCTCCGCGGCGCTGCAGGCGGCCGTCAACAGCGTGCAGCACGCCGGGGGTGCCGAGGTCGACCGCTGGATCGTCGTCGAGCAGCACGGTGCCGGGGCCCGCGTCGAGGTCGGCGACGACGGTGCCGGGTTCGCGCTCGACGCGATCCCGGCCGAACGGCTCGGCGTCCGCCGGTCGATCATCGAGCGCGTGGTCGCGGTCGACGGGCACGCCGAGGTCGTCACCGCTCCCGGGGAGGGCACCCGTGTCCGACTCGAGTGGGCACCCGCGAAGGGGGCGGCACGGTGAAGGTCTCCATCCCCGCCGGCGTCGCGATCGGCCTCGCGGCACTGTTCTCCGTCTACCACCTGCTCCTCGCCGCCACCACGCTGCCCCGGGTCCTCGACGCCGGTCCCGTGGTCGCGTGCATGGTCCTCTACGCCGCCGCGACGGGCGTCGCGCTGTTCGTGTCCGGCCGGACGCTGCCGATCTGGGCGACGTGCTTCGCGCTCGCGACCGCGGTCGTCATGCCGGTCGTCGCGTCGCCGGTGGTCGAACTCCGGTCCGGCCCGTCGTACAGCACCTGGTGGATCGCCGCCGTCGGCACGTTGATGGTGGTGCTCGTCGTCCGTGGGCGTGGGCCGTTCGCGTGGATCGGTGTCGGGTTCCTCGCCGTGCACACCGTCGCGTGGGCGGGCCTCGGCGCACTGGGGTCCCTCGGGGTGCTCGGCAGCGTGTCCTGGGTGGCGATCGCCACCGGGTTCGCCTTCGCGATGAACCGTGCGACCCGGGTCACCCGCGACTTCGTCCGTGCCGAGCAGGAGACGGCGGACTGGCAGGCGGCGCAGGACGCGCACGTGTTCGAGCGGCAGTTCCGGCTCAGCCAGACGACGCGGATGGCGCTGCCGATGCTGCAGCGGATCATCGACACCGGTGGCGACCTCGACGACGCCGAGCGGGCCGAGTGCCTGCACCTCGAGCAGGCCATCCGCGACGAGATCCGTGGCCGGTCCCTGCTGTCGGAGGAGGTCCGCGAGGAGGTCATGCGCCTCCGCCGCCGTGGCGCCACGGTCCAGCTGCACGACGACGGTGGGCTCGACGACCTCGAGATCGACGACCTGCGCCGGGTGCACGCCCGGATCGCCGAGGCGCTGCGCCAAGCCCGCGAGGCCGACAACGTCATCGTCCGCACCGTGTCCGAGGGCTCCGACTCGGCGGTCACCGTCGTGGGGCTCCGGCTCGACCTGGCGGCGAGTGAGTCCGCGGCGCTCGGGGCGGGTGTCGACGACGACGACGGCGACGAGGACGACTCCGTGGTGGTCTGGCTGGAGATCCCGCGGCACGTGCCCGCGTAGGGGCTGGCGCTGCGGGGCTGGCGGTCGCTGGCGGTGGCGCTGACGAGCCGGTCAGTGGCGCCGATCGCCATGCCGGTCGGTGGTCGCTGGTGTCGTCGTACCGTTGGCCGTGCCGGTCGGTGCGTGCGCTTCGTGCGACGAACCACGCGTCGATCGACTGGTGCGGCGTCGGAACATGCACACGCACTCGTCGTGTGCGCATGAGACGACGAACCACGCGTCGA
>NZ_MJGN01000001.1:0-27270 GCF_001865065.1 Curtobacterium sp. MCBA15_008 | reverse complement strand
GCGTCGATCGACTGGTGCGGGGTCGCAACATGCGTGTACATGTTTCGACGACGACGACGACGACGACGACCGCCCGACGCGGCGCCAGCAGCCGCACACGCCCGGAAATGGGGAACGGGCCGGTCGGAATCCGACCGGCCCGTTCACGACCCGAGTCTGAGCGACAACCCGAATATCGCCCTGACTCGTAGCTGGTGGTGGCTTCGTACCCTAGTCGGCCACCGCCTGCGATGTTCTTCGTAGAAGGACACCGAACAACAACTACTATGCCTGCCGCCAACTGGTCTGTCAGTCGTCATTATGGGGGACAAATCGTGCGATTTCAGACTCCGTCGACCACAGATGTCCCCCGTCTGAGGGGAGACCGACCGGGAAGTGCACCCTGCAACGCTGCGGGTGTCTCGATACCCAGGGGTACATGGTCACCCGTTCGTACCGGGTCGCGCAAGACCCCGGCGACGTCGACGCGCGGTCGTGCGCAAGACGGACGCTGGCGGCCTCAGCGCAGTGAGCGCGCCCAGGCCCCGGCTCCGTGCTCGAGCGGCCGGCGCAGCCCGCGCGCGGACACGTCCCACCCGGTGCGCGGCGAGACGATGACCTCGGGCCGGCCGAGCGACGCCGCCTCGTCCGCCTGTCGTTGCAGGACGGCGACGACGGCGGCGAGCTCTTCGGGCGTCGGATCGCCGGAGACGACGCGGACGTCCGCTCCGACCGAAGGGGCTTCCTCGGCGGGCAAGGCGGGGGAAGCGGGGACAGCCGGGACGGCAGCGGCGTAGCGGCCCATCAGTGCACGTCCTCCGCGGAACGGGTGCGCAGCATCACAGCGGGATGTTCCCGTGCTTCTTCGGCGGCAGCGAGGCCCGCTTGCCGCGGAGCGCCCGGAGCGCCTTGATCACCGAGACGCGGGTGGCGTGCGGCTGGATGATCCCGTCGAGCTCGCCGCGCTCGGCCGCCAGGTACGGCGACGCCACGTTGTAGGTGTACTCGTTCGCGAGCTTGGCGCGCACGGCGGCCACGTCCTCGCCGGACTCCTCGGCGCGCTTGATCTCGGCGCGGTACAGGATGTTGACGGCGCCCTGACCACCCATGACGGCGATCTCGGCGGTCGGCCACGCGAGGTTGATGTCGGCGCCGAGCTGCTTCGAGCCCATCACGATGTAGGCACCGCCGTAGGCCTTGCGCGTGATGACGGTGACGAGCGGCACGGTGGCCTCGGCGTAGGCGTAGAGGAGCTTCGCGCCGCGACGGATGACGCCGGTCCACTCCTGGTCGGTGCCGGGCAGGTAGCCCGGGACGTCGACGAGGGTGAGGATCGGGATCCCGAACGCGTCGCAGAACCGCACGAAGCGGGCCGCCTTCTCGCCGGCGTCGATGTTGAGCGTCCCGGCCATGGCCTGCGGCTGGTTCGCGATGATGCCGACCGTGCGGCCCTCGACCCGGCCGAAGCCGATCAGGATGTTCGGCGCGAAGAGCGGCTGGACCTCGAGGAACTCGCCGTCGTCGACGAGGTGCTCGATGATCGTCGTGACGTCGTACGGCTGGTTCGCCGAGTCCGGGATGACGACGTCGAGCTCGTGGTCGGCGTCGGTGGTCTCGAGCTCCGGTGCAACGTCGTACGCGGGCGGGTCGGACAGGTTGTTGTCCGGCAGGAAGCCGATGAGCGACCGGGCGTAGTCGAGGGCGTCGCTCTCGTCCTCGGCGAGGTAGTGCGCCACCCCGGAGACGGCGTTGTGCGTCTGGGCACCGCCGAGCTCCTCGAAGCCGACGTCCTCGCCGGTGACGGTCTTGATGACGTCGGGCCCGGTGACGAACATGTGGCTGGTCTTGTCGACCATGATCACGAAGTCGGTGAGGGCGGGGGAGTACACCGCACCGCCGGCCGCCGGGCCCATCACGATGGAGAGCTGCGGGATGACCCCGGACGCCTGGGTGTTGAGGCGGAAGATCTCGCCGTACTTGCCGAGGGCGACGACGCCCTCCTGGATGCGGGCGCCGCCGGAGTCGAGGATGCCGATGATCGGCACACCGGTCTTGATGGCGTGCTGCATGACCTTGATGATCTTCTCGCCGGCGACCTCGCCGAGGGAGCCGCCGAAGACCGTGAAGTCCTGCGCGTACACCGCGACGTTCCGGCCGTGGATGGTGCCGACGCCGGTGACGACCGCGTCACCGTAGGGCCGCTTGGCGTCCATGCCGAAGGCGGTGGTGCGGTGGCGGACGAACTCGTCGAACTCCACGAAGGAGTTCTCGTCGAGCAGCTGCTCGATCCGTTCGCGCGCCGTGCCCTTGCCCTTGGCGTGCTGCTTGGCGATCGCGGCCTCGCCCGCGGCGGTCACTGCTTCGTGGTACCGCTCGCGGAGGTCGGCGAGCCGGCCGGCCGTCGTCGAGAGATCGGGGGTGTCTCCTGAAGTCACCCGCTCACCCTACCGGCGGTGACGACGCGGTCGGTTGGAGGACCCCCACGGTTCCTGCCCGTACATTTGCGTGCATGTCCACACCCGCGTCGCCGTCGTTCCCGACCAGCCGAGCTGCCGTCGCCGCGACCGGCGCCGTGTTCACCACGCCGGCGACGACGGGTTCGACGAACGCCGACCTGCTCGCGGTCGCGCCGGAGCAGCCGCACGGCAGCGTGCTCGTCACGCTCGACCAGACGGCGGGACGTGGCCGGCTGGACCGCTCGTGGACCGCCCCGGCCGGCGAGGCCCTCGCCGTCAGCCTGCTCGTCCGTGCCGACCTCGACGAGCGCGACCGCGGCTGGCTCCCGCTGGTGGCCGGTGCGGCGATGCGCGACGTGGTCGCCGCGGTGCTGCCCGGTGACGACGACGAGGTGGCCGTGAAGTGGCCGAACGACGTGCAGGTCGGGGGCCGCAAGGTGTGCGGCATCCTCTGCCAGGTCGCCGCCGACGGCAGTGTCGTGGTGGGCGCGGGCGTGAACCTCACGATCCCCGCGGACCGGCTCCCGACCCCCACGTCGACCTCGCTCACGATCGCGGGGGCGGCCGGGACCGCCGACGAGCTCGCCGACCGGGTCCTGGTCGCCTTCCACCGCGCCGTCCTGGAGGCAGTGGCCGCCCTGGTCGCGGGCGGTCCGGACGCCGAGACGGTCCGGTCCCACGTCCGGTCGGCCTGCGGCACGATCGGGCAGCGCGTCCGGATCGAGCTGCCCGACGGCACCCACGTGGAGGCCGACGCCACCGGCATCGACGACGAGGGCCGCATCACGATCCGGGATCGACAGGGGATCTCCAGGGGCGTCGCGGTGGGGGACCTCACCCACCTGCGGTATGCATGACCGCATGACCGACGAGCCACCGCCCGAACGCGTCGTCGCGCGCCTGCGGCCGCACGCGCGTCGGCTCGTGCGGCCCGCGGTCTTCGTGGTGCTCGTCACGCTCGCCGGCGGGTTCGGCTTCGGCGTCTTCCGCGCCGAGCTGGCCTGGCTCAACGCCGTCGTCGCGGGGCTCGTGCTGCTCCTGCTGTTCCTCGGCGGGGCGCTGCCGCTGTTCCGGTGGATGTCCGAGCGGTACGTGGTCACGACGAGGCGCCTGGTCGTCGTCCACGGCCTCGGCACGCGCACCCGGCGGGAGCTCCTGCACTCCCGGGGCTACGACGTCACGGTCCGGCGCCGGGGACTGCAGGGCGTGTTCCGTTCCGGGGACGTGCTCGTGTTCCCGGGGGACGAGCCCGCGGTGGTCCTGGCCGACGTGCCCTACGCCGACCTCGTCGTGGCGGTGCTGCACGACATGGTCGAGGCGCACGAGGCCCGTCGCCGCCACCGGCAGCCCGACTGGGACGAGATCGTCGGCGGTGCCGACCGGCCGCGCTGGGGCGACGTCCGCCCCTGAGCACGAAAGGCCGGACCGGAACCGACTCCCAGCCCGTTGGGTGGAACTCCGGCGTGGACCCGGTAGCGTCTTCCCGTGCGAATCTCTGTCATCGGCTGCGGGTACCTCGGTGCCGTGCACGCCGCATCCATGGCCAAGCTCGGGCACGACGTCGTCGCCGTCGACGTGGACCCGGTCAAGATCGAGCGGCTCGCGGCGGGCGAGGCCCCGTTCTTCGAACCCGGTCTCCCCGAGATCCTGTCCGAGGCGCTCGCGTCCGGACGCATCCGCTTCACGACCGACATGGCCGAGGTGGCTGGTGCCCGCGTGCACTTCCTCGCCGTCGGCACCCCGCAGGGACCGACCGGCGCCGCGGACCTCACCTACGTCGACGCCGCGGTCGCCGGGCTGATCCCGCACCTGTCCGCGGGCGAGTTCGTCGTCGGCAAGTCGACGGTGCCGGTGGGGACCGCCGCGCGCCTCGCAGCCGAGGTCGACGCCGCCGTGCCCGGTGCGACGCTCGTCTGGAACCCCGAGTTCCTCCGTGAGGGCTTCGCGGTGCAGGACACGATCTCCCCGGACCGCTTCGTGTACGGGGTGCCGGAGGGCGAGGCCGGTCAGCGTGCCGTGGACGCCCTCGACGAGGTCTACGCCGAGGCACTCGCGACCGGCACGCCCCGCCTCGTCGTGAACCTCCCCACCGCCGAGCTCGTGAAGATCAGCGCGAACGCGTTCCTCGCGACGAAGATCTCGTTCATCAACTCGATGGCCGAGATCGCCGAGGTCGCCGGGGCCGACGTCACCGCGCTCGCCGACGCCATCGGCCACGACGCCCGCATCGGCCGGAAGTTCCTGAACGCCGGCCTCGGTTTCGGCGGCGGGTGCCTGCCGAAGGACATCCGCGCGTTCCAGGCCCGTGCGAACGAGCTCGGGGTGGGGGAGTCGCTGGCGTTCCTCGCCGACGTCGACGCCACCAACCTGCGTCGGCGTGCGCACGTCGTCGAGCTCGCGCAGGAGCTCCTCGGTGGTGCTGTGCAGGGCAAGCGCGTGGCCGTGCTCGGCCTGGCCTTCAAGCCGAACTCGGACGACGTCCGCGACTCGCCGGCGCTCGACATCGCGGCGCGACTGCACGAACTGGGTGCCTCGGTGGCGGCGTACGACCCGGAGGCGGTCGTCACCGCGCGTCGGATCCACCCGGAGCTCGAGTACGTCGAGCGAGCGACCGATGCCCTGCGCGACGCCGAGCTCGTGCTCGTGCTGACGGAGTGGAACGAGTTCCGCGAGCTCGACGCTGCCACCGCGGCCGCGCTCGTGTCGGTGCCGGTCGTCGTCGACGGCCGCAACTGCCTCGACCGCGAGGCCTGGGTCGCCGCCGGCTTCACCTACCGCGGGATGGGGCGCTGACCGCAGCGACCCAGCGACGACGAAGGCCGCACCCACGGGTGCGGCCTTCGTCGTTCTCGGCCGGCAGCCGACCGTCTTCAGGAGCGGGACGACGTCGGCAGGCGATCCGTGCCTCCAGGCCGGGTGTCCGCGGCCACCTGCACGACCGCCAGCGCGACGCCCACGGCGACCAGCGTCGCGACGACGACCACGAGCGCGAACGGGACCGGGCCGGTCGCCGTGTACCGCGCGATGCCCTCGGCCGTGAGCGGGGACCGGGCCGCGTTCCAGAACCAGCTCGCGACGACGGCGAGGCCGTACACGCCGATGCCGGGCGCGACCACGGCGATGCCGGACGCGAGCGCCCGACGCCCGCCGGCCGTCCGGGGGAGGCGTCGCCACGCGAGCGCGCTGAGCACCAGGAGGGCGAGCAGCGCGGGGAAGAGGTAGCGACCCTGCGTGCCGGCCACCTGCGTCGTGTCGAGGTAGGCGCGGGCGCTGCTGGCGGTCTGCAGCGCCAGCAGCAGCAGCGGGAGGACGGCGAGGCACCAGGCGGTCGCCCGGGTGTCCGGACCGGATCGCGGCCGCCGGAAGGCCCAGCCGACCACGACGACCACCGCGACGATCGTCAGGACGGCGGTGAGCAGGTCGCCGATGCTGACCTGGGCGCGCTGGCCGGGGCTGCCCCAGAACGTGCGGGAGATCGTGCCCCAGCTGACGTCGGCGAAGTGCAGGACCGACGGGTGCTCACCCGGCGGGAAGTCGGCGGGCGGCCGGAGCGCGGCGTACCCGTCCGGCTGGAGGCGGTGGAACGTCACGAGGTTGTGCAGCCACCACCACGAGCCGAGCACCGCGGTGGTGCCGAGCACGACGAGGGTGCGGAGCAGCCGCCGGGCGAGGGGCAGGACCCCGGCACCGGCGACGACCGCGACGAGGCCGACGAACGGCACGGCCGGCAGCCCGGTGCCCTTCGTCCAGACCAGTGCCGCCGTGACCACGCCGAGCGCGACGAGCGTTCGCAGCCGGAGGTCGCCCGTCAGGAGCCGGACCGCGAGCCAGACGACCGCGGCGCCGAGGAGCAGGACCGGGGCGTCGTTCGTCACCGACGCGCCGATCGACGCGAGCTGCGGGGTCGCGAAGAGCGCCAGCGGCGCGAGGAGCGCGGTGCGCGTCGAGCGGGTGACCCGACGGACCGCGGCCCAGGCGAGCAGCGCGAGGGGTGTCACGAGGAGCGCGTCGAAGAGCCGGAGCGCGAGGACCGCGTGGTCCCACCGGAGCGAGCCGTGGTGCACCGCGCGGAGCACGAGCGCGTCGATCGCGTAGGCCGTCGGCGGGTGCTGCGTCATCTGGTTCACGGTCGCCGAGTCACCGGGGTGGGCGGCGAGCAGCTCGCTCGTGGTCGACCAGGTGGACGCCCCCGTGGCCGGATCGGAGGAGCCCGCGGCGGCCGCCTGCTCCTGCTGCGCCGCGACCACGGCGTTCGACACGTGCAGGGCACCGGGTGCGGGCCAGCCGCCGCCCGTGGCGACGTGCAGGGCGGCGTCGAAGTGCGCGGGCTCGTCGGGCGCCTGGAAGACGGGGACGACGAGGGCCCAGAGCACGAGCCAGAGGCCGAACACCGCCGTCAGGAGTGCGACGCCGAGTCCCTCGCGCCGGGTGACGGCGGGGTGCGGGACGCGGTGCATCGGACGGGCTCCTGGAGTCGGTGGCGCGGGCGTGCCGCTCGGTCCGCGGCCAGACGATGCTACTGGCCGGAGACCTCGGACACCTCGGTCGTGGCAGGCTCGCGGGGAGCGTCCACCGGCTCGGCCGTGGTGCTGCGCTCCGGGTGGTACACCCAGGCCTTGTAGAGCCAGAACCGGAAGGCCGTGCCGAGCAGCAGGCCGATGACGTTGCCGGAGACGTTGTCCGCCAGCGCCGACGTCAGACCGAGCACGTAGTGGGAGACCGCGAGGCAGCCGAGCGAGATGACCATGCCGCCGAGCGACACGATGACGAACTCCACGCCCTCGCGGGTGGCGACCGACCGGCGCTGGTCGCGGAAGGTCCAGTAGCGGTTGCCCATCCAGTTCACGAAGATCGCGACGACGGTCGAGATCACCTTCGCCCAGAACGGCCCGGAGTGGACGTCGTCGGGGCTGAGGACCGTCGCACGCAGCACGTTGAAGATCACGGTGTCGACGACGAAGCCGACGGCGCCGACCACGCCGAAGCGCGCCAGTTGGGCTATCAGTCGCCGCACGGGTTCTCCATGGTCCGTAGAGTTGTCGCTGGTCGTGCAGTGCACGCCTCGAGCGGTCGCGCGAAGGTGCGACCCGAACAGCGATTGTAGACAGGGCGCTCTCCCCGCACGGTGAGAACGACGGAAGGAACACACAGCATGGCGTTGCGCGTCGGGGTCATCGGTGGAGGACAGCTGGCACGGATGATGGTGCCCGCCGCGGTCGAGCTCGGACTCGACATCCAGGTGCTGGCCGAGGGGCCGGGCATGTCCGCCGCGATCGCGGCCACCGCCGAGGGCGACTACCACGACGTCGACACCGTGCTGGCGTTCGCGCGTCAGGTCGACGTGGTCACGTTCGACCACGAGCACGTGCCGCAGGACGTCCTCCGTGCCCTCGTCGACGCCGGGGTCGCCGTCCGTCCCGGCCCGGAGGCGCTCGCCGTGGCGCAGGACAAGATCACCATGCGCACCCGGCTGTCCGAGCTCGGGCTGCCCGTGCCGGACTGGGCCGCGGTGCAGGACCCCGACGAGCTGCAGGCGTTCCTCGACGACCACGGCGGCCGCGCCGTCGTGAAGACCGCACGCGGCGGGTACGACGGCAAGGGCGTCCGCGTCGTCACCGACCCGGCCGACGTCGCCGACTGGTTCATCGCCGTCGCCGAGGCGGGCGGCGGGCAGGCGCTCCTCGCCGAGGAACTCGTGCCCTTCACCCGCGAGCTCGCGCAGTCCGTCGCTCGGCGCCCCTCCGGCGAGGTCGTGGCCTGGCCGCTCGTCGAGACCGTGCAGCGCGACGGCGTCTGCGCCGAGGTCTTCGCACCCGCGCCGGACAGCGCCGGACGACTCGCCGACACCGCCGAGGACATCGCGGTCCGCATCGCGACCGAGCTCGGGGTCACCGGGGTGCTCGCGGTCGAGCTCTTCCAGACCGACGACGAGCGCATCCTCATCAACGAGCTCGCCATGCGCCCGCACAACACCGGGCACTGGACCATCGACGGCGCGACCACGAGCCAGTTCGAGCAGCACCTCCGCGCGGTGCTCGACCTGCCGCTCGGTGCGACCGGCGGGCACGCCCCGGCGGCCGTCATGGTCAACGTCCTCGGCGGCCCGGCGGACGGCGACCTGGCCGCCCGCTACCCGGGGGCGCTCGAGGCCTTCCCCGAGGCGAAGTACCACTTCTACGGCAAGGCCCCGCGGCCCGGCCGGAAGATCGGTCACGTGACGGTCCTCGGCGACGACCTCGACGACGTCACCTACCGGGCACGGTCCGCCGCGGCGCACTTCGACGACTGACGCGTCGCTGGCGGACGTGGCCGGTGACGGCCTGGAGGCGCGTGACGGGCCCGCCACGCGCCTCCAGGCCGTCCCACGGTCGCCCCCAGGGCCGCTGACCGTCCGCCAGTCGGCCCGGCGGTCGGTCCGCCGGGGCCCGCCGGTCGGTCCGCCGAACGGCGGACACCCGGTCGGGTGGCACCCGATCTGGCGTGTGTACGGGGCCGCGGAGCACGTGCTCCCATGGACCGGTCAGGGGACCGTCCACACAGGGAGCAGCACATGCGCCGCGCACCGCGCCGCACCACGACCACCACCGCCATCGGCGCAGCCGGCGCACTCGTCGCGCTCGCCGCTGGTGTCCTCACGCCCGTCGCCGCCAGCGGGGCGACCACCGCCACGAGCATGCGCGCCGCGTCGTCCGCGACGCTGTACGCCGCCGGCCCGTACCGGTCGGACACCAGCGAGGCCGCGAAGCAGGTGACCGCGCTGGCGACCAGCGACCCGGCCGGCGCCGCCGCGGCGAAGACCATCGCGCAGTACCCGGTGGCGACCTGGCTCGGCGACTGGACCCAGGGCGCGACCCTCACCAAGACGATCGACGCCGCCGTCGCCGGGGCCGAGCGCACCGGCACCACGCCGGTGTTCGTGACCTACGCCATCCCGCACCGCGACTGCGGCGGGTACTCCGCTGGCGGGTTCGACGAGGCGACCTACGACGCGTGGGTCGACCAGATCGTGGCACGCCTCGCGGGGCACCGCGCCGCGGTGGTCGTCGAGCCGGACTCCCTCGCGATGCTCAGCAACGCGGCGTGCAGCGACGCCCTCGACGCGCAGCGCTACCGGATCCTGTCCCGCGAGGTCGCCGCGTTCACCGCGGCCGGGATCCCCGCGTACCTCGACGCCGGGAACTCGAACTGGGTGCAGCCCGCGCTGATGGCCTCCCGGCTGAACAGCGCCGGGGTCCAGCAGGCCCGCGGCTTCTTCACGAACGTCGCGAACTACTACCCGACCGCACAGGAGCAGGCGTACGCCGAGAAGGTCTCCGCGGCGACGGGCGGTTCGCACTACGTGATCGACACCTCGCGGAACGGGCAGGGGTGGCGCGGGACCTGGTGCAACGGGCCCGGGTCCGGGCTCGGCACCTCGCCGCGGACCGTGTCGGACGGCACCGGGCTCGACGCGCTGCTCTGGGTGAAGACCCCGGGCGCGAGCGACGGCACGTGCAACGGTGGGCCGGCCGCGGGCAAGTGGTGGTCGTCGTTCGCGCAGGTACTGGTGGCGAACGCTCGACTCGGTACGCCTATCGCTGCGGCGCCGGCGGCACCGGTCGCGGCCCCGGCCGCGTCGCCGTCGGCGACGGCTGCGCCGAAGCCGACTGCGACCGCTGCGCCGAAGCCGACCACTGCGCCGAAGCCGACCACTGCGCCGAAGCCGACGGCGACCGCGTCGCCGAAGCCGCCCGTGAAGGCGCCCGCCGTGGCACCGACCGTGCACTTCGAGTCGGTGGCGTCCGGCAGCACACGGCGCGTGACGGTGCGCGGGTGGGCCTTCGACCGCGACGACCTGCGGAAGCCGGTCACCGTCCGGGTGTCCGTGGCCGGCAAGACCGTCGGCACCTTCGCGGCGAACGGCCTCCGCCCCGACGTCGACCGCGTCTACCGCGCCGGTCGGAACCACGGCCTCGCGGCCACCGTGCCCGTGCCGAGCGGCAAGCGGAGCGTCTGCTTGACCGCGGTCGGCATCGGCGCCGGCGGGAACGCGTCGATGGGGTGCAAGACGGTCACGGTGCGCTGACCCGGGCGTGCACCGGCGCGCGGGGCGTGCGGGAGGATGGCTGCATGCCGCGTCATCTCCTCCGCCGTGCTGCCGGTCGACTCCGCCGTGCCGTCAGCGGTGCGCCGACGGCCGTGCCCGCACCCGCACCGGAACCACTGCCCGTCCTCGGGTACGTCGTGGCGGGCGCCGACGGGGCGCACCCGGCGTCCGCCCACGTGCGGGTCGTCCGACGGATCGAACACCTGGCGCGGGGCGGGACGGCCGAGGTCCGGCAGGTCGATCCCACCGCGTTCGTCGACGGCGGCGACCAGACCGACTACGCCGCGATCCTCGTGCAGCGCGACATCCTGCCGCGTGACCTGGTCGCACCGTTCCTCGCCGCCGCCGCCTCCCGGGGCATCCGCGTCGCGGCCGAGGTCGACGACGACTTCTTCACCGACTCCGGTCGCGACCGCCTGGCCCGGGCCGAGTACGACCCCGACCGGCTCGCCTCGATCGACGCCCTCGTGCGGGGTGCCGACCTCGTGGTGGTGAGCACCGAGGAGCTCGCCGCGGTGGTCCGTCCGATCGCCCGCCGGGTCGTCGTCGTGCCGAACGCCCTCGACCCGACGATCTGGACGCCGGGGGAGCCCCTCGACGACGACGTGCGACCCGCGGACGAGCACCGCGTCCTGTACATGGGAACGCTCACGCACGGCGCCGACCTCGCACTGCTCCGCGACGTGTTCACCGACCTCACGGATGCCGACGGGGTCCCGATCCGCCTCGAGGTCATCGGCGTCACCGAGGACCCCGACGAGCCGGACTGGTACCGCCGTGTCGAGGTGCCGGACGGCCACTACCCGGCGTTTGCGCGCTGGCTCGTCGACCACCGACAGCGCTGGCGTGCCGGTGTTGCACCGCTCCGTGACGAGGAGTTCAACCGGGCGAAGAGCGACCTCAAGGCCATCGAGTACACCGCGCTCGAGCTGCCGGCCGTGGTGTCCGACCGTCCCTCGTACCGCGTGGCTCGTGAGCACGGCGTCGTCGCGGTGCCGGACGACGTCGTGGCCTGGCGGGACGCCGTCCGCGCGGCCGTGGCCTCCGGGACCGCCGACCCGACCGCGGCGGGGTGGGTGCGCTCCGAGCGTCTGATCGGCCACGACGGGGACACCTGGCGGTCCGTGCTGCTCGGCTAGGCTCGTGCCGTGACCGACACCGCAGCCCCCGTCCAGCCGCTCGTCTCGATCATCATGGGGTCGGACTCCGACTGGCCGACCATGCGTGCCGCGGCCGAGATGCTCACCGAGCTCGGCATCCCGTTCGAGGCGGACGTCGTCTCGGCCCACCGCACCCCGGACAAGATGACCCGCTTCGCGCGCGGCGCTGCAGACCGCGGCATCCGTGTCGTGATCGCCGGTGCCGGTGGCGCGGCGCACCTGCCCGGCATGGTGGCGTCGATGACGACGCTGCCGGTGATCGGGGTCCCCGTGCAGCTCGCTCGGCTGGACGGCCTGGACTCACTGCTCTCGATCGTGCAGATGCCGGCCGGCATCCCGGTCGCGACGATGGCGATCAACGGTGCCGCGAACGCCGGACTGCTCGCGGCGCGGATCATCGGCTCGTCGGACGCCGGTGTCGCGGCACGGCTGGCCGAGTACGCCGAGGGGCTCGAGCATCTCGTCGAGGAGAAGGCCCAGCGCCTGCGCGACTCGCTCTGAGCGGTGCGGGCTGAGCAGTGTGAGCTTCGCGGTGCGGGCTGCGCCGGTCAGAGGTCGGCGTGCAGCTGCCAGGTCTCGGCGGCCGAGTCCTTCCAGTCGAACATCCGCGCCCGGTCCGGTCCGGCGACCGCCAGCTGCCCGGCGAGCAACGGGTCGTTGACGACCTGGTAGACCGCCTGCGCCAGGCGCTCGGGGTAGGAGTCACGCGGATCCCGTGCGACCGTCACACCAGCGTCCGAGGCCACTTCGCGCACGGCTTCGTCGTCGGAGTGGATGACCGGGGTGCCGAAGCTCATCGCCTCGATCACGGGCAGACCGAACCCCTCGGCCAGGCTCGGGAACACGAACACCGTCGCGCGGTCGTACGCCACCGCGAGGTCCGCGTCGTCGATCCGGCCGAGGACCTTCACCCGGTCGCGCGCGAGTCCGGCGCGCTCGGCGGTGCCGTACACGTCCACGTCGCCCCACCCTTCCGGACCGGAGATCACGAGCGGGATGTCGGCCGGTGCGTCGGGGTGGGCCATCGCCTCGATGAGGTAGGTCAGCCCCTTCCGCGGCTCGAGCGTGCCGACGGCGAGCACGTACCGCTCCGGCAACCCGAGTCGCTCGGCACGGAGGTCGGCGTCGACCGGGATCCGGAGTCGACCGCTCGGTGCGCCCCCGATGACCCGGAGCCGGTCGTCGAAGCGGTGGATCTGGTTGAGGGCGCCGGCGACCGCGTGGGTCGGCACGACGACGGCGTCGGCGTGCTTCCACGCCCGCTTGATCATGGCGCGGTGGAACTGCACCCCGCGCGCGGTCAGGGTCTCCGGGTTGGTCCACGGGACGGTGTCGTGCACCGTGACGACGGTCTGCCGACCGGGGTCGCTGAACCGGTCGTGCTTGACGAGCGGCGCGAGGACGCTCGGCGAGTGCACCATGCCCTTGCCGACGCCGCCGACGAACCCGCCCTGCCAAGCGAGCGAGAGCTCGCGGCGGGGGAGTGCGAGACGGTCGAGGTCGGACAGTCCGGGCAGCAGCGTCCGGATGTGGGCGAGCTCGTCCTTGCCGACGGCGGACACGATGCCGGCCACGTCGCACCCCGCCGGAGCGTTGTCGATCAGGTGCCGCGTGAGTTCCTCCGCGTAGCGACCGATGCCACCCGGGACCGGGGCGACGACCTGGTCGACGACGACGTGGAGTGTGGTCATGCGGTGCGCCTCCTCGTGGTGCTGCCGTGCGCACGGCTCGGTCGGAAGCCGACCATATCAGCCCGCACGGGGAGGAACCGGGGCGCTCGCCGCGGCGGTCGCGCGACGGTGTCGTGCGGCCAGGACGGCCCCGACGCCGGCCAGGACGACGTCGCCGATGGTCATGAACACCCGGCTGATGACGGCGAGGGCGAGGGGAGCGGAGCCACCGGCCACGCTGCCGAGGAGCAGCACGAGGATGCCCTCGCGCGGGCCGATGCCGGCGGGGGCGATGACCACCAGGAAGCCGACGAGCCAGGCCACCGCGTACGCACCGACGGCGACCGGGAACAGCGCGGGCGAGTCGGCACCGAAAGCCCGCAGCACGACCGAGGCCTGCACGCCGTAGGCCACCCACATCACGAGGGACCAGACGAGCGACATCACGGTGCCCGACCACGTGAGCGTCGTGTCCTGCGGCGGGCGGCGGAGCACCCGGAACGCGATCGCGATGAGACGGCCGAGCACGGGCGGGGTGAGGCACACCAGACCGACCACGATGACGGGGATGAGCCACCAGAACGTGGCGAACCCGGTGGAGGAGCCGAGCAGGACGGCGACGATGCCGACGAGTGCCGCTGTGACCATGCTCACGAGCATCGACGCGAGGGCGGCGACCGCACTGCCGGTGCGCTGCAGCCCGTGCGCCCGGCCCAGCTCGGCCTGGGCGGCGATCGACCAGACGCCGCCGGGGATGTACTTGCCGAGCTGGCCGACGAAGAAGATCGAAGCAGCAGCGGCGATCCGGACGCGGTACCCGCTCGCCGCCATCATCGCCCGCCAGGACAGCATGTTGGCGACCAGGGCGACGATGGTGAAGACGATGCCGACGACGACGGTGAGCGCATCGAGCCGCACGAAGTCGCGGGCGATGTCGTCCCACTGCTTCGCGATGCTCCAGACGAGGAACACGACGGCCACGATCGCCGCCACCCACTTCACCGCGGTGAGCACGCGGGCACGTCGACCGGTGGTCGGCGCGGCGCCCGTGGCGGCGTCGGCGGAGGTGTCGAGCGGGTCCGGGGACCCCGCGGCCGACCCCGTAGGCTGTTGTGCGTCCATCGACCGACAACTCTAAGGGAGCGCGCTGGATGCGACCCGATCCGGACCTGCGTCCGACCCTGCTCGTCGCCGCGTCGACCTTCCCGGCCGAGGCCGGTGACGGCACACCGGGGTTCGTGCTCGACCTCGCGACCGCGCTCTCGGACGAGTACCGCGTCGTCGTCGTCGCCCCGATGACCAAGGGCGCCCGCGCGCACCAGCGCATCGGCGACGTCGAAGTCCGCCGCTACGGGTACTTCCCGGCCCGCTGGCGTGACCTCGCCGACGGCGCGATCGTCGACAACCTCAAGGCGAAGCGCTCCCGGTGGCTGCAGGTCCCGTTCTTCTTCGTCTCGATGGCAGCCGCGCTCCGCCGCGAGCGTCGCCGCTCACGACCCGACGTGGCGCTCCTCCACTGGATCATCCCGCAGGGGGCCGTCGGACAGCTCGTCCTCGGCGACCTGCCGCGCGTCGTCACCACGCTGGGCGGCGACCTCTACGCCCTGCGCAACCCGCTCCTCCAGGCCGTGAAGCGGTCCGTGATCCGCAGCGCGGCGTCGGTCACCTGCATGAGCACCGACATGGCGCGGGAGCTCGGCAAGCTCGGTGCCCGCGACGACCAGGTGCACGTGGTGCCGATGGGCGTCGACCTCGACCCGATCACCCGCGCGGTCGAGCGCGAGTCCCGGGTGCCCGGTCGGGTGCTGTTCGTCGGGCGGCTCGTCGAGAAGAAGGGCGCGATCGTCCTCATCGACGCCCTCGACCGGATGACGACCAGCCCCACCGAGGTCGCGGTCGTCGGCGACGGGCCGCTCCGTCCGCAGCTCGAGGCGCGTGCCGGTTCCGCGGTGACGTTCCTGGGCGCCCGCGGCAAGGAGGCCCTCGCGTCCGAGTACGCCAAGGCCGCCATCGCCCTGTACCCGTCCGTCCCGGCCGCGAACGGCGACCGCGACGGCCTGCCGGTCGCCCTGCTCGAGGCGATGTCCGCTGGCTGCGCAATCGTCGCCTCCGCCGTGCCCGGCATCGTCGACGTGGTCGAGGACGGCGTGAACGGCCTGCTCGTCGCGCCCGGCGATGCCGACGCACTGGCCGCGGCGATCGACCGCCTGCTCGCGGACCCCGCCCTGGCCGAGCGGCTCGGTCGTGCCGCCGCCGAGACGGCCGCCGCCCACACCGTCGACGCCGTCGCCGACCGGTACCGCACCCTGCTCACCGCAGCGCGCGCCCGGTAGGGAGCGCCGTCTCCTCCGTCGAGGGAGCAGGAATCGTCGGGTCGCGTGGAGCTGGCTCCTCCGTCGGGGGAGCAGGAATCGTCGGGTCGCGTTGCCGCACCCGACGATTGCTGTCCCCTCGACGCGGTGGCGCGACCGAACGGCGACCGAACGGCGGCCTGGAGGCGCGTGGCGGCGCCGTCACGCGCCTCCAGGCCCGCGGACGCGCACCACGAGAGCGCTGGGACCGGCGATCAGGCCGCGCGGCGGTCGTCGTCGGGGAGACGTGCGTCGTCGCCGGCAGGCGCCGGCGTGCCGCCGACGCGCCCGCGGCGCGTCGTGATGGTCCGAGCGACCCGTTTCGCCAACCGGTGCGCCGGCAGCTCGACCAGCCGGGCGAAGAGCCCGGCCACCACCACCGCGATCGGGATCGCGATGAACGGCGTGAGCCACGGCAGCGACGTCGGTAGCAGGTAGGCGACCGACACCGTGATCGGCTCGTGCACCAGGTACAGACTGAACGAGAGCCGACCGAGCGCACGGGGGACCGGCCCGAGCATCACCCGTTCGGCCGGCAGCCACTTGCCGCACAGCAGGACGATGAGGCCGGCCGATGCGATGACCACGATCGGGACGTGGATGCCCACGAGCGAGCGCGGGATCCACCACTCGAAGGTGATGCCGAGCACCGCGAGCACGGCGAGGACCCAGCCCGGGCCGCGTCGGATCTGGGGGATCCGCTCCCAGCCGGCGGCGAGGGCGGAGCCGAGGAGGAACATCGGCAGGTACATCAGCCAGTCCTCGCGGTACTGCCGGCCGAGCGCCGAGAGCACGAGCGCGGCGATCGCGGTGAGCCACCACACACGGTGCGTCGCTTTCGCGATGAGCACGAAGAGCGGGAGCAGGAGGGAGAACGCGACCTCCCACGTCAGGGACCACAGCGGGCTGTTGAGCCGCGTCGGCTCGACCAGGGTGAGGTCGCCGAGCAGACCGCCGGCGGTGAGCGGTTCGACGTGCCGGAGCAGCCACCCCGAGGCGCCGGGCTCCGACGTGCGGGGGACGAGCAGGAACAGGGCCAGCGCCAGCCCGATCGACGCGATCACCGGGATGTAGAGCCGCAGCAGTCGGCTCGGGTAGTAGGCGATCCAGTCCTGGGCGCGACGGAGCGCGGGCAGCGTCAGCACGAAGCCGCTCAGCACGAAGAAGACGAAGACCGCTTCGCCCCCGGCCCAGAAGATGTGCAGGGGTGTGTCGACCAGCCACACGCGGTTCGCCGGGATCGGCTGGCCGTTGTTGCCGTCGGACAGCGTCGGCACCACGAGGAGTCCGTGGTGGATCAGGACGACGGCAGCGGCGACACCACGGAGCCCGTCCAACGACCCGATGCGGCCCGCGGGGCGATCACGCATGCGGCGATCCTACTGCTCGGGGCTGGTGGTTCCGGTGGGGACGTGGGTCGCGCGGATGGCGTCCACGGTCGTCGCCACGCCCTGCCGGAAGGGCACGAAGGCTCGGTCGCCGACCTCGGGCAGGACGGTGGAGCGCATCCGGAGGTCGAGGCCCTGGAAGGTGGCGGAGGGGTCGGCGCCCTCGCGGATGTCGAGCGCGGTGCCGAGGGCGTGCTCGACCGCGTCGATCACGTCGGCGATGGTGGCGGGCTGGCCGGAGGCGAGGATCTTCGTCACGGTGGTGCCGGTGCGCGGGGTCGCCTCGTGCTCGACGAGGTCGAGGGTCGCCAGCACCATGTCCACCGCATCGTCGATGTACAGGTAGTCACGGGTGGTCGACATCGGCACGTAGATCGACGACGGGCGGCCCTCGAGGTGCGCGAGTGTCAGCTGCGAGACGAGCCCCTGCGGCTTGCGGAGGTTCGCCCCCGGCCCGTACAGGTTCGAGATCCGACCGACGACGAGCCGTGCGCCGGTGCCGTCCGCCCAGTCGCGGAACTGCGCCTCGGCTGCGAGCTTCGCGTGGCCGTAGGGGGCCAGCGGCGCGGGCTCGGTGCGCTCGTCGAAGGGGGGTTCCGCGCTGCCGGCGTAGACCGCGCCGGCGGAGGACGCGAAGAAGACCGTGCCCGGACCCGCGGCGTCGTCACGGGTGGCGTCGAGGACCCGTGCGAGCAGCTGCTGCTCCTCCTCGAAGACCTCGGCGCCGGTCGCGACCACGCCCGTGCCCGCGCACCAGAGGATCCGCCAGGGCTCCGGACCGGACCGGACCGCACGGACCGCGTCGACGAGGGCGGCGACCGCGGCGTCCTGGTCGGCCCACGGCACCCGCGCGGCGACCGGCTCGGTGCCGGCGGCCGTCAGGGACCGGTGGACGGCCCCGCCGAGGAAGCCCCCGGCGCCAACCACCAGCGTGACGGGGGTCGTCACGCGCTGAAGACCCCGGCGGCCGTCGCCGCGTGCAGTGCCTCGCGCCAGTCGCGCATCGGGGCGAGACCCGCACGTGACCACGCGTCGTGACCGAGCACGCTGTAGGCGGGCCGGGGAGCCGGCCGGACGAAGGCCGCGCTGTCGGTCGGGAGCACCCGTTCGGGGTCGAGACCGTTCTCCGAGAAGATGGCGCGGGTGAAGTCGTACCAGGACCCCTGCCCGCTGTTCGTCCCGTGGTAGATGCCGGCCGGGGCGTCGCCGTCCACGAGCTCGACGATGCGCGCCGCCAGGTCCCCGGTCCAGGTGGGCTGCCCGATTTGGTCGGTCACGACGCTCACGGTGTCGTGCGTCGCCGCGAGTCGGAGCATCGTGGCCGCGAAGTTCGGCCCGTGCGCGCCGTAGATCCACGCGGTGCGGACGATGTACGAAGATTCCGGGGCGATCTCGCGCACGAGGGCCTCGCCCGCTGCCTTGCTCCGCCCGTAGGCGTTGAGCGGGTCGGTCGGGGCGTCCTCGGCGTAGGGCGCGGTGCCGTTGCCGTCGAAGACGTAGTCCGTCGAGATCGTCACGAGCTTGGCGCCGTGCCGGACCGCGGCCTCGGCGAGCAGCGCCGGACCGGTCGCGTTGACCGCGTGCGCGGTCTCCTCGTTCGTCTCCGCGTCGTCCACCTTCGTGTAAGCGGCGGAGTTGATCACGACGTCGTGCCCGGCCACCGCGGCGTCCACGGCGGCCGGGTCGGTGATGTCGAGCTCGGCACGGGAGCGCGCCGTGACGTCGCGGTCGGCGAGGGCGTGCTGCAGGTCGCGGCCGAGCATGCCGGCGGCGCCGGTGATGAGGTACCGGGTCATGGTGTCGCTTCCGTGTCGGTGGTGGCGGTCGGCTCAGGACAGCGCGGCGCGCTCCTTGAGAGGCTCCCACCACGAGCGGTTGTCGCGGTACCACTGGACGACGTCCGCGAGGCCCTGCTCGAACGGCACCTGGGGCTCGTAGCCGAGCTCGGCCTGGATCTTCGAGATGTCGACCGAGTACCGGAGGTCGTGCCCGAGACGGTCGGCGACGCGGTCGACGTACGACCAGTCCTTGCCGGTCGCGTCGAGGAGGAGCTGCGTGAGCTCCTTGTTCGTCAGCTCGGTGCCGCCGCCGATGTTGTAGATCTCGCCGGCGCGACCGCGGGTCAGGACCATCGCGATGCCGCGGGTGTGGTCGTCCACGTGCAGCCAGTCACGGATGTTGTTGCCCTCGCCGTAGAGCGGGACGTGCACGTCGTCGATCAGGTTGGTGACGAAGAGCGGGATGACCTTCTCGGGGAAGTGGTACGGCCCGTAGTTGTTCGAGCAGCGCGTGATCGAGAGGTTCATCCCGTGCGTGCGGTGGTAGCTGCGGGCGAGCAGGTCGCTGCCGGCCTTCGACGCCGAGTACGGCGAGTTCGGCTCGAGCGGGCGCTCCTCGTCCCACGAGCCCTCGCTGATCGAGCCGTAGACCTCGTCGGTGGAGACGTGGACGAACCGCTCGGTGCCGTGGCGGAGCGCGGCATCGAGCAGGCGCTGCGTGCCGACGACGTTGGTCTCGACGAAGATGCCGGAGTCGCGGACCGAGCGGTCGACGTGGGACTCGGCGGCGAAGTGGACGATCGCGTCGATGCCGGGGACGACCTCGTCGAGCTTCTCGGCGTCGCGGATGTCGCCCTGCACGAAGGTGTAGCGCGGGGAGTCGGCCACCGGCGCGAGGTTCTCGAGGTTGCCCGAGTAGGTCAGTGCGTCGTACACGACGACCTCGGCGCCCTCGAGCCCGGGGTACGCGTCCTGCAGGGTGCGTCGGACGAAGTTCGAGCCGATGAAGCCGGCTCCGCCGGTGACGAGGATCTTCACGAGGTCTGGTTCCTTTTCGGAGTCGGGACGGTGGATCGATTGACGATACTAGGTGGTCGCTCGCCGACGCAGCCGACGGCGCCGGCCGAGCACCGTGACGGCGATGCACATCAGCACGGCGAGCACGACGGTCGCCCCGGACAGCAGGTACCCGGTGCGGGCCCCTGGCACGGCGTACTGCAGCGCGACGGTGTGCTCGCCCGCGGGGACCCACACGGCGGCGCCGGCGTCGTCCGCGGCGACGAGGTCGGTGCGCTCCCCGTCGACCGTCGCGGTCCAACCGGGCCGCTGGAGCGAGTCGGCGACGACGACCCAGCCGCCCGCCGTGGCGTCGACCTTCGCGACCGTGCGGTTCGGGTCGTCGCCCTGCAGCGTGATCCGCGCCGTGCCGTCCGGGTCGGCCGTGTGGCTCGACGGAGCACTGAGCACGACGGTGGAGTCCGGCAGCGACTGGTCGGCGAGGGCACGGACGCGGGCGGTCCCGGTGCGCTCGACCACCTGGTCGGAGGCCCAGCGCACCCGGGGCAGGGCGTCGCTGCGCTCGTAGATCGTCGCGTCGCCGGTGTGCACGACCGAGACGCCGGCGCCCGACACGGGCCGGGTGATGCTCATCACGGCGTCGCCGGCGTCGTCCGTGCCGATCGGCACGAGCTTGTCCTGCCCGGTGACGCTGATGCGGACGTGCCACGACGTGGAGTCCGGGATGTCCGAGCCCTCGAGCGCGACGTTCCGCGGGCCGCCCAGGCCGGGCACCCAGCTCGACGTCGAGGCGAGGGTCTTGCCGGAGCCGTCCGCGACGACCTCGACCCGGAGGGTCATGCCCTCCGGCGAGGTCGTGGGCGCCGGCGGCCCGGTGAACGTGATGCCGTTGACGGGGCCGGTGTGGCTGGCCGAGTCCACCGACGGGTTCGCGGCCGTCAGGTCGGACCACTTCGTCTGGGCCGCACCCGGCTCGGCCGTGCCGGCGAGGGGAGCGGACGGGTCGGCGACGAGGTACTTGGTGCTGAGCCGGTCGAGGATCCCCGACGTGGCGAGCGACGGCATCAGGTTCGGCTCGAAGGACAGGTAGGTGGCCGTCGGGTACGTGTCCGGATCGACGGCGCGCATGAGCGTCTTCCACTCGCTCGTCTGGAACGCGTGGCCCGTCGTCTCGCGGATCTGCCAGTAGGACGACGACCCGGGGAGCATCGCACTGCCGGTGGTGGCGTAGCGGTCCTGGTCGGAGACGTGCTGCTTCAGGTAGTCGATCGCGGGCGTGGTCGGGTAGAAGGTCGAGGTCGACGCGATCGGCCACCAGGGGAGCGTGACCACGACGGCCGGGGCCGCGACGAGCACGACGACGCCGACCGAGGCGATCGTCGTCACGACACGTGATCGGATCACCCAGACGACCACGACGAGCGCGACCGAGACGAGGCCGAGGACGCCCACCAGCAGGATCTCGAGCTTGGTCCGGTGGACGTACTGCTCGGTGATCGGCGGGATGGCCAGCAGCGTCTGCAGCCCGACGCCGACGGCGACGAACAGCACGGCGGCGATCGCCAGCGCCCGGCCGGTGCGGCGGAGCGGACCGGCGGACCGGAAGCGGGCGAGTTCGTCGCGGAGGTTCTCGGGCTGCACGAGGCGACCGAAGCCGACGCCGGCCATCGCGGCGGCGAGGAACATCACGACGACGCGGGCGCGCCCGATCGGGTTCGTGTCGAAGACCGGCAGCTCGCGGACGGCGGAGAGCACGGGCCCGCCCAGGTAGACGATGACGACGGCGAGAGCGAGCATCGAGGCGACGATGGCCACGACGCCCTGCGTCCGGCGCGTGCGGTTCCGCACCGCCGGCCGGATGAGCACGGCCGCCGCGATGAGCACCACGGCCGCGATCCCGAGGTACGAGTACTCCTCGACCGGGTTGCGGATGCCCCAGGCAGGGCCGGTGCTCTGCACGAACGAGATGTCGGGCACCCAGGCGCTCACGAGCGGTGGCGTGCCGAGGCCGTTCGGGCCGCTCTGCCCGCGGCCGCTGAAGTCGACGAGACTCGTGGCGTTGATCGCGAACGGCACGAGCTGCCACGCGGACAGCAGCAACCCGAAGACGATGCCACCCACGGCGATCGCGGCGCTCCAGAGCACCGGAGCCCACCGACGGTGCGCGACGATCGTGCGCACCAGGAAGAACAGGCCGCCGATGAACAGCGCGTACCCGACGATCGCCGGGAACCCGCCGAGCAGCATCGACGCCAGGGGGACGCCGACGGCGATGACGTCACGGGCCCGGAGCTCGACGGCCGCGCGGTCGATGGCCCAGAACAGCAGCGGGATGAACGCGGCGACGCGGGTCTGCGGCCAGTTCGACCAGGCGACCATGAAGCCGGAGGACGAGTAGACGAGCGCGGCGATCGCCCAGCCGGCACGCGGCACGCCCCAGCGGCGGAGCAGCAGCGACATGCCGACGGTGACGACGACGATCTCGAGCAGCTTCACCACGCCCGGCGCGTACGCCAACGGCAGGATCCACCAGGGGAGGGACAGCGGCGACCAGGCGCCGGAGTCGGGGATGCCGCCGAGCTCCGCGCCGCCGGCGACGTACGGGTTCCACGCGGCGAAGACGCCCTCGTGGGCCAGTCGGGTGAGCAGGGAGGTCTGCGGTGCGACGGTGTCGATCGTGTCGCTGTTGAGGATGTTGGTCGAGTTCGTCATCGACCGGAACGACTCGCCCCACGGCGTGTAGCGGCTGAGGAGCCCGGTGTTCAGGAAGGTGCCGTGCCCGACGAGCGCCGGGCCGATCGTCCAGACGACGAAGGCGGCGAGCCCCGCCCACGCGGCGATCTCCACCCAGCTGCCCGGACGGCGCAGCCAGAGCGCGAAGCGGGTCCGTAGGTCGAGCACGGACGCGTCGCGCTCAGTCGCCATACCGCTGCAGCTTCTGCAGGTCGAGCTGCTCCTCGGCGAGGGTGCGGTTCAACCGGGTCAGGTCCGCGACGACACCGATCACGATGGCGAGCACCGCGGTGATGAGCAGGACCACCCCCAGGATGATCGACTGCAGGTGGTTGCCGCCGGTCTGCATCGCGAGCAGCACGAGGTAGCGGACGAGGGGCCAGAGCCCGAGGACGCCCAGCACGGCAGCGACCCAGAGGAACAGCGCCATCGGCCGGTACATGAGGTACACCCGGGCGATCGCCGAGCCGGACTGGAACATGTGCTGCCAGATGTTCTTGAACAGTCGGGACTCGCGGGTCTTCGGGTTCGTCGTGATCGGGATCGACGCGATCGCGAGCCGCTTGTACCCGGCCTGCACGATCGTCTCCATGCAGTAACTGAAGCGTGTGACGATGTTCAGACGGATCAGCGAGTACTTCGAGTAGGCGCGGAAGCCGCTCGCCGCGTCGGGGAGGTCGAGGCCCGCGGCGCGGGACGCCACCCAGGAGCCGAACCGCTGCATGAGCTTCTTGAACCCGGAGAAGTGCTCGATCGTCCGGGTCTGCCGGTCGCCGATGACGATCTCCGCTTCCTTGCGGAGGATCGGCTGCACGAGTTCGGCGATCTGCGACTGGGGGTACTGGTTGTCGCCGTCGGTGTTCACGACGATGTCGGCACCGTGTAGCAGCGCGTAGTCCACGCCGTCACGGAAGGAGCGCGCGAGGCCCATGTTCGTGGTGTGGTGCACGAAGTGCCTCACGCCGTGCTCCTTGGCGACCTCGACCGTGCGGTCGGTGCTGCCGTCGTTGATCACCAGGATCTCGATCTCGTCGATGCCGTCGATCTGGCGGGGGATCGAGTCGATGACGCTGGCGAGGGTGTTCTCCTCGTTGAGGCAGGGGATCTGGACGAATAGCTTCACGGGTCGCGGTGTCTCGTTTCAGGGAGTCGGCACGTGCTCGAAACCAGGACAGCCTATGCGACGAGGGTGTCCGGCAACCCCGCGTCCTCCGTGTCGCTCCCGAAGTGTGGTGTACCACCCGGCTTGCTAGGCTGCTCCGGTGCAGATCCGCGAACTGAAGATCCCCGGCGCGTGGGAGTTCACGCCCGTCCAGCACGGCGACGCACGAGGAGCATTCCTCGAGGCGTACCGGGCCGACGTCCTCGAGGAGACCGTCGGTCACCCCCTGGACCTCCGGCAGGTGAACATGTCGATCTCGTCGGCCGGCGTCGCCCGCGGGATCCACTACGCCCTCGTCGCGCCGAGCCAGGCCAAGTACGTGACCGCCGTCCGTGGCGCGTTCATCGACTACATCGTCGACATCCGCGTCGGTTCGCCGACGTTCGGGCAGTGGGACTCGGTCCGGATCGACGACGTCGACCGCAAGGCCGTGTACCTGTCCGAGGGCCTCGGTCACGCGATCGTCGCGCTCGAGGACCAGTCGACCGTCAACTACCTCGTCAGCGCGCACTACGACCCCGAGCGCGAGAAGGGGATCACGATCCTCGACCCGACCGTCGGGCTGACGCTGCCCGACGGCATCGGTGAGCCCGTGCTCTCCGAGAAGGACACCACGGCCCCGACGCTCGAGGAAGCCGCGGCCGCGGGTCTCCTGCCGACCTACGAGGAAGCGGTGGCCTACACCGAGTCCCTCCGCACGAAGAAGTAAAGGGGAGCACCGTGAAGGGCATCATCCTCGCCGGAGGTTCCGGCACCCGCCTCTGGCCGATCACCAAGGGCATCAGCAAGCAGCTCATGCCGATCTACGACAAGCCGATGGTCTACTACCCGCTGTCGACCCTCATGATGGCCGGCATCCGCGAGGTCCTCGTCATCACGACGCCGGAGTACAACGACCAGTTCCGCGCCCTGCTCGGCGACGGTTCGGCCCTCGGCATGGACATCCAGTACGCGGTGCAGCCGAGCCCGGACGGCCTCGCGCAGGCCTTCGTCATCGGCGAGGACTTCATCGGCGACGACAGCGTCGCGCTCGTCCTGGGCGACAACATCTTCCACGGCACGGGCCTCGGCACGAACCTCCGGAAGAACACCGAGGTCGACGGCGCCACCATCTTCGCCTACCACGTGGCCGACCCGAAGGCGTACGGCGTGGTCGAGTTCGACGACGCCTTCACCGCGGTCTCCATCGAGGAGAAGCCGGCCGAGCCGAAGTCGAACTACGCCGTCCCCGGCCTGTACTTCTACGACAACAAGGTCATCGAGATCGCGAAGACGATCGAGCCGAGCGCCCGCGGGGAGCTCGAGATCTCGACCGTGAACGAGCGCTACCTCGAGGCGGGCGAGCTCGGTGTGCAGGTCCTCGACCGCGGGACCGCCTGGCTCGACACCGGCACGTTCGAGTCGATGATGCAGGCGTCCGAGTACGTGAAGGTCATCGAGGACCGTCAGGGCTTCAAGATCGGCTGCATCGAGGAGATCGCCTGGCGCAACGGCTGGATCGACGACGCGCAGCTCGCCGACCTCGCCGCACCGCTCGTCAAGGGCGGCTACGGCGTCTACCTGCAGCGACTGCTCGCCGTCTGACGTCGGCCCGGCCGGTCCTCGCATGGCACTCTTCCGTCGCCGCCGACCGGAAGCGGCGGTCTCCGGCCTGGAGGCCCGTCCCGCGTCGGTGACGTCGGCCCACCCCGAGCGGGTGGTCGGCTGGGACGGTGCCCTACCGGCACTCGACCGGTCGGTGACGGTGCTGCTGGTGAGCCGGTCGGACCGGTACGACGCGCTGCCGTCGATGGTCACCGCGGCTCGTCTGGCGTTCGGCCCCTCGGCGGACGTCCGCGCGGTCGGCTACGTCGCCGATGCGTCGCCGGTCGGCGAGCAGGCGCGGGGGATCCCCTGGGTCCGCTCGGACCCGGTCGACGGCATCGGCTCGGCGATCAACGCCGGGGTCGCCGCCGGGGTCGGGCGCGTGCTCCTGGTGGTCGACTCGACGGTCTGGGTGACCGACCAGGACCTGCAGGTCTTGGCGCAGGCCGGCGGCGACGGCGTGGCCCAGGCCCGCATCCGGATGTCCGACGGTTCGCAGCGGGACGGCGTGCGGCTGCTGCGCCCGGGATCGCTTCCCTGGTCCGACGACGGGTCGACGAGCCCGGGCCGCAGCCAGGCGGACGACCGCGAGGGCTTCCCGCTCGCCGTGGTGCCGGTCTTCGCAGCGGACCAACCGGCCGTGTCGGTGCCGGGCGCTTCCCTGGTGCCGGCACCGTGCCTCCCGGACGAGCGGATGACCCTGACCAGCTGGACCCGCGCGATCGCCGACCGCGACGGCCGACCCGTGCGTGCGGTGTGGTCGCTGACCCGCTCGACGGAGGCCGGCCGGACGGTCGACGCGGCGACGGTCGACGCGTTCTCGGTCTGGCGCGATCGAGCGCCCGACGGCGACGGAGCGGTCGCCGCCGGACGCCCGCTGCCCCCGTGGGGTGCGCGACCGGTCACGCCCGTGGCCCGCTCGCGGTTCGACGGCGACCGGTTGACCTGGTCCGTCAAGATCGCCGCCCCGGCCGGGCCCGAGGGCGACGGGTGGGGCGACGTGCACTTCGCCACCGAGCTCGCGGGTGCGCTGGAGCGCCTCGGTCAACAGGTCCGGGTCGACCGGCGTGAAGCGCACGTCCGGGACGACGACGCGACGGACGACGTCACCCTCGTCATCCGCGGGCTCGATCGCGTACCGCCGAACCCCGCGTCGGTGAACCTGCTCTGGGTGATCAGCCATCCCGACGACGTCTCGGACACCGAGCTCCGGTCGTTCGACGCCGCGTTCGCAGCGGGTCCGGTGTGGGCTGCGGGAGCTGCCGCCCGTGCCGGGGTGCCGGTGCGGACGCTGCTGCAGGCGACCGACTCCGCGGTGTTCCACCCGGGTTCACGGAGCGACACGACCGAGGACGCCGGTCGGGTGGTGTTCGTCGGGTCGACACGGGGAACGGCGCGTCCGGTGGTGTCCGACGCGGTCGCACTCGGCGCGGACCTGCGCGTGCACGGCCCCGGCTGGGACGAGGTCGTGCCCGCCGTCATGCTCGGGGAGCCGTCGTTGTCGCGGGCCGAGGTCGCCACGGCGTACGCATCCGCCCGCGTGGTCCTCAACGACCACTGGCCGGACATGGCGGCGGGCGGCTTCGTGTCGAACCGGGTGTTCGACGTGCTGGCGTCCGGTGGGATCGTCGTCACGGACGAGGTCGCCGGTGTCGGGGACGTGCTCGACGTCCCGACGCTCGCCGTCGCCCGGTCGCGGGACGACCTGGGCGCCCTGCTCGACCCGGCGCGCGCGTGGCCGTCGCCCGCGGAGCGCCGCGCCGTCGCGGCCGGGATCGCCGCCGAGCACTCGTTCGACGCCCGTGCGCGCGTGCTGCTCGACGCCGCCCGTGCCGAGCGCGCACGCTTGCGCCGCTGACCCGCGCGGCGTCTCCCGCGCTGACCCCTCCCGCAAAACGCAACGTCG